>NZ_OX366325.1:0-1402288 GCF_947250575.1 Wolbachia endosymbiont (group B) of Episyrphus balteatus | reverse complement strand
TCTACTTTATCTAATTTTTATTTAAACTAAAGTATAACAGTAGTAGTAGTTCTATCAATAAATTGTTATTAACTTAAAATTCAGTAAAAATTAGTATTACTTAGCTTGTGGATAAATATGTTAATAACTTCTCTATACTATTGATTTTCATTTATGATTTATGTGTATAAGTAAGATGTCTAGAATGTTAGTAATTTTCTTTTATGGAAAAAAGCTTTACTATCATGGATTGTTATATAATTATGTATATGTCATTGAAAAAATTGTTGATCAATTGTTAGTATTTTATGTCAACAAATAATTCACAAATTAATTTGACATTATTCACATGCTTATTAAACATTTAATAACAGTTTTCTTGATAGACCTTATCTAAAGATATTTTCACCATTAAAGGGAATAAATTGAATAAGAAAAGAACTTTAGTAGAAAAAATAGCATACAGAATTTTTCTCTTTCTCTTCAACAAAACTTCTGTGTTAAAAAAATGTGCGACTGAGTCATTAATGGGTGATCTGTCAGGTCTTGACATACTTAATAGTCTATTAAAATTCCGTGATTGTAGTATCATGGATATAATGACTCCACGTAAGGAGATATGTGCAGTAGACATTGAATCGAGCAAGGATGAGGTAATAAAGAAGGTGAAAAACACTTACCATGCTAAGATACCAACTTATATGAATAACTTTGACAACATAATAGGCTTTTTTTACGTAAAAGATATCATTTTCAATAAGAATAAAGATTTTAATCTGAGGAATATTATAAAAAATGTAATATTTGTACCAGCCTCAATGAAAGCAACAAATCTTTTTGTTAAAATGAAATCTTCCAAGTCATATTTAGCTATTGTACTGGATGAATATGGCGGAACTGATGGTTTAATTTCGATAAATGATCTTATAGAAGAATTGATACCAAATATTGATAACGAGAATGAGGTAAATTCAGAACACACCATTACTGAATTATCTCAAAATAAGTTTGAAATATCGGCAAGGGCCCTTATAAAGGATATAGAGGAAAATCTAAAAATAGAGTTGTGTGAATCTGAAGAGCATTATGCCACACTTAGTGGTTTGGTTCTTTCAATTGCTGGTAAGGTACCTTCTGTAGATGAAGTTATAAGATATAAAAATGGTATAAAATTTATCATCAAGGATGCAAATGAACGATACATTAACAAAATAATACTAGACTTAAGTGATTACAAAAATTAAATTCAATATTTTTTAGTGAAAGGTACTTTATCTTGGAAGTAGGGGACATAGTAGCCAGGTATACAATTTAAACAATTTCTTAATATACAAAAGTTTGTAGTTCTATACGTTACTGTTTGATAATTAAGGTGGGAATAGTTTTATTGGTACAAAGTTATAAAAATTAGTTGTTTAAATATTTTTAGCGATCTGTAACTTTCAAAAAGGGAGTGTTAAATAAACTGTTTCAAACCGCATTTTTAATTCAACTCAATTTTTAACCTACAAGAAAAAAAGATATCAAGTTGAGAGATAGTTAAAGCCCAATCATGTATAGGCATAGCCTATTTTTCTCTTACCTTTTTTATAGCACAATATACCTGTTCATACAAGGCATTTGTGCTAGTAAATGAGCCCTTAGTTTTAGTAAATTTTCTGATCTGTCTATGTAGTCCCTCAATAGGATTTGTGGTATAAATTAACTTTCTTACAGGGCCAGAATATTTTAAATAACTAGACAAATTTTCCCAATTATTCTCCCAAAACTAAAGTATATTTTCTCCCCATTTTTCCTCTAGCTCAAGCAAATAATTTTCGGCAATTTCTCTACTTGCAGCACGGTATATTTTTTTCAAATCATTCATGAAAATTTTCACATCTTTGCTCGATGCATATTTCAGTGAATTTCTTATCTGATGTACAATACATAGTTGTATTTCTGCTTTAGGAAATACACTGTTTATTGCTTTAGGAAAGCTTTTTAGCCCATCTACACATACAATCAGGATATCTTCTTGTATCTTGTCAAAAGCATCTGATGTTTTAAGCTTAAGCATTAGGTGGAGAAGGGAAGAACTTTGAATATCTCCTTAGATATAAAATCTGTGTGGTAGACAAGAGTTCCCTTCTCAAAAGTATAGGCTGAACGGTATCGTAGAAAGACCTAAATGGTTATAATTCTGTATCCACAAGGTTAGCCTTACTTTTCATTTTAATAGTAACGTATGGAGTTATATATGATCAACAACTTTTTGGGTATAGACATATCAAAAGATCGCTTTGATGTTTCTCTTTCATTCATAAGCAACAAAGGAAAACGTGAAACCAGGAAAAGGAGTTTCAAGAATAATGATCATGGGTTTCAAGGTTTACTGAGCTTTCTACAAAAGCATAATGTAGAACAAGTAAAAGCCTGCATGGAAGCTACTGGTTGTTATAGTGAAGCCTTAGCTGAATTTCTACACAATACTGGACATTTTGTGAGTGTTGTTAATCCAGCTTGTATAAGATTTTATGCAAAAAGTAAGCTTATACGACAAAAGAATGATCAGACTGATGCAGAGATAATTGCCGATTATTGCCAAAGACAGGAACCTATTCGTTGGGCACCACCTTCTCCTGAGTTAAAGAAATTAAAGCATCTTTATCGTTGCTCGGCTGCGTTAAAAGATGAATTGACATTAGTAAATAACCACTTAGAAAAAAAAGAGAGACTGCCTAAAGAAGTTGCAAATGCTTGGGAAGACCTTGCAATGAACATAAAACAAAAAATAGAAAGAATAAAAAACTCCTTACGTGAACTATTAAATAAACACAAAGAATTGTTGGAAAATTTTCAACTTCTATTGACCATTCCAGGAATAGGAGAAGAATCAGCAGTAGCTATTTTGGCTGAAGTTCCTAACATAAAAGCTTTCAAGGATGCCAGGCAATTGGCAGCATATGCTGGAGCTATACCACGAAATATAACGTCAGGTACGTCTGTACATGCCAAGCCCAGATTAAGTAAATCCGGTTCACGAACATTATGTAAGGCAATGTACTTTCCTGCCATAGTAGCTAAGAATCATAATCCTACTATTATGACTTTTTGCAAAAGGTTAAAAGAGAAAGGCAAGCATAACATGGCCATTGTGGGAGCTGCAATGCGTAAGTTACTCCATATTGTTTTTGGTGTTTTAAGGTCAAAGAAGGCTTTTGATCCAGATCATATCAAAAACTACAGAGCTAGGAGTTTGGCTGAAAGTTTAGTGCTTTAAAATCAAAAAACGCTCCAATTATGTAAAATAGTATCTTACACAAATTTTGTAACTGGTTAGTGAATATGTTGATAAGTAAATTAATTTTATACGTACAAAAAAGCGGAAATTTACTTATCAACATATTCACTAACTATAATCTGTGTACCGTTACACAAAATGTGAATTGGAAGTATTTTTTAATTTTATGATACAGCTTGAACAATTTTTGTAATTTTTTTGTTGACTTGCAAGACGGTATCTACTCCTTTCTCTTTTAAGTCATTTAACATCCCTAGCCAAAAGTTAGCTCCCTCACTTTCTGCTATATAAAAGCCTAAAACTTCTTTCCTTTCATTCTGCTAATATATTCTACATATATTTACTTACGCAATGCCCGTCTTCTTTGACCTTAAAAAACCATAAACACTATTGGATACACTGATTGCAGTGGACGACTACGCCACTCATTTATTACAGGCAATAATTTATCAGTAATACTTGATATCTCCGCTACAGATATTTTATATCTCTTCTACATGCGACTCTATATCTCTATATACCATGCCACTGGCATATGTACTTAAAACCTTTGCTTCAAGTTCGGTTGTTTGCCTTTTTCTGACTACTTGTGGCTCAAAGCTTCCTTCCCTATCTCTTGGTGTCAATAACTCAAATGAACCTGCACTTGTCCGTAAAGTCTTTGAATTTCTTCAATTTCTTCGATTATTTTCTTCGCTTTTAGCCGACAAGTGATTTTTTATTTCACCTTCCAGAATCGCTTCCAGTAGCCTTTTTACAAACGGTGTTAATGCACCATCTCTTTCCGTCAATGGTCTTCCTTCTCGTATAGACGATAAGATATTTGTTTCTAATTCTTTATAGTCTACCAAACCGGTAGTTCTGTTTGCTTGACTGATTGTCAAACCTCCATTTTTTGTTTCTATTTTATTTTTACTTCTCGGTTTGACACAGTTTATTTAACACTTCCCTAAGTACGTAAGAAAAAACACTCCTATACTGAAAGTACAAGCATTTGTTGAGATTATTAGGAATGTAAAACCTAGCAGAAATCTTGATAATTCAAACGCTGAACAACTTCAAGCTATTGATAGAAAAATCCCTTAATTGTACATAGGCCAAGTTGGCTTATGTGTTCTTATTCTCACTTTGTAAACATGCCAATAATTTTATCCATTATTCCGCCCATATTTGCTTCAGCTTGAGTGTGTGCTATCTTACCACCGTGTGAAATTAATTTGGGATCTGCGCCAGGTGATATATTAACAAATTTACTACCAACAACTCCACTGCTAGTGATTAGGGCTGAGCTATCAACTGGGAGTTTTATATCCCTACTTATACACATGTCGATTCGTGCTATGTAGGTAGCTTTGTCGAGTGATACACCAGTTATGCTTCCGATTTCTACACCAGAGATCTTGACACTATCACCAACCCCTACACCGTTAGCATCAGTAAAAAGGCCATGTATTTTATAACAATCCTTATAGTTTTTCTTTATGTAAGATAATTTATCAATAGCGAAGAAGATAAGAAAAACAGTAAAAATTAATACAAATGAACCAGCAGTTATTTCAAGTATATTTGACCTTCGCATCTTTAGTTATTAGGATTCCAGCTTTCATAGTAATTTTTCACCTTTTGGTTTGGGTAGTATGCATCTTTTTTACCTGTTAAATTAGGAATTTTTCTTTTGTTATTATTCACTGGTACTGCATTATCAGTATAATGCAGCCATATATGCCATGCTGGAGGAATTGTTGTAGGCTCAGAAACATTGTCATATATTACCCATCTTTTTCCTTTACTTGATTCATAGTAAGAATTTCCGTTTTCGTCCCTTCCTATAAGTTCACCTTCTCTCCGCAATAGGCTCGTTACTGCATTATAAATTTTAGACAACATAAAGGTGTTAAAACAAAAAGTATTATATATACTAATACTTTAACGATGTATTAACAACAGTTTAATGCAATTACCAATTCTACAAGTTATTATACCAATAATTGCATCGATGTTCTGCTTTCTTACCAGGAAACATAGGGTGTCCTGGTTTATCTCTTTTTTTACAACGGCAGCTACTTTCTTTATTTCATTAATGTTGCTAGTGAAAACATACAATGGTGAAATTATAACTTATTATCTTGGAGATTGGGCTCCTCCATACGGAATAGAGTTGAGAATTGACATATTGAACTCCTTGATTCTAACTTTGGTGAATTTTATAGCGCTGATTAGTGTGCTTTATAGCTTTCATATTAATGAAAAAGAGATTAGCAAAAACAAAATCTCTGGTTTTTACTCTCTATTTCTACTGTGCCTAAGTGGATTACTCGGAATTTTAGTAACAAACGATATATTCAACCTTTATGTCTTTTTAGAAATTTCATCTCTTTCTTCTTATGTTTTAGTTTCAATGGGAAGGGATAAGAAAGCTTTAGTTGCAGCATTTGAATACCTCATTAGTGGTACTCTAGGAGCAACATTTTACTTGTTTGGCATCGGCCTTTTATACTCTATGACCGGAACGCTCAACATGTCTGACATGGCTGAAAGAATAGTACCATTATACGATAATAACATCATAAGACTTGGTACATTATTCATTTTTGTTGGTCTCTCAATCAAAATGGCACTGTTTCCACTCAGCAGATGGCTGGTTAACGCATATAGTGAAGCACCAAGCTTCATTAGCATATTTTTTTCAGGTACAGTAACCAAAGTGATGATATATGTTTTTATCAGAATCTTTTACAATGTTTTTCAGCAAAATTTTTTCTTACCACTAAGCAACGTGATGATCATCCTTGCGCTTTGTGCTGTTGTATTTGGATCAATATCTGCAATGATCGAAAAAGATATAAAAAGACTGTTTGCTCACTCCAGTATCAGTCAGATTGGCTATATAATTTTAATGCTGGGTTTAAATTCAAAAGCAGGTTTGTTTTCAGCAGTTCTTCACATAGTAAATCATAGCATGATAAAAACGTCTTTATTCATGACTGCAGGGTGTATTTCTTATAAGTTTGGTATGACAAAAATAGAAAATTTATCAGGACTAAAAAAGTCAATGCCCTATACAACACTTGCATTTACTCTACTTAGTTTCGCATTAATCGGTGTACCTTTGACAAATGGCTTTGTAAGTAAGTGGTATATGATGAAAGCAATTATCGAATCTCATGCATGGATTTCCCTTGCAGTTTTTGCTGCTGGCTCTTTTCTTGCACTAATATATATGTGGAGGGTGGTAGAGAAAATGTATTTTGAAAATAGCGCAGCATCAAACGCTGGAATGACACTTAATGAGGTACCATTGCTTATGCTCTTTTGTCTATTATTTATGGCAATTTTAACGATAATAACTGGGATATATAGTAGTCCAATTCGTTTGGTAATTAATAAATTTGCTTTTTGATTTTCTTATGTTTTATTGTATCTAAAAGTCTGTAAAGTTTTCGCTGTGGATAAGCTGAAGAAGATTCACTTATTATTAGTCATGAACGTAATAGCTCTGTTTTGCGTTGGCATTGTTGTTCAATATTCTTCTGCTGGAGGAAAGTGGGCTCCATTTGCAATTCACCAATTGGTCATATTCTCTTTCTTCCTTTTGCTTGCTATAGCTATGTCATTTATAGAGCTAGATTTTTATTTGAAGCACGCTTATTTTTTTTACATAGCAGCAGTAATTGCGCTGTTAGCAGTAAATTTTTTTGGCTCGCATATAATGGGTGCAACGAGATGGATAAGAATTGGGTCAATTAGTTTACAACCATCAGAATTTGTAAAAGTGGGCTTAATACTTGCACTTGCTCGTTATTTTAATAAACAAAGTGTGTATAAAATGATGAAATTTCAAAGTTTATTTAAGCCACTTATAATTATTTTCTTACCTGTATTCCTTGTATTGAAGCAACCTAATTTAGGAACAGCTGTAATAATATTGTTTATAGGAGCATCAATTATATTCACAGCAATAATGGAAAGATCTCATTTAATAATTTTTGGAACTCTTGGCATTTTCGCAATACCAGCTATTTGGCCTTTTTTGCGCCCTTATCACAAGCAAAGGATATTATCATTTTTGGATTCATCAGTAGATCCACTTGGAATAGGTTATAATGCACAGCAATCTCAAATAGCTATTGGTTCAGGAGGTTTGTTTGGTAAGGGATTTGTTAATGGGAGTCAAACTCAACTTGGATTTTTGCCAGAGAAACGCACAGATTTTGCTTTTGCGGTACTTAGTGAGGAATGGGGGTTCTTAGGCAGCATGACTTTGATTTTACTCTATACCACATTCCTCGCTATAATATTCTCTATCGCTTACAGGTCAAAAAATTATTTTTCTAAGTTAATATCTATCGGGGTTTTCGCCTTTTTTGGTGCTCATTTCTTTATAAACATTGGAATGACAATAGGCCTTTTACCTATAATAGGTGACCCACTTCCATTTCTATCCTATGGCGGAAGCACAACTGCTGCGAGCTTAATATGTATAGGATTGCTACTTAGTTCCGTGGCATCTATAAAGGACTTAAAGCTAAGTTTCCGATTTCACCCATAGAAAGAGCTTAGACAACCATCACTCTGCTAATGGCTAACGTCTTATTCTTCAATGAGAATCCCATTTTACGGTGCTTAAATCTATTCCCTCTTGTACCATTTCCCAAAGTGGGCTCATCTCTCTTAGCCGTCCAACATTTTTAGTAACAAGATCTGCCGCGTATAGAACTTCATCTTTAGTTGTAAATCGGCCAAGGCCAAATCTAATTGATGAATGCTCAAGATCGTGGCCATTGTTTAGTGATCTTATGACATAAGAAGGTTCAAGAGATGCGGATGTGCATGCAGAACCAGAGCTTACTGCTAAATCCTTGATTGCCATGATAAGAGACTCACCCTCAACATAAGGAAAACTTAAGTTAAGGTTACCTGGAATCCTATTTTCGTAGTTACCATTTAAAACAACATCAGGAAATGCCTCTTTTATTTTGTTGTACAAAATATCTCTTAACTCTTCTAATTTGCTTGCTTCTATTTCCATTTCTTCTTTAGCGATACGTGCCGCTTCACCAAAACCAACTGCAAGGGGAGTAGGAACTGTTCCAGAGCGCATGCCTCTCTCCTGTCCACCACCACTAATTAGTGGCGTCAACCTAACACGAGGATTTTTTCTACAGACATATAATGCACCTATTCCCATAGGTCCATAAATTTTATGGCTAGAAAGGCTCATAAGATCAATGTTCATTTCATTTACGTCTATTGGAACTTTTCCAAAGCTTTGAGCAGCGTCTGTATGAAAAAATATATTATGCTTTCTACACATTGCACCAATTTCTTTGACAGGTTGCATTACTCCGATCTCATTATTTGCCATCATCACTGAAATCAGAATTGTTTTATCAGTGATTGCCTCCTCAAGTTTCAACAAATCTATAATTCCGTTTTGCTTAACGGACAAATATGTAACTTTAAAGCCTTCATTTTCCAGATGTCGACAAGAATCTAAAACGCACTTATGCTCCGTGCAGACAGTTATTATATGATTTCCCTTATTCTTATAAAAATGAGCAACACCTTTGATAGCCATGTTATTTGATTCGGTTGCACCCGAGGTAAAGACGATTTCTTTGCTGTCTGCATTCACTAAATCAGCAATGTGCTTCCTTGCTTTTTCTACTGCTTCCTCAGCTTTCCAACCAAATGAATGGCTACGAGAGTGTGCATTACTAAACTCACCAAAATAAGGTATCATCACCTCCAAAACACGAGGATCTACTTTAGTAGTAGATTGATAATCGAGAAATATTGGTAATTTTATTTCAGCATTACGTATTTTTTCCATATTCATAGTCAGGTTTCAGCATAGAAGTTACAATATTTAGTAGCACTAAAGCTTAATTTTTTCAAGATATAATCTTGCCTAAACGAAAGTTGTCAGCGCTCTCTTCTACGTTATTCCAGTTCTCCTGTAATGTCATTTCCTATGATCAGTGTTTATGCAGCTAGGTCGAATACGCGCTAGGTAACCCTATTAGTGCTAGCAGCTTCTTGACGCCCATCCATTAAGACTGCTACTCCATCAACTTTAGTACTGGGCTTTAACATCATATATGTAGCACCACCAACTGCTAGTGCTACTGCTATAACTGCAACCACTGCTATAGCTATAGGTATTGCAATTGTTTCAGTTGCAAAAAGTACCGCTGCTATAGCAGTGCCTAATAATGCAGTTTTTACAGCGGTAGCAATCCCTTTATTAAATGCTTTCACAAAAGAACGTCCTCCTGCCTTTAATAGAACTTCTACGTTTTGACCCTTGGCATAATCTAAAGGGGTCATTCCATGTGTATTTACTGCATTAACATTTGCTCCTTTTTCGAGTAAAACATCTACTGTCTCTTTGTGACAATAAGAAACAGCATAATGTAAAGGAGTTCCATACAAATGTTGCGCATCAACATTTGCTCCTGCTTGGAGTAAAACCTCTACTATCTCTTTGTGATCTTTATGAACAGCATTGTGTAATGGGGTAAACCCATGTTCATTCCTTTCATCAATTTTAATTCCTTCGATCTTTAATAGAGCTTCTACTGTTCCTATATGGCCATGTTTAGCTGCTAAATTTAATACAGGAGTCCAACCTTTTCCACTCTTATCGCTAATGTTTGATCCTGATGATATTAGAGCATCCAACACATTTGCATAGCCTGCCTCAGCAGCTATCCTTGATAACGTAAACTTTAAATATTTAGGATGATCTGAGGTAAATTCATGATTTATATCGAATTTCTCATCAATCCACTCTTTATGTAAATCTTGATCCTGCCTCTCTAGTTCTTCTTGTATTTTCTCAATTATGTTATCTTTATTAAAATCTTGCTTATCGTTAATTACATTCAATACTTTTTTCAGTGTTTCATATCCTTTTGCCATAACTTTGCCTTTAAACTAGAATAAAATATCTAACTATCACATATTATACTAGAAAATAAATATTTATTTTAAATGAGCTTATAATCGAAATTGTGGGTAGCAAATTATTGCCTCTTGGATCACAATGTTCGTATAGCTGCAACCCTGAAGCTACTATCTCTCATCCACTGAAGGTATTGCACAGTGCTGTCTACTTGATCGTCGTGGCGGGTTTCTGGAAACATTAAAATCTCATACTCAAAATCGCTGAGCCATACTGCTTGGTGTGGCAGAAAAACCTTGCCAGATTCTATTATCGGAACAATCTGGTGGAATCGAGCAAGTTTGCCACCGTGTGGCACTATCCCGATAATAGGTATTGCCTTGAGCTCTTGAATCAATTGCTGACCGCTTGTTTTTGCTTCGATTAAAATTGCGTGTGGCTTCCATCTTGCAGCTAGTGATAGAACTTGTTCTTTAAGTTTTGGATACTCAAGCTTTGCACGGTACACATCGAGTAAATAAAACTTATTATTCACCTTTGTCCAGGTGGTGCAGACACTAAAGCCGCTAGAATCGTTTGTTGAAACAGCAGTGTCCCAGCTCTGAGTTATATGTGAGAGATTGTCAGGAAAATTTCTATAGCGTTTCAACCATTCTTGCTTAATTATACCACTTGAAAGTGGCAGAGGATTTTGTTGATATTGAGCAGCAAAAGCGTAACTCCCAAGTTCAGCCTTTATCATTTCAATTTCTCCTACATCTAGGGGATATAGCAGCTGACCTTCCTTTTTTAAGTATAAAATCCTTGAAGATGTAGCGCTTGTTGAGCTTTTGCACTCATTTGTAGTTACTCGAATAATAGGAACAGGAAAAGGGAGAATTGATCTTTTGATTGAATAGATAATTTCCTTATTTTCAGAAATCATCGGTAAACAAACATGATGCCATATATTTATCGGTTTGGAGAGAAGATGCCCAGTTAAATCCTCCCGATGTAGTCTGTGCATCACAACAACGATAACTCCTTTTTTCCTGTCATTGAGCCTAGTTACTAAAGTCTGATCAAACCAATTTGTAGCACGTTTTCTAAACGTTTCACTCAAAGCTTGAGAGGAACTCAGTGGATCATCCACAACGATAAAATCACCACCTTCACCAGTTAATGTTCCACCAACAGATGTTGCAATCCTACATCCTCTCTGGACTGTTTGAAATTTATATTTAGTGTTCTGGTCTTTACATAGCTCTACCTCTGGAAATAGCGCTCTATACCAACTAGACTGCATTACGCACCTGGTGTCGAGCGAATGCTTTTCGCTAAGCCGCTGAGAATAGCTTGCAACTATTATTCTTGCAGTTGGCTGATTACCGAGTATCCATGCGGGCCATGCAACACTCACGCACATAGACTTCATTGAGTGCGGAGGGCATATTGAATATTATTCGCTTCACTGTGCCAGTACCTGCTGCTTCAAGCCTGTCTGCTATGATTTTTATATAATGATAATTGTTATACTCACACCCCGGCATTACCGTTTGAAAGCATAGTTCGATAAATTTTAAAAAGTTCATGTTAGTCTCCTATAGTGTTAGTGGAATTTACTTTATGGTGGTGTCAGCCTCTTTGGTGTCATCTCAGCGTCCTTTTTCTTGTCATCCAAGTAGCCCTTTCCTTGTCATTCCAGTGCTTGACACTGGTTCACCTTATGATGGTGTTATTCAAGTAGCCTCTATCCAAGTGCCCCTTTGGTGTCATCAGAGTAGCTGACACTGGGATGACAGGAAAAAAAGGCATTCTGATGACACTATTTTTTGTACTTTTGCATTCAATATTCGTACAATTATGTGTCAAGCAGTGGAATGACATTATCTACTATGCAAGATGTGAATTATAATAAGAAATGGAAGATATGAACATAACTATACATTCACAAGAAGACTTTGACTTTATGCGTAAAGCTGGCAGGCTTGCAGCTGAAACCCTTGATTTTATTGCACCATACGTCAAAGTAGGCGTAACAACTAATGAATTAAATGATCTATGTCATGATTTTATAATCAATGCAGGTGCAATTCCAGCACCACTGAATTATAAGGGATATCCGAAATCAATTTGTACTTCGAAAAATGCTGTTGTATGTCATGGTATTCCTGATGATAAACCTCTTAAAGATGGAGATATTTTAAATATTGACGTTACAGTGATTTTAAATGGCTGGTATGGTGATACAAGTCGCATGTTTTGGACTGGTAAACCCTCAATAAAAGCAAAGCGTTTGTGTAATACTGCCTACAATGCGCTAATGGAAGCGATAAAACAAGTTAAGCCCGGAAATAAGTTAAATGAAATAGGATTTGCTATAGAAAAATATATTGAAGATTTTGGATATTCTATCGTACGCAATTATTGTGGACATGGCATAGGAAAGGTTTTTCATGCTCCACCAAATGTTGTACATTTTTATGATGAAGGTGAGGATCTTATCTTAAAAGAAGGCATGTTTTTTACGGTAGAACCAATGATCAATGCTGGAAAACATGAAACTCTGCTCAGCAAGCTAGATGGCTGGACAGTGACAACACGTGATCTTTCACTTTCTGCACAGTTTGAGCATACGCTTGGAGTCACAAAAGATGGAGTTGAAATATTTACACTATCACCTAAAAATTGGCATTTTCCACCTTATGATTAGATTTTTTAAACACTTGGTTTTTGAAAAAATCTAACTCTTAACTTGTGATATAGCAACTAACCCAATTAGTGCACAGAAAATCATGTAAAAACTTGCTAAAGTTCCTTGTCCTGTAACTTTGATAATAGTTGTGCATATAAATGGTGCAAGACCACCAAAAAATCCCGAAGCTATATTTCTTGATAAACCAAATCCACTGTATCGTACCTTTATTGGGAATAATTCGCACATAAACGCGCTAACAGGACCAAGAGAAGCAGCTATTGGGATTATAAAAAGAACGTGCGCCATTATGGTGAGCAAATTATTACCACTTAGTATCATTGAAAAAACTGGATAACTTACTACTATAAAAGTCACAAACGCAAATTTCATGACTTTCTTTCTTCCTATCTTATCAGACAGTATTGCAAATAGTATAGTCAGTCCTCCAAGTGCAATTTGGTTTAATACTTCCACTATGTGGTTAAAGTGAGTGTTGATTGTTGATGCAAGTACATTAAAAAACACTAAATATATGTAAAGAGATGCATTTTCAACTATGTCAACTCCAATTGATATTAGAAAAGGTTTTTTATAGCCATTTAACAGTTCTTTTAACGGTAATTCATGTGGCTTTTCCTGCTTTTTATATTCTGGGCTTTCATCGAGTATATATCTCATATATATACTGATTAATCCTATTACAAAACTGAAAATAAAAGGCAATCTCCATCCCCAAGATTCAAAATCGGATACTTTTTTGCATATAAGCACCACTATAAGACTTAATATTGAGCCAAGAATTGCGCTCAATACTTCAATACTGCCAAAGAATCCTCTTTTATTTTTAGGAGCATGCTCTATTAAAAATGGGGCATTTCCTGCCTCTCCTCCAAGAGATATACCCTGCAATAATCTTAAACATACCACCAGTACTGATGCGAGTACCCCAATGTTCTGATAGCCTGGAACAAATGCAATAAGTACGGTTGATAGAGTCATCAATATGATAGAGAGAAATAGAGCAATCCTTCTTCCATATTTATCGCCAATGTGGCCAAATATAGCAGCACCAATTGGTCTTATTAAGAAACCCACTGCAAACACTCCAAAAGCTTTAAGTATGCTGACTAATTTGTCGTCTGATGGAAAAAACACATCTCCGATTATGCTTATTAGATGGCTGAAAAGCATGTGATCATACCACAACAAAGTGTTACAAATTAAACTTGATAGTATTACTTTTGTTATTTGTTGCACGAAATCTTCCGTAATTTGTTTGATATTATAGTAATATTACTTACTTTTTCAAACGTGAATTATGTAAATGTTATATTAATAATATTATCTTATTAAATTTTTATATCGTTGATTATATTTAAATATTCTTATACTATACCTATATATTTCCATATATTTTTTGGCGAGAAAGTTATTTTAATTTAAGTGCACAAAGTCTCTTGATATGACACATACTCCAGTTTTGTTAAAAGAGATGCTATTTCAATTAGCACCACAAAGTGGTGGCATATATGTAGATGCTACATTTGGGGCTGGAGGATATAGCAAAGCAATATTGAAATCCGCTGATTGCAAAGTGTATGCAATTGATAGGGATGAAACAGTTACCAAATTTTATGATGATCTGAACGTTAAATACCCTGATAGAATAAATCTATTTATTGAGAAATTTAGTAATATTAAAAATTTATTAGATAGTAATAATATTAAAGGTATCAATGGAATAGTTTTCGACGTTGGAGTTTCATCTATGCAGCTTGATAATGGAGATAGAGGATTCTCATTTCTACGTGATGGCCCACTTAACATGAGCATGGATAACTATTCTCATATGAATGCTTCGACGTTTGTTAACGCTTTACGTGAAGAAGAGATTGCGAACACTATATATAATTATGGGGGTGAGCGTCATTCTCGTAAAATCGCAAGAGCGATAGTAAATGCGCGGAAGAAGAAAATTATCAAAACTACATTTGAACTTGCGGATATTGTACGTTCTGTAGTGTTTCGTGGAAAAAGCAAGATTGACCCTGCAACTAGGACATTTCAGGCAATCAGAATATGGGTAAATGATGAGCTAGGAGAGCTTGAAAAGGGTATTAAAGCTGCATCTGAGATTTTAAGTGAAAACGGCAAATTAATTGTAGTTACCTTTCATTCTCTAGAAGATCGTATAGTTAAAACCCTTTTTAAAGATTTGTGTGAACCAGGACCTACCAAGACATTCTCCCTTTTAAACAAAAAAGTGATTAAAGCAAGTGCGGAAGAAATAAATGCAAATCCGCGTGCGCGTTCAGCAAAATTAAGAGCTATACAGAGGTTATCATGAGGACCTTTCGTGCCATTTCAATAATTATGTTTTTCTTCAGCATTGTAGGATTATTTAAGGTAAAATTATATGTCCAATCACTAAATAAATAGCTAACACAAATAAAACGTGAAATTAATTTAGTGCAAAGCAACATAAAAGTTCTTCAAGCAGAATGAAGTTATTTGAGTAATCCAAAAGGGGCTTGTAAAGCTTATGGAGAAATATATAAAAAAATAACTCTTTGATACTAGGTAGCCAGGTTCGACTATCTAAATGACCTTAGTGTGTTAGCAAAATCATAGTAACGATTAGGTTTAGGTTTTTAGATAAACACACTACGATAAAACTTACTTTGATACGAAATTATTTGCATAAGATTTTGGCAGTCTTTTAACATCTTTTGGCATTTCAATTGTGTACTTTGTGTTGTGTTTCTTTGCGTAAGATATTGCTTTTTCAAGAGAATCAAACTTTAATACAATCTGTTTTTGGGGATCTTTTGAGCCAACCCATCCCATCAAAGGTTCAATATAGTAAGAACAAGGCTCAATTTTTAGGTACCAGAATTTTGTATTACCTAAGCCAGATTGTGTTGCAGTTTTTGTTGGCTTATAAATCTTAAAAACTACTTGATCGTTAATACTCATAGCTCTTACTACGTAATCTTAAGTATATATCTAAATAAATTTTTCCACAAAGAATTAGTGTGAAAGAATGAAGTTTGAAATAAATATTTTTATGTTATATTATTAAATTATATAAAAAGGATTAGCTGAATAGGAGTAATCGATGGCACAGCAAGAAATGGTAACAATTAATGCAGAGTTACGTGATGTAAAAAAAAAGAAAGCGATTCAGGCTCTGAGGGAGAAGGGAAGTATACCTGCAGTTATATATGGTAAAGGGCATGATAACGTAAATTTGACATTGTCTGCAAAGGAATTTACTAAACAATATAAATCAGGTGCTCTTTCTGCACATTTAATAGAACTAGATATTTCAGGGAAAAAAGAATATGCTCTTGTTCGTGATATTCAATGGCATGTAGTAAAGGATACTGTGCAACATGTTGATTTTCAATTTGTTGATAAAGGTAGTGAAATTAAAATAGATATACCTTTATCATTCATCAATGAAAGTAAATCACCAGGAATCAAATTAGGTGGAGTGCTTAATGTTTTGTGTCGTTCTATTACTGTCAAATGCTCTCCTGAGAAAATACCTCAAGTCATAGAAATTGATTTGTCTGGCAAAATGATTGGTCAGTCTATACATATCAATGATGTAAAATTGCCAGAAGGTGTTAAATTTGTAGCTCATGAGGAAGAAAATTTCACCATTGTAACAATCTCTGCTGCTGATAGTGATGTTGAAGAGCCTCAAACAAAAACAGAGGAGTAGTGCATTTAATAGCTGGGCTTGGTAATCCTGGTAGTAAATATGAATTAACTCACCATAATATTGGCTTCATAGTTATTGACGCAATTCACAAATATTGGAATTTTCAGTCATTTTCTAATAAAGCTGATTACTTGATAACCTCTGGCATAATTAATAATAATAAAATCATGCTGATAAAACCTTATTCATTTATGAATAATTCAGGTATTCCTATTGCAAAAATAAAAAATTTTTATAAATTATCGCTAGACAATATTGTTGTCATACATGATGATGCTGACTTGAAATTTGGAAGAATAAAAGTAAAAAAAGGTGGTAGTTCTGCTGGACACAATGGACTTAAGTCTATAGATAGCTTTATTGGTAACGATTATTGGCGTTTGAGATTTGGAGTAGGTAGGCCTGAAAATCGGAAAAGCTTAGCAGATTATGTATTATCAAAATTTGAAAATTTTGATAATGTTATCCTCTTAGTGGAAAAAATAGCAAAAAATATACACCTAATGCTACAAGGAGATATCGCAGCTTTCATCAACTCAGTTGGGAGAGTGTGAAATATAGCAATTGAACAGGACATCCTATTCAATATAAAACTTGTATCCGTTCAGCAGGGTAGCAAAATAAGATAGACAAAAATATAGGAACAAATAGTCAGTGTGCAAACACACAGCTATACGAACATTGTGACAATTTGCGTAACAAATGGTGTCATCCCAGTGCTTGACACTGGGATCCAATTTTTCATTTAAGCTCATTAATTTAGCATAAGCTTACCGAATTAGTTTGCCTGTGAATTTTCTTAGATCCCAGTGTCAAGCACTGGGATGACACCAAAAGGGCTACTTAGGCGACAAGAAAAGAAGCACTGATTTCAACATTTGCACATTAGCCATGCATCTGAATGGATACTAAAACTTCACCCTAATCTAGATTAGAATACTGATTCTTCTAGAAGTTGTTCGCGTTCCTCTTCTATTGCAATAGAGTTATCGTGATTTTTAAATAAATCTCTGATTTTTGTTTCTATTTCATTTGCAATTTCTTTATTCGCCTTGAGGTAGCTTTTTACATTTTCTCTTCCTTGCCCAAGACGCGTATTGTTATATGAATAATAAGCGCCTGACTTTTCAAGGACACCAAGTTTTGCTCCTATATCTATTATTTCCCCAAGTTTTGATATGCCTTCATTGTACATTATATCGAATTTTGCTTCTCTAAATGGAGGAGCGACTTTATTTTTTACAACTTTAACTCTCGTTTCATTACCCGTAATATTCTCTTTATCCTTTATCGCACCAACTTTTCTTATATCAAGTCTTATAGAAGTATAGAATTTTAACGCATTTCCACCAGTGGTAGTTTCAGGATTTCCATATACTACTCCTATTTTCATACGAATTTGGTTGATAAATATCAATATACAGTTTGCTTTTGAAACTACAGAAGTTAGTTTCCTGAGTCCATGGCTTAGAAGCCTTGCTTGCAATCCCATGTGCTGATCGCCCATATCCCCTTCAATTTCAGCTCTCGGAGTTAGTGCTGCAACAGAATCAATAACTATTACATCAACTGCACTAGAACACACTAAATACTCAACAATATGCAACGCCTGCTCTCCAGTGTCTGGTTGTGAAATTACCAAATCATCAGTTTTCACTCCAAGTTTACGAGCATATATAACATCCAGTGCGTGTTCCGCATCGATAAATGCACATAAACCTCCTTTTTTCTGTGCTTCAGCAATTACATGCAAAGCAAGGGTAGTTTTACCAGAACTCTCAGGGCCAAATATCTCAATTATACGTCCTTTTGGCAATCCCCCAACACCCAGAGCTGAATCAAGTGCAATCGACCCTGTAGATATCGTGTCTATTTTTTCTACAGGGTTTTGCTTTAGCTTCATTATTGCACCTTTACCGAATGCTTTTTCAATTTGACTTATTGCATTATCTAGTGCTTTTTGCTTATCATTATTTCTTTCTTCTGGATTATGTGCCATGGATCATTTATTAACTTGTATAGTCTCCATGGTAATTGAACGCAACCAATCTGCCAAGGGTTTTTTAATAACGAAGAACGTTAGTTACCTAAAATTAGATAGATAGACTTTGTAGTGCGATACAAAATAACGATAGAATACAATGGTAGTGGTTTCTCTGGCTGGCAAAAGCAACAACACTCTGCTAACTCAATTCAGGAAACCATAGAAAACGCTATATTTAATTTCAGTGGCGAGAGAGTCTCTTTGCATTGTGGTGGCAGAACTGACACAGGGGTTCATGCTTTAGGGCAAGTTGCTCATTTCAATATGGAAAGGCAATTTGAGCTTTACAGAATAAGAAATGGAATAAACTATCACTTAAAAGCGATTCCTATAGTTGTGCTTAGTGCAGAAGCTGTAGATGATGCATTTCATGCACGATTTTCAGCAAAAAAAAGATATTATGAATATAGAATAATTAATCGCTACGCTCCTGCAGCTCTAGAAATCGGTTATGTGTGGCAAGTATTTAACCCACTTGACGTAAACATCATGCGTGAAGCTGCTAGACACCTGCTTGGAAAACATAATCTTTCAAGCTTTCGCTCAAAAGATTGTCAAGCTACAAATCCGGTCAGAACAATCGATGATATTGATATAGTACAAAACGGAAGTCACATATACATCAAAATATCTGCGATTTCCTTTTTACATAACCAGGTGAGGATTATTGTTGGTACTTTAGTTGAATTTGGAAAAAATAGAACTAATCCACAAGAAATGCTAAACATATTAAGTCAATGTAAAAGAAACGCCGCTGGGGTCACTGCGCCGTCTCACGGCTTATACTTAGTAAAGATAGATTACTAGCTTAAGTCCTCATTGGCATTACTATATATAGTGCACTTGGATCATCTTCATCAGTGATAATTGTAGCGCTATTACCATCTGATAGGCTGACCTTACATTTGTTTTTTATACAAGATAAAGCATCAAGCAAATAACGAGAATTAAATCCTACTTCCATAAGAGCTCCATCGTAATCCACCTCTATAGACTCAGTCGCATCACTGCACTCTTGGGAATTTGAATGTAGAGTTAATAAATTCTCTTGCAATGAAAATTTAATTGATTTTATTTTATCGGACACAACAACGGAAACTCGGTCTATAACACTAGCAAGTTTGCTACTCTCAACAATCATTTGTTTATCTTGAGACGTTGGAATGACAGCTTTGTAATCTGGAAAAGTCCCATCTATCAATTTTGATATTAGAATATACTCACCACATGTAAATTTGATTTTTCTATCTGAAAGTTTTATATTTATCTCATTACAATCACCCAATACTTTCAACAGTTCCATGATAGTTTTACGTGGAATGATCACCCCAAATTCTCCGTTGATATCTTCAGGTTTAGGCCTTTTTATACATGATAAACGGTGGCCATCAGTTGCAACGCAGTACAGAAATTGCTCATCTGTATGCAGATATATCCCGTTTAAATTATACCTTGTATCATCCAGCGACACAGCAAACTTCGTTTTAGTCAACAAGTCTACCAAATCTGCACTTAGTAGAGTGAAATCGTATTGATGATCACCTTCTTCAAGAACAGGGAAGTTATTTGAAACTACGTTCGGTAAAGAAAAATTTGCATTTCCACAGGATATCAATAATTTTCCTTGATTATTCATTTCGAAATTGACATCCAAATTAGTTGGCAATTTTTTCACTATGTCATGTAAAGTATGTGCTGAGATTTTCACTTCTCCTTCTGCTGATACATTTGCAGTAAGTGAGGCAAATATTGAAATGTCAAGATCAGTAGCCTTTAGTTTTATGCTGCCATGTTGTGCTTTGATATTTATACACGCTAAAACATCTATCGCGTTGCGCCTTTCAACCACTCCACTTACCCTGGATAGCGTATTTAAAAGGCTTGCACGACTTACACTAAAACGCATTTGTTCACACACAGAACTTTGTTCTTTGATTCCTATATCTACAATTTTTGACATATTAATTCTCAAAAATATATTTTAAATGATATTCATATTCTATGTAAAGTGATATCCATATTTTTGTCTGAGAGACAAAACAGCCTATCTTATACTTTAGTGATCAATAATTTGCTTTGTATGGCATAAGTCATGCATTTTTTGGTACGCTTTTTGAAAGCCAAGCAAGGAATAAGTATCATCAACATTTGCTGTTTTTACTTTTCCATTAACTACCATTGATAATCCCTGCTTCATTTTTAGAATCAAATCTTGGTCCATTTTTGTATCATCTGTCCACGCAAGACTTCCCTGTATTATTGGCAATTGATATTTAATTTTTTTATCGATATTGAGAACTACAGGCTCATTATTATACTGAAAGCCAGAAGTGACGCTCACCTCATCTGCTTTTTTATCAACGTAACTGACCATTACATACGGCTTGCGGTCAGCTGTATAATGTTCACTTTTTTTCTTAGGATGAGATACAATGTAACACACTTTTTCACCATCTTCCAATGCAGTGTACACAAGCCAATCTTTATATTTTTCCTTCAGTTGTACGTTACTAACCGATGCAAGAGTACCTATTGAAAAAAGTATTAGAAATACAAAAAGACTACGCATGTAAACCAAGTTTCAAACTCTCTGATTTTACATGTTGTTTTACCTTACTCATTGCTTGCTTAGCCAATTGTCTTATTCTTTCTCTTGAAACACAATATTTTTTGCTAAGCTCATCCAAAGTCTGAGTACTTTCAGATAAATATCTGCTAATGAAAATGTCTCTTGATCTTTCATTAAGACTTGCCAGCGCATTGCTTAAAATTGTTTCTTTTAATGCCTTTTCTTCATGATTCTGGTAAGCTACTTCTTGACTAACTAAATTACACGGAATCATATCTTGTAACTCCTTTTTAGAGTCATCACCTATTTTTATACAATTATTTAACGACTGATCCTTACAAGCCAGACGATAGCTCATCTGTACAACATCTTCTTCAGATACAGAAAGCTCATTTGATATTGCTTTTATTTCTTCTTTACTCAAAGTTTCTCTGTTTGTGTATTGTAAAATTCTTTTTTTTATTTTACGTAAACTAAAAAACAATCTCCTTTGTGCTTGCGTTGTACCTATTTTTACAAGTGACCAAGATTTTAATATAAAGTCTTTCATTGAAGCTTCAATCCACCATACTGCATAAGTTGAAAAACGAAATCCCAAGTTAGGATTGAACTTTTTCACTGCATGCATTAAACCCATATTTCCTTCCATGACCAGGTCCATCAACAATAGACCGTAATTCTTAAATTTCATTGCAATTTTTACTACCAAATTCAAATGGCTAGTAATCAACCTGTGAGCAGAAGAAATATCCTGGTATTCTTGCCAATTTTTTGCTAATCGCACTTCCTCTTCTTGGGAAAGCATAGGAAATTTTCGCACTTCAGCAATATATTGCATGAGATTAGTGCTACTATTAACACATAAATTTGCTACTGGGGTCAACATAATAACTTAAATTAAAACTCTATACATATAATATATTGATTTTCAGTGAAAAATTCAAGCTTTAATTAAAAAAGCACAATTTTACATCTAATTGAGATCTTAGTAGCAATACACTTCAGTATCAGCTACCTGATTAACATTGCTAGCGTGTAACGATAAAAACTACATTAAATAAATAATGTGTTATTCCAGTGCTAAAACACTGGAATTCACATTTCTTTTTTCTAGATCCCAGTGTCATGCTACTTGAATGACAAGAAAAACCCACTGGGATAATAAGACAAAGATAGACTAGAAATTAAACGCTACTCCAGCTTCTGCACCAACAGTGCTGTAAACAACATTTTTGATACCAGTATCATCCTTAGCTGCCTTATCAAAACTAGCACCATAAGAACCGAAGTAACGAGCTCCAGCAAAGAGTTTGATTTCTGGGGTTACATCATAACTAACACCAGCTTTTGCTTGATAAGCAAAACCAAATCCTTTTTGATCTTTAACTGCATCAGCTTTTGAAGGATTGCTGATATATGCTGCACCAACACCAACACCAACGTATGGAGTGATAGGCATATCTTCAATCGCTATATCGTAATAAACGTTAACCAATCCTGAAAATGCTGTTAAACTGTCTGCAACATTTGTTTCAGAAGTATTTACTACAGCTGTATCTTTAGCCAATTGTGAGTAAAGCCCTTCAACATCAACTCTAATATCATCCATTTTATAACCAAATGCACCACCACCAGCTATAAAAGATCTTGTTAAGGGACTATCCTTTTCTTTATCTTTTGCATTTGTAATACCATCAACTTTTGTATAAAAAGGTAAAATTTCACCGTTGTATTGTAAACGAACGTAGTAGCTAGTTTCTTCATCACTTATTGGACCAATAGGGTCTGATGAAAAAGCAGAGTTTGATAGGCTTAGCAACGTCACTAAAGCAGCTGCCGAAAAAAACTTTTTATAATGCATAATTGCCCTCGTTAAAAAAATTAAAATTCCACTTTAGCAGTCTAAATAATAACTAAAGTTAAGTCAAGTGCTAACTTAATAACACAAAACCTTCTGTATCTTAACTAACTTTTAGGAAAATACAAAGATTTTATTAATTAATAAATAGAGTTACTCTACTTTTTTTACTCTTGATCTTCTGACACCTATTTCACTAATGTCTTTTTATCTTCTGATCTGCATTCATCATTGTGAATTGCTGCATATTCATGCAGTAATATGAATGTACTTCATGGAAGTACTAGTATAAAAGGAAAACACTTAGTTACTGCATTAAGGCAAACTTCAGTAGTAAATTTAAAAAGGAAGTTTAAATCCAGGTGGTAACCCCATCATACCTGCGAGATCAGAGGTTGCATTTGCCATATCTTCTTCTGCTTTTTTAATGGCATCATTAAACGCTGCTGTCACTAAATCTTCTACTATGTCTTTTTCTTCATTTCTCATAAGCTCTAAGTCTATGTTTACCTTTTTAGCTTTATAGCCACCTATTTTTATAACTTCCACTAATACAGAAACTTTGCCACCACCAGAAATACCTTGAAACTCTTTTCCAATATATTTTTCTTGGGCTTCCGCAAGCTTTTTTTGCATTTCTTGCGCTTGCTTCATTATTTGACTGAAATCCACAACCTACTCCTTATTTTCTATATTAACTACCTTTGCACCTTTAAACGTATTTAATATATCCTTAACTACAGGTGCATAATTTAAATTACTCACTTCCCTATTCATATAACTCGTATCAACTATAATAACCCACTCCTGATTAGTAGCTTGATTTAAGTAACTTTTCAAGTCATTACAAAAATTACTGTTCAAGTTAGATACAGCTTTTAATTTTAAATACCCAAATTTACAATCTATTAATTTTAGATTACTACACAGTTGTTTGTAAAGATAAATTTGGTTACTCTGCCTTAATAGTTGCAAAATCTTATCAAAATCGTAATTTTGTTGTTTATTTTTCACATGGATCCCAGTGTCGCGCACTGGGATGACAGAGTGGGGTTTTTCCACATATTTTTTTGGATCCGAGTAGTCAGCTACTTGGACGACAGAGGGGGAAGGTGCAACAGGTCTGCCCTGTCTATTTCCTTGCTCTACATTCTGTGAAAGAATTTTTTTGATCACCTGTTCCGGAGAAGGCAAATCAGAAAGATAACAAAGGCTAATTAATATCATTTCAGCGGCAATTTCATTGCATGTTGAAACCTTTATATCTTGAATACCCTTAAGCAGCACCTTCCACAATCTCGAAAAAAATATTAAAGACTTTTTTGCACTCAAATCTTTTACTCTGCTCTTCTCATATTCTGTATCAATCTCTTTTGTAATTAAAAAACGGCATATTAACTGGATTGTTTGCAGTAGATCTTCAAAAATATTGAGCGGATTTGCTGTTTTTACCACATTGTCGAATACTAACAAAGCCTTCTGTAAATCACTGTCTAATACTGCTTCCAGTAGATCAAATATAACGTTTCTATCTACTAGACCAAGTATGTCTGTAACACTTTGAGTGGATATTGTACCATCTTTGCTATATAGCACTGCTTGATTCATCAAAAATAAAGCGTTACGCATTGAATTGCTACAGTGGTGCGCAATTAATTCCGATGCTTCTTTTTCAATAAAATAATTTTCTTTTTGTGCAATATCATTTAAACGCTCCATTATCTTAGCTGAAGGAATGTTATGTAAGTCAAACCTTTGACAACGTGCAATAACAGTTATTGGTATCTTTTTTATTTCTGTAGTTGCTAGAATAAACTTTACGCTAGATGGTGGTTCTTCTAGAGTTTTAAGTAATGCATTAAATGCATTACTGGATAACATGTGTACTTCATCTATAATGTAAACTTTAAATTTAGAACTTATTGGTAAATAGCAAATATCTCCCAAGATCGCTCTAACATCCTCAACACTAGTGTGACTTGCCGCATCGATTTCAACTACATCTGGATGGCTTGAATTTTTTATTGCCAGACAACTTGTACATGATCCACAAGGTTCAAAAGTTGGCCCCAATGAGCAATTCAAACATAAAGCTATTATTCTTGCAGTGGTGGTTTTACCAATTCCACTGCTACCAGAAAGCAGTATAGATTGTGGAATTTTGTTGAGAGTAAAAGCATTTTCTAGTATACGCACCAATATATCTTGACCTACTAAATCTTTAAAGCTACTAGGACGATATTTTAATGCTATGTTCATAGCCTAGAATAAAACAAATAGTACAAATAGGTATGCAACCCAAAAAGATTCTGATATGGTTGCTTCATTTCTGACCTGACCAAGTTACAGAATTTTTGCCTGCATACCTTATAAAAGGTTATACTTTTTTTTTTTTTTAGCAAGGTATATTCTATATTAGTCTTATAATTTATATGTTAGACCTTTTGCAACATTACTTTGGAGTAAACAGCTGTTACCTAAAATACTCTTCTTCTGTCATCCCAGTCTGGGATGGCTTTGTTGCATAGCACCTTAAGCAGTGATGGTTTACGACAAATTTATGTAATGATTTCAAATTTAGCCATACCAATACCAGTGAATTTGTTGAGCAAATAGCACTTAATTAGTAATTCTTTTTCACGATTTACTTCAGATTTATTCCTAAACAAATACTTGCTTCAACCTTGAGAAAAATCCTTCTATGTAAGATCTTTTTCCATAAATTGCTTCCTTTTTCCACTCTTTTACACCATCTTGTCCATATAATTTTATTAACCTAATAGCAGCATTTCTGTCAGACATATAATCTATTTTTGAATGTTCTGCTGCATCCTTTTTTGGTAGAACTTTTGTTTTTATATCGTATTTCTTACACAATTTATAAAGTTTTTGCCTATCGTATGCCCTATCTGCATATAATGCTTTTATTTTGTGCTGAAAATTAACTTCTTCAAGCAAATCGCAAGTGGTCAGAGTAGACACCGTTACTGTATTTTACAGCTATGGCTTTTTTGTTGTTTATATTTAACATTACGTGCAATTTTCTCGTTTGCTCATAGCCACTCTGTCAGTGCTATTTTCCTTGCTGTGTGTCGTTGTATATACTAATTCCTGTACTGTCTATAGCAATTTTGATATCTTCTATATTATTTTCTGCAATCATTTATCTTAATATTAAGTTTTTTTTGATGCTTGTGAATAGCTGCAAATCTCTTCCTATTTGTTGCAAATACCCTTTTATAAACCCGACTGTTTGTCTTAAACCAATTCTAAAGAAACTGACGATTATATGCACTAAAATCACAACTTTATCACTATAAATATAGTTGCCGCCCTGCATTTTTGGACTATTTTCATACCAATTTTCGATAGCTTCATCGATGTAACGAAAAATATTCCCCTTTTTTCAAGGAATTTGTTATATTCGTTTTGGTTACTGACTTTCATTTTCTGTGGCATATTTTTTCTTCAACAGTTAAATGGCTGTTTTATAATGAATTTTGTCAGTAACTGCCAGTTCTTTTCACTTGAGCGATGCAACAAAGCCCACTGGGATCCAACTAAGTTACTTTACAACGTTTTTTGCACAAAAGGACTGGATTCTAGCGTCACGCGCTAGAATGACATCAACTTTTGAATTCCAGTTATGCAAGAAATCTATTCATTTGAAACTTGTTTGAGAAACGTAGCTATAAAAACCGCAGGTACCAGTTGGTTTTTATTAGCTAAAGTAAAGGTCAAATATCTGGAATTCTGGACATAAAATCCCCCTGTGAAAAAGATTAGAAAAAAATGCAGCGCACATATGACAGAAATTAAGTATACACTGAAGAGGATACGCTACATTTTTTATGAGTTTAATAAAAAAGGTCTGCAGACGGAGATAGATTTTTGAGCTCAATAAATATCTCTAATTGTAATTATAATTGGATTCAAAATATGCGGAAGTAATTTTTTTAGCTATAAAATAATTCTGTCTTGTAAAAGTTTAACAAGAGAACCAAAAAGTTAGTGTCATAAATATTTTTATCAAAAACTATTTTAAAAAAATTTAAATAGAGTTGAAAAATTTTAAAGATGAGATACCCTACCTGAAATGCAATCCCTGTAAAATAAAGAAATATGAAAGGTGAAATAAACACTGCAGCAAATTTTCAAGCAGAAGACCTTGAGTCTAAAAATGCTACAGATCTTGATTGTTTAGCTAACTCTCTAAATTCTTTGAATGCAAAGAGTGCTGAGATTAAAGATAAAAAGAACGATGTGCCTTTTTCCAGTAGAAGAAGCAGCTCGCATGTTTTAGAACTTTTTTCTAGTGAAAATGTTGAGATTAACATTCCAGATGAAACACCTTGTGCCACTCGGAGTGAATCAGGTATAGCTGAACTGTTTAGAGGTATAGCTGGGTTGTTTAAAGGCAGGGGTAGTATGAACATAAACCTTTATCAATCTAAAGTGAAACGTAGCTCTGCAATTGATTACAGTACTACAGAAAGTATAGGGTCACGGCTATTAAATATCTGTGAAGGAGAAGAAGAAGATATCTATTTTGACCAAGAGATTGATTCTCTATATAAAGAGGGCTGTTTGTATGATGCCTTATTGTTGCAAGATAAGAAAAATCAGGACACACCTTTACATTTGGCCATAAAAAAAAATCGTGCTGATTTTGTAAAAAAGCTTTTGTCTATTCTTAAGGAACCATACTGTTCGAATGAGTTTTACAAGCACAAATATTTTGAACGTAAGCAAGAGAATGAAAAGCCGCTTTCTAAAGTTATTAATACTAAGAACAAA
This sequence comes from Wolbachia endosymbiont (group B) of Episyrphus balteatus, assembly GCF_947250575.1. Taxonomy (NCBI): domain Bacteria; kingdom Pseudomonadati; phylum Pseudomonadota; class Alphaproteobacteria; order Rickettsiales; family Anaplasmataceae; genus Wolbachia; species Wolbachia endosymbiont (group B) of Episyrphus balteatus. Next base: position 1,374,444 of record NZ_OX366325.1, on the reverse strand, counting down.
GACGAAAAAGATGTAATTACTCTGGCTATTGAAGGTAATAATTCAAAATGCGTTTCAGTTCTTTTCGACTACTTAACTCGTGAACATATTAACAGAAGGAAAGATGTTGAAAGTGAGTACACACCTCTACACGAAGCTGTGCTTCTTGGCAAGAATGAAGTAATCAAAGAGCTTCTAAAATCAAGAGATATAGATACTGAATTTATGGATAAGGAATCTTACAAAGCATATAATTATGCTAATAACAAAGAGGCAATAGAATTGTTTATTAAGCACTATAGTAGTAAAATTAGTGAGTTGCGTATAAAATTAGAAGATAATAATAAAAAACTAGCGCGAATTAAGTGCGTCCTAAACAAAACAAAACTTACTTGCGTATGCTTAGCAGCCTTCGGCTCTTGTTTTAGAATGTATAAAAATTCTCATGACATAATAAATGAAGAAGTGAGTGAAGATATGTTACATTATTCTCTTGAATTGCTCTCCAACACTACAGGTCTAATATTATTTTTTAATTATTTGATCGATACAATACTTTCCAAGTATGAAGAAAAAAATTCTAGTTTGAATAAAGAATCGGACAGTTATGTGGAAGAAAGAAATATGTTGAAAAATAAATTACGTCATTTTCAAAAAAGAAGTACCGTAGTAACTACGCAAATGTGTGAGATAATTTCAGTTATACCTGAATCAGAGTTAGGTTACAGTAGATTGTGATTACATTAATTTTTTCAAGACAGTTCTAAAAAAAAGTGGGAAATCTTTTTCATAGCCAATCAAACTAAGCTTTCTTTACGAAAGGTTTGATGTTATCATTTTATAAACTATATCCTGAATTTGTTAAATGAACATTAATATAAAGAATTTAGTTCATGCTTTTTCTAAATTGCCAAGTTTAGGTCCATCATCATCACGAAGGTTAGTTATACATTTGCTCCAAAATAAAGAGAAAGTCATGCTACCGCTTGCATCTTTGATTAGAGAGCTAGCGGATCTTATAATAGAGTGCAAAATTTGTGGAAACCTAGATACTAAATCGCCGTGTTCTATTTGTACTAACCCAAAGCGTGACACCAAGTTAATGTGTGTAGTAGAAGAATTGGGTGATCTATGGGCATTTGAAAAAGGGAATATATATTCAGGTATGTATCATGTTTTGGGTGGAAGGCTATCAGCAATAAATGGCATAGGTCCAAAAGAACTGAATCTTGATAACATTCCCAAAAAAGTTACAGAATTTAAAATTGAAGAGGTCATTATTGCAATCAATCCGACATTAGAAGGCCAAGTTACTGCGCAATATATAATTGAATTGCTAAAGAATTCGAATGTAAAAATATCGCGCCTTGCTTGTGGTATACCGATAGGTGGAGAAATTGACTACCTAGATGAAGGGACTCTGAAGATAGCGCTTACGTCAAGACAAGAGTATGAGTTAAATATAAAGTAAGCTATGTGCTTAAAAAAACTTACATCGCTAATAACCTTCAGAAAAAAAGAAGAGAAACAATTGCCTAAGGTAATAAATTGGGAAGGTGATTGCTTGGGTTATAAGCAAATTGCAAGTAAATTTAGTTCTATAATCAAGACAATCGATAAGTCTTTTTCAATCGTATCCTTAGAAGGATATGATAAGTGGGGTAAGACATTTTTTTTGAAAGAATGGGTAAAGGATCTAGAGCAGCAAAATGAAATTGCAGCTTATTACAGCGCATGGGATATTAGTGCACTAGATCAACCATTGCCTTCTTTTTTGCATTTCTTGTTTGAGGATCTATTCGCATCATACAAAGTAAAAAGGAGTGTTATACAGCAGTTCAAAAACATAAACCAAGAACTATTTTCTCTCAATACATTAGGAAAGCTGATCAGTAAATCTCCACTTGCTATGCTTTCAGTATTTCTCGATGCTGCAAAAGAGGCTGATAAGAAAGACATTGGTTTTGTCTTGGGTGAATTAAATCTTCTCCAAAGGAGAAAAGAGAACATTAGAGACTTTAAGATACAACTAGCAGATGTGGTTAATAAAATCAGGAAAGATAAAAACATTTATATAATGGTCGATGATCTTGATATATGTCGCCCTAAATTCATTGTCGATTTTTTAGAATCCATAAAGTACATGCTTGATGTCGAGGGACTGGTTTTCATTATCTCTGTTAGCCAAGATAAGAGTAATGTGCAAAGAGCAATTAGCACAATACTTGGACCAAATTTTAGCCTAAAATCTTTTACTGATCTCTCTTTGCATTTGCCAAAACAGCCAACAGAGCAGTTTATAAGAAAACTGTTTGAAAGTTCTGAATTACCGAAAAAATCAAAGAGCTTAATTATAGATAGCTTTATATTTTATGCAGAAAGCTTCTCATTATCACTGCAGGCAATACAATACTGTATAAGGAGAATAAAGCTATGTTTTTTGAACCATGCAAAAGAAGAATTACTTGATCCGAATTTATTTACATTTTTAGTAATACTACAGTCAGTAAACACTGATTTGTACGAGGAATTATATTCATCACCTCAGAAAGTACTGGAGAAGATTGAGAGTGATTTAATGCCAAATGGTCAAGAAGAATGGAAAAAGCTTAAAATCTCTCTTGAGACTACTTTTAAAAAAAAAGAATCAAAGACTAACAAATCTTTGAAGCAAATAAGAGATATTATATTCTAGCACTTTCTTCTTAATTTGCATGACACAATGGTTGTACTTATTCCAGTTTAGCATTGGAACCATAAGTTGGCCCACATAAATTTTAGCATGTGTGACCTTGAAAGATCGCAGTGCAATACTTAAATTATTAGAGTAGTAGGCTAATAATGGAGCTCAAAATGCACAACATACAAGAAACTGAAAGTTTAAAATTTGACGCTGAAGTAGGCAAAGTACTAAATATAGTAATTCATTCACTTTATACTAATAAGGATATTTTCTTGCGTGAGTTAATATCAAATGCATCAGATGCATGTGATAAATTGCGCTATGAATCACAATTAAATGCTGATTTATTAGATTCAAGTGATGAGTTGAAGATTACTATTAGCTCCAGTAAAGATAAGAATGAGCTGTATATAACCGACAATGGAATTGGCATGAACAGGCAAGATTTAATAGATAATCTTGGCACGATTGCAAGTTCTGGTACGCAAAAATTCTTGGATGCAATTAAGAATAATAAAGATTCGAGCCAAGCTGTAGAGCTGATTGGAAAGTTTGGTGTTGGTTTTTATTCAAGCTTCATGGTTGCTTCAGAAGTTATAGTAGAATCAAGGAAAGCCGGAGAAGAAGAGTCTTGGGTGTGGAAATCTAAAGGAGATGGAGAGTATTCAATCAGCAAATTAGATGGTCAAATCTCTCGTGGCACAAAAATTACGCTCATCATGCGTCCTGAAGAAAGCGAATTTTTAGACAAATTCCGTATTGAAAACATCGTTACTACTTACTCTGACCACATAAATTTTCCCGTTGAGTTTGTAAATGAAGAAGGAAAAAGTGAAAAATTAAATAGCAAAGCTGCAATTTGGACTAAGCCAAAAAATGACGTTACTCCAGAAGAGCACAACGACTTCTTCCGTGGTGTTGCACATGTGGGCGGTGAGCCTTGGATGATATTTCATAATAAAAATGAAGGTGCAATAGAGTATACGAACTTGCTTTATGTTCCTTCTATCAAGCCTTTTGATTTATTTCATCCAGATAGACGCTGCTCTGTAAAATTGTATGTAAATAAAGTGTTTATCACTGAAGATAATGTGCAGATTATACCGCAGTACTTGCGTTTTTTGAAAGGTGTGGTTGATTCACCGGATTTGCCTCTCAATATCAGCAGAGAAACACTGCAAAATAATCGTGTAGTTGAGCAGATTAGGAAATCTTTAACTAAGCGCATAATATCAGAGCTCGGCAAAAAAGCAAAAGATAATTTAGAGGAATACACAAAATTCTGGGGCAATTTTGGTGCGGTGTTAAAAGAAGGTCTTTGCGAAGCTATGCCAACTGATGAAAGAGAAGCATTGCTTTCCATTTGCAGATTTCATAGCACCAGTGATGGTAAGCTAGTTAGCATTGATGATTATATAAGCAGAATGAAGCCTGAACAGGAACATATCTACTATCTCACAGGAAATAGTCTCGATTCAGTAAAAAACAGTCCACAACTTGAAGGATTCGTCAGCAAAGGATTGGAGGTGCTTCTATTTGTTGATCCAGTTGATGATTTCTGGACTAGCGTGATTCATGAATATAAAGATCAAAAATTTAAATCTGTAACTCGTGCTGATGTTGATTTAGAAAAATTCTCTTCAGAAGAAGGTAAGAAAGATGAAGAAAATAAATCAGATGAAAACAAAAGCGAAGAAAACGCGGATTCTATACTCGAATACTTCACCAAGGTTCTTGGAAGCTTAGTAAAAAGTGTAAAGATCTCTAAGAAATTAACCGATAGTCCTGTGTGTCTAGCAGTTGATGAAGGAACTATGGATCTCCGTATGGAGCGTTTTTTACGTGAACAGAAGCAGCTAAATTACCGCACGCCAAAAGTACTTGAAATTAACATTAAGCATCCTTTGATAAGAAACATAATGGAATCTCACGCTGAAAATGGTGAAAATCCAACACTTGGAGATATGATTTACTTATTGTTCTATCAAGCTTGTATAGTGGAAGGTGAAGAGATGGAAGACGTAAGTCTATTTGCTAAAAGGCTCAATAACTTGCTTGGCAAAATTTCTATTTAATGCTATACTTAGTTTAGCTAATAATTAGGGGGTAAAACATGGGGTGGAATTTACTTGGTGGGCTCATGCCGCCAGCAGTAGATACTGCAGAAGAAAGGGAGCGTCGCCATTCCAGAGATTCAGGTGCTGAAGAAGAATTCGAAGTTTTAGAACAAGAAGAAATTAAGGAGCATCGTCATTCTGGAGATTCAGGCAATTGTTCAGAGGTTGAGGAAGGACAAAATACTAACAGAGCAATTGAATTGGAATTTCAGCTAACACAATCTTTGCTAAGTCAAGTAAAGGCAGGTGAGAATAATAGGAATGCAAATTCTGGCAAGCAAGCACAACTTGATTTGGAAAGAATGGATTTTTTAATTAATGGGCAAACAATAAGCAAAGCGTATGTTCACGAGTCATATTGCCAGCACAATCACTTAATTTCGAGTGAAAATGCAAATTACCGCCTGTTTGCTAAGCAAGTTTTCACAGAAATGTTTAAATATGCTAAGGCAGAAACTCCAAATGACAATATATTAGAAGAGTTAATTACTAATTGCAATCAGGCTGGGTATGATGGCTCTTTGTTAATGCAGCTCTCTCCTATATTCTCTAAGCATAAACTAAGCTTGCCTCATGCCAACGATAGAAAGATAAGTATTGTATATAATAGCCAAGGTTCTCTCAATATTCAGTATTGTCCAAGTATGCCTGTTAGAGAACTTGATACGAATAAGGAAATATGCAGGGTTGATGCTATTTTAGAGTTCACCCTTAAGTTTCGAGACAGTAAGGTAGAGTATGAAAACGGCAAAGTAACACTTGCTATTCCTGAACAATTAGAGAATTACAAAGTTAATGGCAAAAGTTTGTTAGATGAAATAAATAGGCATTTCGAAGATGAGGATAATAGAATTACAGAGACTCTTGAGAAAAATATGAATGAAGGACCTAAGTCATTTGCTGCTGAAGACTTGTCTATTACTGAGAGTTCATCTGATAGTAGTGAAGTAGCAAACAAAGTAGTTACTGATCCAGGCATTTTAGGTAATGTTGCGAATGTATTGGTAGGTGTTGCAGAAGTTACAGCAGTTGTAGCAACAGAGTTATTTTGGCCTCAAGATCAGGTTAATATAGAACCAAGGCATAATGAAGAAGAATTTACCATTATCCCTGAAAATTTAACCTTTGATGGATTAATAGACGTTATAAATAAAGCAAAAAATTATGGTGATTACACAGGTTTAGATAAAACTATAAATAATATAGAGGAAAGCGATAGATTTATTACTGATTTGAATTGTGGTAATTTGAAGGATTTTTGCTCTCAACAGCTTAATTTGACTGATCATACGCACAATGTGCTGTTGAATAATAGTTATGATGAAACAAATGGTTATTATAATCATTCAGTAAAAGAGCTTTCACTACTAGCCATTGCAGCTAATGATACGCTTGTGGAAAGATATGCAGAAACGCATAAAAGTATATTATTTACGCAAGATGAAGAGCTCGATAGGCTACTTATTGGTGTTGGTGGACAATGCTATATTAAGTTTTTATTAGAGCATTTGGATAAGCCGAATCATACTATGTTTTTGGATGGTATATGTAAAAAACTTGAAAGGGCATCTTTTGTTGGTAATCAGAAATGCGTGGAAGTGATACTAAATAGGTTTAAGAATACTGAGGCTGAAGGTAGAATTATTTTTTCATCTAAACTTTTGCACTATGCTATACACTTAGCTCCTGAAAGTAAAGCGGCAGAGGTAATTGTTAATCGTAAAGTTGTTGATATTAATAGTATAGATAATTCTGGAATTGCACCTTTGCATTATGCTGTAGCACGTGATAATTTTAAACTAATAAGCTTACTTATTGAAAATGGTGCTAATGTTGATGTTCAAGATGAGAGGCATGGCAGAACAGCTTTACATTGGGCTGCTTACCATGATAAATTTGAAATAGTAAAATTACTTGTAAACAAGGGAGCTGATTGGAACATTAAAGATAGAGATGGCAAAACAGCTTTAGATCTGGTAGGAACGAAAAGTTTATATTTGGTAAGGGAAGAAAACAGGGAAAAATCTTCTAGTGAATCAAAAATCACAAAATTTCTTGAAGGTTTAGATGATAAAACACCTTTGCATTTAAATATTAAAAAAGATCCAGAATTCAAAAATATTGATAATCAACGGCCACAAAGAAGTATTGTTGATAAAGGAGAAAACATTATGAATAATGAAAAGGCTTCAATAGAAGAAGCTATGGATAACAATTATAGGAGAGGTAAAATGCCTGGAAATGAAAAAATTATAGGAGAAAAATTGTCTAATGCTGTCGATAGAATCAATCTTACTGGTTTGATACATTTATTAAAGAAATTAGAAGTCAGCACATATGAACCTACTGTACAGAAGCTCTTGGACCAAGCAAATGACAAAATTACAAATTTGGAAGAGGGTGAGCAAAAAGAGGCTCTTGAACAAATAATACTATTTCTTGAAAATGAGCTCAAGCACACTGCTGCTACATTACCAGTAGACAACAATGTAGAAGCTGCTGCAAGTAGCCAAGAAGCTCTTTTGGTAGAGTCTAAAGAAAGCTCACCATCACTGAGTTCTGAGGAGGATGATTTTTCTAAACTTGAAGGTAATAAAAGTGATTGCTCTGCCGGAACTTCCTCAGACTCTAATAGTAATTCTCCATTTGAAAAAATTAGTGAAGAAGGTCATGAAACAAGAATATCTGTAATTGACACAGTGGAAGCTGAAGCAACAGCTAATGGTACTGTTTCTAGTAATTCTGTTCCTTGTACTTTAAGAGTAGAATTAACAAGTGATGATGAAGATGAACTTCTTTCGATTGAAATTGAAGATGTTAATAATGATATTAACGTTAATCAACCTACTGAGCATGTAGAACAAGTTGCTAACGGAAATGGACAGCCAAAAACAGAATTGCCAAGAATTAATGAGCAAAGCAGCAAAAGTGGCCTCAAAAAAAATCCACAAAATACAAAGAAGTATGTTGTAGCTGCTTCTGCGCTTGCAATAGCCGGTATTGTTTCAGGGGTGGCTGTTGCAGTTTACTTGGAAATGTTAGCGGTAGGAATAGCAGTTGCAGCTTGTTGTCTTATTGCAGCTACAGTTACATACTGCTGTAGACCTAAAAGCTTAATTGAGAATGGTGAGCCTGCAGAGATTGTGTTCAAGGAAAGGTCTGTATACTAAATATAGTAGTCTATCATTTAATAATTTATTATAATTATATTGATTGTTAATAGATAAAAACTTGGTGGACTACGAAGAGATGCTTGCTAAGTTGACAAAATTGCCATTTAATGCTACACTTAGCTTAGCTACTAATTAGTGAGGAAAAACATGTTAGGTTCAGATTTTGTATCACAGGAATCAAACAAAATTTTAAAGAAATCAGATTCTAGGGATTCAGGAACTGAAGAAGGGTTTGAAATTTTAGAACGAGAGGAAAAAGAGCGCCGTCGTTCTGAGGATTCAGGTAATGAAAGTCAAGAAGAATCTGGCGTTAATAATTCTGATACTAAATCTAGTGCAGTAACTACGTTAGAATTTCAGCTAACACAATCTCTGCTGGGTCAAGTAAAGGCAAATGAGAATAATGAAGATGTAAAGTCTGGTAACACAGCTTATCAAGACCTATATAGAACGGATTTTTTTGTAATCAATGATCGCACTATAGATAATAGTTTCATTAAAGGGTTATATGATAAATATAATGAGGGAGATGATAAACGTCTGTTTGCAAAGTATGTTTTTACGGAAATTTTTAAACATGCTAAAGCAGAGGTTCCGAATGATTCCCTCATAGAGGAATTAACCACAAGTTGTAATCAAGCGGGGTATATGGCTTTCCTTGCTATCCGAATACATAGTATATTAATAAAATATCAGGTACTTTCTAGCGATTCTTACAAGAAGATCATGTACATCGATTGTTCTGATGAGAATTATGTACGCATTAACTATAAGTCATCAATGGTGGCACGCAATTCTGATGAGCCAGAGAAGGAGATATGTGAATTAGACAGTTTACTTAGATTCACACTTAAATTTCATAATGGTGAAGTAGAGTATGAAAATGGTAAAGTAACACTTATCATTCCTGAGGAATTAAAAGCTGGTAGGGAAAGTTTACTAGACGATATTAATGAACGTTTCACAGATTATGATAATGATGGATTTATTCGTTTACACGTTGGAGCACAAAAAGGTGATGTTGAGCTTGGCAGGCGTTTACTAGAATGTGGTGCAAATATTGAGATTAAATCAAAAACAAAAGTAGGTGGTGACACTGCACTTCATTTAGCTGCTAGAAATGGTCATAAAGATTTTGTGAAGCTTTTACTTGATAACGGTGCAAATGTTAATTCAGTGAGTAGTACAGGCAGCAGAGTAACTCCTTTACATGAAGCAGTGTATTATGGACATTTAGATGTTGCGGAATTGCTAATAGATCGTGGCGCAACAGTTGATGCTAAAGAACGATATAATCTTACTCCTTTGATGTATGCTTCTACACAAGGTAATTCAGCAATGGTGGAATTGCTTTTAAAAAAAAAGGCAGATCTTTATTTACAACATCATAATGGTGAAACTGCATTGCACTTAGCTGCTGATAATGGTCATTCTGATGTAGTTGCCATCTTAATAAGTGCAGCAGAAGATAAAGAAAGGTATGTTAATATGCAAAGCAATAATATTGGTACTGCGTTGCATGTTATAGCTTATAATCGAAAAATAAATGAAGGGCATAAAAAATCTGCAAAATTGCTAATAGACAATGGTACAAGCCCGTATTTAGAAAACGATCCAATTATTAATAAACCATCAGATACTCTTTTGAAAGGAAGCTCTTTAGATATGGCAAAAAAACGAGGAAATAAGGGATTTTTGGAATTTATGTCATCTTTAGGCTATTCAGCAACCGTACCAAGCAATTCAAAGAATGATCCACAAAACACAAAAAAGTATGTCGTAGCTGCTTCTGCGCTTGCAATAACTGTTATTGCCTTAGGAGCAGCTGTTGCAGTTTACTTGGAAATGTTAGCAATAGGAATAGCAGTTGCAGTTTGTTGTCTTATTGCAGCTACAATTACGTACTGCTATAGGCCTAAAAGCTCACTTGAGGATAATAAGGTTGCAAAGGTTGATGATACACAAAAAAGTACACCTTGCTGTGGCTGATAATGAATAAATATAGTAGTCTATCATTTAATAATTTATTATAATTATATTGATTATTAATAGATAAAAACTTGGTAGACTACGAAGAAATATTCTTAAATAAAATCAAAGATATAAAAGAAGAAGGGCGCTATCGTGAATTTACGCATTTTGCGTCATTACCTGGCAAACTTCCCTATATTATGGATTATGAAAGAAATAGAGAGGTTATTGTCTGGTGCAGTAATAATTATCTGGGAATGTCACAAAACGATAGTGTCATTGCTGCTATTCAAAATTCATCTGTTGGTGCTGGAGGAACAAGAAATATATCAGGTACAACAAAGGAAGTTGTTGAGCTCGAGAAGTCTTTGGCTGACTTGCATCAAAAAGAAGCTGCTTTAACTTTTGCTTGTGGCTATCTTGCAAACCAAACTACACTTAGTACTTTATCGTCTGTTATTCCGGGCGTGGTAATTTTTTCAGATGAGAAAAACCATTCTTCAATGATAGAAGGTATAAAATCAGGAAAAAGACCGAAGCACATATTTAGGCATAATGATGTTGATCACTTAGAGCAGTTGCTAAAGTCTATAGATATAAAAACGCCGAAAATAATAGCACTTGAATCTGTATACTCAATGGATGGTGATGTAGCACCGCTTGAAGCGATATGTGATCTAGCAGATCAGTATAATGCAATTACCTATTTGGATGAGGTACACGCAGTTGGCATGTATGGACCGCGCGGTGGTGGAATTGCAGAAAGAGAAGGTTTGATGGATAGAATAACTGTTATTCAGGGTACATTATCAAAGGCTTTTGGAGTGATGGGTGGATATATAGCGTCTTCAAAGAGCTTGGTGGATGTAATAAGAAGTTCAGCCCCAGGATTTATTTTTACTACTGCTATGTCACCCGTTTTAGCAGCAGCAGCAAAGGCAAGCGTTGAGCATTTAAAATCGAGCAATGTTGAAAGAGAGAAGCAAAAGCAGTCTGTTGAAAAGGTAAAAGACTCACTGAGAAACGCAGGAGTGAATTTTATGCAAACAGAAACTCATATAATTCCAATCATAATTGGCGATCCTGAGTTGTCCAAAAAAGCATCAAAATTGTTATTTGATGAGTATGGAATATATGTACAACATATAAATTACCCAACAGTTTCAAAGGGGACTGAGCGCTTCCGTATTACTCCTACGCCTTACCATACAAATGAAATGATAGAGCATTTAACAAAATCTCTTGTAAAAGTTTTTGAGAAATTGTCTGTTTGTGTCTGTTGTTGAGTTTAAAGTTGCCAAGAATAAGGTATCTATTTAAAAGCATGGTTAATGTACAAAATCAGTGCTTTATTTCTTATAATGAAAGTAGCTAACACTGGGATCTATAGCTCACACAGGTAAAGTTTACTCTTTTGTCATCCTATGGCTTGACCATAGGATCCAGTCTAAACAATCTGGATTCTAGTGTCACGTGCTGGAATGACACCTATTTGTTCCTATAGTTGTCTTTTCTCGTCTATCTTATTTTGCCACCCTGCTGCAATGAGGGGTAGGTAAGACCATTTATTATTTTCACTACGTGACTTTTGCTCTTTTGAATGAACTTTAGTTTATATCTCCAGCAATGACAAGCGCGTTATCTTCCCTTAATCTCCCACCGCTTTCTTGCAGAAAAAGCCTACCGAGTGAAGTTTTATATTTATTAATTCCAGAGTAAATTATTCCATTGTATCTTCCGGCAGCAAGATATGCAAAACCTAGTACCGTTGAGCCAAGGGAGCGTAGATTATTATTGTCAAGTGGTAATTTATTTAACAAATTACCACTTATGTCTATTATTCCCCCTTCACGAGCTTTCATCCGCATTTTTACATGGCGAGATTTGAAATCTTCAAGAAAAGCTCCTTTCTTTTCCTCTGCCCAGAAAGTTTCTCTAAGCGCTGGAGCATCAATCACAGCTGCTACAACTCTTTTTTTATGAATGAGACAAACTGATACTGCAAAATAAACCATACAACTAAAAAGGTTTTCCTTGCCTTCTATAGGCATAATAAACCAAGTATAACCGCCGTCTTTTAGATCTTGGCCCACATCGTCTTCAAAAATAAAGTCATAGTTCTGGTTGTAGTTTTTCAAGCAATCGTATATAAGTTGCTTGGATTTTGAATAAGTTTTATTGATAAAGTCTGCTGACTTAACGCTTGAAATTTGCAATTCATTAAAATCACGTATAAGCTGCTTGGAGGCACTGCGTACAGAATCAAGCATCACATTGATTCGTGGTGATGAAATGGCCATTTACTCTTTTACTCTTTCGTAATAGCTGTTATCAGGAGTATGTAATACAATTTTATCCCCTTCTTTTATAAATTGAGGCACGTTAACACGTATTCCGTTTTCCAAAATTGCAGGCTTATAAGAAGCAGTAACAGTCTGACCTTTGATAACAGACTCTGTCTCTTTTACAGTTAGTGTAACGTGATCAGGCACATGTGCAGAAATTATTTTATCTTGATAAGTTACTACTTTAATTTTCATATTATCTTGCAAATAAGCCTTCTTTTCCCCTAATAAGTCTAAATTTATAACAATCTGCTCGTAACTACTTGGATGCATAAGATTTACGATATTCCCTTCAGTAAAGAGATAAACATATTCCTCTTCATCTAAAATTGCCCTTCTGATTGTTGCATCAGAGCGAAACCTCTCATAGTACTTTGCTCCTGTTTGGATATTTTTCATTTCAGCTTGTATATATGCACCACCCTTACCAGGTTGAGTATGCATAATACTTATAACCGAAAATAAACCACCGTTATGTTCTAGTACCTGACCTGGCCTGATATCATTAGCCCTTTCTGCCATAATTACACTTTTAATTTAGTCTGATGATTATAAATAACTTTATACAAATATCAAAATTTTTATTGGCCAATGAATTCTGGCATGTTGATTACTATATATCTTTCCTTCATGTTGATGTATGGAAATATTTCTTTAGTGAAAGATAGCATAATGTTTTTTTTTGTGCTGATAACCAAAATTTCTAATATATCCCCTGAGCCAAAATTATGTACAGACTTCACATAGCCATATAATTCATTACTTTCTAATCTTACTTCCATATTCACAAGATCATTTTGGTAAAATTCATCCTCATCATTTAATTGTGGTAGCTTATTTCTCTCTATATATAACTTTTTATTTCTTAAAAGTTCTGCTTCATTACGGGAGTTCACACCGCTAATTGTTGCTATTACTAAATTATTACTGACAACAGACACCAAGCTTATTTTATAATTTTCACTTCCGCTTATTAGTTCACCATATAGGAAAATATTTTCGGGCTTTTCAGTAAAGGTTTTTATCTTAACAGCTCCTTTGATTCCATGGGGAGAAGTAATTATTCCGAGGCATATATTCACATTAATATGATAGTTGAAATCAGCTTTTTGTCTATAGAATTGACAATTTACTGAATTAACATACAATTAATATTGTGATAATTATAGTGGATAATGTGTGAGTTCTATCAGCAATCAAGAAAAGCAAAGTATTATAAGTGGCTTAGAAGAAATCAACTGTAAGTTGCAAGGTGAATCTATAAAACTTGATGATACAAAGGAATCTATAATAGTAGCACGTCGTAAACCTGTTGTTGAAGAGGCATTAGAACATTTACGCAACCCTTCTACTACTAACTGTAATGTTCTGATCGATGCAGAAACTGGGTTTGGCAAGACTTACGATATTGGAATGTGGAGCCATGTACTAGCCCAAGCAGGGTTTCATCATCTGGTTGCAGTACCAAACAGTGATCTAGTAAACCAAGCTAAAAAAATGATGAGTAGTGCATTTACTGTAAACATTAGGACACCCAAAACTGCTGAGGAAATTAAAAATGCACTGCAGGCAACTAAACCTACAACAATTATAGTGACACATGACCTGTTATTACAGCAAGAAAATGATCGTAAATTTAAAGACCAAAATACCAAGTTGTGGATTAGTGTTGATGAAGCAGACAGTATTAACAAGCAGCAGGATTTTGAGAACATGTGCAAGCTTGATGAGAAATATCCTACGACTTACCTCACTGCAACACCAAAGAGAAGGATTTTAAATAGATGCGGAAAAGTTATCAGCCCGACAAGATTGAGTAGACGTTGTATTGCAAACGCCATCGAAACAGCAAGTGTTATTGCAAAAACCAATAGGAGAACAAATTTCACTCTAGCATTTGTAGTGAATATTGCTGTTACTATAATACCTATGATTACATTATTTCCTGTTATAAATAGTAATGTTGCTGCTGTAATTGGTCTAACTTCAGATTATTGGCTGTATTCTGCTTTGATTGGAAACTTATATTATACAATTTCTATGTTTATATTTGGTATAGTAATGTTGCCAATTTGGTGGGTACTAACTAAAGCAACTGGTGTAGAGTCAAAAGAACTGCTTTCTAGATTTCTTGCTAACGTGCGTAGCTTATTTACTAGAGAAAAATTGAGCCCAGCTCATGAATATGTTGAAGAGAGCGAAGAAGTTTTTAATTACAATAAGCTTGTTGATACCGATGATTTATTAACTTCTATAAGATGGAATGTGCAAAGCCCAATTGGAGAAAGTGCTCTGCTTTTAGCTGATGATGTAAATAGTATAGTTAATCTTAACTTTGCGTTGCAGGGTAGAGATAATTTAGTATATGAAGGTAGTACACGTTATGAAGTGTATAATAAATTTCAGCCTGAAGGGATGTCTTATCAAGACTATAGGCTCAAGTTACGTGAAACGAACTTTATAAGCTGCGTTAAAAAGCAACATCCTAGTCTGACAGAAGAGCAGATATCTGAATTAAAAGAAAAGGTGGATTTCAGTAGTACTGCTGAATATCTAAAATATAGAGTAATGCATTCAATGATCGATCTTACTCTCTCATATTTAATGAAGTGTGATAATATTACTTTAGATAAAAAAAGAAGAGAAGGTTTGAGTGAATTGATAGAAGATGTTAAAAAGAATGTTAGCACCACTAATGATAACAATATTATAAGCTACCTAGAGAGAAAAGGCTTTAGTGAGCAATTTGCTAGAGATGAGCTCTTACCGCAAATAAAGACAGTAATTGAAGCATTGAGTAAAAGTGATAATGAGCAATGCAGCTTAATAGTTGATAATTGGCGCTTAAGCAAAGAGCTCCATGACCTCATGGAAAGAGAGGAAGGTATACTACATAGTCTTATTGATTTCTGCAAACAAAATAAATGTATCTTTGCAGGAATTGAGAAAAATGATCTTGGTATTGGAGAAAACAGACTCTTTTCAGCGATAATACGTAATCAGATAGGTGGATATCGAACTCTTTATTGTGATTATGAAAAAAGAGATTTTGATTCATTGGCTAAATATGCGTTGACAACGGTTATAGATGGATCGAAAGGTCGTGGATTTGATAGTGAATATAATCATGTTGCATCAATATTTGCAGATTCGGTTAGTCAGTTCAATAATCCATCTGAAGCCCTACAGAATCTTGGAAGAAATAGAGAGCGTAATGAGAGCAGACAATCATGGTTTTTCGCTGCTGCAGGTGAAGAAGTTGAGCTATTTGTGAATAAGATCTTAGCAAATTTTAAAAACGAACCACAGAAATTTTGTCAGAAAGTTTTGTTTCCAGCTACTAATAAATACAATAAGTTGCTAAAAAATAGAATGGGAGAAGAACTTGGAAGAAAAATAGAAATCTATATTAGTAAAAATATTGATGCATTAGGAAATATTGATGATTCAGCTCTGAAGAAGTTTTCTAGTGATTTGATAAAAGAAACGTATGAAAAAGTTCATGATATAAATGATTTTGATGTCAAAAAGACAGAACAAGATTTACATAGGATTTTAAAAAGTACAGAGGCATACCTTCGTTCATATGAGAACAGAATTAAAAACAACGGTAAATTATCTTGCACACGCTCAGCTTTATTTTCTGTGGGGAGTGCTATAACAAAGGTAATGTATTATCTTTGGGCAGGGTTTGACTATTTAGTCTTTTTGGCTAAAGCGTACAATATAGATAAATCTGGAGATACCAGTGCAAGAGCGTATGTACACATAATCAGAAACTGTCACTGTGAAAGTAGTGTGAAGGCGCAAAATGTATTGGTTCATGCATTAGAAATTGCCAAAGAACATGACAGCAGTTTCAAAAGAAATAGTTTGTACGAAGGCAATGAGGATAGATGTAAAGAAAAAATCATCTCATATTTTCAATCCAAGCAATATATACGTGCATTAGATAGAACAATTGCTCAAATTGAAAATAAACACTTGGTAACAATTTTGAAAGCTGTAGGCTACGAAGATGATGCTAATAAAATGGCACAAGAAATCAAAGATTTTTTATGTGATTTAAAGAAACTAGACTGCGTGAAATTTAGAGAAAAGTACTATCAAGGAGATTCATATCAAACGAGCAATTTATACAAGATCAATGATCAAATTAAGAAGGTAATTGATGAAATTGTAAGGTGCCATAAGTGGCGTCATGGAATAGAGGATTTGGGGCTAAAATTAAAAAATGGCCATAGTATTTTTGAAGTCAGAGTTAACAATGATTTTTCTAAGTTACGTGAGAAAAACTTTAACAAACGCTCTAAAGAAAGGACATATCTAGGTAGAGCTATGTTACTTATTGGGTTTATAATTTCAATGGAGCTTATAGGTAGAATATCATCAGGTCAGACCATGCCATTGCCTTTACTTTGCGGTTTTATAGTATTTGGACCACTGGCACTCTTGTGTGGTGCATTGTTATATGAAATAACAACCTATTTAGTGAGAGGAGCATTTTTTACTTTTGGAGTGCCAGTTGTGTTAGAGGAGCTATTTAAATTCATTGTTAAAAACAGTTTAATGCAGAAGTTATTAGATGTGGCATTATCGTTTGGTAATGGTGCTTTCTTAGGTGTTGAGAAGAGTGCCGTGCAATCTTTTATATTTGAAGATGCAACAAAATTTGACTCACTAAGTGATATAAATGAGCTTACACTGATAAGAGAACAGGAAAAGGCAAAGTGTACAAATGAAGTAGCTGATAAAGTTGTAGCTACTGCTTTATCTGCAATTTTGATACAGCCAACAACTAGTGAGCAGGAAGGTTTAGTTTTTAACTAGAACTTTTCAGATAAATACTGAGTGAGGATTTCAATGCCTTCATCAATCTCTTTTTCAGTGATAATGAGTGGAGGCAAGATTCTTAGAACGTTATCTGATGTTACTCCAACAGTAAGTAAACCACGGTGACTTAGCTCTTCTGCAAATTTTTGGTTATTCATTTTTACTTTTATTCCTAGCATCAACCCTTTTCCTCTCACTTCTTCTATCATTGGAAACTTGCTTGCTAAATTTTCTAGTTTGTTTTTTAAGTACTTACCTCTAACTTCAACATTTTCTAAGAAGCCAGGGCTGAGCAATTCATCCAATACAGCATTACCTACTGAAGTTGCAAGTGGATTACCACCAAAAGTAGAACCATGCATACCGACCGCCATGTACTTAGCAACCTTTTCAGTTGCAAGACAAGCCCCCAGAGGGAAACCTCCTCCTATTCCTTTTGCAAGAGCACATATGTCAGGCTTAATTCCTATGTGTTCATATGCAAATAACTTTCCTGTCCTGCCAGCACCGCACTGAACGCAATCAAAAAATAGCAGTATGTCGTTTTCGTTACATAGTTCTCTTAGCTCTTTCATGAAGACTTCACTCATTACTTTAATACCACCTTGTCCCTGTATTGGTTCTATTAATATAACACCTATGCCATTAGAAATTGCTTTCTTTACACTCTCAATATTGGGCTCTATGTTATCACACCAGTCAATATAAGGATTCAGTAATTCAGAAAATTTCTGTCTATCGTTTGTTGCACAAGTTAAAAATGTCCTTCCATGAAATGCACCATGAAATGTTAGAATTCTATAGCGATTTTTATTACCTTTTCCATTTTGATAGGCCCTAGCGATTTTAAGTCCACATTCCACTGCTTCTGATCCAGAATTTGCAAAAAATACAGTATTAGCAAAGCTGTTGTTTATTAAATTTTCTGCAAATTTGTTGGCAGTAGATATATTATAGGTATTTGATATATGCCATAGTTTTTCTCCTTGTAATTTTAGGACATCAGTTAATCGTGGGTTGGCATGACCTAAACTGCTAACAGCTATTCCAGAGTGAAAATCTATATAGCGCTTATTATCGATATCATACAAGTAAATACCTTTGCCATAAGAAAAATTTATGTTAACAGGAGAATAAACTGGCAAGATAGGAGAAATTGTCATAAAAGTATGATATGCTAATTTTTTATTAATACCATAAAAGACGTTATTTCACAATGAGAAGAATATGTATAAATTAAGTAAATTAATTTTTACTACACTAAAAACAAATAGATATACAAAAATTATCTCGCTATTCTTATTAATTTTTGTGGTTTTATTGGGCACAATATACCGCAGTTATTCATTAAAGAATAATTTTCTTTCTTTTTACCGTAATTCAAATGCAAACTTAAAAGATCTATTGGAAAATAGTATAATAAAAAAATATCATTATTTACTAATAGAAAAACATCATATTAAATATAACAGTTTTGATTACATAAACCAGTTGGTAAAATTGCGTGCTGAATTGTTACAATCAGTAAGCAAAGTAAGAAATTTTAGCTTAATACTGTATGATCAAAATGCCAGAGTGATTTTCAGTAATTTTAATACTCAAGGTCATGACTATGAGCAGTTGCTTACAAATGATGAAATTGATAAATTGCTAAGCAATCAAGAAATATTTTACGCTACAGGAAATACATTAACTTCTACTTTCCCTATATTTCATGAAGATGACATTAAGCCTTCATTTTTTTTGAAGATCATTCAAAGCTATAATGACTCTTATATTATGGTATATAGTCTATTTTCAATATTAATGGGCTTATTACTGGTTATCTTAATACTAATAATGCTTTATTTGCACTTTTCCAATACCCAAATGCTAGCCAAGCAGCATAAAACTAATATTGAATTACAAAGGGTTAAAGAGGCATTAGAGCAAGAAAATGCAAATAAGATAAAATTTTTTGCAAGTGTTACACATGAGTTGCGTACACCTCTTAATGCTATTATTGGATTTGCAAAGTTGATCAAAAATGAAACTTTAGGTTCGGTAGATCACTCTAAATACAAGGAATACGTAGACGATATATATAATGCTGGTACACATTTACTTGCTTTGATTAATGATGTGCTCGATTTTTCTAAAGCTGAATCCAGTAGTTTAACAGTAGAGAAAGTGAAGTTTAATCTGAATAAGATAATAGATTCGTGCTTAAAAATGTTATCACCTAAACTAAAAGAAACAGGTATTAGTTTAAAGAAAGAGATATCTGATAAACAATTATTAGTTATCGCCGATCCCAAAAGAATGAAGCAAGTTATAATAAATTTGTTATCAAATGCAATCAAGTTCACTCCTCAAGGTGGTTTAATAAGAATGATTATTAAAGAGAATATAGAAAAAAATTTATTAACTATTGAGTTTCATGATAATGGAATAGGGATAATGCAGCAGGACATATATAAAGTTATGTCCGTTTTTGGCCAAGCAGATTCGGGATATAGAAACGAAGGCACAGGTATCGGATTACCTCTAAGCAAGAAATTAGTAGAGTTAATGGGTGGGACTTTCAACATTCAAAGTGAAGCAAAACTTGGTACTACGATAACATTGAGCTTCTTTTATGAAGAGCAAACATGTGAAAAGTTGATTGATTTTTAGTAAAATATATTTGATATTGCACTTTTATATCTAGTACATTCCTAAGTCATACTGACGTGATACCTCTTGGCTAATAATAAGTAGCGGAATGTAAGTAAATTAAACTTTTTTAGCTATACTTCCTGAAAACACTTTATAATTCTTGAGCATAAAGAAAATTCCTTTAATAATGAAGCATGCTAATCAGGAACTTAATAAAACAAGCAACTCAAGTAGGAAATAGTGAAAACGT
Source organism: Wolbachia endosymbiont (group B) of Episyrphus balteatus (assembly GCF_947250575.1). Taxonomy (NCBI): domain Bacteria; kingdom Pseudomonadati; phylum Pseudomonadota; class Alphaproteobacteria; order Rickettsiales; family Anaplasmataceae; genus Wolbachia; species Wolbachia endosymbiont (group B) of Episyrphus balteatus. The sequence continues at coordinate 1,354,456 of NZ_OX366325.1, read as the reverse complement.
AATACAATATGTCAAATATCTCTATCAATTTGAGAAGTTTAGAAATACATTAAACCTCACTTTGTCACTAATAAAGCAAACTAGACTCTCGTTTGAAATATATCAAGAAGGATTAGTGGATATGGAAGAGGGAGTGTGTAAGACAATTCGTTCTTCTGGTTTAAATAAGTATGTTATTGTGCTAAGAAGGTCAAATCCTTACATCATAGTACATGAACTTTCACATATGGTTGAAAATGAACTGAACTTAAGCTTAGAGCAAGAATTTCTCTATAAAGTTTATCAGGATATTGAGCAGAACTTAAAGCAGTCAAATATTCTGGTACAAAAAATTATTGGTCAAATTATATTTAAGGAGATACAAGTTTACCAAACTCCAAAATCACGTGCGTCTGAGTTATTCGCACGCTATTTTGAGCTGTTTGCTTGGGCTCAGGAAGTTTATCCTAAAGATAAAGAATATCTAATTCGCACTCAAGATTTAAATAAAGTATTTCTTGCTACTAACCAATGGAAAAAGAGATGCCTGGATCCACAAATAATGAAGATAATAGATAAAGAAGTAAAGGAGTATAGCAATAAAACTGCCTTTAAAGATATAAACAAAGTACAAAGCAGTTGGACTAATAAATTTTCCTCTGGGAGTAAAAAAATTGGTTCTATATTTGGAGATGATAATTAGCTTAACAGAACAAAGTTCACTTCTTCAACATTTCAAGTTATAGTTCTCACAATTAAAGAGTTCAAATATATATGAAAACTATATTAGCTGTTGAAACAAGCTGTGATGAAACTGCAGCAGCAATTGTAAATAGTAATAAGCAAGTCCTTGCTCACGAAATTCTTTCTCAGGAAGAGCACAAAAAACGCGGTGGGGTAATACCTGAAATAGCGTCACGTGCTCATATGAAGCATTTAAGTGGTCTAGTAAAAAGCGCTATAGAAAAATCTAACCTTAACTTTTGTGATCTAGATGCAATTGCAGCAACATCAGGACCAGGACTCATAGGTGGACTAATAGTTGGTACAATGATGGCTAAAGCAATTTCGCATGTAGCACAAAAACCGTTTATTGCAGTTAATCACTTAGAGGCACACACATTAGTTATTAGGCTGCTATATGAGGTTAAATTTCCATTTCTAGTCCTACTTATATCGGGTGGCCATTGTCAATTTTTAATTGCACAGGATGTAGGTAAGTATATTAAACTTGGAAAAACACTTGATGACTCGCTGGGTGAAGCGTTTGATAAAATTGCTAAGATGCTGGATCTAAGCTATCCTGGAGGTCCATTGATTGAAGAGTTAGCTAAAAAAGGTGATGGTATGAGATTTAAGCTGCCAAGAGCAATGATAAAACGTTCTGGATGTGACTTCTCATTTTCTGGAATTAAAACAGCAGTAAAAAACTTAGTTAAAGAGCTTGCAATGAGCAAGCAAGATGTTTGCGATATGTGTGCTTCGTTTCAAGAGTGTATTAGCGACATATTACTCGATAGAGTCAGAAATGCTATTGATATCACTGCATCTTTAAATATTAAAATCAATGATTTTGTAATTACCGGTGGAGTTGCAGCAAATAATTTTCTGAAGGAGAGATTGAAAAAATACATAGATTTGAACGTGCTTTCTCCTCCAAGCAACCTATGTACAGACAATGCGGTAATGGTTGGATGGACAGGAATTGAAAGGTTACAGAAAAATTATATAGACTCTCTTGACTTTGCACCAAGGCCAAAGTGGGAATTAGAAAAATATTACTAGCACAAAAAATTATCTACTATATAATGCGGCCGCTGGTGAATTTTTGTAGGCTTAAAAATTACAGTGGTATCTACTAAAGCCTTATTCACTACCGGCATTATTATTTATGAGGTACAGTATGTTCAAAAATAAATTTGACACAGTTACTAATGTTTTCAAAGCTAAATCTAGTACAAGCGCAAAGACACTCAAGTCGTGTTTATTTATTTCGGGAAACGTTGTTATGGCCAGAGCAGTTAGTGATATAGACCTCTCTTCATTACAAGGCAATTCAGAAGATAAAGTCAATAAGCAAGACCTAATAATCATATATGATTATATTAACAAAGTAACTCAAGAAGAAAACTATAATATATGTACTAATAATCTTGATTATATAAAAAGCAGGATTTTAGAAGAAAATATAAGTGATTCATTAGCTGAAAAATTTTGTCAAGATGGATGGAATATAATAAGTAATGATGGTTCTTCGCTATTAACAGTGGCTATTGAAAGAATTAGGGAAAGACAACAAAAGAAAAATAGGGATTGTGATATTAAAATGGCTGTATCTCTAATTCTTGGTATGAAGAAAGAATTGATTACAAAACTGGAGAATTTTGCAGATAGTAATGATAAAACACTTCTACATTATTTAGCTGAGTTGGGTAAAGAAGATATTTTACGTTTTGTGATAGAAAATTCTAATTTTGACATTGAAGAAGCATTAAGGAATAAAGATAGAGATGGCAAAACACCACTACACTATGCGGCTAAATCTGGCAATAAAGAATGCTTGAAAATTCTCATAGAAAATGAAGCAGATTTTAGTTGCACTACCAATAATAAAACTGAGTTACACTATGCTGCCAGAAGCGGAAGTCCTAACCTCCTAGAATATTTAAAAGAAATATTGACAGCAAAAGGAATTTTTGATAAGGAGAAAATTAAAACAGATAAATATGGAAATAACGCATTACACTATGCTGTGCAATCTGGAAATGCTGAGTGCATAAAATTCTTCATTGATAATCAAGTACAATTTTTAAAAAATAAATATAATGAGAATCCTTTTCATAAGATTGCAGGTAACTCAGAAACTCAAGAAAATGCCATAAATTTTCTTATAAAGAATCTAGAATTTTTAGGTAGACTAAACAGTAAAATTGATCAAGAAAATGTAGATGGTAACACCCCATTGCATATAGCTGCAAAACATGGAAATAAACAGCTAATAGAATTGTTTATTAAATCAGGTGCAAAAATTGTTCAGAATAAACAAGGTAACACCCCCTTACATATTGCTATTATACATGGTAATACATATTGTATAGAGCTATTTTATGAAAATATAGGAAATAGCATACTTCAATCCAAAGGTGAGTATGGAAGAGATCTTGTACATTTAGCTGCAATGTACGGGAAGTATGATTGTCTAACATTTTTACTCAATAAATTTCCTGATTACGATTTAAGTACAGAAACACGCAAAGGAAATATGGCCCTACACTTAGCTCTATCGAGTAATACAGAAACAGAACTAAGAAAAAAATGTGTGAGTCTATTAATAGACAGAAGCATGCAAGTAAATAAGAGTAATAATGAAGGAAACACCCCTTTACATTTTGCTGCCCAACTTGATTTATCGTTTTTAAGCATGATAGAAAAAAAGTTGGAAGAGAAGAAATTTGACGTTTATCAAGAGGTTTTGCGTGAGAATAGCAACGGTGACACCGTCTTTCATATGGCAGCACGTGTTGGTAATAAATCATGCCTTGAGCACCTTTTTAAAAAAGAGAGAGTGGGAGAAATATTAAGTAAGAAAAATAAGGATGAACAAACTTTACTACACTTATCTATCCTCAGTGGAAGAGTAGAATGCGTTAAGTATTTGGTAAAAAAAAGCCCAAAGGGTATTTTTTTAGAACAAAATACACAAAAAAAGTTGTTATTTGCAGCTATTTTGAGCGGCAATAAGGAATGTCTTGAATTTGTGTCAAAAGAACTTGTAAGTAAAAAGGTGGCTGCTAGCATCAAAGTGTTATATGATGAAAATGACAATACACCGTTACACATGGCTGCTCTTGCCGACGGCATAGGATGCTCTCAGTATGTTATTGAAAGTATTGCTAAGTCAACTATTAGGAACACAGTATCACTTTTTCGCGCAAACAGTCAAGGGCTTATACCTCTACATTTAGCTGCCATGATCCTTAATGCTGAGGTAATAGAATATTTTATGACAGATCATCATGATCCCTATACTGAGGAAATGTTTAATGTTGTATCTAAATCTGGAAGAACACCATTACACTATCTTGTAATGAGTGATAATGATTTTGAAAAAACTATAAATGAGGATTTTAAGCAAGGTCAATTTTTGAAAAAGTTGGTTTTAGAAAAGCGTAAACAAAATGAGCACTTAAGGGAAAAAGCTATTAAAGCCTTATTCTACCTAACAATCAGCACCGGAGAGAAAACTGTAAATAAGAGGATAAATTTTGATATAAAGGATAATGCAAAAAAAACAGCTTTAGATTATGCTTTTAAATATAACGACATAAATATCTTGAGGTTATTTTTAGATGCTTTGTATGAAACAAAGGAAAACGGAGAAAGGGAACATAATAAACTTAAGCTAAAATATCAAAAGAAAAGCAAAAAGTTTTTAAACTGCGCTAACATATCCGTATCAATATCAAGTGTGATTGTTTCTGTTTGCATTGTATCTGATCAGTCAAAATCTAAAACAGAAGAAACTTTTAACTGGATTTCCATTGGATGTTCTGTGATATCACTTATTTCTTTCTTATGCAACTTAGCGATTGACCGTCAAAAAGCACTTGTTAAACGTAAGATAGAAAACTATACTGAAAAGATCAACAAAATTGAAAAGGCCACAGGAAAGTTAGCTAAGACAAAAGTAGGGAGTCATGATTTGGAAGAATATAACTCAATACTGGAACTATTAACAAAGAATGAAGAAAATCTTTCACGATTGGAAAATGAACTTTACAAGTTTACGCATGAAACTAGCTTAGAGAGTAAAAACAAACTCAATATTTCTCCTCAGAAAATGAGTAGGCGTAGTAGTACAGAGTTAGCAGAAAGAAGAAGTTCATCTTTTCTGGGCAATTTAGGGGAAAAGCTCGGTCAGTATGCAAGACGCACCAGTAGAGTGCAAGATATAATGGATAGTGAATTATCCTCAATTATTATAGACAAACATTCAGAAAAAGCTTCGCAAAGTAAGCTTAATTCTACGGTAAACAGTCTAGTATTAGCCAAGAAAGCAGTCGGTTTTTTTAAGAAAAAAAAGAATCCGGTTGATGCATCAAGCTTATCAGAAGGTGCTAATCAAGAGAATATTACAAAAATGAATGAAGAAAACTGTGGGTTGATAAAACGATTTGGTGATACCAATGGGTATTCAAAATTTTCGACTCCTTTTAATCCAAGCGGTTCAACCTCAAGAGAAGAGTGTGGTAACAATCATAGTGCAGCGCGTCATGTGAGTTATGGTAGTGCAAATAATTCTGTGAGTGATAAGGAAGTTAGTAAATCTCCATCTCTAATACTTTCTAACTTTGAGGAGGGGATTACTGTTGACTGTTTTAAATTCGAAAGATATAGACCAAGGGTATATTCAAGTCCATCTTGTGTGAGAAAAAGAGCAATTACAGCTAGATCATTGGAATATGTAATACTTCCTGATCATATAGAAAGAGGAAAATAGATGCAGATTGTAATCACTGACTCTGATAGCATCAACTTTCAGAGGAGTGATAGTAAGCATTATAGAAAACTGTCATTGAGTAGTAGATAAGGAAAACATAGAACAATTGGCAAGGCTATCGTATAAGATTATAGTAGAGAAGGAATTAGATAGTCTTGCTATAAAAAAGTTTATGTTTTCCTATTCGCATATGTTAACATTTTATTATATTAACGATAGGGTAAGGCAATAGCTGTTAATACTTTTGAAATAAAAGTTATATATGGTGCATATAGTTAAGTTAAAAGGAAGATTGTGGAAATTACTCCATCAATAAAAAAAGAATTAAAGCAAAGTATACTATACACTTGTCTAGAGAAATGCAAGAGTGCGTTTTGGTTCATTTTCTGGTTTAGTTCAGGGATTAATGCGTTGATGTTATTTTTGCCACTCTATACTTCTCAGGTACTTGATCGAGTGATATCGAGCGAGAGTGTATCAACATTAGTTATGCTGACGATTATTACTTTATCTGCGTTTGCATGTTCTGCAATGCTTGAAACTTGTCGATATTTAGCCATGGCAAAAATTGGCGACTGGATTGATAAAACTGCAACACCAGACCTAATAGTAAGGTCAATTAGGCTAACATCAGTACAAAGCTCAACTTCAAGTGGTGAAGCAATACGAGATCTTGGAGTAATAAAAAATTTCATTACAGGAAATGGTATATTTTCACTGTTCGATACTCCATGGTCGCTAATTTACCTTGTTGTGATCTTTATGATACATACCTCTACAGGGTTTATAGCTATTGCCGGGATCATTATATTAGTTTCAATGGCAGTATGGAATGAACTTGCCACTAAGCGTATATTGCGAGAAACCAATGAAGAAACTATACGCAATATTAATGCTATAGATGTTGCAACAAGAAACGCAGAGGTGGTTGAAGCTATGGGCATGTCAGAATTTATAGTTTCTGATTGGTGTAAACGGAATGATCAAAATCGTGCAATGCAAGTTACAGCGCAGAATCGTTCTAATGTGATTACTGGGATTACTAAGTTTTTACGCTCGACTCTCCAAATTTCAGTAATTGGAACAGGCGCATTACTTGCAATTACAGCTCACAAAACTGCCGGTAGTATCATTGCTGCCTCGATTTTGATGGGTAGAGTATTGGCTCCATTTGATGCAGCAGTTCATACTTGGAAATTTTTAAATCAAGCCAGAATGTCATATGAGAGGCTACAAAGACTTATACTAACATCCCCAAAAAGAGAGCAAACTATGGCTCTACCAGAGCCTGAAGGGAAGTTGGAATTTGATAGGGTATTTTTTACTCCTTATGGGAGCAATAAGCCAACAGTAAAAGGAATCTCATTTGTAATAGAACCAGGGGATGTTGTTGGTGTTATTGGTGCAAGTGCTTCTGGTAAGTCGACCATTGCAAAACTAACCGTTGGTGTTTGGAAACCCATATCAGGTGTAGTCAGACTAGATGGCGCTGATGTATATACTTGGAATCGAGAGAACTTTGGTAATTATGTTGGTTACTTACCTCAAGATATTGAGTTATTTAACACGAGCGTTAAAGCTAATATTGCCCGCATGAGACCAGATCCAAATCCTGAAGAAATAATCAAAGCAGCAAAAATTGCAGGAATACATGAATTAATACTGAGCTTACCAAATGGGTATGATACAACAATAGGAGGACCTGGAGGAGTAATACTCTCTGGTGGCCAAAAACAGCTTCTTGGACTTGCAAGGGCTTTCTATGGTAATACTAAGCTTTTAGTGCTTGATGAACCGAATGCTAACTTAGACAGTAATGGAGAGGCGCGCTTGATTAATGCAATCAATGTTGCAAGAGAGCAAAATACTACCACTGTTATCATCACTCATAAGCTACAGCTACTATCTGTAGTCAATACAGTGATCGTCATGTCAGATGGGGTTATTTATGCTATGGGACCAAAAGATGAGATTTTGAGTAGATTAGTTGCTCCATCACCAGATGCTACAGAAGATAAACGTTCTTCAGCAAGTGGTTAAGAAAGAGAGAAGTTGTCACACTTCTCTTATAGAGTACTATATGCACAGTTTATAAAATCTTAAGCAATTGTTATTCGAAAAATCCAATAATGATTAGCCACGGAACCTATTTGCTAATTCTCTCACATTAACCTTAGACATTTCTGATGTAGGCTCTTGTGTATATGAGACATCAGATTTAACGCCTTTTTTGTCATGACCTTTAGTAATAGAACATACTACAGTATCAGCCTTTACATGCTTAACACTTGGATCTGATTGAAACCCATGCTTTCTTTCCATTTGTGCTTCAAGCTTACTGCTATCATGTGTAACCCTACACCTTTCTAGATTACGGTCACGTTTGTCAGGAGCTACATATCCATCTATATCACTACATAAGAACGGGCGCACTTTGAACCTGTCTGAACTAACACCATTTTCAACACTTGCAGAATTATGAGCTTTTCTATTATTGCGCATTTTATCTACAGCTTCCTTTATTTTTTCTTTTGATGGTTTTGGCAGCAGTGCTGGCTTATATGCACATGCTGGTAGTTCTGGAAATGAGTCCTCCTGAAACAGCAAATGACTTTGGTTTCTCTTACTATCTGATTCTTCAATATTCTTTATTGGTGTCTTGAAAGAGTTTTCATTTTTCTTTCTTAGATCTAACTCATTTAATCCGCTTCCAACATTATTTTTTCTTGTTGTAGTGTGAATAACACCTGGAAGTTTCACTTCATACTTAAATTTTTTACCAATGGTATCTATTGACTCATTAGATGAGGAATCTATTTGAAACCTATCGTTTGAAAATTTTGATTTTGTAGCATCAAAAGATATACTACGTTTTTCTATCTTTTTATCAGTCATATTTTACCTCTAAACCTATTAACTAACAAAAGTATAAACTAAGAGGTATTAATTTTATTATAATAATAAAGGCTCAAGAAGCATCACCGTAGGGTTTTCTATATAGTACTTAAAGGCATTTAAAAATTTTGCTCCGAGTGCTCCATCAACTGCTCTGTGGTCAACAGAGAGAGTAACTGTCATTACCTCTGCTATCTCTATTTTTTCACTTATGACAACTGGTTGTTTTTTAGATGCGCCGACAGCCATAATGCAAGACTGTGGTGGATTGATTATAGCACTGAAAGTTTTTATACCAAACATGCCTAAATTAGAAATGGTAAACCCTCCTCCTTGAAATTCTTCAGGCCTTAATTTTCCAGATCGTGCTCTATTTACTAAATCTTTCACTTCTTTTGATATAGATAAAACACTTTTTTCATCAGCATTTTTTACTATAGGAGTAATAAGTCCATCCTCAAGCGCTACAGCAATTGAGATATCTATATTTGAATATTTTACTATCTTAGTATCTATCCACGATGAGTTTATGTCAGGAAATTTTTTCATGCTGAAAGCCACAGCTTTTATAATTAAGTCATTAATTGTTACTTTATTGTTCTCATTTGCTGAATTAACCTCATTTTTGAGCGATATTAGCTTATCAACGTGGCAGTCTACAGTTAAATAAAAGTGTGGAATATTTTGCTTAGATTCAACTAGGCGCTGCGCTATCACTTGGCGCATATTACTTACTTCAACTGTTGTATTTTCCTCAAATCTCTCATAGCTTTTAGTTTGATCTAAAAATTCTAATACATCAGCTTTGATGATACGACCATATGGACCTGTACCTTTTAATCGCTTTATATCAACACCTTCATTTTGAGCTATTTTTTTAGCTAAGGGACTTACTTTTATTCTATTTTCTGTTGCTCTATCCTCTTTTTTAGATCCCAGTGTCACGCACTGGGATGACATTGAAGAGCTAGATGAAATCGAAGGGTTGGATGATACTGAAAAATCGGCTTCAACCTCCTTCTCAACCTTGGTATTGATGGCAGAAGCTAAATCAAGTGCGCTTTTATCTTCCCCTTCCTCTAACATTAGAGCTATCAGTTGATTTACAGGCACACCACTTGTTCCTTCCGACACTAAAATTTTTGCTAAAACTCCTTCATCGACAGATTCAAACTCCATTATGGCTTTATCAGTCTCAATTTCAGCGATTACATCACCTATTTCAACTTTATCTTGTTCTTTTTTACACCACTTTACAATTTTCCCTCCAGTTTTACTCATTGTTGGGGAAAGAGCGGGCATCAATATTTCTATAGGCATTTATTCTGCATTAAAAGATCTATTTAATTTTTAATTTACTCTTTACCCTATGTCAATCTAATCGTAAATCATGATACTTATATCATCCTAGTACGTGATGCTGGAATCTTGGTTGACTACTGTTATCCTACTATTTCTATTGCTTAGTCCTAGACAGAGTACAAATAGTAAGATCATCATGAAAATAGACGAATCTGTTATAATGGAAATAGAAAAATGTAGTGCTTACTATCCTCTCACAAACATATAGCTTGGGTACAGAAAAAATTTATATGAGGAGCTGGTTAAATTGATAAAAGATCAGAATTAATAGTAGTTTCCGAATCTTCTGTAGCAGGCTCTTCATGTGAAGCAGAGGACAGACTAACTTCTTTATCCTCTGTTCTCTGTATAGAACTACCACAAAAACTCCTTAACATCTCTTCAGCAGATGAATTTAAAATCTGTATAATAGACTTTTCACTTTGTTCTTTCAGCGATTGATCCATCTTAGAAATCAACTCGGAAAATTCACTACCTTCTTTTCTAGCTTCACTTTCTATCTTATTTTTTATGCTTTCTATATTACTTTGGTTAATTTCTTCTTTCGTTATGTTAAATGAATTAGCAATACCTTGATACTTAATCTCACAATCGCCACAGCCAACTATGCAAAGAGCAATAGAATCGGATATTTCACCTGCAGCCGAATTATGGATAGTGTAAGCTAAGCAATTGTCATGATATTTAATGCCAAGCTGTTGCTCTATCAACTCAGAAATTTCATTTTTTAAAGACATAAAGTACCTCCTTCTTACATTACTGTACCTTCTGATTAAAGTACAACAGCTGCTCCTAAATAGCAATCCATATATGGTTTACTTTAATAAAGTATTAAAGTAAGAAGCTTTTACATCCTAAAACATAACTTAGATAGGCTAATGTAAGAAAATTTTTAAACGAATAAATTGAATTTATCTGTACTGTATATTACTTATTTGGTAAAATTACTTTGGTGAAATAGCATATAAAAGTTGAGGCTAATTATGAATATTAAAGAACGCAAGGATTTCCAGCAGGAGTTATTAGGAATTGTTTTCAATATACTCGTAGAAAATGAAGATAGCACCATAGAAACTATGGAAACAAGAGCAGTAGAGATAATTAAAAAACTAAAGGAACACATTAATGATGATATAGAGTATGGTGGTCAAAAAAAGCCAATTTTAGATTGGGTTATTGTTTGTGATTCTCAGAATAATGTCAGACTAAATAACAAGTCGCTATTAAAATTTGAGAAGGCAATTAAGGATATTGGAGGAAGAGCACCGCTAAATGAAATAAAAAGTACAATAAGGTTATTAGTAGAACAAGCAAAGCTAAATCATGTTAGAATTAGAGGTGAGAGAGAAGTACCACTAAACCTCTTTGAGGAAAACATAATAATGAGAGAGCGAAGAAGGGCAAGAGAACAACAAATGCGGCCAAATTTTATTAGAGAAAGAGAAGCGTCATTGAATCTCTTTGGAAACAGGGATGAAAATGTAATAATGAGAGGACAAATGAGGTCACGCTATATTAGGCGTATTAGACGTGAAAGAGAAGTACCACTTAGTTCAAAAATAGGAGAATTAATTGGTGTAGTTTCATCCATAATTGTAGGTGCTTTCATTGGTATAATGGTTGGTATGGTCATTGCTGGTTTATGTATTGAGCTTTGTGTAATCACCACTGCAGAACCGATTCTTCTCATCATGGGTGCTACTGCTGTTATAGGAGCTATTGTACAGGAACTGCTCCTGTATTAAAGCTAATAGAGATGTTTAAAGGTCAAGAACCTAATCTTTCTCCTAGTAGCGGTCTGGAAAGCTCTAATACTGAACATACTTATTTAAATAGGCAAAGAGTTATTTAGAAAAAAATTGGAAGAATGTTCAAAAAAGTCCATTTATAAAATACATCGGCTTAACTATGATCTTATAACTTAAGCTAATTAATTAAAAATTTTTGTTTTAGCGGTTAAATAAAGCCAGATCTTATTAGAGAGAGGATCTTCTTATCTCTTCTTTACCTTCATTTTCATTTCTAACAATTTTTTTTCCACTTAATATGTCTCTTATTTCATCTCCTGTTAAAGTTTCAAACTCCAGTAGATTTTCAGCAATGAGCTCCAAGTCTTTCCTACGCTTGGTTAAAATGTCTTTTGCTTTTTCATAGCAAGAAAATACGACTTTCTTTACTTCCTCATCTATAAGTCTTAACGTATCTTCAGAAATTGTCTCAGAATCATGTGTGATTTGTTCGCGATTATGATAGATCGGACCTATTTTGTCGCTCATTCCCCATTTTGTCACCATAGAACGTGATAAATCTGATGCTAGTTTTATATCTGAAGATGCACCGCTTGTGACTTTATCATAGCCAAAAATTAGCTCTTCTGCCACACGCCCACCCATTGCAACAGTTATATCTGCTAGCATCTTTTCTCTTGTGAGGGACACTCTATCTGTTTCTGGTAGTCTCATAACTAAACCAAGTGCTCTACCACGTGGAATAATTGTTGCTTTGTGTATAGGATCAGAAGCAGGCATATTAACTGAAACTACTGCATGACCAGCTTCATGGTAAGCAGTAAGCTTTTTTTCTTCTTCTGTAATGACTAAGGACCTTCTTTCCATGCCCATCATCACTTTATCACGTGCATACTCAAAATCATCCATGGTAACAATTTTCTTATTTCTTCTTGCAGCAATAAGCGCAGACTCATTCACTAAATTTGCTAGATCAGCCCCTGAAAAACCTGGCGTTCCCCTCGCAACTGTTTTTACGTTTACATCTGGTGCTATCGATATTTTCTTTATATGCGTATTTAATATTTTCTCACGCCCATTTATATCAGGTAAAGAAATAGTAATCTGTCGGTCAAAACGACCAGGTCTAAGTAGTGCTGGATCTAGGACGTCTGGACGGTTAGTTGCAGCAATTATTATCACACCTTCATTAGACTCGAAACCATCCATCTCAACCAGTAACTGGTTTAATGTTTGTTCCCTTTCGTCGTTACCGCCACCAAGACCGATGCCGCGATGCCTACCTACTGCATCTATTTCGTCTATGAAAATTATACAAGGAGCATTTTTCTTACCTTGATCAAACATATCCCGGACACGGCTTGCACCAACACCGACAAACATTTCAACGAAATCAGATCCAGAAATACTAAAAAACGGTACATTAGCTTCACCTGCAATTGCACGAGCAAGTAGAGTTTTACCAGTTCCAGGGGAACCAATTAAAAGGCATCCTTTTGGTATCTTCCCACCTAACACTTGAAATTTTTGCCTTTGTTTAAGAAAATCAACAATTTCAACCAACTCTTCTTTTGCTTCATCAATCCCAGCAACATCATCAAATGTCACTTTTTTTCCAGTAGTCATAAGCCTAGCTTTTGATTTGCCAAAGCTTATAGTTCTATTACCTCCTGCTTGCGTTTGTTTAAAAAGGAAAAGTAATAAACCGATAAAGATAAGGGTCGGAACCCATTGAATAAGTAATCCACCAATTATACCTATTGCAGAGTCTCCAATTGAAAAGGAGAACTTCACTTTCCTATCATGCAAACTTTTTATTAAGTCACTATATATAACACCACTTGAGTTAAAGGCTGACCCATCCCTAAACTTCCCTTCGATGCTTTGGTTTCTTATTGTAATATTTTCTATATCATTATCTTCTAGTCTAGTTAAAAATTCTGAAAAAGGTATGGTTGTTTTACTCTTACCTATACTTCCGCTAAATTGAATATAAGCAACTGAAATAAGAACAATAATCACTAACCAGATCAATAAGCCTTCTAAAAATTTTTTCATTTACATTTCTAATTAAACACTAATCAAGCTTACCAAATTTTGTTTTATCATGCTATTAATAATGCATCGAATCTTATCATCACCGTATTTCTCCGTTATAATTTACATCAGGATAAGCAACCACCTTTCCATTTTTTTCACTGTTGGAAAAGAGTAGTAAACTTTAGAAAAATAATTACAAATTTAAAAAATCTTGCCCCACTCATTGTAATCCTTAATTAAATATCAGTTAACTTTAGCAAATTTTCCTTTATTATACTAGAAATAAAATATTTAATCTCATCATCACTAGTGCTCTTACTATTATGTTTCATACATGGATAAGCAAACATCTTTCCATCTTTTTGTACTGTAGGCAAAGAATAGTAAACTTCAGAGCAATAATCATAATTTTTTAGAAATTCAGGGATTTTTTGTGTTTTTTTTAGCGGAGCAATAGTTACTGAACACTCCTCATCTCCAAATATTGTGCAGCTAAACCTGTTATCCCATTCAATAGAACCATTTAATGGTAAGTGTACAGTAATTTCCTGTATATTTGACGATTCTCTCATTATCAAAATACTTTCTCCATATTTTCTTATTTTGCATCCATAGAGTGTGCAATTAACATCACTATTTTGTTGCAATATTCTATTAAATATTGCGATAAGGCTACGGTACCTTGGTTTATAGTGCTTGTTGACAATTGCCATTATAGAATAAAGAAGAAGCCTTAAAGCTATTTCCTCTGGCAGTTTATAAAGTTCATCTAGTTTAATTTCAATATAACCAAGATCATGAATATTAACGCAGTCATTAAGTGCAAGGCGTGTGTAGTGCATCAACGCTTTTGCAGCTCTTTTCATATGAAGGGCTGTGAGGCATATTCGCTCTGTTAAAATCTCTTGATTGTCACTTGCTTTAAGTAAGTTACGGTATAAAGTTCGTCTGTATTTTAAGTCATAATTGCTTCTATCTTCGATCCATTTTAACCGGTGAAGATTAGCGTACTTTTCTATTTCACTACGACTAAAATTTAACAACGGCCTAAATATATAAATACCATTTAAGAAAGATTTGTAATCCATTGATGATAATCCATCTACTCCACTACCTCGCTCCAATCTTAATAAGAACGTTTCTGCTTGATCATCTTTGTGATGAGCAACGAGCAAACATTTAACATTATTGTTTTTACACCACTCTGCTAGTAACTTATATCGTGCTTTTCGTGCCTGTAACTGAATATTACCTTTAATATTTTGCTTCTCCCAATTTAATATGAACGATTCCTTTGCTCCAAGTTCTTTTGCATAACTTATAACAAAATCAGCTTCTTTTTGAGACTCTGAACGTAACCCATGATTTACTGTTAATGCTATAGGAAGTGAAAGCTTGTTTTTTTTTGCCCAGTTAGTCATTAAATGCAGTAAGACTATACTATCTACACCACCTGATACTGCAACTGCGATTTGGTTATGGAAAGCAAAGCTATTAGCTATATTTTGAAATAATAACTCTAATTTCATTATGTTTCTTGATGGCCAGATAGTCTCTACGTCATACAGCGACTTATTTGTGGTATATATAGATCCCGCTAACAAGCAGCGGAATTGCTCTCTTTTGTCATCCCAGTGCTTAACACTGGGATCCAGGTTTTAATGCAAGAAACTACTTCTTTATTCCAGAAAATGAAAATTCCACTCTACGATTTTTAGCATGCTCTTTTTCATATTTAGAATTTCTAGAATCATCTTTTACATTAACCAAAGGCTCAGTTTCACCTTTAGAAGCAGTTTTTATTCTATTTTCTAGATAAGGTGTACAGCTGACCATAAATTTTTTAGCTGCATCTGCTCTTCTAGCTCCTAGTGCAAGATTATACTCGTGAGAACCACGATTGTCAGTATGACCAGTTAAAGTGACCTTTGCGTCAGGATTATTTTGTAACACTTCCATCACGTCAAGTAATGCATCTGCACTCACTTCACTGATACTAGATTCATCATAACCAAAGAAAACTCTTTTATCACCTATCTGCTTAACAACAGCATTCATTTTATTTGTCGTATTTACTCCTTTTTTAGGGCAAGAACTTACACCAGTAAGCAGTAAACAAAAACAACACATTATAATCAGTCTACTCCACATCACTAAACCTCCATAAATTTAAAATATAGTGCGTAATTTTAATTTTAGTACTAATAATCCCTCTATACTAGAATAGAGTCAAGGGAAATAAAATACTAAATGTTTTCTTTACAATCTTATAATTAATTTTCTGATAAGATGCTCAATTCTTAGCAATGAAGTACAATAAAAGAATAAAAATACAATTTTTTATTGTACTTTAAGCAAATATACTTTTAACTTTATTATTAATCTATTACGATATTAAGCAGATGTTTCAAAGCAATGAATAAAAATGAGATCTTATAAGTTTTTAGAGGAAGTATTACATAAGGTAAGGAATATCGAAAACACACTAAAACTACTAAGCAAAAGCCAATTGAATGTAGAGGACAAAGTTGAACAAATGTGTCTTCTAGAGGAAATCAGACATGAAATTATCTCTCATGATGCAATAAAGGAATCATTAGCAAATGCTCTTAGGAATAAAAAGAGTGCAAATATTCAGCAGCTAAAGTTAATAGAGGGGATATACAAAAGCAGTAGTGCTATTCCTGTTGATTTAGTAAAATCTTTGTCCAAAGCTAAGATTGAATGCCAAAACTTATGGAGGCTAACTAATTCTGAAATTAGTAACTTAGAAAAGCTGAAAGAATGCTTTACTAACCTAATTAAGCTTACTCGTGAAGCAGCTTCTATAAAATCGCAGCAATTAAAGCGCTCAAACTATGAGTCATTGCTTGCTGACTATGACTCTAATATCACAGAAAAGAACATAAAGGAAATATTTCCTAAGCTAGGTAAATTTTTTAGTGAAAATGTAGAGAAAGTAACTCAAAAGCAGAAGAAGGATAAGGTTACTAATATACAAAAAGTTACGGTTCAGAGACAGATTGAACTTGGTTCCTTATTCTTACAGCAAATGAGTGTTACACCAAATGAGATTTCCATTTCTTATTACGATTCTATCGATTCAGATGAATCTGACCTTTGTTATGGTTTATTTTTACTTTTACGGCATACTGGTTATGCAATTCATCAAAAATGTTTAGCGCAAAATTCTATAAAGAGCTCAATTACAAAACATATTATGTATGAAACTCAAGGGTTATTCATGGAAAGGATCATTGGAACATCCAGAGAATTTATTGAGTTCATTCAACCACACATAAAGGAGAAACTTTCTACAAAAGGCAAAATTAATAGTAGTGTTGAAAATTTGTATTTGATTTTCAATAAAGTAAATCTTTCATCTTTTTTGAAGAATGCGGATGAATTTAGTTTATTGGCTCACATTATGCTAAGAACTAAATTAGAACAAGATCTAATAAATGGTACGTTAGAAGTTAAAGATCTACACGATAAATGGTTGGAAGGTATGAAGCATTACAAGATTTCAGTAAAAGCTAAAAATGAGCTAGACACTTATTTTCAAGATGAGTATTGGATAAGTGGTGTTATAGGCTACTTTCCTATTAAAGTCATAGCGTTAATCGCTGCTGTGCAGTTTTTTTCTTTCATTAAGAAAAATCATTACGAATTTTTAGATTCTATAGTAAAAGGAGATTTCAGTTTACTTATCGATTGGTTCTCTAAAAATGTATATAGTGCAAATTATGGCTTTTTGGAACAGCTAAAAAAGGTAACAGGTAGGGATTTAGATATTGAGTGCTACACTAGTTACTTATCTGAAAAGTATAATTTGTCTAAATAAATGGTTTTCTTGAGTTGTGTATGAGTTTTGTTCAGAATTTAATCAGAAATTTTTTTACTTTCAAAGGTTTATTTGCTAGCGATATTGCTATAGATCTTGGTACTGCAAATACTTTAGTTTATCAGAAAAGTCAGGGGATAGTGCTTGATGAACCCTCAGTTGTAGCAAGAGTAAAAGAAAAAGGAAGTTACGTTCCTTATGCTTTTGGCAAAAAAGCTAAGATGATGCTCGGAAAAACACCTGGAGAAATAGAAGCGATAAGGCCCTTGAAAGACGGAGTTATTGCTGATTTTAAAAGCGCGGAAGAAATGTTAAAATATTTCATACGCAGCGCAAACACAAGATTCACTGTTAATAAGCCTAATATTATCATATGTGTTCCATCTGGATCTACCCCAGTTGAAAGGCGTGCTATACAAGATGCAGCAGAAAGTGCTGGTGCAAATGAAGTATTCTTAATTGAAGAACCAATGGCTGCAGCAATTGGGGCTGGACTTCCAGTTACCGAACCTGAAGGTTCTATGATTGTTGACATAGGAGGTGGTACAACTGAAGTTGCAATTATTTCTTTAGGTGGAATTGTTTATTCACGTTCTGCCAGAGTAGGTGGCGATATTATGGATGAGGCAATAAAGTCATACATTCGTGAAAATCATAAGTTATTGATTGGCGAAACAACTGCTGAAAAAATTAAGAAAAGCGTCGGTTCAGCCAGTCTGCCAGTTGAAAACAACAAAGAGGGAATGATAATTAAAGGCAGGGATTTAGTGAGTGGTATGCCAAAAGAAATGCTTTTATCAGAATATCAAGTTGCAGAGAGCCTAATAGAGCCTGTACATCAGATAATTTCTGCTATTAGAACTGCACTGGAGAGTACTCCACCTGAACTTTCTTCTGATATAGTTGATAGAGGAATAATTTTATCTGGTGGAGGTGGGTTATTGCGCAACTTGAGTAAAGTTATTAGTGAAACAACAAAATTACCAGTTCGTGTTGCAGATGATCCACTTTGTTGTGTTGCCCTGGGTAGCGGAAAAGTACTTGAAAACATGGACTATTTTGGCCATGTTTTATTCAAGCAAGATTAAATTGTTTTTGAAGGCAGTTTATCGAATTGTTTTGATGGAATTATGTAATATAAATGAGATCCCAGTGTCACGCACCAAGTAATTTAAAGGCAACTTCCAGCAGGAAGGGGTGTCATCCCAGCGCTTGACACTGGAACTTGACTACAAATAAGTACGCTGTTTCGATGAAATTGTGTAATAGAAACTGGATTCCAGTGCTTGACACCAGGTTTGTGTTTATAAATTATATGCTAAAAGAATTTGAAATTGAACCTTTATTAAAAGATAAAGCTCCGCATCAAACTAAGGCTATTGTTGCAATGTCCGGGGGAGTTGATAGCTCCGTTGCTGCAGCACTGCTGTATAACCTTGGGTACGAAGTGATAGGTGTGACTCTTCAGCTCTATGGCAGTGATGGTAATGCGAGAAAGGGTGCATGCTGTGCTGGACAGGATATTTATGATGCCAAATACGTGGCTGAAAGTGTTGGCTTTCCCCACTATATTTTAAACTACGAGGAAATATTCAAAAAGGAAGTAATAGAGGATTTTGCAAATACCTATATGCGTGGGGAAACCCCCATACCATGTGTAAGATGTAACCAAACAGTAAAATTCCGTGATCTATTGCAAGTCACAAAAAATCTTGGTGCGGATGTGCTCGTAACAGGACATTACGTAAGAAGATTAGAAGAAAATGGTGAGGTAAAGTTGTGCAGAAGTATTGATAAAAGTAAAGATCAAAGTTATTTTTTGTTTGCTACAACTGAGGAGCAGTTAAAGCTTTTGCGATTTCCACTAGGTGAGTTCTATAAAAGTGATATAAGAAAATTAGCAAAATATTTTAGCTTACAAATCTCTGAAAAGCCGGATAGTCAAGATATATGCTTTGTTTCCGAAAGCTATAGTAAAACAATAGCTAAATTAGCTCCACAATCTGTACAGAAAGGTAAAATAGTAGATATTCATGGAAAAGTGCTAGGTGAGCACAACGGCATAGTAAATTTTACAGTGGGCCAGAGAAGAGGCCTCTGCATTGCACACAGTGAGCCTCTTTATGTAATAAGAATTAATACAGAAAATAATGAGGTTGTAGTGGGTCCAATCAATGCGCTCATGCAAAAAAAGATATTGGTCAAAGAGTTAAATTGGTTAGAACAACCAAAAGAAGGCATGGAAGTAACTGTGAAGCTTAGGTCATCACATGCAGGAAGCTTAGCGACAATATATTCAACTGACGAAAAGAACAAAGCCTGTGTAATTTTAAACGACGATTACTTTGGCATCAGTCCAGGTCAAGCCTGTGTAGCATATAAGGGCGAACAAGTTATAGGTGGAGGTTGGATATGCTCCTAACTTGGTGGTTTAATTTTTTAATGCAGAATGTAAACATACAATAAAATTTATTGCTGTTTTATCCTATATTCTTTATACTATAAAGATAATTATTATATTGTGGACTAGAGGGATGGTTAAAGAAGTTGAAGAGTTAATAAAAATTGTTGGTAAGGGCAATTTACTAGAGGCCGCATTTATTCGTTTGGGCAGTTTTCAACATGCTGACTTACATCATTGCATGGATTGCAGAAATCATATAGGTCTATCCGAATTCATTAATAAAAAAGAACAAGAGCCATTAGATAAATATTTTAACTTAAAATTTAGTCTACAAGGATTGTTTTTAATTTATGTTCAAGCTTATAGAGTTCTTGCAGAAAATGCTCAGTTCAATACTCAAGAAGTAATTGATAAAATATATGCTGCAGTTGAAAGTAAAAAAATACCTACTCTTTGTGACACTTCGAAGAAACTGCTAAGGGAAATTGTAGATCAAGTAGAATTGACAGAAGATCAAAAAAAACTAAAGCTTTTTAATATTCTAGCAAATCCGAAAGGTGAAGCTCTATTTAACAATAATGATGACTTTGAGAAACAAGTACTCAATAATGTTAAAAAGTTACTCAAAATAAGCTATGCAAATGAATTTGATAAAGAGTTTAGCTTATGTAAAGAGGTAATAAATCATTATTACTCGATTCACAGTATAAAAATAGATAAAGACATAGCATTACTATTTTCTAGTTATGGTATATTTTCTACATGTACTGGAAATGGAGATATTTTATCACTCAATCAATATATTAATGAGAAAGCTAGAGTAATCAACACACCACTGTATTACAGTTACATCTTACAGTTAATAAACGTATTAAGAAAAATTGAGTTACCGTATAGAAATGGATTCACCAAGTATACACTTAATTATAGAGGTATAAGTGAATTGAACGGGACATTTACAGCTGCAAGAGAGCAAGACAGTCAAGATTCTCTATATCCTAAAAATATCAAACGTACTCTAGAGCAACTACTAAAAAACCAAAATAGTGATGCATTTGAACAATTAGTAACAAACCCTGAGAATACGTATTACTCAGTGCCACAAAGTGAATGCAGACTAAACTCTACTATCAGTAACAAAAAAAACAAAAATCATAAAAACACATTTTGTAAATTAGCTTTAGGTATGTTTATATTGTCTATTGGATTATATACTGCTGATTATTTCTTTATGGAGCAAAAGTTATTCAACTCAATAACAAATATTTTGCCACAAAATAATCTCATCAATTTCATAGTTGCTGCAGTACTTACTATCGTAATAGTATATGCCTTATCTCAATTATTGAAACCACCACAGGAACCACCACTTTCAACAGTCGATGATGTGCGGAAGAAAAAATTAGAACCGCTCCATGCAAAATAAGCTCAGAACTACATAAATGTGGCAACTTAAAAGCACATATTGTATAATGCTTATTCTTAAGTTAAGAGGTAATTTATGGATTTAAGTAAAATAACAGCGGGACCAAATGCGGTGAATGTGGTAATTGAAATAGGCGCAAATGCTGAGCCTGTAAAGTATGAATTTAATAAAGAGCTTGGTTTATTAAAAGTTGATAGATTTTTGTCCACCTCAATGACTTACCCTTGCAACTATGGATTTGTACCAAACACCTGTGCAGGTGACGGTGATCCTGTAGATGTTTTGGTAATAACTCAATTTCCTTTAGCATCTGGGGTTTTGATATCAGTGCGTCCAATAGGTGCATTGCTCACTAAAGATGAAAAAGGAGAGGATGAAAAAATATTAGCCGTACCTATCTCCAGTGTTGATAGCTATTATGAGAATATAAAAAACTATTCTGACTTACCTAAAAACTTACTAGATAAAATTTCTCATTTCTTTTCTCATTATAAAGATTTAGAAAAGGGAAAAACGGTAACAGTTGGAGAATGGGCTGATGTGGAAAAAGCAAAAAAAATCATTGAAAAAAGTAGAAATTAGTTTGCATTAGAGCTGCTCAGAAAAATATTGTTGTTTTTTATGTTGCGGTTAAAAGCATTAGACAGGCAGTAAAGGTCTTGATATTATAGTAATAATTTGGAAGGGTGGCCGAGCGGCTGAAGGCGGCGGTTTGCTAAACCGTTATACGATTGAAAAGTCGTATCGAGGGTTCGAATCCCTCTCCTTCCGTATATTATTGTTTAGGTATTCATTACAGTAATTTCATCCTCTTTTTTAATTATTAAAAAGTTAGCTAGCGTTTATTCAGTATTTATTATAGAATTAGTTATTAGCTAAATAATTTTATATGCATAAAATACTAATTTTGATATTAATAATGCTGCCGCTTAGGTTACTTGCAACTGAGATTGAAATTGTTGCAGATGTAAATGGTGAGCCAATTTCAAATTTAGATATCGAAAGACGTATAAACTTCATAAATTCATTGCTTGGCACTCAGAAGATTAATCAAAAAGAGGTAAAATCTCAAATTCTAAGACAGTTAATAGACGAAATTATCATTGTCAGCAAAGCACAGAAGATGAATATAGAATTGAGTAACGAGGAGTTAAATAATGCTGTCACGTTATTCTTAACTCAAAGTTTAAAACTTGAGGCTGATGAAGTTGATCAATACGTAAAAAAGCATAATATAGATCTCAATACCCTAGAAAAACAAGTAAAGTGTCAGCTACTGTGGAACAAGATTATTGAAGTAGGAATTGTGCCACTTGTCAATATCAGCGATAAAGAAGTGGACGATGTAAGAAAACAAAAAGAGAAACCTGACTACCTTATTACATTTCAGGAGTTTGTAATTCCTGATCAGAAGATGGCTGAAGATTTAATAAAACAATTGCGTAGCAGTAATAATCCAGAATCTTCAATAAAGATGAGCAAAGCAACCGTTAATTTAAGTCAGCTAAAAGGTAAACTCAAGGACGTTTTGGAAGGATTAGAAATCAGTGATGTAGCAGGTCCGGTTAGTTTAAGCGAAGGTTACTCTGTTATAAAAGTCATAGATAAAGTACAGCTTAATCATACAATGCTGAAAAGTACTTTAAAACTGAAACAGGTTGTAGTTGAAGGTTCAGAAAGTTTACTCTCTAATTTTAAGGAGCAAAAGGTCAGTTGTTTAAATTTTGACAAGTTAGCAGATGATTTCAAGTTGCCAAGCGTAAAAGAGTTTGAAATAAAAATGCGAAATTTAAATCCTGATTTACAGATTTTATTTAGTAAAACAAATATGAATGAAATAGTAGAATTAAGAGAAAATAGCACTGCAAAGTTGATGATGTTATGTGATATCAAAAATAATGCAATGGATATAGAAGCAATCAAACAGGAAATGTATCAACAAAAGATTATGATACAAAGCAACCTGTTATTGGATAATATGCGTAAAAATGCAGCTGTTAGTTATCAGTTTAATTGAAGTTAGAGAGGTTTTCTACTCCATAAAAAGTTTATGAAGAATATAATGCTCATTGGCGGTGGAGTTGGAAATGCAGTGTTATTTTCGATAGGGAAGGCATGTCTTGAAAACAATCATAAGGTTTTATATTTCGCTGGCTATAAAAAATTAAGTGATGTATTTAAACGAGCACTGATAGAACGTGCATCAAGTGCAGTAATTTGGGCATGTGAAGAAGGATTGATAGAAACAAGTAGAGATCAGGATAAATCCTTTCATGGTAATATAGTTAATGCAATAAGCTCATATCAGCAAGGAAAGTTAGGTAAAATTACTATTAGTTTAAACACTATAGATAAAATCATCACTATTGGTTCTGATAAAATGATGAAAGCTGTAAATGAAGCTAGAAAAACAATTTTAAAGCCATATCTGAAACCAAAACACATAGCAATATCATCAGTTAACTCTCCTATGCAGTGCATGATGAAAGAAATCTGCGCTCAATGTATTCAGCAACACATAAATAAGGAAACAGGAGAAATAAGTTTTGTTTATAGTTGCAGTAATCAAGACCAGGATATGGAGCTTGTTGACTTTGATTTTTTAAGTGAGCGCTTGAAGCAAAATAGTTTACAAGAAAAGCTCACTGCAAAATGGATAGAACATGTTCAAAGACACTAAACAGCACAAAGAGGAACTAAGGAAGCAATATAGAACCATAAGAAAAGATGTTGATGAAAGTTATTCTAGTTATGCAGCAAATTCTCTTATTAATCTCTTTAACAAAAACTTAAGTTGCGTTAAAGGTAAAACAATAGCAGCGTACATTCCAACAGACGGAGAAATTAATGTTGTGCCTTTGATGCATCATTTACTCGATTTAGGATATAAAGTAGCAATTCCTAATAAAAATAAGTTATTAAAATTTGAGGAATGGAATAAAGCAGATGAAGATATAATTCCCGACACAATCATTACCCCTATTGTTGCTTTTGATGATCATTTTAATAGGTTAGGTTTTGGCGGTGGTTGGTATGATGAAATGATAAAAAAATTACGGCCACTTGGAAAAATATTTATAGGTGTAGCCTATGAAAAGCAATATTGTAAAAATTTACCTGTAGAAAAACATGATCAAAAATTGGATATTATAATCACTGAGATGTGTGTTAGATGTAGAAGTGGATTGCTCAAAAAAGTGGATAGAAAGGAGTAGCATAGTCTCCCTCTTTCTGATAGTATAGCCCTTCTCATAATAGTCCAAAAAGAGTAAGATATGGATTGATAGTAGTGGAAGGTAAGGATGCCAGTAGCATATAGTTATGACTTAAGAAAAAAGGTAATGGAAGCATTGGATGAAGGAGAGAGTGGAGAAACTGTTGCCAAGAGATTTAAGATCGGAAAAACAACTTTATATGAGTGGAAGAAAAGACGTGAGAAAACGGGAGATTTTCAGTCAAAAAAGCCTGGAAGCGTGGCATAAAATTACCGACTGGAATGCATTTGCCGAATTTGCAAATGAGCAAGGTGGCAAAACTCAGTCAGAGATGCTGGGGCAATATTAGTAGACAAACAATTCATCGAGCACTTAAAAATATAGGATTCACAAGAAAAAAAAGACCTACGGATATAAAGAAAGAAATGAAGAAAAGCGAGCTCAATTTTCAAAGGTTATAGCAACAAAAGAACCTAAAGAATTAGTGTATATAGATGAGTCTGGACACTGAACCTATGGGTATTGCCAGAAAGGACGGGAGTGTTAAATAAAGTGTGTCAAACCGAAAAGTAAAATATTACAATTAATATAAAACGGAGGTTTTACACATGAGTGAAAAAATGGCAAATAAATATGTTGGATTAGTAGACTATCAAGAACTAGAGTCAAATATTCTGTCATCTATACGAGAAGGTAGGCCACTTACCGGAAGAGATGGAGCGCTAACACCATTGATAAAGAAGCTGCTAGAGGCAAGTTTAGAAGGTGAAATGGAAAGCCATTTATCAAATAATAGGAACGAAGAAAATAATCGCAGAAACGGCAAAAATTCAAAAACTTTACGAACAAGTATTCGAGCTGCTAACACCAAGAGACAGAGAAGGAAGCTTTGAGCCACAAATAGTCAAAAAAAGGCAAACAAGCCTACATTCTGAACTTGAAACAAAGATTTTGAGCATGTTTGCCAGCGGTATGGGATATAGAGACATAATGTCACACGTCGAAGAAATTTATGACAACAAGATATCGGTTGCTGAAATATCCAGTATTACTGATAAATTATTGCCAGTGATTAACGAATGGCGCAGTCGTCCTTTACAGGCAGTTTATCCGATAGTTTTTATGGTTCTTTAAAGTAAAAGAGGACGGACGATGTGTAAGCAAGTGCATGTATAATATATTGGGCATAGATCAGAATGGCAGAAAAGAGGTATTAGGCTTCTATTTGGCTGAAAGCGAAGTTCTGGTTAGGTGTGCTAAACGACCTCAAGGAAAGAGGTGTAGAAGATATTCTAATAGCCTGTGTTAAAAAGTTTTCCTACAGCTATAAACAGCGTCTTTCCTAATACAGAAATGTATAGTGCATCAGATACGCAATTCATTGAAGTATGTGGCTAGCAAAGATACAAAGAGCTTTTTAAGTGATTTGAAGAGGGTATATCAAGCACCAAGCAAGGAAATTGCTGAGAATTATCTACTAGAACTGGATGAAAAATGGGCCCTACGGTTATAAAATCGTGGCAGAGTAACTGGGAAAATTTGTCTAGTTATTTCAAACGCTAATTCTGGATGGCTTTGTTGCATAGCACTGATAGGGATGTAAATCACAGTAAATTTATGCAGCTAATTCAAATTTAGCCATACCTATATCAGTAAATTTGTTTAGCAAGTAGCACTTAATTAACAGCTCTTTTTCACGATTTATCTCTGATTTATTTTTCAAGCCAAACCCAAATATTTGCTTTAACCTATAGAAAAAGACTTCAATATAAGATCGTGCTCCATACTTAACTTTTTTCTTCCATTCATTAATACCATCTTCATAGTTCTCATATGACCTAATTCTACTAATATACTTGTTTCTTTCTGATAAGTAATCAGCTAAACAAATTTTAGTATCCTTCCTAGGGCGAATAATAGGCACAATATTGTATTTTCTGCATTCTTTATACACACTTCTTATATCATAAGCCGCATCTGCTCGAATAGAACAAATGTTATATTTATTACTGACTTCCTCTAACATATCGCAGACCGGCAAATAGTCCACAGCAACACCACTAGTGTAGTTCATGCTTATTGCTTTCTTATCATTTACGTTTAAAACAACATGTAATTTTCTTACTTGACCATAACCACTGTATTTTCTTTTTCGAGTATTAAGCTTACTATGCCCACCGTTATTACTGTAGATACTAACTCTAGTGCTATCTACGGCAATTTCAATATTTTCCAAATCATCTTTATTGGTTCTATGGTCATCAATCTTCAAATTAAGCTTTTTAAATCTTCTGGAAGCTTGTGTATAGCTTAAGTTTTTTGCCTATTTGTACCATATAACCTTTTACAAAACCTACAGCTTGTCTCAGGCCAATTCTAAAAAGATGAATTATTATGTGTATTAAAATTACAACTTTATCACTATAAATGTTATTACCACCTGCAACTTTTGGACTGTTTTCATACCAATTTTCTATGGCTTGATTAACAAAATGAAAAACATTTCCTCTTTTTTTGAGAAACTCGTTATATTCTCTTTGGTTACTGACTCTCATTTTTTGTGGCATAAGTTATAGTTGTTTGAAAAATGCCTATTTTACAACAAAATGCGTTAGTAACCATATATTTAAAAGCTTTTCTCCTTACAATAACCTCAATCAACACTAGCTATGCAACAAAGCCATCCAGAATTAGCGTTTCAAGTATTCTGATCCAATGAGGAGAGTAATTTACACCACTAATCCGATAGAGGGACTACACAGGCAAATTAGAAAATTCACCAAGACCAAAGGCTCATTTACCAGCACAAATGCCTTGTATAAACAGGTATATTGTGCTATAAAAAAGGTGGAAGAAAAGTGGACGATGCCTGTACGTGATTGGGCATTAACTATGTCACAGCTTGATATTTTCTTTCCTGGTAGATTGAAAATTGAGTTGAGTTGAAAATGTGGTTTGACACACTTTATTTAACACTCCCGTCTTTCTTTCGATGAGATCAAACAGTTACAGCAGAAAAGACCTCATAGTTCCCTCAATTTATCCCTCTGCTTATTCCTTTAACTACTGATGTTCCATTTAAGAATGTATCAGGCTTTTTAGATAACTCTACTTTCCTTGAAACTTTCTGACCTAAAACTTTAGAAGGCTTTTCTACTTTCTGCTGTAGTATCATAATTTCTTCCTTAGCTAAAACTTCTTCTAAGTTACTCTTTAAATGATCTAGAAACTTATCAGTTTGTTTAAATTCTGGACATGCTTCTTTTCCAAATGAATATAGGGTTTCTGCTATTTCAGAAAATCTTCTATTTGTTATTTTTCCATTTATTATTTTTTCAATTATAGCTGATTGCACTGCCATGGGATCAAAGTTTAGATTTGTCACTGATATTCCTGACTTAATAGCAGTTTTATTTAACACTTTCTCAAATCTATGTGTAATATTTAGTGCATAACCTCTTGCTTCTAATAAAGGTATAGATTGATCTACTGCAGGTATATATTGTTTACCCGTAAACTTTCTTACAAGCACATCAAGTAACATTATCGTACCATTTACATCCATTTTTGCATCTACTTGTGAGATTGGACTTTTAGTTGTAGTACTTGATTTGGAATCTAATAACCCACCTATAGAGCTTTTTACCCAACCAAATAAATCATTTATCCATGAAGATGGTCGTCTTGTACCACTACTCATTGTGTACTCACTTCTACGGTTTCTAATGTGCTGCCTATGTCTATGAGGTTGATCAGATAACATGACTTCTGTAAACACATCATCGTACACTTGATCCTTATACTCTCTTTTCACAATATCCAAGTATCTTGCAGCACTTATTTCCTTCTCATGATCTTTTAATACTATCTCTTTATCAGTAAATTTTATTGATAACGTTTTCATCTTAGGTGTTTTATAGAATTTACTAAGTGTAATACTGCAAAAATCATCTTTAGTAATAGTCGAATCAAAAGCATTAGTTATTATTAGATCATGACCATTACTACGAACAAACGTATTGTTTCCTCCTTTTCTAGGCGTGATAAGCTCAGCATCTTTCTCCACATCTTGATCGGTTACCACAATAATTTCTTTATCTTTGTCAAAGATCAAAGGTAGTGGTTTTAATTCTAATTCAGAACTTATTTTCATAGGCGCACTATTTGAGATGATATGAAGATTTTCATACCAATCCAAACCGTCTTTTAATCTTACTGTTAGCACTTCTAATAAAAAACTTTGTCCCATTTCTGCTTCTAACCTAACTAGCAAATCACTTCCATCCTGAGAAATTTTTGGCAGACCAACATGCACTTTTAAATCACCTTGTATTATTTTTACCACATTACGTAAATCTAACGTATTTATAGAACTTCCTTTATCAAGATTATAGATGTTTACTTCTGGTGTAGAAAAAATACTATGTTCATATCTTTGCTCACCTGAAGCTATAGTAATTACGTATACATTCTCACCACCATTTCCAACTAAGTGACTGTTATGGATTGGATTATTGTGAAGTATAGCTCTTTTCATAATAGTCCAAACGAGGTAAAATAAGGTTTTATAGTAGTGAAGGTAAGGATGCCAGCAGCATATAGTTATAAAAAAAGCAATGGAAGCACTAGAAGAAGGAGAGAGCAGGGAAACGGTG
Source organism: Wolbachia endosymbiont (group B) of Episyrphus balteatus (assembly GCF_947250575.1). Taxonomy (NCBI): domain Bacteria; kingdom Pseudomonadati; phylum Pseudomonadota; class Alphaproteobacteria; order Rickettsiales; family Anaplasmataceae; genus Wolbachia; species Wolbachia endosymbiont (group B) of Episyrphus balteatus. The sequence continues at coordinate 1,325,388 of NZ_OX366325.1, read as the reverse complement.
GCAGCAAGATTTAAAATTGGAAGAACTACGTTATGGGAGTGGCAGCAAAGAAGAAAAGAAACAGGAGATTTTCAGTCAAAAAAACTTGGAAATGGAGGTTATAATCACAAAATTACTGACTGGAATAAATTTACTGAATTTGCTAAAAAATATGGTGGTATCGGAAATGGCTAAGCTTTGGAGCAATGTTAGTATCCCAACGATCCATCGAGCTCTTAAAAAAATTGGACTCACACGCAAAAAAAGACATATGGATACAAAGAAAGAAACGAAGAAAAACGCGCTGAATTTTTGAAAATTATAGCAACAAAAGAACCTCAAAACTTAGTTTATATAGATGAGTCTGGCATTGATAACACCGAGTTATGGATATTGCCAGAAGGGACAGAGGTTTTATGCTCTAAAATCTGGTAAAAAAATTCAACGAATCAGTATGATTGCAGCCTTAAACGGCAGAAAAATAGTTGTTCCGTTAACATTTGAAGGCCACTGTAATATGGATATCTTTAATAAATGGTTTGAGCAGTTTCTGACACCGATTTTGAAACCTGGACAAACTGTTATCCTTGATAATGCTACTTTTCATAAGTCTAATAAGATTTGCTAAAGGAGTTGGCGCAGAAATTTTATATCTACCGCCTTATTCTCCCGATTTTAACAAAATTGAGCATCATTGGTTTGCTATAAAAAACAGAGCTAGTCCTCTATTCACATCTTTTCGTCATGCTGTTGATTCCGCTTTTCTATAAGCTTTTCGGACTATTATGAAAAGAGCTATAGTATATCCAATCCAGGAATTTTGGTAAAATCTATATCAGTTACTCGATATAATTCTTCATGCAAAGCAAAGTTTGGTTTACTTTTTCTGTGCTTATTTTTCTCTTCACCTAACTTTTACTCTCATCAGACTTTATCTCAAATGTTTTATAATATTCTTAAATGCTCCTGTCACATTCTGCTACTTTTTCCTGATAAATATTATATAGCTCAAATTCTTGCTTTAATGTAAATAGGTGTTCTTTTCTATAGTTTCCTGCTAATGCTTTTGCAATAACAGATTTATCACTTTTTATTCGTCCATCTCTTAGTTCAGCCAATTTTTCAGGATTATTCTCACCATCTATTATTGCTTTAATAATTTGCATTCCAGTTACACCAGTTGTATCGCTTATAACTTTATGTAGTTGAATATTCATTTGTGTTAGCGCTTTTTGCATACGCAAAGTATGTGTAGAAGCATTTTCAATTAAATTTTTACGTTGCCGAACATAACTACGCAATACACACATTTGATCATCTGGCCTAAATGACCCTTGGAGTAACCCGTAACTGTGTAGTTGTTGAATCCATTTGCACATCTGATTTTCTCCCAGGTACATTTTTAACATGTTTTGCGTTTACCAGTTTTACTTCAAATCCGTGTGATTCAAGTACTTGAAACAAAGGAATCCAGTACACTCCTGTTGACTCCATGGCTACTGTATTAACTTTACATTTTTTCAACCATTTTGCTATGTTGTAGAGATCTTACGTAAAGCAGCTAAATTTTTGTATACGTTGTTCATCGCTTCCTTCGGGTACACATACATAATGTACAGCCGAGCCAACATCGATTCCTGCTGCATTAGATCTCTAATTTACTTTTGAACTTTGCCATTTTTAATCTCCATTATATAATAATCCATAATTGAGAAGTGCTTAAGCTTGGGACGGTTGAGTTATACATTCTTCTAATCGAGGTAGCCCAAAAGGCTCAATCAGTGGTTCGACTGTTCCTCCAAAGCCACGCTGTCCTACGGGCACTTAAGGCACCATTGCACAGTTCGGCTATAACTGCAAAAAGCTCTTCTCTACAAAATTATACATAAAATTTGCCATACACTCAGCTAGGAAGTTTCTTTTTGGTTTGACAAGTTTTATCTGTCCGGCGCTGTCCAGTATGATAGGGGTTTTTAGGTCAATTCGGCGGATGCTATATACCATGCTGCTATAAAACCTAAATAAATCTTTCTGAATTCGACTTTGTTCTACATTATGAATGGCAGAATTGTTAGTATTATAAAGCCTTTCTGGATGTGGTTCATTTAAGATATTATATCCAACAATGGCAGGATGGTCCTTAAGTTCTCTTGCAAGATCTTGCCAAAATTTTGCTGCTTGTTTTTGAAAAGCTTGATCTGACCATAAACGTAAATCATCTTTATCGTTATTATTTTGCTTCCATCTAGATCCAGGTAAGCTAAGCATCGTTAACACTACTGGTATTTTTTGTTGATGAAAAGCATCTAAAACATCTTTCAGAACTTTCAGGTCTTTGGAAATCAGGCCCGGATAATTGTCTGCATTGCCTAAGAGGAAGTCACGTTGCGTAGTTTCAAATTTGTCAGGAGCAAGACGAATAAAACCAATTTTGTATTCCTTTGCTGCTTTGATTAAGTCACTATCAACTTTTCTATTGAAAACATTTGCTCCCTTTCTAACTCCAGTTTGCCAAAAGAGCATTTTGCTGTTCTCCGGTATTGACTTAGCACTCACATTACAGAAAACTATAGAATACAAAACAGCTGTAATTAGAAGAAAAATTTTCACTTATATAATTTTGCTATAATGGTAAGTAACCTAACAGACAAGATCCCGTTTGTAAAGATGCATGGTACTGGCAATAGTTTTGTTATCATAGACTCACGTTCAGCAAATAATTTAGACTGGAATTATAGACAAATTGCTGATCAAGGCAGTTGTGATCAAGTGATCATTATAACAATGTCTAATGCTGCAAACTGCTTTATGCATATCTACAATGCTGACGGTAGTCGAGCTGAAATGTGTGGAAACGCAGCACGCTGTGTTGGATATTTGATAATGTTAGAAAAAGGTACTGAATATATCACTATTGAGCTGATAAATAATCGTATCTTAGAATGTTTTAAAGTAGGTGATAAATCAATAAAGGTCAATATGGGTAAACCACTGCTTAAATGGAATGAAATTCCTCTTTCTTGTGAATGCGATCCCCTTTATCTACCTATAGAGCTTGAAATGCTGAAAGAGCCAGTTGCAGTAAATATTGGTAACCCTCATATAGTTTTTTTTGTTGATAACATAAGCGAAATACCATTGCAGAATTTAGGACCAAAGCTAGAAAATCACGAATTATTTCCTCAGAAAACAAATGTTAGTATTGCACAAATAGAAAAATCTGGAGAAATAAACTTAAGAGTTTGGGAAAGAGGAACAGGTATTACTGCTTCATGTGGTAGTGCGGCTTGTGCAGCATTTGTTGCATCTATACTTCGTAAGTGTTTGGCTACTAAACAAACTTCAGTGCATTTACCAGGAGGTCAGTTACTGATTGAGTGGTCAAAAAATATACTGATGACTGGGGATATAGGGTTTTTATGACCTAGGCTAGGCACTGACACTCATTACTTCTAACACCTTTTTACCAATCACAGCAGGGGTTTCTGCAATCGCAATCCCAGCACTGCGCATAACCTCTAACTTTGCACCAGCACTTCCGCCACTAGAGGAGATAATAGCCCCAGCGTGCCCCATACGTCTTCCTGGAGGTGCTGTTTGACCTGCTACAAAACCAACGATTGGCTTTTTAGTTTTTTCTGTTTTCACAAAATGTGATACATCCTCTTCTTCGTTTCCACCTATTTCACCAATAACTACAATACCATGAGTATCGTCATCTTTTAAAAAGAGCTCCATACAGTCAACAAACGTCATACCATGAACAGGATCCCCTCCAATTCCTATACATGTTGACTGACCAAGACCAACAGCGGTTGTTTGTGCTACCGCTTCATAAGTTAAAGTTCCAGAACGAGACATAATTCCTATATGTCCACGTCTGTGAATATGTCCTGGCATAATTCCTATTTTGCATTCTTCGGGTGTAATAACCCCTGGACAGTTTGGGCCAATCAATCGACTGTTTGAACCAGCAAGAGCGTGCTTTACCTTTACCATGTCAAGTATAGGAATGCCCTCTGTGATGCAAACTATTAATTCTATCTCTGCATCTATTGCCTCAAGTATTGCATCAGCTGCAAATTTAGCAGGTACATATATCACAGTAGCATTCACATCAGTTTTTTCTTTAGCTTCTGCTACGGTATTAAAAACTGGTAAATTAAGGTGAGTGCTTCCACCCTTGCTAGGAGTTACACCGCCAACCATTTTGGTTCCATAGCTAATTGCTTGTTCTGAATGAAATGTACCTTGTGCACCAGTAAAGCCCTGGCATATTAATCTTGTATCTTTATTTACTAAAACAGACATACTCTACTTCACCTCTTGTACTATTTTCTGTGCAGCCTCGTCAAGTTCGTCTGCAGCAATAATATTTAGCCCTGACTCTTCTAAAATTCTTTTTCCTTCTTTAAAGTTAGTGCCTGATAATCTAACCACTAAAGGGACCTTAATATCTATTTCTTTTGCAGCTTCAACTATTCCATTTGCAATGATATCACAACGCATTATACCGCCAAATATATTAACCAAAATTCCTTGTACATTACTATCAGATAATATAATTTTAAATGCTTCAGTGACAGTTTCCTTACTTGCTCCACCACCAACATCTAGAAAGTTAGCAGGCTCTGCTCCATAGTACTTTATTATATCCATTGTTGCCATAGCAAGACCTGCACCGTTCACCATGCAACCAATATTGCCATCCATTTTGATGTAACTAAGTCCATGTTTTGAAGCTTCTATCTCTTCTTTAACTTCTTCATCATAATCACGAAGCTGCACGATTTCTGGATGACGATATAAAGCGTTGTCATCAAAATTAATTTTAGCATCAAGTGCAACAAAATCCCCGGAATTTGTTTCAACTAGTGGGTTAATTTCTATTTGGCTTGCATCAGTTGTAATAAACGCATCATATATATTTTTTGCAATATTTGTTATTCTTTCTATTTGTTCTGAATTCAAATTAAAATTATTGGCAAGTTTACTGTTATCAAGATTTGTAAAACCAGTAGCAGGGTCAATATCAAATTTCACAATTTTTGTAGGAGAATTTTTTGCCACTTCTTCAATATCCATTCCACCTTCTGAAGAAAATATAAATACTAACCTACTGAGCTTTGGATCAACTACTAGACTCAAATAGTACTCTTTTTTAATGCTTGAACCTTCCTCAATGTATACTCTTCTTACCTGCTGTCCACTAGGCCCTGTTTGATGAGTAACTAAAGTTATGCCAAGCATGTCCTTTACAAGTTGTTGAGCTTCTTTAGTTGACTTTGCTAGCTTTACGCCACCAGCCTTACCCCTACCACCTGCATGAATCTGAGCTTTAACCACAAACACGTCAGATTTTAGTTGATTTATTTGAGTTTCTACTCCTTCTGCAGATGTAGCAACAAAACCCTTTGGTACCGGGACATTAAACTTGTGTAAAATTTCCTTTGCTTGATATTCATGAATATTCATAAGATAACTAATTATTAACCTTAGTAAAAACTACCAACCATAACGCTGTCTTCTGCATTCTTGCTGATACCTCTTTTTCCTTGCTTCAGCTTTTTTTTTAGCTGTTTTCTCTGATTTCTTTTCGTGATATTTTTTTTTCATTTTGAGCCCTCTTCCTTCCTTTTGAATTATTTTTCTCAACACTGGAAGAGCTCTATCTACATCACCATAATGGACTGATACTTCAATCAAACTCTATACCTCCTTCGGTAATCACTTCAAAATCCATTTATAAATTAGAAAATTAACATTGTCAATTATTTTATAAACTTGAGCGATAGAATATGATATGCAGTGATTTATATGAAAAAAGCTTCATTCTGCTGTCAATCATTTACTTGCTGATAAAAATTGCTTTTAGGTTACAGTGCTCTTGTAATTTTTCTAATCTCGGGGCGGAGAGATTTGAACTCCCGACCCTTTGGTCCCAAACCAAATGCGCTACCAGGCTGCGCTACGCCCCGACTTCTTTACTAAGAGTATCGATAGTTCGGAAAAATGCAAGTTTCATTTATTTCTTTTAGGAAAAATATAATGCAGATTTCTTTATATAGAGTGTCAAGTTGCACTAGCCATATTAAAAAATCTAGCTATACCAATTGGTGAAGGTTAATGCAGCAACTACAGCAGTATCAACTCTCAAAATTCTTTTTCCTAGACTCAGTTTCTGACAAAATTTATTGGCAGAATCAAGTTCGTAAGATGAAAAACCACCTTCGGGGCCAACAATAATAGCAACGTTTTTCTTGCCTTTTAGAACTTTATTAGGAGGTTGTCCTTCACCTGTTTCATCACACAAAACAAAATTTTTATTCTGGGAATCGGATAATTCACAAAAATTAATAGGAAGAAAAATCTGTGGTATACTTGTCCTACCGGATTGTTCCGCAGCTTCAATTGCCTGTAATTTCGCTCTACTTAGGTTAATGTTTTTTACTACTGTACGTTCTGTTGAAATAAATTGAATGCAGGTTACTCCCATTTCAGTTGCTTGTCTTACTATGTTGCTTAAGGCGCCGCTTTTTACCAGAGCACAATACAAATATAGATTTTTTTCATGTTGTTGTTGTTTAGTGCGTTCTTTTATTATAATTTTTGTCGATTTACTTGATATATTCACTACTTCTCCTAACCATTCTCCATTCTTTCCATTAAAAAGATAGATGTTATCATGCTTCTTAAGCCGCATTACATTGTAAATATAGTGACTTTGTCGTGGATGAAGAGCCAAACTTACATTTTGTGATAAAGCTTCTTCAACATAAAGCCTAATTTTTTTCATTCAAAACTTTAGTTATTTGCATTCTGTTTGAGTGACTCTTACGGGATTTGAACCCGTGTTACCACCGTGAAAGGGTGGTGTCCTAACCACTAGACGAAAGAGTCGACTTGAATCTAACTGAGTTATATCGATTATACATATAAAGTCAATTCAATTATTTTGAATCACACAGTTAGAGTGATATATCAGTGATTTTATATCGACAGCCTCCTATTACCCCATGTTCAATGCTTACTGAACCTATCTCAGATTTAGGAGCTTTAGATCCTAAATCTAATTTTTGTTCAACTTTTGTATCTGAATCATAGCCAGAATCGTATCCAGAATCTCTACGCTCAAAATTTTGCCTTATTTCTTTTACGTTAAAGCCAGCCTTGGTCTTGATTTGCTGACTCGCTGGCTTATTAGCACTTTGCTCATTTAGTTTTACTTGCAAATTATTCACTTTATCCTGCACTAATCCATGATAAGTCCCAGAATTATCTTTTATATGTTTTGCTTGTCTTTCTGATCTCTTTTTCGATAAATCTACTTTGGCATAAATAGGCTCTGGTTGCTCTTTATGATTTAAGCTAGTGGGCTTTTTTTGCTCTGAGAAATCATCTACATCTTCATAAATAGGTTCTCCTGATATACTAGAATAACCACTATCTTTCAATGATAAATTTTCAGTAGATCTTTTATGCAAATCATATACTTCAGCATAAATGGATTCTTCCGATACGCTCAACTCTTCTAATGAGTTACTAACCTTAGCGTCATATACCTCATCATAAATGGGCTCTTTTAAAAGTAAAATATCATCATGCTCAAAAATTCTAGGAGGTTTTTTAGGTGAGTTGGCCTTAAATTTTAGCTCTACTTCCTCTTTAAGCTTGTCACAACTTTCCGTTTGTTTCAAAATCTCCAATATTTCTTTTCTTTCTTTTTTTATTAGCTCACCAAGCACTAAACAACATTTTTCTTTACGATCTTTGAGACTGTCCTTATCTCCGTACTGCATAGCTTCTGATGCTATTTTGTATTGAAGGATTACATTTCCTATACTATTATTTATTTCATTAATATTTGCTCCAGCACTAATAAGTAACGTCATTACATTATGATCAAGATTTGTTACTGCATACTCTAAAGCTCGATTTAAAGTTTGATCATTATTCAAGTCAAATGACCCCTTGTTCCTAAAAGGATTAATTCTAGAAAAGAGTTTTTCAAAGCTGTTTACTATATTATGAAGACTTAAAGCTAGCCTCACGCCTCTTATATTGCTATTTCTAGCGGATTTAATTAAAAAACTATCTACTATACCCATGATTGTACCCCTCTATATAAAAGCTCACCATTGTGGTACAATTTTAAACTATAACGATTTATTTTATATTAATAACCGCTTTTCACACCCACTTGACAAGAGGCGGCATCGACATCATAATTGCATCGGGGTTACCATTAGTCATTAAACCAAACCTTGTACCACGATCATAAAGAAGATTGAACTCCACATATCTGCCACGTTTTATCAATTGTTCTTCTCGTTGTTCTTTTGTCCAAGATTTTTGCATATGTTTGTGTATGATGTGTAAGTAAATTTCTAAAAAGGCTTCACCTACTGCTTTTGTGAACTCAAAATCATTTTTCCATTTGCCAGAAGTTAGATTGTCATAAAAAATTCCACCAATACCACGTGGCTCTTTTCTATGTTGTAAAAAAAAGTAATCATCACATTGCTTTTTAAATTTCGGATAATATTCGATGTTGAACTCATCGCAAGTTGCTTTAATTGATTCGTGAATATACTTGCAATCTCCCTCATCTTTATAAATTGGAGTAAAGTCCATTCCTCCACCAAACCATTGTTTTGAGGTATATATCAGCCTTGTGTTCATATGTGCTGCAGGGATAAGGGGAGATTGCATGTGAGACACTAAAGATATACCGCTTGCCCAAAACTCTCCATTGCTTTCACTTGCACCAGGAATTTCATTAATGGCTGAGTCTGAGAGCTTTCCGTATACTCTTGAAACGTTTACTCCAACTTTTTCAAAAATATTACCAAAGATAATTGTAGATTCACCACTTCCTCCACCTGGTCGGTTCCACTTTCTTTTTTCGATTTTTGGTTCTGTGAATGACTGTAACTCAATTGATAAGAAAGATTCGGTGATCTTGTTTCTCAGTGCGCAGAACCATTCAAATGCTTGTGTCTTTTGTTTTTCCATAATGCCTTCTGTTGGCTTATTAATATTATTCTACTCTATATTTACAGGAATTAATTAGATTGGGATAGTAACTACCTATCAAGGATGTTAATAAATCTATAATAATTAAATCAATATAGTAGAATATTTTTATATGTGCAAGGATGCCAAGCAATAATAATGAGTAAAAGATACATAGATAACAAAAAAGAGAACAGAGTTGACTTCATACTAAGAAATTATGGGATGTCAATTATTGTGATGGCAGTCATTATGTTCTTACCTCCAATAGCAATATCAGTACTCTATTTTTCTAATGTATATAGTCAGCATGTTAATATAGAGATTAATTTATTAATTAGCATTCTAATGACTCTCTTTGTGGCATATAATATAAAACGTTACAAGTATCTACTTAATATCATAGAGTTTCAAAATGCAATATTTGCAAATGCGCTGAATCATAATACAGAGTTTTGTCTCATTTTACATAAAGATGAGGGTATTATTTATGCTGATGCGAGGTTCTACGAAAGGTTTAAAGATCACATAAACGATGATGTTACGCTAGATAAAATCCTTGAAGCAGGAGATGTGTCAGAAAAAGACAGAAAATCACTCTATCATGCGTTAAGAAATAACACTTCTGTAAAAGTATGCATTTCCTTAAGCAAGAAGAGTAGAATATCTAACTTTCTTTTGCTCTCTGAACCAATACCGGATAATCCACAAATTGCTATAAATAGTAATAAGACTTTAAATTTATCATTAGCCCCAATAGCAAGACCGAATGGGTATTTTGTACTGAAGGCAACACAGGTAAACAAAGAGCAGGTATATGAAGAGTTGATAGAGAAACACAATATAGCAACTTACGTTGCAAATACAAAAGGAGGTATCTTATCTGTAAATAAAAGATTTTTAGACATGTTTGAACTAAAAAAATTGGAAAAAGGTAGCTCAATCAATGATTTTATATCTCAATCTAAGTATGACGATACAATAACCAAAAATGAAATTATGTTTTTTACTATAAGCGGTGCTCCATTTAAGGCTTATATGAGTACTGCTATATTTTGTGATAAATACAATCATAGCTATATACACGGCTTTATAACACCAACTGAATCAAATATTGTTGATTATCAACTACACCCTTGTTTTACAAATTCGTCAATTGCTATTGCACAATGCGACATAAATGGCAATTTTATAAAGAAAAATATAGCATTAGTAAAACTTGCGGGGTCAAATAATGGTTCTATCTTTGCATTGATATCAGATGGTTATCATATGAAAGTGCGTGAATATTTTTCAAGTAATAGGATAAATAATGCGTCCTTTGATGTGCAGCTCAATGGCGGTAATAACATGAAAATATATTTTAATAAGTTTCTTCATAATAAAGTGATGTTCATACTTTGTTATTTTATTGATAATACTGAACGTAAAAAACTAGAGATAAAACTTGAGCATTATCAAAAGGTGCAAGCTATAGGGCAATTAGCAGGTGGTATTGCACATGATTTCAATAATATATTAACCGGAATAATAGGATTTTGTGATTTGCTTTTACTCCAGCACTCAGCTAGCGATCCATCTTTTGGAGATATAATACAGATACAGCAAAATGCAAAACGTGGGTCAAATTTAGTAAGACAACTGCTTGCTTTTTCAAGAAGACAGACTTTGCAGCCAAAGATTATTAATGTAAATGGTACGATAGCTAATCTTTATGAAATGATCAAAAGATTAATAGGTGAAAATATAAAATTTAATATTTATTATGGTAGCGATTTGGGTGCTGTTAGGGCTGACCAAGGACAATTAGAGCAAGTTATGCTTAACTTAGCAGTTAATGCTGGTGCTGCTATGGAAAAGGGGGGAGAGTTAACTATACGAACCTTTAATCAAAAGGTTGATTCATTAAATTCTACACCTCAGGATATGTTTTCTCCAGATAAGGAAACGATTGAACATGGGAATTATGTTGTGATTGAAGTGATTGATACTGGATGTGGAATGACGAGTGATATAATTGAAAAGGCATTTGATCCATTTTTTTCTACCAAAGATATTACTTCTGGTACAGGTCTTGGCCTCTCTACTGTATATGGCATTATTAAACAAACCGAAGGATACATCTATGTTGCTAGCAAAGTGAATCATGGAACTAAATTTAGCATATTTTTGCCCATAGTTTACATATCGGATGAAAATGATAAAGAGGAAGATAGTAAAGAAATAGAGAAACCGGTAGAGATTAAAGGTAATGGTATAATTTTATTAATTGAAGATGAAGATTCAGTAAGGGAATTTACTGCTAAGGCTCTTACAAGAAAAGGATTTAATGTAATAGAAGCGAGTATAGGCAGCGAGGCACTAGAGATCATTAGAAAAAAAAATCAACACATAGATCTAATAATCACTGATGTAATCATGCCAGAGGTGAGTGGTCCAGAAATAGTTAAAGAAACATTGATACATAGGCCAAACATCAAAGTTATTTTTATTTCTGGGTATACAGAGGATGCTTTTTTAAAGAGCGATGAAATCAATATAGAAGACTTCCATTTTTTACCCAAACCATTTACTCTGAATGAGTTAGGAAATAAGGTTCAAAGTGTGTTACACAAGACAAAAAAAGGCAGTTTACTTTGAGCATGATTGGCAACAAAAAAATTTTTCTAATGCAAAAATTTCTTGCATATATACAATAGAGTTATTTTATACATAAGATAAAAGGCGTGAGCAAGATCATTGCAATAGTAAATCAAAAGGGTGGAGTTGGTAAAACTACAACTAGTATAAATTTATCAACAGCCTTTGCTGCTGTGGGAAAAAGTACTTTACTGGTAGATCTTGACCCTCAAGGAAATGCTAGTACAGGACTTGGGATTTCTTATCGTAGCAGGGAAGAAAAAAATATATATAAAATACTGCTGAGCAGCGAAAGTGAATTGGTGGAATCGGCAATTTTCAATATAAAGGAAATTCCAAATCTATCGCTGATTTCATCAGTGGTTGACTTATCAGCTGCAGAAATTGAGCTATCACAACTTGAGCAGGGAAAATTCGTACTAAAAGACACTCTAGAGAAAGTGCGTGATAATTATGAGTACATAATCATCGACTGCCCTCCATCACTTGGTCTGCTTACTATCAATGCTTTGACCGCTGCTAACTCTATTATTGTTCCTCTTCAGTGTGAATTTTTCGCTCTGGAAGGATTGAGCCATTTAGTTAAGACTGTAGAGCTGATAAAAAGAAATAACCTAAACCCTTTCCTGGCAATAGAAGGAATATTGCTCACAATGTATGACAGACGCAACAAACTTAGTGAGCAGATAAAAAATGATATTTGCCAGTATTTAAATGATAAAGTATATAAAACTATCATCCCATTGTATGAGACCATTATTCCACGTAACGTACGGTTATCAGAAGCGCCTTCTCATGGAAAACCTGCTATTGTATATGATCTTAAGTGTCCTGGTGCACAAGCATATATAAGTTTGGCAAAAGAAATTTTAAAGAAACACATGAGCATCTGTAAAGAGAAAAAGCTGATAAGTGAGGGTGCAGCGTGAAGGACAATAGGCGCTTAGGTAGAGGTCTTGCTGGCCTCATAGGCGATAATTATGGTAATAAAGAAGATCGGTTACCTATTTCATTACTACACCCGAGCAAATTTCAGCCGAGAAAATATTTTGATGAGGAGTCATTAAAAGAACTTGCAGGTTCGATAGAGAAAAATGGTATAATACAACCTGTTGTGGTGCGCAAAGATCCAAATAATGAAGGTTATGAAATAGTAGCAGGGGAACGTCGTTGGCGAGCAAGTAAGGTCATAAATCTTGATAGTGTGCCGGTTATCATAAAAGATTTAAATGACAAGGAATGCTTAGAAGTATCGATAATTGAAAACATACAGAGGCAAGATATTAATCCAATAGAAGAAGGTGAGGCGTACAGAAAACTAATAGATGAATTCTCCTATACACACGAAGAATTAGCCTTAACTTTAGGTAAAAGCCGCAGTCACATAACCAATATGATACGAATGCTGTCACTCCCTAATGGAGTAAAAACAATGATCAACGAGAAAAAATTGTCTATGGGTCATGCAAGAGCATTGATTAATGTTGAAAATGCGGAAAGTATTGCAGAAAGAATAGTTTCTCAGGGCCTGAGCGTTAGACAAACTGAAAAATTGATAAAAGACTTACAACAAAATAACGACCGAAAAGAGCATAATTGTACTAAAAATCAAGATATGGCAGCATTAGAAGGAGCTATATCTTCTCAGCTTGGTTTAAAGATCAAAATTAATGACAGTAATTCTAAGGGTAAAGTCATGATACGTTATAACAACTCAAATGAATTGGATTTTATATTGAAAATTTTGAATAGAAGACTTGAATCAGCTATTAATGTCGAAAGTAGCTCATAGAAATTTCTTGACAAACCTTCCCACTTTCCTTGCAATGGAAGTGAAATGGTGGAGTTTGTCAAGTAAGTTATTTCGTTTCTACCTTCAATAAAAATTTGCACGCAATAGCACAGAAGCATACGTTGCTATTCCCTCATTTCTTCCAATAGAACCTAATTTTTCCGCTGTGGTTGCTTTGATATTTACGAATTCATCATTAATTTCTAATATTTTTGATATGAATTCCTTCATTCCTGCTTTGTAAGGCGATATTTTAGGCTCTTCACAAACTATAGTAATATCTAAATTAGACACGCTATATCCTTTTTCCTGTGCTTTTTTAGCAGCAAAGTCAAGAAAATGAGATGAATTGCAATCCTTCCATTTAGAGGAATTAGGAGGAAAATGTTCTCCTATATCGCCACATCCTAGTGCTCCGAGTATTGCATCAACGATTGCATGTATTGCAACATCACCATCGGAATGTGCCTCTATTGCCATATTATGCTCAATTTCCACACCGCAAATTTTTATAAAGCTCTTAGCATCATTTTGAATTTTAACAAATTTATGTATATCATAACCGGTTCCGACACGGAATTTTGGCTCTCCAAAGAGAAGTTTTGCCATATTGATATCCTCTTTTGTAGTTAACTTAAAATTCTTTTTCTCACCTTCAATAATCGCAACATGTTTTTTATGCTCCACCATTAGTGATGAATCATCAGTAAATTCTTTGACTGACTGATGGCACGATAATAATTCTCTGAAATTAAAAATTTGAGGGGTTTGTATGGCTCTAAGTTTTTCTCTTGAAATCGTAGATTCAACGAAATTATTACTCACCAACGATATAGTATCCTCGACTTCTATTGCTGGAACTACTCCTGTATATTGACCATTAATCATAGATTCAATCAAGTTATTTATTAGAATATTTGATACAAAAGGCCTACAAGCATCATGTATAATAACAAAATCTGGATTGATCTTTTGCAAACTCTCCAGTCCAAGTTTAACTGAACTCTGCCTGCTTTTTTCTCCACATACTGGACTCAGCAATTTAGTATCTATAGTTGATGACGTAACTTCTTTATAGAAATCTTTTTGACTTTCATTTACTACCACTCTTATGTAACTTATGTACTGATTAGCTAAGAATTTTCTAATTGTGTGAAATAAAACAGACTTACCTGCCAGTTTTATATACTGTTTAGGGATTTTGGCATTGCATCTACTGCCTACTCCTGCTGCAACTATTAATGCTGCTATCTTGTATTCCTCAAGTCTGTTAGTGTACATGCTTATCATTTTCGTTGTTAATACAAGTTATCTAGCATTTTAAAAAAGTTTGATCCAATTCTCAAAAAAGAATATTCTTTTACTAGGTGTAATATATGTTAGAGGGAAATAATGCACGTTGCTAAGTATAATAAAGAAAATGAGATACATCTTATATTTTTTCATGGAATAGGTGATAATTATAAAAATGCGTCCAGGTATATACAAGATAGATCTACATATCTCCATAGGTCTAATTTCTACACTCATGCACATAAATACCCAATTGCATTTCAAAACTATATAACTTACGCAATAGCTAGTTTCTTATTTTTAGGAATATCCATATTATCACCCGCTCTGATATTATTTACCAACCCAATGACGTCTAGGACAGCGAATTCAGCAATATTAGCAGCTTTGATTTGCACTTTTTTGTCTATATCAATACTCATGATTCCATTTATAAATAAGAATAAAAGCTTATCTCAGTCTTCGATAAAAAAAATCAATGAATTAATGGACAAGGGTGTAAAACCTGAAAACATCATACTTTTCGGCCATTCCTTTGGAGGAGCAGTTGCATCAGAAGTATTAAAATATTTTACAGACAAAAATATTAAACTTGGAGGCGTTATTTTTACTAGCACTTTCAGCTCTTTTCATAATGCAATAAAGCATTTTCCAATTCCTCAAGCAAAAATTTTAAGTGTACTGCCCTCATGCTTATTGAAAAAGATGCTTAAGGTCCTAAATTTAGATTTTGATATAGTAAGCAATATACAAAAGCTACAAAATGATAATATACCAATAGTAGTCATTAATCATGAAAGAGACACCTTAATACCATATCCTGTACAATTGGCAAAGGCAGTAGATGATCTATTGTTAAATAGAAATTCGATTAAGATCGTTAATCTGAGAGGCTTTACAGATAACCCGCATAACGGAGTTTTATCTAGTTGGCAATTGAGTGAAAATTTGGCTGATCTCATGCCTAATAAAATAATGAATAGATAGTACTTACAAAAAACTGTATATTTTTCGGTAAATTAACTATTCTAAACACATGCAAAAACGTCATATAACTATTTGTTGTGTACTGCTTTTCATAATAGGGGCATTATTTTTGATGCGTCCTATGATTGTTCCGTGTCTAATATCTGTTTTTGTTGCACATCTATTTAACCCGCTAGTAACCAAGTTTGAAAAATATAGAATACCACGTTCATGTTCTGTAGTTTTTATAATACTTACCTTATTGATAGCTTTTATATTAGTTATCACATTTGTTTTACCTATTATATATTTTCAAATTACTTTAATATTAAATTTCTTAGTGAATAAGATACCTTCATTAAAGCTTAAAGTGATTCCTTCTGTGCTAGAATT
Source organism: Wolbachia endosymbiont (group B) of Episyrphus balteatus (assembly GCF_947250575.1). NCBI lineage: Bacteria > Pseudomonadati > Pseudomonadota > Alphaproteobacteria > Rickettsiales > Anaplasmataceae > Wolbachia > Wolbachia endosymbiont (group B) of Episyrphus balteatus. The sequence continues at coordinate 1,309,310 of NZ_OX366325.1, read as the reverse complement.
TCTTAATATAAAAACTGAAGATAGTTTATTTGATCACTTGTCTAAAAATCTAGTAGAAAATTACAGTGATTATATATCTTATTTTATAAATGCTCTTAGCATGGGCAGTAATCTTATAATTCAAGTGCTAAATTCAAGCTTTAATTTGATTTACATGGTATCATTAATAGCTATTACGCTTGTGGTGTTTTTTTATGTATTACGTGATTGGCCTGCAATTGTAGAAAAGGCTAATAAACTAATTCCCATTCTTTACAGAGAAAAAGCTGCAGGTTATTTTTCCAAAGTAGATTTCATTATATCTAATTACCTAAAGGGACAGTTAAACGTATGTATAGTCATGATGATCTTTTACTCCGTGGGCCTTAGCATAATTGGGCTGAAGCATTCTGTAGCTATTGGAATTTTATCAGGAACATTAACATTTATACCCTATATAGGGCCATTATTATACACTATTATCGGATTTTTGAGCGCCATTACTCAATTTAGTGGATGGTTTGAAAGTACTGCTGTCTTGCTATTATTTAGTGTTGGTCAATTAATAGACTCAAGCATATTAGTGCCTTTATTAATAGGAAAAAAAGTTCATATACATCCAACTATCATTATTTTAGGAGTTGTCATATGCACCTCATATTTTGGGTTTATAGGTATATTATTTTTTATTCCAATAATAGGAATGTTCAGTGTATTAGTAGAATATGCAGTCAATAAATATTTTGAAAGTGAGCTTTATAAAAATGGCTAATTAGTTCACGATAAAAAGAAAAAGGACCTCTGATACATTTGAGAGATGCAAGTAAATTTTTATGCAAAAATTATTATCAAAAAGTAGTAATGTAAGAGGCTTTACGTGCAATTAAATTTATTTAGCAATAATCAAGTTGATTATTGCTGGCAAAACTATATCACCTTAGACGAAAATAAGCACGTATATAACTCAATAGTTAACGATTTATCTTGGAAATGCCTGATTCTTTTTGGACCTAACAGCTCTGGAAAAACTCACCTTGCTCATATTTGGCAATCAATAAATAATGCAATTTTTATCAATGTGAATAATTTTGTAAGCGAAATTAGGTATAGCGATGCGTTTATTTTAGAGGATGTACAAAACATTAAAGATGAGGAAATGTTGTTACATTGTTATAATTATATGAAAGAAAATGATAAGAGACTGCTAATCACTTCTTCAATTTCACCAAAAAAGCTTAACTTCAAACTAAGAGATTTAAGCTCCCGAATATTGTCAACTACCAGCGTAAAAATTTTGCCTGCAAGCGAGGAATTATTAAGAATTATGCTAATAAAACGATTTTCAGATAAACAGTTAAAAATTGATTTAAAAGTGATTAATTATATTCTAGCAAGAATAGAACGTTCTTTCCACAGCATTAATAAAATTATAGAAAAAATAGATAGTGAATCCATAGGATCAAATGTAACCATTCCTTTTATTAACACTTTATTAAAAAAAAGTCCCAAGTGATTCCTTCTGCTCAAGACATTTGTTATATATATTAAAGATTTATTAATACCCATACAATAATGAAGTTGAAATCACTATCTCTTTATGTTAAAATTATAATAAATGCTATGATGTAATAAGCATAAACAGACATAGCTAAGGGATATTTTATATGATAGTAAAACTTACTTTACAGGATGTTTTTTATAGATTTGATGTTATAATTGAAATATGGTAAAAATAAGATCAAATTTAAAAAAAAGGTTAAAACAAAGGTTTGTAGTACTTACTTTATTGATAAATGTTTTATTTATCTCATATTTTCTTATAAAAAATACAAAAAATACTTTTAATCAAATTATAGTCAAAGAAATAAATATAGGAGCTGATAATGAAAAATAAACAACCACAAAATAAAAAAGAGGATCTTTACATAACGTATTACATAGATACTTTGGTTTCCGAAAAATCCTCTACACAAAATACTTTGGAAAGTTATCGTTCAGATTTACACCAACTTGAAAAATTTTTATTAGAAGGAGGCACTACCTTAGTTGGTGCAAGTAAAGCTAATATTAAAGATTATGTAAACTTTTTACGTACACAAAAGAAATATAAAACTAGCTCTATATCAAGAAAAATATCTGCTATCAAAAATTTCTATAAGTGCCTATTTAATGATGGAATAATAGATTTTAATCCAGCACCGGCTAATGATAATGAATTAAGAAATCCAAAGGTTTCCCGTCCTTTGCCTAAGTATTTAAGTGTTCAAGAAATATTTTTGCTCATGGAAACAGTAAAAAAATCAGCAAGCGGATCGAATAAAGAGATAAGCAGTAAAAGGCTATGTGCAATTTTAGATATTCTTTACTCTTCCGGGATGCGTGTTTCTGAACTAATCAATATGAAGTTATGTGAAGTATCACATTTAGTAAACAGTAATGGTAAGGAAGGCTACATAATAATAAAGGGAAAAAGTGGCAGAGAAAGGCAAATCTTTTTTAATCAACAAGCATTGCAAAGCCTTAAAGATTATTTATCAATTCGTGACAATCTGCTCCCTAACAACAAAAAATCTGATTGGCTATTCCCAGGTGATAAACCTAATAAACCAATTACAAGGCAAAGAGTTGGTCAATTAATAAAGGAATTAGCAAGAAAGTGCGATATTGATGAAAATAAAATCTCTCCACATGTGATTAGGCATTCTCTTGCTACCCATCTACTGAATAGCGGAGCAAATATTGTGCTGATACAAAAAATTCTTGGCCATACTAATCTTTCTACAACACAAATATATACTCATATTGCTAACGAAAAGTTAAAGGACAAATTAGCTGATTCTCATCCTATTACTCAGATGATCAATAATTAAACTTATTGCTTTTAGTTTTGTAGTAAAGTTAAATTCAAATAAGTTTACGTGTGTTTGTGATTGCAAGTTTATTATTTAATTTACTCCTTATATTATGGGAAGTATTCTATACTTTAATTACTCTCCCTGTAATTTTCTTTCCTGAGTGTGTAATAACCATTTTCCTTGTTTGCTCGGTGAGAGTTGTATTATTCATGTTGCGTTTATTATGTGGCATTAAATATGAAGTGAGGGGAATGGAAAACATTCCTAAGCAACCTTTTATAATTGCATCTAAACACCAATCTCCATTTGAAACATTTATTTTTATACTACTCTTTAGAAAAGCAGTTTTTATTTTAAAACGTGAATTGAAATGGATTCCATTCATTGGTTTGCATCTCATGGCATTAAAAATGATTTTTATTAACCGCTCAGATGGTATTAGTTCTGTGCGTCATATCATGAAATTAGCAAAAGTGTGTATAAAAGAAAATAGAGGCATAATAATATTTCCTGAAGGTACAAGAACAACTATAAACCAAAATATAAAATATCAATCGGGTATTGCTGCTTTATATAGCGTATTATCTGTTCCTGTGTTACCGATTGCTTTAAACACTGGTTTGTTTTGGCCAAAAAGCATACTTTCTCTGAGAAAGAATCCCGGAAAGGCGGTAATAGAAATATTACCTCCCATATATCCTGGGTTAAACAAAAATGAATTCTTGCAAAGTTTAGAAAAAATCATTGAAGAAAGAAGTAGTAGATTAATTGCAGAAAAAACTGATATTGCAAATTAACAAAAAAACTTTATAATTAAAAGAAAAGTACAGGTATTAATATATGGCAAATCATAAGAGTGCTAAAAAAATGATGAAGGTAATAGCAAAGCGTACTTTAGTAAATAAGATGCGAAAAAGCAAAACTCGTACTGCTATTAGAAGATTAGTTGATATAATCAAGTCTGGTGATAAAGAGAATGTTGTCTTGGCATTTCGGAATGCTGAATCCAATTTACACAAATGTGTAAATAAAGGTGTCATTCATAGGAATACCGCTGCGCGTAAAATAAGTCGCTTAAATGCAAAAGTAAAAGCATTGATGACCGCTTAATACGGTTAATGTAAAGTTAGCTGTATTAATATATACTCTTCAGTTTGTATATTCTGTATAAAATTAAGTAGCTTAAGTGATGGATAAAAAAGCATTATTGGAACTAAGTAATGGGTCAAAAATTGATCTACCCGTATTAAATGGAACAGTAGGTCCTGGCGTGTTAAATATCAAGGATTTATATAAGAAGACAGGATTATTCACTTACGATCCAGGGTTTGTTTCTACAGCTTCATGCTCTTCTACAATTACATTCATTGATGGAGATGAAGGAGTTCTTAAATATAGGGGACATAATATAGCTGATTTGGCAGAGAATAATAATTTTACTGCTGTGATTTATTTATCGCTCTATGGTGAATTACCCAGTTCAGAGCAACACAAAAAATTTCTTCTCAAAATACAAGAATCATCCAAAGTATCAGAGCAAGTTACAAATGTAATCAAAGCATTTCCAAAAACTGCTCACCCTATGTCGATTTTAGTTGCATGTTTTGCAAATTTGTCAGCGTCTTACCATGAAATGCATGGCAACAATGTCAATGGTGAAGATTTAGATTTTGGAATTTCTGCAATAGCAAAAGTTCCTGCAATTGTTGCAATGATTTATAGACATATCAACAATCAGGAATTCATAAATGCTAATAATAAATTAAGTTATAGTGAGAATTTCTTAAATATGATATTTGGCAGTGCTGTTAATAATACCCTTTTTGTAAAAGCTCTGGATAAAATATTTACTCTTCATGCTGATCATGAACAGAATGCTTCTACAGCAGCTGTCAGATTGGTAGGGTCAGCTGGTTCTAATCTATTTGCAAGCCTGTCTGCAGGAGTTGCTACACTTTGGGGTCCAGCACACGGTGGAGCTAATGAGGCAGTTATAAATATGCTAAAAGAGATAGAGCAAAGTGGAGATGTAGATAGATTCATTGAGAAAGCTAAAGATGATAAAGATCCATTTAAGCTAATGGGATTTGGACATCGTGTTTATAAAAACTATGATCCGCGCGCGCTTATATTAAAGGATGCTTGTCATGAGATTTTAAGCAAACTAGAGCAAAACAATAAATTACTTGAAATTGCAAAAAAACTTGAAGAAATAGCTTTAAAGGATGAGTATTTTATTACACGTAAGTTGTATCCAAATGTTGATTTTTACTCAGGTATAATAATGAATGCTATCGGTATCCCTTCAAGTATGTTTACACCCATTTTTGCACTTGCAAGAACCACTGGTTGGGTTGCCCAGTGGTATGAAATGGTAAACGATAAAGAAACCAAGATTTGTAGGCCAAGGCAGCTATACCTTGGCAAATAAACTTTCATTCACAATTCGTCCTCAAATAGTCTAATTTTCTTTAGCTATAAAATACAGCAAATTGATTTTTTACTAGTTGATGTCTGCTTTTTTGCAGAACATTGGTCAGGCTGTGATATAGAAGGTTGGTTAAATGTTGTTTTGGGCTTATTAAAAGAAGATCGTGCTGAAGAAGGGCCAAAGCCACTATCTTTAGCCGAAGCATCATCCCCACCTTTACCTTCACCATAGTAGTCGGGCCTAAGGAATTTGCTCGAGTTTCCATTATGTGATTTACCTATAACTGAATTCTTAGGTGAATCACCAAAACCACTATCTGCACTTGTATCTGCACTTGGTCCATCCGTCCCTACTTTTTCTTCAGAAGGGGCAAGAGTTTGTGGTTTCATAGCTGGCACACGCGCAGGATCAATGGACAGTTTATAATCCTCATTGATTACAGAGCTCTCTATGATCTTATCCATCACGCAGTAAGCAATGTCTCGGTTAAAAAAGTCTATTGCATATATTCGTCCGTCACCATATGTTGGCAGACCTCTTTCTGCAATATCATCTTTTACATCACGCAATACTTTTGTACCACCAAACACCTTATTATTAATATGATCAACTTCTTTTTCATTTAAAAACTCTATGTAATTATCATAATCAATAACAGGAGCCAAAATTGAATACTCATCTTCACTTTCTTTATGGGAAGTATGCCACATAGAATCAATTGGTAGGTGCGGTAGTGCCTTACAAATTAAATCAACAATTGCGAACTTCAGAGTTTTATTCATTTCATCCTCGGTATTTGGATTATCATCCTCGGTATTTGGAGTATCAAAACAACGGCATGTCAGAGATACTATATGCTTTACTATGTCTTTAACAAGCTTAGGATTATCAAAAATGCTTTTCTTTAGATATACATAATTTCCTTTCTCTTCTAAAAAATCCTTAGTTTTTTTAGGACCATTTTCATAACCTGTTATCCTCGATGAGAGCAAATCTACAAAAGAACGTTGCAAATTTCTATCAACACACTCCGCACCATATAGATAAGATCCCTTATCAAAGACTTCATCAATTATATTATAATCTACATACTTTTCTATCTCCTTCTCTATATCATTTGGTAGCTCCTCAAAACCTAGTTCCGATTTTTTGTCTTCTTTTTTTTTGCTCTTTAATAAGATCTGTTGCAAATCGCGCGATTTCATTGGCTAGTAAAAACTTTAGATTAGAAACCACCTCTTTCCTCATTGGCACCAAAAATTTATTACCTTCAGGCAATTTCTTTTGGTAAGAGTTAAAAGGAAAAAACTCTGTATAAAAACAATCATCACTAATAGTGTCATCAGAATGCCTTTTTTTCCTGTCATCCCAGTCTGGGATGGCTTTGTTGCATCACACTTTATGAGATGGTGATTTATGGTAAATTCATGTAACTATCTCAAATTTATCCACACCAATATCAGTGAATTTATTAAGCAAATAGCATTTAGTTCTTTTTCTCGATTTATCTCAGATTTATTCCTAAAACTAAATCCGAATATTTGCTTTAATCTTGAGAAAAACCCTTCAATATAAGATCTTTTCCCATAATTTACTTCTTTTTCCATTCTTTCATGCCATCTTCACCGTATAATTTTATTAACCTAATAGCAGCATTCCTGTCAGACATATAATCTATTTCTGGATGTTCTGCCGCATTGTTTATTGGTGGAATTTTTGTCTTTATATCATATTCGTTACACAACTTATAAAACTTGTGCCTATCACATGCTCTATCTGCATATAGTGCTTTTATGGCATGCTGAAAATCAACTTCTTTTAGCAAATCACAAGTGATCAGAGTAGACACCGTTACTGTATTTTACAGCTATGGCTTTTTTGTTGTTTATATTCAACATTACGTGCAATTTTCTCGTTTGCTCATAGCCACTCTGTCAGTGCTATTTTCCTTGCTGTGTGTCGTTGTATATACTAATTCCTGTACTGTCTATAGCAATTTCGATATCTTCTATATTATTTTCTGCAATCATTTATCTTAATATTAAGTTTTTTTTGATGCTTGTGAATAGCTGCAAATCTCTTCCTATTTGTTGCAGATATCCTTTTACAAACCCTACCGTTTGTCTTAAGCCAATTCTAAAAAGATTAACGATTATATGCACTAAAATCACAACTTTATCACTATAAATATAGTTGCCGCCCTGCATTTTTGGACAATTCTCGTACCAATTTTCTATGGCGTCATTGATATAACAAAAAATGCTTCCTCTTTCTTGGAGAAATTTGTTATATTCATGGCAGTTACTGACTCTCATTTTTTGTGGCATATTTTTTCTTCAACAGTTAAATGGCTATTTATAATGAATTTTGTCAGTAACTGCCAGTTCTTTTCACTTGAGCGATGCAACAAAGCCATCCCAGTGTCACGCACTGAAATGACACCCTTCCGGTGGGTATTGCTCTCAGACTACAATGTTCGTACAGTTGTACTGGGATTCAAGTATAAAAATATTTGGAAATTATACAATGGACAATGGATTCTAGGAGTATATGTTAAACATAATGAAATAAGCTGGATTCCAATGTCACGTACTGGAATGACAACATATAGGTATTGGAATAACAAAAGAGGAATATTATGATTTTATATCATTTTCCTCTTTGTCCGTTTTCACGAAAAGTTAGAGCTCTTCTCAAGGAAAAAAAGCTGAGTTGTGATTTGGTATATGAAAATCCATGGGAAAAGCGGAATGAATTCATGGAGATCAATCCAATCGGACAAGTACCAGTATTAATAGATAATAACTTTGTAATAGCGGATAGTAATGCCATTTGTGAATATATAGAAGAGACTTACAATAGCGACGTCAAATTACTTGGTTCATCCACTATTATTAAGTCTAAAATACGCGCTTTAATCAATTGGTTCGATAGCAAATTTTACAATGAAGTTACTAAGTATATTATGAATGAAAAAGTAATTACTAACCGCAGCCCTGACTCTAGATTTCTTCATGCAGCTCAGAATAACCTGCCTTGCCATATGGAATACATCGAACACTTAATTAACAAGAACGTTTGGCTTGCAACCGATAAGTTCACTTTAGCCGATATTACTTTAGCATCACATATTTCTATAATAGACTACGTAAATAGTTTCCCATGGGAAAAAAGTAAGATTTTAAAAGAATGGTACTCCATTGTTAAATCAAGGCCTTGTTTTCGCGAAATATTATTAGAGAGAGTTTTTGGCTTAACTCCCCCTAGACATTACGCTGACCTTGATTTTTAACTTGCGTGAGTTTTAAAGCTACAGTCATTCCTTCGTCAGTAGGAATCAATATGGAGAAATATTTTTTTTCATCTGACAATCTATCGTTAAACTCTCTCATAGCATGCCATGACTTTTCTGATACTTCTTTTGGAGGAGATTCTAAAAATACTGTATCAAATAATAGAGTGTTATCTGCAACGATTAGCCCATCTTGTTTAATGTATGACTCTGCCCAATCTAAATACTTAGGATAACTACTTTTGTCAGCATCGATGAATATCATGTCAAATGGTGCCTTTGCTGATAATTCATTAATTTTTTCCAGTGCATCACCTTCTATTAGAGTAATTTTATCACTTAGATTAAAAGCACTAAAATTTTTTTTTGCTATTCTTGAGTGTTGAGGATTATTTTCTATTGTATATATATGACCATCTTTCGGTAAAGCTTTTACCATACAAATTGACGAATAACCATATAACGTGCCAATTTCAACTATGCTTTTAACTTTATGGATTTTGATAAATAAATTTAATAATTTTCCTTCTTCAGGAGTGATTTGAATACGTTGTTTCTTATCAAGAGTACAATGTTCTTCTATTTTTTTATACTCTTTTGCAAATAAGCTTCTTATGTACAACGATTTTCTGCTAAAGTTATGACGCATTAAGTTTTATAATATAAACTAAGGAGGTTTAATCTATATAAGATTTATAAATATAACAATAGAGTTAAGAATAATAAAATTTTTTTATTTTAAGTTGTTATTTTATAAAGTAAAATTTTAAGTGACAAAGATTATTATATATTTTACTATGGTTAACTAGTATAATAACCAATTGTTATACTAGAATTAAGGGATCGTTTATTTACATCTCTCTTAAAATGTAATTTTTATAATCAATTAGAGGGGGTTATATGTCTTATAACATTGCTAACGAAGTTGAAACGTTAAGCAAGAAATCTAATAATAATGAAGGAGTGAAATTACTGCACAATCCAGCTTATCGCGAGAAGTACAAAGAACGCTTTAACGAAGCTCAGAAAAAAGTTATGGATATGGTCCAATTTTATGATGGAACGATAGTATTAATAGAGAATAAAATTGCTATGTATTATTATGCTTGGCACAGTAAAAAAAGAGAGTTTGAGCGTAAAAAGCAACAAACAGTATCAAAAAATACTGATTCAGCATAGGGTTTTTATATGGTAAGCTAAAGTGTTATTACTTCACTATAGCTTTTCCATATAACTCATCTATTACATTAGTGAAATATTCCAGCTCTCTATATCCTTCATGTTTAATTTTATTATTCTCTACATATGATTTATTATTGTTAAGCTTGACGATAAATACTGGAGTAGCTGTGATATCAAGTTTATTAATTGCAAGTGATTTATCATTTATAATTTTGTCCATCATCTTTTTATCATTAATGCATTGGTTAAATACATCTTGCTTCAAATTGCTTAGTGCAGCAATTTTTTGTAGTATAGTTAAATCACTAAAATTAGAGTAGTTCCACGAGTCTATTGCATTAAACACAGCTTTGTTAAAATTAAAATAGTCTTCTTCTTTTTCATAGCAATAACTTAGCATTGCAGCTTTTAATCCTCTGTAATCTAGAGGAAAATGACGGAATATGTATAACATCTTACCTGTATCTATGTACTTCTCTTTGATTTTAGGAAAAACTTTCTTATGAAAAAGAGAACAGTGATAACAAGTGAGCGAAGCATATTCTATCATTAAAATTGGTGCTTTTGGATCACCTAATAATTTATCATCAGGCAGTAGTGACAGTAGTTCTTTTGATGTTATTTCATCAGTTTTTTGAGTGTTGGGTAAGTTTTGTTCAATAGCTGCATAAGAACTAACACTTATAAAAATAAGTAAGAACAATAATCTAAAAATCATTACAATGGAAACACTTAACTTATTAAAGAATTTATGCATTTATATAAATAATGTCAAGATAACTTTTTCTCGGCAACACTTTCTACTCTGTCTTTAAATGCAGCAATTATTTTACTTTGTGTGTATTTATAAACTGAGTTTAATAAGGTGGAAAACAAATTGGATTTAAATTCAAACTTTATATAGAACTCTACCATAGTTTTACTTTCATCTATAGGAGTGAATTTCCATTCGTTGTATAAATGTTTAAATATTCCATTTGACGACACAGCTTTTATCCAACTTTTATTTGCTCCATTTGGAGAAAGAAAGGTCACTTCTGATGTGTAACTTCCTTTAATGCCATGAAAAGCTGCAAGGAGGTCCACAATCATTTGGCTATCAGTTTTTTCTTTTATATAAACAGCTTTGCACCAAGGAACAAAATCAGGATACTTCTCAACGTCAATTACAACTTGAAATATCTCATGAGATGAACAGAAAAAAACACCTTGTTCTTTATATTGGTGTAACATAAACCTAAATAATGGAAAAGGGATCCATATCTACCGTCAGTCTTAGTAGATTCCTGAGACCTAAAGTTAAGGTGGGCATCACGTACTAATTTCAATGAAATTAACAGAGGCAATTCCCTTGATCAGAAATTATCGCTCGGGAAATTTAACTTAACTCATAACGCATAGCACAGACCCCTAAATTAATTATAGATTATTTATATAGAGTATGTCTATAGATATATTAAAACTAGCGATCATTATTTTGCCTTTGTTAAATTTTGCATTTTAAGTATCATAGCTAATAAATATATCTTATGAATCTTATTAAGTTCTTAACCATTTTTATTGTAATCTCCTCAAGTGCTTACGCGAATTGTATAGGGCACAAAACTTTTGTGCTTGCCATGAAGCAGCAAGTAGACAACACGTCTATGAAAGGGAATAGAAAAAATCTAGAACATGTACAAGAAGAACTTCTGAAAATTATTCAGAATAATGTTGACCTCAAAGGAATATCTCGATTTGTCATAGGGAAATATTGGAATTTATCTACTCAGAAAGAAAAAGAAGAGTTTCTAAAAGAATATGAAGTATATCTCGCGCGCTTGTGCGCTAAAATTTTGTATAAATACATAAATAATAGTGAAATGATCATAATGAGTACAAAAGCAGTTGACGATGAAACTTGTCTGATAGGAACAAGATTTTCTTATGGTGATGAGGAATTTACAAACATTGACTTTAAAGTGACTAAAAATGACAATTCTTTCTTAATAAACGATGTTGTAATGAGTGGGATAAGTATTGCTATTAATCAACGTTCTCAATTTAGTGAAAAAATCGACACGCACGGCATGGCAAGTGTAATAGATGAATTAAAATGTAACAATAATCTATGATATACATGCCTCATTGGCCTAAGCCGCTTGGCAGTAGACCAAAGGATTTTTCTCTTGATCGCATAAAAAGCTCTCTCAATAGATTAGGCAATCCTGAGAAAAAAATACCGCCAATAATTCACATAGCTGGCACTAATGGCAAAGGATCGACACTATCATTTCTAAGATATATAATGCAAGCAGCAGGGTATAAAGTTCATACCTACACTTCTCCACATTTAGTGAATTTTAATGAAAGAATAGTTATTGCAGGCAATGATATCGATGATAGTGAATTACATAACTCACTAGAAGAATGCCGTATAGCAGTCGCAGAACAACCCATCACTCTATTTGAAGCCGCAACGACTGCAGCCTTCTTAGCTTTTTCTCGTCATAAAGCTGATATTACTTTAGTTGAAGTGGGTCTGGGTGGAAGGCTTGATGCAACAAATGTTATAGATAATCCAATTCTAACGATCATCACTTCAATTTCCCTTGACCATACAGAATATCTTGGTCCTACCGTAGAAACCATAGCAGGTGAAAAGGCTGGAATAATGAAACCTAATGTTCCTTGCGTAATAGCACCACAAGAAAAATCTATAATGAACACGCTAGAGCATCATGCAATAAATAAGAAATCTCCTCTGTATAGAGGAGGACTTGAATGGAATTGCGAAAAACAGAATAACAGAATGGTCTTTCAATCGGCTATTCAATCAATAGAATTTTCTTTGCCATCTTTAAAGGGTGAACACCAAATAATCAATGCAGGAAACGCCATTGCAGCATGTAGCATTTTGAGTGGAAAATATGGATTTGATATTGGAGAAGAGGACATTGCTTCAGGTTTACAGAGCACTTATTGGCCTGCGCGGCTAGAGTCTATAAAAGAAGGTAATTTAATTTCTTTATTACCAAAAGATTGGCAATTATTTCTAGATGGTGCACACAACAATGATGGTGCCAGAGTGTTAGCTAGGTGGGTAAAAGACAATTTTGCTGAAGGTGTTTATATGATCTTTGGTGTCACTCGTAACAGAAACGTCGCAGAGTTCTTAGAGCACTTAAAGCCATACATCAAACTACTATGCGCCGTTTGTGTTAAATCTGAACCTAAAGCAACAAGTACAGATTTAATCAGAGAAGGAGCTAATAATATAGGAGTAAATGCTATTGAATGTGAATCAATCGGTGATGCAATATCAAATCACATACTAAAAGCCTCTATTCAAAACGTCAAAACCATACTAATTTGTGGCTCGTTATTTTTAGCCAGAGATTTGAGTATGGAGAATAATCAACCTACTTGATGAGCCGAGACGTTAAAAGCACCATCAGGATTTACAATGCTGCTTGGCTTTTCGGTTGATGCTCCTATAGGTACATTTTGTTCATCACCTATTCCTTCAGTTTTTACAAGATTTACAACTTTTCTCTCGTAGATTTCACTTGCTAAGTGTAGTAATAAACTACAACCTAGTACTGTAGCAAATCCAATGAGTATTTTACTGTCTACGCAACTAGATTGATACTGTAACACCAAACCTGCTATTAATAAAATAGGAGGGAGATAACTCGAACATTGGGAAGTAAAAATGAAATATTTAAATCTTTTACTTTTTAATATTTCTTCCCATCTCTCTTCTTGATCTAAATTTTCACCTTGTTCCCGTTGAGAATTTTGCAAATCTACAATTTCTTTCATTAAAGGTGATATCAAATAAATAGATAAGAAAAAAGTTGTAACAAATGTTATTAGGCTCGCACTAAACAAAATGCCAGGTGTATCAGTAAAATTAGCAGCCTTATATAGCTTACACCCCAAGTAAATATACGACACTAATGACGAGACGGACAGTAGGAATCTTACCAAACTAAAAACAAAATGATACTTTGTACGCTTATCATTCTGACCTTGCTGAATTGACTGTAAACACCTTTTCCATTCCTCAGGAATGATTAATCCCTGATTCTTTCCACTTAGTGGTTTAATATATTGCAAAAGTGCTGCTTTATTTCTGTTGAGGGCCTGTATTTTTTCATCGCTACCTCCTGGTTTATCTGGGTGACACTTTATTGATAACCTTCTATAATTTTTTGCTATTATATTAGATATTTCTAAGAAGTTACGACCTTCTACTTCTTGCACTTGAATGCCTATCTCTTTAAATAAACTTTCATTATAATCATATTCTCTTTCTCTTAGCTTATAGCCCATGTCTCCACCTCATAAATTAACTAACTATTAATACTTTATAATATATAAATTTCCAAATCATTTCATTCATGCTTATTGTATGAATTATTTCTTTCACGACTACCATGACAAGTGTATGAAAGTTATCATTTAGTGCATAATAGTGCTTCAATGTTTAGGGTTACAGTTTTCATTGGTCATTTGAGTTACTCAAATCCAATTCATGCCAGTTCTATCTATCTTGTCATTTAAGTAGCCCTTTTTGTGTAATCCCAGTACCCTCTCTTTGATGTCATCCAAGTAGCCTACACTGGCTTTCCGTAATCTCAAAAAACGTTGTGTTTTAGCATAATTTTGTGCTCAATATGCTTGTTTATAGTAAAAATTTCTGGATTTCAGCATCAAATGCTGGAATATGGGTATCATTCAAGTAGCCCTTTGTTGTCATCCCAGTGCTCCGACACTGGGATCCAGGAACCAGCGTCACGCGCTGGCTCTCTAAAATTACTTTAGCTACAAATATTAAGAAATTTACTAAATAAAAAAAAGACAAAAAACCCCCGTATAGCGAGTTTTAATAATGTAAATTGATAATGTGCTAACGCTTAAAATAAGCGCGATTTGGATGAATGTAGAAAAAATTTAAAAGACATACAGCCGCTATAATTTTTATGTAATTTGCCAATAAATATCTGAGTTTTTTACTGAATTTTGTTGTTAAATCTGCAGAGATTAAAAACAAGGATAAATACTCTTACTTTCATAGTAAGGGGGATGGCGTAATTTGTCAAGTTAAATAAGCTAATTTATTAACATGTGATAATTAGACAGCTATCGTGGATTAAATGTTCAAATGACTACTAGATTTTAGATTATTACTTTCATCTATTTGCGGCTGACTAATCATAGTACAAACGAAATTGGTTGCCATAAAGGTACAGCCTAGAATAAAAAAAGCAGTAGAAATGAAAGGAATAATAGGAGATTCGAGAGGCAATATATATATTATTCCTCCTATTAAAAATGAAACGCTAGATGCAATATCAAGACAGATCTTCATTAATTTCTCTTGCCGAGGAACAAGTTGCTTATTAAGGTCACGCTGCCTGAAATGATCAGTTAATGACCATACATTTAAGACAAGAGAAAGTGCACTTAGTATAGTGCTGGCAATAGTAAAATACAAGCTTAAGGCAGAAATATTCAAAGCTAATGCTGCTATGTACCCACTCAAAGAAGCAATAGATAATGCAGTAACTAAGCGTTTTGAATAAGTTCTTATTTTCTTTCTGTAAACAAGCCTCTCTTTGTCGCAACTCATAAACTTAAGTATAGTAAATATGTTATATTATAGCATTAATTAACTCAAAAATCAATATAGAGTGCCCGAGAGAAGACTTGAACTTCCACAACTTAAAAAGTTACTAGCACCTGAAGCTAGCGCGTCTACCAATTCCGCCACCCGGGCTTTTTGTGATTTACTATGTTAAAATTAAATAATATACTTAAACAATTTTTAGCTCAAAGGTAATGCCAAATCTAGATCAAATATTTTTTGCTCAAAACAATGTTAATATTAATAATGTATATAAAATAGTCAACAACGCTTTGAGCGATAGTGATGGTGGTGAATTATTTTTAGAATTTTGCCAGTCAGAGTCCCTGGTTTTTGATGATAACATATTGAAACACATGGATTTGAATATCAGAAGGGGATTTGGGTTAAGGTCCTTTTGTGAGGATAGTACGTCTTTTGTTTGCTCTTCTGAAATTAGCGAAAAGGAAATTAGTAACGCTGCTTCTATAGTGAAAAGTTCAGTATCTTTAAACAAAACAAATTCAATAAACTTAAATGAGGGAACAAGAGAGCTGTATTCAAAGATTAACCCCATAAATGAAATGGATCTGAACTCAAAGATTAAACTACTCAATGAGGTTAATGAGTATGTAAGGTCCAAGAATAACTACGTGAAGCAAGTAAAAATAACTCTAAGTGGAGAATGGCAAGTTGTACAAATAATAAAGGGTGATCACAGGTTAAGCGATATTAGGCCTTTGGTACGTTTTAATGTATTAGTCATCCTAGAGAAAAATGGCCGAGCTGAGAAAGGCTCTTCAGGGCACGGTGGAAGAGACTCTTATAGTAAGTTTGTTTCTGAGAAGAAGTGGAAAGAAGTTGCAAATCAAGCGTTAGAGCAAGCGCTGGTAAATCTTGAGGCAATTCCAGCTCCGGCTGGAGAGATGACAGTTGTTTTAGGTTCAGGTTGGCCAGGAATATTATTGCATGAAGCTGTAGGTCATGGACTTGAAGGTGATTTTAACCGTAAAGGAATCTCGGCATTTTCAAATTCTATGGGTAAACAAGTGGCAGCCAGTAACATTACTGTAATTGATGATGGAACTCTACCTAATTTGCGTGGTTCTATTAGCATAGACGATGAAGGTACTTTACCTGGCTATAATGTGCTTATAGAAGATGGAATTCTAAAAGGATATATGCAAGATCATATGAACGCTAAACTCATGGGTGTAAGCCCAACTGGTAATGGTAGAAGAGAAAGTTACAAAGAAGTTACCATGCCACGCATGACAAACACCTATATGTTGCCAGGAAAATATACACCAGAAGAAATAATATCCAGCGTAAAGAGAGGCCTATATGCAGTAAATTTTGGTGGTGGACAAGTTGATATAACATCAGGAAAATTTGTTTTCTCATCTTCGGAAGCTTACCTAATAAAAAATGGTAAAATTACACAACCAGTCAAAGGAGCAACGCTAATTGGTGATGGGCCAACAGTGCTAAAAAAAGTATCAATGATTGGTAATGATCTAAAGTTAGATCCTGGTGTTGGTACGTGCTCAAAAGACGGACAAAATGTGCCTGTTGGAGTTGGTCAGCCAACACTCAAGGTCGATGCAATAACTGTTGGTGGAACTGAATATGTAGATAAGGGCTAAGCGAACTCAGCTCATGCTGTACAATTATATTGTAACCATTATTCAAGTAGCTCATATAGATGCAAAAACTACTTAACAAATCTCTCTGCCTTCCTTGCTATAACGTGTATAACAATCTCACAAAAAATAATATCATAGAATTCAATAGGTGATCTTTAAAAAATCCTTAAGGAAAGTAAAATACTGTTTAAATAGGCCGATATAGATGGTTTTACGATATAATAAAATTATTATAAACAAGAACTTATAAACTCTAGCAAATGAATTTGTGAGTTTAGTGGTGTTAGGAATACCTGGCTCTTTTATGTGGATTGACATTCTCAATAACCTGCTCTAGAGATAGATTATATAATTTTGACAAGGTTCTTGGCATGTGATATTTTTCTCGAATATAGGTAATGGTATAAATGACTTTATATCTATATCCAGCTCTAGGGGAAGATCTTCAATGTTTACGTCCATCCCTGATAAAGGATATTCTATGTCCATGTGCAGCTTTGGGGGATAGTTCTACTTTGAAGATTTCTTTCACTTTTACTATTGCGACTCCCGATTGGCTTTGTTGCATCACACTTTATGAGATGGTGATTTATGGTAAATTCGTGTAACTATCTCAAATTTAGCCACACCAATATCAGTGAATTTATTAAGCAAATAGCATTTAGTTCTTTTTCTCGATTTATCTCAGATTTATTCCTAAAACTAAATCCGAATATTTGCTTTAATCTTGAGAAAAACCCTTCAATATAAGATCTTTTCCCATAATTTACTTCTTTTTCCATTCTTTCATGCCATCTTCACCGTATAATTTTATTAACCTAATAGCAGCATTCCTGTCAGACATATAATCTATTTCTGGATGTTCTGCCGCATTGTTTATTGGTGGAATTTTTGTCTTTATATCATATTCGTTACACAACTTATAAAACTTGTGCCTATCACATGCTCTATCTGCATATAGTGCTTTTATGGCATGCTGAAAATCAACTTCTTTTAGCAAATCACAAGTGATCAGAGTAGACACCGTTACTGTATTTTACAGCTATGGCTTTTTTGTTGTTTATATTCAACATTACGTGCAATTTTCTCGTTTGCTCATAGCCACTCTGTCAGTGCTATTTTCCTTGCTGTGTGTCGTTGTATATACTAATTCCTGTACTGTCTATAGCAATTTCGATATCTTCTATATTATTTTCTGCAATCATTTATCTTAATATTAAGTTTTTTTTGATGCTTGTGAATAGCTGCAAATCTCTTCCTATTTGTTGCAGATATCCTTTTACAAACCCTACCGTTTGTCTTAAGCCAATTCTAAAAAGATTAACGATTATATGCACTAAAATCACAACTTTATCACTATAAATATAGTTGCCGCCCTGCATTTTTGGACAATTCTCGTACCAATTTTCTATGGCGTCATTGATATAACAAAAAATGCTTCCTCTTTCTTGGAGAAATTTGTTATATTCATGGCAGTTACTGACTCTCATTTTTTGTGGCATATTTTTTCTTCAACAGTTAAATGGCTATTTATAATGAATTTTGTCAGTAACTGCCAGTTCTTTTCACTTGAGCGATGCAACAAAGCCATCCTATGGTCAAGCCATAGGATGACAGGAGAAGGAAACACTGGGATGAAAGCAAATGAAACCACTGGAACGTTTATTTTTGAAAGTAAGTTGCATAGTAGATGATGTCATTCCAGTACTTGATACTGGAATCCAGGAATTTTGATTCTAAATTAGGTATTGGTATGGCTAAATTTGAAATCATTACATAAATTTGTCGTAAACCATCACTGCTTAAGGTGCTATGCAACAAAGCCATCCCAGTGTCGAAGCACTGGGATGACAGGATAAGGAAACGCTGGAATGAAAATAGAAGATCTAATTCCTTATATCAATTAATTCTCATCCACCTTTTATGTTACATAAACTCATCACTTTTATAGAACATCTCATTAAAATCATTCAAAATTCCAAAATCTTGATTTTTAATAAATAGATGCCCATCTGCAATATAGGACTCAGCAAGAGTAAATGGTTCATCATGATGCTGTGATGCTGGCCTAACAATTTCATTGTACAAAACCATTACTTGCTCATAATTGTATCCACTACCATCATGATATTTACCACGTATAGTGTCATAAAAATTTCTTACATCATCATACGTAACTTGCAGTTCTACCTTATATTTCCCTATTTCAACAGCCTCACCCACTTTGATTTTTAAAGGATGTTGTTTCACATTATCTATAACAATTGTTTCCTCTGGCTTCTCTTCGTCTCCTCTTATCGATCTTTTACTCCTTTCTTCACTCGCAGGTTGATCTGCTGGCATTTGGTCTATATCGTTAGATTCTTCTTCTTGCATAGTAATTTTTTTGAGATAGCTAAGCATATCCTTTCCAGCTTTTTCCCAAGTTGCAGCTTCTTTTGAAAGCTCACGATAATAAGAATCATTACCGCCTTTGCTATCTATTACATCTCTTTCTATACCTTTCCCTTCTGCCCATAACTCAGCATGTTCAATAAGTGTCCTGCCATCTTTGCCCACAACATCAACGTCAGCTTTGTTTTTTATTAGATATTCTATTGTATCTAACTTTCCATGCCTCACTGCATGAACTAAAGGTGTCCAACCATCATTATCCTGCACATTAACATTCGCACCTTTTTCAACTAAATGTTTTATTATTTCCTTATTTCCAAGATCAACAGCAAGGTGCAAAGGCGTTAAGCCGTAGCTATCCTGAATATCAATATCCGCATTATGCTCTATGAGATATTTAACTACTTCCATATTTTTCATGTGCATGGCAAAATGTAGTGGAGATTTACCAGAGCTAATATCACGGGTATCAACATCTATACCACGATCTATTAAGTATTTAGCAATTTCCGTATGTTTTAGCTCAATTGCATAGTGCAGCAGTGTTTGAGCTGACGTGTTTTTGATACCAAGATCTGCGCCATGCTCAATTAAACTCTTAACTATTTCCGAATTCCCTAGCTTAATAGCAGCAAGTAACGGAAAAGTATAATAACTTTTACTATTAGAATCTGCGTTATGATCTAATAGATACTTCACTATTTCTGTATTACCTGAATAAATAGCACTGTATAATGGTGTTTGGGAATAAGCATCTTGAATATTAGGATTTGCACCACGATCTATTAAGTATTTAGCTATCTCTATATTTCCAGACTCAATAGCATAGTGTAAAGGTGTCTTATAATACACATATTTAGCATTAGTTTTCTGATAATAATTGTCATGAACATTAAGATTTGCTCCATGATCAATAAGATATTTTGCTACTTCCGTATTTCCTGACTGAATGGCATAATGTAGTGGCGTTTGTCCATTATGGTCTCTTGTATCAATATATGAATTGTGTTTTAGTAGCGTTGCTACTTTGCTTAAATCTCCCAATGAAGCAGCAAAATGTAAACTAGTCGCACCTGTTACCTTATTTATCTCGTTTACTTTTCCTATAGTATTTTCTACATTATTGTCATCAATATTCACCTTTAAGAAAGGCTGTTTATTATACTTCATAACTTTTGTTGTAACAGCTTTTCCTTGTTCGTCTTCACTCGCTTTTTTAGCAGGTTGCATAGAATCTTCTCTACTGACACTTGATTTAGATTCTATCTTGGTTTTATCACTACTTACATAATGTACTGGGCTATAACCATATAGACCCTTGCCTGCACTTTGTTGGCTTGTTGAACTTTCAACACTGTTAGATTCAACAACATTATATTCCATATGTTGTTCACCACTCAGCTCAGCCTTAACCCATTGTTTAAATTCTTGATCATAACCTTTCAGCTCAGCCAAAAAATCCTCAAATAATTTATTACCTTGAGACCTATTTGCACCAGATTTAGAAAGGCTCTTGAGCAAATTATCAATCATATCTGGGTGTTTATCTTCAAGAAATTTGATCACTTGTTCAGCATCCGAATGATAATGTTCCCCTTTATTACTCCAAATATTATTGCGCAATATTTCATCTGGTTTGAGACCTTTATTCTTTATTGCAATCAAGGCCTCTTTATCTCCGTGGTCATTGACATGCCGACCATCTTCTAAACTTGCCATATAGTTAGCAACCCCTTCATGCATAGCCTTAGATAAGACATCACCTGTACCATAATAGGAATTAATGATAGTTAAGGCGTGTCCCAATTCGTGTTTCAAAGTTTTACACGAGTCATCAAATTGGTCTTGTAGATAAAAATAAACATGAATTTCTGAGCCACGCCCTTGAACTGTTAAGCCAGAAGCGCCTTTATAGTTAACGTTCAACTCCTTAAGATAATTTTCGTAGTCACTCTTTGTATTAAATACGAAAACATTAACTTTATTTGGTATGTTGTGCCAAGGCTGAGAATTATTAATGCCAAATGCTGAATCAAAATCTTTTATAGTACTCTCGATGGCATTTTTTACACTACTCAATTTGCTCTGAGTTAATTCCTCATCATCATATTTTATATTTATTTGAAGCTTGTGTTCGCCAAAAGTCATAACTTCACTATCTGGCACAAGATCTGCCACAATTTTATCGCCACTTTTTACATCCATCCACTGCTTAAATTCTTTTTCAACTTCTGAGTTATTCAAAAGATGCTTGAATTTTGATATCGCTTCTACTCTATCGAAGGACATCTCAGTAAGCAATTGCTTTATGAATTGAGGATGTTTTTCTTGTAGGAATGTCACTAAGCAATCTGATATTCTATAGTCGTTAGACATACTTGCTATTTTATATGGTGTATCATGCCCAGATTCATGCATTTTATTGTATGCTTCTTTTGTATAATGCATATCGCGAGTGCTTTCTTTTTTAGCTGCATCATAGCTCCACATGAAAAGCTTCATACCGGTACGTAAAACTTCAGGTACTGTATCCATATTACCGGTAGAGTACTCAAGAAATGCATCGCTCATTTTTTCCATTAAAATTTTAGATTTTGCACAAAGTAAGCCATTTACATCTCCAACAATAAAAGTCTTTGCTATCGTGCCGTCAGCTTCGTGTGCTCTTACTGTTCCACCACCCCATAATTCTCTATGGTCCTTACCACCTGAAAGTTCCTTGATGTGAGCTTTGTAATCATCGTAATTTTTCAGCACATAAAGCTGCAATTTTACTGGACCAGAATGAACGCTTTTTTGTGAATAGAAATTATCAGACCAGGCTCCGTAAGCATCTTTTACAGTTTGTTTTATATACTCAGGGGTATAACTAGCTAATCCCCCATATTTTACTTCTATTGTAAGCTGATCGTTTATTACTATACTTTCTTTATTTGGAAATAATTTTTTAATCAAAGTTTGTGATTTATCATATTCAGAATTTGTTTTAAATTTCATATCCACCTCTTAAAAATTTTCACTATAAATAAGTCTTGAGAAAAATGCGTTAACTGTAGATTCAGCCTTTACCTTGTTTTTGCACAACTGCTGAGATAGTTGATCATCGCTGAAAAGCCGATTCTTAGTATTGAGATATTTAGCATAGCTTCTAGAATTAAATTCAGGGATTGAGTAGAAACCGCTTTCAAGTTCAAGATAAGAGCTGCTATTCAGAACAAAAAATAAATCGCTCTGGTCAAGCAGTATGTCATAACCAGAGCTCGTACAATGTAAGTATTCATTGCTTTCATACTCTGCTATGTAGTATTTACTTGCATCAAGATCACCATTAAGCTGTAAAATTGCTGCTGAACGTCCATTCCCAATACTATGGCCTTTTATTACTTTAAGTACTTTAATCTCATCATTTTCTATGAGTTCTCTTAACTTTTCATTCTTTTGATTTAATTCTTCCTCTGCCTTTCTTCTGTCTTCTTCTAATTTTGTTTCTTTTTCAACAAGCTCATTTTGTATTTGCAAAAACATATCTTGAATGGTTAAGCCATTTAGAAAGTAATCCAATACACTTGACACAAACGGCTGCAATTCACCATTATCTTCAAAGCTCTTTTCCTGCTTTTTGTCATATTGAGTGGGATTATAGATTGCATACAGAGGATAAAAACCATAATTCACCTCGTCGAATGATAACTCTATCGAAAATCCGCTCTGATCAAGTGGAAGTTTAGTAGCTAAATATCTACCATTATCATCTCTGACATATAGCTCATTTATACCATAGTGACCACTATATTTGTTGTAATAAATATAAAAATTCTCAGGATTAAGATTAAAGTAATCATCTAAATTGTTAGGTTTACCGAGCTTTTCACGTAGAAAACTCTTGCTCTTATCTGTAAGTTTGATGCGTGTAGAGAAGTAACACCGATCTATTCGGTCACCTTTTTCTATTTCAAAGTCTAGGACTATTTTGTCGCTAAACATACAGAATTTCCTCACATTTCCAATATTTATGATTATAAATTGTGTACTATGAAAAAAGCATTAAGGCTTCTTTATGTATCTAAAAACAGCGCTAACTTATGACAAGAACAGTTGACGTATTACTACCACTTCCAATTGATCAGCTATTTTCATATGCAATTGAGAAAGATACTGAAATTTCAATTGGAGATTACGTAGTGGTGCCGTTTGGCAGAAAGCGTTTGATTGGAATAGTTTGGAGAGAAAGTAGCAAAAGCGATCGAGAATTAAAATTTATTGAACAAAAGGTCGATTTACCGAGCATCAGACCAAAACTGATCGAATTTGCAGAGTGGGTTGCGCAGTATAATGTAATACCTATTGGTATGCTTGCGAAAGTGATAATGGGGGGAGTGCTAAAAGTAAATCAAATAAATAAACTAGTTTATGCTGAACAAAAGCAGGAAATAAGCAAAATAGACTACCAATTAAACCCTGAACAGCAAGTAGCTCGCGATAAAGTAATAAGTAATTTGAGTGAGTATTCAGTGACTTTACTTGACGGTGAAACCGGGTCTGGGAAAACGGAAGTTTATCTCTCTGTAATTTCACAGTTAATTAAGAATCATAGTATTTACGAACATTGTCTATCCTTCTCCTGTAATTCCAGTGTTTCCTTCTCCTGTCATCCCAGTGCCTACTTTTTTTGCAATTCCAATGCTCTCTTCTCTTGTCATCCAGGTGCCCTCTTCTCTTGTCATCCCAGTGCTCCGACACTGGGATCCAGTTTTTCATATAATCTCATCACAAACGTTTATTTTAATTTAAGACCAATACCTAATTTAGAATCAAAATTCCTGGATAAACACTGGAATGACACCTTTGTATTTAAGGCAAAACCCACTGTAACACTTAGCATACTGCCTTTGCCAAGCACTGGAATGACAACAGAAGGAGGTAATGCACAAGTCCTTATCCTTCTGCCAGAAATTGTCCTAACTTCACAATTGGTAAATCGTGTTCGCAGTCAGACATCTTGCAATATAGCTGAGTGGCATTCAGGACTTACTCCCAAAGCTCGCCGAAATAATTGGCTTAGTATTGCAAATGGAAGTGCGCAGATCATTATTGGGGCAAGGTCAGCACTTTTTTTACCTTATAAAAACCTAAAATTAATCATCATTGATGAAGAGCATGACTCATCCTTTAAACAAGAACAGGGGATTATATATAATGCTCGAGATATGGCCATTATCTTAGCCAAGCTCGAAAATATTTCGATTATTTTATCATCCGCCACTCCGCTACTTGAAACAATTTATCATGTTAAAAAAGGGAATTACAATCATGTAAAATTGACTAAACGATTCGGTGGTGCAGAGTTGCCACAAATAAAAGTAGTAAATAATAAGCAATGGATTTCCAATGAACTTTTCGAAGGAATAAAACAAACCATAGAGAAAAAACAGCAAGTTATGCTCTTTCTAAACCGCAGAGGATACGCACAACTTGCAGTTTGTAAAAAGTGTGGATACAAAATTTCCTGCTCAAATTGTGCTGTCTGGCTTACATACCACAAAAAGAAGAACGTCCTTTTGTGTCACCATTGTTCTTATCAATCAAAACTTCCAGAAAAATGCTCCAATTGTCAAAGTGAGCAGTCATTGCTTCTTTATGGTGTGGGAATTGAAAGGTTAGTTGAAGAAATAGTGAAATTAATACCAAATGCAAAAACTGCGATTATCAGCAGCGATCAGAAGTCGCTTGGTAGCGTCATTGACTCAGTGCTTAAGGAAGAGGTGAATATTATAATCGGTACACAAGTGATTGCCAAAGGGCATAATTTCCCTAAGTTAACTTTGGTTGGAGTGATAAATGCAGATTTAGGACTTGAAAATTCTGATCTTAGGGCAGCAGAAAAGACGTATCAATTATTGCATCAAGTTGCGGGTAGATCTGGGAGGTTCAACGAAAAAGGAACAGTAATAGTGCAAACTAATAATCCTGAAAGTTTGATAATAAAAGCATTGCAGCAGCAAAAAAGGGATTTGTTTTATGAAGTTGAACTTGAGTCAAGACGCAAAGCTAAAATGCCACCATTTAGTAGATTAATAGCGCTTATAGTTTGCGGTAAGGATCAATTTGCAACGCAGAAAGCAGCAAGTGAGATAACAAGCTTTTTGCATGATCAATGTTCAGCTACTATTCCTTCTGCGTTGTCATTCCAGTGCGTGACTAGAAAAAAAGAACTCGAAATTTTTGGCCCATCACCAGCAGCAATAAATTTCTTAAATAATAAATATCGGTATAGAGTGCTACTCAAAATACACAATAAACATAGTTTATCTATAAAGAAAAAGCTAAAATATTGGATTAAAAATTACAACTTGAATTCAAATATTGCAGTAACAATAGATGTTGATCCTGTGAGTTTTTTTTGATGTTATTTGAATTTATTTGACATTCACAGAATTAATTATATTAATTTTTTAATCAATGATTTGACTTTTATTAGAGTTTATTATATTATTGATATAACTAGAATAAGGAGATGGTATGAATACTTTACTTGAAATCGTCTGTAGGCCAGGGATAAAGCATAAAGAAAAAATTAGAGAATTGAAGGCATTTCTTAATAAAAATATCGAAATACCTATTGATAAGGAGTTATTTAAATCAGCTTTATCTATAGAGGATACTGTAGATATAAGAAAAAAGATGGTGTATCTTATTTTGCAACACTGCATTGTATACGATAGT
Source organism: Wolbachia endosymbiont (group B) of Episyrphus balteatus (assembly GCF_947250575.1). Taxonomy (NCBI): domain Bacteria; kingdom Pseudomonadati; phylum Pseudomonadota; class Alphaproteobacteria; order Rickettsiales; family Anaplasmataceae; genus Wolbachia; species Wolbachia endosymbiont (group B) of Episyrphus balteatus. Next base: position 1,283,197 of record NZ_OX366325.1, on the reverse strand, counting down.
ACAAGGTCTAAGAAAGCAGAGATATTGTCATTTAAAAACGTGATGAAGATTTTAGATAAAGCGGTGAATAGATCTGTTACTCCTCAGTATTTCTACAAATTGATCAATTTTCAAGATCAAGATCGAGAGACGTTATTACACCAAGCTGTTAGAAATAATAACACTGGTGCTATAAGAGCCCTTTTGGAACATGTTACAAATCCTTTGATAGAGAATGTAAATAAGCAAATTCCATTAGATTTAGCTCAAGGAAATACAAGAGAAGTACTCATTGAATGTATGAAAAACCAAGCTAAATTGAAAAAAGGAGATGCTAGATGTAATAGTTTGATTGGCATTGTACCTGGAGTTTTTCTTGGCATTGGACTCGGTGTTGGTGGTGCTTTAGTCCCTTCAATGACTATTATATTATGCGCACTCGCAGTATCTGCTCTTGTTGCTGGAATAGCAGTTGGACTGTCTATATATTTCCTAAGTCAAGACTATAAACAGGCTAAATCGATAGAAAAAGCTGTTAACCCTCAACTCTCTTTTGTCAAGCATGAAAAGGCTTATACAAATGAAGCAATGCTATAAGAATAATAACTGTGAGTTTTTTAACATTAGATTTCTTGCATAATCAAGTGTGATCCCAGTGTCAGCTACTTGTATAACAAGAAAGAAGGCACTGGTCTCACATGCATCTAAACGGATACATAACCTTTCATTCACAATTCGTCCTCAAATAGTCTAATTTTCTTTAGCTATGAAATAGAGCAAATTGATGTTTTATTAGTTGATGTCTGCTTTTTTGCAGAACATTGGTCAGGCTGTGATATAGAAGGTTGGTTAAATGTTGTTTTGGGCTTATTAAAAGAAGATCGTGCTGAAGATCGTGCTGAAGAAGGGCCAAAGCCACTATCTTTAGCCGAAGCATCATCCCCACCTTTACCTTCACCATAGTAGTCGGGCCTAAGGAATTTGCTTGAGTTTTTAGCATGTGATTTACCTATAACTGAATTCTTAGGTGAATCACCAAAACCACTATCTGCACTTGTATCTGCACTTGGTCCATCCGTCCCTACTTTTTCTTCAGAAGGGGCAAGAGTTTGTGGTTTCATAGCTGGCACACGCGCAGGATCAATGGATAGCTTATATTTAACTTTATCTTTACCTGTATCTTTATCTTTAACTTTATATTCGCTGATTAAAGAGCTCTCTGTGATCTTATCCATCACACAGTAAGCAATGTCTGGGTTAGCAAAATCTATTCCATACACTCCTTTACTGCCCAATAGCGATTTCTGTGAAGTCCGACCTTCAAAGCTATTTAATATATACATACCAAACATATTATTAACGTGATTCACTTCTTCTCTTGTTAAATATCCCTCCTCATTATTATAACTTACAATAGGAATTAAAACTAAATCTTTGTTACTGTTTAAGTAAGAGTCACGTACAATACGATCAACTGGTATGTTTGCTTTACGAAACAAATTAACCACTGCAAATTTCAGCATGTCAATAGCTCCAACCTCGCCTTTTGGAGTATCAAAACAACGACATGTCAAGTCTATTTCATGCCTTACTATGTCTTTGACGAACTTAAGATCATCAAAAACGCCTTTCTTTAAATATACATCATTCCCCTTCTCTTCTAAAAAACCCTTAAATCTTTTAGGACTATTTTCATAACTTTCCATTCTCGATGAGAATGATTTTACAAAAGAGTCTTTTAATTCTTGATCATCAAAGCCCTTACAGTATAAATAAGATTTTCTTTCAAAACCCACATCGTATACATTTTCATTCACATAATCTGGACCTTTAGGATGAACGTCCATAATACGTGCTATTGTAAACCGTATAAGTTCATTAGCTAGCAAATATTTTAGATTACAAACTACCTCTTTTTCAATTGGCACTGAAAACCTATGTCTGCTACTATCTGTAGTCCATTTTCCTTGCTTAAAGTTAAAAGGAAAAGAGTCTGTATAAAAAAGATCATTGGCAGCCTTTTCGACAAAAACTTTTTCATCCTCATCTTCATTATCTCCACAAAACTTTCCTACTATACTCTCTCTCATATTTTTCAAGTAGTCTTTGCGCTGACCAATATTCATATCTTTATCAAATGAGAGAACAATATGATCTTTTTCTACAGTGAGATTAGTAATAACAGTCTCATCAGAAAGAAGAACACTATTAAACGCTTTTACTAATTCTCGATTTATTTTACTTTTATTAGGCATAACGCCACCCCCCTAAACTAATATAATTATTTACTGCTGCCCTGACCACTAGATTGATTTTTCTTTCTTTCCTCTTCACGTCTAATCATGTCTCTAAAATCATCTATTTTCTTTGGATCTATTTTGCTCAGATCAATCTTTACTCTCCCTGAATCAGGTACTTTTTTATTTGGATCATTATTGCCATGCATATCAACCTCTAAATTAAATTATTATGTAATGAGTATATTAAGAATCAACTACTAGCACAAGCAGTTTTTTAACATAAATTTTATTCACCATTTTTATACTCCTGGATTCCAGACTGGGATGACAAGAGAGAGAGCTACTTAGATGACATTCCGCCATGTCATTCCAGCACTTGATGCTGGAATCCAGATAAAAAACCAGTCTGGAATGAAAAAAAGAGAGAGAACCTTTACACACCTCTCTCTTTGACTGAAGAAGCATGGTTTTCAACTTTTACGTCCTCAGTTAATCCTCCTGGCAGTTCCACAGCAGCATTAGCAGCTTTTTGCTGACTCTTAGGAGAAGACTCTTCTCCTTTGCGTTTCTCCCCTAAATCCTTCTTTTCTGTGTTGTTCCTTTTCACTCTCCTGTGTCGCTCTGGAGCGGGTGGACAGACAGCTAATTTTGGTTTTTCAGTTTTCTCTTCTTTTGCTTCTTTCTTTTCTTTATTCATTTTTTCCAGTTTTTGTACTTCACTATTTTTGTGACTTATAACAGGTTTAGGTAGAGTGTCTACTAATTTTTCTATAGGCTTTGGTAAAATAGCACGTTCTTGCTTGTCTAGAACAATTGGCATTGGAACTTGAGATGAAAAATTAAATAGGGAAATTGGTATGATTTCATTCACTTTTGTTTCTATTTCTTGACGAACTTCTTTTGATTCTGTTTTTTCTGCTTTTTTGTCTCTTTTTTCCTCAGTTACATCTTGCTCTACTACTGCTGCTAAATCAACTGCAAAAATTTCTGCAAACATTGCAATGACTGAGCCCACGAGAAAAGTTTGAAGCTTCAATTTTAAATTTTGCAACGCTTGCAAACGTTCGAGTATTGCTATTTCTTCTTCAGGAGATAACTCACCGCTGAGTAATTTCTCCTGCAATTCTTTTATCTCTTTGTCTAGCCTTTTATCCCAACTTAAATCTAAATCTTTTTTGAAGATCTTTTTAACTAATTCCTTAAGCTTATCACGCAAAAACTTAATTATCGAAAGAAGCAGATTTTTCTCTTTCTTCTCCTTGAGCATTTTGTAGACTTTCGGATCTACATTTACTTCAAAAAGATTAAAGAGGGATTCAAAGAAATTTGCGAATACCCCTTGATTATTATCAGTAAAGTAATCCTCATTATCTTGTATCTGTAGCTCTACTTGAGATAATGTTTCATCAATGCAACTCGCAGCCTGACGCTCAAGCTCTATTCTCTTGAGCTCAGCTTTCCTAGCAAGCTCCTCCATGAATCCTTTTAATTCATTGAGCTTCTGCTCTGCAGAGAGATCTTGCTCTCTGATTCGATTAATGTAGATTGAGCTACCGTCCTCTTCGTTGTTATTGATTAAAAAATTTTTCATTGCTTTTTCTCCATTAATTGAATTACTGTTTCTATAATTGTTTAGAAGGCTTTTTACCATTTTATCTTAAGTCTATAAAATACAATAACTCAATCTTACAATATGAAGTATTTAATAAGTATTAATCTTAAAAAATATCAATAAATTATTGATATTTTTACATTCATACTATATACAGCCTAGCATATATTACGTAATTTTTCAAGAACATATTCACTATAACAGAAGACTTTCTTATTTGCCTCTAAAACACCTGCAAATCATATAATAAAAGAATATTATAATGTTTAGTGTAATACTATACAATGTTTAAAATATAGTATAATACTAGCATACCACTGAATTAATGCTGAGATATTCCCTTGCTTGATCAGTTAAAACACGTCCTCTTGGTGTGCGCTTTACAAAACTGACCTTGATTAAATAAGGTTCTACTGTTTCTTCAATATTGCCAACATCTTCAGATAGTGCAATAGATATGGTGTCAATTCCAACAGGTCCTGAGGTGTTAAACAAAAATCTCAGATAATCCATATCTAATTTATTTAGTCCCATTTTATCTATACCCAATTTTGATAGTGCAGAACCGGCAATTTCACAGGTAATTTTTTTATCATCTTTTACTTCAACAAAATCTCTTATTCTTCTGAGTAATCTCAAAGCAATTCTTGGAGTACCACGGGCGCGGCAGGCAATTTCCTGCACAGCATCCTTTTCGATTTCAGCACAAAGAACTCTTGCACCTCTTTTTATAATATCAACCAGTTCCTCAAAAGAATAAAACTCAAGATGCAGGGGAATACCAAAACGATCCCTCAGCGGTGCAGAAAGCAGTCCAAGCCGTGTTGTTGCCCCAATCAGTGTAAATGGTGGTAAATCTATTCTTAAAGTTCTGGTAGATGGGCCCTCACCTACTAGTATATCTAGGCAAAAATCTTCCATAGCAGTATATAAAACTTCCTCAATGCTACGATTTAATCTATGGATCTCATCGATAAATAGAACATCTTTTGCATTTAAAGTAGTGAGCACTGCAGCTAAGTCCCCAGCTTTACTAAGCAATGGACCAGAAGTTGCACGAAAGCTAACCCTTAACTCCTTAGAGACAATTTGTGCTAAAGTTGTTTTACCAAGCCCTGGAGGACCATAGAGCAATACGTGATCCAAAGCTTCAGCTCTCGTCTGTGCAGCATTTATAAACACTTTTAAATTTTGTATTAAGTCTTTTTGCCCGACAAAATCATCAAGTTGCTCAGGCCGGATATTTAAATTACGTACATCTTCAGAGTATTCCTTACTACATGATATTGACTTCATATTGTTTTAAGCGCCATACGAATAATATCTTTAGTGTCCAAGTTTGGTGATTCATCTTCTATTTTTTTTATTGTATCATAAGCTTTTGTTCTTTCATATCCAAGATTGATCAAAGCTGAAAGAGCATCTTCACTAATTGAGTGAAAATGATTGTTATTTATCTCTAATTTACTTACTTTGCCATTCAGCTCAGTAATAATTCGATTTATGAGTTTCAGGCCAAGTCCACTCACCTTAAGTGCTAGTTTATCCTCATTTATAATTGCCAAAAACAGTTGCTCTGGAGTTAATTTGCTCAAAATTGACATTGCGGTTTTATAGCTGACACCGCTCACTTTAACTAATAAACGCAGACACTGCTGTTCTTCTTTACTTATAAAGCCATATAGCTGAGTAACGTTTTCTCTGCTATTTGCATAAGTGTCGATAAGTAATTTTACTCTACTTCCAATCGAACAAGCACTTAAAGTTTTGGCTGAAAGATATACTATGTAGCCAACATCATTCACATTCAGGATTATGTGATCGCTACACACCTCATCAACTATTCCTCTTAGATTTCCTATCATTTCTAGTACTTTATAAAATTCAGTTTAAATGCTCCTGAATCTTAGGTCAAGCAAACGAACATTATAGAAGTAGTTCCAGTTTCAATCATTGCAGACAAGTTTGCAGGAAATCTATTTTAATATGTTATTCCAGATCATTATGTAATTGAACCACAAGTTACTCCGATAGAAATAGAATTGCAGTCTCCTAACTTAGCTAAGTAATAGAAATTTCTATCTTTGGTGAAATAAAGGTAATTGTTTACTGTTTGCGAAAATATTTGCATAATTTAAGTAACATTACTTGATAAGAATTAACTATGGAGCTTAATAAGATTGCAGCATCGATTTTACTTTCTGGATTAATAATTATGATAGTTAGTAATGTAGTTGATATGCTCTACAACCCAGAGGATTATAAAATTGAACACCAAACAATAGTAGCAGCCAGCAATGAGCCTCAACAAAAGATTGAACAAGTGGCACTTGATATTGGAGAGCTCATGCAGAATGCTAGCTTTGAAAAAGGCAAGTCAGCAGCAAAAAAATGTATAGCTTGTCATAGTTTTGAGAAAGGTGGAATGAATAAAGTGGGGCCAAACTTATGGAACGTGGTTGGAAATAAAAAGGCCCATCTTGGCAGCTCATTCAATTACTCAAAAGCACTACTTGAAAAAGGTGGGAAATGGGAGTATGAGGAGTTATTTGCTTTTTTAAAAAATCCAAAAGCCTACATAAAAGGTACACGTATGGCATTTGCAGGCATTTCCAATCCACAAGAGATTGCAGATCTAGTCAGCTATTTGCGTTCGATGAGCGATAGTCCGGTTGCCTTGCCAAAGTAGTATGAATTATTGTAAATTACTCGATGGAAGTAATGGCCATATAGCATATCGAAAGCTACAAGGAAAGAAGGCTTCTATAGTTTTTTTTAGTGGTTTTGCATCCAATATGGATGGAACTAAAGCAACTGCCGTTTACAAATTTTGCCAAGAAAATGATATAGCACTTGTGCTCTTTGATTATTTTGGCCATGGTAATTCAAGCGGTGATTTTGCTGATTATACAATAAGTGATTGGCAAAAAAATTGTGCTAAAGTGATAAGTGAATTAACTAGCAATAAACAAATAATTATAGGTTCAAGTATGGGAGGATGGCTGATGCTGCTCACTGCTCTTCAATTTCCAGAAAAAATTGCAGCATTAATCGGCATATCGTCTGCTCCTGATTTTACTGAAGATTTGATATTCAAGCAATTGTCAGGCAAGCAAAAAGAAGAACTAGGTTCTAAAGGTGTAATAGATTTTACTTCGGAGCATTGTGCATACAAAATAACTAAAAATCTGATCGAAGACGGTAGAAAGAACCTTCTTTTAAACAGAGAAGCAATAGATATAAACTGTCCTGTGCGCTTATTGCATAGCATTAATGATAAAGATGTTCCTTATCAAACTTCATTGAATTTAGCTGAAAAAATTAAGTCAACAGACGTTGAAGTACACTTAATAAAATCAGCAGAACACAACATGTCTGATAATCATTCACTGAAAATTTTATTTAAGACCATCAGAGAATTTTTGCCAGGAGAAATATATAATTGAAGTAATTCAGATGTGTTTGTCGTAAGAGCTGCAGTCATAGCTTCAACAGTAGGCACTATTCTTGATCACCTCAACATTTTCTCTTGGCAATTCTTTAATAAATCGAGAAGTGCGCATTGGTTGCCACTGATTATTAATTTCCCTCCTATCTGCACATGAAATGATCAACCTTTCTTTTGCTCTAGTTATGCCAACATATGCAAGTCTTCTCTCTTCTTCTAAAGCTTTACCACTTTTATCTTCAAAAGATCTTTGATGAGGAAATAATCCTTCTTCCCAACCAGGTAAAAACACGCACGGGAATTCAAGCCCTTTAGCCGCATGAAGAGTCATAACATATACAGTGTCATCGCTATTCATATTATCCACTTCCATCACCAAACTAATATGCTCCAAGAAGGTTATAGTGCTGTCAAAATTCTTCAAAGATGAAATGAGCTCTTTAACATTTTCTATTCGCGCTAAACCCGTCACTCCTTCATTCTCAAGCATTTCCATATATCCTGATTGATTTGCTACGATTTTAACAAATTCATGCAGTGGTTTTACGCTTACTATTTCTTCCCAAGCTTTAATTTTATTTAAAAAATCATTTAGTGAGAGTTTAATTCTTTCGGTTACTTGATCACTATTAACCAATATTTTTGCTGCCTCAAAAAAAGAAATTTTGTTATCCTGAGCAGTCGTGTATATTTTCTTTAGAGTTGTAGCTCCTATGCTTCTTTTTGGACGATTTACGATCCTTTCAAAAGCGAGATCATCATTATTATTTGTAACAAGCCTCAAATATGCAATTATATCCCTTACTTCTTGACGTTCGTAGAATTTTACGCCACTTATAATCCTATAGGGAATTGAATATTTTATAAAATACTCTTCGAGCACTCTAGTTTGAAAAGTCGCTCTTACGAGCACTGCAATGTCACTAAATCTGTATTTATTGAGCTTTAATATCTGTTCGCTTATGAACCTTGCTTCAGCTTTCCCGTCCCATAATTTTATTAGATTTACCTTTTCCCCTTCAATGTTTGTTGTCCACAACTTTTTTTCTAAGCGAGTCTTATTGTGATTGATAACATATGATGCAGTTGCAAGTATGTGGGATGTTGACCTGTAGTTACACTCCAGTTTAACGGTTTTTGCATTTTTAAAATCATCGGAAAATTTCAAAATATTTTCAACTTCTGCACCACGCCAACTGTATATCGATTGATCGTCATCTCCTACACAACAAATATTTGAGTGCTCTTTTGCAAGGTATTTTAGCCAAAGATATTGTATTGCATTTGTATCTTGATATTCATCTACCATGATATATTTAAACTTGTTTTGGTAGTAGGATAGAACCTCGGTCTTTTGATTAAAGAGTTGTATGTTATATAGCAATAAGTCACCAAAATCGACAGAGTTAAGGAATTTTAACCTTTCCTGATACTGGTGATAGACTTTGAGTGCAGTCACGTATACTTGCCTAAATGATTGAACATCTTCCACTTCAGACGGCAATAAACACTTCTCTTTCCATTGCTGAATAATATTCATAATGGTCTTACATTTTTCTGATAGGTAATCAGGGCTGATTTCATTAATAATATTTTTTATTACCTGTAATTGATCATCCACACCAATGATTGTGAAATTGGAATTTAAGCCCACAATTTCAGCATGATAACGTAAAATTTTTGCTGCAATTGCATGGAAAGTGCCAAGCCATGGTATGTTTGTGCCCGTGAGTTCAAGCACTCTTGATATCATTTCATTTGCTGCTTTGTTCGTGAATGTAACTGCTAATATTTCATCAGAATAAGCGTGACCGTTTCTAATTATGTGCGCTATTCTTGAAGTAATCGTTCTTGTTTTTCCCGTTCCCGCCCCTGCCAGTATCAAAATCGGCCCATTTAAGTTAGTTACAGCTAATCGTTGCTCTGGATTTAACAGTGAGAGATAATCGTTCATTGAAGCCCTATAGACTATAACTTCGTAAAGTTAAACCTATGATCCAAATATTGTAAAGATTTTATTGAATAGAACAGTTTAAAGAATGCTTCACTCAAGTACTACATATTTAAACGTAGGTTTTTTATCTATCTTGTTTTAGTAGCTTCAGGTGTATGTCAAGTAACAACAACTTGATTTGAGGTATTGGCACTAGAGCTTCTGCTTGTTGGTTGGATAGGTGGAGTTTTGAATGGCTTAGGCTTACGATTCAGTTCCTTCATCTCTATTTCCTCAGCTTTAACAGGAAGTTTTTCTGGAACATAGAAGTTATGCATTTCAGGTCGTTCAGTGAGATTTTCATATGTTTCTTTCAACCAAGCTCCGATATCATATATAAACCCATATGCTTCTTCTTTAAATTCTCTCCATGATCCACCTAAACTGGCTAGTGTGTTATTGAAGTAAATTGTCACATGATCTCTTGTGGTGTATTGATAACTTTTGCCATCTAACTTGCCACTTTGCTTATCACAAGTTTCGAAGTAACCAAATATGTTATACATTTTGAGCTATTACTGACTATTAACATGCATATATTGTACATTAATAAATTAAAATTGTCAAGAGTGTTTGTGTGACTGAGGAAATGCTCTATATAATAATTTAAAATGGAGCTGAAGCTTGTAGTACAATGTTTTTAAACGTTTAATATAATATTGACTTTACGGCAATAATTATTTTAAGTTAGTAACTATTGTTGCAGTTAAAGTATCGATGCCTTTTTTCTTTTATTTTTTTGCAATTCTTAGCATTTTATCTGCTGTATGCGTAATTAGTGTAAGGAATCCTGTGCATGCAGTATTATTTTTAATTTTCACCTTCGTTAATTCTGCAGTTCTTTTTATTCTCCTTGGAGCTGAATTCATCGCTATGATGATGCTGATAGTATACATCGGTGCAGTTGCAGTGTTATTCCTCTTTGTAGTCATGATGCTCGATATTGACTACATAAGATTGCATCAGGGTTTTGCAAAGCATTTCACTCTTGGTGCTATATTATGTGTTGTGTTTTTTCTAATCATCAGCTTTGTAATTCGCAGTTCAGAACCGAATATAAGCAATGTTATAAACTATAATAACAATAACGTGAAAGCTATCGGTAATTTGCTCTACACTGACTACATGTACGCTTTTCATCTTTCTGGTATTCTGCTGCTTGTTGCAATTGTTGGTGCAATTGCTCTTACTTTGCAGGAAAAGAAAAAAGGAGTTAGAAAACAGAACGTGTTAAAGCAATTGACACAATCTTCATCTGTAAAATTGATTAAGGCTAAATTTGGAAAAGGAGTGGAATGGAAATAGGATTAAATCACTTTTTGATAATTGCTGCTGTTTTGTTCACTATTGGCGTGTGTGGTATTTTCATTAACCGTAAGAGCATAATCAATATACTGTTATCAATAGAAATATTATTGCTGGCAATTAATATCAATCTAGTTGCTTTTTCTGCCTTTATGAATGATATAGTTGGGCAAATTTTTGTGATGTTTGTGTTGACTGTTGCGGCAGCAGAGTCAGGAGTTGGGCTTGCAATATTGGTTGTATATTATAGAAGCCGTGGCAATATAGATGTTGAACAAGCGAACTTAATGAAAGAATGAAAGTATGATGGATATACTGAAATTAATAGTATTTTTGCCACTCTTTGGTTCGCTATTTGCAGCACTTTTTAGAAAAAGTCAGTTAGTTACAACGGCAGGGATTGGAATATCTGCAGCTTTATCTTGGTATGTTTTTCTCACCTTCTCTGAAAATTATCACTTGAGTTTATTTCCTCTATTTTCATTAAGTGTATTAAAAGTAAATTGGGCAATTAGTGTGGATGCTCTCTCATCCTTAATGCTTATTGTCATTACCACCGTTTCACTAGTAGTCCACCTCTATTCTATCGGTTATATGGAGCATGACAAAGGGAAGTCGAGGTTTTTTTCTTACCTATCGCTATTTACGTTTTGCATGATTGTGCTGGTTGTAAGCGATAATTTCGTGCAGCTTTTTTTTGGCTGGGAAGGGGTTGGCCTGTGTTCTTATTTACTCATAGGATTTTGGTTCCAAAAATATTCTGCAAATAATGCAGCAATTAAAGCATTTGTTGTGAATAGGGTAGGAGACTTTGCACTATTGATTGGAATCTTTCTTATTTATTATACATTTCACTCTTTGAATTTTACTGAAGTTTTTGATACAACTGATCTTCTTGGCACACAGAACATTAGAGCATTCTGCTGTGAATTCAAAGTAACTCATATAATATGCATATTACTTTTTATTGGCTGTATGGGTAAATCTGCACAGCTTGGTTTACATGTTTGGTTGCCAGATGCAATGGAAGGGCCAACCCCTGTTTCTGCACTCATTCACGCAGCAACGATGGTAACAGCAGGTATATTTTTAGTAGCAAAATGTTCTCCATTATTTGAGCTATCAAATGTGGCACGAGAATTAATAGTTATTGTTGGGGCACTTACTGCTTTCTTTGCAGCTACGGTTGCGATTACTCAGAACGATATAAAAAAAATAATTGCTTATTCAACCTGCAGTCAACTTGGTTATATGTTCATGGCATGTGGGCTTTCTGCTTACAATGTTGCTATTTTTCATTTAATGACACACGCTTTTTTTAAAGCTCTACTATTTCTTGGTGCTGGCAATGTGATTCATGCAATGCATCATGAGCAAAACATTCAGAAAATGGGAAATTGCTGGAAGAAAATCCCTTGCACTTATACTCTCATGTGGATTGGATCTCTTGCGCTTTCTGGAATATTTCCATTTGCAGGTTTTTACTCAAAGGATTTGATAATTGAACATGCTTATAGCACGGATAGCTTTGCTTTTGTAATAAGCTTAGTTGTTGCATTCTTCACAGCGTTTTACTCTTGGAGGTTATTGCTTCTTGTGTTCCACAGCCAAAAACAAAGTAAAATTAATATACATGAGGCACCAAAGATTATGCTTATACCATTACTGATACTCGCTTTTGGATCAGTATTTTCTGGAATATGGGGAGCAAATATTTTGAACATAACTAGTAATGCGTTTTGGAAATCAAGTTTAGTGATGATTGATGAGCATGGAGTTCATAATTTCTTTATAAAACTACTGCCAACCTTAGCAAGCCTAAGTGGAATAGCACTTGCGTACCTAATTTACCAATATCAAGTAATTAGGCAAATTAAGAGTAAATTTTTACTTAAGTTTTTGCAGAATAAATGGTACTTTGATGAGGTGTATGAGTTTGTTATAATTGCACCGATAAGGTTTATATCTAGGCTTCTATGGAAGTTTGATGTTAAGGCTATTGATTCATTTGGACCAAATGGTGTTGTAAGGTTGGTTAATGAATGTTCAAAAAGTTCTATAAAGTTACAAACTGGTTATATATTTGATTATGCATTTATTATGTTTGTTACTTTAATAATCGGTGCTTTATATATTATTGGAATTAAATAGAAGGTGTTGTTACTTAGTATATTCTTGCTTCCACTGATAGGAGCGTTGATTTTATCCTCGATCAGGATTAATCATCAATCTATACACTTAAGATTCCTTGCCCTATTTTTTGCTGTACTTCCATTTTTGCTTAGCATTGTAGCTTGTATAGAATTTGATTATAACGATGCGGACTTTCAGTTTGTCAGCTATCCAGTAAGAGATATTGGAATAGGGGTGGATGGAATATCGTTGCTTTTCCTTCTGCTTACAACTTTCTTGTTTGTTATTTGTATGCTCTATAATTGCAAAATGAGTTATACGACCCTAAAAGCCTATATGGCATTATTTCTACTGCTTGAGAGTTTTGTAGTCGGTTTTTTCGTTTCACTGAATGCTATAAGCTTTTATGTGTTTTTTGAAGCTGTCTTAATACCAATGTTCTTTATTATTGGCATTTGGGGAGGGAAGCAAAGGATATATGCGACGTTTAAGTTATTTCTTTATACATTAACTGGCTCATTATTATTTCTACTGGGGTTAGTATACATCTATAGTGTTTTTGGAACGTTTAGTATACAAAAATTAGCTACATTAGTGCCAAGCCTTGATCTTGAAGTGCAGTCATTGCTGTGGATTGCATTTTTTATTTCTTTTGCAATAAAAGTACCGATGTTTCCATTTCACACTTGGCTTCCTGATGCACATGTGCAATCACCAACTTCTGGATCTGTGATTTTAGCTGGCTTGCTTATTAAAATGGGGGGATATGGATTTTTAAGATTTTCTATTCCAATGCTTCCTCAGGCAAGTTTGTATTTTTCAAATTTCGTTGTTGTGCTGAGCATTATTGCGGTGATATATGCTTCTCTAGTTGCGTTTGCTCAAGATGATATAAAGAAGTTAATAGCTTATTCTTCAATAGCACATATGGGGATCGTTACCGCTGGCCTCTTTTCATTTTGTGAGGAAGGAGTACTGGGTAGCATATTTCAAATGATTAGTCATGGCCTTATTTCTGCTGCTTTATTTTTGTGTGTTGGAATGCTATATACTCGAACTGGGACTTTGGAGATTGCAAAATATTTTGGCATAGTAAACACAATGCCAAAATTTGGTTTTATGTTCATTTTATTTTCAATGGCTTCAATAGGGCTACCTGGAACATCTGGGTTCGCAGGTGAGTTTTTGGCTATGGTTGGAATGTTTAAGAGCATAGGGTTTTTTACAGGATTTATCGCACTTGGCACTATTTTAAGCGCAGTTTATATGCTGAATTTATGTAAGCAAATAATATGGGGGGTTAGCTATTCTAAATTATTAAATAATCGCTTGGATAGCATAGAATTTTCTGTCTTAATTCTGCTTGCAGTGTTTGTTATTTTGCTTGGATTCTACCCAACCCTTGCACTGAATTATTTGAAGCCATGTATGGCAAATTTGTTAGTCAAATATAATGCGCTATGAATTATATACAGATATTGCCGGAAACGTTCTCTATTATCTCCTCGTTAGTGTTGCTACTGCTTGGAATTATATTTAACCGCCGAACTATCAACTTATTAGCACTTGGCTGCACAGTGGTAACTTTGATTATTTTAATTATTTCGGCAGAAAACAATGAAATTTTTCTCTTTAATTCGTTGTTAAAACTCAATTTATACATCAGGTCAGCCCAAGGGTTAATTCTCAGCACAGGAATTTTAATACTTTTGATGCTGAATTTATCAAAATATGACTATAAATATGAATTTTCAATACTGATTCTTTTTGCGCTATTTGGCATGATAACTTTGGTTTCAGCAAATAGTCTGATTTCTTTTTATTTAGCTTTTGAGTTGATGAGTATATCTTTGTATGTTCTTGCGAGCTTTAATAAAGATTCAGCTTATTCATGTGAAGCAGGAGTGAAATATTTTACACTTAGTGCACTATCTTCCTGCATTATGCTATATGGAATGTCGCTGCTTTATGGATATACAGGACAAGTCAATTTCTCTGAGCTCGGTTCATTCTTGCAAAACCATCAGATAACTTATGGAATAGTTTTTGGGTTAGTTTTTATCCTTATTGGTTTGTGTTTCAAGCTTGCTATTGCTCCTTTTCATATGTGGGCTCCAGATGTCTATCAAGGTGCACCTACCATAGTAACTGCGTTTTTTTCTACGGCCCCAAAAGCTGCACTTGTAACATTTTTAATTCGATTGATGAATGAAGAGTTAGTAAATGTAAAAAGTTATGTTCAGCCTATTTTCTTATACGTTTCAGCATTGTCTGTGCTTATCTCAGCTTTTGGGGCCTTGCGTCAGCAAAACTTAAAAAGGCTGTTTGCTTACAGTTCAATTGGTCACATTGGTTTTATATTTGCTTCACTTTCTATTTTTACACAAGCAGGAATAGATAGTGCCTTAATGTATTTGGTGATATATATCATCACAAGCATAGGGCTATTCTCATATCTCGTACAAATTGACGATGATGATTGTGATATTGCAAATTTATCTGGTATAGGAAAAAAGCAACCAATTTTAGCATTCCATCTTTCTATACTATTACTCTCGATGTCGGGAATACCTCCACTTGCAGGTTTTATCGCTAAATTTTTTATATTCAAAAGTTTAATAAATTCTGGCTTTATCAGCCTGTCTTTGATTCTTGTAACAGCGAGTGTGATATCATGCTACTATTATTTAAATATCATGAAAGTTATGTATTTTGATAAAGCTAGTGGTAATAAGGTTGCTTATTCTAAGGGTCTATTCATTATCACTTCAGTGGCTTCACTGATCAATCTCGTTCTTTTCTTGTATGTAGAAGATCTTGACTCACTCATTAAACTAAAGGGCTGACAAGGTGATCCTTGAAGGTTTTCGTATTTATCATTACAAAGAAGTTCCAAGTACTAATAAAGAAGCATTGGGTTTAATTGAGAAAGGGATATCTAATGAAACTATTATTATTGCCGATAAACAAGCAGAAGGCAGGGGACGCACTGGAAAAAGCTGGATTTCTCCAGAGGGTAATCTCTATGCAAGTTTGATAATTAACCAAGAAACGGATGTCAGCAAATTGACAGAATTGACTTTTGTGACTGCTCTTGCTGTTGGAAATACTTTATTATCGTTAAATTTCTTGAATAATCAAACCCACTGCGGTGTCATCCCAGTGCGTGACACTGGAATCCATACTTTTTCTTCTGGATCCCAGTGTCACGCACTGGGATGACAAGAGATCAATTCATAAACGATCTCAATCTTCAACATAAATGGCCAAATGACATTCTAATCGATAGCAAGAAAATAAGCGGAATATTGCTTGAAAAAAAATCCAATTCAAATTGGCTCATTATAGGAATTGGAATTAATGTCAATCATGCGCCACTGCCAGGCACAACGTGCATTAGCAATTACGGTGAATCTGTGTCTAACATGGATCTATTAAAGGAATTAATAATAAATTTTAATAAGCTAAGAAAGCAATGGCTATTTGATGGGTTTTATGCTATAAGAGAAATGTGGTTAAAAAAAGCATTCAAAATGAATGAGCAAATCAGTGTAAAGTTAGCTGACAAATTGTATGAAGGAATTTTTGCTGATATAGATAAAAGTGGTAAATTGTTGTTGCAGCAAAAGGATGGAAGCTTAATTTATTTTGATGCAGGTGAGTTATTTATTGGCAGTGCATTATGAATACATATGTAATTTTTGCTTACCTTATTAGTTTCATACTGATTGGTGGAAATTTGATTTTTACCGTTTCTTGCTATACTAAAAGTAAAAAAATTCTAGAAAGCCTGAAAGATAATAATGAAGAAGAAACATAAGCGATTACTTATAACTTCAGGAATTTTCTGCTTTTTAAGTTGTGCAGTTTTTTTTATTTTAACAACGCTCAAAGAAAATATCTCATTTTTCTATACAGTAAGTGAGGCAATAGTTTTACCAAATAATCAAAAGCCAATCCGTGTTGGTGGAATGGTTGTTGAAAATAGCGTGATACGGAGCGAAAGCGAAGTAGTTTTTCAAATGACAGATTTTAATAAGAGCATTATGGTGAAATATCAGGGAATACTTCCACCAATGTTTTCAGAAAAAAGTGGTGTTGTTGTGCAAGGTAAAATATTTGATAATGGTACCTTTCTTGCAGATACGGTGTTTGCAAAACATGATGAGAACTATAAGCCGAAAGTCCTAAAATAGATTTCCTAATGCAGCTGTATTGAAACGATATGTAGAGAGAGTAACAGCCTGCTAGCAAGCTGTTACTTTCCTAACTACTATAATATATCAGAGTGAGTTGGTGCTTCCCATTCTACGTTATTATGGTCAATTATTGCTGCTTTTAATCCTTCAACTTCTCCCCTTAGGTGATCAAGTTCTTCTGCCCATGTTCTATAGTTTTTATTATTATCAATAAATCCATCCTGTTGAATTAACTGATTCAAATGAGATAAACCTTCGGCCAAGTGTTGGTTCATATCAATAAACTCTTCTCTAAGTTGTGCTATGTTGTCCATAATTGAGACACGCAAGCCCGAAACAAACTTCTCATTTAAATCGTAGATTAACTTATCCATAACTTGATAGACGTAATGAATTGTTGCAATTTTATCTTCAATGTCCTCAAAGTTTGTGGGCTTAACTTCAACTTCTATATTGTCTATTTCTTTAAAGTTGAAATCGCTCATTTGGTTTATTGCTTCAAAGTTATTTTCGCTTTCTTGTTTACTATTATTCATGCTAACTCCTATAAAATTAACTCAGCTACATTGAAATGGTATGTGAAAAGAGGTAACAGCCTGCTAGCAAGCTATTACCTTTTTTATTAAAGCAACCCGTTCTCTTCGCCAGTAGCATAAGATAATCGAGGGAAGCTTTCAAACGAGCCTGGCTGCTCTGCAGTAAAATCGTCAAAATCACTTCGAATCTTTTGAAGTTTATCGTTTATTGTCTTTGTATTTTTCCCTATAGTATCTATAGTTGCTGACAGTGACTTCACTATGCCATTTTCAATTTGATTGTTTAAATCTGTGTTATATTTATCAATACTTTTCATGAGGCCATCATAAAACTTTTTTAAGTATTTTGCATCTATAGATATAAATGGGATCTTATTAATGTCGTCTTTGCTCATTTCCTTAGTTATATCAAACTGCATCTTTGTTTTTTTTTCAGTTACTGTGTCTATTTCTGGTGTTAAAAACGTTAGTTTATTAAATTTAAGTTTCTGAAATTGTGCTAAATCATTTGAATTATCTCCTTCACCAAAATATAATTCTGCATTGCTTTTACTCATAATAAGTTACTCCTATAAAAAATTGGGTTTCATAATAAATTGCTACCATACAAGTAGCATTGAATCGTTACTGTCTTCCACTGTTGTTATAAAATCTGGAGCTTCAAACGTGCCTGGCATATCATCCTTGATTTGCTTGAGCATCTCCTTGATTTCCTCGTTATGTTTACTCTGCTCGTCAAGTTTCCCTTTTAATTCATCAATGATAGCATTGGACTGATCTTTACTGCCAAGATTACCAATCACAGACATGACTTTCTCATGAGGCAGTTTGTGAATAATATCTTTCAGCTCTTCTGCACCTAAGTTATCCAAAAGTTCTTTAAACTGCTCATGAGACATACTATGAGCAAAAGCTTGAAGTTTTTCTGGTTTGTCAACTAAAGACTTAATAACTATCTTAATCTTATCAGAATCAGTTAACTCGCGAGCGACTATTGCAAGTTTCTCGTGGTCTAGCTTATTAATTAAATTATGTAATGTATCTTCTTCTAAAGTTTTTACTAAGATTGGAAGTTTATTTTTCAACGCGTCGTCCAAAATAGTGTTTATCATTTTCTCATTTGCATTTTTTATTAGTTCTACAAACTGGTCATTACTCATTGTCTTGATCATCATCTCGAACTGATCCATTTTAAGGTGAGGGAAAATTTGTTTTACTTGATCTAGGTTAAAGTCTTTTACTAAGTTCGTAACCTGATTCTCATTTAATAAGGGGACTATTATTCCTAACTTTTTTGAATCCAATGTGTGAGTAAGGGCTTGTAATTGATGATTGGTTAAATGATCCACTAAAGCTAGAAATTGTCCATCTGTTAAGTTTTTTGCTAGGACCTGCAACTGGTTTGAGCTCAGCTCAGGAATTATTTTTTGCAGTTGCCCGTTACTAAGAGTATTGGCAAGGGTCTTTAGTTGGTTTTCTGTTAAGCCCTTAAAAAAAGTTTTGGCGAACTCACTTGATATTAGTACACTCTTTGGTATCTTAGACGATGTTATATCTTCTATCACCTTTGCTGTATCATGGTGTGGCATACTGTATTGTAATATCTTGTTGTCAGGTGAATCGATTATGTTTCCTTCCTTATCTGAAAAATAATATTTATCGTCACCAAGACCTGATTCCTCCCATGTTAAATATTTGTACTTCAATTCTTCACTTACAAAATTATGATAACCAGTTTTATCTCCTGTGCCCCAATTTAATGATAGTTTAACTAATCTATCATTGTCATATGCAAATGAATTACTGTTCTTATAATAACCAGGTTGATCATCTAGAATATATCTGTTTTGTTTTTCTTCTACGCAATACATTCCTAATCTATCAAGAAAATCGCTACAGAATTTTATAGATAATTCTAGCGTATCGTCTTCTTCACTTAGCGATATAAGCTTGACTTTTTTCATAGATTGAGGATTTTTAATGTTAGAATACACTTCATATCCACTAGATCCGCATGAAAATTGCTGTCCAGGTACCATCTTAAAGACATGTTTTTTTCCACTCATAAGTATTATCTAATAAATTTAATTATAGCTATTCTAGCATTTAATGATTAATTTATAATTAAATTAGCATGTATTGGAGTCATAATAACAAATATCACTAGAGAATTAGTATAAAACCCCGATAGAATAAATAGGCTGGCTTTATGGTATGTTGAAACCTATATTGGTGGAGGCAAGCGTACTTTTCGAACTCACTCTCTCGAATATTATACAAAATGAGTAAAGTGAGTAAATAAAAGAATTTAATTTGTACTTAATGACATCTCAATTCAACCACTATGGATTAAAATCCAAAGATTGAGAGAGAGCATAGAATGCTAACTTTCGACTTACCAAATTTATCTTCTTTTTTAGAGTGATTTTCAATATGATTTTTTATCATTACAAAGTAGCCTACTAACCATAACTCAGTATCTTTTTCTCAGCTCTGGAAAGTTTTGCTGGAACTTTTTCCTTTTATTAACTGCACTAACTTACTAATACTGAAGTATGGGGTACAGAAACGTATACATGTTGACGCAACTCTACCTCTGATAATTTCTACTTCCACATACTTCTTGTACAACTTCTTTTGTTTTCTGACCAATATCTCCAACTCATAATGGATATCGATATTTTGTTATCCACACTATGTGATATATATACAGAGTGACTGCTTTTTCTATAATATTCCACATTCTTTCAAATTTTTCACCTTAAAATTATATTCTTGAAAGGATTGTCCAGGGTTTTTCTCCCAAATTTGGGAGAATAAAGAAAAATTGAGATGATTTACAGCAAAAACGAAATTAGAACAAAGCCCTTCTACAAGGAAGCTCAAAAACTTCAACAAAATACCATAATATTCAAAAATCCTTTGTTTTTCTGATGTATCTAATTACTATATAAAAGCTTTAGGTAATATAGGGGGTGTGTATGCTGAGGACACAACATCGAGTAAGTAATCTAAAAAAAGAGATTAATTCAGAAATCATTGATCGGTTGAAAGAGCAGCTGAATAAGCAACAAAACAGTAAATCTTTTCAATTTAAAAATAGAATAAGACGTCAATATAATCCTGATGATACTAACATTGCTAAATTGTTTCTGGCGATACGTGAGCATAGAACGGATAATCCTCAGCTAAATAAGATTAGTGAAATTGAAGGGTTATAGCTCTTTTCATAATAGTCCGAAAAGCTTATAGAAAAGCGGAATCAACAGCATGACGAAAAGATGTGAATAGAGGACTAGCTCTGTTTTTTATAGCAAACCAATGATGCTCAATTTTGTTAAAATCGGGAGAATAAGGCGGTAGATATAAAATTTCTGCGCCAACTCCTTTAGCAAATCTTATTAGACTTATGAAAAGTAGCATTATCAAGGATAACAGTTTGTCCAGGTTTCAAAATCGGTGTCAGAAACTGCTCAAACCATTTATTAAAGATATCCATATTACAGTGGCCTTCAAATGTTAACGGAACAACTATTTTTCTGCCGTTTAAGGCTGCAATCATACTGATTCGTTGAATTTTTTTACCAGATTTTAGAGCATAAAACCTCTGTCCCTTCTGGCAATATCCATAACTCGGTGTTATCAATGCCAGACTCATCTATATAAACTAAGTTTTGAGGTTCTTTTGTTGCTATAATTTTCAAAAATTCAGCGCGTTTTTCTTCGTTTCTTTCTTTGTATCCATATGTCTTTTTTTGCGTGTGAGTCCAATTTTTTTAAGAGCTCGATGGATCGTTGGGATACTAACATTGCTCCAAAGCTTAGCCATTTCCGATACCACCATATTTTTTAGCAAATTCAGTAAATTTATTCCAGTCAGTAATTTTGTGATTATAACCTCCATTTCCAAGTTTTTTTGACTGAAAATCTCCTGTTTCTTTTCTTCTTTGCTGCCACTCCCATAACGTAGTTCTTCCAATTTTAAATCTTGCTGCCACCGTTTCCCTGCTCTCTCCTTCTTCTAGTGCTTCCATTGCTTTTTTTATAACTATATGCTGCTGGCATCCTTACCTTCACTACTATAAAACCTTATTTTACCTCGTTTGGACTATTATGAAAAGAGCTATACTTACCAGATAATCCTATTTTTAAGGTATTGAGAGAGGGGTGGTCAAAGTAAGTTAACTAGTTTTTGGCCACTCATCATAAAAAAATATTTCTTCTATTGGTCTTCTTTTCTTCTTACTTGTTTCAGCGCCATCTTCTTCGTAACCAACCGCTATCACTGACATTACATTAAAATCATCGGATATGTTGAATTTTTCTACTATTTTATCTCTATCAAATCCACCCATTTGATGAGCCATTAAGTTCATAGCTGCAGCCTGTAGCATAAGTGCATAATTTGCTGCACCAGTATCGTGATTAGCCCAAAAATTTTCACCTTTGTCAGATTTACGGAAATTCTTAGCGCTTAGAGATATAATTAGTATTTGTGCATCTTTTGCCCACTTTTGATTAGATTCATCAAGGCAATTTAGCAGCTTTTCCCATGCGCTTTGATTGTTCTGTTTGTTGCATATTACGTATCTCCAGGGTTCATCACCAAAACATGAGGGAGTCAGCCTTACAGCTTCCATTAAAATATCCATGTCTTCCTGAGATATTGCTCTTGTAGGATCGTATGAACGTCCGCTGTGTCTTGCTTTCATCAACGATAATAGATCTTGTTTACTCATCATTTTTAATTTAATAGTGCATAAATAATTCATTGTAGCACAATATGAGCAAAATTTAAATTGCAAAACCTCTCATACACATATATGACATTTAATAAGTTATTTTTATTGGGAAAGTATGTTTATAACACAATCTAGCAGCAGATCAACACTGGCTGAAATATTGTCTTGCGTTTTACTTTTATTCTTGATGGCTCAAATAAGCATACCATTGCAGCCTGTGCCTATCACATTGCAAACTTTAGGAGTAATGCTTATTGGGCTTAAATTTAACCGCAGAACAGCATTCTATTCTGTGCTTACATATCTATCACTTGGTGCAGCAGGATTGCCTGTTTTTGCGAATTTTTCTGGTGGTTATCACATTTTTCTCGGGCCAACAGGTGGATATTTGATTGGCTGTTTAGTTGCTGTTGTAGTAATGAGCAGAGTAAATGAATTACTGAACTCTAAATATAAATCATTTATGTGTAATTCTTTAAGTTGTCTGGCGGGTACAGTCGTAATCTTTATTTGTGGTATTAGTTGGCTTACTATTTACGTGGGTCTGAAACAAGCAATAATGGTAGGTGTTTTACCATTCATCCTTCCTGGTTTGGTAAAAATTTTTCTACTTGTAGCAGCTTTGCAGTATTTGAAAAAGTGATAAGGTTTCGTCCTCATCATTTTATGTGCACTCTTGCATTTCAAGGGTATGGATATTCTCAGAGCTTTGTAGAAAATTACAAAAAGATAGCAAGTAAAGTAATTAGTGATCCTAATACTAAAATCGAAGTAGTTGATAATCTTGACACTATTTGTAGTGTTTGCCCAAACCAGACTAAACAAGGTAAATGTACCACACAAGCTAAAGTTTTAGAGCTAGATAGAAGGCATATGGAAATTTTAGGAATAAAAATTGGCGAGATTTTGACCTGGAGTAAAGCAGTAAAAAGAATTAGAAAGAAAATGTCTTTAGAGAAATTTGACTACGCATGTGAGGAGTGTAATTGGCAACCATATGGAATCTGTAGAAGTGCTCTTTTAACTCATTCTAAATAGTATCTGCCAATTAATAATATCTTTATTATTATATTAGATAAGTAATTTAGCATTTATGAATTTGTAATGTGTTGCGTATAGTTCAAAGAAATAAGATTTACTGGTTACGCGCTGCAGCCAATGCCACAACACTAGGATCTATGTTTGTCTGCATGTTAATTTGCGTTGTGATTTTATGGAGGTCTTCTGTTACCTATGCTAGTGAAAATTTGGAGATACAGAAGGTCTTTGATAGTGTTGTCAAGCATATAAAAGCTGATAAAAAATATAAAGATCTTGATGTTCTCGAGAGAAAAAGTGACAAATTTAATATCAAAATTTCGCAGAATTCTGGCAAGAATTTTGACATATACTCTATTTTAAAAAAAGCAAAAGATTCCTTTGAGTTAGGAGATAGTGAAACAGCTACTTCTCTCCTCAATCAGATTATCGCAAGATTTCCTTATCATGAAAGTGCTTTAATTGGACTAGGGAATATCTATTACGCTAACAAAGAATTTAAAAAAGCTGTAGAGATTTACACAAGACTGTTAAAAGAATATCCTAGCAACCCTTATGTATTAAAGAATTTTCTGACGATAATCTCACAATATGATCCTAATTTAGCATTGAGTGAAATGTTGAAATTGTATGATACACTCAGAAATAGCGCCCCTTTATCAGCAAATTTAGGTTTGATCTATATGAAAAAAGGGGATTACGTAAAAGCTAAAGAATATATGAAAGCAGCAATTTCTTTAGATCAAAACAATATTTTTTATACCTATAATTTAGCTGTTATTCTAGATAAGCTCTCAGATTTTAAAAATGCCACAGCATGTTATTCAAAGTTGTTGAACATGTCAAAAAATGCAAGTGAAAGAATACCTTTATACAAGGTAGCAGCAAGGCTAAAATTTATACAACTCCATAGTGCGTACCCAGCGATTCCATAAGAGTTGCTTGTATCGCTATTTTTGTTTACAACAACAACATTGAACTATAGAATTATATCTAGAGGGGCAATTAGCTCAGCTGGTAGAGCATCTCGTTTACACCGAGGAGGTCGGCAGTTCAAGTCTGTCATTGCCCATTAGCCTAGTTGAATATTAATATTACAATTATTTCAATCAAAGTATAGAAAATGCAAGACAACATAGTACCAGTTTCAATAGTGAAAGAGCTAGAGGATTCTTATCTCTCCTACGCAATGAGTGTGATCATAAGTCGAGCTATACCTGATGTGCGAGATGGATTTAAACCTGTTCATAGGCGCATATTATACGCAATGTCGAGGGCTGGGTTCGATGCCGGTAAACCGTATAAAAAAGCAGCTCGTATAGTCGGGGATGTAATGGGAAAATATCACCCACATGGTGACATGGCTATCTATGACTCCTTGGTCAGGATGGCTCAAGATTTTTCTCTTCTTTTACCACTTATTGATGGGCAAGGTAACTTTGGTTCGATAGATGGAGATCCGCCAGCTTCAATGCGATATACAGAAGCAAGGCTCCACAGAGTGTCGCATTTTTTACTAAATGATATTGACGAAGATACAGTTGATTTTAGGCCAAACTATGATGGAAATGAAACAGAGCCTGTTGTACTGCCTGCAGAATTTCCGAATCTATTGGTAAATGGTGCAAGCGGTGTTGCAGTTGGTATGGCAACCAATATTCCTTCTCACAACCTTGGAGAAATAATAGATGCTTGTATGTTATATATAGATAATCCTGAAGTTACTTTGGATGAGTTACTTGAAGTGATGCCAGGACCGGATTTCCCAACTGGGGGAACGATTCTTGGAAGGTCTGGAATAAGATCAGCATTTGCAACGGGTCGTGGATCAATTGTTGTGCAAGGCAAGACTCACATGGAAGACCTGTCACAAGATAGGCAAGCAATAGTGATTGATGAAATACCTTACCAGGTAAATAAAGTAAAATTAATTGAGAAGATAGGTGAGCTTGTAAAAGAAAAAAGAATTGATGGCATAACAGAAATTAGGGATGAATCTGATAAGTCTGGTATTAGGGTAGTAATTGACCTCAGAAGAAATGCTGAAGCAAGTTTTATACTTAATCAAATATTGGGACTAACTCCACTAAGAAGTAGTTTTAGTGTTAACACTTTAGTCCTCAACAACAACAGGCCTGCTTTGATGTCGTTGAAAGAAATTATAGCTGCTTTTATTGATTTTAGAAAAGAAGTATTAATCAGGAGAACAGAGTTTCGTCTAAGAAAAACGAGGGAAAAAGCTCATATATATATAGGGCTCTACATTGCGGTCTTGAGCATAGATGAAGTGATAAAAATCATCCGTGGTGCAAAAGATCCTGCGGAAGCAAGTAGAGAACTTTTAAATAAAGAATGGAAAACTTCAGCTGAGATAAACACAATTATTGGATTAATCTCAGACAGCACAAGCTTTTTGAAAGACGGAGTGTATAGATTAACTGAGCTGCAAACGAAAGCTATTCTTGACATGAAATTGCAACGTTTAACAGGCCTTGAAAAAGACAAATTAGAAGCTGAGCTAAGTTCAATGATCAACCTGATAAAAGAATATATCGCTTTTCTTGGCTCAGGAGAGAAGTTGATGAAAGAAATAAAAAACAATCTACAAGAAATAAAGAACAGATTTACTGTGCCGCGAAAAACTTCAATAGAGGAATCAGATACGGACATTGAAGCTGAAGATCTAATTCCACAAGAGGATATGGTGATAACCGTAACTATGAATGGTTATATCAAGCGTGTGAAGCTTTCTCATTATAGAACTCAGCGTCGTGGTGGAAAAGGAAAGCTAGGACAAGGATTAAAAGAAGAGGATGTAACCACAAAATTATTTGTTGGGAATACCCACACTAGCCTTTTATTCTTTTCTAATATTGGCCGAGTCTATAGATTAAAAGTTTATAAGTTACCTATTGCAGAGCCAACTGCACGTGGAAGAGCACTTGTTAATATATTCCCGCTTAGCGATGGTGAAACTATAACTAATATAATGCCATTACCAAGTGAAAATGACGAAAATCAAAACATAGTTTTTGCTACTGCTCATGGGAACATAAGGCGCAACTCTTTAGCAGATTTTCACTATATTCCAAGCAATGGAAAAATAGCAATCAAGCTCGATGAAGGAGATAAGTTAATATCAGTTAAAGTATGCAATGAAATTGATCATGTTTTTCTTTCAACAAGATTCGGCAAAAGTATCAGATTTGTTGTAAGTGATGTGCGTCAATTTAAAAGTCGCAATTCAGATGGCGTAAGAGGTATCAGACTTGCAAAGAATGACAGCGTGATATCTATGACCATATTAAATGGGATAGGTGTAGCAACAGAAACAAAAGAACTTTACTTAAAAGTTCCACTTGCAAAAAGACTGGGGACTGCAATTAATAACTCCATTGATTCTAAATTGGAAAAGACTTTGAATGATTTAGGAATAGATAACAAACTGTTCTTAAAACTTGCAATGAATGAGGAGTTCATATTAACTATTACTGAAAATGGCTTTGGTAAAAGAACTTCTGCGTACGAGTATAGGGTAACAAATAGAGGTGGTGTTGGTATTACAAATATCCTTACTACCGACAGAAACGGTAATGTTGTTGCTAGCTTTCCAGTTGAACAGGGTGACAATATCATGCTTATTACAGATAAAGGAAAGTTAATTCGTATTTCAGTAAATGATATCAGAATTGCAGGACGTAGCACTCAAGGAGTCACTCTGTTTAAAACAGAGAGTAGAGAAAAGGTGGTGTCAGTAGCGAAAGTTGAGGATCCCGATTCCACTGAAGATAGTATTTCCGAAATTGACAACTCTGTTTCTTCTTAACTGTATAGCAAAGGTTAAACAAATAGTGCAAATTTCTATTGATTAATCTATAATATTTAAATTAAAATATATGTCTATGTTCAAGTAGAGATTGATGGATAAGAAGTTAACTAAAAATAAAAAATCATTGACGAATGAGAAGAATAAAAAAACATCTCTTGTTAAAGATTTTGCCAAAAATAAGAGTAGAAGAGATTTTATCACATTAACTACGTGTGCCATGGCAGGTATAGGAGCTGCAAGCGGTCTTTGGCCATTGGTTAAGTCTATGAATCCTTCTGCTGAGGTTTTAGCGATTTCTACGGTTGAGGTTAATCTATCTGATATTCAAGAAGGACAAGGAAAAAAGGTAAAATGGCAAGGTAAGCCAGTATTTATCCGCAAGCGCACAAAACAAGAGATTGAGGCTGCAAGAGCCATAAATGCAGAAAATTTGAGAGATCCTGAATCAGATGAAAAAAGAGTATACAAAGGAAAAGATGAATGGTTAATTATGATTGGAATATGCACCCATCTTGGATGTGTACCAGTTGATCACGCTACAAAAGACGGCAACGGTTGGTTCTGCCCTTGTCACGGTTCATATTATGACACATCAGGCCGAGTAATTGGCGGTCCTGCACCAAAGAACATGGCTATACCTGACTACTTTTTTCCAAGTGAAAATATTGTAGTAATTGGCAAGAAGGCTTAACGGATTTTCATAATTAAAGTAATAAAAGTATATTGCATTTCAAGAAGCACACTGACTTCATAGGCAAAGCTCTTGAAGTCTATCAAGCTAATTTTATACTATGCACATATTCGGGTGATAATTAAGAAACTTGCCTGCCAAATTTTCAGAGTTGACAGCTAAATTTAAAACTTGTTCCTTTGCGTCAGAAAAATTCTGACTAACTTGCTTAAAGTTATTTTCTAACTCTTCGAGGATGGAGCTGAAATTAAAAAAACTTTTCTGCATTTTATCAAGATTTTGAGTTATATAGCTTAATATAGCTCTTTTCATAATAGTCCGAAAAGCTTATAGAAAAGCGGAATCAACAGCATGACGAAAAGATGTGAATAGAGGACTAGCTCTGTTTTTTATAGCAAACCAATGATGCTCAATTTTGTTAAAATCGGGAGAATAAGGCGGTAGATATAAAATTTCTGCGCCAACTCCTTTAGCAAATCTTATTAGACTTATGAAAAGTAGCATTATCAAGGATAACAGTTTGTCCAGGTTTCAAAATCGGTGTCAGAAACTGCTCAAACCATTTATTAAAGATATCCATATTACAGTGGCCTTCAAATGTTAACGGAACAACTATTTTTCTGCCGTTTAAGGCTGCAATCATACTGATTCGTTGAATTTTTTTACCAGATTTTAGAGCATAAAACCTCTGTCCCTTCTGGCAATATCCATAACTCGGTGTTATCAATGCCAGACTCATCTATATAAACTAAGTTTTGAGGTTCTTTTGTTGCTATAATTTTCAAAAATTCAGCGCGTTTTTCTTCGTTTCTTTCTTTGTATCCATATGTCTTTTTTTGCGTGTGAGTCCAATTTTTTTAAGAGCTCGATGGATCGTTGGGATACTAACATTGCTCCAAAGCTTAGCCATTTCCGATACCACCATATTTTTTAGCAAATTCAGTAAATTTATTCCAGTCAGTAATTTTGTGATTATAACCTCCATTTCCAAGTTTTTTTGACTGAAAATCTCCTGTTTCTTTTCTTCTTTGCTGCCACTCCCATAACGTAGTTCTTCCAATTTTAAATCTTGCTGCCACCGTTTCCCTGCTCTCTCCTTCTTCTAGTGCTTCCATTGCTTTTTTTATAACTATATGCTGCTGGCATCCTTACCTTCACTACTATAAAACCTTATTTTACCTCGTTTGGACTATTATGAAAAGAGCTATAACTAAGAAGGTGGCCCACTAAATGCTTCTATGTGGAGGGATTGTTTAAGAAGCTAATGCCTAAAGTAATATTTGGGATATGCAGACGTAAACACTTTAATTTGGAAGGTAAAGTTGTGAATAGTAGTGAATATGTTATGAGCCAACAAAATGTTAAGTATGAATGGAATTTGGCGCAAGCTTGAGAAATCTTCATTTAAGCTACAAAAACGAATTTACCGAGCTTCACAATGTAATGATATCAAGAAGATGCATAATCTTCAGAGGTTATTACTATAGCCCTTCCCATAATAGTCCAAAAAGGTCATAAGAAAGAAGAATCGACAGCATGACGAAAAGATTTGAATAAAGGAATGTTTTTCCTGGTTCTGTTTTTTATAGCAAACCAATAATGTTCAGTTTTGTTAAAATCTGGAGAATATGGAGGAAGATATAAAATTTCTGCACCAACTCCTTTAGCAAATCTTATTAGACTTATGAAAAGTAGCATTATCAAGGATAACAGTTTGTCCAGGTTCCAAAATCGGTGTCAGAAACTGCTCAAACCATTTATTAAAGATATCCATATTGCAGTGGCCTTCAAAGGTTAACGGAGCAATTATTTTTCTTCCACTTAAGGCTGCAACCATGCTAATTCGTTGAGTTTTCTTCCCAGATTTTAGGGCATAAAACCGCTGTCCTTTCTGGCAATACCCATAGGTTCAGTGTCCAGACTCATCTATATACACTAATTCTTTAGGTTCTTTTGTTGCTATAACCTTTGAAAATTGAGCTCGCTTTTCTTCATTTCTTTCTTTATATCCGTAGGTCTTTTTTTTCTTGTGAATCCTATATTTTTAAGTGCTCGATGAATTGTTTGTCTACTAATATTGCCCCAGCATCTCTGACTGAGTTTTGCCACCTTGCTCATTTGCAAATTCGGCAAATGCATTCCAGTCGGTAATTTTATGCCACGCTTCCAGGCTTTTTTGACTGAAAATCTCCCGTTTTCTCACGTCTTTTCTTCCACTCATATAAAGTTGTTTTTCCGATCTTAAATCTCTTGGCAACAGTTTCTCCACTCTCTCCTTCATCCAATGCTTCCATTACCTTTTTTCTTAAGTCATAACTATATGCTACTGGCATCCTTACCTTCCACTACTATCAATCCATATCTTACTCTTTTTGGACTATTATGAGAAGGGCTATACTGACAAAATTCATTTTTGTTGCAAATACCCTTTTATAAACCCGACTGTTTGTCTTAAACCAATTCTAAAGAAACTGACGATTATATGCACTAAAATCACAACTTTATCACTATAAATATAGTTGCCGCCCTGCATTTTTGGACAATTCTCGTACCAATTTTCTATGGCGTCATTGATATAACAAAAAATGCTTCCTCTTTCTTGGAGAAATTTGTTATATTCATGGCAGTTACTGACTCTCATTTTTTATGGCATATTTTTTCTTCAACAGTTAAATGGCTGTTTTATAATGAATTTTGTCAGTAACTGCCAGTTCTTTTCACTTGAGCGATGCAACAAAGCCATCCCAGTGTCACGCACTGGGATGACAAGAGGAGAACTACTGGGATGACAAGGGGAGAGCTACTAAATGACATCTTCAATTTCTGTGTGTCAAGCACTGAAGAGGTCTCTCCTATTTTCTCTTGATGAATAAATCTAAGTAGAGTATAGTAAAAATGCATTTATGTAGCGGTTAATGAGCAATTTAGTTTTAGTCTATATAACTTTTTCAAACTTGAAAGAGGCTAAGGCTATTTCTGAAGAATTGTTAAACGAGAAGTTAATTGTGTGTGTAAATATATTTCCTGAAGTAAATTCTCTGTATTTATGGGAAGGTAAAATTAATAGTAATTGTGAAGTGGTGACAATTATGAAGAGTAGGAATGATCAGGCTGATAAGATTGTAGAAAAAATCGAGGCAATGCATTCTTATGATCAACCAGCCGTTGTGATAATACCCATAGGAAAAGCGAATAAATCTTTTACTAATTGGGTTAATAATGTTATTGATATAAACAATATTGGGGTGTAGCCAAGTGGTAAGGCAGCGGTTTTTGATACCGTCACGCGAAGGTTCGAATCCTTCCACCCCAGCTTTATTAAAGTGTGCGTGAAATGATATCACTTTTTTATAAATTAAGGTTATTTAATTATATACTGGGCAGCTTGAAAGATATAGTTGTCAAGCTATTTCTTTTCACTCTGTATCTTTATACATCGAGCATTATGCTTATGTTTCTCACTAATGGTTTTTGGTATACTGTAGAGTTTAGCTCTTTCAAAAATGCATTTTACCATTTGTATCAATATTTAAAATGGTATTATGAAAATAGAGATGATTTGGGTTATGGAGTTTCTATTAGAATATTAGTAGCGTTTCTTACTCCGCATTTTCTCTACAAATTATTTTCTGGCACAGGCTGGAAGTCTTTTTTCAAGGAGAAGATAGTTCAGATACTCAGAACAAGAAGAAAAATGAGTAATAAACCAAATGGCAGTAGTTATGGTTATAGTAATAAGAACAGTTACGGTAACAATAATCTTCAAGAGGCAGAACGGAAAGTGAATATGATAAAGCAGCTATTAATCCAAGATATAGATGAAGCTATAGAAAAAAGATTAAATGATATTTTTCTTGGTGAGAGGGGTAAACCTCATTAAAAGGGCTTTATCTTTTTTAGAATTGGCTGTATTTTGTTTTTTACGTATAACGGATCGCAATCAGCCAGTATACATGTTTCAACAAAATCTTGACTGAAGTCTGATAGCCAGGAAATTGCTTTACGTTTCTCTACCAAGCTTTCTGTTTTTTTACAGTTACTTGCTGCATCAATCATTGCCTGTGATATCACTGATTGCCACAGTATGCAGTACCTTTGTATATCATCTAAAGTGCTATTTGCTTCGTGATGGTGAAAAAATTCTTTGAAATTGAAGTTATTTGACATTATGTACCTCTTTAAGTTGAAAATTAGAATTTGAAGTAGTGCGAAAGTTGTCTGCTGCAATGAGTAGCCTTTATGACAGTCAGACCGGGTTTTATGTGAGCTATAAATGTTTAAGAAATTATATCTATTCAGATCTATGTGAAACCAGTGCTTCTTTTCTTGTTATCCGAGCTGGGATCCAGGTTGACAAAAGCGCTTTACAACGTTTTGTGTACAAAACACCAGTGTTGCATGACACTATTTGTTCTTATACCCTTTTTGTCTATCTTATTTTGTCACTCTGCTGAACAGATAATTTTCGCCAATAAGCTTTTTACTGAGTTTTTGTTATTGAGCTTGCACAGATCAAAGACAAGTTTTGAGTCAAAAATACCCTTAATATTATAATAAGGGGCTGGTAAAATGTGTCTAGTAAGTTTTCTTCTCTATGCAACTGCACCTCAAGCTAATAATGGACCATCAGGCGTATTACCAATTACATTGATCTGGTTTAATATTTTATTAGTGGGGTAAAAATAATTTTTTATAAACTCCTTATATATAGCTGTTAATTTATGTATATCGTCTATTGATACGCATTCATTTACCTGATGTGCGGTTTTGTTGATCATACCAAATTCAATTACTGGACAAATATCCTTAATAAACGCAGCATCAGATGTGCCACCACTTGTGCTCAGCACAGCATCAATACCGGTAATTTTATTTATCGCATCAAGCATAATATCAGTATTGCTGTCAGGATTAGAGAGAAAAACGTCCCTGCTGTTCTGCATAGAAAGTTTATAATCGTTAGTCACATTGGTGCATATTGCATCAATCATCTTATATAAAACGTCTGGTGTTTGTGTATTGTTATATCGAACATTAAAACCTGCTGCTATTGAACTAGGTATTAGATTATTAGTATTATTTCCAACGTCGATAGTAGTAATTTCGCAATGTGAAGGCTGAAAGTATTTATTACCAGTATCAAAAGTGGTATCTTTTATCTTACTTAGTATCGATACCATTTTATATATTGGATTATCTGCTAGATCTGGGTAGGCAACGTGCCCTTGTTTACCATGGCAAATCAATTTAAATGTTGCAGAACCTCTTCTACCTATTTTTATGGTATCACCTAATTTCTCACTACTCGTTGGTTCTCCAACTATACAAAAATCTATCTTTTTTTGCTTACTTTTCATCCATTCCAAAACTTCCTTTGTTCCATGTTCTTCCGCGCTTTCTTCAGCACTGGTAATCAATGCACTGATTGAACCACTGAATCGAAACTTACCTGCAACTGAATCTACCATAGCAGCAATAAATGCGGCTATTCCACTTTTCATATCAGCTGCTCCTCTTCCATATAGCATTCCATCTCTAATTTCTGGCTTAAATGGATCAGATATCCAATCTTTTAACTCACCTGGTGGTACAACATCAACATGTCCAGCAAAACACAAGTTTGGTACTCCATTTATATATTTCGCATAAAGATTTTTAACTTTATCACCAAACTCTAAAATCTCACATTCAAAACCACTTTTCTTGAGAATGGCTGCTATATGCTCTATTGCCCCATCGTCTTTTGGTGTTATACTTTTAAAAGAAATTAATTTCTTAGTTAGTTCTACAGGGTCAATCTTCATATCAATCTTGAAATACTAACATTACCGTATTGTAAACATTCTATGCGATATTTAAAACAAATATTACAGCACACAGAACAAGTTCTTATTAGGGAAGTAACAGTACTTGCTGATAATATCTATGAAATATGTAGACAATATGGAAATGACATTTTTCTGATTGCAGATGAAAATACAGCAAAACTTTTAAACAAAAACATACTTAATAAAGTTTCTCATTTAATTATTCCAGCCACACCTGTCATTCCAGCGCGTGACTATGATGGATCGCAGTGTCACGCTACTTGGATGACACCAAATAGAATGAACAGAGCTGCTTCTCTCCAAGCTGTAAACCTAGTTAGAAATAAAGCAAAAGATAGTGACTTAATGGTTGCATTTGGCAGTGGCACTGTTAATGATATCTGTAAGTACGCAAGCTATTTAGAAGGCAAAGACTACATATCCTTTCCAACAGCTGCTTCCATGAATGGATATAGCTCTGCAAACGCTTCAATATTAGTTGATGGATATAAAAAATCGTTCGGAGCACATCTTCCAAAGGCAATATACATTGATACCGATATAATTGCCAACGCACCACCACGCCTCACATTAAGTGGATTTGCAGATTTCATCTGCCGTTCAACAGTACAAGCCGATTGGCTATTATCTCATCTATTACTTGGCACAGAATATAATGAACTCCCCTTTAAACTTGTTCGCAATCTGGAGGAAATTTTGCTCAGAGAACACTTGGCACTTGCTAAAAAAGATAAAAGAGTAGTTTTATTACTTATGGAAGCCTTATTGATTTCAGGACTCGGAATGGTGATGTCAAAAGGCAGTTACTCTGCAAGTCAAGGAGAACATATGATAGCTCATGCAATTGAGATGGTAACACAGGATTATTCCTCCTCGTTACATGGGGAAAAAATTGCTGTGACAACGATTACCATGGCTAACTTGCAAGAGGAGATATTGTCAATACGAAACCCGATTACCAAACCGATCACTTTAGATGTAAAACATATAACTCAGTGCTTTGGTAATACCGAATTTATAAAAATTCTAAAGCAGAAGCAAATGATGCAGCAAAAAATTCAAGAGATTATTTGCAAAGAATGGAGTAATATTTCTAGTTTAATTAAGCAAAATTTACTATCTGCAAAACACCTGCAGAAAGTATTTGAAGATCTATCAATTCCGTACTTACCGGAGCATCTTAATTGGAACAAAGAGCAATATTGCAAGGTAGTCAATCTTACATTTGCAACAAGAGATAGATTCACCTTTCTTGACCTGGCTGGTTGTATAGAAAAAAGTTAGATTTTGTGTATTCGTTCAGTAGGGTAGCAAAATAAGATAGACAAAAACACAGTAACAAATGGTGTCATGCAAGTAGCTATCCAGCCTTTCTTAACAACAAAAACTTAGCATGACTTTTGTGCTCAAAAAACTTCTGGATTCCAGCATCAAGTGCTGGAATGACATGGTAAAATATTATTCAAGTAGCCTCTGTTCCAGTACCTATTCGGTGTCATTCAAGTCAACTCTTTTCTTGTTATCCCAGTGTCTAGACACTGGGATCCAGAAAACTTCACTTTAAATGAGTGCATTAGATTGTCTTTATATAGATGCCAGTGTCAGCTACTCGGATGAAATTCATTTAGTTGTCTTTTCTCATCTACCTTACCACTTTCTTGAACGGATACCATTAGCCATTCCCCTGAATAGATACAACAAATGTTGTATCTTTATCACTTCACATACATTATTCCATATACTATATGAACAACTGAAAAAAAACTTCAGTTAATTGACAATGAATCACGTTATTTTGTCAAGTGCGCTGCTATCGCCAAACCATAGCTTAGCTTGAGTGGCTGAGGAGGGATTTGAACCCCCGACCAAGAGATTATGATCCTCCTGCTCTACCACTGAGCTACTCAGCCTAATTAAAAACCTTGCTATATATGTAATCTATATGTTTCATATAATACTTCAAATCAAACAAAGACTCAAGTTTTTCAGAGTCAATAATTCCATGCAAGGATTTATCTTGTTTCAATTCGAACAGAAAATCACTGTTATCTTGCTTTACTTTCATTGCATTATTCTGAACAATTTTATATGCCTCTTCCCTCGCCAAACCACTATTTACCAACTCGAGTAATACTCGTTGTGAAAAAACCAAGCCTTTTGAAGAATTTAAGTTCTTTTCAATGTTTTCCTTATTGATCACCAATTTATCTATCAAATCTGTTAATCGTACTAAAGCAAAATCCATTGCTATACAAGCATCAGGAGCAATGCATCTTTCCACAGACGAGTGCGATATATCTCGTTCGTGCCATAATGCAACATTTTCTAATGCAGGAAAAACATAGCTGCGTATTAAGCGTGAGAGCCCAGTCAAATTCTCACTTAAAATAGGATTACACTTATGCGGCATAGCAGAACTTCCCTTCTGACCAGTGGAAAAATACTCAGAAATTTCTCCAACTTCAGTTCTTTGCAAGTGACGTATTTCAACGGCAATATTCTCTATTGAACTTGCAATCACTCCTAAAACTGAAAAGAATATTGCGTGTCTATCACGAGGAATGACTTGAGACGATATGGTTTCAGGTATAAGTCCCATTTCTTTCGCTACATACTCTTCAACAAACGGATCAACATTTGAAAAATTACCTACTGCACCTGATATTTTACAAATCGAGATCTCTGTTTTCGCGCTAATTAATCTCTGATAATTGCGTTTAAATTCAGCATAAAATCTAGCAAATTTTAATCCAAGAGTTGTTGATTCTGCATGCATTCCATGACTGCGCCCAACACAAACAATATTTTTATAGTCCTCAGCCTTTTTTTTCAGTGCTGAAAGTATATTTTTTAAATTTTCGAGCAAAATATCACATGATTCCTTTAACTGAACCGCAAGGCATGTATCTAAAACGTCAGAACTTGTCATTCCATAATGAAGATAACGAACATCAACTCCCGCTTCTTCAGCAACATATGTTAAAAAAGCTATAACATCGTGTTTTACAATGGATTCAATTTCGTTAATACGTTCAATATCAAATTCAATAACATCAGAGAGCTTCTGAGCAACACTATTTGGAATCACTCCTAACTCTGCTTGAGCTTCACACGCTAATTTTTCTATTTTGAGCCATATATTAAACTTATTTTTTTCTTCCCAAATGGAAGACATTTCTTTGCGGCTATAGCGTGGGATCATTTTTGATTTATTTCAATAATGGTGTCATTCCAGTGCATGACACTGGAATCCAGATATAAAAGTATTTGCAAATTATTCAATGGACAACGGATTCTAGAAGCATAAAATAATGTCCATGATGAAATAAACTGGACCCCAGTGTCACGCACTGGGATGACATGAGGGGAGCACTGGGATGATACCAGCTTAGCAATGGAAGACATTTCTTTACGACTATAACAAGGGATCATCTTTGATCAGCTATCATCACCATCAGTAGCTTCTTTACTCGCATCTTGCTCTGCCTCTTGTTGCTCAGATTTCTGATTTTGCAACTTTACTTGCCTCAATTCATGTGCATCTTTTTCAGATCTTACAACGTATATAGTAATTGGAACTATCACTTTACTATGTAATTCTATATTTACTTGATACTCGCCCAAATTTTTGATACTTATTCCACCAAAAGATAAACTATGATGACTTATATCATATCCTTCTTGTAATAAAGTTTTTGCAATTTCACGTGTGGTTACAGAGCCAAAAATCTTTCCATCCTCTGAAGCTTGCTTTATTAATATAATAAATTTATCATGCAGTGATGATGCAAGCACTTTTGCTGCATTTAATTTTTTGATATTTTCTTCTTCCAATAATAAACGCTGTTCCTCTAACTTTATTAAATTTTCCTTAGTGGCTTTCATCGCCTTTTTTTGTGGAAAAAGAAAATTACGTGCATAACCTGGCTTAACTTTGACAACTTCACCAAGCTTACCTAAAGTTGTTATATTTTCCTTTAAAATTATTAACATAAATTACCTAACTTTTTTAGTACAGTAAGGAGCAAGAGCTAAAAAGCGTGCTCTTATAATTGCTAAGCGCAACTTTCTTTGTTTTCTTGCGCACACACCTGTTAACCTTCTAGGTAATATTCTACCATAGTCAGAGGTGAATTTGGACAATAAATCTATATTCTTATAGTCTATGTCCTCATCTTTAGATGCAGTAAGAGGACAGACCTTAGGACGCCTAAAGCCAGTTCTGTTATTTACAGACACGTAAGAATTATTAAAACTATTTCGTCTTTTCATCATTATGCACTTTTCTCCTCAATTTGTTTATCCAGCATGTAAGATTTACCTTTAAAAAACTCATTAACCCGTACAGACAAGTGGCGAATAATATTCTCATTCAGTTTTACTCTACGCTCAAATTCATCCATAATGCTTGAAGTAAAACTTATACACATCATACAGTAATGACCACTTTTCATCTTATTTATTGGGTATGCAAAATCCAATAGACCCCAATATTCATATTTTATCAATCCTGAAGCTTCAATATTTTTCAAAAGCACTTCCAGCGTTTTACTCAATTGATTTGAGTCTACTATTTTAAAACTTTTTAAAACCTCTTGAAGGGGCTTTATTAGATGTTGTGAAATATTTTCCTTAAAAGCATTTACTACATTATAGATAAATGCACTTTTAGTGTTAGCTCCTGGAAGGTCCATAAAATTTTGTTTTATTCCCGTATCACTTAGTTCATTTTTCAATTCTTTATCGATTCTTGACTTTATTTCTTTTAAATTTGAAAAATCTTCTTCCAATTCAACCCATAAAATTTTTGTCAGAGTTTCAAAAAAATCAGAGTAAACAATCAGACTTTTTTTAATGCTTTCAGTACTTGCCTCTAGCTCTTGTTTTGTAACTGTGCTATGTTCTCTTTCTATGAGACCTTTAACCTCCTGAGAAATAACATCTGCTTTAATATTTTTCAACAAAATAGCCAATTCTTGGACCATTTCTTCTACTTCTTGCTGCAATAAGTTCGGTTGTGCTATAAAAGTAAATTCATAGAGATTCACTATATCTTCCTTTAATATCAATTAAACACTTTATTATATAAAACTTTTTTATATAAGCAAGTTATTTGTATTAATTTCTACGCCTTCAATCCAACTTAAGTGAGATATTTCATAAATAGCTTGGGGGGTGATTGAATATGTACCTGGCAACAAGATGCTGACTTTATGTTTTTTGAGAAGAAACTTTAGCATTATTTTGGTTTTGCCTCCATTTTTCAACACTGAATTCAACTCCTCAGCAACTTTTTGCGAGTCTGCACATACAGCAGTTAAAACTAATCCTTTCATTAGAGAAGTAACCTTTTCTGTAAATTCAGATATGTCCTTTCCTGATAGTCTCGTTGTGTTTTCTGAAATTTCAAGATCAATTATCACAAATGCTCCAGGTGAAAATAGATTCCTTTTTTCTTCTATTATTTCATTATTGTAGAATGCTATTTCAGAAACATTGTGGGGATCAGAAAGTGTTAGGATAACAAATCTTCCACGTTCTGAGGTTCTCATACGCACATTTAATATTACACCAGCAGTTTTTATTGTCTTACTCTCTCCGATAAACCCAATATTTAATTTTTTCAAGAGAGTTCTAAACTTTTCAAGTGGATGATTAGTTAAGTAAAATCCCAATGAAAATAACTCATGCTCTAATTTTTCCTCTTCATTAAAATCTTCCACGTTCTCAAGTTTTGGCTTCAGAATATCAAGATTACCAAATAAAGCAGCTTGATTTGACTGCCTATTTTTATTTGCAAAGTAAATCAATGTGTCTATTGACTCGTATAACTGCTTTCTATTTTTGTGCACACTATCGAAAGCTCCAGATTTAATTAAGCTTTCTAGCGCCCTCTTATTTATCATATGACCAGAATTTTGAATAAATTCCCATATGTCCTTATAAGGTGCATTTACTATTCCTTCTGCTGTAGCAAAACCAACATTACGCAAAGCAGCAATTCCGTAGCGTATGTGCTCACCCTCTATTGAAAATTCAGCCTTAGATTTGCTGATATCAGGCGAAAGAACAGCAACTCCACTGAATTTTGCAGCATGATAAAACAAATTCAGTTTGTCTCTATCATCAATGTTGAGATTCATCAAGGCCGTAAAAAATTCTAGCGGGTAGTTAGCCTTAAGGTAAGCTGTTTGGTAAGATATAATCGCATATGCTGCAGCGTGGGATTTATTAAATCCATAACCAGCAAATTTTGCAACAAGATCAAAAATATAACTTGCCCTGTCGTAGTCAACACCATTCTTTGTTGCTCCTTGAACAAAAAGTTCACGTTGTTTATCCATCTCCTCTTTAATTTTCTTACCCATAGCACGTCTGAGTAAATCTGCTTCTGCGAGGCTATATCCAGAAAGAATACGGGCTATTTCCATCACCTGTTCTTGGTAGATTATTACTCCGAATGTTTCTTTTAACACCTCCTCAAGCAATGGATGAATATAATCTGGCTTTTCAAGCCCGTGTTTTCTTGCAATGTAAGTTGGAATGTTATCCATAGGCCCTGGGCGATAAAGAGAAATTAAAGCGATGATATCTTCAATGCAGTCTGGCTTTAGTTTGATTAAAGCTTCTCTCATTCCCGAACTTTCAAGCTGAAACACTCCGATTGAATCACCTCTTGAGAGCATTTCATAGGTTCTTTGATCAATCAAAGAAACCGAGGAAATATCAAATTTTTTTTCATCACGATTAATTAAACGACATACATGATCTATTAGTGTTAGCGTACCAAGTCCAAGAAAATCAAATTTTATTAACCCAGCTTTCTCTACATATTTCATGCTGTATTGAGTGATTGGCAGAGCCGAATTTGGATCATAATAGACGGGAACAAAATTTTCTAATTTTTGATCGCATATTACAATTCCAGCAGCATGAGTTGAAACGTGACGATATATTCCTTCGAGCTTTAGTGATATATCAAGAAGCTTTGCAATTACCTCATCACTATCTCGTTCTTTCTGTAGGTTTTGATCAAGCTCTATCGCTTGCGATAAAGTTACAGGATTTACTGGATTAAATGGAACCATTTTAGATATTTTATCCACTTGAGAGTAAGGCATTTGCAATACTCTACCAACATCACGCAATACTGCCCTTGCTTGCAATTTTCCAAAAGTGATTATTTGAGCAACATAACCGTACTTTTTCTGAACATAATCAATAACCAGGTCCCTTTTCTCTTGGCAGAAATCGATATCAAAGTCAGGCATCGATACACGATCAGGATTTAAAAATCTTTCAAAGATCAGACCAAACTTTATTGGATCAAGATCTGTAATTTGTAAGCTCCAAGCAACAATCGATCCAGCACCAGAACCTCTTCCCGGTCCAACTGGAATGCCATTTGCTTTGCTCCAACGAATGAAATCAGAAACTATCAAAAAGTAGCCAGCGTAGTTCATCGAAGTTATTACGCTTAGTTCGTAATTCAGCCGATCGTAGTATTGTTTAAGGTCTATGTCCGTTTCATTTGCAATGCGGAATTCTAATCCTGCAACTGCCTGCTCCCTCAGTTCTTCATTCTCAGTTTTATTTTCTCGACAAGGAAATTTAGGCAAGATAGGCTGCCTGCTTCTTGGCATGTAAGAGCACCGCTTAGCTATCACTAAAGTGTTATGAATTGCTTCGGGAATGTCGCTGAACAGTTCCTCCATTTCTGCCACAGATTTG
This sequence comes from Wolbachia endosymbiont (group B) of Episyrphus balteatus, assembly GCF_947250575.1. Taxonomy (NCBI): domain Bacteria; kingdom Pseudomonadati; phylum Pseudomonadota; class Alphaproteobacteria; order Rickettsiales; family Anaplasmataceae; genus Wolbachia; species Wolbachia endosymbiont (group B) of Episyrphus balteatus. The sequence goes on along the minus strand of NZ_OX366325.1, from coordinate 1,241,893 downwards.
AAGTAATGCTCGGTAGTTAACTTCTTTCTGTTATTCTCGAGAGCATAACTGCCCTCCGATATGCACGTTAATATGTCATAAGCCTCATAGTCAGACTTATTTGGAAAAAACACATCATTCGTTGCAACTAGTGGTATATTGCGCTGATAAGCAAAATCTATTAAAGCTTCTTCAAGCTCTAGCTCTTTATTCAGCCCATGACGCTGCAATTCAACATATAAATGACCATCGAATGCTGAGAGCAGTCTTTTTATCGTTTCTTTATCTTGCTTCAATAACAGTTGAGCCAATATGCCGTCATATCCACCAGTTAAGGCGATTAGGCCTGAACTTAAATTTAATAGCTCATCAAAATCAACGTAAGGAATATCGCTGTTATTCTTGCACTTTTTAAAAGACTCACTCACCAAGGTGACTAAATTAGTGTACCCTTGTTCATTTTTTGCAAGTAGGAGTATTGATAAATTTTGTTCTAAGTGTCGAACGATAATATTGCATCCTATTATTAGCTGTATTCCCTTATTTGCCGCATATTCTGCAAACTCAAGTGAGCCAAATAAGTTGCCTGAATCAGTAACTGCAACTGCCGGCATTTTGTTCTGCAAACAAAGACCAATCAGCTCCTCAATTTTAACCGAACTCTCAAGCAGAGAATAAACGCTATGAACACGCAAGTGTATGAACATAAAAAACTTTAGATTAGCAATAAAAGGATAACATTAATTTGCTCGTAGGGATATGAAAAGGTCTAACACTGAAATAACACCAAAGAGGCTACTTGAATCTAATTTACTATTCACAATCCCAGTTATTAGCTTGTTTTAATTGACTTTTTATCATAATTATGTAATAATTAAATAACTCTTTTAATATTGAAGGTAAAATCATGACAGGAGAATATGAATCACTGGAAAAAGTACTGAGGACGATTGAGGCTGAGAAAGATTTAAATCTCAATAATATAATTGAGAAAATACAAGAAGAACTAAAGGAACAGGATCAAGGTCTATATAAAGATTGGGAGGAAGGTAAATTTGATGTAAATCATGGATTTAGCTTAAATATTTCAGGGATAGAGTACTCAAAGCTTCCGTTACTAATAATAGCTGCTCGGAATGGTTACATAAAGACAGTAGGGGTTTTACTCGGAGTAGGAGCAAATGTTAACGTAGTGGATCAATGTAAAAGGACTCCTTTACATCATGCTGCTTTGAATGATCGCGTAGGCACAGTAGAGGTTTTACTCAAAGAAGGAGCAAAAGTTGATTCAGTAGATCAATATGAAATGACTGCTTTGCATAATGCTGCTGAGAATGGTCACAAAAAGATAGTAGGGATTTTAATCGAAAATAAAGCAGATAATATTGATGCGAAAAATTGCAATGGTAGTACTGCTTTGTATTGTGCTGCTTTAAATAATCACGCAAATATAGTAAATGCTTTAATCAAAGCAGGAGCAGATGTTAATGAGAAAGATATAAGTGGGTGGACTGCTTTGCACTGTGCTGCTAGTAATGGCCACGTAGACACAGTAGAGGCTTTAATCAAAGAAGGAGCAAATGTTAACGCAGTAGATAAAAATGGAATGACTTATTTAGATTATGCTGAGAAACATACTAAAAAGTGTGCTGAAGAAAAGTATGCTGAAGAAAAGTATGCTGAAGAAAAGTATGCTGAAGGTTATGCTAAGGGTAAAAACGTAATAAAAGCTCTATTAGAGGAAGGAGGTGGCTCTTTTGTGAAAGCGCGTAATAAATCAATGATTGCCGGTGGAGTAACTGGATTATTAGGCACTGCTATAGCAGTGGCACTTTTTACAACTGGAACAATTGCAGCTCAGTTGATACCTATCGTTATAGCAGTGGTTGCAGTTATAGCAGCAGCACTGGTAGTTGGTTGTGCTACATATGAATTGTTAAAGCCTAGTACTAAAGTTGATGGAGCAGAGAAACCATCTGCCGCCTTAATAAATGGACAGCAGGGAGTTACTAGCATTCCTTCATAGTAGAGCGCGTGACGCAGGTTCCTGGATCCCAGTACTGGGATGACAACGAAGGGGCTGCTTGAATAACAACGAAGGGTTATTTGGATAATAGCCGTACTTGATCTGGATTCCAGTGTCTAGGCACTGGGATGACAAGAAGGAGGGCTACTTGAATGGTTGAAGGGAAAGTGCTGGAATGAAAGGAGTGTAAGATAAAGCTACTTGTATAACTGTTGCACATCCATAAACTCCTTCTCGTCTTGAATGCTGATGATAGTGTGAGTGTTAAGAGGTAAAGGGTCATTTATATGTCCATGGCCTACCCCTTTCATTGTAAATACAGGAAAGTTAACACTCTTTGCAAACCTTTCTTTTACAATTTCGACAAGATTATCATTATAACAGTTAACAAAGTCACCGAATATTACTGCATCTACTCCATCAAAAATATGAGCTTGTTTTAGGTGATCTAGACTGCGCTCAATTGAATATGGATAAACTCTTATGTCTTCTAAAAATAGAATTTTGTCTTTTGCATTTATTTGCCAAGCAGTTCCTATACTGTTTTCAACCAAAGTCATATTACCACCGATGATTTTAGACTCTAATCTGCCATTTTTTAGTCTAACTCCATTATTTATCATCTTTAAGTTGTCAAATCTGATAGAGTTGCGTTGGTTAAGAATTAATTCTTTTAATTTTTCAACAGAGCTTTCAGCAACAGAGTTATTTACTATCATTTCCAACATGGTGCCGTGGAGGGTTTGCCAGTCGTATTTAACTTGCAGATAAATATGTAAAGCAGTGATATCACTATAGCCTATAAGAATTTTTTTGTTTTGAGCAATTCTTTCTTTTTTATCATTGGGCAGCTTTTCTAGGTAAGGAATTAGCCGAGAAGCCCCTTCTCCTCCTCTGATACACCAAATTATTTTGCTATCATCAGTGAGCGCATTAACCAAATCATTCGCTCTAAACTCATCAGAGTTAGAATAAAATGGGTTGTCATTACTGTATATTTTCTCCGAAATGTGAGGATTAAAATCCAAAGTTTTTACGTATTCTCTTATAGTAGGCAGATCTGATTCTTTTCCTTTCGAAGAAGGAGCAATAATATCAACTTGATTTGCAGGATTAGTGAGTAAAAGGCATAGAAAATAAAGAATAGAAAAATACATTAAAATATCTTATGAAACTCTTGCTTTAATATATCATCTAATTCGCAAAGAGAAACTTTTACTCCTAGTTTTTCCATTGATGTAACGCCGTAATCTTTTAGTCCACAAGGAATAATACCCTTATAGTGGGAAAGATTCGGAGAGACATTAAGTGCTATGCCATGATAAGTTACCCATTTTCTCAAGCGAATGCCAAAAGCTGCTATTTTTTCTTCTACTCCGTTGTTGTTCACCCAAATGCCTATTCTATCTTCCTTAAATTCCCCAAGTATATTAAAGTGTTTTAAAACATTTATGATCCAATTACTTAGGTCTCTGATATATAGTTTTATGTCACATTTGTTTCTTTTTTTAAGATTTAGCATTAAATATATAATGCGCTGCCCTGGTCCGTGATATGTATATTTACCACCCCTACCTGTTTTATATATAGGAAATAATTTTTCAATAATCTCATCATCTGTTGCACCGATTCCTGCAGTATAAAGTGGAGGGTGCTGGAGTAGCCATACTAACTCATCAGATAAATTATTGTGAATTTGTTGAATTTTTGCTTCCATGAATTTCACAGAATGGTTATAATCAATGAGTTGGTTAGATATTAGCCATTCTGTCATATTCAATTTCTTTAGGTCTATCAATGTCATTCCAGTCTGGAATCCAGAAATTTGATTGTAGATAGCACACTGAACTGGTAAGCATAGCTGTTTTACGCTAAGAGGAACGTCTTTGACTAAATTGTATAAAAAGATGGATCCTAGTGTCAAGCTACTTGGATGACAAATATGGGCTACTTGAATGGCACTATCGCAAACGAACTAGTGTCAGCTACTCAGATGACATCATTCTTGTAACACTAATTGATATAATTCAACTACAATTTCAAATTTTTAACAAAATTTTCAGGAGGCACATATGAATTTTAACATTTTTCAAAGAAAGAAAAGCAGTGAATACTCTGCTTTGCAACTAATGATGGAACCAAGTTGGAGTAGGCGTGATTATGTAAGTTTTGCTGAGGAAGGTTACATAAAAAATGTTATTGCCTTTCGAGCAATTAATATGATCGCAAGTGCTGCATCTTCGGTACCTTTTACTCTCTGCCAGCTTACTGACCAGGGAAAATCACAACTAAAAGCGCATCCATTACTGAAGTTACTTTATTCTCCTAATCCAATGACATCAAAATCGGAATTTATTGAAGGGATTGTGACTTATCGATTAGTTAATGGCAATTCTTATGTATTGATGATTGAGGCGCAGAATAAACCAACAGAGCTTTATCTTCTGCGCCCTGATAGGGTTGAAATTATTCCAGGGAGAAGTAACGTTCCTTATGCCTATCGTTATACCGTAAATAACAACAGTTATGACTTTAAAGTTGATAAATTGACTGGGCGTTCAACAGTACTGCATCTTAAAACCTTTAACCCTTTGAATGATTGGTATGGACTTTCACCAATTGAGGCAGCTGCATATAGTATAGATCAGCATAATCAGGCTGGTGCTTGGAATCAGGCAATGCTGCAAAATGGAGCAAGACCAAGTGGTGCAATAGTTGTAAAATCAGAAAAGGATGGAAGTGGTGGAAACTTAAGTCAAGAGCAATATCAACGCTTAAAAGCACAGATAAACGATCATTATTCAGGTCCTGTTAACGCTGGAAGACCAATATTACTTGAAGGGGGCTTAGAGTGGAAGGAAATGAGCTTATCACCGAGAGATATGGATTTTATTGAGTCTAAACACAGCTCAGCTCGTGATATTGCACTGGCTTTTGGCGTTCCGCCGCAGTTGCTTGGCATACCAGGTGATAATACTTATAGCAATTTGATCGAAGCACGTCTTTCCCTTTGGGAACAGACGATTTTACCAACGCTAGAAAATATTATCTGTCACCTGAATTCTTGGCTAGTGCCCAAGTTTGGTAAAGATTTATGTTTGTCATATGATAAAGACGCGATAGAAATTCTAATGGAGAAAAGACAAAAGATGTGGAAATACGTGCAAAACGCAAGCTTCATGACGCTCAATGAAAAAAGAGAAGCTTTTGGCTTGCCACCGTTACCCGGTGGTGATAAGTTGAATTGATATTTATATAGTGTAGATATTTATACTAAGCTGTAATAAACTGGGGGTATTTTATGTATCAAGAACAAGGAAATTCAGTAAGTAATTCTCGATTTACTCTTCCTCATATAGAATTGTTATCGACATGCAAAGCGAATGTTAATGCAGCAGATCATAAGGGTGCTACTCCCTTACATTATGCTGCTTGCGGAAACCGCTTAGAGGAAATGAAATTATTGCTTAAAAACGGAGCGAGTGTTAATGCAGTAGATCATAATGACGCTACTCCCTTACATTATGCTGCTTGCGGAAACCGCTTAGAGGAAATGAAATTATTGCTTAAAAACGGAGCAAATGTTAATGCAGTGGACAATTCTGGTTTTACTCCTTTGCATTTGTCTGTTTGTGAAGGCTACACGGAGATAACACAGTTATTGCTTGGAGAGACAGAGAGTCCAAGCACAAGCTGCAGCGACGCAAGCATTGAGAATGTACAAACAATCAATCAGTCTTATCATTGGTGAGAGTAGAACATCTTTTACTAAGGTCTAACTTAAAGATAGATGGTCCCTTAAATCCTACATCTAAATGAGTTAACTATTTTTCTTGCTAACTAAGGTGTTGTAAATTTGGTCTACATCAAAACTCATCTTAGGGCACCAAATAGGGCCATCTAAGTGTGCCTCGATATAAAGAGGACTATTATGATTTGGTAGTATGAAAAAGAGTCTGAATATAGAAGTTAAGGAGAAATTAGATAAGATTAAATTAGAAGAGATAGAACCTGATGCTTGATCGGTACTAAACTGTGAACTAGTTGAACATACACCACTGTTAATACTTACTTTTCCATTAATATTTTCAAAAAGCGTACTGCCATTATATATATCAACGTAAGCAAGCTTGGAAATTTCAGGTTTATTCTTACTGCTTAACAACTTAGTGATGAATGAATTAAAATCCACATTTGTAAACTCTATTTTCTGTGCTTGAAAGTTTACATTTCCTGATAAGTTACTAGCCCAATCATCAAAGCTTGTTCCTTGAGTTTTGATTTCACCACTTAAGCTTATCTTGCCATTTATGTTATTAACTCCTATAACTTCCTTGGTGTCCAAATTTGCAATAGAAAATTTTGTGTGAATTGAGCCTGCTTTTAGATAACCCTGAAAAAACATTTGTCCATGTTCTAGTATGTAACTTATCTGTTTGATAGTGATAGTGTTGTTTCTTATCACTGTATCCAAGTTAAAATCTTTTAAGACGTTTTGCCCAATTTTAAATTCTGTAGTTTTGATTTCCACGTTTGCATCAAAATCTCCTTTCTCATCTAAAAAATTAAGCTGCTTTGTTGACCATTGAATTTGATTTATTTCATTTCTTGAGTTTCTTTTTACCTCTAATAGTTTTGGTAATTTAAAGATATTTCCATTAAATTTATTACCTGTAAGGTTTACGTCTAATAAAGGCTTAGTGTATTTTTGATCCACTAATATTTTTACACTACCGGTAATGTCGAAATCTTCTCCGAATAACTTTATTTTATCTGCAACTAGCTTGTTCTCTTGTATTTTTAATGAAAAATCCAAATCTTCAATTTTTGTGCCATTGAATATAGAATCTTTAACACTAGTTCTTATATTTACATCATATTTAAGATTTTTCAGCCATTGCACTTTGCTGAATAATGAATAATCATATTTATCTATATTAATGTTATGTATGCTAAATTTGCTATCGATCATATTGTGTTTTTTTGTGTGATTTACCTTAATTGATCCTTGCCAAGATTCTTTGTTATTTAGCAATCTGATATCTGAAAGAGATAATATTCTAGGTGCTAAATATAGTTTAGAACTTGCTGTAAATTGACTTTTCTCTCTTTCTTGCATCTTGATAGAAGGTAAAATATGTGAAATGAACGACTCACCCTTTATCAATATATCACCATTAAATTCAGACAAGTTGCCATTGTTTGAAACTCTTCCTGATAAGCGAGATATATTATTGGTTCCAGGAAATTGAAGAAGAGTATCAACGTTTATTTCGCCATTAGCAAATTTTAGCGTAGCATGAAATTTGTCTAATATCCTGTTTTGATATTGAATATTTGAAGCTTCCATATTAAAATCCAAGCTCAGGTTCTTTGGCACAACCTCTCTAAAAGATTCTAAAAGACCCTTCATATCTGTTGTTTTGTGTGAGCCGTTTTTTAGGTCGACTTTACTAAAACTAATATTGATATTAGTATGATCACTTTTTCTATCATTTTGTATTATACCAGTGCCTTGCATGCTTTTGGACTCAATTTTTAAATCAGTTGCCGTAAACTCGCTTTCATTGAGATTGATATTGGATGATATCTCAATATTTTCGCTGGGAATCACATAAGAAAGGAAGCTAAGATTAATGATTTTTGCTAAATTGCTCACAGAACCGGAACTGTTATTGATTGTCAGTGTTAAATTACCCTGTTGATTTCTATTACCTTTAAATAGCAAATTTGCAAAATTTGAATCAACACTAATGTGTACATTATTTTTTGTGACATTAACCTTTCCAGAAAAATCGTAATTGTTGTCACCAATCTGTACTTCACCAAAAAACTGCTTATTTTTTTTTATAGCAACTTCCTTGATGTTAATAGTATCGGCGTTAAAACTTATTTGGCTGTCCTTTATTAATATATCAACTATATTATCATTGGCTTTCGTATTTATAATATTAAGTAAATTTTCTTTGTTGCTTTTCATGCCCAAAAATGAGATTGACTTTGGTTGCAATGAAAATGAAAACAACGATGGCCTTATTTCAATTTTTTTTGCACTAATTAAATCTGATAATTTTTGTTCCTTGTTTTTGTTATATTGTACATATATATTGTGAATAGTAAGTTTTGGAGTAATGAGCGAAACTTCAATTTTTCCTCCAACATGTACTTTAGCATCATACGTCTTCTCTAACTCTTTTACGATATATTCTCTGTAGCCACTCCAATCCTTAAAAGTTGCAGCAACGTGCATGAGAATTAATAGAAACAAGATTGATGATATGGCGTATAAAGAAAGTTTCATAATAGACCTCTCATTCCAGCATCCCTTCTCTTCTTGTCATCCCAGTCTGGGATCCAGGAAATTTGATTAGACATTAAGTTAATTAGCAAAAAAGTAGCTATTCTTATGTTAAAACACAGCATTTTTACATGAGAAGCTGGTCTGATGAGCACTGGGTTCCCAGTGGAAATTGCTCTCAAACCACAACACTCATACAGTTGTGTGTGTGACACTGTGATCCAGTGTGACTTAAATAAGGTTTTCCAGATTATATAATCAACAAAATTTCTGGATCCCAGTGCTTGACACTGGGATGACAGGAATAGGTTATGGAATGAAAGGAGTGGATATTGGAATAGTAGCTGAAATGACATATAGCAATACAAAGGGTGTAATTTATACATATTTCAAATTATTCAAATTTCCTCTAAAAATTAGGTAAAGAGTGCTAGAATAAATAATAACACTCAAAGCTATTAAAGTTACTAAATAAACAATACGAGCTAGCCCTCTATCGAAAAACAACCCTGCTGATAAGTAATTAGAGAGATAAAGAACTATTGACATAACCAATGTTGCAGTGAGAATTTTTACAATATTTAGTAATAATGCTTGGCTAATCTTATACATCTTATTTATTGTTAAATAATTAATCAATAAAATAGAATTTATCCAAGTGGAAATGGAAGTAGCAATAGCAATTCCTATATGTTGGTATTTGTTCATTAATATGAGATTTAGTATTACATTAATTCCAAGGCACGTTAATGAGAACATAGTTGGTATTTTTAGCTTTCCCCTAGCAAAGAATGTGGGTAGCAATACTTTATTTATAATAAATGCGGGTAAAGAAAGAGAAAATGCTACTAATGTAGGAACAGTTTGCTGCACTGCATAATAATCAAATCGGCCGTAAGAAAAAAGCGTAAGTAAAATTATGTCAGGAATAATGATAAAAGCAGCAGTTATTGGCATAATTAATATTAACCCTATATTAAGGGCCTTGTTCTGTATTTTGACTATATTCTCAGTATCATTTATTCGTTTTGAAATCAGAGGAAGAAGTACTGTACCAATTGCAGTGCCAATTACTCCTTGCGGTAGTTGATTTAGTCTATCGGCATAATATATATAAGAAACTGCATTTGGTATAAAACTCGCCATGATTGTGTCAATCCATACACTTATTTGTATTACACAATTGTTGATAATTGCAGGTATCACACGTTTAAAAAATAATTTTACTTCGTTACTTAATTCTAAACTAAAAGAAAAGAAAGCCTTTAATTTGTATGCACTAAATACTATTAAAAGTAGCTGCAAAATCCCTCCAATCAGGACGGCTATAGAAAGGTTATGAGCCGGTGTTTCAATGTAAGGTAAAAACAAACTGATGATTAAACAGAGGTTCAAAATGATTGGTGAAATAGCTGTTGAAGCAAAATGCTGTTTTACTTGCAACATTCCACCAATAAGTGATGCGATTGACACGAAGATTATGTAGGGCATCATAATTTTCGACAAAGTTACAGTAAAGGTAAATTTATTTTGGTCAAATCCAGGAGTGAAGATTTTGATCATGTAAGGGAAGAAGGTTTGTGTGATAAGGCAAAAAATTACTAGAATAATAAACGTAATGGATATTACACTACTTGCGAAATTAAATGCCTTTTTATTATCATATGACTCTGCAGAGTATAATGGTATGAATGAGGTAGTAAATGCTCCCTCTGCAAAAAACGATCGAAATAAATTAGCAAAGCGAAACGAGGAAAAGAATATATCTGCAAGAGAAGTTGCACCAATAACCGTAGCAATCAATACATCTCTTATTAGCCCTAAAATTCTTGAAATAGCTGTAAAAAAACTAAATGTGAAAATACTTTTAAACATATCACGATTTCAATACGATTAACTATAATGCTAAAAGCATAAATGAAAATGTTTATTCGCTAAACTTAAAACTCTATGCAAAAGTAGGTAGCTTAAATAATTAATTGACTATTTATGCTTGTGTGTTAGAAATTTTATACCTTGGCGGGCGTAGCTCAGTTGGTAGAGCGTCAGTTTGTGGTACTGAATGTCGCCAGTTCAATCCTGGTCGCTCGCCCCACTAAAAATTTCCACTTTACATAAATATAAACATTAGATATTTTTGCACGTCCGTTAGCATTCCTTGTTGCTTTAGTATTTAGATGGCGGAGGGGAAGTTTGCGATTTAGAGTAAAAATGATGCCTATTAATTAGTGAGAGGGATTGTATGTATATTTGTTTGTTAGCTTATAGTATAGTGTCAGCACTAGGAGTATTAGCTTGGTGGTTAAGTTTTGACACTTCATCACCTTTAGCCATAGGTGGAATTGCTGGTTGTATAGCTCCAGCATTGATTGCGATTTTTCACGTAGGATGTTTGCTATATAAGTTTTGCAAAAGAGATCCTATTGAGGAGGATCATGGAAAAGTAGCAAATTTTTTGAGTTTGATGATATCTACAAGCGCTGCAATTGGAGTTACACTTGCTGGAAGCATAGCTGCTATTTTTCCTAATCCAAAAATAGGATTTACATTAATAAGTGGAATGATAGGGCTGATAGCACCGATTTTAGGGCTTTTTGCAACTGTAGCTATAGTGCATTGTGTAGATGAAACAGCAATTAAATCTGCAGTAAGTGCAATTTCGATTACAGATTCTACATATGTCAAAATATCTCAGGAAGAAGAAGTAGATGAATGTATTACCTTTCCGGAAGAAGAAGTTAATAAAAGTATCATTTTTCCCAAAGTTGAAAAAGTTTTTTCTGCGAGAGAGACGGCAGTTTGAGCTAAGTTAGTGTGCAATGTTGTAATCTGTAAAATTTGACATCAATCACTGATAGTTGGAATATTATAGAGTAGGAATTACTCAAGAAGATGCATAAGTACGATGTAGTGGTAGTAGGTGGCGGTCATGCCGGGTGTGAAGCAGCTACAGCTGCAGCTCGCCTTGGTGCAAACACACTACTTATAACTCACAAAATTTCAACTATAGGAGAGATGTCTTGTAATCCAGCAATTGGAGGAGTTGCAAAGGGTGTTGTAGTTAGAGAAGTAGACGCCCTTGATGGAATAATGGGGAGAGCTATCGACCGAGCAAGCATACACTCGGTCGTTTTAAATGGCAGCAGAGGCGCAGCGGTATGGGGCCCACGTGCACAGGCAGACCGAAAATTATACAAAAAAGCAATACAGGAAATTATTCTAAATTATAACAACTTGACAGTAAAAGAAGAGTCAGTTGACGATTTTCTTATCGAAAGTGATAGCAATGGAGAATCTTATATAAAAGCTGTAATAACAGACTCAGGTGAACGTATACTGACAAGCAGAGTTGTTTTGACTACAGGGACTTTTTTACGTGGTGTGATTCATATAGGAGAGCAAACAACTCCTTCTGGAAGAATGGGAGATAAACCTGCAATAGAGCTTGCAAATACGCTAAAGAAGTATGATTTTAAACTGGGCAGATTACGTACCGGAACTCCACCGAGGCTTGATCGTGGCACTATAAACTGGTCGGTATTACAAGAACAAGTGGGTGACAATCCACCTACACCATTTTCTTATCTTACAGAGAAAATTAACCAGCCTCAGGTTTCATGTTTTATTACTCATACTAATGAACATACACACAAAGTAATTCGAGAGAATCTTCACAGATCAGCTTCTTCATATTTAGATAACGTTATTGCACCAAGATACTGCCCATCAATTGAAACTAAAGTTAAAAAATTTGCAGAAAAAAATAATCACCAAATATTTCTAGAACCAGAAGGGATTGATGATAACACTATATATCCAAATGGAATTTCAAATTCATTGCCCATCGAAGTGCAGTATGAAATGATAAAGAGTATAAAAGGGCTTGAAAATGCAGAAATATTAAGACCTGGATATGCAGTTGAATACGATTATATCGATCCACGAGAGCTATTTCATACTCTCGAAACTAAGAAAGTTAAAGGACTATATTTTGCTGGTCAAATTAATGGTACCACTGGATATGAAGAAGCAGCCGGGCAGGGAATTATTGCCGGAATCAATGCAGCATTCTCTTTATCTCAAAAAAGTTTTGTTCTTCATCGTACAGACTCATATATCGGTGTAATGATAGACGACTTGGTCACTAAGGGAATTGCTGAGCCTTACAGATTATTCACCTCGCGTGCAGAATATAGACTGGCAATCAGGTCAGATAATGCAGATAGAAGATTGACACAAAAAGGTTATGACATCTCTCTTGTGTCGCATGAGAGATACTCTGTTTTGCAGGATAAACTTAAATCCATTAAGCAACTTGAGGAGAAATTAGAGAGCCTAACAATTACTCCTGAGCAGCTCAGGTCCTATGGCATTAAAATATCTTATGATGGAATAAGAAAAACAGCATTAAATTTGCTCGGTTATCCAAATATTGACTGGAATAAATTACGAGAAATATGGCCAGAGTTAAACATGGATTCCAGTGTCAGCTACTTGCATAACACCAAAGCACCTCTTCCTGTCATCCAAGTAGCTGACACTGGGATCCAGTACTTGAATGATGATAGAATGGATGCAGTTGACACTGAAAAAAATGTAGATTCCAGCGTCATGTGCTGGAATAACACTATAACTGATAGCATAGCCAAGAATGAAATATATGAAGCAGTTGCAATTGAAGCAAAATACAAGCCTTATTTAGTAAGACAAGAAGCCGATATGAAGTTTCTACAAGAGGAAGTTAATACTCAAATTCCAACTAATTTCAACTACTCACAGATTAAAGGCTTGTCAACTGAAGTGATAGAAAAGTTGCAGTCAATAAAGCCAGCAACAATTGGTATTGCGAAGCAAATACAAGGTATCACTCCAGCAGCGATAGTTAGCATATTAGTGTACCTTAGGAATAAGAAAACGAAAATAGCTGCTAATTCTGCGTAACATGTCAAAAATCGAAGAATTTCGCTCTTTTATGCACGAAATAAATGTTGATGCATTTATGTTGAATACTAAAGACGAGTATTTAAATGAATATTCAAAAGAGTTAGCAGAGTTATGTGGCTTCACGGGAACAAATGGGCTACTTATCGTTACAAAGAGTAATAAGTGCCCATTTTTTACAGATGGACGCTATATCACACAAGCTCGCAGTCAGCTCGATCAGGGCAGTTTTCGAGTATATAATATACAAGAAGAGGATCCACACAAATGGGTAAAAGCAAACTTAACATTGACTACCTCACTGGGTTACTATCCGCAATATTTTACTATGAAGGACATAAGAAAATATGAAGGCATTTGTAAACTAGTACCATACTTAATTAAAAAAGATAGTAGTCATAAAGCACAAACAATAGTCTCACATGTATCTGGTGAGAGTAGTAAGGATAAATGTGAAAGAGTAGCTAAAAACATAGAGGCTGAAGCAGTGCTTCTGACTGATCCAAATTCAATTTCGTGGTTATTAAATTTAAGAAATGAAAGTGCTGAATATACTCCTTGTATATTGGGTCGTGCTATATTATATAAAAATGCCAATGTTGATTTATTTATTCAAGATAAAGAACATTCAACTATAGAAGCAAATTTTGATAACCATATAAATGTTTTTGATATTAGTGAGCTAGAAAATTCACTACATAAGTTAAATTTGGTGGTGATAGATCCAAGCACGACTCCAATGAGCATTATGAATGCAATAGATCCCTTGTATAACCATTATTTAAATGAAAAATCAGCTTCGGTGTCATTCCAGTGCTTGACCAGAAATAAAAAAGCATGGATCCCAGTGTCAAGCACTGGGATGACAATAAGTAATGAAAGAGGTCTAATAGAAAATAAGCAGATAATTGAGAAGGAGGATCCTTGTTTGATTCACAAAGCAGTAAAAAATCAAACTGAAATAACTGGAGCTATAAGTGCGCACATCAAAGATGGAGTAGCAGTTATAAATTTTCTATATTGGCTTGAAAACAATATTGACAGTGAAATTACTGAGCTTGAAGCTGAAGAAAAAGTTTTAGAATACAGAAAAGAGCAGAATTTGTTTAAGCAATCGAGTTTTCCAACAATTTCAGCATTCAACGAGAATGGAGCAATCATTCATTATCGTGCAAGCAATAAGACAAATAAAGTCATTCAAGAAGATGGGCTGTATTTAATTGACTCTGGTGGTCAGTACCTTGATGGCACAACCGATGTTACAAGAACTATAGCAATTGGTAGTCCAACCAATGAGCAACGAGCTCACTACACAATAGTATTAAAAGCTCACATTGCGATAGCAAGTGCGGTCTTTCCTTCTGGCACTACTGGTGGAGAATTGGACATATTAGCGCGTATACATTTATGGAAATTTGGAATGGATTACATGCACGGTACAGGACATGGAGTAGGAAGTTACCTTTCGGTACACGAAGGACCGCAAGCAATATCAAGAGGAAATAAAGTGGAACTCATTCCAGGCATGATACTTTCTAACGAGCCTGGTTATTATATTCCAGGAAAGTATGGAATAAGAATTGAGAATCTGATGTATATTGAAAGGCGAGAAAACGTCTTTTTAAGCTTTAAACAATTGACCTCTGTTCCTTATGATAAAAAGCTAATAGATATACAAATGCTTACTGAAGATGAAGTTAAATGGATAAATAGCTATCACCAATTTGTTTATAAAAATATAGAAAATGGCATAAAAGATAAGGAATGGTTAAAGAGAGTATGTGAACCTTTAAAATAGTTAATTTGTCATTTAATCAAGTATTAATATAGTTGTTCTTGTATTGTTTTTAATTAAAAACAATATATAATATTAGTTTCAAATAGGTGTAATTATGACAGATAAAATGCAAGATGATGAATTTATGAAGCAGTACATGGATACTTGCAAAGAGCAAATAGAAAAATTGGCAAGCGACCCTAATTTGCTTCAACAGACCTTAAAGCCATTCATGCAAATGTCTCAGCAACTTATGGCTGGCGGTATGCTAGAAGGAAATATGCCTAGCATGATACCTGATATGGGTGGTATGGATATCAACAAGATGATTGCTCAGATGAAGGAAATGTATGATTACATAAAGAGTAATCACAAAGAGCTCATGAGAAAAGATGTTTCACAAATTCAAGAGCTTGATGATTCCAGCAGAAGATTGAGAGGCTTGGTCAAGAAATTGATAGAGAAAGTTGAAGCTAAGTAGTATTTATTCATATCAAAGAGCTATAGCAGTAGTGAGGTCTTGTTCCTCAAATTTAGTATTACCATAAAGTTAAATATAAACATAAAGGGATGAAGAGATGATTGAACTACAAAGCCAAGAAATTTGTCCAAATGGAAATAAGAAAAATTTGATTATTTTTTTTCATGGTTGGGGTTCAAGTGGCGATAATTTCGCTCACCTTGCTAAAGTTATGAGCAAATTTTTACCCGATTCATGTTTTGTGGTACCGAATGCTCCGTTTGAGAGGGAAATAGGTGATGGTTATCAGTGGTTTAGTTTAGAGGATCGTAGTGAAGAAGCACTATATAATGGGGTGAAAAATGCTGCATCAATTGTAAATCATTTTATTGATACAAAATTAAAGGAGCTTAATTTAAAAGATACTCAGCTTTCTTTAGTTGGATTTTCTCAAGGGGCAATGCTTGCAATACATGTGGCTCTTACCCGGCTTCAGTCTTGTGCGTCAGTTGTTGCGTATTCTGGTAGATTTCTTTCGCCTTCAAAAACTGCACCGGAGATCAAATCAAAACCTAACATATGTATTATTCATGGTGACGCTGATGATGTGGTACCTTTTTCTTCCCTTGATTTAGCGGTTAAAGCTCTGAAAGAAAATGGAGTAAACGCTCAAGGATACCCAATTCATGGATTAGGCCATATTATTAATGAAGAAGGAATAAGGTTAGGGGTTGAGTTTATCAAGAAGAATTTTGGAAATTAATTTCCATGCACTTGTTTTGCTTTGGTTACGGATATGTAGCTAAATTTCTATCGAAAAAATTGCTAAATTTAGGCTGGAAAGTTAACGGTACATCAAGAAATAAAGATATACAACTTTTTGATTATGAAAAGGTTGATCAAGATCTGCTTAAAAGCGTAACGCATGTTTTAGTTTCTATTCCTCCAGACGGCGATGATGTTATGGAGAGATACGGTCATTGTCTGGAGAATATTAAATGGCTTGGTTATCTGTCTGCAACTAATGTTTATGGTGACCACTGTGGTAATTGGGTGAATGAGGAATCTGAAACAAAGCCTATAGAAATTAGAGGAGAAAAGCGCCTTGAGTCTGAAAAGAAGTGGCTAAGTAGCAAATTGCCTGTACATATTTTTCGTTTGGCTGGGATATATGGTCCTGGTAGAAATGCGCTAATTGACCTGCAGCTTGGCAAAGCAAGAAATGTGAAAAAAATTTTTTCTCGTGTTCATGTTGAAGATATATCGAATATTTTATTTTCTTCCATGCAAAATATAAAGCCTTATGAGATATACAATTGTGCAGATGATTTACCTGCTACGCAATCTGAAGTGGTCACGTATGCAGCCGAGCTTCTCAATATTAGCCCTCCAGAGCCAGTTGAGATTTCTTCCGTACCAAATTACGCACGGGGTTTTTATTTAGGGTCAAAAAAAGTAAGCAATACTAAAATTAAAAAAGACCTTGGTGTCTCTCTAGTTTATCCTGATTACAAGGTGGGTTTAAAGAGTTTGTATATATTAGAATAGAGAAAATAGATTGCCAGATGCAAAAATTTTTCTTGAATGTTCCTTGTTTTGATGTAGTACCACTAGGCATACTATTATATAGAGGTAAATATGTTCAGCACTCAATCGCTCCCGGTTGAAAATATTCTATTACATCAAGCCGCTTATAATGGTAACATAAATGAAGTTAGGTTATTACTTAATGTAAAAACTGATATCAATATCAAGGATAAAAAAGGATTTACAGCCTTGCATTTTGCTGTTTATTCAGGACATTTAGACGTAGTAAAGTTACTAATCAGTAAAGAAGCTAATATTCATGCAAGAACTACTAAAGGCAGTACAGTTTTACACTTTGCTGTTGTAGCTAAAAGCAAAGCTATAGTAGAGGAGTTAATTAAAGCGGGAGCTGATCCCAATATAAAAGACTGTACTGATGGTAAGACACCTTTACATATTGCTGCTCAAAATGGACTTGTAGAAGTTGTAAAGGTGTTACTTAATACTCAAGAAATTGAGATTGATGCTAAAGACAATGAATTTGGTATAACAGCTCTGTACTTAGCCTCTCAGAACGGACATACTGAAATAGTTGAACTATTAATTAGCACAAAAAATGCTGATGTTAACATAGTAGATAAAAAAAATAATGTCACACCCTTGTATCTAGCTGCTCAGAATGGGCATGAAGCAGTAGTCAAGTTGCTTCTTGATAATGGTGCTAAGGTCAATGGCTGTAATGTCGATAGAGATCCTTTAAGTGTAGCTATCAAGAATGGCCATAAGAAAATAGTTGAGTTATTACTTAGTATAGAAGGAATAAATGTCAATATTGGCGATAAGATTGGCAATACACCTCTACATATAGCAGCTATAACAGGCCGCAAAGAAATAGCAAGATTACTATTAGCAAAAGGAGCTGATGCTAATATTAAAAACCATTCAGGAGATACTCCTTTACAAATAGCTGAGATAATTGAAAACTCTACAGTTTTTATGCTTGAAAAGGATACAAATTCAGTACTTCTTGTGAAAAAAGGAGTTAAGGAGCTTTTGTCACAACATGTGAAGAACAACAAACCTAGCTCATCAGTAGATAAAATTGACGTATCTGTTCAGCAGAGTAGCAAAATAAGATAGATGAGAAAACTAGTTTGTGACATTGGCGTCCAGTTAAATTTACATGGATTCCAGTGTCAGCTACTCGAATGACATTATGGAAGCTGTGATGACAAGGAAGGAAGCACTAGAAAGAAATGGGTGTCACGCACTGGGATGACATTATGGGAACTGAGATACAAGAAAAGAAACACTGGTTTGACATGCACCTGAACAGATACTCTCAGTGATGTAAATTCAACTTTACCCCATTTGCAACCATCAGGGTTCTTTGACTATAGACCTAACAATTCTTTTCTAATTTCTTCTTTAATTGTATCAATAATCTTTTTATCAAGTTTATTTATTAAGGAATCATCAATACCTGTGATGTCATCTGGATTTTGTATCATTTTTTCAATAGCATCATCTATTTTTTTTACTCTTTCTTTATTAATTTCATCAAATATAGGTTTTATGTTTGCGTAACCAGGAGCGCCCTTGCTATAACTTTTGCTGCTTTCGTTGATACAACCACCAGCACCATATGTTTTATTCACGTAGTTTTTACTACATTTTGTTACATCTTTATACCCAATCTCACCATTTTCTATATATGCTATTTTATTATCTTTACTAGAGTTTAGCTTGTCCCCTTTCTTAATTTCTTCTTTTAATTTTAAACTTTGTTCATGAATTATTGTATCTTTGTAATTCTTTCCCCCATAGGTTCTGTATGTACCTCCGCCTGCAACAGTAATTAAATCTTTACAAATTGTTTCTGAAGAGTCTCTGCACATTTTTATTAAAGTTGGTCCCCCATCCTTGTTAGATTCATCATCTTCTTGTCCACCACCTCCTTCTGTCACTTTTACTTTAATATAGGGATAATTGGGGTTGATTTTTAGTTTAGCTTTAATGTAATCACCTGGCATTCCTAGTCTACTTACAGTAGACTGAGCTTTATCAGCTATATGACCAGCTTCACCACCTCCCCATGCTTCTATTTCAACGTAATCATACATTGACAGATCATCTGTATAGCCATCTCCAAGCTCATAAAGTTTTTGATCCCTGTTTTCAATAATCTGCTTCTTATGTTTCAATTGTGCTATTATTATTTCACGTAATCTCTTTTTTAAACCCTCTAAATCGAACCTACACAATTTATCAGCATAAAAGACTTCTGTTCTATTTGCTTTAATCGGTTGATTTTTTAATTGTGTGCACTTTTGTATTTCACCTTTCTCGTTTTTTACTGTTTTACCATCCTTATCCTTGCAATCCACTTCTTCATATCTTAAGTAAAATAGTTTATCATTCTTATCTACATACTGTGTTGAGCGACTACATACTCCATCAAAGCAGAGGCAACCATCATCACCGTGATTACAGTTTTTTTCTTCATACTTTCCATCTGTTAACTCATATACTATTTTGCATTTGTCACAATTTTGTTTTGTATCTACCTCTTTATCCTCTTTTGCCATGCAGTTATCTCTAGACTTATTTTCAGCAGGAATGGAAATATATCCTTTTTTATTAAATATTATTTCATTCAGTGCATCTTGTGGCTGTGCTAAAACCTCAATTGTTTCGTTACAGGGAAAATAATAAAGCTGATCAGACTCCTTTGAATAAACAGTATTGTATTTATTGTATCTTGCTCTCATTGACTTCAGTGATATTAGCTCACTTCCTTTTTCAAGAACGAATTCCTCCGGTTCTGGTTGCCACCCAGAAAGGCAGAGCATTTTACTTTTAGGATTTTCTTTATATTTTATTTCTACTTTTGGATATCCTGAGCCATCTAGTTTGCACTTACCATTCTGAAGCTCTTTACATTCTGCTTCGATATCGGGAACATACCCATATTTTTCTAGAACTTCAAATTGCGAATTATTTTTTAATATACCTTCTATTACGCTATCGATGTCGCTTTTACTGTTACTGCTATCAGTTGTTTTTGCCACTATTGCTGGCTTTACTACTTTTAAAGGTAGATGGCCAACATATGTAGGAGAATTTTTATTAACATAAAAAGTACAGATGCCATTACTGTGAGTTCCACGTGCGTCATAAGTACAAACGTTCTCACTCATCTTCATTTTTACTTTTAGCGTATTTTCGCCTTTACCCTCATTAGGCTTTGGTATGCTCACTTCTTCAATCTTTGGAGCAGGTGGCGCTGGGAAGCAGCGAGCAGGAAATTGTAATTTTCTTTCGGACTCTTCTTCCTCAGTACCATAGTATTCAGCGCAGAGCTGACCTTTTTTTCTATAGGTTTTGAGATAATGGATAGTATCTTTAATAGTAAATGGATAAATTGGAGTATTCTCACTATTTGAAAAACCGCGCGGAAAAGGTAGCTCCCTTCTTTCTTTCAGCTCACCAATAATGACTCCAACTCTTGGATGGAAATAATCATTTTCTTCATTTGTTATAGGAACAATTCTAACTTGTGGTGGTGACATCGCAAGTTGTTCACAAAATGGAGGTGGGCCAGGTGCAAGTGGTACAGGCACACATTGTACTTTGGTTTGATAGCAGGTATCGCAAACATTTTCCATATTCCCTGGACGGAAAATATTTTCCCCTGAAAAGATTCTAGAAAGACCTCCAAAAAAAGTGTCCATACAAGCCCCTTTCTGACTGCAAGCACATATTTTAGGGGCATTAGCAAATTTTACTTTTTCTTCATCAGTAACACCATCTGCCCATTCCCATTCAAGGCGTTTCGCAATTCCTTCTTTGATTTCTTTACTGTTATCTGTCTTAATTGTTCCATCAGCTAACATTCTATCTCCTTCCCAATCGATAAAAGCTGCTGCAGAAACTCCAGCACCTGTGGCTTGTGTGCCATATATTTTGTGGCAAGATGTTCCACTGGATAATATATAACAGTTGTCGTTCCCTTCGTAGTCGCAGACCTTAATCTTTGGATTAAAATAACCATCAATTCCTTGGTCTTTTACTTGTCTTACTGTAATATATTGGTATAGCTTTTCATCAACTTTAAAACTACCTTTAGTACCAAAAGTAAAAATTGCTAAAAAACCCTCCAAAGCTTTTTTGCCTCCAGCTTCAAGTGTAGTATTACTCTCTACAAGAGGCGGACAATCAGCATATCCTTGATAAGAAAGACAAAATATCAAGGAGAATATCAATAAAAAATTAAGCTTTACATTTTTCATAGAACGCCGGTAACCACTTACTCACTTTTTCGCCTTTTTCCTTTATTGCTTCATACATATACTTTATAGTCTCTTTATTAGCTGAAAGTACATGTATTTCTTTCATATTCTTCAAATCTAGATTTAAAGTTACTAAACCTTTGTATTGCTTTATCAAAAATAAACCTTCCTGTGTTGGTGTTTGCAAAATGACATTCAGTTCCTCTTTCGACAGAGAAAATGCTTTCATGTATAACCTGTTTGCATTTATGTTCGGCATCAGGATTCTCGTATCGACATGCTTATCTAAATATTGAGTAAACTTGCTAGCAAATGCTAGGTTTAAGTTTTCAGTACTTAGAATTACTACAACATTTAACTTTGTCATTCTTTGCATCCAGTCGTCAAACTCTCCCTCTGTAGGAAAAATATTACTTATCTCCCATGCTTCATCCAAAACAAGTATTGCAGGTGAGCCATCACATTTTGCTTCGAAAGAGTATAAGAAATAGTAAAGTATCACGGACATACATTCTTTTTGCTTAGTGAGATTTGCAGTATTGAGGGATATAGTTTTTGTTCCCCAGTCAATATCTGACTCATCACCATCTTGGAATAAGTAAGCAAATTCACCTTCACCACACCATTTACTTATTTTGCCTCCAAGAAGTAAAAGCACTTCAGAAATTTGAGAAATAGATCGCGATTCTCTTGGTATAGCAAATATAGAATCTACAATTTTTTTTGTCTTTTCTTCTACGTCTACCAAACTTGCATCTGCAACCATCCTTTTGATCAATTCAACAAGCATATTGCGATTAGAAGCACTATCTTCAATGTTCAGTGGGTTAAATTTTAGACTTTTATCTTTATATTTTGGATCAATTATGTAATATTGGCCGCTTACTGCTTTAGTAAATATTATTGATTTTCCAGTATTATCCAATATAACAATCCTAGGGTTAAATTTTCTTGATTCCGAAAGTAAGAAATTGATCAGTGAGGTTCTACCTGAATTTGGAGCTCCAAGTATTGTGGTATGACCATTATTTTTCTTTCCATGAAAGTTAAAAAAGTAAGGACTGCCTTTTTTTGAAAAAAAAACTGTTACTGCTTCTTTCCATCTTCCTCCTTTTAACGTACCTGATGTAAAATCATGCAACATAGCAAAGCTGCAAGCATATTTTTCTAATATATTTTTTGGTTGTGTAACAAAAGCAAAGTTTCCAGGAAGCTGTGCCCAAAAATGATTTTCCATGTGCAGATCAGTTCTAAACATCATCAACCCGATTAACGACATTACAGAGGATAAATCGCTGATATTTTTAGCTAACCTATTCTTATCATCTGCAAAGATTGTAACAATAATTTTCTGTTGACAAAAATCCATAGCAGAAATTTTTTCAAGCTCTATTATTTCATTTATTCCTGAGTTTTGAAGTAAGGTATTGTCCTCACTGATTTGCAGTATATTAATTTGTTTTTTAAATTCTTTTACTGCTTTATTATTACTAGTAAATATTATTATTTCTGTGATGATAAGCTCAGAGTCAAGTTGCAAACACCTATCTATATTTTCTAAGGGGATTTCTCGATATTCCTTTATGCAAAAAATAGAACCAAACTTCTGTTGACCTTCAAACGATGTTTGAAATTTATTGAAACCAAAAGCTACTTTTAAATTTTTAACATGCTGCGATAGATCCCTTTCACATATTGGATAATCTTTGTGCGTTAATGTAATAATGTAATGGAGAAATTCCATCATTTGAGAATATATTTTGCCTTCACTAGACCTAAGGCCCAGTTTTTTAGCTCCAAAAGGTTCTAAATCTTTTTGAATCAGGTCAGTTATTTTTTGTAATTCTTGATGATTTTTTTGTAAAAATAACTTGTGCCTATTCTTTATCCTGCCAAAAAAAAATGCATTATTAATATGTTTGCCAAAATCACTAAGTAACACCACAATGTATAACTCATTTATATACTGTAGTTTACTATCAACTAGTTTATTAAACCACGTTGAGTGTAGCTGATCGGAAAAGTCTGCAGTTTTATTCCACTGTAAGCTCAGTTTATTGCGCTTACGGACAGTGTGAATCCAAACTGTAAAATATAAACTCTGGATATTTTTTGATATACTTTTTCTAATTTCAGTTCTAAGATCACCATAGTTATCAACTGAAGAATAGTCTTCTAACTTGATTATTTTTAACAATTCCCCCTGTTTTGTTAGTATAGTTTCTTCATCGTAGTGGCAAGCATAAGGGATAAAATCTAAATTAATACTTTCTAGTAACGCTAAATTGTTCTTTTTTTCAGAATTAGAGCTAGTGGCCGGTACTTTTGGTTGCATACAACATTATGTGTATTCAATAAAAAGATAATTAAAAAACATAAAAATACTATCTTAATTTTTATCTTTTTTTTCGCTGTCGGGCTGTAATTTTATATCTTTTGCAAAGTTGAATTTTTCTTTCAAGTAATCTGTTGCTTTTTCTGTACTCCCAAACATCATGATCAGTACACCAAACAGTATCATGAAGAAAATTAGACCTCTGAACACTACTGCAAGTATCACTGTAGCTATACATAACCCTATAATTGTCGAAGGATTCATATTTTCCATAGTATCTTTAACTGAAAATGAAGAAATAAGTTCTTTCAACGTTCCTGGTATATTTTTCAATTCATCACTTGCTTTGCTAGAACATGACATGAAGATAAAACTTAACAGGGCTACAATAGCAAAAACTCTACCCAATTGAATACGCATCAGCTAAATACCTTTAAGATACTCCTTAACTGTAACAATTTTTACATCAATAGGCAAGAACCGAATTCACTTGCTCACCATAAGTAACTCATATTTAACTTTTATCACTGTGTTAGCCCTTTATTATCAACAAGAGGACTCACACTAATGGATATCAATTTACTTGACAGAATATTTGAACAAAATTCAGCAGCAGCAGCTGTAGCAAACACTGCAGCCACCACAAACAGTCCTGCTCCTACTAATCCTGATGTCATTGCTCCTGCAAAAATGCACCCTATTGCTAAGAGAGCAGAACTTGTTACAAGTGCGACGTGAAGGTTTTTGTTATTGAGTTGTTTAATTTTACTATTATTTTCATAATTATTGGATTGCATTGTATCTTTTACCTTACTGCCTGTCACTGAGATCACACAATGAGGACCTTCTTCAGTCTTCTTATAATGTTTAGAAGGGGATCTTCTTCCGCTTGGGCCTTTGGGCCTTGTTTTGTTCGGATGTGCTAATTTTGTTTTTTCTTCATCTTCTAGTTGCAAACTATTATCTTCCTCAGCAGGGTTTAATTTTAAGTGTACACTTTCCTCAGATGAAATGCTTGTTACTGAAGTTAAGCTGTTCCTTCTGCTACTTGATGCCAAGCTAGATGAATTTATTCGACTATCTAAATCACTACTACTACTGAGTTTAGAAGTATTTGCACCACTTGGCACTTCTACAGCATTCACAGTTATATTAGGCTTTTCATTTTTTAAATCTTTACTATCAATCGAAAGATCAGATTGACTATTCAATTGTGATTGTGTGATCTTCTTTCTTGCTTGCGGTTGTTTTGATGTAAGAATTGTTGAAGCATCATAACTATCTAAACTTCTCAAGGAATTATATGTTCCAGAGATTCCTTTTCCACTTACACCCTTAGCTAAAGAATCCTTTTCCAGAGGATTAATACCTGAATTTTTGGGAATTTCAACTTCACCAGAAAGAATTTGTTTGTTAAATAGTTCCATAGTATTATTTTGTCTATTTGCTTGATTACTTCTAAGACTTTTCTGATTTTGAATAGTGCTACTAGAATGATCTTTATTGTTGCTCTTTTTAGTAATCTCTGAAATTATTTTTAATGTTTTCCCTTTTATTGTTGGTGATCTTTGTGATGATTTTTCTTCATTGTTAAGTACTGAAGGTTTCATTAATTCCCCTGACTCTATCACTTTTTTTTTCAATGCTGGAAGAAATTTCTCAGTGTAATAATTATAATATTTTTCTTGCTCTCTCAGTAATTTTTCTAATTGAATTAATACATTGGGATCAGCTCCATTGTTGAACAACTCTATGCATTTTTTGATAGTTCCATCTCCATCTTTTTTTGGACTTTGATTGCTATGTGTTTTTTTTGTTACCTTCTTGTATATAGTGTCGTACAATTTTTGGTTAATATCTACTTCATTACTCTGAGTTTTTTTTGAAGTACTTAGCATAACATCTCTCCATACATAACAAAATGTATAGATACCTCTTTAGCGTTAATTTTACATTAAAACTAAGCGGTTATGCCTTATTACGGATAATTATAGCAATTTGCTAACTATTTGCTTTGCTGATTACTGGTTTTACATTTCAACATAATTGCTTGCCTGTTGAACTAACATATCTATCACTTCTTTTACAGGCTTTTCTCTATCAACCATGCCAACACTTTGACCGGCCATTAAAGATCCTGTTTCAACATCTCCATCAATTACTGCCCTTCTTAAAGCTCCAGCCCAGAACTTTTCTATTTCAAGCTGCCCATCTTCTTTTGAGATTTCTCCATTTTGATATTTATCAATAATGTCTCTTTGATGCTCCATAAAATCGTCACTTGCTTTGTTAACTATAGCCCTTACTGGAATTACAGGGAAATCAGCACTAATCTGCACAGAAGATACAGCATTACGCGCAGCTGATTTGATGAATACTTCTTTAAAATTTTTGTGAGCGATTGACTCATTCGTGCAGACAAATAATGTACCTATTTGACAGCCACTTGCTCCCATTTCTAGGTAGTTCACTATCATTTCGCCTCTTCCTATTCCACCTGCAACAAACACCGGTGTTTTCTCATTTTTAAAATGAGGTAATATCTCTTGTGCGAGAACAGAAGTGCTAACAGGACCGATATGTCCTCCTGCTTCCATACCTTCTATTATTAACGCATCTACTCCCATTTTTACTAACCTTTTCGCGAGGCTTAATGCTGGTGCAAAACACATAACTTCAATGCCCGCACTCTTGATTTTTTCTATATTAGGCTTCGTTGGTAGTCCACCGGCAAGCACTATATGGCTTACTTTCGTTTCAATGCACACATCTATCAACTCACTCAACTTTGGGTGCATAGTAATTAGATTTACACCAAATGGTTTGTTAGTTAATTTCTGTGTCTCTATGATTTCTTTTTTCAGTAAGTCTGGAAACATTGCACCGCAAGCAATCACGCCAAATCCACCAGCATTTGAGATTGCTGAAACCAAATTTCTCTCTGAAACCCAGCTCATAGCACCACCCATTATGGCAAACTCACTACCGAGAAAATTTGTTCCTTTTTTCCAGAGGCTATTTAACATACAACCTATATCATACGTTTAAAAATGTTTTGTTTATCTATAAATGTGTGTTTTAAAGCACCAATTATATGCAAGGCTATAAAGAGTATCATAAAATATGCAAGTATCGAGTGTAACTGATTAGCTGCACTAGCTAGATCTTCATTATGGTTAATTAATAAAGGGATATGGAAAAAATATTTGATCTCTTTGCTAGAAGCAGAAGACATGACATAACCAGATAGTGGCATTAGCATCATCAAAGAATACAAACCAAAGTGTATCGTTTTGCTCGCATTGATTACGAATCGAGAAAAATTGGCTGGTAATGGCGGAACATAAGTAAAGACGCGAAAAAATATACGTACTATAATTAATCCAAGAACGGTGATGCCACAAGCCTTATGAATAGCGTATATGCTGAATTTAATTTCACTGCTAATCGGCAAACTTTTCATGTACAGTCCAGAACAAAGCATACCAATAATAAGAGCAGACATTAACCAATGAATGATCCTTAAACCTAAACTATATTTATTGTCTTTCATTAATTTTGATTACTCTAAAGTAGAATTTATATAGTAGAAAAACTATTTCTCAATCAAAATTATCTATACATAATTTCGCTGCCTTGATCAACATAAGTGCAATAATTGTATGTGACACATAAACATTGTCTATCAGATCATGAAGAAGTGGTGAAGTTTTTGAGAGTTTTTCTATTGTAACGATGAGTTATAGCTTGTACAAGAAGCCTATTGACTTTAAGCACATTTTACCCTATACAATTCCAATACCTTAAGCTACCAAAGCATGCCTGATCTAAAGACAATGATGCTAAATTTTGGTCCTCAGCACCCAGCTGCACATGGGGTGCTACGACTTGTTTTAGAGATGGATGGTGAAGTGATCGAGAGAGCAGATCCCCATATTGGGCTTTTGCACCGTGGCACTGAAAAATTGATAGAACATAAAACATATCTTCAAGCTCTGCCTTATTTTGACCGCCTTGATTATGTGTCACCAATGTCACAAGAGCATGCATATTCGTTATGTGTAGAGAAATTATTGCAGTGCGAAGTTCCGATTAGGGCAAAATATTTGCGTGTTCTATTTTGTGAGCTGACAAGAATACTAAATCATTTACTAAATATCTCTTCCCAAGCGCTTGATGTTGGGGCAATGACCCCTCTTTTGTGGCTCTTTGAAGAGAGAGAAAAAATACTCGAGTTCTATGAAAGGGCCTCAGGTGCAAGATTTCACGCAGCTTATATAAGGCCAGGTGGACTTGCAGCAGATATCCCAGAAGGTTTGATTGAAGATATTGCAAAATTTATAGAGCAATTTCCAAAGTATATAGATGATGTTGATGAGCTTCTAACAGAAAATAGGATATGGAAGCAACGCACTGTAGGAATTAGTGAAATATCAATAAAACAGGCGCTTGATTGGGGCTTTAGTGGACCAATGCTCCGTGCTGCTGGGCTTGCTTGGGATCTGCGAAAAAGCCAGCCATATGAGATATATGACCAATTAGATTTCGATATACCAATTGGCCAAAATGGTGACTGTTATGACCGTTATTTAGTAAGAATGGCGGAGATCAGACAATCTATCAGCTTGGTGAAGCAATGCATAGAGAAGATGCCTGAAGGGTCAATAAAAACTGAAGATAGAAAAATTTCTCCACCGCCAAGAGCAGAAATGAAAGAATCTATGGAGGCTATGATTCATCATTTTAAGCTTTATTCAGAAGGATATCATGTGCCAGAAGGTGAGGCATATGTGGCTGTTGAAGCGCCAAAAGGTGAGTTTGGAGTATATATAGTTTCAGATGGTACCAATAGACCTTATAGATGTCGAATAAGAGCACCTGGCTTTGCGCATTTACAGGCCTTAGATTTCATGGCAAAAGGACACATGCTTGCTGACATTGCAGCAATTATCGGTTCACTCGACATAGTCTTTGGTGAGATTGATAGGTAATTATTTTAAAATAGTAACTTAACTAATGGTTAAGACATCTTCTATCATAAATTGTATAAATTCATTGCCATTCCAGTAATTCATAGAGATTTTACCCAAAATGGCTTTAACATTACCCTGCATAATAGCAGAGCCGAGCTCAGTATTTGCACAGCGAAACGCAATAGCTTTGACCATAACATTATCGTCAGCAATAAAACATTTTATATGGTCAACTCCTATAACTTCCGGCTTTCTTATCTTTGCCCCTTGAATGATGAATCTTGGTTCAGGATTGCCAGCTCCAAATGGCTCTAAGCGCTGCAGTTGATTCCAAAGGGATAAGTTTATTGCTTTAGCTGTTACTATACCATCAGCTTTTATAGTTTTATCGTTTGTGGAGTTTGCAAATCTTTCAGTAAAAAAATCATGTAGATCACTTATTTTATCTTCTTCAATCGAAAATCCTGCTGCCATACTGTGACCACCACCTTCAATGATTAGGTTGGTAAATTTTGCAGAAAGAACCGCAGCACCAATATCTACTCCAGAAATTGACCTACAGCTTGCTTTTCCTATTCCATTGTTTAAAGATATTACTATCGTTGGTAAGTGAAACTGCTCTTTTAGTCTTGATGCAATGATACCAATTATTCCCTGGTGCCAATTACCACTTACCATTATAAAATTTACACCTAAGTGGGCAAAATTTTCCGCTTGTGTTGTAGCTTCCAAAATAGCCTCATTTTCTAGCATTTTTCTTGCATTATTCAAATCTATTAGTTTTAGCGCGATTGAATGTGCATCATCATCATCATCGGTGGAAAGCAACCTTGCACCGAGCGATGCTTCTCCAATTCTTCCTCCGGCATTTATACATGGCCCAATACTAAACCCTAATCGCGAAACACTTGGTTTTTCAAGGATTCCCAAAGCGTCAAACAAAACACGTAAGCCAACATTTTTTCTTGCTGACATAACTTTTAATCCTTGTAAAACAAAAGCCCTATTTAGGCCTGTAATCTGCATAACATCACAGACAGTTCCAAGAGCAACCAAATCCAGTAGATCAAATAAATCTGGTTCTTTTTTGTTGGTAAAAAATCCTTGCTCACGTAGGCTTCTGTTAAGAGCAACAATTAGCAGAAATGACACTCCAACTGCTGCTAAGTTATTATAAGGAGAGCTCTCATCAAGGCGGTTGGGATTAACAACTGCTACAGCACTTGGTAATTTTTCTGTTCCAAGGTGATGGTCGACAACTATAATATCAAGTCCAAAGACTTTTGCATCTTCTATTGGTTGATATGCAAGCGTACCGCAATCAACAGAAATACATAAATCAATACCATTCTTTTTAAGTTGTAATAAAGCATCTGTGTTCAATCCATAGCCCTCATCAACACGATCTGGAATATAGATTATAGAGTGTGTCCCAATCGCTCTTAGGTACCTATTAATCAATGCTGATGACGTTGCACCATCAACATCGTAATCACCAAATATTGCAATATTCTCATTATTGTTTATTGCTTTTATTATGTGAGAAACAGCTTTATCCATATCAAGGAGGTGGAAGGGATCTGGTAATAGCGATCTGATTAGTGGGTGTAAGAAGTCATGTGCATTTTCTATGTTAACACCACGAGCAACTAATATTCTTGCTAATATTTCTGGCAACTCAAATCTCTGTATAAGAGTAAAAATCTCCCTTTGATCTGCTTCTTGTAACTTCCACAGTGCATTTGTTATGCTGCGTTTTTCAATATCAAGTAGCATATTTTTTGTAAATAAAACTACTTTACCAGAACTTTTACGCTTGTTCTATAATTGTGTTAGACTTCTGTATAACCTAAAGAAAGATATAGGAGAGTGTCACTCGAAAGGAATCACATTTATTTTGACAAAGAGCATCTGTAAAATCTGATACTTCTTCTTGCATAACATGCTCTTTAATTAGTATTATATCTATATTAGCATATAAGTGTGAATATTATATTAGTGTAATTACTTTTTGGTATACATAACAAATTTATGCCTGGAAACAGTTTTTGGTTACTCAAACCTTTTCTACCTTTATTTCATATTCTTTAAAGTATTTTTTGCACTTTCTTTATAAAAACCATAGGTACCAATCGGTTTTTAGCTTAAGAATAAAGGTTAAGTATCTGGAATTCTGGACATAAAATCCTCCTGAAAGATTAGAAAGAAAATGCAGCGCATATACAACAGAATTTGAACACGTGCTGAAGAAGATACACTACGTTTTTTTTGAAAAATTGACTGAAAAGTCTGCAGACGAAGATAGATTTTTGAGCTCTTAAAATACCTCTATTGTTAGAGTAAGGAAAGCGAGAAGGTTTGTCAAGCAATCTTTATTGGCTGTTGTACTAGAATTCAGTTTTTCGTATAATTTGCTAGAATTTGTGTGAAGAATTTTAAATATGAAAGGCCTATATATTAAAACTTACGGCTGTCAGATGAACGTTTATGACTCCATTTTAATGGAGAATATAGTTAAGCCTTTAGGGTTCAACGTTGTTAGTGATGCAGAACAAGCTGATTTGGTGATATTAAATACTTGTCATATTAGAGAAAAGGCAGCAGAAAAGCTTTACTCAGAGCTTGGAAGAATCCATTCATCACAAAAAAATAAGGAAATGACCATAGTGGTGGCTGGATGTGTAGCGCAAGCAGAGGGAGAAGAAGTGTTCAGAAGGGCTCCTTTTGTTGATATTGTTGTTGGTCCGCAGAGTATTTCTGCTTTACCGGAGTTAATAGTCAAAGCAAGCAGAAGTAAAGGTCATGTAATAAATACTGATTTTCCAGAAGTTGCGAAGTTTGATAAATTGCCAGATGAATGCTATGGCAATAGCCAGGGGTCTTCTGCGTTTCTTGCCATACAAGAAGGTTGTGATAAATTTTGTACGTTTTGTGTGGTACCATATACACGCGGGGCTGAGTATTCACGACCAGTAAATGAAATATTCCGTGAAACATTGAAGTTAGTTGCAAATGGGGCAAGGGAAATCAATTTGCTCGGTCAAAATGTTAATGCTTATCATGGAGAGTGCGAAGGAGAGGTGTGGGATTTAGGAAAATTAATTAGTCACATTGCTAAAATTGAAAAGCTAGAAAGAATCCGCTACACAACTTCTCATCCAAGAGATATGCACGAATCTCTCTACTTGGTACATGCGGAGGAATCAAAACTCATGCCGTTTGTTCACCTACCTGTGCAGTCAGGTTCGAATAAAATATTGCATGCAATGAATAGAAAACACACGGCAGAGGAATATTTGGGAATAATAGACAGATTGCGCAAATTGAAACCTGAAATTGAATTTTCTTCTGATTTTATCGTTGGCTTTCCTGGAGAAACTGAAAAAGATTTTGAAAAAACTATGAAATTAGTAGAAAAAATAAAATATGCTCAGGCTTATAGTTTTAAATATAGCCCAAGGCCAGGAACGTCAGGGGCGGAAAGAAAAGATCAAGTACCAGAAGAGGTTAAAACAGAGCGCCTTCTTCGTTTACAGGAATTAATTAGCAAGCAACAACTTGAATTTAATCAGAGTATGATAGGAAAAACTATTCCTGTTCTATTCAGTGATAAAAAAGGTAAACACCAAAATCAAATTATTGGTAAAAGCCCATACATGCAATCAGTATGCGTTGATGATCCTGACGATAAATACAAAGATAAAATAGTAAATGTAAGGATATTGGAAGCTCGGCAAAATAGTTTGTTGGGATGCGCTGCCTAATTAGAGAAAAGTGCTCCCATGGTCTCATGTAGAAGCACTTTGTGTGTTTTTATAAGTTTATAAGCTATCTAGATTTAATCCTTAAAGGACTACAACTCTCTGTTACGCAATCATATGAGACTTGATATAATAGATTTGCGGGATTTTTTTTCTTTTCCCACTGATAGTGTACTTTTTCAACCTTTCCAGAATTATTATATTCATAAGAAAGCGATCTCCAAATAACGCTGCTTTTACTATTATTTTTGTTAGCATCGTGAAATTTCTGATAAGGCCAACTGTTATTGTCTTTATTCATCTTTAACTTAAGTAAATAAGTCTGATTTATTAATATGCTGTATAATAATGTCAACACCTATCAATGTTTATAGAAACAGAGTTTTTGGATTTGTAATTTTCTGGAAAGCTCTATATTCTTTGATTTTATCCAGTTAAAATGAATATGAAGTATTATCCTGATACAAGCAGCAGTCCTGATTTTTCATTGCTAGAAAAGGAAATCATAAAATTTTGGCAGGAAAATAAAGTTTTTGAGCAGTCAGTCGAGAAACGTTCCAAGGATCATTGTTTTGTATTTTATGATGGGCCTCCGTTTGCAAATGGACTTCCGCATTACGGACACTTGCTTACTGGTTTTATAAAAGATGCATTTGCAAGATATCAAACTATGCTGCAAAAAAGGGTTGAACGCAGATTTGGTTGGGATTGCCATGGGCTACCGGCTGAGATGGGCGCGGAAAAGGAACTTAGAATATCTGGTAGAACTGAGATAGAGAAATTTGGCATTGAAAAATTCAATAATCATTGCCGTACTTCTGTGATGAAATTTTCATCAGAATGGGAGAAGTATGTAAATAGACAAGCAAGATGGGTAGATTTTCACAATGACTATAAGACTATGGATAAGTCATTCATGGAGTCGGTCATGTGGGCATTTAAGCAGCTTTATGATAAAGGTCTGGTGTATGAATCAATACGCGTTGTTCCCTATAGCTGGGCGTGCGAAACTCCACTCTCTAATTTTGAAACAAGGCTTGATAATGCATATAGAGAAAAAATTAGCAAAGCTGTAACTGTTGCTTTTGAACTTTTAGAAAATCCAAAGCAATTTAAACAAAAATGTAGATTACTTGCTTGGACTACAACGCCTTGGACGTTGCCGAGCAATCTTGCACTGGCAGTAGGGGAGGATATTGAGTATTGTATGGTGTTAGTAAATGGTGAAGTCTGCATCTTTGCTGAAAGTTATTTAGAGAAATTTGTCAGCCACTGTGAACAAAGCAATATTCAATATGAAAACTGTAATACAAAACTTAAAGCGAGTGATCTTGCAGGTCTTTCCTATAAACCACTGTTTGATTACTTTAAAGATACAAAGAATGCGTTCCGTGTTTTCATTGCTGATTATGTTACAGGAGAAGATGGTACTGGTGTTGTGCACACTGCTCCTGGATTTGGTGAAGAAGATTTTTACCTTTGCCAAAGCCATGATATTCGAGCTGTTTGTCCAGTTGATAACGCTGGAAAATTTACTACTGAAGTTTCAGATTTGGCAGGAGTTCATGTTTTTGATGCCAATGATACAGTAATCAAGAAATTAAAAAGGCAGGGGAGCTGGTTTAAAACTGAGCAATATATTCACAATTATCCACACTGCTGGAGAACTGACACTCCTTTAATCTACCGCACTATGCCTTCTTGGTATGTTGCTGTGACAAAGTTTAAGGGAAGAATGACAGAGCTAAATAAGAGAGTTAATTGGATGCCAAATCATATAAGAGATGGTCAATTTGGAAAATGGCTTGAAGGAGCGCACGACTGGTCTATTTCACGCAATCGATTCTGGGGTACTCCAATTCCTGTGTGGAAATCAGACGATGCAAAATATCCAAGAGTAGATGTGTATGGCTCAATAGCAGAACTAGAGCGAGACTTTAATGTTAAGATAGATGACTTGCACAGACCGTTTATCGATACTTTGACGAGACCAAATCCTGATGATCCAACAGGAAAATCAGTTATGCGTCGTGTGCCTGATGTGTTTGATTGTTGGTTTGAGTCTGGCTCGATGCCGTTCGCGCAAGTTCACTATCCGTTTGAAAATAAAGAATGGTTCGAGAAAAATTTCCCTGCGGATTTTATCACTGAATATATAGCACAAACAAGAGGATGGTTCTATACGCTTTTTGTGCTTTCCACTGCTTTATTTGACAGTGAGCCATTTAAGAACTGCATATGCCACGGTGTGGTTCTTGATGTGAAAGGGCAGAAATTATCCAAACGTCTGAATAATTATGCGGACCCAATGGAAGTGTTTGACAAATATGGTTCTGATGCGCTGCGTTTTCTTATGCTGTCTGGTTCCATTGTCTGCGGTGGTAATTTACTACTCGACAAAGAAGGAAATTTAGTGCGTGATGTTCTGAAAAACGTAATAAAACCTATTTGGAACAGTTATCACTTTTTCACTATGTATGCAAATGCAGATGGAATTAAAGCTGAGATTTGTAGGGATTATCAGAATACTATTGATTGCTACATGATTTCAAAATGTTTTGAAGCTGTGGAAGGTATGCGAGCTTCTATGAACAACTATAACTCTCAGGAAGCTTGCAAAATCTTGACAGATTTTTTTGAAGTGCTAAATAATTGGTATATTCGTCGCAGTCGCGAGCGTTTTTGGAAAAGTGACTTAGATCAAGATAAAACCGACGCTTATAATGTTCTGTACACAGTTTTTTATTACATACTACGGGCTGCAGCTCCTTTGTTGCCACTCATAACAGAGACTATATGGCAAGGGCTTAAGTACAAAGAAACATCTGTTCATTTGGCTGATTTTCCACAATCAGATAGATATGACAGTGAACTCATTGCCAAGATGGATTTGGTAAGGGAAATATGTAATGCTGCACTCTCTATTAGAAACATGTTTAACATACGTATAAGGCAGCCACTTGGTAGCATGACTATTTATCATAAGTCTTCCTGCAATTTTCTTGAAGATGAATATCAAGAGATGGTAAGAGATGAGGTGAATGTAAAAGCACTAGAAATAGTAAGTGAATTGAAAGAGGTTGCATCACTAGAGTTAAAATTAAATTTTCCTGTGCTTGGAAGAAAAGTTCCAGACAAAATCAAGAAACTAGTTCAATACGTTAAGGAAGGAAAGTGGAAGCAAGTTGAAAACGAACAGATATTTTTGGGAGATGAAACAGAGAGCTATACTATGGAAAAAGGTGAATATGAACTATTATTAAAAGCAAACAGTGAATATTCTGCTGTGTTTGATAATAACAAAGGAGTTGTTATTCTAAATACTGAATTAAATAATGAACTAATTCTAGAAGGGCTGGCAAGAGATATTGTGAGGCTTATTCAAGAAACTAGAAAACAAGCTGATTTTCATATATCAGATAGAATTAGAGTAACAATAAAAACAGAAGATGAGAAAGTTAAAGAGGCAATAAACAGGTGGGATGAGTATATAAAAGAGCAGACCCTTGCATTGTCTTTGGAGGTTAATGTGGAAATCGGAACCGACTTTTATTATAAGGAGTACCAAGATTTGATAATTGGTATTAAGTTAATAAAGTTGCAAAGTTAGTAATGTTTATGCTATACTTAAATTACTTTAAGTAGGGTGGTGATATGAATCAAGTTGTTGCAGATGGTCATAGAGAAGTTATTGATTTAAATAACAACAGTGATGGTTCAGGTGAAGTAAAATCTACTTCCGATGTTACTTCGGAAGAAGAAGAGGAGTTTTTTGATGCTATGGAAGATGTTTCTAATGTAGAAGAAGGGAATGATTTAGGTCTTGCTAATTCAGAAGAGGAAGAAGAGTTTTTTGATGCTGTAAGTAAGCAGGATTGGTTAATTAAACAAATAGCTGCTTTTAATGTTCCACTGAGTATATTTCATTATAAAGATTATAATTCTGAGTTTTTTACTTCCTGGTATAATATGTCAAGTGAAATATTTAAGGAAATAAACAGAGCTTGTCCAGAGAAGAAAGTATTAAATTTAGCTCTGTCAGTTTTAATGCTTCCTTATATTGCTTTTACTGCACTGGGGTTAGTCATATACAGTAGATTTAAAGCAAATAGCAAGACACAAGAAGGTGTAGTGAAAGATAAGACAAAAAAGAGTGAAACAGGTGTGCCAAAAAGATTGGCATATGGCGCTCTTGCTGCAATGGCAATTTTTGTTAATGTGACTGTGCTTGTAGCCTTAATCGTTCCTGCAACAGTTGCTTTGGCTACTTTTTATCTTTTAAATAGAGATTTATCTCACTCTTTAGTTACTGCTCTTAAAATAACTATGGGGCAGTATTCTAATAAGCACCAAAATATAGAGGTATCTTTTCATGAAATGGAGGTTTCTGAGTCAAGCATTGCATATGATATGGAAATAAAGTTTCCACCGCAATTTAAACAATTACTTAGAGATTTATGCGATAATGAAAATAATCAGTGGTTTAGTGTAACGCGGGATTCAGAGCGCAATATCGTACTGAAATTGTCAACTAACATCAATTTAAAAAATGGTCTTAAGCCCTTGCGTAATAAAATCAAGAGTGTGCTTGCAACTTCGATTCAAGAATGCGCAAGAACTATGGAAGAGCTGATGAAGCTAGAAAAGAAAGATATTACACATGATAAACTGAAGGAATTGTTGAACGAATTCAGGCTGAAAGTTGTAGATAGTATAGGCCATCAATTGACAACTCATTTGATAGAAAATGCTTATCAAGTTGCCTTCATACAAGCAATTAAGTTTCAGCAAAATAGACGGGGAGAAGATTTTTCACTGGAGGATGAGCTAAAAAATACTTTAGTGAAACAGAAATTAGACAGTCAAGGTAAGGAATTACCAAATGAGAAAGAGATGATAATAGGAGATATAAAAAAACTGAAAAATAAAGAGGCACTTGATTTAGCTGATGAAGATGATCGATTAGAAGCATTGGGAAAAGTAGGTGGGATAACAAGAGATATAAGTGATGATGCACTTCCTGTATTTAAAGCAGAGTGGGAACGACTTAAAGAAGAAGGGAAAATAGCTAAGAGTACAATCATTGATGTTTATAAGGATATATATCCTCAAGAAACGAAGAAAGCTCTAGATAACACTAAAAGAGAGATTGAGTGTTTAAAAAAAGAAGGACAGGAAAGATATATTAGGATACATGAAAAATTGAAAGCAATATATGATGAAGGAAAAAATAACTTAACAGACAATGATTTAAAAAGGAAATTAGAAGGTCTTTTTAAGTTCGAGTATGGTGATCAAGAAGTTGAGCGAAGGCTAGTAAAATCAGTAATGAGAAAAGCAAAGGGTGAGTTAAGCCTGTTAGGAATACTAAGCTTAATAGACCAGTTTCGAGATTTAGAAGAGGAGATAAAAGGTCCTTTGAATGGGGAAAGTTTAGAAGAAGCTTCAGGTAAAGTGAATGATTTTATAGCAAAGATGTATTTAGAAATAACGAAACGTAAAACGCAAGATTTGTTTAAAAGTCAAGCAAAGGGTATAGAGAATTCATGTAAGCTGTTAGAGGAAAAGGAGCCGGATTTAGTACAGAGGATTAATGTGCACCGAGTGAAAATTGCAGAATGCTTAGATCAACCTATATCGTTAAGAGAAGTAATAGAAGTAATAGAAGAAAGTGAGGATTTAAATAAGTACTTAGAAGATGAGCGAAAGAGAAAAGGAGAAAAGCATCCAAATACAAAGCTAATACAGAAGCACTTAGAAAATAACAAAGAAATTCTAAAAGCATTAGAACAGTTAAAATTAGAAAAAGAAGGATTGTTGATAAATGAAAAAACAAAAAATAATTATAGAGAAGAGCTAGAATCTCGTGAAAAAATAAAATTTGCAATAATAGAGGATGATTTACTGGAGGCGTTCGAGCATGAAATTTTTGATGAAGAAGCAATTAAGAAGTTGCTAGAGAAAGCAGAGCTTAGGTACTATTTGGCAGAAAAGTGCATAAAAAGTCCTGTAATTAAAATGAAAGATAATATCAAACACTTTTGTCAAGATTTATTGTCTCCTCTAGTAGATAGATTAGCAAATCTTATAATAAATAATGTACCAAAAGATAATGAGAGTGGTGTGTGGAGGATTTGGAACTCTCTCAAAGTTGGTTTTAATTATAATGTGATTGGATGGTCAGCTACTGTAAACAAAGATAATAGCACAGAAGGGAAAGCATTGAGTGTGGCACATGATACTAATAAGGAAGTAGAGACATTTCTTCAACATTTTCAATCAAGTTATGAAGAAATTAGAGTTTTTTTAGGTAATTTATTTTCTGATGATGGAACGACATTTAAAAATGATGTCTGGCCTAAAGTAGAAGAGCATTTGCATGGAATGTGGGATAGGTTTTTCAAGGATATTGAATTCAAGATAGGGAATAAATTGGATGAAGTAAACGTGACACAGCAAAATCAGGAAACGGCGATTACGGCTTAATAATGAGCTCTCAAAGTTCCTTCAGTATTTTCACACACTAAGTTTACTATCATATTTGATTCTTTTTGGATTTCCTCTTCAGTTAAAGTGTGAGTTGGAGAGCAGAAAGTAACTGAAAATGCTATAGACATCTTATTCGATTCTATATTGTTTCCATGATATACATCAAATATCAAAACTTCTGTGATGAGCTCTGAGCTTTTTTTCACCATATTGATTATACTGCCTGCTGCTACATCTTTATTTACAATAAATGCAAAGTCGCGTTTTACACTTTGATATTTATAATCGATAAATTTTTTTCTACTTATAGGTAAATTTTCGATATTTTCTAATATCAACTCAAAGCCTACAATTTTTTGTTTGATGTTAAAAAAATCCAATATAC
Organism: Wolbachia endosymbiont (group B) of Episyrphus balteatus; assembly: GCF_947250575.1. Classification (NCBI taxonomy): domain Bacteria; kingdom Pseudomonadati; phylum Pseudomonadota; class Alphaproteobacteria; order Rickettsiales; family Anaplasmataceae; genus Wolbachia; species Wolbachia endosymbiont (group B) of Episyrphus balteatus. The sequence goes on along the minus strand of NZ_OX366325.1, from coordinate 1,202,650 downwards.
TCGGATGCAATTCTCCAAAATAACCAACTATTTTACTTCTAAAAGATAAGGAGCCTGATTTTCCTGGGTGATAATATTCTTTTTCTGCTCTCTCTATTGCTAAATTATCACAATTGACATTAAAAAGTTCCAAAGCTGTTATTAGGTCAGCCTTTGCGTCAAAAATATCTATTTTTCTATCAGTGTTATAGTGGTTTTTCGGCGAATTATTTCCTGATCTAATTCCACTTAAAACGTACTTAGATTGAGCTTCGTTATTATAAATTGGCCCAATTTCAAAAATTGCAAAATCAGGTGTACCATGGGCAGTATTATCTGCAGTAACTTTTAACAAATTTGGTATGATGCTTGGTCTCATTATATTGAAGTCATTATTAAATGGGTTGTCGATAATAAATAATTTATTCAAGTAACCAAACTTCTTAGCTGTTGATTCACTCATAAAAGACCAAGTTATCACTTCATGAAACCCTCTGCTTGTCATTAAAATGCGCAAATCATCTTGTGTCTCTTCTTCTACTGTAACGTCTTCTGCTAGTTGCTCTTCCTTTATTTTATCATAGCCGTATATTCTTACTACCTCTTCAACTAGGTCAGCAGGTATGGTTATGTCTGGTCTCCAGCTTGGTACTTGTATATTCCAATTACCTTCGGTTTTTTTATCGATACTAAACCCTAGCTTTGTTAAAATATCGAATACCTCATTAGGTGATGCAGATACACTTCCAAGTTTGTTTGCATTCTGATAATCAAAATTTATCTTGGTATAAGCCTTATTCAAATTGCCAGCAGACACTATGCTTGACACTTCTCCGCCACATAAATCCAAAATCATTTTGGCTGCAAGATTGAGTCCATCAAGGGTAAATTCAGGGTCAATTGAACGTGCAAATCTGTAACTTGAGTCTGTGGAGATGCCTAGCTGCCTTGAAGATTTAGTGATGGAGATGGGGTCAAACCAAGCAGACTCTAAAAAGATATCAGTAGTTTCAAGAGTGCATTCACTGTACTTACTTCCCATAATTCCAGCAATTGCCTGAACGTTTTTATCATCAGAAATAACGCTTATGTCTTTGTTCAATGAGTATTCTTTATCATTTAAACCAATAAATTTTTCTCCATCGTTTGCTTTACGTACTGTGAGCTCTCCTTCTATTTTTTTTGCATTATATGTATGCATTGGGCGATTAAAGGATATCATGATGTAATTAGTAATATCAACTATTGCAGAAATGGAGCGCATTCCTATCGATTCCAGACTATCTTTTAGCCATTTTGGACTCTCTTTATTTTTTACATTAGTGATATATACTCCACTAATAAAACTCTCCCCATCGATGACTTTGACGTTTATTAGTGAGTTCATAGAAGCGGTAAGTTGTGGAATGATTAAAGTCTTTAACGTTCCAATTCCAGTTGCTGCTAGATCACGTGCTATTCCATAAACACCTAAGCAATCTCCACGGTTTGGAGTGATGTTTATGTCAATTACAGGATCGCAATTGAAAAATTTATCTCCTGTTTTATAATCATCAGAAAGCTCGATTATTCCTTCACTTTCATCTTGAGTCAGCGAAAGCTCAGAGGCAGAGCAGAGCATCCCTTCACTTAGCACTCCTCTTATTTTTGTAGGCTTAATTGTAAAGTTGCTTTCTGGCAATGTGCTACCAAGAGATGCAAGTACAGTCTTCATGCCTTCTTTAACATTTTTTGCTCCGCAGACTATCTGCAGAACTTTACTTCCATCATTTACTCTACATAATTTTAATTTATCAGCATTTGGATGAGGTGCGACTTCTAATACTTCTGCAACAACAAACCCGGCCAATCTGGAATTGTCGATCACATTCTCTACTTCCAACCCTATGTGAGTTAATTTATCAGTAATTTCCTCTAAACTAGCATTGGTTTCTAAGTACTCTAATAACCAAGATAATGTGAACTTCATTTATTTAACAGAAAATAAAAAAGTTATTGTAATGTAAAATATAATGATTTTAAAGCTTGTTGTAGTGAGTAGCTTCTCTAATTGTAAAAAACGAAGGAGAAGCCTACTTTTTCTACAAAGAAAGAATTTTCTTTATATCACCTTTGCAGTCCATTTCCATGCAGAGTTGAATGTTCATATTGTGATCATCTATATGGAAATTATAAATGTAAGCATCACCAGTGAAATTTCCTATAACATCATGGCTTTCATTTAGCATTTCACCTGCCATGTGGAAAAGACCAGTGTCTGAGTTAGAAGAATAATCTGTAAACTTGATGTACCCGTTACCACATTCCTGTTCTAAATTTAAAGGTGGATTAGTAAAATCTATTTCGTTCATAATTGCCTCATATTAAAATTAAATTATAGTTAAAATAAGATGTTAAGTCAAGAATTTAGAATAAGATTGGTAGCTGACTATAATTTGCATTTTAATTGTATATTTTGTTAATATGTTAATGCTATAATAATACAGAGCTCCTTATATTAATTCTTGACTTTATTCTATAAAATTTATACTTTATTTACTGCTGCAGTTTAAGTATACAGGGTCAAAATGGCGTTAAATCCGCTAGAACAATTTAAAGTATATACAATAATAGAACTACCAAAATTATTTGGGTATGACATAAACTTTACCAACTCATCTCTTTTTATGATGATCTCGGTGATATTAATGGTACTGTTTTTGCTCCTTGGAATAAGAAAAGGTGCAGTAATACCAGGGTATTTGCAAGCTGCAGTTGAATATGTATATGATTTTGTTGTTTCAATAATAGAAAGTAACACTGGAAGCAAAGGTTTGGAGCACATTCCTTTGATATTTACAGTATTTATTTTCATTTTATCGTGTAATTTAGTTGGTGTTCTTCCTTATAGTTTCACAGTTACAAGTCATGTGATAGTTACCTTCGCTTTATCAATGGTGGTTTTTACTTATGTAACGATTGTTGGGTTTAAAGAAAGAGGAGTAGAATTTTTACGCATATTGCTACCAAAAGGAACTCCTTCGTGGCTTGCACCTATAATCATCATTATTAAATTATTTGCTTATTTAGTAAGACCGATTAGTTTATCAATAAGGCTTGCAGCAAATATGATTGCGGGTCATACAATCATCAAAGTGATAGCAGGATTCGTCATAAATATGAACATATTTTTTACACCTGCACCTTTTTTGTTTATAATTGCACTAATAGGATTTGAAGTATTTGTTGCAGTTTTGCAAGCTTATATATTTACTATATTAACATGTGTATATTTGTCAGATGCAGTAAAGTAATTGACTTCCTTGCAGAATATTTTACAATTATATTATAAAGAAATAGTTAAAGGTAATATATGGATTTAGTGGCTTTAAAATTTATAGCAATTGGTTTGGCTGTATTTGGAATGCTCGGTGCTGGTTTAGGTATAGCTAATATCTTCTCTGCTATGTTAAATGGGATTGCGAGAAATCCTGAGTCAGAAGGTAAAATGAAAAGTTACGTTTATATTGGTGCTGCCATGGTTGAAATCATGGGGTTGCTTGCGTTTGTACTTGCAATGTTATTAATATTTGCTGCTTAACAGATGCCACAGCTTGATGTTTCAACTTTCTCTTCTCAAATTTTTTGGTTTTTGATTTTTTTCTCTTCACTTTTTTTTGTAGTAAGTTGTTTATTCTTACCAAAGTTAGATGAAATAATAAACACTAGGAGTAAAGCAGTATTAGATTCTTTTAATAGTTCTATTCACCTTTTAAGACTTGCAGAAGAGCAGATTGCCAAGTATGATGCAGCTTTAAACCAAGCTAAAGTACGGGCAAAAAAAATCATAGATGATGCACTTGCTCAGGTGGAAGAAATGAGAGCGAGTGTTAAGAATATATTAGAAGAGGAAGACAAAAAAATAGTCAAGCTTGTTGAAGAAAGAGTGGCGAAATTTAAATCTAAGCATATTAGTGAGTTAAAACAAATGGCTACTAGTATTGCTTTAATTTACTACACTAAGTTAACTAATTCTGAAATTGAAGAGGAATTTGTTGCTGACTTGGTGTCCAAAGAATTTTAGGGTTTTTATGTCTACATTACTAGTTATAAGCCTTGCTTTTTTAGTAGGTTTTATCCTCTCATATAAATTGCTAAGGAAGGTAATAAAAAACGCGCTTAACAATAAACGTAACAAAAGCAAGTTTTCAAGTGAAGAAACTGAAAAATTTAGAAAAGATATGTTGGAGTATTACAAAAAATCTTCTGAAAAATACAAAAAATTAGATGCAGAAGTTAACAAAATGATGAATGAAGCACTTGATAAGGCTAATAGTATTATTAAGCATAATAGACAGCAACTCGATCAAACGTTAGATGAAAATTCCCATTCTAATTTGAAGAAAGTTACTGACCAAGTTGAAAAAGCTCTTGGGGATTTACAAGCTAACACAGCGAGTATAGCTGCTGATGCTGTAAAAAAAATAATGCATGAACGTAAAGATGATAAGCGTAGTAGTGAGGTTATATCTTCGTTTTCACGTGACTTGAGCAAAAAGTTGCATTAAGTTTAATGCCTGTACTTCAAACTGATAATGTAGAAAAAATTAAATTTGATTCTAGTTTATGCAAAGAACAAGAGAAACTTTTCTACTATAGGTTTAATATAATTCCTTGGCAAAAATTAAATGATACTACTTTTTTTATGGTTGAAGACATAAGCCAAGATATCAACCTTTGGGTCGAATCTCATTACGGTATTGAATATGTATTGATAAAAGTAGATAGCAAACAGATTTTAAATCTTCTTAACTCACACTTTGGTATTTCAGAATTCGCAAGTAACTACTTATATTATAAGAATCCTAATTTTTCAGCTAAAAGCATTAGGCTCAGTTCAATCTTTTTTTCCTCTTTCTTTGTTATGATTTCGACTTTAACACTGACAAAAAAATATGCATATTTTGCTTTGGTGTTGATATTTATAATCGGATGTTCTAGTTCTTTATTCAAATTTGTAACTAAAATTTTTGGCTTGCGTAAAATTTCTAACCAAAAAGCAGATTATGATAAGATGAATGAACCTATATATACTATTTTATTGCCTGCTTTTAAAGAGAATGCGGTTATAAAGCAATTGATTAAGAGCATTGAAAGTTTGGATTATCCAAAATCAAAATTAGATGTAAAGCTTGTGATAGAGAGCGATGATCAAGAAATGTTGGCAGCTATAGAAAAATGCACTTTACCACAGTATTTTGAAGTAATAAAAGTGCCTCATTCTCTGCCTAGAACAAAAGCTAAGTCATGCAATTATGCTATGAGCTTTGCTAGAGGAAAGTATGTGGTAATATATGATGCAGATGACAAGCCAGATCCGTTGCAGTTAAAAAAAGCACTAATTGAATTTAATAAGGGCGACGAAAAGTTGGCTTGTGTACAGGCGAAATTAAATTACTATAACTTTGGTTGCAATTTTCTTACAAAATTATTTTCTCTCGAGTATATGAGCTGGTTTCAATATTTTTTGCCTGGATTTCAAAAAATGAACATGCCAATACCTTTGGGTGGTAGCAGTAACCATTTTTCAGTGGAAATTTTAAAGAAAGTGCTTTTTTGGGATGCTTACAATGTCACTGAAGACGCTGACCTTGGTTTGAGACTTGCGCAAATGGGATATAAAACCAGGATTATTGATTCAGAAACATTGGAAGAATCACCAACTACTGTGTTTGCTTGGATCAAACAAAGAGCACGCTGGATTAAAGGTTATATGCAAACTTATATCGTTCATTTAAAAAATATAAAATTACTTTTTAAGCACACTGGGCTTAAGGGAGTTTTGCTATTAAACCTTTTTGTTGGTTCCTCAGCTTTTATATTTTTCACGACTCCTTTTTTGTTACTTTCATTGGTGCTGACTCAAATTTTGAATGAATTATTCTTATATTATTTTATAATAGTATACGGTATTAACTTGATTTTTTTGATAATAGCTATCAGACAACAAAAAATGCCTTTTTATTTTTATATAGTATCAATATTTTTTCCCGTCTATAGTCTACTACATAGCGTTGCAGCTTTTCTCGCTTTGTGGGAATTTGTTATTCACCCTCAGCAATGGAATAAAACTCAGCATGGATTATGGAAGCAAAACCTGTAGCTATTTGGCTTTTTCTCTGCTCTCTCATGGTGATTTGCATGGTGGGAATTGGTGGATTTACCAGACTTTCAAAAGCAGGATTGTCAATCACGGAATGGAAACCAATTACCGGAACATTGCCACCGCTGAGTGAACAAGACTGGCTAAAAGAAAAATCAAAATATGAAGCTACACCTGAATATAAAGCATTTAATTATGGTATGAGTATGGAAGAATTCCGCACCATATACTTAATAGAATACGTGCATAGACTAATTGCAAGGCTGACAGGTTTAGTTTTTATCTTACCATTTATATACTTTACACTAAAAAAAAGAATACCTAAAAATGCAGTAATAAGGTTATCTACAGCACTATTATTTGGAATTTTACAAGCTTTTGCTGGTTGGTATATGGTAAAAAGCGGTTTGGTAGTCAATCCTCATGTTAGTCACTATAAGCTTGCACTTCACTTACTGCTTGCGTTGGTTATCTTTGCATTATTGTCGTATCAATTTTTTGATTACCAAATCAAACCAAGGCAAACTAAACTTAAGGTTAGTACATGTTACATATGGATAATTTTAATCCTAGTGACAGTACAAATAATCTTCGGTGCATTTGTTGCAGGGCTAAATGCTGGTTTAATTTACAATACCTTTCCACTGATGGATGGACAAATTGTTCCAGAAGATTTATTTTTCTTACAGCCTACATGGCTCAATATCTTTGAAAATAGAGTAACAGTGCAATTCATACACCGGGCATTGGCATTGCTGATATTAGTTCTGACAGCAATACTCACAATAAAAAATGCTAGTGTAAAACCAGCATATATTATGCTACTCTCCGTCATTATTCAGGTAATTTTAGGAGTAGTCACTTTGTTCCTGCATATACCAATGGCCATTGCCATAGCCCATCAAATGTTTTCATTTATCTTATTTGGGTCAGGTTTATATTTCTTGTGTTATTTAAGAAAGCAGATCTAATACCAAATCACCAGCCTGTACATTTTTCCCCTCTGTAACAGGGATATTTTTTATCACCATTTCTGATTCAGCACATATGATATTTTCCATTTTCATTGCCTCCACAACAAAGAGAGGTTGTCCTATTTCTACCTGATCTCCAGCATTTACGTGTAATTTAACTAATAAACCAGATATTGGAGATTTCACAGTGTCTACTGAAATCCCTTCTGTTTTGTTGTTTAGCATTAATTTGCTTAGTTTAGCTACATGAGGTTTCAATACACAACATTTAGCTTTCATACCTGCGTGTCTTATAAAGTATTTGCTGCCTTGCCTTTCTATTTTAAGTGCTATGTTGTTATCATCATTAATTGTTATATATAGCAATCTGTAACTTGATTTCCACTTACCCACCACGGAGTATTTATTGTGGTTATATACTGTTGTTAATGTGTTATCTTGATATTTTGCATTTACGGAGTACTCATTATCGTCTATTTTCACTATGAATGCTTCATCTATTGACTTACTGTAATACTTTCCCTCATTTTCTAAGTGAACATACAGTGCAGCAAAAATAAATATTTTAATATATTCCTCTGTGATAAAATCGCCTTGAAACCCACTGGGATAATGGTCTGGAATGAATCTTGTGTGAAGCTTTGCTGCAATAAAATTTGGATTATGGAAGATGGATTCTAGAAATTCTATGTTGTTTGTTACTTCCCCTATATAGCACTCAGACAAAGCTTTTTGCATTCTGCTGATTGCTTCTATTCTATCTTTTCCATATGTTATAACTTTTGCAATCATCGAATCGTAGAACATGCTGATTTCTGAACCGCTAGCTACTCCATCATCTATTCTTACATAATTATTTTCATCCGGTTTATCGTAATATTTTATTCTTCCGCTGGAAGGGAAAAATTTCTTTGATGGATCTTCAGCGCAAATTCTGCTTTCTATTGCAGAACCAGTAAGTTTAATATCATCCTGATTGAATCTCAATTTTTCTCCACAGGAAGTTCTAATCATTTCTTCTACTATGTCTATTCCAGTTATAAATTCTGTTACTGGATGCTCAACTTGTAATCTCGTATTTACCTCAAGAAAATAGAAGTTTTGGTCTTTATCTACAACAAACTCGACAGTACCTGCTGAAAAATAACCAACTTGCTTTGCCAAAGAAACACATTGGGCATACATTTTTTGTCTTACTTCTTCACTAATAAATGGACTTGGAGTTTCTTCCATTATTTTCTGGTTATTCCTTTGTATCGAGCATTCCCTCTCTCCAAGACACACTATATTGCCATATTTATCTGCTATGATTTGTATTTCAATGTGTCTTGGCAGCTCTATATATTTCTCTATAAAAATACTGCCATCTTTAAAACTTTTCTCCGCCTCATTTGTTGCTGATGTAAATGCTAGTTCAATTTCTTTTTTGGAATGTACAATTCGCATTCCTTTGCCACCACCACCTGATGCAGCTTTGAGCATAACGGGAAAACCAATCTCTTCAGCAACCATGGATGCGTGGTCAGCATCTTCGATCTTACCCATATATCCTGGCACTACATTTACTCCAGCTTTTCTTGCCTCTTCTTTTGCTGTTATTTTATTGGCTGTAACTTCTATTGTTTCTGCACTTGGACCAATGAAATCTATGTTATGTTTTTCCAGAGCACGGGGAAAATCTGGATTTTCTGCTAAAAACCCATAGCCAGGATGAACTGCCTCAGCACCTGTTTCAACTGCCACCTCGCATATTTTTTCAATATTTAAATAACTCAGGCAAGAAGGTGAAGGACCAATGTACTTCGACTCATCTGCTTGCCTTACATGCACAGAATTTACATCTGCATCTGAATATACGCATACACAAGATATGCCCATCTTGTGCGCAGTTTTGATTATTCTGCAGGCAATCTCCCCTCTGTTCGCTACTAAAATCTTACTATACTTCTTTCTTATCATCTTATCAGTATACTTTCTTAAGTTAAGAAAGTAAATTTCTATATTACTACCTGCAAATACTTCACACTGGGGCTAAACCACCCTCTAAAAGTTGCATAACATTAGGATCTGTCACTATAGTACTTTCGTTATAGAGGCCATATACCTCGTTACATGCCTTAAATAACAGATATGAAGACCCTCCAGAAGCTATTGTCGCTATTGAAGCCAATGCAAGAGATTGAGAAGCCGAAAATAGAAGATACAAAGATACACACATAGCGGTAGCACACACTATAGCTCCTACTATATATAAGCATATATGAAACTTCTTATTACATATAAAGCCACATTTTATATCTGCAATTTGCTTAACTTCCTTCTGCTCTGAAGGATCCAAGAAGTAAAGAGGTGATACTGCCTTATTATCCTTAATATAGCTTTTATCGAGGAGTGCTTCCTTAATATATTTCTTGTTATTCTTAAATTCCTTTTCTAATCTTTTTACTTTTTCCCAATCTTTAGCTTCTTTTGCTTTCTTGACTTTGCTCTCAGTATCTTCTTCTAAATACTTTATGATCTCCTGTAACGCAGATAATAGAAACCCTTTACTTGCTGCTATATGAAATGGGTTTCCATTTTCATCAATTCTATGCTTAGCTACACAAGCAACTCTTTTCTTGCAAGCTTCAATAAATTTATTTTCATCCTCTTTTGTTACAACTCCTCTTGCAATTTCAAATAAATTATCCATATATACACCTCACTGCATTCACTAATATTAAATTATACAATGCAGTTTGTTAAAAATAAATGTAAATTGATCTTTCAAATTTACTATAGTTCCACGTTGTTGCAAGTACAAATTTTAGTTATCATCGGTTACGTTATCACAATAGACAAATATGCCAGGTATAGTCACTAGATTCGCTCCATCACCAACAGGATTTTTACATATTGGAGGAGCTCGTACTGCGTTATTTAATTGGCTCTATGCGCAGCGTCATGGTGGGGAGTTTTTGCTAAGGATTGAAGACACTGACAGAAAACGTTCAACACAAGAAGCAATTGATGCAATAATGGATGGGCTAAAATGGCTTGGAATAAACTATGATGGAGAAATAATATACCAATCGAGAAGAATAGCTAGACATATTGAAGTTGCAAATCTTTTAGTTGAAAAGGGTAGGGCGTATCACTGTTACTGCCCTGAAGATGAAGTTGCAGAAAAGAAGGCAAGAGCAAGAGAAGAAGGAAAAATATATAAGCATAAGTGTACTCATTCGACATCAAGCGAAAACCCTGTTGTCCGTTTCAAAGTGCCAGACTCAGAAGATATTGTTGTTGACGATAAAATATACGGCCAAGTTACAATAAGTAGCGATCAGCTTGATGACATAGTAATCTTGCGCTCTGACAATACTCCAACATATATTTTTGCTGTAGTGGTTGATGACCATGATGCCGGAATAACCGATATTATACGTGGCTCTGATCATCTCACTAATACCTTCAAGCAATTACTAATATATCAGGCTCTTGATTTTGATGTCCCACGCTTTGCACATGTACCGCTAATTCATGGAGAAGACGGGAATAAGTTATCTAAAAGACATGGGGCTACAAGTGTTTGCGATTATGAAAAGATGGGAATATTGCCACAGGCAATGCGTAATTACTTGCTAAGACTTGGCTGGAGTCATGGCAACGATGAGATTATTAGCGATGAGCAAGCAATAGAGTGGTTTAATTTAGAAAGCATCGGTCGTTCACCTGCACGGCTCGATTTCAAAAAACTGGAGCATTTAAATAATCATTATATTAGTAATATGAGCAATGAAGATATTCTGACTCTAATGCTTAGAGAAAATACTCTAACTGACAAAAAAAAGGGCTATTTACTGCAGGGACTGACAGAGCTGAAAAAAAGAGCAAACTATCTGACCGAATTATTGGACTTAGCAAAATTTTATATTCAAGTTGATTTTAGTGAAGAAGCTCAGCAAATTGTCAAATCTAACCTCAATGTAATTAAGTTACTTGCATCATTTCTTTCGAGTGTAGGTAGTGAAGATTGGAATAAGAATTTTTTATCTTCTCAGATTAAGGAATTTTCAAAATTACATAATATAAAAATGAGCGATATATACCACTCATTACGCGCCCCAATAACTGGAATAATGGATGCGCCTGGAATCATCGATATCATGGTAATTCTTGGTAAAGATGAGTGTATAAAAAGATTGCAAGCAATTTAAATAAAAAATTGCTTGACAGACTCTAGTAGCTTCATTATAGTGGAGAATGAAGATTTTTTAGGATCCAAAATCTATCTTCACCTGCAGGTTTTTTCACCAAATAATCAAATTTCAGCAAAAAATATATAAGTTTATTTTTGCTAGCTCTTTATTCATATAGGAGGGTTTATGTCTAGAATTCCTGATACTTGACTTTTATTTTTAAGTTAAAAAAACAATTGGCGCCTATGGTTTTCACATTAAATCATTTTAAATTGTTAAAGTTAATACGGGCTTTTTTTGCCTTTTTTTATTGGTATTTTTTTCATATTTTATTATATCATTATACTGTGGTACCATATAGACTTCAGTTTCATGATAAGGGGAGCAGGCTCCGTCTCAGCTATGGAATTAAAAAATGACTATGCATAAGATCTAATGGTGTGTCTAATCTATAGATAATTTTTTGTATTGCTAAGTTAATATTTTACATATCTGTTCAGCAAAGTGGCAAAAAAGACAAGTAAATGAGTATCATGAAAGTAGCTTACACGTAGCTGTAGGAATATTCATTTTTTAAGGTAAATTACACAGCAAATATTGTCATTCAAGTACTGTAATTCCAGCTTCTATAATGTCATGCCAGTGCTCGACACTGGCATCGAGCAAAATTTATCACAAACAAGACAACATTTTCAATTAAAAAATCAGTGTCTGGGTGCTAAGATGACACCTTCATAAGGGAGCCAGCATCAGCTACTTTCATGACACTCATTTAGTTGTCTTTTTTGCCACTTTGCTGAACAGATATTAAAATAGCAAGCCTCAAGGTCAGAAGCCTGCTATTACTTACTGGTTACTTTACATCAATTTTCTTGATGTGTTTCTCTGACTTAGGTATGGTTACATGCAATACTCCATCTAAAAAGTTGGCAGATACCTTATCTTGCTCTACATTTGTTGGAAGTTGAATAGATCTATAGAAAGAACCATAGTACCTTTCTTTATGGTAAAACTGCTTATCTTTTGATTCATTATTACATGTTTTTTCACCCTTCACTATTAAGTTATCGCCAGATATACTAATGTCTATGCTTTCTTTAGGAATACCTGGTAACTCTAATGATAGGCAATAGCTTTCCTTTGTTTCATAAAAATCACAAACTGGTAGTAGACTACTGCCTCTTTTGGAAAGCTCTGGGTTCCATCCTGTAAAAAAGCTATCAAATATGTCATCAACGGCTCTTTGTAACCCTCTTACACTAAAATTATCACGATTATTGTTTTTATTTAAATGAACTATATTACTCATGTTGTACCTCCTTTTACTAATACATGCATTACATAATCACTCCACTTATTAATTTCAATCCTAAATCTAAAATTTTTTAGATGCGAAAAATTTTCCCCGTTTACTATAACTTGATTATGAGAAAAAATCTTGTTTGGATTACCACGAGTAGTTCTATAAACTAGATTAACTGTAAAAAAGGGCAAGTGTATGCAAATTTATTACTTCTCTTTCCACTTCCACAATCAAACAATTTTGAATGTTTCTTATTTGACTTGCCAATAATGAGAATTGGTATAACTGCTAGCTCCGTCTTTCAGCTATGGCATTAAACAATGACATGCATAAGATCTAATAATATGTATAATTTATAAATAATTTTTGAGGTAAATTGTGAAATTGGGCGTTAATATTGATCACGTTGCAACCCTTCGCAACGCACGTGGAGCTTCTTATCCAGATCCATTAAAAGCAGCAAAAATAGCTATTGATGCTGGAGCAGATTTTATCACCGTACACTTACGAGAAGACAGAAGGCATATCAGAGATGAGGATGTATTCAATCTAAAACAAAACATTAGCACTGAGTTAAATCTTGAAATCGCAGCTACGGAAGAAATGCTCAAAATAGCAAAAGAAGTAAAACCCTATTCGATTTGTATAGTACCAGAAAAAAGAGAAGAATTAACAACCGAAGGTGGCCTGAATATCGTGAATATGCACAGTAAACTTTCTGGTATAATAGAGGAAATGCATAGCTTTGACATAAAAGTCTCACTGTTTATCGATCCAAATATTAATCAACTAAAATATCTTGAGAAGCTAGAAAGAAAGCCTGACATAATAGAAATTCACACAGGGGATTACTGTGATAATCCATCAGAAGAAAAATTAAAACTTATTACTAACTCTGCAGAATACATTAATAAGCTAGGAATAGAATGCCACGCAGGGCATGGCATAAATTATAAACATGCTAAAAGAATAAAAGAGATACCTCACATCTCAGCTCTTAATATAGGCCATTCTTTAATCAGCGAGGCTATATTTCATGGCTTACATAGTGTAACTAAAAAGATGAAAATGACAATATCTAAGTAGCTTATACTTTCTCTTTGGTATTTAAAGTACTTGAAAGAGCTTGACTTGCTTTAAACCTTACTCTTTTCTTTTCAGGAACGGTCATAATCTCACCATTTTGAGGATTACGGCATTGTCTTTCCTTACTTATAGCAGTAGAGAGTGTCCCTATTCCATGCAAACGTATTTCACCTTTACGATTTAGATCGTTCTTGATTGTTTCCATAAAAATATCATGAAGCTTACCCAAACTAGCTTTTGTTATATCTATACCTTGACTAGAGCACTCTTGACTCAGTTGGTTTACTATATCTTCTTTACTCATAAATTACCTTAATATTGAAAAATTACATAAACAGCATATTATGCTAATGCCAATAGTCAACTAAATTCGTCATAAAAAGAGAAAATGTCATAAACCCTTGTAAGAACTTGTATAATATTTACAAAAAAATACCATTATGAAACAATTATCTCTTAGAAAACTGACATTTTTTCCGAGCTTTATGTTGACCATATTTCTTACGCTCAACAACACGTGAATCTCTAGTTAGGAATCCACCCTTACGTAATATAGAGTGTAGATCTTGACTTATACTACTTAAAGCTCTGCTTATTCCATGAGCTAAGGCACCTGCTTGGCCAGATAGTCCTCCACCTTTTACAGTTGCAAACACATCATACCTGTCTAACATAGAAGTTACTATGAATGGCGCTTTAATCATTTGACACACTGATTCTCTTTTAAAATAAGAAATTAAATCATCTTTTTTATTAACACTAAATTTTCCACTTCCTGGCTTTATCCATACTCTTGCTACAGATTCTTTCCTTCGACCTGTGGCATATGAACGACCAAGTGAGTCAATCATTGCCTTTTTTGGCTGATCATTATTATTTATTTTCACTTTTTGCTCCATTATTTCTTATTTTTACGATTTAAAGAGGCAAAATCTATTTTTTCAGGTTGCTGTCCTTGATGCTTATGTTCTGAACCAGAATAAACATACAAATTTTCAAACCGTCTACGTGCCATAGGACCATCATCAAGCATTCTTTTTACTGCCATTTTTATCACACGCTCAGGGAATTTGCCATTTAAAATATTATCTGGAGTAGTTTTCTTTAAACCACCAGAATAACCTGTATGCCTATAGTAGATTTTATCTTTAAGTTTCTTTCCGGTAAAATGTACCTTTTCTGCATTAACAATAATTACATTATCTCCACAATCCATATGAGGTGTGTATTCAGGCTTATGCTTTCCACGCAATAGCGCTGCTACAAACGCTGCAAGCCTTCCTACTACTAATCCTTCTGCATCTATAACAAGCCATTTTTTATCGACTTGTTTCTCTTTTAAGAAAAAAGTTTTCATATATCAATACATAACAGTAGATTATGATATACTAAGTTGCTTGATAGTGTCAACAACATT
Source organism: Wolbachia endosymbiont (group B) of Episyrphus balteatus (assembly GCF_947250575.1). NCBI lineage: Bacteria > Pseudomonadati > Pseudomonadota > Alphaproteobacteria > Rickettsiales > Anaplasmataceae > Wolbachia > Wolbachia endosymbiont (group B) of Episyrphus balteatus. Next base: position 1,187,571 of record NZ_OX366325.1, on the reverse strand, counting down.
AGTTATTGATTATTAAAGTAATTTATGCTAATAACTTTAATAATATGCTAGAAAGCAAAATGTTTCGATTGATTATTATATTTGTAATCGCTTTTAGTGCTATAGATTGCTATGCAATCGATTTGGAAGAGGCTATAAGCAAAGCTATCAAAAATAGCTCAAAAATAAAGTCTCAATTTTACCAATATAAAAGCGCAGAAAAATATTATAAATCTTCTGGGTTAGCTGGATTTTTACCTGACATTAATTTACAATATAATTTCGATAGTAGTTTTAGCCTGGAAAACTCTGGAAAGCATCTAATATTAAGTCAAAGAATAATAGATGGTGGTGGCACCTTTGCTACATTCAGTCGATCAAGTAATCTTCTCAAAGCAGCAAAAATGCAATTTCAGCAGTCAAAACAAGAGCTTGCACTTAATGCTGTGAAAGCATATGTTAATGTTTTACAAAAGGTAGAAATATTAAAACTGAGAGAACATAGAGAACGCGTTTCTTTAGAACATTTGTCAGCTATGAAAAAACGCTTTTCCCTTGGAGAAGTTACTAATGCTGAAGTTTTGCTAGCAAAAGCAAAATTTTCGTCTTCTATATCCGAAAGAGTTGATGCTGAAGGTAAATTAAAATTGGCAAATATTGCTTATTATCATTTGATTGGCGAAGATGCTGATGAACTTTCTGAAGCTAATGATAAACTACCTTCTGTCCCAGAGCTAAATGAATGTTTACAATTAGCAAAAACCAATAATTTATCTCTAAAAGCAGCAGTTTATCAAAAAAGAGCAGCCGGAATGGAAGTGATCGCTGAAAGTTCCAAGTGGCTTCCTTCTTTAAATCTAAGAGCAAACAAAAATTTTGGGAAAGATGGTGTAAAATTAGACAAGCTATTAGAAAATGTTCATATAGTTTTTACTCTTGATGTTCCAATCTTTAAAAAAGGAGCGAATGCTTTTGGTGTCAGTAAAGCTAAAATGGATGCAAAAAAATCTACCTACGATTATTATGAAACGGTAAAAAATATAGAAGAAGCAGTTGTAAATGCTTGGAATAACGTGCTGACAGCAAAAGCTATTATTAAAGCAAGTCAAGAAGCGGAAAAAGCAGCAGCTTTAGCATTGGAAGGAGTTAAGCAAGAGGTAAACTTAAGTTTAAAGAGTACATCTGACCTTTTGGACACTGAAGATGCATTATTTAAAGCACGCTCCGATCTGGTTGGAGCAAAAAGCAATTATGTAATTAGTGTTTACAACTTGCTTTTTATGATAAATAGTATAAACCTTTAAATTTAATGGTATGAGCGATAATCAATCTGTAAAAGATATCCTAGAAGATATAAAAAAAGCTATATCGGGTAAAAATGCAAGTGTTGATAAAGCAGAAGTAATCGATGAAGATGATGATGTACTATGCCTTGAAGAGGAGTACCCAGAAGACATCGAAGAAAAAGAAAATAGTGAAGAAGAGAATGATTGTCAAAGTGAGAAAATGAATAACCAATTTAATAGTTACAACTCAGAAGAGAAAAATTTGTATGATAATATCCAAATGAGTAATAACAAAGTGAGCTATCAAGAACAAAGTAACGAGCATTTAGTTTTAAAAGAAAATATGGAGGAAATTAAAACATTGCTTGAAAAGATGCAAAGCGAACTACGGCATAAACAACAAAAAAGAGCGGATCTTACTGTTGAAGAATTAGTTGTATCTCTTTTAAAACCTCAGCTTTCAGAGTGGCTGAATAAGTATCTACATGCATTGGTAAAAGAAGTAGTTGAAAAAGAGCTCAAAGATATAATCAATAATAAGTAGGTTATTAGTATAAAGACCAGAGTAAAAACAGCTAGAGGTAGAAAGTTATCTTCAACAAGATGGCTACATCGCCATTTGAATGATCAGTATGTGCAAAAAACCAATAAGGACGGTTATAGATCGCGCTCGGCATATAAGTTAATAGAAATAGACGATAAATTTAAACTACTCCAACAAGGGCAAAAAATTATTGATCTTGGCGCTTTTCCTGGTGGATGGTCACAAGTTGCATCTAAGAAAGGAGCGAGTGTGATTGCTGTTGACATAAAACCAATAAACGCAATTAGTGGAGTAGAGTGTATACAGTGTGATATTATCAGCGAACTTGAAATTTTAAGAGAAAAATTCAAGGATCACAAATTTGATGTAATTTTATCTGATATGGCACCAGAATCTTGCGGTTTAAAATCGTTAGATCATATCAGAATTATGCTTTTATGCGAAGCAGCGCTCAATTTTGCAAAGCATTTTTTGAATCATGATGGCAAGTTCGTAGTAAAAATTTTTCAAGGAGAGTCTGATAAAGATTTCTGCAATGAGCTAAAAAAAATGTTTAAAACAGTAAGATACTTCAAACCAAAATCAAGTAGATCTGAATCTACAGAAATGTATTTGGTCAGCTTAGGCTTTATTGGTAGCAACTCTTCTATATAGAAGAGACTTACAGAAAAGTTGACGAATCTTATCCTATTAAACTGAAGATTAATAACGCTCGCACAAAAGCCCCTTTTTCTTGCTTGAGTGTTTATGATAGTTAATAAAATTCTTGACTTTATTACTTAAGTATATAATAATTAAAGTATATTATATAGGAGAGTTTGATATGTATTTAGAATTGTTGAAACAGATATTAAGTATAGTAAATCGTGCAAATGATTTGAATGGTAATAACATAGTTGAAAAAATAAAAGAGGAACTAAAAAAAAGAGACCTCCCTGCTTATCAAGATTGGGAGAAGAGAGATTTTAATATAAATTATGAATTTAGTAATAATGATTATTATAACAAAAAAGAATTAACATTATTACATGCAGCATTTATAGATAATCAAGAAAATGTAGTAAAAGTTCTATTAGCAGTAGACGGAATAAATGTTAATTTCCAATATCAATCTGACAAAACCCTTTTACATTTGGCTATTGAAAAAGGTGACGAAAATATAGTAAAAGCTCTATTAGCAGTAGACAGAATAAGTATTAATTTGAAAGATGTAGATGAAAAAGCTCCTTTACATTTGGCTATTGAAAAAGGTAATGAAAAAATAGTAGAAGCTCTATTAAATAAGGGGGCTCGTGTTGATTTGCAAGGTGAATATGAAAAAGCTCCTTTACATTTGGCTATTGAAAAAGGTAATGAAAATATAGTAAAAGCTCTATTAAATAAGGGGGCTGATGTTAATTTGCGAGATAAAAGTGAAAGCACTCCTTTACATTTGGCTATTAGAAAAGGTAATGAAAATATAGTAAACGCTCTATTAGCAGTAGAAGGTATAGATGTTAATTTGCGAGATAAAAGTGAAAGAACTCCTTTACATCTTGCTGCTGAGAAAGGCAAAATGGAGATAGTAGAGGCTATATTAGCTAAGGGGCCTAAAAATATTGATTTGCCAGATACATGTGGACGCACTCCTTTGTACGTTGCTGCTCGGGGACATCATAAAAAGATAGTAAGAGCTCTATTAAAAGCAGGTGCTGATCCTTTATTAGGTAATCGTGATAACAAAACTCTAGATAAAGAACTTACTGAAAAAGCAATTATGCTAGCAATAATCTCGGGTGTTGGTATATTTGTTATTGCATCTGTTGTAGCTGCGATAATAGTTACTTCTGCATATTTTATTGGTGTGTCATTATCAGTAGGTGCTATGGCTGGGATAGCTGTGGCTGCTGCTGTACTCACAGGACTTGTTGCTGGTGGTATTATATATGAAGTGTTGAAGCCTTGTGATGAGTTAAAGGAGGCTATTGCAAAAGAAATATCAAAGCTTAGTCAGAATAGTGCAGTGGACGATAGTAAGCCTGATTGTAGTCTAGAAAATCCTGGAACAAGCTTACTGGCACCATTAAAATGTTTTATAAATAATGTAAAAAGTTTTTGAGTTATTTAAGGAAGAAGTCTCTTCTTCCTTTTTTTTCCAATTTTTTATTTAGCAAGGTATCTAGATACCTTGCTTAACACCAAAACAGAATTAAGGTTTAAACATCCTAGGTGTATTAACATTCATTTTGAAGACAGCAAATGGTGTCATCCCAGCGCCCTCTTTCTTGTTATTCCAGTACTGGTATTCAGAAAACTGACCAGGTTGGTCACGCGCTGGCTCTCTAAAATTACTTTAGCTACAAATATTAAGAAATTTACTAAATAAAAAAAGACAAAAGAATCCCCGTATAGCTAGTTTTAATAATGTAAATTGATAATGTGCTAACAAGCGCGATTTGGCTGAATGTAGAAAAAATAAAAAAAGCCGCTATAATTTTATGTAATTTGCCAATAAATATCTGAGTTTTTTACTGAATTTTGTCGTTGAGCCCAAAAACAAGGATAAATACCTTTATCAGTATAATAAGGAAAGTGGGAAGGTTTGTCAAGTAATAAAACTAGAGGGCTCAAATGAAAGAAGGTAAACTCTAAAGTGTACGTTCAGTAGCACTTTCTATAAGAGAGATTGTATTATCTATTCCATAAAGCTTGATAAAAGATCCCATTCTAGGACCGGTTTTTTGGCCAAGCAGCGTTTCATATAGCAACTGAAACCAATCGCGTAAGTTATTGTAATTATGTTTTTTTCCGATGGAGAAAACCTGAGATTGAATCTCTTCAGCAGTGGCTGTAATAGGCAGGGAATGTAGGTTGCTCTTTAAATCTAGTAACGCTTCTTTCTCTTTTTCGTTTGAAGCTTTATACGCTTTTGTTGGCTTGATAAAGTCGTGATAATACCTCACTGCAAAATCCGAAAGCCTATCTAGCATTTTGTTGCTTTCTGGTGTAACGTTTGGTGCATAAGTTGATATAAAACCCCAAAGAATCTCTTTATTTTCAGCATTACAAGCTGCTGCCAGGTTTAAAAGTAACGAAAAATTTATGCCTGAAGTTTCTACGTTTGGAACTTTACCCTGGTGGATGTGCCATACAGGACTGTTTACATCCTTTTCTTTACTTTCATTATAACGCTTAACAAATTCCAAATATTCATCAGTTGATTTTGGTATCACATCAAAATATAAACGTTTAGCTTTTTTAGGACTCTGAAAGATGTATAACGCTAAACTCTCTGTGGGTGCATAAGTTAGCCACTCCTCAATTGAAATACCATTTCCTTTTGATTTTGATATCTTCTTTCCTTCTTTATCAAGAAATAACTCATAGCAAAACAAAAGCGGTGGCTTTTCTCCAAGTATTTTACATATTTGACTTGAAAGCACAGCAGATGGAGTCAAATCCTTTCCATGAGCTTCGTAATTAACTCCGAATGCAGCCCACCTCATCCCCCAATCAGGTTTCCATTGCAGTTTACATTTTCCTTTTGTCACTGGAACTTCTATTTTTTCCCCGTTTGGGTCTTCATACGTGATTGTTCCTTTATCTGTATTTGTTTCAATTACTGGAACTTGTAAAACTTGGGAAGTTTTTGGGCATATCGGCAAGAATGGACTGTAAGTCTGCTGCCTTTCTTCCCGAAATGATGGAAGCATTACTTCCATCACTTTATCATAATTTTTCAGCAGGAGTAAAAGTTTTTCATCGTAAACGCCAGATTTATAACACTCTGTTGCACTCCTAAATTCGTATTCAAATCCAAACAAATCAAGAAATTTACACAACAACGAATTCATGTGATGACCATAACTCTCATGAGTGCCAAATGGGTCAGGTATCATGGTTAATGGCTTGTTCAGATTCTCTCTTAGCATTTCCTGATTTGGTACATTATCTGGTATTTTTCGCAAACCATCCATATCGTCGGAAACTGCAATGATTTTGGTTTTTATACTAGGAGCTATTTTTTTTAGAGCGCTTGCAATAACTGTGGTACGAAAAACTTCCCCAAAAGTACCAATATGTGGTAAACCCGAGGGACCATAACCAGTCTCAAATATTATCTCTTTTTTATTAGGGAATTCTTGTAGTATTTTTTCTGCTTCTTGAAATGGCCAGCTTATAATCATTGAATTTAAATTAATTATCTTACCTAAAGTGCTATTCATTTCAATAGATTTTTAATTAATGATGTAGTATTAGTGTTAGAGCTCTTATTAGAAGGTTAAAGATATGTCTACTGGCAGCATACAAACGAATCAATTATTTAAAGGTCTTACAAGACCTGCAATGCTCTTTGGTGTGAGTTATATGTTTGCAATATTAAACGTTCTAATTTGCATGCTAATTTTCATTAATACAAATGATCTTAGAGTAATTCTCCTGATGTTACCAGGTATACATGGACTTGGCTATATAGCTTCTGCAAAGGAACCGTTGTTTATTGAGTTATTTATGGTAAAGTTGGGAAAATGTTCCAAATGTTTAAATCGGTTTTATCATGGAGCCAATTCTTATGACATTACTTGATGTTATGCAATGTTGAGATTTAGAGCTATTCAATCAAAGAATAAATCTATTCTAAGTAGAGAGGTTCACGCTGCCGAATTTATACCTTATTCTTGCTATTGGAATAGTACAACCTTGATAACAAAGCAGAATTGGTTAGTTAAATTTATAAAATTAAATGGCTTTGCGTTTGAAACGGCCGATGATGAAGACTTGGTGATACAAAATAATATCAGAAATCAGATGCTAAGAAGCATTTCATCTCCAGCATTTAGTTTGTACTTTCATACCATCAGGCGTAAGAAGAATATCTTTTCTGATGAATTTGCAAACCAGAGTTTACCAAATTTTTTTGCTAACCATGTAAATCTAAAATGGAGAGAAAAACACGCAACTAGGCAATCTTTTATTAATGATTTATACATTACGATTATTCGTAGGGCAGATACAAAGGGAGTAGAATTTTTATCACATCTACTGAAAAAATTTGGGCATGTAACTTCAAAACATGCTTGGGAAAGTGATATGCGTGATACCTATGAAGATTTAGAGGAAACGACAAATCGTATAGTAACAAGCCTTAGGAATTATTCGCCTAAAGTCCTTGGAGTAAAAGAAACTCCAAACGGGCTGTTTTGTGAAATAATGGAGTTTCTGTCTAGAATTGTAAATTGTGGCTTTGTTACAAATACGCTTTTTCCACTAAAAACTGAAATATCAAGATACTTACCAGTTCATAGGTTATTTTTTGGCCATAAGATGATACAGGTTGTGACTCATAATGAAAGTAAATATGCTGGAATAGTTAGTATCAAAGAATATGGAAATAATACTTCCGCAGGAATGCTTGATTCTTTTTTACAACTTCCTTATGAATTTATTATCACGCAGTCTTTTCAATTTACAAATAGGCAAATGGCAATTGCGAAAATGCAGATACAGCAAAATCGTATGATACAATCTGCAGATAAAGCTATTTCTCAAATAGCAGAAATTTCTCATGCGCTTGATGATGCAATGAGTGGTAAAATTGCGTTTGGTGAACACCATTTAACTATCTTATGTATAGAAAAAAGCCCTAAATCATTGGACAATGCTTTATCATTGGTTGAATCGGAGCTTTCTAATTGTGGTGTTTATCCTGTTCGTGAGAGGGTTAATCTAGAACCAGCATTTTGGGCGCAAATTCCTGGTAATTTTGATTATATAGTAAGAAAAGGTACAATAAGTAGTCTTAATTTGGCCGGTTTTGCATCTCAACATAATTATCCTACTGGTAAAAAATTCAATAACCACTGGGGAGATGCTGTTACAGTTTTTGATACAACATCTGGCACTCCATTTTTCTTCAACTTTCATATAAGGGATGTTGGACATACTATGATAATTGGGCCAACAGGTGCTGGCAAAACTGTTTTAATGAATTTTTTATGTGCTCAAGCAATGAAATTTTCTCCAAGAATATTCTTTTTTGATAAAGATCGCGGTGCAGAAATTTTTTTAAGAGCACTTGGTGGTATCTATACTATAATAGAACCAAGAACTAAGACAAATTTTAATCCTCTGCAACTTGACGATACTCCTGATAATAAAACATTTTTGATGGAATGGATAAAATCTTTAATTTTAGTGTACAACGATAAATTCACTTCAGAAGATATTGCTAGAATTAATGATGCAATTGAGGGAAATTTTAAATTAAAAAAAGAAGACAGATTTTTGAGAAATCTTGTACCATTTTTAGGACTTGCGGGCCCTGATACTCTAGCTGGAGCAATATCTATGTGGCATGATGATGGCTCTCATGCTGCAATATTTGACAATAAAGAAGATTTGCTAGATTTTTCAAAAGCAAGAGTGTTTGGCTTTGAAATGGCTAGCTTGCTAAAAGATCCTGTTGCTCTTGGGCCGGTCTTGATTTATTTGTTTCATAGGATTAGTATATCGCTTGATGGCACTCCATCTATTATTGTTCTTGATGAAGCATGGGCGTTAATAGATAATCCAGTTTTTGCACCTAAGATAAAAGACTGGTTGAAAGTGCTGAGAAAGTTAAATGCTTTTGTAGTTTTTGCTACTCAGAGTGTTGAAGATGCAAGTAAAAGTGCTATTAGTGATACGCTTGTACAGCAGACAGCAACACAAATTTTTTTGCCAAATCTGAAAGCTACTAGTGTCTATCGAGATGTTTTTATGTTAACTGAACGTGAGTACATACTGATCAAACACACAGATCCAAGTACTAGATTCTTTTTAGTAAAGCAGGGAGTTAATGCTGTAGTAGCTAGAATAGATCTGAAAGATTTGGATGATGTGGTCAACGTGTTATCTGGACGTGCGGAAAGTGTTCTATTGTTATATGATATACTGAAAGAAGTCGGAGATGATCCAAAGATGTGGTTGCCTGTGTTTTATCAAAAGGTGAAAAATGTTTAAAACTAAACTGTCATTACTTTTAGTTGCGATATTTTTGTTAAATATAGATTTTTTGCTCTCGTATCCAGTGTTTGCAGATACAGTAAGTGGTACTGACAAAACGGAATTTGTTAGCAGATTTAATTCTACTGGTAGCTTTAGCCGTGCCTCTAATCCTGACTGTAAGGCGTTTGAAACATCTGCAGCAGTTGCTGGGATAGCAATTGCTATTGGTGCAATATTTACTGGTATTGTTTTGATTGTCTCTTCTGCTGGTTTATTTACTGCTCTTGTTATCGTTGGAATGATAGCTGCAATTGTTGGAGTCTGGAAGGCAGTTGGGGGACTTATTGTTTGTCAGCATAGTTTTGTTAGGCATCCAGTTGCATACGATAATGATGGGAGATATAAAAATTTTAAACTAAAAGATACAGGTTATAGTGGTGATACAGATAAAAATTATCGAACAGAAGATGAATATTTTTCTGCATTACAGAAAAGATCAGGAAAAGATGGAAAACAAACAGAGAAAGATATTTTAAACTTTACTGATTGGGATGTTGTGAATGTTGATAGGGAACACTACTACTGGCCAAAAAACGGTGTGCAATACAGTGAATATATAGAAATATGTCATCGAAATCCTTTAACTTTTGGTAATCTTTTTAACAAGAAAGACTTTGATTCCAGAGAAAAACCTGGATACATAGACTTTGATGTAAGGGAAAAAGATACTGGATATGTAGATGGGTCATGGTCCCCGACGGTCGATGGTGAGCTGAAATGTAAAGTTCTCAAAGCAGGACAGAGCGAAGACATATATGGATCAACGTTCAGGGCAGTGAGAAAAATGGGTAGGTTATGTGTGGAATTGGCTGAAGTTAGGGCAGCTGGAACTGCTTGGCCGCAAGGAATTGATATAGGATGCACGGAATTACCACCTGATCCGATTGCTCCTATGTGTGAACAATCTGTGATATTATTCAAAAATAAAGATGGTACAGGTGGTGAAGAAAGGAGTTTTATCAACAGGGATGACGATTATAAAACTCTTATCAGGAAAAAAGAAAAAGAAGGAAAAATTTTTGTAGGTTATGACAATAAAAGCTGTTTTAGCTCGTATGTCTCTGAAGCTTGCTACAATCAAGCGGGAAGTAAGTCATTATCTCCTATTCCTATAACTTCTATGATAGTGCAATGCATTAAGGAATCGTTAGATAATTTAGTGGCAGGTATTGATTCAAGTGGTAACTTACTTACAGACAAAAATGGACATGCTAAGGGTAGTTTTTTGTCTGTAGCACAAAAAAGACTGAAGAACACTGTTACTGCTATCTTAATTTTAGCTTTGATATTGTTCTCTATAAAAGCCATGTCTGGTGGAATGCGTAGTCCACAAGAAATGTACATGTTGATCATTAAATTCGCTTTAGTGATTTACTTTACGACAGGTAGCACTATGTCTCATTATTACGGGGAATTAACAAAACTTTCGAACGGCTTATCAGAAATAGTGCTTAAAGCTTCATCTGAGAGTAAAAATATATGTAATTATGAGGCAGGTAAAGATTATGAATACGATCGTGCAGGGCAGAAGGTATCCTACAGTTATCTTGCACCTTGGGATAGGCTTGATTGCAGAATTTTATTTTATTTAGGTGCCCCTTTAGATGGAATTGGTGGCAAAATTGGTACTGGAGGTGTTGCAACGTTAGCGGTTTTGCTTGGCGCTGCTCCTGTCTTGTTAGTTGCAGGTTCGGTGATTGGTATTATTTTCGCTGGTGGACAAATTTTAGTAGCTCTTGTCTGTATATTTATGGCCATTTTGCTGATGATGGTTATTTTGTGGATGTGCTATGTATTTATTTTATCTCTAGTTGCTTTAAGTGTAATTGTTATTCTATCACCTTTGTTTATTCCTATGGTTTTATTCCAACACACCAAAGGATATTTTGACGGCTGGGTGAAAGAGTTGATTACCTATAGCTTATACCCGGTTATCCTTTTTGCGTTTTTATCCTTTATGTTCATAGCATGTGATAAAATCTATTTTAAAAATTTAAATTTTAAACTGGACGAGTCATATAAAAATGAACAACCAGACAAGTCATATGAAAGGAAACAAGCAGAAATCTCATATAGTAAGAAAAAACAGTGGTTTAAATTGAAAGATGGGGAATGTGATAAAAATGAAACTACTCTCGCATGTATGATGCAAAATTATAGCTTTAAAAAGAGCAGCATACTTGGTCTATTCGACTTTACATATATGGAGTTTGGCAGCTCTCTAATCGGAGAATTATTAAAATTGTGTTTAGTATTATTCCTCTTTTACCACTTTTTAAACGTTCTTCCCGGCATGGCTGCTGAGCTTGCTGGTAATCACAGGGCAGCACTTGGTTCAGGTAGCACTCCTGCACAAATGGTGAATAAAGCTTTATCTGCTGCCAAAGCTGCTGCTGGAGGTGCTGGTCAAGTTGCTGCTGCGGCTGTAAATAAGGCAAGAGGGGCTATTGGAGGAGGTGGAGATGATAATAAGGGATCGGGATCTTCCTCTAGTGAATCTATAAAACCAGGTGGAGAGTGAGCGCAGGTGAGTAACAGATGTTTGAACATTTGAGCAACCAAAACTTGGTTAAGCTATGCATAAGTTTTGTGATACTCTTTTTATTATCTGGGTGCGGGTGTATTAAGCCAGAAGATTCATCAGGCTTGCGTGAGAAATTGGATATAGTGTCAACAGAGCAGAAATGGGTTGATTCTGGAGTTTATATTTCGGATAAAATAAAAGTAACAGAGATTAATATAGTACCTAATAAGGTTAATTTTTGTTCGCAATATAAAGATTTTGCAATTGAACCTGGAGTAGGAAACGTTACATTACCGTTTGCGCTTAAAGATGGCGATGCGATAAGCTTTAGTGTTGTTGGAAGTAAAATGTGTAAAAACGATAATGGCACGGTCACCTATAAAAAAATTGACGAGAGTTGCGGTGAAGGAGAGACGGAGTATTTTGCACATGTTTTAAATCAAGAGAATTGTCAAGGTGAAATATGCCCTAATAAATATATCATAGGTAACGCAAAATGGTTGAATGGAAAAGAATACTGGAATCCAAGTTTTGTAAAATCTGATCAAGATGAAAAGGAGATTGAAAATATCATTAATTCTATAAAACAAGGAGAAAATATAGACTGCAGGAGGCTTTCAAGCAGTCAGAAAGTTGAGATAGATACGTACCTTTTAAATCTTGCGTGTGAGAATACATGTTATTATGCCAGTCAAGATTGTGTGCAAATTGAATCTAATACTATAGATGGCAATAAACGTAATGTAGCTAAAAATCTTGCCAACGAACTAGCTGTTGGAAAAGTAAGTAAGGAAGAAGCTATCAAGAAGGCTGTAGATGGTATAATGGGAGTGTTAGATGATAGCAACATAGCTAAAGGACACAGCGATAGTTCAGATGGTGAAAAGGATAAAGTAAATACAGAAAAAAATACCAAGGGAGCTGTGGATGATATAAGAAAAAAGAAAATGAAGAGGATAAAGACTTACATTCCATCATTAAAGGTGTCGATAGGAGGAAAGGAAAGTTTTAAATATGTAAGGAGTGATGGTATACGAACTAACTTTGATTATAAGATCAAAAAAGAAAACTATGATAAGGGTACAGAGTTAGTATTTACACTTAAAAATGCTAAAGAAAAGAATGCTGGTAAAGGGGGATATAATATAAGGGTCACAAAGAGCCATAGTCTAGCAAAAAACTTATATATACATGTTTCTGATAAGTTTCCTGAGCACAATCCTGGTGAAATTCTGGGGGATATACCTGTGAATATCAGTGAAGTTCATAATACTGAGTATATGGAAAGATTAAAAGAAAAGCTAAAAGACAAGAGTGGCACTATATATTACGGAATAAGAGATCATGGCTGTGATTATAAGAAAAATGAAGGTCAGTTTAGCATTAACCTTACAACTAAAGAGCCACCTGTAAGAACTTTTAGTGCGATATATAATTTTTTTGATGAAAAAGTAAAAATTGCATTTTTTGGTTCCAGTTATAAAAATTCAGAATGGAATCACTCTGAATCTAGTCCCGTGAAGTCTCTTTATCAAAGTTTTTTAGCGTCAAATAGAACAAAGACTATCAGATCCACAATAGTGTCGTTATTAGTGTTATATATAACTTTATATACCCTTTATTACTTTTTTGGATTGTCTCATGCTTCTACATATGAATTTTTAATTATATGTGTAAAGATAGGAGTTATTACCCAATTGCTGAACGATAACAGTTGGAGTTTTTTTTATAACAATGCATTTTCTATTTTTGTTAATGCTCCAAAACAGTTAATAGAAATAGCAAATTTCAGAGGTACAACATCAAATGTTTTTGAATTTCTTGATTTACCGCTCAATAGGTTTTTATCAGCACACTCAGTGTTACTAATAGTATCTCTTATATTCTCTGGTCCTTTGGGTATTGTATCGTTTTGCTTGGTGATTTGGGGTTTGATAACAGTGAGCTTATCGATGTTTAACGCCTTATTTTCTTTTATCACATCTATAGCAATAGTTGCATTATTGCTTTCCTTGGCGCCTCTTTTTATTATTTGCCTTCTATTTGGATATACTAGACAGATGTTTCACAATTGGGTCAAAAATTTAGCAAGATTTGCAATTCATCCGGTAGTGCTTTTAATTTTTATATCATTAATAAGCCAGGTTATGGATTATATTGTGTATTCGGTCTTTAATTTTGAGGTCTGCCCTACATGTATACTTAATCTTAACTTAAAGATTTTTAATCCTTGTATTATTTATGGTTATGCTTCCAAACATGCACCTAATATCACCGCTATGATGGCTTTTGTGATTTTGGGACATGCTATGAAAGCTTTAGTTGAGGCATCTTCAACAATATCTGATTCGTTGTTTGGTGTTTATGTGGCAAGCGAACCAGGAAGGCAATATCAGCAAAGCTTAATGGGAACAGTAGGTTTAGATGAACAAAGTATCCAAAGAAGAGCAGGTCAGCAATCTGGTACACCAAGTCGAAGACCTCAAATACCACAATCAGCTCAAAGATCAGCACCTAAAATACCGACAAACACAGGAAATCAATGATGAGCAGAAAATCATTATTATTGATACTATGTCTTGTAATTACTGGCTGCACAATGGATTGTGTTGAACCTGGGCTGCAGAGCAGAAATACTAGTGTCAGTATAGATGTTCCAGTTCGTGAAGCTGGCGAAGGAGTTAAAATTCATTGGGTTGATTCTGGTCAAGTAATTAGCAAGGATGAGAAAATCAAATTTACTCTTGGTGGGTCAGTAAATTTTTGTCCTCTTAAAGAAGGGAAAAATCCAAAGAGAGTACTTGTGCCCGCTGTATTTTGTGCTAATGATTTAATACCAAATTACAGTAATAAGTTAATTGATAATGCTAGTCTTGATGAACGAGAAATATGTGGGGATATAGGCTTTGGAAATAATGAATTCTATAGCAATAGACGTTATGTAGATACTGGAATTAAAGCAAATCTTGGTGATAAGTTAAGCTTTAGCTTAGTTCCCAGAGAGATAACGATTAATTATGACAATCCGGAAGGGAAAGGTATCAGCTTTGATGACAATTGCTATAGAGCTGAAGAAAATGATAAAAAAGACAAAGCTACAATAAAAGACATGCTCAATGGAGGAACGTTCTTTTGTGGAGAAAGTGGTAAGAGGACTAAAGTAGAATTTCCTAAGATTAATAAAGAGAACATAGAAGAAAGAAGAGTGCTAGTTGGTAATGGCTACACTCCATATGATAATAAGGTACATTTTAATAAGGATTATATTCAAAATTCATGGATAAATGGTGCATTGTTAGATTTACGACGAACTAAAATAGGACTGGATAAATTATGTAATGGGAAAAAATGTGATTTTAATGAGATAAGCAAGTACAGCTCTTATGAGCTTAATTGTTACTATCAAAATATATGTTACAACGCAAAAGGTATAGGGGAGAATTGCGTCTCTTCTATAAGGTATGAGAAGTATGATAAAAGAAATACATGTGACATGTATTCTCACCTTAAACGTATTGAGGATGAACTAAAAGAGATTGAAGAAAATAAGAGGGATTCTAAGCAGATTGACATTAATTTAATATCAAATTCTAAATTAAACTTCAAAGAGGACAGAGAAGATATTTCTTGGGCTGAGGCTCTTGTTGCAAAAGTTGGCGATCTTAATAATCAGAATACTGCTAAAGGTATTCAATGTTTTCCAGAGAACAAGGGTGCAAAAGGGGATAATGTGTGTTCGCAAATTGGTGATAATTTTGAACATTTTTCTTTGAAATTAAATCATGATTATAAAATAGATGAAAAAGATATAATACCTGGTAGTAGTGTGATGCTTGCTATAGCAAGCAATGGCAATTACTTTCTTCATAGAGGTGGATATCATGTTGCAGTGACTAGATCATGTAACTTCGATAGTGGTGAAAAACTGTATATGTACTTGGGTGATAGCCCGCCAGAAGATCCATCTGCTCGAAAGACTAATAATTTCAAAAAAGTAAAGAAATTAGATAAAATAACAGAGGATAATGTAGACTATTACATAATAGATGGAAGTCATTTAAAGGATAAAGAGTCTAAAAAGATATACTTTGGTATTAATGTAGAAAACGTAAAGAAAGATGATATTACGGACAAAGAAGGCAAATATTATGAAGATAACAAATACACAGTAAATTTATTTTTAAAAAGAAAAATAAACGATTTTATTTCATCAACTGTAAACAAGATTTTTGATTTCATAACAGACGGGGGTGAAGACGGAATTAAAATTCCATATGAAGGATATAGAAAGGGGCTTCTACAAGGAATAAGAGCTTTGCTTATTCTATACGTTATATTTACTGTTGTTGGCTATATGCTTGGAACAATACAATTAAGTAAATTCGATTTTATTATAAGAATATTCAAAATAGCATTTATAGCTTTTGCTTTTAGTGATAGAAGTTGGGAATTCTTTGGTACAACTTTGTCTGGGCTTTTTGTTGAGGGTAGCATTTATTTAGTTGATAGTTTTTCTGGCTATATAGGAGAAGGAGGTAAAAAATTTGCATTCTTAGATTTAACAGCGGGAGTATTATTTACAGGAGAAACATGGCTGAAATTTTTGTCTTTAATGCTATCAGGACCTTTTGGCTTTATTGCATTTTTGGCAATACTTTATGCCACTTTTGTGTTTTTAAGATGCATTATTAGTGCTACGTTTAAGTATGTAATATCTACTGTTTTAGTAGCATTTTTATTGTCGTTGGCACCTTTATTTATCGTATTTATTCTATTTCAACAAACTAAAACATTATTTGATAATTGGATAAAAACGCTGGCTCATGTTTCATTGCAACCAGTCATTTTATTTTCATCCTTGTCTCTTTTAAACCAGTTAATGTATTCAGTTCTATACAACCTCACAAATTTTTCTGCATGCTATCAATGCTTAATTAGTGTAAATTTTTTATCGTATGATCTGTGTCTTATGAAATCAATATTACCTCTTGGGTATAGTCCTGGTACTAGTGTTGATGTTGCGTTCAGTACTGGAGAAAGGGCTGGTGGGCACTTTGCAGCATTACCTATAGATCTAATCCAGGCATTTATATATCTCATCATTGCTAGTGCAATGGAAGCTTTTGTTTCTATATCAGAAACTATGGCGCAGGCGTTGTTCAGCTCTGGTTATGGAGTTGCTCAAAGTGTTAGTCATATTTCTAGGAGCGCATCACAAGCTATGCTGTCAACTGTTGGCCTTGATGATAGAACCCAAAATATGATACATAACATCAAGCAGGGAATGAGTAAAGATCGTAGCAAAATTGAAGCTAAATTGCCTGATACACCAAAGCAAGCAGATGGGAAAGGGAGTGCTGGCAGAGAAATGAGCAAATCTGAAACACTAAGCCAGCCAGATAAGCAAAAGGATTCTGATAAAACAAAAGGACAAGTCAAGGAAGATTGATGAGATATATGGAGTAACTAATTAAAAAGATATTTGAAGTAAGGTTTTAGAAATTTATTCTGTATTGGAAAAAGTTTAGGTATGCAATCACGCTTAGGCAAATGTTGGTTTAGGTTATTAATTTTGGTAATCTGTGTTCTGGTTACAGGTTGTAGTAAGAATGATATGCCTTTTCCAAGATGTATATCTGCTGATTATTTTGGTCCTGAACCCATTGCAATTGGTGCTCATTTTTCAAGAGATCATGATGCTTTTGTTCCAGAAGATAGAGAAATTATTGATCCTAATACTGGAGAAATTAATTATGGTTTTCACTCTAATCAAGTGGTGAAGTGGAAAGATACTGGATTTGAAACCAATGGAGATAGTTTAGTAGTACGAGTAAATGGTGCATGGACATCTTGGAGCAATAGTAATAAGAAGAAATCTCAAAGTAGTTATAGTTTGGAAAGTTTGGAGCAGTTAAAATATGCAACCAAATTTGAAAGAGGGGAAGGTGACAACAGTCTGCCTGACTTTCACTTAGTTTGTAATGATTATAAATCTAGCATACAAAAATTTTCAAGTAAGCCTAAAGCAAGTTGCACTGTAAAGTGCAAGTGCATTAATGAAGATGATAGCGCAAATACAGTATCACGTGGTGCTCCATGTTGGTTTACCAACGGTCATGGTGCTTATCTTTTGTTTAAAACGGGGAAAGGTGATCCTAACGAAAATCTAAAGTTAATGCGCGATCCTCAATATCCTACTGTACATCTAGGTTACAACTCCATGGCAGAAAATGGGAGCGGTCTTTTTACTTTAGACAGAGATAACACCATATTACAGGACAGGAATTGTAATACGGTGAGGTTAGAAAAAGGATGGAAAATATATGTAAAGATATTAGATAGATATTATCTAGATAATGCAGGTGGCTACTCTTTTGAATTTTTGAGCGGAGTGCAGAAACCAAGTAACTTTGGATTTTTTGATTACGTTTATAACTATCTAAAATGTGTATTATTGATTAACGAAAATTGTAAAAAGCATTTTGATAGCAATGATCCTGCAGCTGCACAAGCGATGTTTCAAAATATAGCTGAAAAAAGTACGAGCTTTCACAATTTTGTTCTTTCCTTGCTTGTTCTATTTATAGTGATTTCATCGCTTCTTTATCTTTTTGGAATGATAAGAGAAACTAAGCATGATATGCTCATCAGAATGATGAAAATCACTCTAGTAATAGTGCTTATATCTCCTGGAAGTTTTAGATTTTTCTATGATCATTTTCTTGTTTTATTTGTTAAAGGTCTTGAACAATTGATAAGCATAATTACTAATTTTGCTTCCAACATGAACACCGGAGGTAATTCAAACGTTGCTCAAGGAAATGAAGCTAAATTGTTTAGCTTCATGGAGGATATGTTTAATAAGTTTTTTGCTTACTCTGTTTGGAAAAAGTTTGCAGCATTTTTACATTATCAAATGTGGGCAAGTCTCCTTATGATACCGGCAATTTTTATAGGGATTGTCTTATATTTCCTGCTGTGTATGTATGCTTACATAATATTCCTTTCTGGTTTTATGGGTATAGCTTTTCTTGTAGCTATAATGCCGCTATTCCTAATCTCTATTTTATTTTCACCACTGAAAAGTCTATTTGAGGGTTGGATAAAATTCTGTATTAGTTTCTGTTTGCAATCAATTATGATATTTACCCTGCTGTCATTACTTGCTGCGATGATAATGAATACCTTTTATAAACAGTTAGGCTTTACTGTGTGCTATAATAAATGGCTTGAAATAAAGTTATGTGCTCCAAAATGGGTATTTGGTGGTTTTTGTATAATTGATAAAGAATACTTTAGCTGGACTCCAGGGCAAATTTTTGTACCTTATGCTATTGGAGAGGCTTCTCCATTGAACGTAGATAAGAATATAGAAGGTATAGAAAAACTAAGTAGAATAGGTGGTACAGTAAAGTTTACTGGTGGCGCTGGATATATCCCTCTTCCACCAGATTACATTAATAAAGGTTTTCGTTATATAGATTATCCTTTCTTTAATCCAATTCCTGGAACTAAAGATAATCCAGCAGACCACTATATTGCGGAAAGTGATATGATAGTTAGTAATGGCTGTAGTGCAAAAGATCTAGTACGCTTAACAAATAGTTTATCTCATGCATCAGAGAGGGCTGACATTATATTACTGATCAACAATATAGAGAAAAGGATAGGTGATGTTAGTGAAATAATAAAACGCTACTGTCAAGATATAAATAAATGCAATAGTTATAGGGAAATAATTAATGAAATAAGATCTTTAGTGCGGAGTGCGATAAAAAAACAAGGTTGTAGAATACTGAAACTTCATGATTTATATAAGGATCCCAACAGTGAATACTGTCAGAAATGTAAAGATTGTGAGGATTGCAAAAATTATAAAGAAAATAGTGATTACCAAAGGGTGCAAGACATACAGATAGGTTATTTAATCAACGCAGGAGAGATCTTTGTATTGTTCTTGCTTTCGTTTTTGATGTTTTCTTTGAAGGAGTTTGTACAACAGATGGGCTCAAGCATTGCCGGTGGTGGGTTTGGTGTTTACAATATATCTAGTATGTATCAAGCATCACCTGTGACTGGTTTAATGCAGGGATTAAAACAACAGATGCAAGATAAAATTGGTGGAGGGCTAGAGTCTTTAGGTAATTGGGCTACTCATGTACCGGACAGATTAGCTGGAGGTACAGCTAATTTGCTAGGTAGAATACCAGGAGTTGGGGGTGTGCTGAAATATTCTATTAATGTGCCACGTAAGCTTGTAGGTGCTACTATTGAAGCAACAAAATTTGCAACATTACCTAAAAATGATGTTGATAAGCTTGAGGAAAAAATCTACAGGGCGTTTGGAATTGATAAAGAAGATATTGCACATAGAAGAATTGATAAATATTTAGAATATTATAAAGGATATGTAGGATCACATTTGGGCTATACAATAGAAGATGCTATGAAGTTTACTTGGGAACATGGTCTCGACTCTATAGGAATTAACCCTGCTACAGGAGAAAAGGATGGTTACCAGCATAATCTACTCTATAGAGCAAAAACATATAGACGGGAATTTCTTGAGAAGCTTCATGACTACACTATTGGCCGCAAGAGAGAACCAGAAGAAGATGAATCATCAAAAGAAAATAAGCCTAATCAATCAAATCGAAAATTAGGTACGGAACCAGAAACCCTAAAAAACACTACAGAAGCTATACGTGCCGGAGAAGATAGAGAGCGTCAAGATAATGAAAGGAATGAGAACATAGAGAATGATGAAGAATCGTAATTTCAAAGGGCTAAGTTATTATGGTCTTCAGCAAGACGAAGATGGTAATATCAAGTTAAACGATTACAATGATGTTTTAAATGCGCGCAGAGCGAGGGTAGATTTGTTACTAGATAGCACTAAGCAAGGTGATGTTAGTCTTTCAAAGCTAAATAAAGCTCTGAATGAGAGACTTATAGATGATAAAGGGCTATCGTCAGAATTTGACAAAGAAGACAAAGAAATTGCACAGAAGGAGCTTAAGATGTTCTCTATTTTAGACAATCTTGATAATCTTGCAAACATTGAAAGTGAAGATCTATTAGAGGTTAGTTTGTTACTATCAGATCTTAGTTTTATAGAGAGAAATATTGTGTTGAATGCCGATCAGAGTTCTGATCTAATAGGGTTCAAAAGTCTAGTGTGCCGTAGAGACACAAGGAATGTTCAAGTAAGAGCAAACTAAGTGCAAAAGCTACGCAATAGATGGGGGTGGGCCCCTCGGAGCCGGCTTACAAGAGCAGGCTTCAAACAACCATAAGCTGCTTTGGTAAAAAGCTAAGGTAGTGAGCGTTATGGAAAAGGCGCAAATATGCGTCATGTGTAAAATAGAGAGATGAATGAAAATGAACCACTGATAAAGTGTCGAAAGGAATTGGATGATGTCAAAACCAGGGGTTAGACTTAACCTGGGATAAATCTATCGGGAGCTTGTTTACTGGATAGATGGCGTCCGGCATAGAGGTGGCATGAATCTATTTTGGGCTATTGCGTGGAACTGCGGGAACCTGTCGTTTCGATGATAAGGGAGAAATCCAAGGAGCTGATCTCTGAGGATGAGAGTACCGATGCGGAAAACAGGGGCGGATCAGCTCGTAGTAGTGAAGAAGTTTCTGTAATGGAAATGGAGCGAAGGAGCTGAGTTATTTAGTTTTAGTTATTTATCAACCGAAAGGGAGGAGTTAATGAATAAAACAAAGTCTTTTGATATACCAAAGCAACTTATTTGGAGAGCTTATAAACAAGTATCGAAAAATAGAGGTGCTGCTGGTGTAGATGGGGTTTCGATAACAAAGTTTGAGGAAAATCTAAAAGATAATCTATACAAACTATGGAATCGTATGACATCCGGAAGTTATTTTCCAGAGCCTGTAAAAGCTGTAGCAATACCGAAAGATATGGGAGGAGGACAAAGAATTTTATGTGTTCCTTCAGTATCAGATAGGATAGCGCAAACAGCAGCAACAATGTATCTCGAACCGTTAGTGGAGCCAAAATTCCATGAGGATTCATATGGTTATAGATCGAATAAATCAGCATTGGATGCGGTAGATACAGCGCGTAAGAGATGCTGGAAGTACGATTGGGTGGTAGACCTTGATATATCAGGGTTCTTCGACAATCTGGATCACGACTTAGCACTTCAGGCTATCAAGAAACACACAGACTGCAAATGGGTCATACTATATGTTGAAAGGTGGATGAAATCCCCTATACAACTTGCAGATGGCAGTAAAGTAGTTAGGGATAAAGGAGTTCCGCAAGGAGGTTCAGTTAGCCCAATCATCTCTAATATATTCATGCATCATGTGTTTGATATATGGATGAAAAAGAACTATCCGACGGTACCATTTGAGAGATATGTGGACGATGCGATAGTGCACTGCAGAACAGAGAAACAGACAAGATTTGTGAAAGTAATGATCGAAGAAAGATTGGCTGAGTATAGGTTGAAATTACATCCTAAAAAGACACAGATAGTGTACTGTAAGGATGACAATAGGAGAGATGAATTTCCTAAACAAAGTTTTGATTTTCTGGGTTACACATTCAGACCCAGGTTAGCAAGAAATAAAATAGGGAAGCATTTTGTTTCATTTCTCCCAGCAATTAGCAACAAGGCCAAGAAAAAGATTACTACAACCATAAGATCATGGAAAATGCTACGAAATACGCATATAACATTAGAGGAGATATCAGGAAAAGTAAATCCAATAGTCAGAGGCTGGTATCAGTACTATGGCAAATTTTACAGAACTGAGGTCTACAAATCTCTAAAGAATGTAGAGCGGCATCTAGAAAAGTGGGTCAAAAGGAAATATAAGAGACTCAGGAGTCACGGAAGACTAGCAAGACAATTTCTAGGAAAGGTGAGAGATAGGTCTCCAAATATTTTCTATCATTGGACACTAGGTTTAGGGTCAAAAAGGCTAAATAATGGGAGCTGTATAAGCTGAGAGGTTTATGTACAGTTCTGCGAGAGACTGGTAGGGGAAGTTCCACTGGTCTACTCTCCCATTGGCACTCTCTGCTTCTGCAGCAATTTCTTTTATCGTTTTGCCGGAATAAAATAACTTAACATAATCTGATGGTGTCTCGTTCCTTATATCTTTAACATTATCAATATCAGCACCATTATCGTATAACAATTTTATCATTTCAGGGCGTTTTGATCTAATAGCTAAATATATAGGTGTTTGCCCCTGTTCGTTTTTAACATTGACATCAGCACGATATTCAATAAGAAGCTCAACTATTCTTGAGTAGTTTTTTTCAATAGCAGCATGTAGGCATGAATTTTGTGAATAAGCAAGAAGATCAAATTTGCCATTTGGGCTAGCACCATGTTTAAGTAAGACCTCCACTTTTTCCGGACTATTCTTGTCTATAGCCCAACCTACAAGAGTGCGTTTTTCACCAGCATATGAAAAATAGCCACTAATGCTTGCCTTTTTATTGATTAAAAGCTCTATCATTTCTGTAGTGCCCTTTGTAACAGCATAGTATATAGGTGGCATACGAAAATAATCCTCAATATTAACATCTGCACCATTCTCAATTAAAAAATTCATCATTTCTAAATCTCGGTTACTAACAGCAATCGATAAAGGTGAGTTACCATTTCTATCTTTAGAATTAATAACATTAGTAGTATGTGTCTTTCCTTCTCTAATATACTCCTCAGCTTTTTGAAAATCACGTTCCTTTACTGCAGAACGTAGCCCGTCTCTCCATTTTTCAACTTCTGTTTTTGTAACCATAATCCCTCCTAAAGGATAAAACTTTTGATTGTATATCACATAATTTATGCATATACTAGTAAAATTTATATGTAAAGCTAAAGAAATTCCACAACGCAAGAGATTATTTATTTCATCACGTGCTACATTTAGTTTTCGTACAAAACATCATAAATCTCCTTAATTTCGTAGCAGCTTATTCCTAATATATAAGAGCTTAAACTTAAAGAGGATTATACGAAAATAAGCACTTAAGCTTGAGTGCTTATTTTAACTGATTTAAAGGGACTTTTGATGCATACCTTTAGATATTGTTAAATTGCTTAATGAACTTTCAGGACATTGATAAAGTTTTTTACACTTACTAAGTGCTGTCTCGAAGTTTTTTTCTATAGTGTTAAGCTTTCTTTCTCTAATTTCTTCTATTGTGAGAAGTGAATTGTCCAGTGTCCTTGAATATTTTTTTCCTGTGAACTTACTCATTGCTGCAGCAGTTAGTAGAATTATTCCATTACAATCAACTTGTGAAGAACTAATTGGGCTACGATCTAAGTGGTCAACAGATTGCTGTGCAGGAGGTAAAGTAGGAGCACTGCTGAATAAGCCATTGAGTGTGGCAGTGGTTACCCAACTAAATATACTATTAATAAAAGAAAAAGGTTTTACTGCACTGCTTGGTGCAGGATCTGGAGTATCACCAGCTTCCAATCCTATCTTAGTATTTGCTCTGGTGGAGGCTGAGAAAGGGTTCGCTGTACTACTTGCTGCATCTGGAGTATCACCAGCTTCTAATTCTAACTTAGTATTTATTCTAGCAGAAAGTAATAGTTCTGTACAATTATTTTTATGAAATCTTAACACAGCTAAGAATATTTTTTTTATGTCACAGCCATCACTGCAAAGACTTTCATAACCTGGAATAACCTCAAATGCTATTTTGCCATTTGTACTTCTAATATTAACATCAATATTATGATCAAGCAGAACTTTTGCTATATCTAATCGACACTGATAAAGTGCTAAGTGTAAAGCTGTAAAATTTTGCATTCCTTGAAAGCTAGTGTTGCCGTGAATACAATCAAATACAACTTTCTCCATATCATATGTTACAACAATGGATACGGAAGGAACAATGCACGCATCACTCACAGCATTAACACGAGCACCATTGTTAATCAAAAACTGCAATATCTTTGAGTTAGCTCTGTAAGTAGCAAAATGTATAGGTGCCATGCCATATTGCTTACCATTAATAATATCGTTTTGTACACCTTTAATCTTTGCCTTTCTAACACATCTTTTAACTTTCTCAAAATCAAGTTTGTTTATAGCAATAAACAATTTATTCCTTAACTCTTCTATTCTGTATTTTCGCATCAAATACCTCCTATAAGACAACGCCCTTGGCTTTGTATCACATGATTTAGTATTTACAAGTAAAATTTACAGAGAAAACAATAGTTAAAAATTAGGTCTTTAGCAATCTATCACGTGCTGCGTTTAACTTTTGTGCAAAATATTCCGAGCCTCCCTTGTCTGGATGGACCAGTTTCATTAAATTTTGGTATGCCTTATTGATTTCATTTTGGCTTGCCTCGGAATTCAGCCCCAGTATTTTTAATGCTTCATCTTTGGACATATTATCACCAGTGTAATTTTTGGTGTAACTTTTACTGCTGTTAAATTCGTTCAAAAACTTACTTAATATAGAGTTCATCATAAAACTTATGTTATTTCTCTTTGCCAAAAAGAGAAAAAATACAACAACGCTAGGTAAAACAAACGTGATTATTGTGAATATCAAAAAAAGGAAGAAGATGAATGACATGTATATTTTTTTATCATTTTATGATTAAATAGTAACAATTATAATTGTCATGGTAAATAACATGTTTATCCAGATTGAAGAAACACCAAACCCAAACACGCTGAAATTTCTTCCTGGTTTTGAAATTCTGAGCGAAGGAGAAACAGCTGATTTTTCAAATGCAGATGAAATAAAGAACTCCAAACTAGCAGTAAATCTTTTTCAAATAGAACATGTTGTAAGAGTATTTTTTGGGCATGATTTTATTTCGGTAACAAAATCAGATAGAATGAATTGGGATATAGTAAAGGTGGAAATTTTAACTACAATTATGGATCACTTTACTTCTGGTGGAAAAGCATTTGATAAAGAAGGAGTAAGTGATAATAAAATGCTAGAGGAAGAATTCTTTAATGAAAATGATATAGAAATTGTAAATAGAATAAAAGAATTGATGGAAAGTTATATTAAACCTGCAGTTGCTCAAGATGGTGGTGATATCAAGTTCCGTGGCTATAAAGACGGAATAGTTTACGTTGAACTGCAAGGAGCTTGCTCTGGGTGCCCAAGTGCTGCAATTACCTTAAAACAAGGAGTGCAGAATATGCTAAGCTATCACATACCAGAAGTTTCAGGTATAGAGACTATGCTATGACTAATCAAACAGTTAGAGGAACAAAAGATCTCCTGTTTGATGAATGGTACAAGTTTAAACACATAGAGCAAACAGCAAGCAGAATCTCAAGTTTATACGGCTTTTTACCTGTTCAAACTCCGATATTTGAATACACAGAAGTCTTTACAAAGACTTTAGGTGATAGCTCAGATATTATCACTAAAGAGATGTATACTTTTATTGATAAAGGGGGAAAGAGCATAACTCTGCGTCCTGAGTTCACTGCAGCTATTGTTAGGTTACTCATTGAAAAAAAACTGCAAACGCCGATAAAATTATTTTCAATAGGGCCTGCATTTCGCTATGAAAGACCGCAAAAGGGAAGACAAAGGCAATTTCATCAGATAAATTTTGAGGTTTTTGGCATAGAAGATCCAAAAGCTGATATTGAATTGATATCACTCGCTCAGCACTTACTAACTGAATTTGGCATCAATAAAAATGTAAAGCTGGAAATCAACTCTCTGGGTGATAGTGAAACAATAACTCAGTATAGAGAAGCTTTGATATCGTATTTAAAAAAGTTTCAAAATGACCTATCAGAAGATAGTCAAAATAGATTGATTAAAAACCCACTCAGAATATTAGACTCTAAGGATAAGACAGATAAAGAAATAATCTCTGACGCACCAAAAATCAGTGATTATTATACAAAAGAATCTTCATATTTCTTTGACCAGGTGTTAAATGGACTGCAAGCTCTTGGCATACCTTACACTGTAAATAGCAAATTAGTTCGAGGTCTAGACTATTATTGTCACACAGTATTTGAATTTGTCACAGAAGATTTAGGTGCACAAGGAGCAGTTTTTGCCGGTGGAAGATACGATAATCTAGTATCTTCAGTAGGTGGAAAACACACTCCAGCAATAGGATTTGCAGGGGGGATTGAGCGTATAATGGAATTAATCAACTATGCTGAAAAAAAAGAGAGGCCTATTTATATAATTCCAATCGGTGGAGAAGCTGAAGAACATGCTCTAACACTTGCAAGTGAATTACGCAGAAATGGTTTATATGTGATTTACGAATATAGTGGAACTCTAAAAACCCGAATGAAAAAAGCAAATCAAGCAAATGCAAAAGTTGTATTAATCTTTGGTGATGAAGAGCTAAGCAGTAAAACTTTAAAAATTAAAAATATGGACACGGGTGAAGAAAAAATGATTGCTCGCGATAAAACCGTAGAAAATATCTAATCAGAAGCAATAGGAGTGTTAGCTATAGAAGAAAATTCCTCTGCACAAGAATTTTTCATAGCATTTAATATATCATAATCTGTAAAATCTAATTTTATCGGTGTAATAGTAATAAAACCTCCTTTTATTTTATCTACACTACCACTGCCTGAGTGTTCCCGAGACCAATTTAAGCTCAAAGAACCATTTAAGTTTTCAGTAAAAGTTAAATCACCATCAATGTTATATTCACCTTGTTCAGCAAATTCGACCCCTTTCACTTTTTCTGTAGCAGGAAAATTTATACTCATCACTATATCTTTAGGCCAACCAACTTTCATTAGCTTGCTGATAACCTTTGGTGCAAAAACTTTTGTATTGTTCCAGTCTATTTTATCATGATAAACTTGGCTCAGCGCAATAGAAGGTATAGATCTTGCAGCACCTTCCATTGCAGCACCGATTGTGCCTGAATAACAAATATCATCTCCGACATTTGATCCAATATTTACTCCAGATAATATTAAGTCTGGTTTCTTATTCATAATTTTATTTAACGCGATAATAACACAATCTGCGGGAGTACCAGACACACTAAACTCCCTTTCACTATGTTGGTTTATTCTAATAGATTGTTTCACTGGGTAATCAAGAGATCTTGCAGATCCACTCCTGTCAGTATCTGGTGCCACTATCCATACTTCCGATGCAAAATTGTGTGCAATTTCTTTAAGTAGTCTTATTCCTTCACTTTCAAAACCATCATCATTTGTTATCAATATTATCATATGCAGCACTCGACTATCAAAGTATACTAATGAGGTTTGAAGTTTCTTTTCATAACCATAACAAAGAATCTGCTACAAATCAATAAGGAAAAATTAGAAGACGGCCAGATTGCCATCGTTTAGTTTGCTGTGAGTTAATTGTAAATACCAATTTTAGCTTCACGCCTAACTCACAATCAAAGCTTAGGCAAGTCTCAGAGCTCTAAGCAGCAGAGAATCTTGTATGCCCTGCAAAAAATGCTTTCATCTTTTCAAGATAAGTAGATGGTTCTGCAGGAACTTCTATCTCATTTATCTGATAAGATATTGCTGCATCTATGACTTCATCTGTTATTAATTCTCTCAGCCTTTGTTTTATTTGCCCTCTTCGAATATGTTCTCCATAGTCATTATAAAACTTCACATATAATTCTTTAAACACAAATTCTTTTATAGCATCTCTCATATGAGAAATTCCATCCTTTACTTCATCATTTGCATTGCTCAAATCCACTCCAGAACCTAGCGAATATAAGTCGTCAAACTTTTCTTTTAAAATCTTTATTTTAAAGTAGTGCTTATCTACAGATTGCTCAAGAAATTTTTTAGTAGCATTACCTGCCAACTCTCCTATTATCTGAGGTTCTAGTTGAGCTGCAAAATTATTTTCTGCTTCAAGGCCACTTAATGCATAAATGATACGATTAAGCATTCCAGGACCACATTGGCGATTACTTTCCTCAAAACGAACCAGCAATATGGATTTCAACAGCTCTACATCTGCATTTTGCTTTGTTGCTGCAATTAAAACTAAATTTATGGCCTGTGTTAATGTCAGTCCGGTTTTAGAATCTACCCATCTTACCCATTCTCCTTCTCTATAATTATCTACCTTCAAATAAGGTGCTATCAGTTCTTTCTGAGGATTTGTCAAACCTCTTATATAACTTTTAAATTCTTCATTCAGCTCGTTTGACGGACTACCATATTCTTCCTTTAATTTTTTGGCACACTCAATAACGCTTTGCTCAAAACTTCTAGTATGAACATTCTGATTACCAGTACCTACATCACTTACATTAAACAAAAAGCTCATTTGCTTTACACTTAAACCCAGAGGCGAGAAGAGCTTTATTAATGGATACTTTATTAACTCAAGAAGTGCTACTGGGATCAATAATATAGTATTAATAAGCACTAAACATATTCTAAGACCCAACGCTCTACTATTTGATAATGTTCTGCTAAGCTCTGATATCTTCGATGAACAATACAAAAATGGTAATTGGATACAATATATTGAGTATATAGAAAAAAATAAAATCTTATCTTTCAACCCTATTGTCGGGTCATTATATACTTCAGAAAAAATGTTATCATCACTATTTTCATTTTTGAAAGATTGATAGCTACTTGTAATCTTTTCTGTAAAAATAGAACAGAGCTTATGCAGTCCGTAGCACAAAACACAAGTGGCAAGTAAAACTGCAAGTGTTCCAAAAACAGCTAACACCTCACTTGAAGTTTTGGCAAGAAGGAATGCATAAAGCGCATCAATAAAGATCTCAAGTAAGTAGTCAAATAAAAAAATTGCTCCAATAGCAGCACCAACTAATAGAACATACCCACAAACAACCAAAAATGTTTTTAACCTCGGATTCATAAACCACTTCTTAATAACCTATTAATATACTTCTCATTATATGCTTAAATTAAAAAAATGCAAATTTTTATACAAAAAAGATCAATTGAAATT
This sequence comes from Wolbachia endosymbiont (group B) of Episyrphus balteatus, assembly GCF_947250575.1. Classification (NCBI taxonomy): domain Bacteria; kingdom Pseudomonadati; phylum Pseudomonadota; class Alphaproteobacteria; order Rickettsiales; family Anaplasmataceae; genus Wolbachia; species Wolbachia endosymbiont (group B) of Episyrphus balteatus. Next base: position 1,158,253 of record NZ_OX366325.1, on the reverse strand, counting down.
TTCGAGCTTCAGCTATATTGTTAATATATTCAGATAAAAATTAAACATTGTCGTGTCAAATAAAATAGGCTTTTTGGCTATTTTCGCCTTGGTGATCAGTAGCCAAATCGGCTCTGGAATTTTTATGCTCCCAATTAGCCTTGCACCATACGGCGCTTATAGCCTCATAAGCTGGGTTATATCAGGATTTGGTGCTATATCTCTTGCTTTAGTTTTTGCTTCACTCTGCGCAAAATTTCCAGAAACGGGTGGTCCTCATATTTATGTGAAACATGCCTTTGGCTCTACAGCAGCTTTTTTTGTTGGCTGGACATATTGGGTAAGCTCGTGGGTAAGCTCAACAGCTGTGACAATTGCAAGTATCGGTTATTTAGCCCCGCTTTTTCATAATGATATACAAGATATACGTTTGCTTTTAGAAATAACATTAATTTTAGCTATTATGCTAATAAACTTAAGGGGAGTAACTACTGCTGGGCATGTTGAGCTTCTGCTGACCATTGTTAAAATTATTGCACTTCTCGCAATACCTATCGCAGGGTTGTTTTTCTTTGATAAAAATAATTTTATTGTAAGCGAGGAAGTATCAAACTTTACAATATCACAAACTCTTGCTCGTTCTACACTCCTTACTCTATGGTGTTTTATTGGACTTGAATCAGCAACGGCACCTGCAGGATATGTCAATAATCCCTCTAAAACAATACCAAGGGCTATAGTGCTTGGAACAGTCTGTGTTGCTGTGATATATTTCATCAATAGTCTTTCAATTATGGGATTGATAAGTTGTAATGACCTAGCTAGTTCAAAAGCACCATATGTTGATGCGATAAAAATTATGTTTCCAGGTAATTGGCATTTAATTATTTCTGTTGTTGCCTTTATCGTTTCTGTAAGTAATTTAAATGCTTGGTTTTTAGCTGATGGACAGGTCACCTTAGGCCTTGCAAAAGACAAGTTAATGCCGCAATTTTTTGGCAAAAAAAATAAGCATGATGCTCCATTATGGGGAATAATACTCAGTACTTTGGGGGTGTTAGTTTTACTTATCCTAACGTCAAACAAAAGTTTTGCTGAGCAAGTAACTTCAATAATTGATATCTCTGTGGTGTCATTTTTGTTTATCTACTTAGCATGTAGCCTTGCTTTTCTCAAAGTTAATATACAAGACAAAAGCTACTGCAAATTTTTAATTGGAGGTGTGGCTGTATCTTTTTGCTGTTGGGTAATATACGAGACTTCTATAAAAACATTGTTAATATCAAGTCTATTCCCTTTAAGCGGAACACTTATTTATCTACTTTGGTATCATAAACTAAAAACTTAACTTAAATTTTTTATTTGCTAAAATTCTTAAGCTATACTACTGGCTTACATTAATAGAATTAAGAGGTATTGTGTCAAATAAAATAGGTTTTTGGGCTGTTTTTGCTTTAGTCATTAGTAGTCAGATCGGCTCTGGGGTTTTTATGCTTCCAATTAGCCTTGCTCCATATGGCGCTTATAGCCTTATAAGTTGGATGATATCAGGAGCTGGTGCTGTGTCTCTTGCGCTAGTTTTTGCTACGCTATGTGCAAAGTTTCCAGAAACAGGAGGTCCTCACGTTTATGTGAAACATACTTTTGGTCCTGCTGCAGCGTTCTTTGTTGGTTGGACATATTGGGTAATCTCATGGGTTAGTACAACAGCTTTAATAGTTGTGGGTGTTGGCTATCTTACACCATTTTTCCATGAAGATATCAAAAGTATGCGTTTATTTTTAGAGCTGTTGTTATTTACAATCATTACATTAATAAATTTAAGGGGAATAGCTACTGCAGGGCACGTTGAGTTTCTGCTCACGGTTGTGAAGGTTGCTGTATTGCTTGCAATACCTGTAGTAGCGTTGTTTTTTTTCGATAGAAATAATTTTATCATAAGTGAAGAAATATTAAGTCTTACAACATCGCAAATTCTTGCCCGCTCTACACTCCTTACTTTATGGTGTTTTATTGGACTTGAATTGGCAACAGCACCTGCAGGGTCAGTTGATAATCCAGCTAAAACTATACCAAAAGCTGTGGTGCTTGGCACAGTTTGTGTTGCTGTTATATATTTTATCAACAATTTTGCAATTATGGGATTGATCAATGGCAACAATTTAGCAAGTTCAAGAGCACCATATGTTGATGCGATAAAAATTATGTTTTCTGGTAATTGGCATTTAATTGTTTCTATAGTTGCATTCATTTTTTGTGTTGGCAGTCTAAACGCTTGGGTTTTATCTAGTGGACAAGTTGCTTTTGGTCTTGCAGAAGATAGACTAATGCCAAAATTCTTTGCTAAAAGGAACAAGCATGGCTCTCCTTTTTGGGGAATAACAGTTAGTTCAATTGGAACTGCAATTTTACTAATTCTCACTTCAAACAACAATTTTGCCCAGCAGATTACGTCGATTATTGACTTTTCTGTAATTTCATTTTTGTTCGTTTATCTTGCGTGCTGTTTTGCCTTTCTAAAGGTTATTATACAGGAGAGGAGTTGTTATAAGCTTTTAATTGGTAGCATAGCAACAACCTTTTGTTGTTGGGTGATATTAGAAACCCCTGTAGGTACTCTGCTGACTTCGAGCCTGTTCACTGCAAGTGGCATACCCATTTATTTATTTTGGTACTGCAAAACTTCTGTGCAACAAATTCAGTAGTGAGAGATACACTTTAAATGGTTAATATTTATGGGCCAAGATTTTTTTTCTCTTTATCTACTTGTTCAATATTACCATTCTCAAGTTTGCTACCTACTTCTTCTGTGCGTTTATTATCTATGTAGATCTCATTTTTTGCTTTATTAGAAAGACCTATTTGCGATTGCAGTTTTTTATACTCTTCTTTTTCAGGCGTGAAAATTTTCACTAAAAATCTTCCTATTATTGGTATTGAACTTAAAAAATCTCTTAATCCAAAAGATTCTTGCTTCTTGTTTGAAAGATGCTGGTCTATCTTAGAAATTTTTACACCATACTTTTTATCATCAAAATTTATCGCTGGCTTGCTTTTTTTCGAAAGAACATTTTGAATCTCTAATCTATTGACTTTTTCAGGCTTTTGAAATTCAGATACTGCAGGTTTGACCTTAGTGTCATCATGTTTTTTACTCATTTCATTCTACCATGCAATATTACTAGTGTCTTATAATTATAACTAAATTATGGTTAATTGCAAGGTAAAAATATTAAAGTAATTGTAAATTTTATCAGTAAAAATATAATATAGCTTTAAAATCAGAGGTTTATTTATATGGGATGTAAGATTGCAGTTATTGGAGCAACAGGAAGAGTAGGATATGAGGTATTGACCATGCTTGCTGAGTTTCAAAAAGAGGGAAAATTTTCGATAGATTCTGTTGTTGCTTTTGCATCGAAAAAATCAAAGGGAAAAAAGGTGAGTTTTGGTGACAAAGAGTTAACAGTTTTATGCCTTGAGGATTATGATTTCGTTGGAACTAATATAGCCATTTTCTGTGCAGAATCTCATGTTTCTGAGAGATACGTACCAATTGCAACTGAGGCTGGGTGCGTTGTGATAGATAACACTTCCTATTTTAGGATGAAAGAAGGCGTGCCACTAGTTATTCCAGAGATCAACAAAGATAAAATTACGGAATATAAAAACCATAACATAATATCTAATCCAAACTGTACTACAATACAAATGTTGCTGGCATTACATTTATTACACAAAAAAGCAAAAATAAAGAGAATCGTTGCTTCAACTTATCAATCAACTTCTGGTGTAGGTAAAGCAGCAATGGATGAGCTTTACAATCAGACAAAAAAAATCTTTATGAATGAAGCTAAAAAACCTGAAATATTTCCTAAGCAAATAGCATTTAATTGCATTCCTCATATAGGAGAGTTCATGGAAGATGGTTCTACAAAAGAGGAGTGGAAAATGCAAGAGGAGACAAAAAAAATTTTAGAAGAGGATATAAAAGTAACTGCAACTTGTGTACGAGTACCTGTTCTTGTTGGTCATGCTATAGCAGTAAATGTAGAATTTGATCAGCATATAACTGAAGAAGAAGCTCGTAAAATGCTCAGTGAAGACGATGGAGTTTTAGTACAAGATAAGCGCGAAGATGGTGGATATATGACTCAGATTGATGTTGTGCAAGAGGATGCCGTATACATATCGCGTATTAGACAAGACGATACCGTTAAACACGGATTAAATATGTGGATAGTAGCTGATAATCTACGCAAAGGTGCAGCACTAAATATAGTGCAGATCTTGGAGATCTTGATCAAAGAGCATTTATAGCTCAATAACTTAAATCTATATTGACATGTCCCATTTTACGCTTGTCCCTAACCTCTTTTTTCCCATATATGGTTAAACTAGCTTTTTCGTTGCTCAAATATTTGTGAGAATTATATATATCATTACCTATTATATTTTTTGTCATGCAAGGAAAGCGTAATACTACTTCCTGCATAGGTAATCCGCATATTACCCTCACCAGCTGCTCGAATTGACTAACGTTGCATGCATCCAAGCTCCAGTGGCAAGAATTGTGGGGTCTTGGGGCCAATTCATTAACTAGTAATTCATGATTTTGAGTGATGAAAAATTCAATAGCTAGGATTCCTACTACATCAAGTGCAGTTGCTATTTTCTTTGCAGTTTTTTGTACCTCTTGGGCTAATTTATTATCTATTTTAGCTGGTGCTATTGAAGTATTAAGTATTCCGTCAACGTGGTGATTCTCTGCTATAGGAAAAAAAGCTACTTTACCGTTTTTATTTCTTGCAACGACTATTGAAACCTCTTTCAGTAAATCAACACTTGCTTCAAGAATGTACTCTTTATTCCAATCGAAGGAAGCAAATTGCTTCAGTTCAGAATCATTTTCAATCACATATTGTCCTTTTCCATCATAACCCATTTCTGTTGTTTTTAGCCTCACTGGATAGCTAAAAGTTTCACTACTTTCTAGTAGCTGATTATAATTTTGTATACTTTTGTAATCAGCAGTTTTTATGCTTAAATCTCTAATAAAATCTTTCTCTCTCAGCCTATTTTGCGAAATGTGTAACGCCTTTTTGCCTGGATAAAAATCTGCGTGCAGCGACACAATATCAATTGCACTACATGGAATATTTTCAGACTCAATAGTGACTAAATCCACACTCTGTGCAAAAGATTCAAGTGCCCTCTTATCACAGAAGTCTGCTATTGTTAAATCATCAGCAACAGAACAAGCTGGATCGTTTTTAGCACTGGCAAAAATATGCGTTTTGTGCCCAAGTTTTATTGCAGCGATAGCAGTCATTTTACCTAATTGCCCACTTCCTATTATTCCTATCACTTTTTTATCCAGTGGATCTGTTTTGTTCATCATGTAGATTAATATTTCCTAGTTAGAGTACGATAATATGCTTGGAAAATCTATGAAAAAAGTGTATAATTGAAGTGTGTTAAATTTTTATCATGAACACTTTACGATGACCATGAAATACACACTTATTACTAATTCTGTTGAAGTTACAGTTTTGCCAATTTACATTGAAGAGCAATCCATTCCTTATGAAAATTGTTACGTATGGATGTATAATGTTAAGATAAAAAATAAAAGCTCATCAACCATTCAATTATTAAGTCGCTATTGGCGAATAATAGATCATAAGGGCAAAATAAATGAAATTGCTGGAGTTGGTGTTATTGGAGAACAACCTGTAATAAAATCTGGAGAGGTATTCAAATATACAAGTGGAACATACTTAAATACACCATCAGGAATAATGCAGGGTAAATATGAATTTCTGAACGAAGAGAGCATAAAAACCTTTGATGTTATGGTACCACCCTTTTCCTTAGATAGTCCATACGTTAACACTAGACCTCATTGATCATCAAGATAGTGTATTTGTTTAAGTGCATCTGAAACCAGTGCTTCTTGTTTTGTCATTTGAGCTTCCATAATGTCATCCGAGTAGCTGATACTGAGATCCAACTAAGTTGATAAACACGAAAGCACTGACCATTTGCTTCTATAGTTGTCTTTTTTCGTCTATCTTATTTTGTTACTCTGCTGAACAGATGCAAAATAGTTTATTTTTGATTCTTATCATCAAGTGTGAATAAGATTATTGTAGAGGTTAAACCTATAATAACTATCATTAACGAAAATGGGGCAGCTTCTCTATAACGCTCGTCGCTTACAAGTTCATATATTCTAGTTGATATAGTTTCAAAATTAAATGGTCTGATAATTAGTGTTGCCGTGAGTTCTTTTACCGTATCCATAAACACGAGCAGAAATCCCGATAGTATGCTTTTCTTGATAAGGGGAATATGAATATTCAGGCACGTGGAAATAGGCCCATGACCCATAGTATATGCAGTCCATTCAATTTCATTTGGTGTTTTTTTGAGTCCCGACTCTATCGCTTTGAAAGATATAGCAAAAAAACGAAATAAATATGAGTAAACTAATGCACCAATAGTTCCTACCAAGCTAATTTCCACAATATATTGAGTAATGAAAGAAGATATTCTGCTTAAAAACATTATTATGCTAATTGCAATAATTGCATTTGGAATTGCATATCCAAGAGAAATGAGACGTGCTATATTGCTTATTACCTTATTTTTACGTGCTGTATATCCAATAATTATTGCAATGCTGATCGAGATTAGCGCGGTAATAAATGATAAACTAATACTGTTTGCTATTATATTATAGAATCTTGCTTCGTATATGAAAAAGCCTTTCTCTATGCTCCAATATATAAGTGGAATCATTGGTAAAATAAAGCCTATTAATATCGGCAATAAACACATAAGATAAGAAAAGATCAACGATATAGAACCGTTTATACTACGTTTATTGTGATAATCTGCATTAGTATTGATTGAAGAGTAAGATATTTCTCTTTTTTGTAGTTTTTTCTCGATAACTATTAGTGTTGCAACGAAAATCAGTTCTGCAACTGCCAAAACAGTAGTTGAATATTTGTCATGCAATAAAAACCAAGTACGGTATATTCCTGTCGTGAAAGTATCGATAGCAAGAAACTGTGGTGTGCCGAAATCTGTAATTACTTCCATTAGTACCAAGGATAACCCAGCTATAATTGATGGACGTATGGAGGGTATGATGACAGAAAACAGACTCTGTAATGAGGAGAACCCAAGTGTTGATGCAATAGTGACTGAGTTACTAACGCTCTTTAGACTTGAGCGGACCAACATATAAACGTATGGATATAGACTAAATCCCATTACTAATATTCCACCACCTAGGGATTTGATCTCGGGAAACCAATAGTCACCTTTGCCCAATTGAAAAGTATCTCTTAACAAGCTCTGAATCGGACCTGAAAACTCTAGCGTATTTACATAAACAAACGATACTATATATCCAGGAATTGATATCGGAAAGAATAAGGCAATCTCAAAAATTCTACTTCCGGGAAACGAAAAAAATGTAGTAAGCCAAGCTGGAATTACTCCAAATATAAAGGATATTAACCCTACTCCTACCATCAAAATTAACGTATTGAGTATATATTCAGGAAAAAGTCTACTAATTACCCATCCAGAGTTTGCTGATTCTGTAAATAGAATCGATATTAACGATAGTATAGGGCAGACAAATAATACACTTACTAAAAACAAGAATATATTTTTAAATACTCTCAGAAACATTAACTTGAATCTATATTTGATATTAAAATGTTATATGCAAAAACTAAAGATATCCAGTAATTAACAGCCGTCCTATTGAATATCTTCATAATTTTATATATTATGTTTTAAATCGATAAACTAATTAATTATGAGTTTTGTCATTGCAACTTTCTATCATTTTGTAAAACTCTCTAATTATTATGACATGAAAGATGAAATAAAAGTTGCATGCGACAATGTCGAATTAAAGGGTACTATACTCCTTGCAGAAGAGGGTATTAATGCAACCGTATCTGGTGAAAGAAACGCGATTGATAAAATATTCGATTTTCTACGTTCTGATTATAGACTAAGGGACCTTACATGGAAAGAGAGTGCAGCAGAATATCAACCATTTAGTAAGATGAAAGTGAGATTAAAAAGAGAAATTGTGAATCTTGGTGTAAGTAATCTCGATACTTCCGTTAGAGGTCAGTACATTGATCCAGATTATTGGGATGATTTTATCTCTCAACCTGATGTTTTAGTGATAGACACACGAAATGATTACGAAGTAAAACTAGGCAAGTTTAAAAATGCAATCAATCCACATACTCAGCGTTTTCGAGATTTTCCTCAGTGGGCAGAGTCTTTCTCTGAGAGTAAAGATCTGAAAGTGGCTATGTACTGCACTGGTGGAATCAGATGTGAGAAATCTACAGCATATATGAAAAGCCTTGGATTTAACGATGTTTATCACCTTAAAGGCGGTATTCTTTCCTACCTTGAAAAAACTGGTAATAAAAGTGGTAATTGGGAAGGCGAGTGTTTTGTTTTTGATGATAGAATTGCTGTTGATCACTCACTCGCCCCAAGTGATAAAATAAAATGCATATTCTGCTCAAGTAAAGTTTCAACTGATGAGCTGAAATCAGTTCCACGTGGCCAGGTAGTTTGCTCTGATTGTAAATCTTTAAGTATTGAAAGAAAGCTAGAATTCAATACGAACCTCTAAGAAAATCTGCTTATTGCACACTTACTAACCTCAATTTTATCAAGACATTTACCTACGACATAGCCCGCTCCAGCTCCAAGTAACGCACCAACTATAGCAAATGCAATCAACACTACACCAGAACCGCCAATAAGAGCTAAAGTTTCTTGCCATAAACAACATGCTGCAACTAGACCAGCAGCTAAACCAATTCCTGCACCTCTGCACCTAAGTTTCATATTATTACTAATATTGTAACCTCTTCTAGATTTTATGTTATGACTAGTATTGTTACTTATCCAATCAAAGGTTTTGATATCTAGGTTTTTGTCCATAAAAGCGATAAGCTCACCTATTGTTTTTTTATGTAAATTATCTAAAAATATAACTTTACCTTTTACATTTTGTTCAAATACATTTTGTTTGCGTGTCATTTATTTTTCCATACTATTAGAATATATTTTTACTACACTTAATGTCTTAATAGTTGGTAAATTCCCATACAAGAATAAGTAGATAATCTTACCACTATAGGTGGGACTAAAGCGCTGTAAGATTAAATTCCTGAAAAATGTTAGTAAGAAGAGCTTTTCCAAAAACAATAAAGTTAAGAGTTGAAGAGATAGTAAAAGAGCGACTTACAGTTAATCCAATTGATTTTGGTGAATCGTTTTGTTACAAACTCAAAGGATACAGAAGACTGAGAACTGGCGATTATCGTATCATGTAAATGCTGCAAAGTATGAAGTGTTTCAATAAAACACAGAAAAGACATTTACGAGTCTGAGGCTCCATACTAGTATCCTTCCAGTATTAACTTACTGTAACCTTTCCAGTTGAGCCACTGCGATTCTTTGCAACGTTTATTCTCTAATTCGTTATTAGCATCGATTTTATAGTCTGTAGAGTAGTAAAATTATAGGGGTATAGTCAAAAAATGAGTTATTTTTGAGCTGAGCAAAGCCACCTAAGGTGAAGAGGAAAGAGGGCTGTATAATGAAATATACAATGCTTATAGGAAGGTTCTAACTTTTATAGATGTATTCTCTATGCTCTATTGCAGTATTATTACTGTACGTTCTAATTTACTTATCCTATAAACCAAACGATAATCACCAGATCTTATTCTACGATGTCCTTTGAACTCACCGAGCAAGGGATCTCCTGCCTTCTCAGGAGAAAGTGTAAGACGCTCTTTTACGATTTCTTTTACCCTTGACCATATTGTCTTTGGAAGATTTGGAATGTCTTTGTGAACTACATTTTCCTCATAGCAGATTAAATACTTATCACCAGTTGATGTCTTCATGCCTGATGAATTTTGCATTTCGAGTGTCACGTTGAATAGCAAGTTTGGCTATTGCCATATCTTCTTCATTTTCAATTGCTTCTTGTATAAACTGCTCTGCTAGCTCTTGAGCTGATTGATTCTTTACTTTAGCTAAACGAGTAAGGTTTTTTAAAACTTTTTCACTAATGTTAATACTTGAATCAGCCATAAGTTTTACCAAGTTCTACTACTGTATAATTATACAACATTTTCCTAAAATTTTCAATAAAGAATGGATCAGGAAGGAAGGGTGTATATTACTTGTTTTAACTTTCGTGAAAACTGTATTGAGAAATAACCATATCATTATTAATATATTAATATTTATATGTTAAAATTGTACTAATTTTTTAATTAAGGAGAATGTTATGCCATCTAATTTACAAAGAGGTATTGTTGCTGAAAATTCAGGAACGAGGGGAGAAAATATATTCAAAGGTCCAGAACAAAAGTTGGATAATCAATCAACACAGTATGGAAAAACACGTGTACACCGAAATGAATCAAATTTGAATGATTTGGATCAGGACAAGGGGGTACAATCAGCTGATACATTAAATGGTTGCCATAGAGAATGCGAAGGAAAATGGCCAGGTGATGGTTGGTGGGCAACAGCAGAGCGAAATAACTGCAAGTGGTGGTGTCATCTGAGAGATACTCATGGCGAATTTAGATCTGATTCACAGGAGTCAACCCCTACTGATATAAGTGATACATTAAGAGGTATTGGAGACAATTTCCATGCTCTCGCAGATTCATTTTCTGTTCTGTAGCAGATACAGTAAAAAGTGTGAGGCTTCTTTATTTTTCCTAAAATTTTCAATAAAGAATTATATCGGAAGAATGGATCAGGAAGAAGGGCTGTATAATGTATATTTAATGTTTATATTTATTTTTTATAAATATCACATCTATGTCCTATCTCTGTGATAGTTACTATTTGTTCTAATTGATTTACTCTATAAATTATACGATATTCACCAACTCTTAACCTTCTACGTCCTTTTAAGCTGTGGTGTAATGGTTCACCGAGGTTTATTGGATCAACTGTAAGACGTTCTTTTATAGCCTTTTGGATTCTTAGCCTTATTGTTTTTTGAAGGTTTGGTAAATCTCTCTCAACAACACTTTTGAGAGACTTAACTTTATAATGCTCTAATCCCACTTTACATCTTTGTAATCAACTGTTTCTGCACCTTCAACATCACGCTCATCAGAAATTTTAGACACTAAAAAGTCTTCAATTTCAAGCTCGATTGCTTCTTTAAGTAGTTTTTCTGCTAATGCTTGAGCAGGTTGCTTAGTAAGTTCAGATAATTCAGCAAGATGCTGTAAAGTTTCTTTACTGAAAGCTAAATTAGCGTTTGCCATAAGTTTTACCAAGTTCTACTACTCTATAATTATACAACATTTTCATGAAATTTTCAATAAAGAATTGTTAAGGTGAAGAGGAAGGAGGGCTGTATAATTTGTTTTAACTTTCGTGAAAACTGTATTGGAAAGCTAATATACTATTAATACTATATTAGTACTAATATATTAAAATGTTAATCTTTGGGAGAATATTATGTCAATAGGTAGATGGAATTAGAGGGAAGGTATTTTTGAAAGACGAATTTGGTAAAGACGAATTTGGTGTTGGTAATAGGGAAAAGTGCAATAAGATATGTACCCGCGGTAAATTTTTTGATAAGGAATGCTCTGATAAATGTCTGTATCAGCTGATTAGGTCAGCTGATGGGCATACTGATGATGTCAAAAAATGCTTAGTAGAGAATGTTAAGGGAAAATGTGATTTAAAAATTGTAGATGTTGGTTGTATGACTGGAGCCCAGGATCTACCTAAAACTTATGCAATACCTGGATATGATCCTAATGTGGGTAATTTATTGATAGAGAGCAAAGCGAAAGAACTTCACAATTGTCACAGAAACTGTGAAGATAAATACAGTTCCTGGGATCTAGTCGGTAGAGGAAAATGTAAGGTAAACTGTGATGAGAGGTATCCTACTAACGGTGACATGTGTGATGAGGTACTGCCTATCAAAAAGTGCGCTGATGAATGTAAATCTGCTATGTCTACTATGTATAAATTATCTCAGGCACATGCAGCAGAAATGGACACTTACGATTTAATGTCTGTTTAACAAAAAAGTGTGAGGCTTCTTTATTTTTCCTAAAATTTTCAATAAAGAATTATATTGACATATTATGGTAGGTTAAGTATATACGGGTATTAGCTTTTGCTGAGGTTAGGGAGAAATGACACAGACTAAGTATAGTATTGCAAGATATTGTTAGGAATAGGGAAGGTATGCTGGCTACTGGATGTATTTCTATTACTCTTCGTCATCAAAAATCAAGAAGGCTCTGCAACTTGATAACTCTATTCTTTTATTGACGTAGATGACTCTGAAAAATTGCGGAGCTGAAGTGCTAATGCTATATGGTTATTACGTTCAAGAACAAAACGGAAAATCCTATGTTATACTAGAAATAATGTGCGGAAAAGGGGGGATTCGAACCCCCGACATATTTTCATATGTGCACGCTTTCCAAGCGTGTGCTTTAGACCGCTCAGCCACCTTTCCATACTTATTCATAATATTAAAAATTATGCTGCTAAACAACTGGTATATATGGTTCGCCACGGAAATTCACAGTATTGTTAAACTTGTTTTTGCACGTTAAAAACGCTTTATCACAACCTGCAAGTATCGAATATTTATCTCCGGTAGAAATTTGATATGGAGGAGAAGCAAATAATGTAACTACTTTATTTTTGTATTCTTTAACTACAACTTCAAATGTTGCTGAACTAAACACTCCGTGCTTATAATATCCATCGCTTTCGATTAAATTAGTGTCTTCAAATCTTCTTTCATCTATCACTTTAGTAATTGTGCTCATTCTACTAAACTTTTTAGCATCAGCTTTACATCTATCATCGCAAAATTGTGCCCTGCATACAGGAGAATATAGCTCTGTTATGCTTCTCTCAAGCTTTGTCGCAAGACCTCTAATTTCAGCGATAAACCTCCCACTATTTAATGTTACTTTACCAAAAGTTCCTGCATGCAAATTCATAATTCCCTGACTCAAATCTTTATAATTCACAAGAAATATTTCAATATTTGCAAAGTCATGCCTTCCTGATAAAACATCTTTTTCTTTAATATCAGCACTATTTAATATTCCTTCAATTTCTAGATTATCAGTTCTCAAATCGCTATTTAATATTATACTGCTGGCTATAAAACCGCTTGAAGATTTATAGAGTATATTATTGAGATTTAAATCTTTATCATAGTCAGTGAATCCCATTACCTCCCCACTTACAAGTGTTAATTTCCAGCAAGTAGCGATGGTAAGTAATTCTCCAGTTAAATGGTTTTTTAGTTTGGTTTGCATACTGCTTAATTGATTGAATTTGAAAACGTTCGATAGGTAAGGGATTATATCCATTATCTGAGTAGCCATAGGGTGTCATGCCAGCGCCCAGACATTGGCATCCAGTTAAATTTACGAGTATAAAAGTAATGTTAAAATACAACGTTTCTGATGATGATGGAAAAATGGATCCCAGTGTCAAGCACTGGGATGACACCATTTACTATGCAAATTGCCACAATTTTCGTACAGCTGTGACTGGGATGACATTACTTATTGTGTGAATAAAATAAATACTCGTAGAGTTTGTTACGCACTGGCTTATGTTTATTTGATCGACAAATAAACACTAACAGACAAGACACACACCACATTCAAGTTGTGGTGTGTATTACTAGAACAAATTAGAAAGAAAACTTCACACCAGTTAGTAGAAGAATTCCTTGGTTAGAAGGTACATCAGTATCTTTTTGGTCTTTCAGCGCACCTTGTTCATCAGTCATAAAATAATGTAAGGCTGCATAAGGAACAAACTTGCTCTTATTGCAAGAAGATAGATCATACTGAACACCAAGTGCAACATCATGAAGCATATCTTTGTCGCTCATTCTGCTACCAAAGTATGTCAAGCTTGTGTAGATATTATCATATTGATAACCAGCACCTGCAGTCCAATACATGGTGTCCTTGTCATTAAATTGCTTTAAGCCATTTTTTCTAACATCATCATTAGTATCTTTATATTCTTTTGAAGTAGGGTTGAGTTCCTTGATACTCTTCGGTTGACCAGATTTGCCTAAATATGCAAAAGAAGCAGCGAATTTTATATTTTGACCTTCATCAATCTTATAATCAGCGCTTACACCCAAATTAACACCCATCAGGTCATTGTACTCTACAAATTCCTTATAAAGATGCTTATCTTTACTTGGCTCTTTTGCCAAGCCAAACTCACCAACTACGGAAGTTTTAACTTTTATATTATGTTTACTAAAGTCATATTCATATGATGCACCAGCACTTATTATATGCTGGTAATCTGGTCCAACATGTCTTAACGTTTCCTCATTCTTTACCCCTGTTACCTTATTACTTGAATCTTTGAGGAAATCTGGAGCTATTTCTTTTACAACGGATAAACCACTATCGTAGCGAGGTGAGTAGCTAAGACCAAATCTTGCACCCATATAATTCGGCGAGTAGTAAGCAGCTCTAAACGGCAATGTGGTCATAACCTCTTTGTTGTATTTTCCTGCCATACGGAAGGAGAGTTTTTCGCTCTCGCTCGAGAAGCTTTCAGTGTAAAGACGTGGTGTTACGTAAAATGGGAAGTTTGCAGCACTTCCTTCTAAGTTTACTTTTCTGAACCAGTCACTATCTGCAGCTCCATCAACAGTTGCAATTCTTGTTGCATCAAGTCTCATCAGAGACTCAGGACCAAACTGATAGCCAAGTTTCAGATCACCATATTTTGAATTCAAAAACACATGTGCACTTCTACCTCTTGCAGCATTCACGCCTTGTGAAGCTCCTTTACCTTCAGTAACTGGAACATGGAATTGTACATCGGCACCATAACGAAGACCAATATCCTCATTTTTATTTTCAGCTCTTAAGTGCAATATTGCATCTGAAATCATGCCCATGTTTTCACTGTAATCACCAATATTCCCTATCCCTTTAGGAAATATTGGATTTGCTCCTTTTATACTATCTGGAGTATTGTTAAAATAATCTGTAGATTTACCTGGCATAACATTATAATGGTTATAGCCACTTAGCCCATGGTTACCATAACCTTGAGAATCAACAACGCCACCGAAAGTTATTCTTAAACCATCCCCTTGATTGGTATTGATAATATCAATACCACCAACTGAAACAACAGGACTTGCCTTACCTTTTTCCTCTGTATTGCTGTTAACAACTTTTACATCCTTTTTTATATCTTTAGCTTCAATTTTAGCATTCTTAGTTTTAGAACCCTTAATTTTTGACTTTTCTACATTAGAATTTTTAGTGCTTAGAGCTTTCGCCTTTGAATCCTCTATAAGCTTTGCTTTTTTCTCTTTTGCTAGCCTAATTTCATCTTTTTTCTTTTGTTTTGCTACTAATTTTAACTCTTCTTTTTTCTTCTTTTGTTCAGCTGCTAATTTTAACTCCTCTTTTTTCTTCTGCTCAGCTGCTAATCTTAGTTCTTCTTTTTTCTTAAGCTCCTCAGCTTTTTTTCTTGGATCAGCATTACATATCCTGTCCATTTTTTCTTTTAGTTTCTTATTTGACGTCTTCATCACTTCCATCTTTCCAGAAGTTTTGATTGACTCGTTACTCTCTTGCTTTTTTACTTCCTTCATACTCTCGTCAGAAAAGTCAGCAGCAAAGCCACTGAAAGAACATAAAGTCAATAGAGAAGCTAGAGCAGTTCTAGTATAAATAGATTTTTTCATGAAGTGCCCCCAAAAAATTTTAAAATCATAACATAAATAGTATAAAGGTGTTGAAAATCCAACTTAAAGCAACCTTATAGCGAAAATAAAAGTAAAATGCAATACTTTAAAAGCAACTTTCTTAATACGCTCAACGTGTATATTAACCAAAATTTAGTACAGAGGTTTGCTTGTTAGTGTATTATAACTCTATACTTATTCTATGGAAGTAAAATTTACTCAAGTGAAAGTACATAAAGATTAAAATATTAATATAACTATTGACAATAATATTAGTTTATATTATAATTAGTGAATTATTGTTTTATTTTTAATAATCAAGGTATTTATGGATTTTAGTTTTTTACGAAATTGGTTTAGCACTACAGGTGCTGCTACAGGGTCAGAGCCAGGTAATACTGAACAGCCAGATTCTATTTCAGTAGATGATGGCAAATACGAGATGAAAGAATATGACGATGAATTTGAGATCATTGAAGATTATGAATTTATAAATCGTGCTGATCCAAATGAGCCATGTTCTTTACCTTCTGACTATAAAATAGATGAAAGTATTGTAAAAATTGCAGGATTTGATCGAGAGAAATTATTAGAAATGGGTAATTTCTGCAAGATAAGCTATGGCGATGATGATGGTAAATTAAGTAAAAAAAGATGTAACAACCTAGCTCAAAGAGTATACAAAACTGAATTTGAAATTGTAGAAGATTTTGAAATTGTTCCATCTACTGAAAAAATGTATAAAACTAGAGCTGAACTCATCAGCGAAGGTTATGAAATTATTCCATTTGGTAATAGCTTTGAAAAAGATGCTGGTCACGTTTTTATAAAAGGTAAAGAAATAACAATAGCTTACCATGGTACTCGTCTGAGCCAGAGTTTTAATGATGGAATTACTGATATAAATGTACTTTTTGCTACTTCGGAATTTTTACCTGAAGGTGGAAGAATTCATTGTGGTTTCTATAATTCATTTATGGATTCATGGCCTAATCTGTATGGCATTTTGAAATCTCATGCTGAAAAACAGGGATCAGAAATCAAGGATTTTAAAATTAATCTCACAGGTCACAGTATGGGAGGAGCTATTGCTAAGATAGCTGCTTTATGCCTCAATAAAACAGAAGGAGCTGAAGATGTTCATGTTGCAACTTTTGGTGATCCACGAGTTTTTGATCTTACTGCTAGTGAATTTTATAATGATGTTCTTCAAGAAAAAACCATTAGAGTAACTCAACATAGACAAGACCCAGTACCAGCGGTATCACCTGGTATTTGTGGTTATGCTCATGTAGGTGCACAATTGAGAATATCAGTACCTGAAGGATATTTTGTTCATCAAATAGATGGTTATCATGAAGCCATTAAAATAATGGATGAAAAAGATTTCCGATCGAACAATAACGTTTCTCTCTTTTATTACCCTTCGAGAATATTAAGTCGAATTAACTGTGCAGTTTTAGGTAATGCTCAATATTATGCTGCTAATTTAGGTAATTATATTCTTGGTGGACAAAATTTTTTCGAGAAAGTAAAAAAGGAATACCAAGATAAAAACTTAGAAAATTTTTCTAAGCTTGAACAAGCAGAAGTTAAGCAAAGGGCACATCAAAATGTCTTTTCTACTACAAGGAGTTTATAACTACTATACAGAGCAATCATTAGATTGCTCTGTAGCATCTATTCATTTAAATTCAATATAAAAATTTCCACCAGAAGTTATTTTCCATTCTTCTTTAAATTTCTTTAGGTGTTCTTTTTTTTCGCATTCTAAAAGCAGTTCTTCTATGCTCTTATTATAGCTTTCTGTAGTAATTCTTCCTTGATGATGCATAAACCTCAAATAAATCAAATAAGTGTTAATCACATCTGTTTCACAATAATCGCGAATCTCTTGTATTTTGCCACTATCATATAAGTCCATAACTTGTGAACCATCAACTCCAATCTTACCGGGAAGATTAAATGCTGCGCAAACTTCGTTCATCTTCATTCTTGCAGAAGCTCCAAAATCAGAGAGAGATTCAAGCAAATCACAATGCCAATCACTACTGTACCTCTGATTGTAACTATTCCACTTATCGCCAGCTTTGTGAAAATATTCTGCTTGAATGCCATGAACCATAGCACGGTACTTCAGTACCGGTATATCAAAAGTGCGTCCATTGAACGAAACTAGTCTTGGCTTTTTCTCTGATATGTAGTTAAAAAATCCCTTTACTAGCTCTTTTTCATTGGAGTTTACTGTGCCTCCAGATCTTATTTCTTGTAGTGTGAACATTTCATAACCGCTCTGGCGTGTTATATTACAAAGTAAAAAACTAATGACTACAACAAGGTGGAAGGGCTGACGCAGAAAAGAGTTTTGCCCGTTTGTTATTTCAAGATGATATTTTGTTAATGCGTTCCTCTTTTCTTCTACACTGCTATCATCACTAATATTTAGTAAATTCTTGCAGGAATTTACATCTGGTATAGTTTCAATATCAAATACTAACAAAGAATTAAGCATTACTTATATATTCCTCAGGGCGATCAGTCCAAGGTCGCACTTTTACGAACAAAAAGAGATGAACTTTACACTCAAATAACTTTTCCAATTCTGTACGCGCCTCGATATTAATTTTTTTTATGCTACTGCCGTCTTTTCCTAGCACTATTTTCTTATGATTATCTTTCAATACAAATATGATCTGTTTTATGACTAAACTCTTATCTTTTTTTTCCTCAAATTGTTCAGTTATAACAGCTGTAGAGTATGGCAATTCTTCACGTAGGTTCAAGAATAACTTTTCTCTCGTAATTTCCGCTGATAAAAAATCAGCTGAGGAATCAGTTATTTGATCTTTTTCATAAAACCAAGGGCCTATCGGTGCAATTTCAGACAAGTAACTAGTCAGATCAGAAAGTCCATCATTCTTCAGTGCCGAGATCGTAAAAATTTTTTCAAACTTATAAAGCAAATTTAGGTGCTCATGTGCCATCTTGAGCTCTGATTTCTTTACTAAATCAGTTTTATTGATAACCAAAATGCATCTGCCTTTTGTGCGCTCCAGTCGTGCAAATATCGTTTTTATTCTTTCTATATTTTTTAGGTAATTGTTTACATCAACAAGCAATAAAGTAATGTCACTATCCTTAACTGCTCCCCATGCAGATTTGACTAAAGCTTTTTCAAGATTTGTTTCTGCTGAAAACACTCCCGGAGAGTCAGTAAAAACAATTTGCGCATTGTTGCATATAGCAACACCCCTTACCTGTGTCCTTGTTGTCTGCACTTTAGGGGTGACAATTGCAATTTTCTTGCCTACGATGCTGTTAATTAGCGTTGACTTTCCAGCATTTGGCAAACCAGCTATCGTTACAAATAAGCATTTTTCTTCTTTCACAAAGGAAATTATAAAGAAAACTAAATGCTAACGTCAATTGATTATTTTGCAGGTAGATTGCACTCTTCCTCTTTTGAAGAAAAACGCTCAACTATAGGTGATATAATATAATCATTCACTTTTTCAGCTATTGGTTCAATAACACAAAATGTTACAAATACCCCTGCGATTACTGCTATGGGTGCTATCACCGCACCTGCTAAAGCTGCCGATCCCATTCCAAGCATTGCACCAGGGAAAACAGCAGTTGCAGCTGCAGCAAGACCAACTCCAGTTGCAAAGCTTGCAGCACATGAACAAGCACCAATAAAAAAACTTTCTTTGGAAAATTTTTCATTATAAATAAATTTACATGCAAGTAAGGCTGCCGAAACCGCAGCAATAATTCCACCCATTACTAAAGGTGATAAAGCTGTAAAACTGAGTCCCAAACCTGTAAGTGCTCCTATTGATGTAGCTATACCTAAGTCAAATAACATTGGTTTAGTCTTGTTGTCCATATAATCCTCCTAAATAATAATTTTCTAAAAAGCTTTTAGCTACTTTTAGTATAGCTGAACTAGTTGAATAGGGGAAGGAAATTTTTTATGTTAAAATTAAAGAGCGGGAGAAGGGGTTCGAACCCTCGACCTCAACCTTGGCAAGGTTGCGCTCTACCAACTGAGCTACTCCCGCAGTTAAATTCTGCTTAGATTCTACTTCTAATTATAGGTACATATTACAATTTGTAAACCCTACATGCATGAAAATCATGAGAGCCAATTTTCTATGATCTTTTCGTATACTTAAAACTCATTTTTGATTATTGTATGTGTCATAAAACATATTAAATTTATGAGAATATTTATATATAAGGACGACCTGCCAGCCAGTGCAATACCGAATGATATAAAATCTATAGCTGTTGATACAGAGGCAATGGGGCTACTGCATAGCAGAGATAGATTATGCCTTGTTCAGCTCTCTTTCAATGATGGCAACGCTCACTTAGTTCAATTCAAAAACGATTATACAGCTCCAAATTTGAGAAAAATATTAGAGGATAAAAATATAACCAAAATATTTCACTTTGCGCGATTTGATGTGAGTATAATACATTACTACCTGCAAACTTGGGCACTGCCTTGCTATTGCACGAAAATAGCCTCACGTTTAGTTCGCACCTACACAGATAATCATAGCTTAAAAGAGTTGTGCTTAGAACTACTTGATATAAAATTAAATAAGCAACAACAATCTTCTGATTGGGGAAATGAAAATTTAACAGACAAGCAAAAAAGTTATGCTGCATCTGATGTTTTATATCTCCATAAAATAAAGGAAAAGCTAGATTTAATGCTAGAACGTGAAAATAGAAAAGAATTAGCCGAAAAGTGCTTTGAATTTCTTCCTACTCGTATTGAGCTAGATTCAATGGGTTGGGGGAGTGTAGATATCTTTAATCATCATATGTAATCACTTCACTTGAATCCAGAAAAATTTAGTTGATCAGCTGTTAATTGATACGCTATATTTATAAAAATTTAGGTATTTTATGAGTGATGATATTAAAGCGGTAAATGATCAAAATTTCGAATCTGAAGTTGCTAACCACAAAGGATTTGTGCTGGTAGATTTTTGGGCAGAATGGTGTGGACCATGCAAAAGTCTGATGCCACGTATCGAGCAATTGGCTGAGGATAGAAAAGGCAAGATCAAGATCTGCAAGTTCGACATAGATGGAGAAACTGAAGTGCCAAGTAAGTATGGAGTTCAATCTATACCTACTTTAATCATATTTCAAGATGGTAAGGAAATTGCACGCAAAATTGGCGCAATAAATGATTTACACAGTTGGGTTGATAGTGAAATAAGCGAGTAGACAAATTTCCTTTTGCGTGTATTATAGGTGTTGATAAAAGGGATTGTAGCTCAGTCGGTTAGAGCAGTTCGCTCATAACGAATTGGTCGTAGGTTCGAGTCCTACCAATCCCACCACTATCGATACAATTGCAAGGTCTACTTTCTTGGATAAGCTTTTTGCCTTATTAAAGTACTTGGTTGTTAGTGTTTGAAAAATCCATGATATTAGATTCCTTGCATAACTGGAATTCAAAAATTCCAGCGCGGTTTTCTTATTGGATCTCAGCTGGGATGACGCCTGGTTATGAAAGAAATCTATTGTCAAAAAAAATTACTTCCGCGTATTTTGAATCTGATTATAATGACAATTAGAGATATTTTAAGAGCTCAAATTTGTCTGCAGACTTTCAATTAATCTTTCAATAAAAAGCGTGCTCTTCAGCTTATATCTGTCGTGTGTGCGCTGCATTTTTTTCTAATCTTTTTATACAGGAGGATTTTATGTCCAGAATTCCAGATACTTGACCTTTACTTTAGCTAATCACAGGCGCCTGTGATTTTTATAAAGAAAGTGTAGGAAATAACCAAAAACTGTTTCCAGGCATAAATTTGCCATGTATACCTAAAAAGTAATGGTATTAACATAATGTTCATATTTGCATGCTAATATTAGAATTATTTGAATTGGAGAATATTATGCAACAACAAGCATCAAACAGAGAGAAAGGGATTAAATTTATGCTGAATCAATGTCGTCAGAAATGCTATGTCAACAAAACAAAACAGACAGACCAAAAATGCCTAGATGAATGCCGTGAGTATCACTATCCTAGAGTTTTGAAATTTTGTAAGTTGAAATGCGATTCCTACACAAAAAAACAGACAGACCCAGAATTCCTAGATGAATGCCGTAAGGAGTGCATTTCTAAATTTTATCCACAAATTAGTGAGAAATTATTAGCTAGTGAAAACAATCTCTATGATGAAAGCACAGAATTATCACTTATGGCAGATACTCTAGATGCAATGTTTTTTTAATCACAAAAGAAACACTTATTGCAATATTTGCAGAGATGTTAGCTTTTTAGATATACCCTGACTTATTGAATAATTCTTTAAATTGGTAAAATACTGTTTCTTTTCCTCTATTTCTTTTTCACTATTCTTTCCACATATCGCTTCTGTTTTTATCTCTGGTTGTTTCTCTTGATTGAGAGAGCCCTTCTTTTCAAAATAATTATCTGTGAATTCTAAAAAGAGTGAAATCAGCTCAGGAAGATTGTATTTGTGTTCACTTGATGAGCACAATTCTGTAATCGAAGAAAAGTGAATATCATCTGCCTTAATAGGTAGTAACGATAGAAACTTATTCCAGCATTTTTTCATTATTCCAACTTCAGGTTCAAGGTTTTTTATTTTAGCTAAGTTGGCATGCTCCATAAAAAACTCTTTATATTGCTCAAAACCTTCAAAAGTTTCTTTTTTTTGGTAGTTTTTTTTCCTATGACTTTTTTCTATGTCAGCAATTTTAGTACCTATATTTGCCTGCTTACTAATAAAGCCATCGTTCTCTAAGTTAAAACAAATTGTGTATGGAGTAATGTCGTTTACTATTGTGTGTGGCTTAAAGTGCCAACCAAAGCATTTGAGTATGAATTTTATTATAGGAGGAAATAGCCATTTAGGTTTTGATATGTGTAGTAATTTCACTACAAGTTTTTTGAATGAGCTAAAGGATTTATTGATAATGCATCTTAAATGAATATTTTCATCTTTTTTAAACTTTTTATAAACCTCCGCAGCTATTGGTCCTCCAGCACAGCTTCCATACAGTACTATATTGTCTGGGTGAATGCCTTGCTTTAGAAGATCTGAAATGACTCCAATTCCTGCATTTACTCGATTTCGACCGTTTAAAGAATGGCCTTTGCTTTTTCCAGAACCAGGAAAATTAATAAGGTGAACATCCATACCTGCTTCAGCTGCCCAATTCCATTCACTTTTGTCTTCATTTGGCTCTTTTTCAAAAGTATATGTAAGCCCTGGAAAGTAAACTATATGCTTTTTCTTTCTGCTATCTGCACTGCTCTTCGAGTTTGACATCACGATCTTTTGAATTCGCATTCCATTTTGAACTTCTACGAACTCTTCCCTAATTTTTATTGTATTTTCTTCTGTTACTTTCATTTTGCGTTTTTCACTATATTGATTTAATAATACATGAAATTTTAGAAAAAATCAATTTTACTAAAAAATTAACTTATAGCGTATCTATCTTTATATTTATTGGAATTAAAGTAGTAGTGAGAAATGCCTCTTGACATTTGATAAACCTAAACGTAGCCTAAAACAATTTACTGTTTATTTATGACATTTGTTCAATTACTTAATAATCAATTAGATAGTTTACACTTATTAAAACACCCATTTTACGAGTCATGGAATGAAGGTGGCTTAAGCCTGCAGGCTCTGCAAACCTACGCTAAGGAATATTATCACCATGTTGCTGCTTTTCCTCGTTATATCAGCGGTATACATTCCTTGTGTCCGAATTTGAAAATGCGGCAAGTTTTACTTGGTAATTTAATAGAGGAAGAACAAGGCGACGAGAATCACCCAGAATTATGGCAGCGTTTTGCTGAAGGACTGGGAGTAGCACGTTCAGAACTTTGTGAAAATGCACAAATTAAGGAGACACGAGAATTAGTTGATGGTTATTTTGACATTGTAAAATCAGATTTTGCAGCAGGTCTTGGAGCTCTGTACGCTTATGAACGTCAAACTCCAGAGGTTTCTAAGTCTAAAATTGAAGGTCTGAAAAAACACTATTCAATAAATGATGAGCGTTCTCTCAAATTTTTTACCGTTCATATGGGAGCTGATGAGTGGCATTCTGAAGAATGTGCAAACCTTATTGCAGATTTAAACGAAGAAGAACAAGAGAAAGTTATGCAAGGCGCTGAAAAAGGAGCAAAACTCTTATGGGGTTTTCTTGATGGCATGATGAATGTTGATGTTTGTCATTAATTATAAGTAGATACTAAATTCAGTGGTAGCATGTAATCTTCTTATATCTGATTTACGGCTTTGGGTTCATTTGGGATGTAGTGCAGAAGAGAAGTCTTCTCCCCAATTGGTGAGTATTGACGTTGATTTCACTTTTAAATCTCCTCCTTCAGGGCTTACAACTGATCAACTTAAAGATACTATCTGCTATTTGGAAGTAGTGCAAAATATTCAATCTCTTGTTCAGGGCAAGCAATTTAATTTAATCGAGCATTTAACTCATGAGATATACAGAGCCATTAATAACCTTTTGCTGCGAAAGAAGCATATTATTTCTTCTGTCAGGGTGACTACTCACAAAATCGCACCACCAGTTCCTGGTGTGCATGGGGGCGTTTTTTTTACTTACTGTAATGAATTGCAAGAATGATCTATATTTCTATTGGATCAAATATAGGGAATCGCCTTTCCCATTTACAAAGAGCTACTGAGTTACTAAAGAAGCGCTATTTAAAAGACTTAAAGTCTTCGATCATTCTAGAAACTGAGGCTATTTTACCAAATGGTGCTCCACCTGAGTGGAATAAGCCATTTCTTAACATGATTGTCTATGGAAGTTGTTCTTCTTCTCCTGAGGAGCTACTAAAAGGCTTAAAACAAATCGAATGTGATATTGGTCGTCCACAAGTCTACGAAAAATGGGCACCTCGTGTTATTGATTTAGATATTTTGTTATGGGATGATCTAACGCTTGATACACCTGACCTTAAAATTCCTCATCCAGAATTGGTACACAGACCATTTTTGCTCCACTTGATGGCAATGGTTAACAAAACTTTTGCTTTCAATGTTCAAGAATGTTTTTCAAAGAGTTTTACGCTTTCACCAAAGCTTATGGGTATCGTCAATATTACCCCTGATTCATTTTCAGATGGTGGTCTTTATTATGATGCGAATCGAGCAACCAAGCAGGCATTGCAGTTGGTATCAGATGGTGCAAGCATAGTTGATCTTGGAGCTCAATCAACAAGGCCTGGAGCTTCAATAAAGACGCCAGAGGAAGAGTATGAACGTCTAAAAACAGTACTTGATAATCTTAGCGACTATATGAAAAATGGTGATATTGAAGTCAGCATTGATAGTTTTTGGCCAGACGTTATTTTAAACGTTTTGAAGCACTACAATATTGCCTGGGTAAATGATCAGAAGGGAGATCTGAGTAGTAATACCTTAAAAGAAGTTGCTAGCAGTGGGTGTAGTGTCGTTATTATGCATTCACTTTCGATACCACCACATAAGGACAATATTATTCCACATGACACTGACCCAATTGATATCATAAATAATTGGGCAGAGAAGAGCATTAACAAACTACTAGGCCTGGGTTTTGATGAAAATTCAATAATTATTGACCCTGGTATTGGTTTTGGCAAATCTATGTATCAGAATATTCAGATTTTACGCAGTATAGAAACTTTACAAAATTTTGGCTGCAAGGTTTTAGTTGGCCATTCCAGAAAGTCATTTATTTCCTCTTTTTCCATAGAATCTCCCTCTAATAGAGATTTAGAAACAATTGCTACATCTGCTATACTGCAAAATAAGGTTGATTTCCTTAGAGTGCATAATGTACGCGACCACATGAGATTTTTTGTAGCCCAAGCTGTCTTAAAAGGATGAAGATTATTGGAATTATGGCTGTTGACCCTAATGGGGTAATTGGAATAAATAATGATTTGCCCTGGCGTTATCCAAGTGAATTCAAACATTTTTGTCAAGTAACCGACAAGCAAGTTATTGTGATGGGAAGAAAGACATTTGAAACCGTGCCTCAGAGCATACTAAAGAATCGTACACCTATTGTTTTCTCCCGTAACAAGTGTTTTAATAGAGGTCCAAAATGTACTGTTGTCTCTTCCATGCAAGAATTTCTGTCAATTCAAAGTAGTTCTCAAGTCTTTGTGATTGGTGGGGCACAAATAGCACACCTTTTTTTAGAGCATAACCTAATCTCAGAATTTATTATAACTGAAATTCACAAGCCCTATAAGGGTGATACATACCTCAATTTAGCATTTTTTGATGGATGGAATAAAACTATTCTCGTCAGAACAGAAGACTATACTATATTCAATTGTATCCGTTCAGCAGAGTAGTAAAATTATTAGCATAAAAGTAATCAGCCTTTCTTACCAACAAAAACCTAGCATAACTTTTGTGCTCAAAAGATTTCTGGATTCCAGCATCAAGTGCTAGCCTGAAGCTTTAGCTATAAATATTAAGAAATTTACCAAACGAAGAAAAAAGGCAGAAGAATCCTCGTGTGACGAGTTTTATAATGTAAATTGGCGCTATAATAATGTGCTAACAAGCGCGTTTTGGCTGAATGTAGAAAAAATAAAAAAAGCCGCTATAATTTTTGTGTAATTTGCCAATAAATATTTGAGTTTTTTACTGATTTTGTGATTGAGCCTGCAGGTCAAAAATAAGGATAAATACTCTTAGTATCATAGTAAAGGGAATGACGAAATTTGTAAAGTAGTTTTCACTCAAATGACGCCCAGGCAAAAACTATATGGTTATGCAAAAAATCTATTTTTAAAACTGTTAATATAACATAGAAAAAACCTCACCTTCATTAATAATAGATTACTTACCAATTGGGTAGTCACCAGTGAAACAAGCATCACAATATTGCGGTGTAGCATTGTTACGTTTTTCTGCTTTAACAGCTCTGTATAGCCCATCAATACTCAAAAAGGCTAAGCTATCTACTCCTATACTTTCCTTTATCTCTTCTATAGATTGAGTCGCAGCAATTAAATCTTTGCAATCTGGTGTATCTATTCCATAAAAACAAGAGTGCTTAATTGGTGGACTTGAAATTTTGAGGTGAATCTCTTTTACTTCTGCATCCTTTAGCATAACTATTATATTTCTGAGCGTACTACCACGCACTATACTATCATCTATTAAAATTATGTTTTTGCCTTTCAAAGTGTGCTTATTAGCATTGAATTTTAATTTTATTCTAACTTTACGTACTTCAGCGGTGGGTTGTATAAAAGTTCTTCCTATGTAATGATTACGAATTATCCCCAGTTCCATAGGTAATCCTGAATGCTTTGCATATCCAATAGCTGCAGGTATTCCAGAATCAGGTATTGGTACAACCATATCTACATTGTTTTTTGGTGGGCTCTCTTCTGCAAGTATTCTTCCTATTTCTTTTCTTATATCATATATGGACCTCTTCTCCATTATGCTGTCTGGTCTCGAGAAGTAAACGTATTCAAAAATACAAAAACTTGATTTTTGCTGTGGGAAAGGAAACATTGAGGCTAGCTTACTATCCGAACTGATGGTAACTAATTCGCCTGGTTCTATTTCTCTAATAAACTCTGCATTTATTATATCAAGAGCACAAGTTTCAGATGCAAGAACGTAAGAACCGTTTAACTTTCCTAAAACAAGAGGCCTGATTCCAGATGGATCACGTACTCCAATAACTACTTCTTGATTGATTGCCACAAAAGAATAAGCACCTTGTATTTGCTTTAATGCATATATAAAACTCTCTAAAAAGCTATCTTTTTCACTGCTTGCTGTCAGATGCACTACTACTTCTGTATCAATATCTGACTGAAAAACGCACTCTTGTTTAATTAATTGTTCGCGTATCGGAGAAATATTAATTAAATTACCATTATGTGCTATGGCAAAATCCCCAAATTTGCCACTTTTGCCAAACATGGGCTGCACTCCAAATTTACTACCACTTGTTGAGTATCGAACATGACCTATTGCACAATCCCCAGGTAAGGATTTCTTTATTTCATCTATATCATCAAATACACTGCTCACTTGGCCTTGAAAGTGATAAGAGTGCAGCTTATCGTTGTTACTGGTTACTACGCCAAAAGACTCTTGACCTCTATGCTGCAAAGCGTGGAGAGCAAGTATAGAGTTAAAAGCAGCACTTTGGTTATAACTTATGCCAAATACCCCGCACTCCTCATGTACTTCATCAAGCATGAAAAATATTAAATAAAGCCTGATTGTACTTTAGTAGAGGCAAAGTACAAGAATTTTATTTGTTAATCCCTTTCAAAGTTGAAGCTTTCTACGGTAGTTTTGATGTATACCAGAAAGTAGGTTATATGCAATTAACCAATTTTGAGATTTTTGACAATTTTTTAGCACTGAAGAGAAAAAGATATTTTTATTGACTTATCTATGTATTGAAGTAATCACTAAAAAGTTTTAGTGGTTATGGTATATAATATGTCTAAGCAAGTAGGTAAACAAGGTGAAAGTAATCTTATTTTAGAGCCTGAACAGTTCTCTAACAGCTTCTTCAATAGTCAACAGAGTAGTTCATCAAATCCAAAATTACCGACTATAAGTCGTAAAGATAGGCATATGGATTTAATCAAGAAAAGGTACGCAAAAAACAAAGATGTTGCAGAATATCTAAGAAGTTATGACTTTATTAAAAGAGCAGAAGAATTGTCAATAATTTATCTTTTTGAGCGAGACTCATCTTCTACGAAATTGCAAATACCATTGACTACAGATGAACAAATTCTAGTTAAAAAATTTTGTGATGAGATAATAAAAGGTATAACAGAACACGATGAGCAAGAAAGCGTTTTAAAGTACATGGAACGCATAATAGAGGGTTATTTAAATCAAGGAATAAGATTAAACTCATATTACGGTAAGGATAATAAGACTGTAACAAATTTTATATTTGAAAAAGTGGAAGAATTAATTAATCGCTTTCATGCAAATCCACACAATTCAACTACAAAAAATATCATACAAAAGATCACTCGTAATTTAGTGTTAAAAGGTGGGGTAGAAAAAGGATTATCTTTTTATAGCGATATTGAAGGCGGATATTACGGCTCTAATTATTTAAATGATCTTAACGAACAATGTAAGAGTAAGAAAAAAATGCTAGAGGGTCTAGCATATGAAGGTATTGTGAAAGAAAATAACAAGCAAATTGATAAATATGATCTTGAAGTAGAAGTAGATAATAAATATTTTTATATTAAGTATCCACAAGGTAGTATTGTTGAAACTGCGAGAACTTTAAATAATGAAAAAGCTAAGGATTTAGAAGTTGGCATATTTCAGATTGAGGAAAGTATAGTAAAAGTTGAAATTACAGAAGATGGAAAAA
Organism: Wolbachia endosymbiont (group B) of Episyrphus balteatus; assembly: GCF_947250575.1. Taxonomy (NCBI): domain Bacteria; kingdom Pseudomonadati; phylum Pseudomonadota; class Alphaproteobacteria; order Rickettsiales; family Anaplasmataceae; genus Wolbachia; species Wolbachia endosymbiont (group B) of Episyrphus balteatus. The sequence goes on along the minus strand of NZ_OX366325.1, from coordinate 1,129,014 downwards.
GAAATTACACAGATATCTTAAAAGGTGGTATTGAAATATTTTTTACTACTAAAATAGGAGAGATTAGTATTTATCTACGGAAAGATGGTAACAAAATGGTAGTAGAAATTGATGAGAAAAGCAAAATAAGGTTTAGCAAGTTAGAAAACAAATCAAGCTTTGGAGGGAATTGTCTTATACAGGGGAAAAGTGTTTTAGAAGTTATGGGCAAGAGTTTTGAAAATATTCCTGAGGAGTTAACTCAGACTATTAAAAACGTTCCATCTACTAGTCTTATGCAAACATGTTTACAACAACAAGAAAACTCTAATAGGGGATTAAATTAATGTATTTTTAGGATAATAATTAAGAAATTAATTATAAACATTCATACGCATTCGATTGTAGTAGAGGATATGGGGCAGCAATTAGCACAAGAACTAAAGGCAAATGTGGTTGGTTGTCAAATAGTGATTGATTAAATCAATTTAGAGAGGTAAATAGCAGCTTTGCAGCTTGTTTTTATGAACAAAGATAAAACGTTGTAGCCAAGTGCGCTTTCGGCATTGTGCTGAATTGCAATATCTCTGTGCTCTAATTCCTCATCGCGAAATTTACTTATAGTTTCTCTTAATTCCCCATCTTCTAAATGTAAGACTTGCTCCTTGTAGTGCTCTCCGATCACTTCTTCAACTGCAGCAGTGCAAGCCATAGCGGCTTTTTTACCCATCATGGCAGTTACAACACCAAGTGATACCCCTAAAGCACCCCAAACTGGCAACAAAACAGTAGGACGAACTCTTTGCTCCTTGATTTTCTCATTAAAATAGTGGAAATGTTTTTTTTCCTGCTCCTCCATTTCAATTATTTTGTCAATTATGGAAGATTTTTTAAGAATAAATTTTTGACCGGAATAAATGCAAATGGCTCCATATTCGCCAGCATGATTTACTCTAATTGCTTGTTCTAAAAAATTTCCTTTCAATTTTTTTATATTGCTTTCCAATGTCTCCTCCCTTTATTTCTGCATTAGTACTACTATAAACCAACATATTATAGAGTAAATAAAATTCCATGCGTGCATTGCACCAACATTGTGATTACAGGAACTCAAGCAGCTATAGCAACGGCAAGAGTTACTTGACGGACTCCGCCATTCTCCTTAAAATAAGGGTGAAGATATATTATTTATCTTCAGTCTGTGCAGATAAAACGACAAAAAGCTCAATATACTTGATGTTTAATTTTTTGCACTATGTGCACTCTATGTCTTTATAAAACTTTTACCCACATAAGCTAAAATGCGCTTATCAAAGCATTTAATACAATGAAAAACGCCAATTAAAAAAATAGGTAGTAGCTGATAGATTTTCTTGTGCCTTTTTCTCTGTTTAGTAAATTTTTCAATATTTAATGCAATTAGCCGGTACTAAGATGATAACGAGTAGTAAGCTAAACATCCGTGTGGTTATTAGTATTATCAAGATATTCTCTAATCTTCTTTAAATCTTCCCAAGCTAAGCGTTTTTGTGCTGGTTGACGAAGTAGATAGGCTGGATGAAATATAGCGGCTGTGGTAATTGCATGAGATAAATATTGGTTAGTATAAGTATGAAATTTGCCACGCAAGTTCGATATAGTCTTTGTGTTATCAAGAAGGCTATAACATGCAATTCCTCCAACTAAAATTAGAATCTGCGGTAAAACAAGAGCAATATGCTTCTCAACAAATGGTCTGCACATATCAAGCTCTAGATCAGTTGGTTTTCTATTACCTGGTGGACGCCAAAACACGGTGTTGCTTATATATACCTTAGTGCGGTCCAGATTAATTGCACCGAGCATCTTATCGAGCAGCATTCCGCTTGCACCACAAAATGGTATGCCTTTCAGGTCTTCATTTGCTCCTGGTGCTTCACCAATAAGCATGATTTTTGCATTCGGATTACCATCAGAAAAAACAGTATTAGTTGCAGTTTTTTTTATTTCACAACCCTCAAATGACTTAACTGCACTTCTTAGTTCATCTACACTACCACATTCACTTGCAAGCTTCCTTGCTTTAATGATCCAGTCACTTGGGAACATGGCTTTTTTCTGCTCGATGACAGAAGACTGTGCAGCTCTCTCATTTTCCACTTTTTTTTCCTCTTCACCTTCAGTTAGCGTGCAGTCAACACCCACTTCATGATAGAACTTCAACAATTCTAGATCTTCATTGTTCATAGTGCCTCTTAACCTTTTGAGCTTTTTTCATAGCCATATCGTACTTCAATTTAGACAAATGTCTAACGTATAATATACCATTTAAATGATCTAACTCATGCTGAATACACCTTGCAAGCCAACCACTAGCTTTTAGCGTCTGTTCTTCGTTATTTAAATTTTTATATTTCACAGTTAAATATTTTGGACGCTTAATTTCATGGCTTTGCTCTGGAATTGAAAGGCACCCTTCTTTGAGAATTACTTGTTCACCCGATAATTCTGTAATTTCAGGATTAATCATGCAAAATTTGCCAGTTGATTCATATCCTGCTGGCCCATCTTCAGCCTTCTCTGGCTGAACGTCCATGACAAAAACTCTCTTCATCACTCCAATTTGCACTGCAGCAAGGCCAAGACCATCTTCATGGTACATAGTTTCGAACATGTCGTTTACTAATTCTTTAATTTTATCGTTTATATCTGTTACTTCACTGGCACGTGTAGTTAACCTTTCATCAGGGGCAATTACAATTGGCAATTTAGACATAAAATTAAAATTTTATGTTTTATTTTTTCCTTTGTACAGTATTTTGGGTATATTAAAATGTTGCTGTATTTTTAATAGAAATATAAATTATTAAAGGAAGCTACAATTTGAATGGAATTGTGTCATAAGGTCAACTAATGTACTCTGCAGTAATAATAAAACCGAAGCGAAATGTTTTTGCCGTTTTAGACGTAGGTACAACAAAAATTATCTGTCTCATTGTTAAGATCAATAGCAACTTCAGCTATAAAATAATAGGAACGGGTTATAAAAGTGCAGAAGGTATAAGCGGTGGATCAATAACTGATGCAAAGCATGCAAGTTACTCTATTTCATCAACTATAGGTTTAGCTGAGCAAGTATCAGAAGAGACTATAGACCAGATATATGTGAATGTAGCCGGATGTGGAGTCTCATCTTTTAACGTATATAACGAAATTATTGCAGCTAATCACGAAATTTCAGACCGAGATATAAAACGTGTAGTCTTTCAGACGTTTGAGAAATATATCGAAGAAAATGTTATCATTCACAATATACCACTGAAATATCACTTGGATGACATGACTGATATAAAAGAGGTTGGTGGATTGTACGGAAAAAGACTATCTGCTGATGTTAATGTCGTCACTGCTTCGCGTCCAGCGCTTACCAACATTGAAAATTGTATAACTAATAATAGCGGGATAAGTATGGCTGGTTGTATTGCTTCCGCATATTCTGCAGGCCTTGCCTGTCTAAGTGAAGATGAAAAAGAGCTAGGAACTGCCATTGTTGACATAGGGGGTGGGTGTACTGCAATTGGAATTTTTAAGAGAGGAAAGCTTATATACACAAGCAGCATTCCAATTGGCGGCATTCACATCACTCGAGATATAGCTTATGGACTATGCACAAGTATAGAGCATGCTGAACGCATAAAAATACTATACGGTAGCACTGTCGTAACTTCAATAGATGAGAACGAATATATTACACTGCAAAACAGTGAAAATGATGAACCGACTCGAGTACCCAAGTCCGAACTTATTGACATCATAAGACCTAGAGTTGAGGAGATATTTGAACTGGTAAGAGAACAATTTCAAGAACAAAAAGATCCAATCAATAAAGTAGTGCTCACAGGTGGAACCAGTCAACTCACAAGCATGAAAGAGATTGCAAGCTATATATTCAACAAACAAGTCCGCATTGGATGCCCTGAGTCTCTCAGTGGCCTTGATGGCGAGTATGATAAAAATCCCGTATTTTCTGCTGCCATAGGCTCTATCAAGCTAATAGTTGACACTTTTTATAAAAATAACTCTGGAATGCTCGGTCAAGATGGTAAAATGAGTAAATTGTATAATTGGGTTAAATCGAAAGTCACGGTTTGATTTTACCAAATAAAGTTTTGATATCCGTCAAAGGAAGTATAAAGAAAATTATTTCAAGATTGATAAATTGATTCGTGATCATACACCTGAAATTATGCGCTCCCATGGAATGATTGTTTATGATATGGTAATGGAAAAAGATGAATATGCTGAACGTCTCATTCTATGATAAAAGATAAAACAGGCTGGATCCCAGTGGGCTTTGTTGCATCGCTCAAGTGAAAAGAACTGGCAGTTACTGACAAAATTCATTATAAATAGCCATTTATAGCTCTTTTCATAATAGTCCGAAAAGCTTATAGAAAAGCGGAATCAACAGCATGACGAAAAGATGTGAATAGAGGACTAGCTCTGTTTTTTATAGCAAACCAATGATGCTCAATTTTGTTAAAATCGGGAGAATAAGGCGGTAGATATAAAATTTCTGCGCCAACTCCTTTAGCAAATCTTATTAGACTTATGAAAAGTAGCATTATCAAGGATAACAGTTTGTCCAGGTTTCAAAATCGGTGTCAGAAACTGCTCAAACCATTTATTAAAGATATCCATATTACAGTGGCCTTCAAATGTTAACGGAACAACTATTTTTCTGCCGTTTAAGGCTGCAATCATACTGATTCGTTGAATTTTTTTACCAGATTTTAGAGCATAAAACCTCTGTCCCTTCTGGCAATATCCATAACTCGGTGTTATCAATGCCAGACTCATCTATATAAACTAAGTTTTGAGGTTCTTTTGTTGCTATAATTTTCAAAAATTCAGCGCGTTTTTCTTCGTTTCTTTCTTTGTATCCATATGTCTTTTTTTGCGTGTGAGTCCAATTTTTTTAAGAGCTCGATGGATCGTTGGGATACTAACATTGCTCCAAAGCTTAGCCATTTCCGATACCACCATATTTTTTAGCAAATTCAGTAAATTTATTCCAGTCAGTAATTTTGTGATTATAACCTCCATTTCCAAGTTTTTTTGACTGAAAATCTCCTGTTTCTTTTCTTCTTTGCTGCCACTCCCATAACGTAGTTCTTCCAATTTTAAATCTTGCTGCCACCGTTTCCCTGCTCTCTCCTTCTTCTAGTGCTTCCATTGCTTTTTTTATAACTATATGCTGCTGGCATCCTTACCTTCACTACTATAAAACCTTATTTTACCTCGTTTGGACTATTATGAAAAGAGCTATACTTTTAGAGTTTATTTCTTGCTCGTTTACAATATAATGAGTTCTTATAAAATCTATGCATGTTTGATACCCTGACCGAGCATTTCTTCCTTCGTCGCCATCTTTAGGAGCTTCTAATAGACAAAGCAAATTATTGAGTGGAAGTTCTAAAATAATATTCTCATCAATATCACTGCTTTCATAAGCTGAATTAAGACTTGCTCTAGGTTCTGGAAGATTTTGCAGTTCTGATGCTAGAGTTTTTGATGAGTATTTTTCTTGTGTAATCCCTGTCACTAATAGTACCTTAGTGTTATTACAGTATACTGTTAAAAAAAGATTTTTGCAACTTAGCACTAATTTTTCTCAATCTAAAATATTTTTCAAAACAAACCTCTCTCTACTGTCAAATTAAATTCTTTTATTGACTTGTTTACTCTATCTAAATTGTTGAAAAATACCCTATATTGTAGAGAAATAGAGAGTATTCTTAATAGATTATGTAAAATATAGAGTTTTTATGGGTAAATATTGACAGTGAGATACCGTGTTTATTTGATTAGTTTTTAGTGTATTTTTGTATTTTAAATTTTGGCTAAAAACTCTCCATTTAATGGGCGATGACAGTGCCGACCCCCTCGGTGTAAACAAGATGCTCTACCAACTGAGCTAACCGCCCTTTTCTTGTTTGTGGATTGGTGGAGGCAAGCGGGATCGAACCGCTGACCTTCTGCGTGCAAAACAGATGCTCTACCAGCTGAGCTATGCCCCCAACTTTTGCTTAAAGCATAAATCACTCAGGCTGAAATGCAAGAAATATTTATTTGTGAGGCTATTGCTAAATAGTGCACAAATTCTGCATTTATGTATAATTCTCTATCTTTTTAGAGTTGTACGTCAGCTTTACCAAATGAATCTTTGAATTAACAAGAAGTTTTCCTTCAAAAATTTTTAATTAAATTATCACTAATACAGTACATTATATAATTTATTTAACCACACATGAAAATTTTAGTTTGATTAAAATGGATAAAAACTATATTACTGTTTAGTATAGCTGAAAAATAAAATGATCCCGTAGCTCAGCCGGTAGAGCAACTGACTTTTAATCAGTGGGTCACGCGTTCGAATCGCGTCGGGATCACTTAGAATCTTAAAAGCATGCTAAAAGAACAGGACAAAATATTCACAAACTTAAATGGTAAAGAAACACCACTACTTGAGGGTGCAAAAAAACGTGGTAGTTGGCAAAAAACAAAGGAATTACTGGATTTAGGATCAGAAAAAATCATTGATGAAGTAAAGAAATCTGGCTTGAGAGGTCGAGGGGGTGCAGGATTTTCTACTGGCCTTAAGTGGAGCTTTATGCCTAAAAATCCTCCAAAAGCATATTTAGTAGTCAATGCAGATGAGTCAGAACCTGGTACATGTAAAGACAGAAACATATTACGATATGAGCCACACAAGCTACTTGAGGGAATTCTTCTGGCTGGCAGAGCGATCAGCGCATCAGCTGCGTATATTTATATCAGGGGTGAATTTTATAATGAACATTTAGTTCTAAAAAAAGCACTTGAGGAAGCCTATAAAGAAAACTTAATTGGAAAAAATGCCTGCAAGTCAGGTTATGATCTTGATGTGTTTATCCATAGGGGTGCAGGAGCTTACATATGTGGGGAAGAAACAGCTCAACTCGAATCCATTGAAGGAAAAAAGGGCTTTCCTCGCATGAAACCTCCATTTCCCGCAGGTGTTGGACTTTTTGGCTGCCCCACTACAATAAACAACGTTGAAACTATATCTATGGTTCCAGATATCCTAAATCGCGGAGGAGAGAGGTTTGCATCTCTTGGTAAACCAAATAATACTGGCACTAAGGTCTTTTGTATTTCAGGGCATGTAAATAATCCATGTAATGTTGAAGAAGAGCTAGGAATTTCACTACGTGAATTAATTGAAAAATATGCAGGTGGAGTGCGAGGAGGTTGGGATAACTTACTTGCTGTAATACCTGGTGGGTCTTCAGTACCATTAATTCCAAAATCTATATGCGATACTATTGAAATGGATTTTGATTCATTGAGAGCTGTACAATCAGGGCTTGGTACTGCTGCTGTGATAGTGATGGATAAATCAACTGACATAATAGCTGCAATAGAAAGATTATCACATTTCTATATGCATGAGTCCTGTGGGCAATGTACACCATGTCGTGAAGGTACTGGATGGATGTGGAGAATTATGAGAAGAATGGTAGCAGGAAATATTAAACCTGGTGAAGTAGATAAGCTACTTGACCTTACAACTCAAATAGAAGGACATACAATTTGTGCGCTTGGCGATGCTGCAGCTTGGCCAGTGCAAGGGCTAATCAGACATTTTCGTCATGTAATTGAAGATAGGGCAGTAACTTAACTTACACTTTTAAGTCGTTTTACTACTTAGCAACCAGAGTTAGAAAATATTGATTTCCTTCCCTTTTAGGCGCTAGCTCTACCTTTGCAATATCTTCAGTATCTCGAATTAGCCGTTCTAATTTTTCCACTCCAACCTCAGTATTTATAAGCTCTCTACCTCTAAATTTCATTGTGCACTTGATTTTATGCCCAGATATAAGAAAATCTCTTGTTTGACGCAATTTTGTTTCATAGTCATGATTATCAATATTGGGGCCCAGCTTAATTTCCTTTATAGTTAATGCTCTTTGTTTCTTTTTTGCCTCGCTTGCCTTCTTTTTTGCATCATATTTTTGTTTACTGTAGTCGAGTATTTTACATACTGGAGGAGTTGAATCAGGTGCAATTTCTACCAAGTCTAAATTGACACCTTGTGCAACTTCCAAAGCTTGTCTTAATGGCACAATTCCAACCATTTCACCATTATGATCAACTAAGCGTACTTCCTTAGCTGTAATGAATTCATTAATTTTGTTTTTATTATTCTTTTGAACTTGCAAGTTTTTCTCCCTTAACTCAAATTAATACTTTTTAAAAGCAATTCAGTAGCCTTTTCCAAAGGAAAAGACTCTTGTTCTTCTGACCCTAAATTTCTCACTGACACAGTTCTATTGATGATCTCATTTTTACCTATAACCCATAATATAGGTACCTTATTTGAACTATGCAAGCGTATCTTATAACTAATTTTTTCATTGGTCAAATCGGTCTTAATTCTAACACCTTGTTCTTTTAAAATATTGCTGATTTCAGTAGCATAACCATCAGCTTCATTTATAATGGTCAGAATAGCAAGTTGCGTTGGAGCAAGCCAAATTGGAAATTTTCCTGCATAATTTTCTATCAAAATCCCAATAAAACGTTCAAAAGTTCCAAGAATTGCTCTATGTAGCATAACAGGGTGGTGCTTTTGTCCGTCTGCTCCTATATAAAAAGCTCCAAGCCGCTCCGGTAAAATAAAATCAACTTGCAACGTTCCACATTGCCAATTTCTACCTATTGCATCTTTCAAAACAAACTCTAACTTTGGACCATAAAATGCACCTTCACCAGGATTAAGTTCATAACTAAGCCCTGCTTCTTTAACTGCTTCAAGCAGTGCTCTTTCAGCTCTATCCCACACTTCATCATTACCTGATCTAGTATCTGGACGGTCTGAAAATTTCACAGAAATTTCATTGAACCCAAGTTCTGAATATACTTCTTTTAAAAGGTCACAAAATTTTACAGTTTCAGAATTCACTTGTTTTTCCATACAAAAAATATGTGCATCGTCTTGCGTAAAACCACGCACTCGCATCATTCCATGCAATGAGCCTGAGCTTTCATTTCTATGGCATGTGCCAAACTCTGCCATACGTATCGGTAAATCACGATAGCTTCTGGTGTGAGAATTAAAAATCTGCACATGACAAGGGCAATTCATGGGTTTTATTGCTAGCTTTTTACTTTCAGATTCATCAATAATGAACATATTTTCACGAAACTTATCCCAATGTCCCGATTTTTCCCACAGCTCTTTGCTTACTAAAATAGGTGTTTTTACCTCAAAGTAGCCATTGTTCATTAACTTTTTTCTGATGTAAGACTCAAGAACATTATATAAAGTATATCCCTGTTCATGCCAAAAAATCTGCCCAACAGCTTCCTCTTGAATGTGAAATAAGTCCATATCCTTAGCAATTTTGCGGTGGTCGCGTTTTTCTGCTTCCTCCAGACGTTTAAGATAAGTATTTAATTCATCCTTATTTCTCCACGCGGTGCCATATATTCTTTGCAACATTGGGCCCTTAGAATCGCCACGCCAGTATGCACCTGCTACTTTCATAAGTTTAAACGCTTTAACTCTGCCAGTTGATGGTGAGTGCGGACCACGACATAGGTCTACAAAGTTGCCTTGTTTATAAACAGTTAGGTTTTCGTTTTCTGGTATTGATGAAACAATATCAACCTTGTATCTTTCACCTATATCACTAAAGAAATCAATTGCCTGCTTACGAGTCCAAACTTCTCGGACGAATCTGTGGTTACTTTTTATAATTTCCTTCATTTTTTTTTCTATTGCAGTAAGATCGTCCGTGGTAAAGGCACGATCTGTAGCAAAATCATAGTAGAAACCATCTTGAATTGTTGGCCCGATAGTAATCTGAGTATTAGGAAAGAGCTCTTTTACTGCCTGCGCCATTATATGAGCAGCATCATGCCTTATTATATCTAAACCCGCTTCGTCACTCAGTTGTATTACCTCTATCTCTGTATCAGATTCAATTTCACGTGAGAGATCATACAACTCACCATTTACCTTAAAGGCAATTGCTTCTCTCAAAGCATCCGGTTGTAATATATCAAAGCCAGTGACTCTACCACTGTATTCTTTTACTTTTTGTTCGGATAAAAAGGTAACTTTTATCATTCATTAGACCTTTTGTCATCCCAGTGCTTGACACTGGGATCCATGTTTCTTTCTTTTCTAGATTCCAGCGTCACGCGCTGGAATGACACCAAAAGGTGAGCTACTGATCTTTCAGTTAAATAACAGTTGTACAAGAGATCTATTACATACTTGCTGTAAGAAATTTTAATTGTTGACATACCTAGTTAATAATACGGCCTGTTCTTTTTTAACCTGAGTGCAATTGCTTCTTCCCAAACTTCACCATTACGCAATAGCTTTTCTTTATTGTACATTAGCTCCTCTCTTGTTTCAGTAGCAAATTCAAAGTTAGGACCCTCCACAATTGCGTCAACTGGACATGCTTCTTGGCAAAGTCCGCAATATATGCATTTTGTCATGTCAATATCATAGCGTGTGGTGCGGCGACTACCGTCTTCTCTTTCCTCTGCTTCAATAACTATTGATTGAGCAGGGCAGATAACTTCGCATAACTTACAAGCTATGCATCGTTCTTCACCATTTGGATACCTACGCAACGCATGCTCACCACGAAACCTTGGACTTAAAGGGCCCTTCTCTATAGGATACCTCAAAGTAACCTTTGGCTTAAACATATATTTTAATGTAATAACAAACCCTTTAATTAACTCTACAAAAGACCAGTACCAAGCTAATTTCTTGAGCATAAAATATTTAAAACTTGTGTCAGTCATTATAAATCATATTATCAGTTTTCAAAATAAATATTTTCACCTGGGTGACTTTTTAGGTATTTTGGTTTCTTAAGTGTAATATTGCTAAGTAGTTTATATCAATAATGACAAACACAAATGAAACTATTTTCGCTTTATCGACCGTATTTGGTAAGTCAGGAGTTGCAGTAGTCAGAATTTCAGGCAACTACGCGCTTAAAGCTTTAAATCATTTTCATATTAAGAAAGAAATTAAACCAAGATTTGCTACTTTAGTTGATCTATATGATGATTCCAGTCAATTGATAGATAATGGAATAATCATCTATTTCCCTGCTCCAAACAGTTTCACTGGCGAGGATGTTATAGAGTTACAAGTGCATGGAAGCAAGGCCGTCATAAAAATCATCTTGGAGGAATTATCAAAAATTTTCGTTATGGCCAGGCCTGGAGAATTCTCACTTAGGGCTTTTCTAAATGGTAAATTTGACTTAACGCAAATAGAAGGGATTGCAGACTTAATTGATGCTGAGACGAAAATGCAAGCTAAACAAGCGATTAAGCAGATATCAGGAGAATTGGAGAGACTATACAGCAATTGGAGGCAAAGATTAATAACGATACAATCCAAAATCGAAGCATATATAGACTTTCCAGAGAACATTTGGGCAGAAAAAAGTGAATTGGAAAAAATTAATAATGAAGTGCAATCTCTCGTGCAGTTGATACAAGAGCATTTAAATGATAATAGACGGGGCGAAAGGTTGCGTGAGGGTTTACATATTGTAATAACTGGTGAACCAAATGTCGGTAAATCAACTCTGTTTAATTTCTTAGCCAAGCGTGATATTGCTATTGTTTCTGAATATGCAGGCACAACAAGAGATATACTTGAAGCTCATATTGACATTGGTGGATACCCAATCATTCTCTCTGATACTGCTGGAATTCGTGAGAGTTCAGATCCAATAGAATCAGAAGGTATAAGTCGAGCGAAAAAAAGGTCTTTTGAAGCTGATTTAAGAATAGAACTATTTCCTTTTGAACAGCGTCATAATATCAATTGCAACGTTGTAAATAGCGATACTATTTATGTATTGAGCAAAGCTGACGATGTTATCAATAATCACAATATAAAAATTAATGGCATAGATCTTTTACCCATTTCTATTCTAAAGGGAATAGGTACAAACAAATTGATCTCTCTCATAAAAGAGAAGGCAAAGGAAAAATTTGGGCATGATAGAGACACTCCTGTGATTACTCGGCAAAGACATAGGAATCACATGCAGAAAGCACTGGAACATTTACAGCGTTTTAATATCTATAATCCAATTGAGTTGATATCTGAAGACTTGAGGCTTGCTGCATTTGAACTTGGTGCAGTAATTGGAATTATTAATGTTGAGGAAATATTGGATAGTGTGTTTAGTAGCTTTTGTGTAGGCAAGTAAGATTTTTATAGATTGCTTGAAATTAAATATTGTGGTAAAAAAGAGGTGGACGGATGGCCGAGCGGTTTAAGGCACCAGTCTTGAAAACTGACGTACGGAAACGTACCATGGGTTCGAATCCCATTCCGTCCGCACTTACTTCTCAGATTTAAAATGTTAGTTAATTTTTAGAGCTTATTTAGATGGTTCGTAACGCTGTAAATCTTATCTAATCTAGCCACATCTTTTAAAAATAAATCCCTTTGTAAATTGACCTTGTTAGCAAAGAAAGCTAATATCTATAAATAGATCACCATCTGAATATGGAAACCGATATCGTAATAATAGGTGCAGGGCCTGTTGGAATATTTACTGCTTTTCAAGCGGGAATGCTTGATATGAGATGTCATGTAATAGATGTTTTGGATCAAGCAGGAGGACAATGCACAGCTCTTTACTCAGAAAAGCCAATATATGATATACCTGGTTATCCTGTAATTACTGCCCAAAAATTAATTGAGCGACTAATGGAGCAAGCTTCACCGTTTGAGCCTGTTTACCATTTAAGTCAAAAAGTGGAAAAGATTTCAAATAACGAAGGTGAAAACTTTACTATCATAACGAACATAGGTACAGAGGTAAAATGCAAAGCCGTTATCATTGCTGCAGGTAACGGAATGTTTGAACCTAACCGTCCACCCTTAAGTGGTATATTAGAATATGAAAATAAATCTGTATTTTATAATGTAAATAAAATTTCTGATTTTCAGGACAAAACTATAGTCATTGCAGGGGGGGGGGATTCTGCGGCTGATTGGACTGTAGAACTTTCTAAAGTTGCAAAGAAAATTTATGTGATACATAGGAGAAAGGAATTTCGCTGCACTCCTGAAACTAGAAATAAATTAGAATCACTTGAAAATAATGGAAAGATAGAACTGGTAGTGCCATATCAATTACACGAACTAGCAGGAGGTAATGGGCAGTTGAGCGCAGTGATAGTAAAAAACATTGCCTCTAAGGAAGAAAAAGAAATATCCGCTGATTTTCTGCTGCCATTTTTTGGATTGTCAATGAATCTTGGGCCAATAAACAGTTGGGGTATAGAGTTAGAACATGGCCGCATAACTGTCGACCCAGCTACACTTAGAACCAGTAGAGATAGAATATATGCAATCGGAGATATAGCTACTTATCCAGGCAAACTAAAATTGATACTAAATGGCTTTGCTGAGAGCGCCATGGCTTGTTATCACATATACAAAGTAATTCACAATTCTCCAGTTAATTTTCAATATTCAACTTCAAAGGGAATTCATCGAAATTAAAGAGTAAAGAGATCCATGAACCTGCATGCAGTTATCTCAAGCATAAGGGAATACAAACGAAAAAGATTACTTTACAAATTCCCCTAACTCCCTTGCCATGATAATAAGAGTATTTATCCTTATTTTTGACCTGCAGGCTCAATCAAAAAATCAGTAAAAAACTCAAATATTTATTGGCAAATTACATAAAAATTATAGCGGCTTTTTAAATTTTTTCTACATTAAGCCAAATCACGCTTGTTAGCACATTATCAATTTAAATTATTAAAACTCGTTACACGGGGACTTTTTTGCTTTTTTTTGCTTGGTAAATTTTTTAATATTTGTAGCTAAAGTAATTTTCGAGAGGTGTTATGTAAGTAGCTGACACACAGCTGTACGAGCATTCATTTTTGAAAGTAAATTGCGTAGCAAATGGTGTCATTCTAGCGCGTGACGCTGGAATCTAGACTTTAACTGATATGATTACAGAAAGAGAATTTATTAGGTAGTTATAGACAGTGAAAGTGGCCATTTTAGCCACTTTCAAGTGAAGGGAATCTCAACAAAGGTTTATGATATAATGTAAAAGTAGCGCCCCTCTTAAGCACTATTTTTACTATCTGTCTCAAATCATCAACTACATTGTCCTGATGCATTACGTCTTTTGTTTCCAGCACATTTTGCAACACATGTACCATTGATCATTTCCTGATTACTAGGGCAACTTATGCAAGCTTCTGCTACACCTGGTGCTATCACGCTCACAATTTTAGGTGCACCAAAAAACACAGCAGTAAATGCACCGAGTGCAAAAAGTGCTGGCCATGGCATTCTGCCAAATATTGCAAGCAAGGCTGCACCAATTATCACTACTGTAATCATCGGTCCACCTATGCTGTGAGTATAGTCTACTATCTTACATATTACTGCTGATGTTTCATCAGCGCTTGCATCAAACGCAAAAGAGAGAATTAAAGCTACAAGTAGAAGAAAATTTTTCATTATGCCTCCGTATTTAACGCTGGATTATCTATCATTTTGATTAAATTTAAGTAAACGGTGAGGATTTTTTACTTAAAAGTATGCTTTATTTCATTTAGAATACTTTTCTTAGTTTATTTATATTACAAGTGCTACAGAAATTTTATAGTATCGTTTATTGCCTTTATCGTGCTTTAATTGACACAATTTATAATGATGGAGTGGAGCATGCAGGGTATCTATCATTTTTAATCCTGTTATCAATATTTCCTTTTCTTATTGTTTTAATAGCCATGGCATCAACGTTCGCAAATTTCTTAGATCAATACAATGTCGGCTGGGCATTTATTATTGATAACATGCCACAGGATATTTTATCATCTTTGATGCCACGTATTAGGGAGATAATATCAGGCCCTCCGCAAAGCTTATTAACCTTGGCAATTGTAGGCGCTGTTTGGACTGCCTCATCGACAATTGAAGGATTTAGAACGATATTGAATAAGGCCTATAAAGTTCCGGTTTCATCGCCTTATATATGGAGAAGGGTGCTCAGTATATTACAATTTTTAGTAATTACGCTTGTTACAACTCTGACTATAGTATTTTTTACATTAGTGCCAATGTTAATTGATTTTTCTTACCAAGGGCTAAGTTATACTAGATATTTACTTATTGAGTTTGTGCTTTTTACTATAGTATCTTGGCTATATTTTACATTGCCAAACATAAAGCAAAACTTATCAGACGTATTTCCCGGATCTTGTGTGGCTGTTATTCTTTGGACGATCTCTGCTTCAGCTTTCAAGCAATATTTAAAAGCTTCCTTTGATCAACTGAATTTGATATATGGAAGTTTAGGTGGTGTGGTAGTATCGTTACTATTTTTTTATGTGCTAAGTTTGATTTTTATATATGGAGCAAAATTTAATTTTCAGCTAAAATATTTCAATGGATCTTGCTAAGGAGAAAGAAATGGGTAAGTTAGAAGGTAAAGTAGCTTTAATTACCGGGGCTTCAGGTGGAATAGGCTCTGCTGTTGCAAAAAGGTTTGTAAGAGAAGGTGCATGTGTGATTCTGATTTCAAGGTTTATCGATCACCTCAAGCCACTGTATAATGAAATTGAAGAGCTTAAAGAAGGCTATGTGAAACTAATTCAGCTTGATCTTTTAGACTTTGAAAACGTAGAAAAACTGGCAAATATGATAGAAAGCCCAAAATTATCAGAATCTGGCACACTTGATATACTGATTACATGCACTGAAATTTTATGTAAGTTGAGCCCTGTTCACGATTGTGAGCTTGAAGATCTACAGAAGGTAATGAATACAAATTTTACTGCCAGTTGGTACTTGCTAAAAAATTTGGGTCCGATACTAAAAAAGTCTAATGCTGGAAGAGCGATATTCATGACCTCAAAGATAACACTTTCTCCTTCCTCTTATCCATATTGGATGCCATATGCTGCAAGTAAAGTTGCACTAGAAGCAATGGTCAAGATATATGCATCTGAGACAAAACATACGAATTTGTGCATAAATGCCGTGTATTCGGAAGAGCCTATCGATAGTGAAATGTATAAGCAAGCATTTCCGGGAAAAGATATATCTGAATTGGTGCCACCTGATAAACTGACAGACAAATTTGTGGAACTTGCTTCTGAAGATTGTAGCATATCAGGACAAATCTTACCACTTAGCAAATCTCCCGAGTAAATTACCATAGTATCTGCAAAGATACCGTTAAGCCCACAACTGTATGAACATTGTGATTTGAGTCCACTAGGAAGGATGTCATCCCAGTGCCTCTATGGTGTCATTCCAGTGTTTGACACTGGAATCTAGTCTTTATTGTGCGGCCACTTATTTAAAGTTAAGTTTTCTGGATCCCAGACTGGGATGACACCTCTGGGCACTGCCGTCATAAAGGAACCAGTGTCAGCTACTTGAATGACATCATTTGCTGTGCAATTTACCTTCAAAAATGAATGTTTGTACAGCTGTGTGTCAAGCACTGGAATCTGCCACGCAAATTGCAATGTTCGTACAGTTATGCGTCAAGCCTAAAAGTAGTTAGCTAATAGGTTTAATAAAAATTCACATATACAGGAAAGATTGGTAACATTACTTGAATAGAGATCGTTATTGTAATTATGCCAAAACGCACAGATATAGAATCTATATTAGTAATAGGAGCAGGCCCAATAGTTATAGGTCAGGCATGCGAGTTTGATTATTCTGGAACGCAAAGCTGTAAAGTATTAAAAAGTGAAGGTTATAAAGTCATTTTGGTTAACTCCAACCCCGCAACTATAATGACAGATCCTGAATTCTCTGATGCAACTTATATTGAGCCGGTACTACCTGAAATCATAGAAAAAATTATAATTAAGGAGAGGCCAGACGCAATATTACCAACAATGGGAGGGCAAACAGCACTTAATTGTGCAATAAAACTTGCAGATGATGGAGTGTTAGACAAATACAACGTAGAATTAATAGGGGTAAATAGAGAAGCAATAAAAAAAGCGGAAGATAGAGAATTATTTCGCCAATCCATGGATAAAATAGGGCTAAAATACCCCAAAAGTATCATTATAAAAAATCAAGAACAAATAAAAAAGGCTTTGGATTACATTGGATTACCAGCAATCATCCGTTCATCATTCACTCTTGGTGGCGCAGGTAGTGGCATAGCATACAATAAAGAGGAGTTTTTCAATATCACAGAAAGTGCTCTAAAAATTTCACCAATAAATGAAGTTCAGATAGATGAATCAATTATCGGCTGGAAGGAATATGA
Organism: Wolbachia endosymbiont (group B) of Episyrphus balteatus; assembly: GCF_947250575.1. Classification (NCBI taxonomy): domain Bacteria; kingdom Pseudomonadati; phylum Pseudomonadota; class Alphaproteobacteria; order Rickettsiales; family Anaplasmataceae; genus Wolbachia; species Wolbachia endosymbiont (group B) of Episyrphus balteatus. The sequence continues at coordinate 1,111,678 of NZ_OX366325.1, read as the reverse complement.
AATGGAAGTTATCCGTGACTGCAAGGATAACTGTATAATAGTGTGTTCAATAGAAAATGTTGATCCAATGGGAGTGCACACCGGAGATAGTATCACAGTTGCTCCTGCTTTGACTCTGCGTGATGCTGAATATCAACAAATGAGAAATGCATCTATAGCAGTGCTGAGGGAAATTGATGTTAGTGCCGGTGGTGCAAATGTTCAGTTTGCAGTGAATCCTAAAGAAGATGGAAGCCTCGTTGTAATTGAAATGAATCCAAGGGTTTCTCGCTCTTCTGCACTTGCCTCAAAAGCAACAGGCTATCCTATTGCAAAAGTTGTCACTAAACTTGCTATTGGCTATTCGCTCGATGAAATACGTAACGACTGTGCTCCAATAATACCAGCAGCATTCGAACCAGTGATTGATTATATCGTCACTAAAATTCCTCGATTTGAGTTTGAGAAATTTAAGGGGACAAATTGTGAATTATCAACCTCCATGAAATCAGTGGGAGAAGTGATGTCAATCGGCCGTACTTTTAATGAGTCACTGCAGAAAGCTTTTCGCTCACTTGAAACAGGGCTCACGGGACTTGATGAAGTGTTTTCTGAAGACACAGATATTAAATCTCAGTTAGCAAAATTGCTGCCAAACAGATTACTGATTGCTGCTGACGCAATGCGCCACGGAATTAGCATAGAAGAAATAAATTCGATTACAGGTTATGATTTATGGTTTTTGCAAAATATACAGCAAATTATATTAGCTGAACAAAAAATCAAGGAAAACGGCCTTCCTGAAACTGCATATGAAATATTAGAGCTGAAAAAAATGGGCTTCTCAGATGCAAGGCTCGCAAAGTTAAGTAATAGACCTACCTCTGTCATCCCAGCTGGGATCCAAGAAAAAAATAGGTGGATTCCAGTGTCACGCACTGGAATGACATCAGAGCAAATTGAAGCAATGAGGAAAAAATTTGGTGTTAATCCAGTTTATAAACGTGTAGATACCTGTGCAGCTGAATTTGAATCGAGCACTGCTTATATGTATGGATGTTATGAGGGAGACATTACAAACAGGGCAGAATGCGAAGCGGACATTTCTGACCGAGAAAAGGTTGTCATTTTAGGAAGTGGTCCAAATCGCATTGGTCAAGGTATTGAGTTTGATTATGCATGCGTTCATGCAGTTTCTGCCACCAAAGAAATGGGATACGAAACAATAATGATTAACTGCAATCCCGAAACCGTTTCAACTGATTATGATACCGCTGATCGTTTATATTTTGCACCACTCATTGCAGAGGATGTGCTTGAAATACTAAGTAAAGAGCAAGAAAATGGCACACTAGTTGGTGTAATAGTTCAAATAGGTGGTCAAACGCCTTTAAAATTAGCCAAAGTGCTGAACGAAAGAGGTTTTAATATCTTGGGTACATCTTTTGATTCTATTGACCTTGCAGAAGATCGCATGAGATTTAAAAATCTTGCTTTGCAACTTAATTTAAAACAACCTGAAAATTCTATCTGTCATTCAGTGGAAGAAGCGTTAATCAACGCAGAAAAGGTGGGGTTTCCATTAGTAGTGAGGCCATCCTATGTCCTTGGTGGTCAGTCTATGTCAATTTTGCATGATATTGATAGCTTCAAAGAGTACGTCCTGAATCACACTAAAATCTTTGAGCATGGTTCGCTGCTTCTTGATAAATTTTTAGTCAATGCAGTTGAGGTTGACGTTGATGCTGTATGTGATGGGGAAAGAGTTTTCATTGCAGCGGTTATGGAGCATATTGAAGAAGCTGGTATCCACTCTGGCGATTCAACATGTTCAATACCGACAAATACATTGAGTGACGAAGTAATAAAAGAGATCGAGCTCCAAACTGAGAGAATAGCATTAGCATTAAAAGTGAAAGGTCTGATAAACATTCAGTTTGCTGTTCAAGAGAGTGATGTATACATACTTGAAGTGAATTTAAGGGCTAGCCGTACAGTTCCTTTTATTTCCAAGGTAATCAATATTCCTATTGCAAAGCTTGCCACTCAGGTTATTTTGGGTAAAAAATTGAATCAGGAAAACAAGCCTTTCAATCATTTTGCAGTTAAAGCTGCTGTTTTTCCATTTACGCGTTTTTCGGGAATTGACACTTTACTTGGTCCTGAAATGAAATCAACAGGAGAAGTGATGGGAATTGACTTATCTTTCGGAGCTGCACTTGCAAAAGTGCACATGGCTGCGGGATACAAGTTACCAACAGAAGGAACAGCTCTGGTTTCAGTAAAAGATGATGATAAAGAGTATATATTGCCTGTTGTACGAATGTTGAAAGAACTGAGTTTTGAAATATATGCCACCAAAGGCACAGCTTTGCATCTGAACAATAACGGCATTGCTGCAAAAGCTGTAAATAAAGTGAGAGAAGGCAGACCCCACATAGTTGATATGCTCAAAGATGGAAAAATAAATCTAGTAATCAATACTTCAAAAGGTGTGAAATCAGTCTCAGATAGCAAAGATATCAGGAGAACTGCTATTTTGCAAAATATAGCTTATAGCACCACAGCTTCTGGGAGTAAAGCGTTAGCGCTTGCAATTCAATATGTAAAGAATAGCAAATTGGAAGTGAAATCATTACAGCAGATACAAAATATTTAAATATCAAGACTATAATAAATTATTACTTATTTCAAAATGAGGATCGTGTAAGCTAAGGAGAGAGAAATTTAATTAAAGGATTTTTGTGTCAGTATCAATATATAACTGCCTTGAGCGTTTGTTGAAAGGCTTTGTACTAATTTTCTTGATTCAAACAATATGCTAGACTTTAACTTAAAAATCTTTGTAAGTGATCACGACTGAAAGGTGTTTTCATGCATTTTTTACCTGAGTGCAATAAGTGTAATTCATTGAGTTTCCAAAATTGATAATGAAGAAAAGCATTACTCGTCTAATAAAAGCAATTCAATACTCCTGTGAAGGAATAAAATCAGCTTTTGTATCAGAAGTTGCGTTCAGACAGGAGTTACTGCTTTTTATAATATGTGTTTCAACTTTGTTTGTTTTAGATGTAAGTAATTTAGAACGTGCAGTAATGGTAAGTAGCCTATTTTTGGTGTTAATTGTAGAAATTATTAACACTGCTTTTGAAACAATAATTGAGCGTATTTCCAGTGAACAACATATACTTTCAAAAAAAGTGAAAGATCTAGGTAGTGCAGCAGTTTTTCTCTCATTAATTAACTTCTTGATAACATGGATGATAATATTGATATGAATGTTGTTAAGATATATTTTCAAATTCACCGATTAAGACTTGCATGTCTTGTGGTAAATCAGAAACAAATTCTATATATTCTTTACTTTTTGGATGATATAAGCCTAGCGTGTGAGCATGTAGTGCCTGTCTATTGAAATTACGGATAAAGTCAGAGTTTTTAGCATGTTTTTCACTTTTACTACTTATTTTTTCCGTAAACTTGATCACCAACTACAGAATGTCCTATGTGGCTCATGTGTACTCGAATTTGGTGTGTTCTGCCTGTCTCTAAAGTACATTTAACCAGGCTTGCTTGCCCTATAATTTTCTTCACTGAATAATGAGTGATTGCTAATTTACCTGCTGTTTTTGTGACACACATCATTTCTTTATTACTGCGTTTTGGAGCAATATGGGTTTTTACTGTTCCTTGCAGATTAGGTAATGCTCCCCAAATTACTGCTAAGTATTCCCGTTTTATTTTACGATTTGATAGCAGTTCAGACAAGAAGCTGTGGGATTGTTCATTTTTTGCAATTACCATGAGTCCACTAGTATCTTTATCAAGCCTGTGAACAATTCCTGGTCTTGTATTTATATATGGAATTTTGCCAAGGTGAGCGATCACTGCATTCAGGAGTGTATTATTGTTTGTTCCAGCACCTGGGTGTACTGTTAATCTACTTTGTTTACTCAGAACTATAATGTCCCCATCTTCGTAGATGATATCAAGCTTTATATTATAGTTAGGTTCAATTGATGTGGATATGTCAGGTTGAACGAGATGTACTATATACTCTTCACCTGGTTTTACTATGTGGTCATTATTAATTATCGGCGTGCCAAGTAATGTTACCCGCTCATCTTGTATCAATCTTTGTGCTTTACTGCGTGATATGTTACACTTTTTAGCTATGTAAGTATCTAGCCTTAATTTTTTTTCGTCACTATTAACATTTAAGGTTATATCTATGGTCACTACCCTGCGCAAGCTACTTTGAATGCTGCATGAACATCTGGATTCACAAAATCAACTTTTGTACTAGGTTGAATTTGAAGGCCGTCTTGTTTTTTAATATGGCAAATTGTTTGAGAGCCATCTTTCCAGTAAATTATTATTTTATTATCAAAATCCCGTAGCGTTAACTCCCTCTTTTCTTCTTTTTCTTCTAGCTTAATAGACTCTAATAAATAATATAGAAAGTCACTTGCTTTACCGTTAACTTTTTTTCTCCATTCATCCATTTTTTCTTGTTCAGATAATTCTTTTTCCAATTTTGCATTTTCTTGCTCCAGCTCTTTCATCCTTTTTTTTGATTTTAATAATCTATGTTTTTCTATTGCTTTTTTCTCTTCATCTCGCTGTTTTTCAAGAGAAGTAGCAGTAATACTGCCTTCACTGCTATTAGGTTCATTTGATTGAGTCTGTTTATTCTTTAATTCTGCTAGCTCATCTTTTACTTTTTTTAGTTCTTCTTCTAATTCGTTCTTTATCTTTTCCGCTTCTTCTTTTTGTTTTTCCAATGTATCTATGAACTCACGATCATCGCTAATTGTTCTTTCTCCAGATTGAAAAAAGCCAACTAATCTGCTTGGTTCAAATCGCTCAACCTTATCTTCAGCGATTTTAATAGTATTCTCTAAACTAGAAAAAATGCTTTCAATTTTTAGTGAATTTGTTCTTTTTGCCAGCTCTTTAGCTTCGCTTAAAATGACCATCATTTCCTTACGCAACTTATCTAAATCTTTTTTGATGTCTCCTCTAATTCCTTGTAGATGAACAAGTGTTTCTTGAATTTCATCATTTGCAGGTTTTAGAAGTTTGCTATCAAGTAGATCTTTAGCTTCATCTAAGCGCTTATCAAATGAGTCAACAATTTTATCTGTAAAATTAGTCAAGTGCTTATCTAGTAATTTTATTAATCGAGATATTGGATCATTTTCTTCCTCATCTTTTGTCTTTTTTTCCATTACCGATACAAAACCACCTCTTCTGCATGGAAAGAGAATATCTAAATTATTAAATTTTTTAACAATATTATGATTATTGTTTATCTCATTGGTTTTTAGCTTGCTGAATGTTATACATATTCCAACGATAGCAATGATACTAGCCAGTACAACTGGAACCCATTCCAAAGCCTGAATATTGGCAAAGCTCAATCTATTTTGTATTAACGCACCAACTATAATTACAGCACTAATTACATATGGTATGGTAAGAAAAATGGCCTTATTTTTATTCTCTTGTATTTGATTATCTAATATTTTTTTCTGATTTTCAGAAATTGGCAAAACTATTGAAAAGTTTGCTTTTTTGGAATCTATAAGACTTAAATTTGGTTTTATCTCTATTTTCAGAGCATTTTCAGCGATTTCACTCATCTCGTTGTCTTTGCCACCTCTAATTTTATTATTTATTAATTCCTCTATCAACTTTTCTCCTTCTTTTATCTCCTGCTTATGCATATATCTCATAGCAGAAGAGGCTACAAAAGTTGTTAAAAGAATAATAGAAACCAAAGTGTAAATTGGCATGAATGTTGGGTTAAAAATATCTGTAATAAACCTTAGATCATTATGGGTTATTATTATTGCAGCTACATAAGCCAAAGAAAATTGAAGCCAAATATTTACAATCGCTATGGGTAGAGTGTTACTTACAGAATATTTCTTTGTTGCACGCCATAACCTAGGAAAAAAACCAATAGCATCATCTATTTTGGCAAAATTATGATCTACTTTAACATTGAAAGGATTTGTTGTATCTAAAGGCATAAATTTCCTTGCATCCTAATTAAGTAATTATATATAAATGATACTTTAAAAACAAGTTTTTGGCTTATGCCAAGGACGATTAGAACGGACTTTGCTAACCTTTATGCCACTATTTGCTAGCCAAACAGAGTGTGTGCCATATGCCTCTAAGTCAGAGTATTTGATGATTTTAGTATTGCAAGCTGGATAGTTAAACTTGCTTAACTGAATTACTAGATCGACATTGTTACAATTTTCTAAAATATCTTCTCTTTTATGAGCTAGCAACACTGACTTATTATTTCCTTTATTATATATACAGTCATAATCATTACATTTTAGCCTTTTGTTTGAATTACTGAATTTAGTATGATTCACAATTTGATTCTGCCCGTTTTGCTTTGCCCACGTTTTGACAACAAAATTTCTGTTTTTTCTAGTAAGGGAATATAGTAAATTGTCATCTTCTTTTACAGCAAGATTATCAGCACTGACTAGAATGTCAGGAGTTGTATACATAGCGCTAGAGAAAATACCTAGCACAATAAAGAAAATTCCAAAGAAACGCCAATTCCTTTCCCACAAGCATAACCATAATAGCCCAAGCGTTATTATAATAATTAATGAGGCAGGAAAAGTGCGAATAGGAATAACCAAATACTGAAGACTGGCAATTGCGTTTGTTATATATAAAACGCTGTCAATTGGGCGTTCCATGAGAGGCGTTATAATCCACTGAGTACCTAAAGGAATCAATAAAACATAGATTATTCCAAGTGGAATAATAATGAGTGTAACTATTGGTATAGCAATCAAATTTGTGATAATGCCACTGATTGAAAAATAGTTAAAATTGTATATTGTGTACGGAACAGTTGCTAAACTTGCTATTATTGAGCTGATCATTATCGACACAAAATATTTTATTATTTTTATTTTGAATAACTTATTAGCATTGATCTGATAGCTGGCAACTAGTGCCAAAACAGCAGAAAATGACATTTGAAAACCTGGCTTTAAGATTGCTTCTGGCTCCACTATGAGTATCACCGAAGCAGCAAACGCAATTGCTATTAATCCTCGATATTTCCTTTCTATGATTATTGCAACAAGTACCAAGATCACCATGATGTAGGCACGCTGAGCAGAAATTTGCATACCGGTAATCAACAAATAAAAGGTAGTTGGCAAGATAGTAAAGAATGCAGATATTTTTTTAGTGTTATATTTAAGAGTCAAAGTTTCAGATATTGCAAATAAATTACGGAATACTATAAAAAATAGACCAGCAACAAACGATAAATGTAAACCAGATATAGCGAATAAATGTGCTATACCTGAATCTCGTATCGCATTCATAGTTTTTTGATCTATCCCGTCTTTTTTGCCAATTAATAATGCAGAGATTATGTCCGCGTGTGGCTTTTTGGTATTTTGCTGTAGGTTTTCATAGATATATTGACGGAAAGATTCTATATACTCTTGAAATTTTCTTGCTTCAGCCTCTTTGTACAGGACTATTTTGCTTGTTGCAAAGCCTGTTGCACTTATTTTCTGATAATATGCTATTCTTGCAAAATCATATGCATATTCCGAAGGCGCAATTTTTGGAGGAAAGAGTTTTGCTGATAATTTTACTTGATCCCCTATTTTAATGCCTTCTTCCGCTTTGGTTTTAACTGATATTCTGATGTTATCCAGCTTGAACTTCGTGTTTTTTATTTCATAAAGCAAAAATTGTTTATATGAGCCCCTATCGTTAATATCCTTCACTGTAGCAACAATATCTTTCACATACCTTTCCTTATCAAGAATGTGAGTATTAACTGAATCTGTTCTGAATTTGCTGGCTGTAAATCCTATGAGCACTGCAATTAAAGAAATGCATAATATTGCGTATTTCCTGTATAATATTGCAATCAGAATTAGTATAGGTGAAAGCAAGAGAAAAATAGATATAGTGAAAGCACAGCTTGGTTCAAAATTTAATGAGAAATAGGTTAAAATTCCTGCACACTGAAAAACAGGGAACCACAATATCAAGTTATATTTTTCATTGCACAGATTGTTATGTATATAATTTACTATCATGTTAAGAAAGGTTAATAGATATATAAATATATGTAATAGTGTGATTTTATTCTTTTATTTATTATTATTACGCATATAATAATAAATAAGCAACGACGCGGGATGGAGCAGCTCGGTAGCTCGTCAGGCTCATAACCTGAAGGTCGTAGGTTCAAATCCTACTCCCGCAACCATCTTTCAATTGTACAAACATCGCGATTTCTCTTATTATAATAGCAATGGTATTTCTGACTCAAAGCTTGTTTCTGACCTGTAGGCTCAATCGCAACATTCAGTAAAAAACTTAAGGTATTTATTGGTGAATTACATTAAATTATAGTGGCTGCATGTCTTTTTTATTTTTTCTACATTTAGCCAAATCACGCTTGTTAGTACATTATCAATTTAAATTATTAAAACTCGCTATTCGGGACTTCTTTTGCCTTTTTTCTATTTGGTTGGATGATTTTATAAATTAATTAAAATATTCATAATATTGATTTCTTATCACAACAATGCTATTATTAAGCTAATATTACTTTTAGTGAGGTATGAGCAATGGTTGATGTGGCTTTTATTGGCGTAAATACGGTTATTGATAACGGATACAGAAGAAAAATAAAACTCGTTATGTCAGGGTTATTTTTAGCTGTATCAGCAGCAACTGCTATCTGGTTTATCTTTCCTGGATCGCAAAATGTACTTGCTCCATTCTTGCTTCCAGCTATATTCCTTCTCTTGACTCTGTCTATGGGATATTATACGTTTCTTTTTGGTTGTGAGAAAAAATCTGTAGTAGAAAATGTTCTAGGTATCTGCTGAGTCAGTTAAGAGAGTGAATTGCCAAGACGGAATCGGATTTTTGCTAGCAGAAACAAGAGATATTACAAAAAATAAGTTTTGTAAAGTACTTTTGTTTTGAGGATCGTAGCAAAGCGCACAAACTTGCTTTATATGTAAGAGAAATTGATAGCGTTGCATCCTCGATAAAAGACGAGGATCTTTTAAGTCACTTTGATCAATTTTTTACCATAACTGAAGTAAGCAATAAGAATAGTAGAAATGAGCTAATTAATCGCGCAAGAATATATAGAACAATAAGTGAAAAACCTAAAAATGAAATACAAAGTTTTTTAGCTAATCAAAAAGAGAGTCTTTCGTATGAAATAACGTCACCTAAAATTGATAATTTTTTACCACAGGTTAATGCAGTAACTGTTTAGGTTAGCAAAAGTTCAATACGTATAGCTAAGTCTTTGCAATATCAATAATTTCATTGTGTACATGATTATCACTTTTTTTTTCAATTCCAGTAATAACATTACATCTATTAGATTCTTTTATAGCTATTTCTTGAAATCCTTTTCGAATTTTATGATAGAAATCAATGCTCATTTCTTCATACTTATTTTTATCCTTTGCTCTGCTGAGTCCAACTTGAACATCAATATCTAAAATAAATGTGATATCTGGATATTTAATTTCCACTAATTTGTGTAAGTCTCTTATTAGACTCAAGTCAACACCTAGTCCATACCCTTGATACGCAATAGTTGAATCGATAAATCGATCACAAATAACTGTCTTTCCCTCTTTAAGAGCTGGCAATATTAATTTTTTCATATGTTCGTGCCTCATCGAGATAAGCAGCAAGAGTTCAGAAATAGGATCAATATTATCCTTAAGTAGTAATCCTCTTATTTTTTCTGCAAAATCAGTACCACCTGGTTCTCTAGTCAATACGACATTATTTTCACCGTGAATTTGCTTGAAATAATTTGCAAGTAACTCAGACTGTGTTGTTTTACCAGAACCATCTATTCCTTCGAAGGTTATGAACATAAATTTTATAATTACAATGCTAAATGCAAGCAGTGTACATAGAAACCATTTGACATTTAAGCAATAAGATCATAAATTATGGTATACAATTCTCTATGAGCTATGGTTACGCTAGACACTCCTAAGATAGATTTAGACTTTACTGCAAAGAATTTCAATCTCCTGGGAGTGGATAACAAATATTATACATTAAGTGACTGCTATGGGGAAAATGGTCTCATTGTAATGTTTATATGCAATCACTGTCCTTACGTTCAATCAATTATTAGCAATCTAGTAAGCGATGTTAATTTGTTGAAAAAAGATTATCAGGTAAACACCGTTGCAATCATGCCAAATGATGTAAATGAGTACCCAGAAGACTCCTTTGAAAACATGATTAATTTTGCCAAGGAAAATCAGTTTACATTTCCATATTTGATTGACAATAACCAAGAAGTAGCTAAAGAGTATGGTGCTGTTTGTACCCCTGATTTTTTTGGCTTTAATTCCAAACTAGCCCTCTGCTATCGCGGGCGTTTTAACAACACAAAAAAAGAGAAAGTTCAAAATTACGAAGTAGGAAGTAGTGATTTATTTCAAGCCATGAAATTTATTGCAGAAACTAGCAATCCTCCAGTTGACCAAAAATCAAGCATTGGTTGTTCAATAAAATGGTCTAATTCTACAGGTTAAATATTATGCACAGCGGCTCTCAGCATTTGTTTGATATTATAATTTTACTCTCTGCTGCTGTGTTTATAGTCATAGCGTTTTGGAAAATGAATATTAGCCCAGTACTTGGTTACTTTGTTGCAGGTGCATTGATTGGTTCTCATGGATTTAATCTGATACATTCAGTTGAAGTAATGGATAACTTTGCAGAGTTTGGCGTAGTTTTCCTATTGTTCATTATAGGTCTTGAATTGACATTTGAACGCCTTATCGCTATGCGTAGGCATGTGTTTGGGTTTGGTTCCCTTCAAGTTATAGTTACCATGATAGCAATATGGTGCATTGCTCTTGCCTTTGGAGTAAATACAAACATGGCAGCAGTTATTGGTGGTGGACTTGCACTATCCTCAACAGCAATAGTGTTGCAGGTTCTGCAAGAAAAGGGTTCTCAAGCAAGCCAAGTTGGTAGATTGTCAATAGCAGTGCTACTAATGCAGGACTTTGCAGTGGTACCTCTAATAGTACTAGTGCCCCTGCTTACTGGCAATTCTGAACACAGCTTAATAAGCTCGTTGGCAGGCTCATTAGTGCAAGCAGCTATTGCATTGGTGTTGATATTTGTAACTGGTAGGTTATTACTGAGGCCATTGTTTTCGGTTATTGCCAAAATGGAGAGTAATGAAATCTTTATATCAACAACACTTCTGATAATATTAGGATCAGCATTTATTACTGAACAATTTCATTTATCAATGGCATTAGGCGCATTTGTTGCTGGGTTACTAGTTGCAGAAACAGAACACAGGAATTCGGTAGAACATGCAGTATTGCCATTTAAAGACTTATTTCTTGGTTTATTCTTTATGACTGTTGGCATGTCTATTGATATTGACCTTTTACTCAATAAGTTACCACTCGTTACTTTATTATCAATTATCCTTATCGTTTTAAAGACGTCCATTATATATACATTGTGTAGATTTTTTGGATTTAGAAGTGCACCTGCAATACAAGCTGGATTACTGCTTGCACAAGGCGGTGAATTTGCATTTATTTTATTCCGTTTAGCAGATGAATTAGATGTACTATCAAGTGAAATCGCTCAAGTGCTTATGATGGTAACTACAGTAACTATGGCTTTTACTCCTCTTTTATCGGGAATTGGAGACTGGATAGCAAATTCATTTAGCACTGAAAAAATAATACTAGACGATGAAGCAATCGAAACAGACACACAAGACCTTTATAATCACGTAATAGTTGCTGGGTTTGGTAGAGTGGGATATATGGTAACAAAAATGCTTACTGCAGAGCATTTAAGTTATGTTGTTGTAGATATTCAATCAAAAATAGTAAAAGAAGGAAAAAATGACAGTTTTCCTATATATCTTGGAGATGCTACAAGATATGAAATTTTAAAATCAGTAGGAATAGAAAGAGCTCAAGCTCTTGTGGTTTCGATAAAGAACGAAGTTACTATAAAGAAAATAGTTTCTCTAGTTGCAGCAAATTTTCCGCATGTAAATATTATAATACGTTTGCCAGATTTGAATAATGTGGAGGTTTATAAAGATCTAGGGGCTAGTAAAATTATTCCCGAAACATCTGAAATTGGATTGCAGCTAGGTGGAGCAGCATTAAGTTTAAGTGGAATTAGCGAAAGTGGAGTTACATCTTTAAAAGGTAAATTTAGAAAAGGCAACTACAGTATGTTAAAAGAACTTGGTAATGATAAAGATGAATAGCCCTATATCACTTTAATTAGTGACCAGAAAAAACACATTTAATTAAGCAACTATACTCTCTAGAAAGGTGAAAAATTGACCTTATTGTAACTATGAACAAAATAATCATAAAAAAATTTGGTGGGACTTCACTAACTGACTTAAATCGAGTTGCAAACCTGATAAAAAATGATATTGAGAAAGGTTGTAATGTAATCGCTGTTGTATCTGCTGCTGCAGGATTCACTGACCAAATGGCTTTTCAAGCTAGGCAAATTTCAAATTTAAATTGTAGACAAGAGTTATCAGAGTATGATGTTCTCCTTTCAGCAGGAGAACAGATCTCTTGCGCATTATTAGCTATCACTCTTCAATCTATCGGAGTTAATGCTAAATCATGGCTCGCCTGGCAGTTACCAATTCTAACGGATAATTTTTATTCTGAGTCTAAAATAAAAAAGATAAAAATTGACCATGTAAAAAGATCTTTTGCTGAGGGTTATACTGCTGCAATCATTGCTGGTTTTCAGGGTATATACGATGATAGAATCACTACTTTTGGTAGAGGAGGATCTGATATCTCAGCAATTGCCTTTGCTGTAGTCTTTGGTATTAGGACTTGTGAAATTTTTACTGATATTGACGGAATATATACAGCAGACCCAAAAATTGTTCCAAGGGCACGCAAGCTTAAATCTATCTCTTACAATGAAATATTGGAGATGTCGTCATCTGGTGCTAAAATATTGCATAATCGTTCAGTACAACTTGCAATGAAGCATAATATTAAGGTGCAGGTGTTATCCACTTTTGAGGAAGTAGAAGGCACTACAGTACTACACGAAAAAGATGTACTGGAAAGATACTTAATTACTGGAATAACTTATAGCACTCACGAAGCTCTTGTAACTTTTACTAACTTTGCAAATACTCTGGATACTTTAAGAGATATAGCAGGAGCAAACGTTAAAATTGACATGATACATGGGTCAAGCTTTTTGATTTCTAAATTTGATGTTGATTTAATGAAAAAGTTATTGAACAAAAATGAAAATTATGTCGTAAACAATAATATAGCTAAAATTTCAATAATTGGTATTGGTGTTATGTCTAACACTGAAGTGATGTACCGCACACTCAAGGTTTTAAGCGAAAAAAAGATAGAAATACTTGCTGTCACAATGTCCGAAATCAAGATCAGTATAGTTGTTCAAAAAAAACACGCTGAGGCTTTAATTAGAGATTTACATACCGAATATGAGCTTGATGTATGACAGCACGCTTGAAATTTATTTACTTGATAATTCAAAAAACTTGAAAGAGCAAAGATAGTTATTGAAATTATCTTGATTTACATCGGTTATCCAAGTTTGACATTGAATGCTTAACACCTCCTCCATTAACACCTTTCTGTAATCTTTATCCAGATGCGACATTATATCGTCAAGCAGAAGAAGAGGTGCTTTATTGTAATGAATACACCTTGCTTTTACACTAGATAAGATGATAGAAAGCAGTAATAGCTTTTGCTCTCCAGTAGAACAAAGATTTATTGGCATGTCCCCTTTTTGGCAAAAAACCCAAAAATTATCATTATGTACAGAAAAGGTTACTCTACCAGTTAATGAGTCTTTTTCTCTGTTTTCCTTTAGACGATTCTGAAAATATTCTGCAGTATCGTTCAAAGTTAGCTGACTGCTAAATTTCAAACTTGCCTTTGGAAAAAACTCACAAGAATGGTTATCAATTGTGTCTTGTAATATCTTTAAAACAGATGATCGCATACGTAAAATATCAATTGCATTGGTAGCCATGACGTTTTCAAGACTAGAGAGCCAACTTTCGTCCAAAATATTCTCTCTAAGCAATTTACTTCGCTCATGCTTAGCTTTTCTATATTTCATGTAGCAATAGGTGTAATTTTCTTCAAATAGTGAAACTATACGGTCTAAAAATTTTAACCTGTCGCTTGGAGAATTAAGAAGAATATAGTCCATTTGTGGAATTAGCCATATTACATTAGATATTCTATACAAAGATGAGTAGCTTGACTGCGTTTTCCCATCAATTTGTATTAATTTCTTATTAAGATTCTTTCCTATACCAATTGAGTTAAGCTCTGCTCCATTGAAAAAATCATAATACACTACCCAACTTTCATTACTGCGCCTATTTTGCATCTCATTGATTTTTGCTTTTTTCATTCCGTTGCTTTTAGCAAGCAATGAGATTGCTTCAAGTATATTAGTTTTTCCAATACCATTTTTGCCAGTTACTACAACTGGTCTATCATCTAAATCCAGTTCAAAGTTTGAATGACTACGAAAGTTATATAATTTCAGTTTTTTTATATAGCAATGGGTAGTCATTCTTTAATTTATATTCTCCTTACTTCTTCTAGAACCTCATCAACATGTCCACTAACTTTTACGTTTTTCCAGATCTTCACTACTTTACCTTTTTTATCTATTAAAAAAGTAGTGCGCTCTATTCCCATATACTTTTTGCCAAACATGCTTTTTTCTACCCAAACACCATATTTTTCCAACATTTCAGCATTTTCATCAGAAACTAAAGAAAATGGCAAAGAATATTTTGCTTTGAAGTTAGCGTGGCACTTAACGCTATCTTTTGATACACCAATTATCACTGTGTCAAGAGAAGAGAAATTTTCTATTTTGTCTCTAAAGCCTTTTGCCTCCATTGTACAGCCCGGAGTATCGTCTTTAGGATAAAAATAAAGGACTACATTTTTTTTATCAAAAAATTCACTCAGCGATAAAATTTCGCCAGAATCTGTTGGCAAACTAAAATCAGGTGCATTATTTCCTACTGTTAATTCCATACTTTGCTCCATTATTAACACTTTTATGGTACTATAGTATATTGTAATAGGAAGGGAGGATAAATGAAAGTAGCTTTTCAAATGGATGAAAATATAAATTTTGAAACTGATACTACATTTGCATTAATAAAAGAAGCGCAGAGGAGAAAGCACGAAATTTTTGTCTATGTTCCTAATAATCTAGCACTCAAGTTAAATCAGTCAATTGCTCTTGCTCAGAAAGTCAGCGTTGATGATTTTGGTTTTACTTCTAAAGAAGATGTAACTATAGATTTGAATGAAATGGATATCATACTTATCAGGCAGGACCCACCTTTTGATATGCGGTACATTACAACAACCTATATCTTAGAAAAGACTACTGCGTTAGTAATAAATAATCCAACAGAAATAAGAAACTGTCCTGAAAAATTAATTACTTCACTATTTCTAGAGCTAATTCCTCCAACTTTGATCACTGAAAATATATCGATGATTAGAAATTTTTGTCACGACTATCAAGATATCATCTTGAAACCACTATATAGCTATGGAGGAAATGACGTAATAAGAATACAAGACCAAAATAGCATTCAAGTGGTAGTCGATCTCATGATTGCAAAATATGAATGTCCTGTAATTGCACAAGCATTTTGTAAAAAGATAAATACAGATAAAAGAATACTGCTACTGGATGGAAAGCCAATAGGAGTAATGAAGCGAGTTCCAAAGTCTAGCGGAGAAATCAGAACAAATATGAGGCTTGGAGCAAGTTTTGAATCTATTGAAATGAATGATAGAGACACTGAAATATGTAATAAAATCGGTCCTGAGCTAAAGAAAAGAGGGCTAATATTTGTTGGTATTGATATTATAGATGACTTCCTTCTTGAAATTAACACAACTTCGCCTACGGGAGTAGTTTATATCAATAAGTTGTATAGTAAATCACTAGAAAAAGAACTATGGGATGCATTTGAAGAAAAAGCAATTCGTCAACTAAGTTCTTGAGCTATTGCCTTAATAAATTCAGTAACTCCATTCCTTATTCTTGTTTTCTTAGTATTATTAGCCATATCACGCAATTTTTGACAATTTTGCAATAAATCAACTAGCAACTCTCCTAGATTCTTTTTCGCGTTACTATTTTGCTCAACCATTACAGCTGCTCCCGAATCTTCAATATGTTTTGCATTATAAAATTGATGGTTATCTTTTGAGTGAGGATAAGGAATATATACAGCAGGACGCTCAGCAAGAGTAATCTCTGCTATTGAAGTTGCCCCCGCTCTGCTAATTACCAAATGAGCATTGGCCAGTTTATTTTCCATATCATCGAAAAACTCACTTAACTCACAATCAATTCCTTCACTTTTGTATAGACTCTTGACCTTGTTTATATTTTTCTTCGTACATTGCTGCGTTACTCTAATCCTCTCTTTTACTTCAACAGGTAGATCACAAATTACGCTGCTCACTACATCATCAAAAAAATTTGCACCCTGACTGCCTGCTATTATTAACACGTTTAAAACTGTTTCAGCTCTAGAATAGCCTTGTGCTTCTATATCGACAAAATTTCCTGTAAAAACGCATTTACTACCTTCTGCATACTTAGTCTCTGGAAAGCTAGTTGCAATTAATTTTGCACTCTTGAAAAAGAATCTATTTACTCTCCCTAAAACTGTGTTTTGTTCATGTAAAACTATAGGTATAGAAAGAATCTTTGCTGCAAGAAGAGTTGGAAAAGAAGCGTAGCTACCAAAACCAATGATTAGCTTTGGTTTTAATTTTCTCGTTTGATACAGTGCTAATACACAACTATACATTAACAAAAAGAGAAACTTCAATTTGTTGCCACTTGGCTTGCACAATGGTAAAATATAACTTTCTATATTGATGGTTTTTTGATCATTGAATAATATACAATTGTGCCCTTGTACCTTTAGTGCTTTTGCTAAGGTTATAGCTGGAAAAACATGCCCACCTGTACCGCCTGTTGCTAGAATAATAGTCATCTGTAAGTAGTAATTTGATAATAGATTGTTAATTATTTTTTAATACTTTGCATGTAAAATTTTATCAAGCTTTATGATAGTTGAGTTAAAAATGCCTAAAAATAGTGACAGTAAAAAAGAATCTAACGTAAAAAATAAGCCTCAAGAGCAAAGCAGAAGCGGAGGTTTATTAAAAAACATAATAAAAGCTCTTTTTAACTCAGTTGTTGATCTACCTCAGCAAGAACAACTCAATAAAAATATTGATAGACAACAAGGTTTAGACAGTAAAAGAAAAAGCCCAGAGGATCTTAATCAGGAAAAAAAGCTTGAAGTGAAAGAAGCAGCTGAAGGGTTAAAAGAAAAGTTAGAAAAATCTGATATTGGTAATCAATCTATTAGAATTGAATCGCCTAATCAGGATAATTGTAGCTCTAAAACAATGGATCGTTAGCTTAACTATTTAACGATTCATCATCTGCAGCAAGTACTGATTCGTGTATAATTTCCGAAATAGTTGGATGAGGAAAAATCGTAGATTTTATGTCGCAGTCTGTTCCCTCTAGTTGCTTTGCAAGAGCGAAATTGCTAATTAACTCTGTTACTTCCGCTCCTATCATGTGAGCTCCAAGAAGTTCGCCTGTTTTTTTGTCTATAATTGTTTTCACTAAACCTTCAGTTTCACTTAGTGCAATAGATTTACCATTAAAGTTGGAGTGAAATTTTCCTACTTTTATATCGTATCCACTTTTTATTGCCTGTTCCTCAGTAAGGCCAACGCTTGCTACTTGCGGATGAGAGTAAGTGCAATTTGGTATGCACTCTTTTTTTAACTTATGAGCATTTTTACCGGCAATTTTCTCAACACAGATTACAGCTTCATGACTTGCTTTATGCGCTAAACATGGGGGACCAGCTACATCACCTATTGCATACACACTTGATTCACTTGTTTCATACCACTCATTCGTTTCAATGAAACCAGAAGGACTCAACTTAATTTTTGTATTTTCTAAACCTATATTTTCAGTGTTTGCTTGCACGCCAACTGCAACAATCACCCTATCAAATTCTTTGCTCTCACCACTACTTAGTAACACTTGAGCAAAGTCTTTATTTTTAGTCAAAGCTTTTACGCTACTGTTTGTATATATTTTTATCCTTTGTTTTGTGAATATTTCTTGTGCTAAATTTGAAATATCTTTATCTTCCAGCGGCAAAATAGTGTCTTTTACTTCTATAATTGTTACATCAACTCCCAAAGTACTATAAAAACTTGCAAACTCTATTCCTATCGCACCAGAACCTATGATTAGTAGAGATTTTGGTAACTTCTTTGGAGTCATAGCGTGCTGCGCATTCCATATTAAATCTCCATCTACTTCGATTCCAGGAAGATTTCTTGCCCTTACACCTGTTGCTAAAATGATATGCTTGGAAGAAATTTCCTCCTCCTTTTTGTCATTAAGAATTTTTATAGTACGATTACCTGCAAGTTTACCGAAGCCTTGATGGACTTTGATGTTATTTTTTTTCATCAAATACTCAACACCACTTGATAGCTTGCCAACAACGTTCCTTGAATATTTCACCATTGATTGTATATTAAAACTTGCATCCTTTACTTTTATGCCAAATTCTTCTGATCTTCTTATTAATCTATAAATTTCAGATGCTCTAAGTAGCGATTTTGTTGGTATACATCCCCAATTTAAGCATATACCACCCAAATTTTCCTCCTTTTCAACAATTGCAGTTTTAAGTCCAAGCTGCGCCGCTCTAATTGCTGCTATATAACCACCAGGACCGCTGCCTATAACTGTAATATCATACTCATTCATCAGTTTTCTTCGTATGCAAAAGACTATATATAACAGATGGAACCCGTATGATCAATGCTCAGGTGCATAGAAGCGGCTTGACAAACCTTCCCACTTTTCTTCTTATATCAATAAGAGTATTTATCCTTATTTTTAATCTCCGCGGGTTTAACAACAAAACTCAGATATTTATTGGCAGATTACATAAAAATTATAGCGGCTACATGTTTTTTAAATTTTTTCTACTTCAGCCAAAACACGCTTGTTAGCACATTATCAATTTACATTATTAAAACTCACTACTGGGGGATTCTTTTGCCTTTTTTCTATTTGGTAAATTTCTTAATATTTGTAGCTAAAATTTCAGGATGTCATTCCAGCACTTCTTATTACCTGTTCTGGATCCCAGTATCTGGGCACTGGGATGACAAAAACATAAGATGACACCGAAGGGGCTACTCGCATCTTTTTAGCCCAAATCACAATGTTCGTACAGCTGTGACTAGTATGATACCTTCCTTATACAAAAAATTTTTTGATAAAAAAACTGGATTTCAATACTGAGATTACATCCTTTCTAGTGGAGATTGCTCTCAAATCACAATGTTCATACAAATATACTTTATGAATTGCGTTTATAATCTCTAAACACTTCATTAATAGTGTGCCAAGCTTCGACAGCGTTCGTGTTTGTGGTAATATCAGCAAGAGCCTTCCATAAAGCCCAGGCACGGCCACGAGTCCAAGTGCTAGCATCCAACGGAAGCATTGCACGGAAGATTTTTCGGCTTTCTCCTCTAAGCAGCGTCCAAGCAATCATTAGATCGCAAGAGGGATCGCCGATCCCCAATCCTCCAAAATCAATGACGGCACTCAATTTTCCTTCTTGCACCAATAGGTTGCCAGCGCTAACGTCACCATGGACCCACACTGGCAAACCTTTCCAAGCGCTTGCTAGCGCTGCTTCCCAGAGCTCGATTGCAGCATTGGCATCTATTCTATCTTTTAGAACGGCAATTGCTTGCTTTGTCTCAGCATTATAGGTTGTTAGTACCCCTCCACGATAGAAATTATGTGGTCCGGGAAGAGGCCCATCTGTAGTATCTATGCGTTGTAAAGCAGCGAGAAATTGAGCAAGGCTGGTTGCAAAGTCATTCAGATCTGCTATGTGCACAGATGCAGCGGTGTTGCCATCAATCCATTGGTAAATAGACCATTGCCACGGGTAACCCTCACACGACTCTCCCATTGCCAAAGGCTTTGGAATTGAAAGTGGCAGTAAAGGTGCCAACCTGGGTAACCACTTTTGTTCCTTTTCCACCTGCATTGCATACTTTGCAGCGCTTGGCATACGCACAAGCATGTGATCACCCAGACGAAATGTTCTATTGTCCCATCCACCGGGCACGATTTGGCAGATAGACAAGATCTTTAAATTGCGGAAACTGGGTGACAACTAAGCGGTGTACAAATGCAGCATCTACTCTTGCTACTTTTTGCACCAATTGTGCCTTAAATTTCTTTCTTTACAATATATCCTACCTGATACAAACAGGGCTACTATAAGATAAATAAGATTCCATGTTGCTAACGAAACACCAAAAATATAATGAGGTCTGTCACAAGACGGAGAGTAGTTAGGGTTTAATAGATTATTTCTTAGCTCTTCTATGCTAACGTTACCACTTGCTTGCTCTGTACAGCCTAAAACATCATGAAATAAGTGGAGTTCAAGACCTACATGATAAAAAGATATTATTGCACCAATGAGATAGCTGCAAAACATCGCATAGATTAGGATTTTGTTGTCTTTGAACATGTACGCAACTGCAAGTAGCCCTGTAACATAGTAAGCTACTCGCTCGTATATACATAACTTACACGGTATCATATTGAAAAAATACTCTAGCACATATGCAAAAATTAAAGCGACAGCGCTTGATAAGAGAAAAATTATAGAACTGTTATTTACATCTGACATAGTTAATGAATTACTACAATATCTGTGAAGAGTCAACTCTTGTTTGACAACGTTTCATGTAACGATAGAACACTAAGTACTATGTTACCACTTTTACACCCTATACATATGCTCGCCGTTGTATATTGGTTCAGTAATCAGCCCTTTCATATCAGTTGCAACTCTAGTATCACTATCTATTTTTGCAATCTCTTCTTTAGTATACAATTCATCCTTGTTTTTCGTCCAGCTATTGTCATATTGAATATCAACTTCTCCTCCATTTGTTTTAAACCCAAATGTTTCTTGCATAAGCAATCTTGCTTCTTCCAAACGTCTATTGTAACGTTTGTTAGAATCTTGATAGCTAGATATAAGAAGAAGAACGTCATTAGAAAGAGTGAAATATACTATCTCTTCCATAATTTTGTAAATCTCATGTTCTGATAACTTAAACAAAGGATAATCTTTTTGAAACTTATTCTTTACTTCATTGTAAATTTCCATAATTTTTACTCTACCAGCATCGCTTAGAGCAATGATAGCATTTTCAATACTTGCTATACCATCATAGTCATAACCTTTTCTGTCATTTTCAGCAACCAAAAAGCCATGCACAGCCTGAATCTCACCAACTTTCTTATCTTCTTTAGGTAAGATATCAAAATCAAAATAGATCATAGGAGACTTCAGTGCTAACAACATAAATATACGCATACTGTCTATCTCAACACCAAAAGATAATCTTTTACTTTCTGGAATAGAGTATAGATCTTTGAAATATTGAGATACATTGTATAAAGGACATTTAGATAGTTCTGTTTTCTTATTTGGTTGTAAGTGAAAGCTGAATTCATACTCTCCTAAATCCAGCTCATTAAAATCTATAAGTTCTATATTTTTGTTTGGGTTAAATTTTCTGTTTGATATTTTATTCTCCAACTCTTTACGTTGCGTAGGAGTAAAACCAGATCCATTTATTACTAACTTCACTACACGCGTATCTTCTCTTTTTGCCCATTCGCTCAATCTCTCCAAATATTTTTCTGGAATCAGGTATCCATATTGCCTTGGAAGCCACTGAAATACTAAAGGTGTATCAACCGTGAAAGTATGTGGAGATCCAGGCCTTAAATCTTGTCCTTTATAATTCATAGCAAAAGTACTAAACAAGTTAATACTTTACTATATAATATTAATTTATCAACTACTTATTTAAGTAATATTATTTACTTATTAAGAATATTAATAAGATAAAAAACTATATTATTAATAAAACAAGATTACCTACTTTACATAGGGATTCTTATTCTTTTTCAAAAGCAATCTGACTGGTACGCCTTCAACAAAGAAGTTTTTTCTAAGCCCATTAGTCAAATAACGTTTATAACTCTCATCAACACTTTCCGGGACGTTGCATACCAAAGAAAAAGCTGGAGGTTTGGTGCCAATTTGAGCAATATACTTCATTTTAATCTCTCTACCTTTTATAAGTGGGTGAGAATGTTTTTCCACAGCATCTATTAGCCAATTATTCAGTTTTGCAGTGCTGATCTTCTTGTTTAAGGATTCACTCACTTCAAGACACTTATCTATCACATCACCACAGCGCATACCTTTCAATGCAGAAATTGTTACAGTTGGCACTTCCAAAAATAACCGAGTCACTTCCTGTTGTTTGACAAATTTTATTAACTTACTTCTGTCATCCTTACCTATTAAATCCCACTTATTTAAAACAATGATAATTCCCTTCCCCCCTTTAATTGCAGCTTCAGCAATTGATAAATCCTGCTGCTCAACGCCAAGCAAGGAATCTAGCATTAAAATCACTACATGAGAGCGCTTTATTGACTCTATACTTTTTTCAACAAATCTTGATTCTAAGTTATCAACAACATTTGCCTTTCTGCGGATTCCCGCAGTATCGATGAGAGTGATTAATTTCCCATTATGGTCGTATGAAATATCCACAGAGTCACGCGTGGTACCAGGTTTTGAGCTTACTATTAGTCTATTTTCTGCAAGTAAACTGTTTAAAAAAGTTGATTTTCCAACGTTTGGGCGACCGATGATTGCAATCCTCAGTCTAATGGACTCACTTTCAGGCAGCTCAGTTTTTTTGTTAAAATCTTCAATAACACCAGCTAATACATCATAAAGATCAATCATACCAAGATTATGTTCGGCTGAGATATACACCGGACCTATGAAGTTGAAGAACTGCAAATAATCAACATTTTCCGATTTATGACTTTCGCATTTGTTTGCTATTAGTATTACAGGTTTGTTCGTTTTTCTCTTCAGCCACTTTGCAAACTCTTTGTTCTGCTCGTTTTGCACTTTTGCATCAACAAGAAAAAAAATTACATCTGCGCTTAATAAAGAAAACTCTATTTGTTCAATAACTTGTAGTGAAAAACTGGTTTGGTCATTCCATCCTCCTGTATCTATAACTTTAAACTCTAAATCACTAATTCTTCCAATTCCTTCACGCCTATCTCTCGTTACTCCTGGAATGTCACTAACTACCGCTGCTTTTCTTCTTACTAGCCTATTAAATAGAGTTGACTTGCCTGCATTTGGAAGGCCTATTATTACTATTTTCAGCATAGTTTAAGAGCGTATTTTATACATAGTAAATTATAATCAAAATTTTTCATTTTAACTATTGACTTGATAGATTATATACCTATCCTAAAATTAGGATATTTTATCTTAAGTTTATTATGTAGAATTGGAGGCGCTATGCATAATGCAAATGAAACTTTAATAATGAATTTCGATCAAGTTGCTCAATTAACTCCTAAAATTTATAAATTAGGGACACCTTATAACAACAGGACACGTATATATAACTATATAACTTTAGCTAAAGCATTGGAGAATCTCAATGATCCATCCCGGTCACATGAAAATAAGGAGCTTTTTTTGAGTGACAATGATGAAGAAATTAAGAAATTTCTGAGTGTAATTCGAAAAGGAATTGCTGAATATACAGGTAATGATTCTGTAGATGTGAGGTTGAGAGGAAAAGAAGATAAATCATTTACTGCATGGGTATCGTTAAAAGAAGGCAGAGGTGAGTTAAAATTTGATAACTCATTTCCTGGTAAAGCCTTAAAGGATAGTAATCCAAAAATTGGAGCTTTTACATTGGTATCTCCAGAAGATAAAAGGTTGGTGCGTGTTTCACAAAGTGATGATGGTGTAAGGCTTTATCAAATACTAAATGAGTCTTGTATAATTAAATTTAACTGGAAAGTGGGTGATAGAGATTGCAGTATTGCTTTAAATATTAGTGAAAATGGTAACGTATTTTGTACTGATTTAAGTGATAATATAAGTCCTAAGGACTTCGAGGAAAACAAAGCTGTAAAAATAAAAATTGGCTATTATGAGAATAAGAAGATGGATAAATATAATGACATGACTCTAGCAAAATTGGTCTCATTGGCTTCAAACTTACAAGGAATTGAAAGAGAAGTTATAACAATTAATCCATCAACAGGTGTAACAAGTGCAAGTGCACAGAATGTTAGTGAGTCTCAGCATTCTCAAAATATTAAATAGAAATTGCTAGCGCATTAATTATCGTACACATACACCGTTGCATGCAGCAACGGTGTATGTGTATAATCAATAGGATTTGTAAGCTCAATAAAGTTTACAACCAATTTGAAAGTTATTTTACTACATGCAAGACTCTGAAATACTAGAAACTCTAAAGATCAAAATATTAGAAGCCGAAAAAGGAGGAGGTCCTGATAGAGTTAACAAGCAACATGAAAAAGGAAAGCTAACCGCTAGAGAAAGGCTGAGTATATTGCTCGATGAAAATTCATTTCAAGAGTATGATAAGTTTGTGAAGCATCACGCAACTGATTTTGGCATGCAAAATGCTGATTTTTTAGGTGATGGAGTTGTAATTGGCCATGGTACTATTTATGGCAGAAAAGTTTTTGTTTATTCTCAGGATTTCACTGTCTTTGGTGGATCACTTGGTGCATCACATGCAAAAAAAATATGCAAAATTATGGATATGGCAATTAATGCCAGAATTCCAATTATCGGACTAAACGATTCTGGTGGAGCCAGAATCCAAGAAGGAGTAAATTCCCTTGCTGGTTACGGAGAAATTTTTCAAAGGAATGTAAATGCATCAGGCGTTATACCACAAATCTCTCTAATCATGGGCCCATGTGCTGGCGGTGCAGTTTACTCTCCAGCGCTAACCGATTTTATTTTCATGGTAAAAAATAGCTCATACATGTTTATAACCGGACCAGATGTAGTGAAAAAAGTTACATACGAGAACGTAAGCCACGAAGATCTCGGTGGAGCAAAAATTCATACGAGCAAAACAGGAGTAGCAGATTTTGCATTCAATAATGAAGTTGAAATGCTACTAGAAATGCGAAAATTCTTCACCTTTTTGCCAGCAAATAATCAAGAGTTGCCAAAAACTGTACCAATCTGCGACTTAATTGATGATGTTGATGAATCTTTGAACACTCTAGTTCCTAGTAATCCTAATACTCCTTATGATATGTATGAACTCATTGAAAAGGTGTGTGATGAAAGGAAATTTTTTGAACTAAAACCCGATTTTGCTCGTAACATCATAATTGGCTTTGGCAGAATTGGAGGAAATACTATTGGTGTTGTTGCAAATCAACCTATGCACCTTGCAGGATGCTTGGATATTGACTCTTCAAGAAAAGCTGCAAGGTTTGTAAGATTTTGTGACGCATTTAACATTCCCATCATCACACTTATTGATGTTCCAGGGTTTTTACCTGGCACGAATCAAGAATACAATAATATAATACAACACGGAGCGAAACTGCTTTACGCTTACGCTGAAGCGACCGTGCCGAAAATTAGCCTTATCACTAGAAAAGCGTATGGTGGTGCATATATTGTTATGAACTCAAAGCATTTAAAAGGTGATATAAATTATGCTTGGCCAACCGCTGAGATAGCTGTAATGGGCCCTGAAAGTGCAGTTGAAATTATATTTAGGCATGAAAAAGAACAGCAAACGTTAATCAAAGAATATAAAGAGAAATTTGCTAATCCATTTTTTGCTGCATCACATGGATACATTGATGACATTATAGTGCCAAGTAAAACAAGGCATCACTTTCACAAAGCATTAGAGCTACTTAAAAACAAGAAAGTAGAAAGAATATGGAAGAAGCATGATAATCTTCCTTTGTAACTTTCCTCTCAGTCTTTATTGTAAGGTCTACAGTGCCGTTACACCAAGTTGGATTACCAATAACGCTAACTTTTGGGTTCCTTTTTTCTATAATATATTCTTATAGCTAAAAAATTACTTCCGCATATTCTAAATCTGATTATAATGACAATTAGAGATACTTTTAGAGCTCAAAAATTTATCTTTGTCTGCAGACTTTTTTTTATTAAACAATCAAACTCATAAAAAAATGTAGCGTATCCTCTTCAGCGTATGTGGGTGCATACACACATACTTAATTTCTGTCGTATGTGCACTGCATTTTTTTCTAATCTTTTTTTCACAGGGGGATTTTATGTTCAGAATTCCAGATACTTGACCTTTACTTTAGCTAATAAAAACCAACTGGTACCTGCGGTTTTTATAGCCTCAAAATTTCAATCAAGCTTCAACTATCATTCAAAGAAACTTATAGTTATTCTTAGTGTTATTACTATAGTAGCAATGCTGATATATGATGATAAGAATATGGATCCTTTATAACTTTTTTCTCAGCCTTTATTATAAGGTGTTCAATAATATGGGAAGAGTAAAGTTTTAAAGAGATAATTAAAATTATCCTTATCACCTACTTAGCAATAAATTATATTTGCTTAATCGTAATTACTTACACTTCTTCAATGTCCTGTTTTATTTATGGCAAACATTAAGCTTAAAAATGTACACAGTCTATTAAATTATATTATTTGTTTTTTCCTTATATACATTCAGTATATGCATTCTGCTATTGCTTTAGATAACTCTTCATCACATTTAAAAAACTTACCTGATTTTTTACCTTTTAGAAAACCTTTTGATAATATAGAAAAAATTATTAGAACTGACAATTTTAGAAGTTTTGATCTTGATAAAAGAAATAAGCTTTATACCAATGCTCATAATAGTATCAGTCTTGTAAATATTATTAATAAAATTATCTTAGCTCAAGATAACTTATTCATACTAGAAAGTAAGCCGTATAATATAGTACTTGTTGATAATCCCAATCTTAGTAGAACTACAGGTGCTGCAGGAAAGGACTATGTAATTATTGAGGGAAGCTTAAAAAAAAATATCAAAGATTATACTAGAGTGATATCACATGAATTAATTCACAGATATATAGGACATATAATAGAGCAAGACAGCGATAAGAAAAATGAAATAAAATATAAGTGGTTTTTTGAAGGATTTACGGAATTTTATGGAGTGAAAACCTTACTTGACACGAAACTTATTGATAAAGATGAGTACTTAAAAATAATTAATATTACTTTAAAAGAGTATTTTAATTCTTTAATACCTAATATTGATTTCGAAAAAATAAATCAAAAACATTTACTTGATCAAAGCATAAGTATGCTAAGCTATAACAAAGGTTTTATCCTTGCAACAATAATTGATGAGAAATTAAATGAGGTTAGTAATGGAAGGTATAACTTATTGACTACTATAAATAGTATAATAAGTGAAATAACTTCAAAGAAAGTTAATTTTAATGTTGACTTATTTGCAAGTCATTTAAAACATTACTTACCAGAGTACCTTATAAAAGACATCATAGCCTCTATAAGAGATTCTAGCATACTTCTCAAATTACTACCCAGCAGATTACTAAATAAAAATTTAACTTTCCAAGATACTGATAAGTATAGTGATATATGCTTTAACTTAACCAGAAGTCTAAAGCTACAAAAGATACGTGGGGTTAAATTAGGTGGTGATTGCCATAATATGGGACTCAAGGATGGTCAAGAACTAAAGTGTTATAGTATTGACTTTAATAGTGGTAATATTAAGTTAAAAGTCCTTGAAAACAAGATACCGAAAGTTATACATTTGAAAGCAAATAAAATGACGAGTAGCATTCCAATATATAAATAGCTCAGATAAATGCTTGACAAAAGCTATAGTAAACCTAGACTTTGCTATTTTAAAGCAAAGTAATTATGGTAAACAATAAAGAAAAACAAGTGGATTTATTATTAGAGCTTCTTAGCGCTAATATCGGTCAAGTTAGTAGTAGTGTCATACTTAAAAGAATAGAAAAGCTTTCAGATAATTTTCATGGTAGAAATAATCACAATAGCCATTGTCAGTTTGATAGAGATGGTGGAGGGCATGGTAATATATGCTGGGCAGATAAGATAAAAGAAGACCTGACTGAGAACTATCATAAAAAGGATAGAGAAATTTCTATATAACTTTTCATTAGAGCTATTTTACGGTAATTATTCAAGAGTTGAAGGATTTGGCAAAAGAAGTCCTTTTGTATTACCGTTAATATGTGTTTCCAATAATGGTGATCTCGATCCACTAGATGATTTGAGAATATGTGTCCCTCATAAGTTTGTTGAATATAACATCAGCAATACTAGTTGGGCTAAGTTCTTATCAGATAAATTTTTTAACAACTTTTTGAGTGATATGGAAAATAGGCCTGATGATTGTAAGCAGTGTTGTTATGAAAATATTTGTGGTGGGGGAAGTTATGGTAACAGGTTTAACCCTGCCAACGTAAGTTTTAATAATCCTTCAGTATATTGTGAGGGATTTTTGGCAAAGGATTATACAATTTCTTTTAATGCATGGATTTTATAAAGAAAAATTACGGCAGGTATTATTGAATAGTAATACTGAAAAAGCAGCTTAATGGTAGTGTATAAAAGGTATTTACTAGACGTTTTTCTATAATCTAATTAGCATCTAGAGGATTGACTTTATGAATATCGTCCTCTAAACTGCCGTTACCAAGATTCGAACTTGGGACCTCGTCATTACCAATGACGTACTCTACCACCTGAGCTACAACGGCAAGTTCACGTATTATGATAATGAATAACATGAAAAAAAATAAGGAAAAAGAAGAAGAGAGAAAAAGATTGGCAAAAGCTTTAAAGCAAAATATTCTAAAAAGAAAAAAACAGCAACAGAGTAGACAAGATGCCAGAACTCCCAGAAGTGGAAGTAATCTCTAACTTCTTATTTGATAAAATCAAAAATAAGAAAATAAGCAATGTGACAGTCAATAATTGTAATTTGCGTGTACCAATAACGAAGAATATTGATGATTTGCTAAAGGGCAAAGTTATAAATGATATCAAGCGTAGAGGTAAATATATAATCTCGAATATAGATGCTAGTATGGCTGTAATCATACACCTTGGCATGAGCGGAAAGCTTATATATGCTGAAGACAATCAAGCACAGAACAAACATGATCATGTGATATTCTTATTTTCTGACAACACTTCACTAATCTTTAATGACCCAAGAAGGTTTGGATTAGTGATTGTTTTAAACAGAGAGCAAGAACTAAATTTTTTTAATAACCTAGGAATAGAACCCCTCACAGATGAATTTGACGGACATTATTTACAGAAGTTGCTAAAGAACAGAAAAGCAAATATCAAATCAGTATTAATGAATAATAAGCTAATAGTTGGCGTAGGTAACATATATGCTTCTGAGAGCTTATTTAGAGCTCGCATATCACCACTTAGGCTAGCACAAGATTTAACATATATAGAGTGCGAAAAACTTGCTATCGAAATAAAAAATACTCTGAGTGATGCAATTGCTGCTGGTGGTTCAACACTGAAAGATTATGCACAGCCATCTGGATCTGCTGGATACTTTCAAAATAACTTTTACGTATATGGTAAAGTGCAAAAACCTTGCAGAATCTGCAACAATATCATAACACTTATACGACAAAATGGTCGTAGCACTTATTTTTGCAATGCATGTCAGAATTAAATTTTATTTTTGCATATGACACTCTTACCTGAAAAAGATCCTTTTGATTTGTTCTCAAAGTGGTATCAAGAAGTACTTAATTTTCCGTGTAAAGAGTCAACTGCAATGACGCTAGCAACGTGTAGCAAAGACTGCATTCCATCTGCAAGAGTGGTATTACTAAAGGAATATAGTAAAGAAGGTTTTGTGTTCTTTACTAACGTAAACAGTAGAAAAGGAAAAGAATTGACTGAGAATCCCAAAGCTGCACTCGTATTTCATTGGACAGAATTTTCTAGACAAGTACGAATTGAAGGAGAAGTTAGGCTTCTAAGCGGCAAAAAGGCTGACGAATATTTCTCCTCTCGAGCACGTGATAGTCAAATTAGCGCGTGGTGCTCAAAACAATCAAGAGTTCTGAAAAATTGGCAAGATTTTGAGCAGGCTATAGAATTGAAAGAGAAAGAATTTCACAATATACAAGTTTCTCGTCCTGACTTTTGGGTGGGATTTTGCGTAATCCCAAAGGTAATTGAATTTTGGCAAGAAGGTGAATATAGGAGACACACTAGATTTAGATATACTCTTGTTGAGAAAAGCAATTGGAAAGTGGAACAATTATATCCCTAACGTTAGAGAAAGCTACTCTGCAGATCAAAAATAAGGATTTATTGTCATAACAAGGAAAGTAACTTTTTATGGCTTAAAAACTTGTTGTATGTAACGTATTGTAATACTTACGCAAAATATTTTAGTGCATTCTCAAATATGAGCATTCCATCACCATATTTTGGCATAGCCACTCCTGAACGTTTACATTTTTCTTTTTCAAGAGGCCAGTTGTCCTGCTGAGTAAAAAATATTCCTCTCTCTGGGTGAGGCATTAAAGCTAAAACTCTACCACTTTTGTCTGACAAAGCTGCCAGGTCGTATATAGATCCGTTTGGATTGTAAGGAAATTGTAAATTTGCATAGTCACCATTTTCATCAACGTAACGCAGTGCAACGGAATTATTTTCAATCAATTGATTTAAAATATCTTGATCCATAAAAAACCTGCCTTCTCCATGAGCAACAGGAAGATATAGCTCACTCAGGCCCCGTAGCCAAACAGAACTACTCTGCGGATTAACTCTCACTCTAATCCAACGACATTGGTAA
This sequence comes from Wolbachia endosymbiont (group B) of Episyrphus balteatus, assembly GCF_947250575.1. NCBI lineage: Bacteria > Pseudomonadati > Pseudomonadota > Alphaproteobacteria > Rickettsiales > Anaplasmataceae > Wolbachia > Wolbachia endosymbiont (group B) of Episyrphus balteatus. The sequence continues at coordinate 1,080,650 of NZ_OX366325.1, read as the reverse complement.
TTACCTATATCATTAGAGGTTAAAGCTAGATTAGAGAATTCTGGAACTAATTTTACTAATATCTGGCAACCATTACATATCCCTATAATAAGCTTATCCTGAGATAAGAAATTTTGAAATTCGTCTAACAAGTTGTTTTTTATACGTAAAGCAAATGCATTACCAGCACCAGTATCATCACCATAGGAAAAACCTCCTGGAATTGCAAGTATATTGCTTAATTTCAGTTCACTTGGATTATCTATAATATCATTAATGTGAACGATTTTTACTTCAATATTATTAATACCAAGCTTTCTGCTGCATTCCATAAATGCAAATGCAGTTTCTTTTTCGCAATTTAAGCCATAACCAGATAGGATTGTAATTTTCATGAATCAAAAAACTCGAACTTTCTTTTTACAAAATTTGCTATTAAATTCAAAGCAAATAGCATTAACAATAAAGCTATAATTGCAATGGCAGCAAGCTCAATAAATGCAATTTCAGGACTACTTGACCATATGTATATTTGTACAGGTAAAACAGTTGCCGGATCGAAGAAGGATGTAGGTGTATCAGCAATAAATGCTACCATGCCTATCATAAGTAAAGGGGAAGATTCGCCTAAAATCCTTGCAATTGCAAGCACTGCACCATGTATTATCCGTGGCAACGCAATCGGTAAAGAGTGATCCAATATCACCTTGATGTGAGGTGCACCTAGCGCAAACGCTGCATCTTTTATTGCAATAGGAACGTTTGTAAAGGCATTTTTTGTTGCAATAATAATATTAGGCAGCATCATAAATGAAAGAGTCATCCCGCCAACAAGCGGTGAAGAACGGGGTAAACCAAATATGCCCAAGTAGAGAGTCAGTCCTACCACACCAAATATTATCGAAGGCACTGCAGCAAGGTTATTCATGCTAATTTCTACAATACTGGTTATTAGCCTATTTCTAGGCATAAATTCATAAAGACAGATACCTGACATAATTCCTATTGGCAATGCCAACGCTAAGCATACTATAATTGTCATTAATGAACCGATAAATGCCCCTAAAATCCCTGCATTCTCAGGCTCACAAGAATCAGACTTAAGAAACAGAGACTTATTAAAAAATTTTCTTACTCTTCCCTTCTCTTTTAACCAATCAAGTAATTTAGCATAATGACCATTCAAACATTTATTTTTATATAGTGAATTGATCACACTCGATGCGGTAAACCAAATCTCATATTCACCACTATCTTTTACTTTCTTACGAAAAAATTTCTCTAGTTCTTTGTAAGAATTACGACTTAAAATTTCGTCACTGTCTTTAAAGTCAATTCCTTCAAACACTTTATGTAAAGAGTTATTGAGTAGTCTAATGGACTTATATCGTAAATCACCAGGATTATTAGTTAAAATAAGATCAGCATTTATTTCAACTGGCAATAAAATTTTCGTTACTGTTAAAGCACTGTAAGAGTTAACTAATATACTTAGTAATATACATATAGGACACCCAATTGAGACAATCAGTGCTGTAAAAGAGCAAAAGCATAAAATGCTGTTCTTTTTATTTTTTCTTTTTACACGAGCATGTACGCGCTTAGATTGAAGTAACTTAAGGAAGTTTTTCTTTATTATACCCATTTACTTTTCTTTACATGAGGATTTGAAAAGACTTTCCCCTTTTTCCAGTGCTTGACACTGAGATCTAACAGGCTTTGCCTGCAAATAATTTTTATATTTTCCATGAAAGCACAAACCAAAAGGAGAATCTGGATCCCAGTGTCAAACATTGGGATGACACCACAGCAGGAGGCAAAGTACAGTTGTGCGCCACACACTGGGATAATAAGAGAGAGTTTTGAGATGATACAATTGACATCACTCCCTATTGTATCTACTTAGATTTTTTTTTAACATAAGTAGTACGTTCTTTGATCCTTGCAGCTTTCCCAAATAGCTTGCACAGATAATATAATTTTGCTCTACGGACCTTTCCCTTTCTCATCACTTGTACTGAAATTAATGCAGGAGAGTAAACAAAAAATTGTGATACTATACTTTCTCCATGACTTACTTTTCTAACTGAAAAAGAAGAGTGTAATCCACGATTTCTTTTTGATATACATACGCCCTCAAATATCTGTATACGCTCACCCGTACTATCAACTACCTTAAAAGTGACCTTCAAATCATCGCCAGGACAAAAAGCTGGCATCTCTTTGGCTAACCTTTGTATTTGTTGTTCGTTAAATTTTTCAAGTAAGTTTGTCATTTATCATCTCCATTCAACAATTCAGGTCGACGTTCCTTTGTTCTAACATATGACTGTTCCCTTCTCCAATCACTTATTTTTCTGTGATTGCCAGACAAAAGAACCTTAGGAACTTTGTACCTACTCCACTGCTCAGGCCTAGTATATTGAGGATATTCAAGCATACCACCACTATAACTAAAACTTTCTTCAGCAACGCTATCGAAATTATTTACTACACCTGGAAGAAGCCTAATACATGCATCAAGAACCACCATTGCAGCTGGCTCACCTCCCGAAAGTATATAATCTCCAATACTTAACTCATAAGGAGTATACACATCAATTACTCTTTGGTCAACACCTTCAAATCGACCACACAATATTGTTACATGAGGAATTTCTGTTAGCTCCTTTGCAATGCTCTGATTAAATTTTGTACCAGATGGAGTCATATAAATAAATCTAGTATTTTTATGAGCAGAAAGCACATTATCAACTGCATTACCAATCACATCTGGGCGCATAACCATCCCTGCTCCACCTCCATATGGAACATCATCTATAGTTGAATGTTTATCTTTAGCAAAAGAACGAATATTTACTATTTCAAGATTCCATATTTTTTTTTCCAACGCTCTTCCAGCAAGAGAATAGTTCAAAAATCCGGGGAACATTTCTGGAAATATGGTTAATATTGTAACATTGAACGCCATTAAGGTTTATTTTAAGTTATTTGGGGCTATACTCTAAGAACAGTAAATTGATATGATACATAGTTAAATTAAATATGTCACTGAATAAAACGATATACGAAGGTAAAGCCAAAGTCATTATTGAAACTGAAGACTCATCAACTGTTATACAGTACTTTAAAGATGATGTTACAGCGTTCAACAAGGAAAAATATGAAATTATTGAGGGCAAAGGAATAATTAATAATCATGTTAGTGCTTTTATCATGGAAAAGCTTGAAGAAGCAGGAATTAGCACGCACTTTATAAACACTCTAAACGAAAGAGAACAGCTAGTCAAAAAACTCAAGATAATACCTCTTGAGATAGTGGTTAGAAACATTGCAGCTGGCAGCTTTTGCAAACGTTTTAATATCAAAGAAGGTGAGACACTTACATCTCCTATAATCGAGTTTTTTTACAAAAATGATGACCTAGCCGACCCAATGGTGAATGAAAATCACATACTATATTTTGGTTGGTTATCCCATAAAGAAATGGAAGAAGTTAAAACTACAACTTTAAAGATCAACAAAATCTTAGTCGACCTATTTTCAAATGCAAATATATATTTAGTTGATCTCAAGTTAGAATTTGGCAAATTGATAAACAACAGCACTAAAATCATTTTAGCCGATGAAATCAGCCCTGATAATTGTAGGCTATGGGATAAAAATACGCATAAAAAGCTAGACAAAGATGTTTTCCGTTTAAATCTAGGAAACTTAAAGGAAGCATACTCAGAAGTTGCAAAAAGACTGTCAGTAAAGTTAGACTAACTAAATACTACTCTATCAAGTGGAGGGTTACATGCCTCATCAAGTTTTCCAATAATCTCAATTTTTTCTCCACGCTTTTGGAAATGGCTTTCCACATCCTTCATATTATCGGGATCTACAATCAGTACTATACCTATGCCGCAATTAAATGTTTTTAACATTTCTCTCTTTTCTATTTTGCCTTCTTCTTTCAGCCATAAAAATATATCTGGCCATTTCCAAGAATTAATATTTATGTCTACAAATAAATTTCCTGAGAGAATTCTTGGAATATTGTCTATTAACCCGCCACCTGTTATATGCGCAATGCCTTTTACCTTTGGCATAATAGGCAACAAAGAATCAACATATATCTTTGTTGGCTTAAGTAATATTTCACCCCAAGATTTATTATTCCATGGAGATATATCATTATAATTTATACCTAAGCTTTTAAAAATATGGCGCACCAAAGAAAATCCATTTGAGTGAATTCCATTTGATTCTAAACCAACTACACAGTCACCTGCTTTCATTATACTACAATTTGGAAGAATTTGCTTTCGATCAACAACACCAACCACAAACCCTGCAAGGTCATAGTGATTGTTACCATACATTCCAGGCATTTCTGCAGTTTCTCCACCAACTAATGCTATTTTAGATTCCTTGCACCCTTCTGCAATGCCCTGGATTACAGACAATAAAACGTTTTTGTTTAAAACGCCTGTTGCAAAGTAATCAAGGAAAAATAAAGGTGTTGCTCCTTGTGCAAGTAAATCATTTACACACATTGCAACTAAGTCTATACCTATAGTATCATGCTTATTCACCTCTTGAGCTATTAATAGTTTTGTGCCCACTCCATCAGTTGAGGAAACAAGTACTGGATGGTCGTATTTCTTACTCAGCGAAGAAAAGTCAAACAATGCGGAAAATGATCCTACTTCACTAATTACTTCTTCTCCTTTAGTCTTTTCAATAATAGGTTTAACTTTTTTTATTAGTTCATTATATAGTTTAAGGTCTATTCCAGATTTAGCATAAGTATTCATAACGCCTTCATAAATCTTATAATTATTAATACTACATTAATGCTTTGACACAAAAAGCGCAACGAAACTTTCTCTTAAATTGACTACTACATGCCTACCAATATAGGGTTAACTTAAATCATTTATACTTTTATCCAATGAATAAAAACATAATGTTAATAACAGAATGCCTATCAGGACGAATTCTTCATGATTTTGCTAGTTCTATGCAAGGAATAGTGGGTGGATTGGAAGAGCTTGAAGAAAACAACCCTAATATGCAAAACGAAGCATTGTCATTGCTTAAAGAAAGCTCCGATGATTTAATATATAAATATAAAGTTATGAAGCAAGCGTATTCTCATTCATCAGATAATTGCAGCTTTGTTAAGACTAAATCCAATATAGAAAATTATTTATTAAAAAAAAAGTAAAGCTTCAGTGGAGAGTAAGTGAATGTCCTACAGAAAACTTAATTGAAAAAATAAATAAGATAATTTCCAATATGGTGATAACTATAATCAGTGCAGTGGCACAAATTGAATTAGTGTCTATTTTATTGACTAAAACAGAAGATAAAACACTACTCACTATAAAAGTAGTAAATGAACATAAATCAATAAGTACATTATTAGTGAGCAAATTAACAAAAAAAAATGATATTCGTTTGGATACAAAAGATATTATTATCTATATGACTTCTTTACTGTTAGAACAGTATAACACTAAAATCAATTGCACTTGTGAAAGTAATTCACTGAATATAGGCTTAACTATAACTTGAGGTGGCTTCATATTTCATAAAAAGGAATCGATACTATAAATTTGAATCTTGGATAAGGAAAGGAAAAATTTTGTGGAGTAACTTAGACATAAAATCTGTAGTTAATTTGCAGGGAGTGTTAAATAAACTGTGTCAAACCGAGAAGTAAAAATAAAATAGAAACAAAAAATGGAGGTTTGACACAGTTTATTTAACACTCCCCTTTTTTCCTGCAGTAATGAATTATTATGAAGCTTGCATTTTCTGTCGCTTACTACTGGGATAGCTTAACAGTTGCAGTGCATGTCTATCAATGATAAAATGAAGATCAGTTTATTTTGATACTATGATTAGGGTACTCTTTGTTGCACTATTATTTTTTTGTGGTGGTTATGCACTTGCAAAACAGGAACCAAGACCAATAGCTGGTGATAACCACATAAAGGTAATGAATTATAATCCACAGGCTATACATAAGTACACGGGCTTTTATGGTTATCAATCCAGCATATTGTTTGAGCCAGGGGAGGTAATAGAGAGTCTTTCAATGGGTGATGCAACCGGTTGGCAACTCCTTCCTCAAGGTAATAGATTATTTATTAAGCCTATAGATGATATTGCCGATACTAATGCAACTATAATTACCAATAAAAGAGTTTATTATTTCGAATTTCATGCTGAAGAAGCAAACGGGCTAGATGATCCAAGGTTAGCATATGAAGTAAGGTTTCTTTATCCACTGTTCAACAGTGATGAAATTTATTCAACGAGTAACGGTGATATTCTAGAGCAAGCTAGTCATACCACTATCCCTGATATAAGTGATATTGAGGTTATAAAGAAAGGCTTGAATTTTAACTATTCCATCTCGCACGTTAAAGGCAGTCAATCAATAATACCAATTAAGGTTTTTGATGACGGAAAATTTACATATCTACAATTTAATAAAATAAACTCTGATTTCCCGGCAGTTTTTATGGTTGATTCTGCAGGATATGAATCCTTGATAAATTTTCGTACAGTTGATGACTACCTGATAATTGAAAGAGTAAGCTCGGTATTTACCTTAAGAAACGGATCAAGCACAGTCTGCCTGTTTAATGAAAACATACCTTTCAAAAAAGGTAAGTGATTAAAGGCTATAGTATTCTTATAGGTGCAAAATTCTTTCTATGGTGCTTCGTAATTCCATGAAGGCCAATAGCGCTGAGGTGTTCTTTTGTTCCATATCCCTTATTTTTATACCAATTATATTGAGGATGTTTATTATGCAATTCTTCCATAAGCCGATCTCTTGTAACTTTTGCAACGATTGAAGCAGCTGCGATTGATATACTTAAGCTATCACCATTCACTATAGATTTTACTTGCCATTTTACTTCAGGTGGTTGATTACCATCAACTAGCACATAATCTAGTTCTAGATTCAAGTTTGCCAACGCACGTTTCATTGAAAGCTTTGTTGCTTGCAAAATATTGTATGAGTTTATTTCTTCTACGCTTGCCATTCCTATACCAAATTTTGCAACAGACGTTATTTTTTCGTATAGAACTTGCCTACACTTAGGGGTTAGCTTTTTTGAGTCGTTTATTCCATCAATAACCGTATCTCTATCAGTAAATATTACAGCTGCAGATATCACTGGACCGGCAAGCGGACCTCTTCCAACTTCATCTACTCCTGCTATAATTCCTGATAATGTATCTTCTAATGTGAAATCTGGATATTTCATAGTTCCTATAATAAGAAAGTTAAAGCAAAAATCGAACAAGCAATAGAAATTATCCAAAATTTTATAACTATTGTATTTTCTGACCACCCTTTCTTTTCAAAGTGATGATGTATTGGTGTCATAAGGAAAATTCTTCTTCCTGCTCCATATCTAAATTTTGTATATTTAAAATATGATACCTGAATAATCACAGATAAAGTCTCTATTACAAAGATTATTCCAATAACGGCAAAAAGCATTTCTTTTTTAATTAGAACACTAGTGAGTCCTAAAGCTGCACCGATTGATAGGCTTCCAACATCACCCATAAATATTTTTGCTGGATGTGTGTTAAACCACAAGAAACTTAAAATAGCTCCTATAAATGCAATGCAGAATAAAGTAATGTTTACATCTGTCTGAGTGATGTATGCAATTAGCCCCAAAAAAGCAAAGGAAGTAATGGCTTGAGTTGCAGCAAGGCCATCTAGGCCATCTGTAAGATTCACAGCATTAGAAGAGCCGACAATTACAAATGCAGCAAACGGAAGATATAGATAGCCAAGGTCGATTGCTACTTCTCTAAATAGAGAAATTTTTGTAAAACCTTCAGCAGATTGTAGCTTAAGTATAAACATACAGACCAGAGTAACGACAAACTGAATAAGTATTTTGGTTTTTGCACTTAAACCTCGGTGGTGATTTGTCTTCAATTTTAAATAGTCATCAATAAATCCAAGTAGAGCAAAAAATAGAGTTATAAATACCAGCAATGAAATTTCTGGTGTTAATTGAGTCCAAAGCAGGATTGGTAATAAAGCAGAAGTTAGTATTATTATTCCACCCATAGGTGGTATATTCTTTTTTGTTATTAAATGACTTTCTGGTCCATATGATCTGATTGGTTGTCCATCTTTACTTATCTTTTTTAGAAGTTTTATAAAATAGGGAAAGAGAATAAACCCAAAAATAAATGAGATAAAAAACGTCTTTGTAGATGAGATCACCTGCCTATTCAAAATTAACTAGATATTATACCAAAAGCTTTACCTAATCTCAATTTATACCTTTTTATCAGCTTATTTTATTTGGAGTAAATTTAGTTATTGATTAGTTATAGCAAAGTTTGCATACTGATATTTAGTTAATGGTAAGAGGTAGCATATGTTAGATTATATTAAAAAGCTTTTTTGGGCTACTACAGTACCTGATAATGAGAGTAGAGTTAAAAATTCTTACACGCATATAGTAGAGAAACCTTCTTTTGGTGATGCAGCTTCAAAGTTGAGTAAGGAAGAAAGGTCAGAAGAGCATCTTGTTCTTCTAAAAGGTAAAGGCAATAGCTCTGGTACAACTGTAACAGAAGGATCGTCTAGTATTCAGAATGCAGTATCAGGCAAGAACAAGCGTGAATATATTAAATTAGACAGTGATGAAGAATGGGATAAATTCTTTAAGTTACAGAATGATCCAGACACTAATACTACAAACAAAGAACCTTTTTCTCCGAAGAAAGGAGAATCTCACTATCATGGTAAAGAGATTGTAGGCAAGATTGCTGACCAAATTAAGGCAGAGATATCGAAGGTATATACCATAGAGTCCATAATGATAAAAGAAGGCAAAAGGGAAGGTAATATTGTTTACCCCACCGTGAGAGTTGTGCTACATGCCAATAAAGAAGGAGTAGATATAGCTAAACTTCTAGGCGGTAGTATATGTAAAGAGTATGGTGTAAGAACAATTACATTTTGTCATCCTAATCAAGAAAAAAAGAGAGGGGCATGTTGCTATATTAATAATGATAGTGATAATGAGGAAAGAGTTTATGAAATAATTAGTGGGTTATATGAAATGACTTTAAAGTGGTATGTTGATGGAAGAGAATGCAAAGTTAAAGTTAACATTGATGGTAAGAATGGTGTAACTCTCCTTGAAGGCAACGGTGTTACTGCAGAGCAGTTGCTTGCAAATAAAGAAGTCAAAATAGGTAAGAGACGTGAGCCAAAATCTTTATATGAAGCGTTAGTACCGCAATTGCAACAAAAGAGCTCTGAATCAGTCAAGGTTTTACAGCAGCCTTCAACAGATGTAACAAATGTGACAACAACACCAACTTCTACTTCTCAGAGATGCTCTTGACTAAATAAATAAGAAAAAGCAAAAATAGTATAACTTGCTTACAAATGTAAGTAACTTGTACTTCTATGATGAATAACACAATATTACCAAGAAATTTCTATGAACGGCCAACTTTAACCGTAGCTGGGGAGCTGCTAGGGAAGATTCTGAAATTTTCTAATTTTAGTGGAATAATAACTGAAGTTGAAGCGTATATAGGAATGGATGACCCAGCTTGTCATGCAGCAAGAGGCTATACTAATCGAACCTCAGTAATGTTTGGTACGCCAGGGTTTTCGTACGTATATTTTATATATGGAATGTACTATTGTCTAAATATTGTAACAGAAGCAGAAGGATTCCCAGCAGCAGTGTTAATACGAGGATTAAAGCTCACTGAACCGCTTGAAGCAAATTTAGGCGGGCCAGGCATACTGTGCAAAAAATTAAACATTACAAAAGAACATAATAAACAAGACCTTACTATAAGTCATGAATTTTGTCTCTATGAATATCACCTCAAACCAGATTATGTGTGCACTCCAAGAATCGGAATTAGTAAAGGCAAGGAGAAATTTTGGCGATTTAAAAGTTGCGTTTTAGCAGAAATGCCTAAAATCACACTCAACAATAAATATAGACCTCCTGCATAAACTAGATAAAAAGGCAAATAGCCTTTTATGTTTACCAACAATAGACTTCTTGGATAACCTAAGGATATTTTTTGATCTTCTATGGGGGAGTTAAACATTCCCTTTTTATAAAACTTTTGCATACTCCTATTTAACTTTAATAGCTCTTTATCTTCCTGAAATCTGGATGTTTTATCAATGCATCTTCTATTCAGCCGTTAGCAAGAACTTTCACTTATTCCATAGCTTTGCACTATATGGAAATATGTACGGTATTTACACAAATATTCGAGTGCTATTAATAAATATATTTGGTTTTCCTCCTCTTGCCTTTTTCTTGGCCTCTTCCTCTATTAAAATTTCTATTATTTTTCCAATGTTTTTCTTTTTACTCCTCTTAGTCTTCGAAGCTTCTCTTCATCAAGTTTACTTACCTGCTCAAAATTTATACCTTCCCTAATATTGCTTCTACTACTTGTTTCTTAAGTTATCCAAGAAGTCTATTGTCTGTTCAGATACGAGGTAGCTGCTGCCATTTGAAATATTTTATTCACCTAAAATTACATTCTACCTATTTTAAAAGTAGTTTAAAAAAACTTTATAGACTGCATACAAAAGACCTAACATCTTTAGCAATGCCTTCATAAATCCTTACTAAATCCTCACTTAGTATTGAAGGATTTCCACAATCAGAAGCACTACATATTTGCGGATCTAGAGGAACTCTGCTCAAGAGTTTGACTCCCAGCTCTTCAGACATTTTTTTTGCACCACCTTTTCCAAATATGTGTATTTTTGAATTATTTTGAACAAAATAGCTCATATTTTCCACAATGCCGATAATTGGCACGCTGAGCTTTGTGAACATATCATAAATTTTTTGTGCATCGACTAAAGCAAGCTCCTGTGGAGTTGAAACTATTATTGCTCCAGTTAAACTAAAATTCTCCATCAGACTTAAATGTACATCGCCAGTGCCAGGCGGTGTATCAATGATTAAATATTCTATATCAGACCACCTTGTTCCCATTAGCAAATTGTAAAGTGCTTTTGTGATCATAGGTCCACGCCATATTACTGCGCGGTCCTTATCAATAAAATAGCCAATTGAAATAGTATAGAGACCATGTTTCTCTATAGGAATTGCTTTACCACTCTGTATTTCTGGTTTTAATTTCTCAGTGCCCAACATTTTAGGAATCGAAGGACCATATATATCTGCATCAACTAGCGCAACTTTATGTTTTAATTCTGCTAACGAAAGAGCTAGATTTAGTGCAACTGTCGACTTACCCACACCTCCTTTACCAGAAGCAACGACAATTATATTTTTCACTCCTTCGATATGAAGTTTAGCTTTTTGTTGCCTAGCTTGTTTTTGACCAGTAGCAACTACAGTAACCTTTCCTACTCCCGGTATCGCCTTAACAGCTTGCTCACAATTTTTTCTTAATTCTTCATTTGGCTCAGTAACTTCAAGAGCAAAAGCAACATCTTTACCCTTAATAACAATTGAGGATACTACACCAACATTCTTACCACTTTTCTTCTCTATAACCTTTTTTAGGCTCTCTCTTACGATTTCCTCATTAACCTGTGTAAATTTTTTCCAGAACATATGATGAAATTTTTTCTATTGGTGTATACTAACATAGAATAATTAAACTGCACTGACTTTAAAGCGAGGTTACAAGAATATGCTAAATGATAACAACTTAACACAAGCACAACGAAATTTGCATTTAAAGTTGAAAAAGGTAATATCAAATGGTGAGGAAATTGGTAATATCTTGAAAAGAGCCTCAGAGAATGATTTACTAAAAGTTCTTACAATAGGATATACTAAACGATTTCCAAGAGGTGGGGAACGCACTTTAACACTACTTAGCCTCGCCATATTCAAATGTAATAACGAATGCGTTAATTCTATTTTAATACATTCTCAAAATAACGGTACACTGCAAGAGATTATTAATACTGAAAATATTATAAACTATCAAGATGGTCTGATGTACACCTTAACATCGCTTGGCTTTGCTATACATTACAATAAGCCAAGATATATTAATGATATTTTAACAAAAGCCCAGGACAGTGGAATACTACAAGATATTCTTGCTGCTAGAAATATTGTACAGTATTTCAATACTAAGGAGTATGCTTTAACACCACTCAGTTTCTCTATATATAAAGGTAATAAAGAATGTATCAGTTCTATTTTAGAAAAAGCTCAAAATAATGATATGCTGCAAGGCGTTTTTATTGCTGAAAATATTTTACAGTTTTCAGATGGTCTGACGCATATTTTAACACCAATTAGCTTTGCCATATATGAAAATAATAAGGAATGTTGTAACTACATTTCAACAATGATTCAAAATAATGTTGTATCGCAAGATATTCTGAATAATTGGACATACATTTTAACATTGCTTGGCCTTGCTATATATAGAAATAACAATGAATATGTTAATTCTATTTTAAGACAAGCTCAAAATAATGGTAAGCTGCAAGAAGTTCTTACTGCTAATAAAAATACTATGTGTTCTCCAGATGGTTGGACGTACAACTTAACATCACTTGGCTTTGCTATACATGAAGGTAATCATGCACATATTAATTCGATTTTAACTCAGGCCCAAAATAGTGGTATATTGCAAAATGTTCTTGCTGCTAAAAATACTGTATATTCTCCAGATGGTTGGACGTACAACTTAACATCACTTGGCTTTGCTATACATGAAGGTAATCATGCACATATTAATTCGATTTTAACTCAGGCTCAAAATAGCGGTATATTGCAAGAGGTTCTGACTACTGAAAATACTATAAACTATAAAGACGGTCGGACGTACAGCTTAATACCACTTGGCATTGCTATATATAAAGGTAATATTGAATGTATTAATTTTATTCTAGCACAAATTAATGATATGCCGCAATACATCATCTATGCTGCCTTTCAACCAACTGCAGCGATTAATGAAAGGAATACTAGGATTAGTAGTGCATTAGATAATGTATCTATTTCTTCTAGGTATGTTAGAGAAAATAGCAAAGTCAATTAATTTCTTAAGTCACTCTTTCTTGCAAGTACTACTTTTTTATGTATCTGTTCAGGCAATGGCGTTAACTTAAGAGAATAAATTAGCAAGCTCTCCTAAAGACATTATGACGTTTAGGCTTATCTACTTTATTGCGGCTATACAATCTTCACGTTAACTTTAGTGCGTATTTTAAAAAGGGCTTGAAAGTTTTTTGGTGCTAATAAGCACCTGATAAAGTTTCTGTCTCATTACACCAAATAAAACTGAAAAATTTAAACGATACTCAGCAATTTGATCTGGGTTCCAAGGCTCTTGTGCATCACACATATGAAGTATTGCACATGACCAAGTTTGCACAAAATTCTTATCTCTAAATTTATCTCAGAAAAATTCTCTAATTCTACTTCTACTTTGAGTCGTTTATAGCACTCCTCTATGTGACACCTTAATAGATAAGCTTTACTGATATCTTCTTTATTGAAATAAAATAGAAACCAAAGGTCCTATTTTTTACAGTATTTTACTCCTTAACATCTTTCCTTAAGTTGACGCCATTGGGCTTTGTTGCATCGCTATCTACGATGGATAAAAGATAAAAAATGTAGAATATCAATAGCTTATTATTCTAGCATTTATAGTAAGGACAGTCAGTAAATATCTAAATTTAAGTAAAAGAAGTTTTACTATCATTCACTAATCTAGCTAGAATTCAAGAATTTCAATGCTTTAGCTATTTTAAGTAGAATTAAATTTACTAGTACAAACAATAAATTACTATTCTTAAATTTGATCAGATTGATTGCAAAAAATAAGATTTTCAATAAGCTGCTTGTATAGTTAGCCTTTCATAGATAGTGATGCAACAAAGCCCCGGTGGAGTAACTGCATTATTAGGTACTGCTATATCTATAGCACTTTTTACAGCCGGAGCAATTACAGCTGAGTTAATACCTATAGTTATAGCAGTAGTTGCAATTACAGCAACAGCACTAATAGTTGGCAATGCTATATATAAATTGTCAAAGCCTGATACTCAAGTTGATAAACCAATCTTAGCAAATCGACAGCAAGAAACTGCTAGCGATAGTAGGATTGCCTAGCGATTCTGCCACAGTGTCAGCTGCTTCAATGATATCCATTTGTTCCTATAATTATCTTTTCTTGGCTACCTTATTTTACCACTCTGCTGAACAGATACAAATTCACTTTCTTACTTCACTCACTAAAATTTTAATATGGCGTTTCTTTCCTGCAGATAATTTGATAAATGGCTGACCTTCAAAGCTTTCAGAGTTTATTGTATAGTTAACATCGTTTATAGTATTATCATTAACTTTACATCCATTTCCCTGTATTAAACGCTTTGCCGCACCTTTTGAAGGTTCAAAACCGGTGTCATGAAGCAAGTCTATCAGGAGTATGCCATTTGCAACTTGTTCTCTTGTGATAGTGTAACCAGAAAGCAATGAACTGTCTTCATTTTCAAAAGCAGAGATTGCAGCAGATCGTGCAAGTTTCGCTTCTTTACAACCGTGACATATTTTTGTCACTTCTGTTGCCAAGACCTTTTTTGCTTCGTTTGTTTCTTGATCCTTCAAGGACTCTAGTTTTTTAATTTCATCAATTGATAAATCAGTGAAAAGTCTCAAAAAACGACCAACATCTTGATCATCAACATTGCGAAAATATTGCCAGTAGTCATAGGGCTTTAGCATGCTACCATCAAGCCATACTGCTCCACTTTCAGTTTTGCCCATCTTTTTTCCTTGTGCGTTTAATAAAAGAGGTGTGGTAAGACCAAACAGCTCAGGTAAATTTAACTTTTTGCCAAGTTCAATTCCGTTTACTATATTTCCCCATTGGTCTGACCCTCCAATCTGGAGACGACAGCCATACTTTTTATTCAACTCGACAAAATCATAGGCTTGTAACAACATGTAATTAAACTCGAGAAAGCTTAGATTTTGCTCCCTATCTAGCCTAATTTTCACACTATCAAAGCCTAACATGCGATTTACAGAAAAATGTGTCCCTATATCACGCAAAAAGTCTATATATTTTATGTTATCTAACCAATCTGCGTTGTTTACTATGATTGCACCAGTTTTTCCATAATCGAAAGATATCATCTTCTCGAGGGTTTTCTTTATACCAAGTATATTTTGATTGATATCTTCTATCGGCAAGACGCTTCTTGCTTTGTCTTTACCAGATGGGTCACCAATTTTTGTTGTGCCACCTCCAAGTAGAATTATTGGCTTATAACCGAATTTTTGTAGGTGACGGAGCATCATGATTTGAATGAGACTGCCAATATGCAAACTTGGTGCCGTACAATCAAACCCAATGTATGCAATTATATAATTGTCTTGTGATAATAGCTGGTCTAACCTATCAATGTTTGTACATTGATATAGGTATCCTCTTTCTTGAATGAAGTTTAAAAACTCGGATTTATGTTTCATAATATGTTATTTTGTGTGTAAACGGTGTTGTTAACGATGGCGTCATTCCAGTGCTTGACGCTGGAATCCAGTTTATTATGAAATTTCATCAAAAATGTTGTATAGTGTGCTCGTTTATGATTAAGTTTTCTAGATTCCAGTGTCAAGCACTGGAATGACACCACCAACTTCATAAGGGTTGCCTTCAAAATTACAACATTTGAGCAAGTGTATACCAGCTACCTGGATAATCAATTCCATAACTCTTCTATCTTATAATATTCTCTTACTTCTGGCCTGAATAGGTGAACCATTATACCTTGAAAATTCACAATCACCCAGTTACCTTCATCCATACCTTCTACATCTATTTTATCATATTGCTTGAGATTTTTCATCACTTGCTCAGCTAATGCTTTTACATGGCGGCTCGAATCACCGGATGCAATGATCATATATTTTGCAATGACAGTTTTATTCTGTACATCAAAAGTAACTATATCTTGACCTTTGTTTTGATCTATTACATCTACAATTGTATTTTTTATTGATTCTGTATCACCATTCATTATTCTAAATTATATAATTTATCTGTAATGATACACTCAAAATTTCTGAATATGAACTATTTTTGATATGTTTCTAGTGTAACGTTTATAATACATATATTTGTAATATATGATAGTTTTCTGATGGTATGATCATTTACTTAATCGGATTTCCGGGTAGTGGCAAACTTACGATTGCAAAAGAGCTGTGTAATATTATTGATGGGGTGATAGTAGACAATAACCTGTTTAATAATATTATATTTGATATGATTGATTTCAGAAACGCTGAGGTTACAAGTGAAATATGGGAAGAAATTTTTGTGATTAGAGAGAATATATTAGCAATATTGGAAAAATACCATATAGAATCAAAGCATTATATATTTACAAACGAATTGATAAAAGGTGATTCCTATGATCAAAAAGTATATAACTCAGTGGTGAATTTAAGTAAAAAAATGAACGTGGAGATTCTCCCTGTGGTGTTATATTGTAATAGTGGAGAACTAGTAAAGCGCGTTCAATTAAAGGAAAGAGAGCAGGAGAGAAAAATTACTGATTCAGATTTTGCTATGAGAAGAATTAAAGGAAAGAAACTATTTGTGCCTCAAGGTTCACTTGAAATTGATAACTCAAACTTAAGCGCAAAAGAAGTTGCAAAAAAAATTGTTGAAAAAATGAATAGTAAAAAAGTAGTTGGAACTTCTATGATAGATAATTTAGCAACAGAGAGTATTTGTGATTAGTGAGGAGAAAGAGTATCGCCCTTGTGTTGGCATAATGTTATTTAACAAACAGGGAAATGTTTTTATTGGAAAACGCTTTGATAGTGACTCTTATTGGCAGATGCCACAGGGGGGAATTGATGATGGTGAAGAGCTAGAGCAGGCAGCGCTACGTGAGCTATTGGAAGAAGTTGGTACTGATAAAGCAGAAATTGTGGCTAAAAATAAAGAGTGGATACACTATAACTTACCTGAGGAAGTTATACCAACATGCTGGAATGGGAGATATTCTGGCCAAAAGCAAAGATGGTTCTTAATGAAATTTTGTGGGAAGGATAAGGATATTAATATTAACTATACTGATCATCCAGAGTTCAAAGAGTGGCGTTGGCAAAATGTGGATGATTTGGTAGCCAGTGCCATACCGTTCAAAAAAGAAGTTTATAAAAAAGTGATAGAAGAGTTTTCTTCTATCATAAAAGGATCTATTTATGATAGTTGATTCTCATTGTCATCTAATTTATTTTTCTGATGATGAAATACCAAAGGTAATTTCAAGAGCAGAGCAAAATGGTGTGAGAATTTTGCATAACATATGTATAAGCATTAATGATATCCCTAAATTATTAAAAATCTCTTCATCCTATGATCAAGTCTACTGCTCCGTTGGTATACATCCGCTTGATACTAATGTGGAAAAAGGTGAGTGTATAAATGCTGATGAATTGATTGAATTTACTAAGGGCAAAAAGGTAATTAGTATCGGTGAAACCGGATTAGATTTTTATAAATCTGATAATAAAAGCAATCAAAAAAAAAGTTTTGCATCACATATAGAAGCGGCAAAAGTAACAGGATTACCTTTAGTTATTCACACTAGAAATGCTGATAGTGAGATGATTGATATGTTAAATTCAGAAATGAAGAAGGACGCTTTTAGTGGAGTAATGCATTGCTTTGCTTCTTCTAAAGAGCTTGCTTATAAGGCTATGGACTTGGGATTATACATTTCATTTTCTGGAATTATTACTTTTAAAAATGCGAACTTACTAAGAGAAATTGCACAAAATGTGCCACGTGAGCGTGTTTTAGTTGAAACTGATGCACCTTATCTATCTCCTGAGCCTTACAGAGGAAGAAAAAATGAACCGGCAATGGTGAAATATGTTGTGAATTGTTTAGCAGAATTATGGAATGAATCGCCGGAACAAGTAGCAAAAATAACTACAAATAATTTTTTTAGACTGTTTTCGACGCTTGAGCTCAAAGAAATTCTATAGGGCAATTAATTTAGCTGACAGAGCTCTTTTACTGCACTTACAGATTTATAAAACATCTCTTGTTCACTATCGTTCATTTTAACTTCTAGAACTTTCTCAACTCCATTTTTGCCAATAATAGTAGGAACACCAATGAATAAGTCTTTCACACCATATTCACCATTAAGATAAGCAGCGCATGGTAATATACGCCTTTTATCTTTTAAGTATGATTCTAGCATACTTATGGCTGAAGATGCAGGAGCATAGTATGCAGATCCAGATTTAAGTAGATCAACTATTTCTTTTCCACCATTACGAGTGCGCTCAACTATTTCATCAACTTTTCCTCGCGTAATCAAACCCATCTCAATGATTTGGGTAAGTGGAATGCCAGCAATTGAAGCATAATTGATTAGTGGTACCATAGTGTCACCATGTCCTCCAAGCACAAAAGCAGATACATCTTCGACAGAAATATTTAACTCACTTGCAAGAAAATAACGAAAACGAGCAGAGTCAAGCACTCCTGCCATACCAATAATCATATTAGTTGGCAGGCTTGAAGATTTGTATACTACTGAAACCATAGCATCTAAAGGATTGGTAACCACTATTACAAATGCGTTTGGAGAATGTTTTTTAATATTTTCCCCAACCTCTTTCATTACTGCAGCATTAGTTTGCAGAAGGTCATCTCTGCTCATTCCAGGTTTTCTGGCAATGCCAGCAGTTATTATAATTGCGTCAGAGTTTTTTATATCTTCATACCTATTTGTACCAGTAATATTGACATTAGATCGATCAATAGGAGATGATTCTGTAATGTCAAGCGCTTTACCTTGTGGTATTCCATCGCTTACATCAAGCAAAATAACATCTCCTAGCTCTCTTAGTGCAATCATATGGGCAAGAGTCCCACCGATATTTCCTGCACCAATCAAAGATATTTTTTTTCTTTGTGCTGTCATTTTCTACTCCTTTATATTTACTTTTGTGGCTTTACTACCTTCCCAAGGGGATAAGCTGTCAAACATACGAAAATCTTGTGGTAAGTCTATAGGATTATATACAACCTTTTTTGCCTCTATATCGTATCTTACTTCCTCGTAGCCAGTGAGAGGAAAATCTTTTAACATTGGATGACCTTTGAATCCATAATCCGTTAAAATCCTACGTAAATCTGGGTGATCAGAAAACTCTATTCCATACATATCAAATACTTCACGCTCAAACCACGAAGCTGCGTTAAATATCTTTGCTACACTTAGAGGTATATCACCTTCACATAACTGAAGCTTTATGTGCACTCTGATATTGTGTACAACGCTGAGCAAATTGTATATTAGCTCGAAACGTTTTTCTCTATCTGGGTAATCAACTCCAAAAACGTCAACTAATAATTCAAGCCTACACTTTTCATCATCACGTAGAAAGAGTAAGTGATTTTCAATGTCATTCAAAGCTGAATATATTACAATAGTGCCATCATTTTTCTGAATACATTCACATTTAGTCTTTTTTTGTATGTATTTTGCAGTTTTATCCATGCTATATATTTTTAGTTCGTTTTATTTTATTTTGTAGACATAGCATTCCATATAGCAACGCCTCAGCAGTTGGAGGGCATCCAGGAACATACACATCAACTGGCACAATTCTATCGCAACCACGGACTACTGAGTAAGAATAATGATAATAGCCACCGCCATTTGCACAACTTCCCATAGAGACAACGTATTTGGGATCTGCCATTTGATCATAAACTTTACGCAATGCTGCTGCCATTTTATTAGTTAACGTGCCAGCAACAATCATAACATCTGCTTGCCTTGGGCTTGCACGAAAGATTATGCCATATCTATCAAGATCATAACGACTGGATGCAGTGTGCATCATCTCTACTGCGCAACATGCAAGACCAAATGTCATTGGCCACAATGAACCAGACCTTGCCCAGTTCATTATATAATCTATTAAATCGCCAAATTTAGTGATAAGAAAACCTTCTTTTTTGTAACGATTCCAGTCGCCATTAGATAAATTTATTCCCATTCCAACGCACCTTTACACCACTCATAAATAAAGCCTATAGTAAGTATTGCAAGGAATATCATCATAGACCAAAATCCGCAATAGCTTATTTTAGATAAAGAAACGGCCCAAGGGAAAAGAAAAGCAATTTCTAAATCGAATATTATGAACAATATTGCAACTAAGTAAAATTTTATGTCGAAACTTTTTCTGGCTCTTGATAAAGGATTAAAGCCACACTCATATGTAGAAAGCTTTTCACCATCTGGGTTACTGACTGCAAGAAACATAGGTAATACACCTAAAGTAAAGGATACTACAATTGATACACAGATAAAAATTAATATGGTTAAATATTCACTCATTTAAAAAACATATAACACTATGAATTTACATGCTTTCCTAATCTTTTACCACCTAAAATATGTATGTGAAAGTGCGGTATAACTTGCTCTCCATCTTTACCGTGATTAGTAACTAATCTATATCCTGTTTTTTCTAAGTTATATTTATGTGCTATTTCTCTAACAGTTTTAAAAAAACTTACTATTTCCTCTTCGGAAGCTTTCAGAACAAAATCATCGTATGAAACGTATTGAGCTTTTGGTATAACTAGAATATGAACTGGTGCATCAGGATACTTATCACGAAAAGCTAGCACATTTTCATTTTTATGTATTTCCTCATAAGACAACTCACCTCTTAATATCTTAGCAAAAATATTAGTGTCATCATAAGCTGTACTACCCATACTTTATTAAATTCCTGGTCCTCTTCTATTTTGCTTATGATTTGGTGTAGAAGGTGGGCTTATTGCTGCTTCGCTAGAAGCATCTTCAAGACTTGAAACGTCTTTTAGCTGTATATCTTGTCCACGCAAAACTGACCCATAGTCCATTTGGTGTCTTTTTGAAAACGTTTCTATTCTTTTTGCCCTTCTTGCAGCAATAACTTCTGGTTGTAAATGATACATATCTCCAGGAACAGTTAGGCTATGATACCTTTCCTCTATTTTAACTTCTTTCATAACACTCTCCATAATTTATTTCCCCCTACCTCTTATGCTTTCGCAACTTTCAAAATCTTGTTTAATAGCTTTTTGCCAATTATTTAAAATTTTCTCTGATGACTTTTCTTTACCTATAGACCTTATAACTTCTTGTGACTGTTGCTTTTTACTATCGTATCCACTATACAACTTTTCTGCAATATCATACAGCAACTTTCGGTCTGTGTGAACTTTAAACTCTCCACCAGTAATTTTTGCCAAATTTTTGAGATCATAATCAATTTTATTATAAATTCCTTCAAGAGCGTACTTTTTCATTACTTTTTCATCTATACCTGGATTTTTATCTTTTATTTCTTGGATAATCTTCTCAACATCAACTTCAATTACAATTTTGTTTTCTTCTCTAAAAATAGTTATATTTGGCAGATCTTTCCTTATTTTATCTAATTTCTCTGGACTCAAGTAAGGTATATCCCCCGTTAAAGTTCTTGACGCTAAAAAACTTACCTTACCTTTTTCTTGTTTTGTTATTTGTATGCCAAGGTACTTACTAGCTTCTGTGGTTTTTATAGGTGGGTCATATTTCTCTTCTTCTTTAGGTACATCACTCACAGCCTTTTTTAATGAAACTTTAGCATCATGCTTCATTTCATCAATTGAAGCAAACGGTTTCTTTATAGGATAAATAAGTGCTTTAGGCACAAGAAAAAACACGCCTTTTATCTTAGCCAAAATAGACTTTTTATTTGACTCATCTTTTGCCATACATACCTCCAAGTCACTTTCTACAATCAGATAGTAAAATACACTCAATTATAGACGAAAATATTTAAGCTTGTATATCTATTATAAGATGAAATTATAGAGATAGCAATCATTATTTGTACATTACCAAAGTATGTAGTATTTTTGCTGCTTTTCTTGTTCAAATTACCTTTAAAGATAAATTATGTTAAAATGGAACGCAAATAATATTATCGATGCTACTGGCGGAAGAGGGGAGGGTGTTTGTAATTCGGTATATAGCTCAAATATTTCAACGGATACAAGAAGCATAAAAAAAGGCGATTTATTTATTGCTCTCAAGGGAAAGAAATTTGATGGGCATGATTTTCTACATGAAGCATTTTTAAAAGGAGCTGTTGCTGCGGTAGTAAGCGAAGATAAATATAGAAATTTTCCTCTAATTATTGTGCAAGATACTCTAAAAGCTTTGCATAATATGGCATCATATTACATTAGAAATGTTCTTGTTAATGCTAAAGTTATTACAATTACAGGTAGTGTCGGGAAAACGACTACAAAGGACATGCTGCACACTGTTCTATCGCAATATGGAGCGTCTTATGCAAACAAAGATAACTTGAATAATAATATAGGATTACCTTTTACTATTCTAAAAGTCCCAAAAAACTGCCAGTACTTAATCCTTGAAATGGGAATGAATAGAGCTGGTGAGATAAAAGAGCTATCGAAGATTAGCAATCCGGATATTGCAGTTATTACCAACATCGAACCTGCGCATGTTGAAAATTTTTCATCTCTACTTGATATTGCGCAAGCGAAGTTAGAAGTCCTATGTGGTATGAAAAATAATGGTACTTTGATTTTGAACAAGGATAATAAACATTATGATTATCTTTTATCAAATGCTGACAGAAATGTAGTGAGCTTTGGTAAGAATGAAAGTGCTACTGTTCGTTTGTTAGACCTAATAAGAAACGATAGCGGTATAAATTTAAAAATTAAACCGCACAACGGTCAAATTATAAACTGTAATTTACGTTTGCGGGGTGAGCATTTTACATACTCTGCATTAGTTGTGACAGCAGTTGTGCAAAGTCTAGGACTTGATTTATCGAAATTACCACTAGCACTTGAGAATTTTACTGTAACAGAAGGTAGAGGTAATGTTCATCAAGCTAAATACAATGGAAAATTAGTACATTTGATTAACGACTCCTATAATGCTAACCCTACTTCAATGAAGGCTGCAATAAGAACTTTAGGTACATATTCTAATTTAAGAAAAGTGGCACTACTCGGCGATATGTTAGAACTTGGTAATGAAAGCATAGTATTTCATACAGAATTGCTTGACTCTATAGTAGAACAAAATGTGAATAAAGTTCATACAGTTGGTAAATTTATGTTAGAATTGAATAAACTTTTACCGGAGAATATAAAAGGCATGCATTTCGATGATTCTAACCAATTGAAAAGTAATTTAGCTAATATTGTTCAAGGTAATGATGTAATTTTAGTTAAAGGTTCTCATGGAATGAGAATGGACCTTATAGTGCAGGAATTCACAATAGAATATTAAATAAAACTATTGTATTAATTTAAAGTTAAGTTATTGGAAGTTTTAACTGTGATAAAACGTATAGTTATTTTTGGTGGAACGGGATTTATAGGAAAACACATCGTAAGACGCTTGGCAGCGGCGGGGTATTTAATAAGAATATTTACTCGTGATCAGGAAAAAGCTGCTTGTCTAAAGTTATGTGGCAACTTAGGGCAAATATCAATACTTGAAGGAGATTTTTTTAATGAAAAATCAATTTTAGAAAGTATGGAGGGGTGTGATGTTGTTATAAACTTAGTAGGAATATTATATGAAAAAAGAAAATACGATTTCTATACAGTTCATGTTGGAATAGCTGAAAGAATAGCAAAAGCTGCGCAAATAAAAAATGTATCCATGATGATACATTTTTCTGCCATGGGAATAGAAAATGATAAGTTATCAAAATATGCCCAAAGTAAATTGAAAGGTGAGAAAGCTGTAGCTTCGGCGTTTCAAGGAGCAATGATAATTAAGCCCAGTCTTGTATTTGGTAAAGAAGATAATTTCTTTAATAAATTTGCAAGATTAGCAACAATTCTTCCTTTTTTGCCGTTGATCGGTAGTGGAATAACGAAGTTTCAGCCGATATGTGTAACAAACTTAGCTGAAGTGGTATACCGTATTATCAGCTTTAATAAGCAAGATAAAAAAATTTATAATATAGGTGGATCAAAAGTTTACTCTTTTAAAAGCTTATTAAAGTTTATTCTGAATGTGACTAACAGAAAGTGTCTACTGATCAATGTACCTTTTCCAATGGCAAGATTGATAGCCTTTTTCTTAGAAAGTAAAGTTGTTTCTGTGCTGTTAAAACCTATAACTGGAGATGCAAGCCCTATACTTACTCGAGATCAGGTGAAAGTTATGATGAGTAGTTCAATCGAAAAGTCAGATGATCTCGAAACAATGAAAATTAGACCACTAGCAATTGAAAATGTGGTACCAGAATACTTGAAAATTTATAGAAAGCATTGATAGAAGAATGTGCCCGGTAGGATTCGAACCTACGACCCACAGCTTAGAAGGCTGTTGCTCTATCCAACTGAGCTACGGGCACACATCATATATAAAATGCTTCTTAGTACACGTGAAGTCAAGTATTTCTTGTGAATATAATGTTTGTGATAATATCTCAAAACTTTGTCAGTACAGCATGTAACGATAAAACTGAGAAAAAAGAAGCGTGGGTAATAGGAAGTCTAATAGCGCAGTAACACAGAACCCCAGGCTAAACCTGCACCTATTGAAATCAGCAATATCAGATTTCCTGACTTTATTTTTGATTCTTGTACTGCATAGTCTAAGGCTAGTGGAATTGACGCTGCTGAGGTGTTTGCATGCTTATCAACTGTATTAATTACTTTTTCTATAGGAAAATCTAATTTCTTTACTACTGCTTCAATAATGCGAATGTTTGCTTGATGGGGAATTAACCAGTCAATATCAGTAATCTTTAAACTATTGCATTTTAGAGTTTCCTCTACTGAGGCTGTTAATTTCTCTACTGCATGTTTAAACACTTCTCTTCCATTCATAAGTATCTTTCCAGAATCACGAGTAGAGGATATTCCTCCGTTTGTACATAATAAGTCCACATTGCCATCAGAGTGTAAGTTTGTTGATATAATGCTACTGCTACTCATTTCTGATTTCATTATCACTGCACCAGCACCATCACCAAAGAGTACACAAGTTGACCTATCTTCCCAATCAACAATCCTAGACATTATTTCAGCACCAATAACAAGCGCGTATTTAATTCTATCGTTAGACTTTATAAGTGAATCAGCAACTGTAACTGCATATATAAAACCAGAGCATGCTGCCTGTACATCAAAAGCAAATGCGTTTTTACACTTTAATTTACTTTGTATAATCGTTGCACAGCTAGGAAAAGTTTTGTCAGGTGTTGTTGTTGCAACTATGATCAAACCAATTTCATCTATTGAAATTTTCGCTTTTTCTATAGCATTTTTCGCTGCATTAACAGCTAAATCTGACGTTAGTTCTCCTTCATCTGCTATATGTCTTTGAACTATTCCTGTTCTTTGCCTTATCCATTCATCGTTTGTTTCAACTATCGATGCAATTTCGTTATTACTCAAAATTTTTTTTGGTAGGTAAGAACCAGTGCTCAATATGAAACTTTTATTCAATATGACTTACCCCGTTAATTATCTTCTGGTTTAAATTTTCACTGATTGCATTTACTGCAAATTTTATAGCGTGAGCAA
This sequence comes from Wolbachia endosymbiont (group B) of Episyrphus balteatus, assembly GCF_947250575.1. Taxonomy (NCBI): domain Bacteria; kingdom Pseudomonadati; phylum Pseudomonadota; class Alphaproteobacteria; order Rickettsiales; family Anaplasmataceae; genus Wolbachia; species Wolbachia endosymbiont (group B) of Episyrphus balteatus. The sequence continues at coordinate 1,055,006 of NZ_OX366325.1, read as the reverse complement.
AAGAAATAGCATCAGAATTTCCGTGGCTCTTTATAATGATACCATTTAGCCCTAGAAACATAGCTCCACTTCTAATTTTAGGATTAAAACGCTCTAATGCTTTATTTAGCTTGGGTTTCAACAATATGCCGACAAGCATTTTTGTCATCCATGAATTAAATACTTCCTGTTTTATTAGACTGATAAAAGTACCAGCAGTTGCCTCAGCTGTCTTGAGCATTACATTACCAACAAAACCATCAGCAACAATTACGTCTATATTACCATCTAAAAATTCACTTGCCTCTATATATCCTTTGAAGTTAATACTTGGAGCATTTTTGAGTAACTCAAAAGCTCCTCTTACTGAGTCAGTACCTTTCACTTCTTCTGTACCAATGTTTAGCAAAGCGACTTCAGGATTTTCAACTTTTAATGCTATTTTTGCAAATATACTCCCCATTAATGCAAATTGAAATAATGAGTCAGTATTACAGTCAACATTTGCACCAAGATCAAGCAATGCAAAGCTTTTTGTCTTAGTTGGACAGACAGATGCAATAGCAGGACGATAGATATTGGGTAATGTTCCTAAAATAAATCTGGAGATAGCCATCAATGCTCCAGTGTTGCCTGAAGACACCATTCCAAAAGCTTTACCTTTTTTCACTGCTTCAACAGCTGCCTTCATACTTGAATCTTTGCGATGTTTCAGTGCAAAAGAGGGTTTATCATTTGGAAGAACATTATCAGAGCAATGGGTAAATTCGGAGTTATCGATTACTTTTTTGTATTTTGAAAGCAAAGGAGATATTTCTTTCTGATCTCCATAAATATGAAAAAAAACTTCAACACCTGGATCAACAAGATTATCCAAGAAAAAACTAGCACCCTGAATTACGGAAAGAGGTGCAAAATCCCCTCCCATAGCATCAAGTGCGATAACTATGTTGTTGTTGACCGTGGGTAACATATCATGAGTTACTCCGCCTTTTGTTTAATGAAAACACGTTTTCCTTTGTAACTATTGTCAACTGCTATGTTGTGAGGCAACATGAATTCTCCAGTTGTTGCACATACCACAATATTCTTAGGCTTAATAGTATGATGAGAACGATGCATATTACGCCTTGACTTTGACTTTTTTCTCTTCGGAACTGCCAAAACTTACTCCAATTCAATTATATAACACAATTTATTAGTAGCATGTTTTTTACAAGAAGTAAATAGCGAAATAAGTAAGGTTTTCTTATACAATTCAGTCTTATAAACTTAAACTCAAGCATTTTGATCAAAGTATATTGAACTTAAGATATATCTTGACTATACTCTGCGATAGAGTTAATAAAAATTTTAATAAAATCAGTAAAACTAATTTTTAGCTAAGATAAATGCAAAGTGAGTTCCTTTGATGTAAACAGTGTTAGAATAATCGGTAGGTGCTTTATCAACTTTCTGTTGAGGCTTGGTAACGCATTTGTGTTTTTTATTCAATCTCTATACCACTGCTTTGTGCCACCGTATTATTTTAGCAATGTAGCAAAACAAATTATAGAGATAGGCTTTTTCTCTTTACCAATTGTTGGGCTCACTGGAGTTTTTATAGGAGCGGTTATAGTTTTACAAAGTAGCTTAAGTGGTCTATTGATTAATCAAGAACAAGTAGTACCTAAGCTTGTTACGATCACTATCATTAAAGAGTTAGGGCCAGTTTTGATTAGCTTAATAATGGTAGGAAAGGTTGGGTCCTCAATTGCAGCAGAAATTGGCACGATGCGCATCACTGAACAAATAGATGCACTTACAACTTTGGACATCAATCCTTTCAAATATTTAATTGCACCAAGAATTCTAGCGTCAGTTATAGTATTTCCAATACTTACAGTATGTGCAGATCTAATAGGAATATTTGGAGGGTATGTCACCGCAGTCTTTGAATTTAACCACAATTTAAATATATACATAAAATATACAGCTCAATTCTTTAATATAAACGATTTTGTTGTTGGGCTAATGAAAGCGACTGCTTTTGGGGCTATAATTTCTGTTTCAAGTTGTTATTACGGTTACCATTGTAGAGAAGGTGCACGAGGAGTAGGTGTTGCTACAACATCAACTGTTGTTTTTTCGTCCATATTGATCATTTTAGCAAACTACTTGATTACTTTGATACATGTATAGCCCCATAATATCAATATTGAACCTAAGCTTGTCTTTTGATGATAGAACGATATTAAACAACATAAGTTTTAATATATCGAAGGGGGAATCATTAGTCATACTTGGCGGCTCAGGAAGTGGTAAATCTGTATTAACAAAAATAATCATTGGATTGCTAAAACCAGACTCAGGGTCTATTAAAATAAATAGTGAAAGCAAAAATAAATTTGGAGTCTTATTTCAAAATTCTGCTTTATTTGACTACGTTACAGTGTGGGAAAATATATCTTTTAATTATAAAAAGCGCTTTAATATCAGTGAAAAGGAGGCAAAACAGCTAGCAATCGAGAAGTTAAATGATGTTGGACTGGAGGAAAGCATAGCAGATATGTTTCCAATCGAGCTATCAGGCGGAATGAAAAAAAGAGTAGCACTTGCAAGGGCGATTGCGCACAATCCAGAAATTATTGTATTGGATGAGCCAACTTCAGGATTGGACCCAATTATGTCAGATATGGTAAACGAGATAATAATAAAATTATCTAAAGACTTTAACCCTACAATTATCACGATTACACATGATATTCATAGTGCATTTAAAATAGCTGATAAAATAGCAGTATTATACGAAGGGAATATTATCTACCACGGAACTGTCCAAGAAATACAAAATACTAATAACGAATATATAAAAAAATTCATTCATTATATATAGCTATAGGTTTACAAACGATATTGTGAATGCCATATCTACCCTAACTTGAGCTACTGACAATTGTCGTTCTGTTACTAGTGTAGTGCCACGGTGGTATGGTGTGTTAGCTATAAAACAACGCATTAAATATAGCTAAAGTAACTTATATCAATTTTTATTACTATGCCAATTCCAACTGCGGAAATTTATTGAATTTGTTACTTCACTACTCAACAGCAATTACAATTGATGATTTTATTTCATTCTACTACCTGCTGATTTATTTTCTGCTCAGCATATCCATTAAATCAGATTCTTTGAGTTTATTATGATCAACTTTACTGAATTTATTCACCATAGAGCTCATTTGATTATACTGCTTAATTAGAAGATTAACGTCAGTTACACTTGTTCCGGACCCCTTAGAAATTCTAAGTCTTCTTTTGCCATTTAAAATATCTGGATTTTGCCTTTCTTTTTCGGTCATTGAGTTTATGATGGCTATATATTTTTTCACTTTATTGTCGTCTGGCACACTGCTACTTAGCTTTTTTGTGAATGAACTAGGGATGAATTTCATTATGTTGCTAATGCCATCCATTTTACTCAGAGTTTTTAACATTCCCACTAGGTCGTTTAGGTCGAATTTACCCTTTTTTACTTTCTTTTGTAACTTATCAATTTCTTCCTGACCAACAATCTCAGCAGCTTTTTCAACCAATGATACAACATCACCCATGCTAAGTATCCTTTTTGCAATTCTATCGGGATAAAAATCATCGAGGTCACTTAATTTTTCACCACAAGCAATAAATTTAATTGGACAATCGGTGATCATTTTCATAGAAAGAGCAGCACCACCACGTGCATCACCATCAACACGGGTGAGAATAATGCCGGTTACACCTATTACCTCATTGAATGATTTGGCAATGTTGACCGCATCCTGGCCTATCATTGCGTCGGCTACTAAAATAACTTCTGCAGGTGAAGCTATTTCCTTTACGGCTTTCAACTCATTCATCATATTATTGTCAATATGAAGCCTGCCTGCGGTGTCTACTATTAATACATCATAATTATCGTTCTTTGCTGCTGCCAGTGCCCTTTTTGTAATTGCAATAGGCTCCTCATTTATTACTATAGATAAAGTTTGTACGTCTATCTGTTTACCCAGCACCTCAAGTTGTTTCTGGGCAGCCGGCCTATAAATGTCTAAAGAGGCAAGCATCACTTTTTTCTTTTGCTTTTTTAGCTTTAAAGCAAGCTTTCCTGAGGTAGTTGTTTTACCTGCACCTTGTAAGCCCACCATCATAATCACAGCAGGGGGTTTAACTGCTAGATTTAAGTCACTTTTCTCTGATCCGAGAACTGCAACTAAATTATCCTGCACAATTTTAATTATCATTTGTGCTGGAGAAACACTTTTTATGACTTTTTCCCCAATCACTTTATCTTTAATGTCGTTGATGAATTTTTTTGCAACTTCAAGTGAAACGTCAGCTTCAATTAAAGCTATACGTATTTCACGCATGGCAAGATTAAAATCATCTTCAGAAATGATCGACTTTCCTCTCAGTTTACTAAATACAGAATTTAAACTTTCAGTTAACGATTTAAACATAATAGCATTAGTAGAATACTCATTAAAAAGAGAGAAGAAGCTGAAACAAAACTTACTGAGTTATAACTTATCACTTCTTTAAGTTTAGTAATATTATTAAAGTATAAATTAGTAAGTGAATTAGTCAAGTTTTGCAGTACGTTGGCAGACATTTCTCTCACTTTAAAGACCAATTGATTGAACAGCAAGACAATATAGGGTACGAAAGCTCTAAAAATCCAATCAATATCCATTTTAAAATTTATTCTTGGGTAAAATAACTTGCGTAAAGGAATAAACAATAAAGTGGTACATAATAACAAATTAAATTGCGACAAAATATTTTTTGTGTTGTACACAAAATCGAAAATCGAAGGGTTATTGTAAATAGGCAAGTAAGGGTTGCCAGCAATTATACATATGAATGCTAAAATAATCATTGTTATTCTACCTTCTTTCCCTTCTGAAGGTTTGGACTTGCTTTTAGCGATAAATATGTAATAGAAAAACTTGAGCCCCACGCTTAAATAAAGCAGTAAATTTAGAATCTTGTATAAATTTTTATACACTTCTAAATTAGCACCACTTGCTTCAATCTCGGCTGTAATGTATGATTTGCTAATAAATCCAACGGTTCCAGGAAATGCAGCCACTGTGAATATCGCAATTATAGCACACATGCCTTCGACTGACATCAATTTACCCACTCCATTAAAACTAATTGTTTTTGTCCGCGAAATAATCGCATTGCTAACCACAAACAATAATGATTGATAAACAAGAGAGAAAATTATGTGTAGCATCAAAATTGGTATTGCCTTTTCCGAAGGGCTGAGTAAACCTCCTGCAATAATCAGCAAGCCCATTTGTCCTACAACATTATAGCATAGAAATCTACGAATATTTTGCTCAAGAGAAGCAAATATAATGCTGTAAATTACAGTGATGGCGCCTACAAGTGCTAATATTTCAGTACAATCTTGCCATAGGGTGTAAGTGTGTAAAAGCATCACTAAAAAAGAGACTTTAGTGGTAAATAAAGAGAGATATGTAGTGCCATGTAGTGATGCAGCAGGATATGCATCAACAACCCAAAACGAAAAAGGAAAACAAGCGCAGTTTATCAATAAACCCAAAATTATCAGGTTAGTGCTTTGAAGTGCCAATCCTGCTGTCAATATAACTCCAACCAAAAAGTGTACACAAGCGTACCTTATTGCAGATCCACTATCTCTACAGCTAGCTGCGATAATAAAAAATGCACTGATGGTCATTAATTCAAAGAATATTATAACCAACATTATCTGCTTGGATAAAATTGCACAGAGTGAGCAGGTAGTATAAGCAAAAAAAGATAGCATCTCTGAAAAAGTCAAATTTTGTGTTGGTAGAACAGCTAAAAATGCAACTGATAAAAAAGATATTAGTACGATACGAAAAGATAAATCAAAATTTAGAACTGGATGAGAGCAATTCAGTGTAGTACCTAAATTTTCAGGTAATATTAGGACTATCACTATTAATGTAGTCAATAGAAATAGCAATAAAAATTTATAAAGTTGCACAATGATGTAAAACAGTATGGTTTATGCTACCTCAACATACAAATAAAATCAATTTGCATATTAACCACTAGTTAAGCTAATTACCATATAATTATATCAGGGTTTAGAAGGTTATAGAGAAACCGGTCAGATTAGGTTTTTAATCTAATCTGACCGATAGCTTTAATAGTGAGGTAAGCTTTAATATAGCACTCCTAATTCACAGTGTTACACTCGTGCATAATTTATTTTTAATTTGTGCACGAGCGTTAGTAAATTATTTACTTTTTGAAATAAAATTTGGCATCAATTCAATATCCAGAACTTCAGTAAGTCTGCTAGTTGAGAGTGATTTACTTTCTTTGTTTTAAGTATCTGCATAAATCTAATGGAGCTGCCAGTTTTCAATGCACTCATTCGACTTTTATGCTCTTCGCAATATTTGATTCTATTAAAGAATTCTTTGCTAATCTAGTCTTTAACGCTTTTTTTAGATACCGCCGCGGTGTCTCAGCATAGATTCCGCTAACACGTAGCGGAATCTTAAATTGTTTTAGCTATAGATCCCTGTATCAAGTACTGTAATGACGGCATTCGAGTAGCGGACACTGGAATCAAGAAAGCTCTTTAGTAGCTGTATAATGAAAATTAGATCATAAAATCCTCTGACAGCACATTCTGTGTTTCACCGTCATCCATAACTGTGTAATCAATATCATATTTATCGAATTCATTGCGCATCCTAGTGAAATGTCCTTTATCATGATCCAAAAGAACACTTACGTATTTAAAGCTATCATTAAAAAGATCATTATAAATTACTGGAGATTGAACTGTGTAGGATGTTGTACACTCATCTTGACCGTTATTATCTTTACAAAGGGACATTTTTCCTGTTTTGCCAGTATCATCTTTAGTAGAAATAAGAAATTTCATACCTACGTCTTCGTTTTTTGCTATAAACTCCTTACACTTTCTACTTTTTGCAGAACATGGTCCTATAGCTATAGAGTAGCTTTCTTTTGGAAGTTTGAATATTAACTCATGTGTCATAATACTACCTTAATAAAAATCATTATTATAGTATAGATTTATTAATAAATAATATACATTATGGTATAATTAGTACAAAATAGGTTTAACCAATCTCAGTAGGACTGCCAGTTGGACCCATAAGAATTATTTGTTCACCTTTTTTAAAACATTTACATAAATTAGTGGAACCGCCAGTTTCAAGCACAATAGTAGAAATAAATCCTTTTTTTTTGTCTACTTCAGTGCCGGTTACTGCTATACCTTCCATAGTGAGGTGAGTTTTTCTGCTATTGGTTTCAAAATTTTGCAACCTAAAGAATTGTCCAGGTTTAAAATTCTTTGCCGCAAGTGGTGCTTTGATCACTATTTCCACAACTTTGTCTGTTAAATATTGAACTTTTATAACCTTTGCAGTGAATTGCTCTTTGATTCTATTAAAGAATTCTTTGTTAGCTTGACGGAACAGCGTCACTCCAGCGCGTGACGCTGGCTGATTAGCTGTTTGGATCACTCCACTCAAAAGCTGAGAAATAATAGGGTAGCCGTTCTTAGCACTTGCCATAGCTTTCACGACGCTGCCACTATACGAAGGATGAAGATCACCAAAAAAGCTGATTGTTTTATTGCCTTGCTTATACACTAATATTCTATCTTTATTTTGCATTTTAGGAGAAAATATTGGGTCTATTTCTTTTCCTGATGAATTCAAATGAGTAAAATACCCATTACTTAATTTAAAATGCTTTTTATCTTCTGTTGCAATAACTGTATTTGGCTCAGTACCTGCTGCTATAAAAATAGAACGTGCTTTTATACGTTTGATTTCGCCGGATTTTGTGTCTATCAGTTTTATTGACTCAGCATGGTTATATTTATCTGTCACAACTTCAACTGGCTCTAAGTTTTCAATAAAGTAAATCCCTTCTGATAATGCGTTTTGCACCTCTTCGCTATTTAATCGATAACTTGGCGAGTCTTTCAGCTCTTTTCTATATACAACTTTCACTCCCCCAAGACTCTGCATTAACTCTAATATTTTTATTTCTCTACTTTCTTTTTTTGCTAATTCTTGCTCTGCTTGGATCAACTTTGCGTGCGATATGAGCTCATTCGCAATTTCGTGCTCTTCTTCTGTCCAATCTTTTTCAACACAGTCTTTTCCGTACTTATCAACCAATATTTCATAACGAAGAAGAAATTTTTCTACTTGAATTGGATAATACGCTAAAGCTTCAGTGGCAGTGTCAATCGCAGTAAGCCCAGCCCCTATTACAACTATCGGCATACGAACTTGCAGACTTGCTATAGAATCAAATTTAAGAGCGCCAGTCAGTTGTAACGACATAAGAAAGTCAGATGCCATACGCACTCCACGAGCTAGTATATTCTTTATTTTGATCATTCGTGGCTTGCCAGAGCCAAGTGCTAGGGCGATGTGATCAAAACCCGAGTTGAACGCGTCATCAACATTAATCGTGCCACCAAAACGAATACCTCCATAAAGTGCGAAATTCTCACGTCTTTCCAGCAAAAGTCTAATGATTTTTAGATAGTTTTTGTTCCATCTAGAGGTTATGCCATACTCTGCTACTCCACCAAATCCACCAGCTGTGCGTTCACTTAGTTTTTCATGCTCGAAATCTTTAATTAGCTGAAAATTATCGATCAAAGGTTCAATCTTTAGTCCATCAATGGCGATAACGTTATGCCCATCGTTTAATAAATGATGAGCTAAATTAAAACCCGCAGGACCAAGCCCTACAACTAGGACGTTTTTTCCTGTGTTTCCTTTTGGCAATGGACGCTGAAAATTTAAAGGATTCCAACGGCTAAGCAGAGAATATATTTCAAATCCATACGGTAAACTAAGCACATCATCTAGAATCCTTGTTTCAATCATTGGCACATTTACAGGCTCTTGTTTCTGATATATGCATGAGTTCATGCAATCATTGCATATTCTTTTCCCAGTAGCTGCACATAATGGGTTATCTATTACCACAATTGCAAGGCTTGCTATGCTGTACCCTTCGCTTTTCACCAGATTCATTTCTGATATTTTCTGTTCTAGTGGACAGCCGTGCAATTCAACTTTGAGTGGGGACTGTTTAAAGTTATTGTCGTTATTACTTAGCCCCTTTGAACAACTGTCCTTATTTTGCTTATGACAAAATATGCAGTAATGAGCATTATCCAATGCTTTATTCAAACTCACCTTTTCACTTGTCAGATCAAAACCATGTCGTCTTTTTGTTTTGCTTGAATACAATACCTCAACTTCGTCTACTTCTTTTTTGAAGAACGATACGAGATTTTCGTGATCAATTTTTCTGTGAATACTAAAAAGTATACTCTGTTTATTTTTTACTCTCCACGCTGCATATTGCGCTGCAAGTTCTATTTCTTCTTTGTGATCCTCTTTATTTTCCAACCAACGCATCACCTGCTCAGCAAAATTTTTTTCTGTTGTTGGTAGGGCAAGAAAGCGATTTAATTTGCTGGTAACATAATCAATATCTATATCTGCTATATCAGTGTACTTCTTTAATGCATAGCGTTGAACAAATAACCTTTTACACTTATATATTGCAGCAAAGTCGTTGTGCTTTTTCTTTAGCTCCTCTGCTTCTTTTCCAATATTAAAAAGTTTTGCAATAAATTCATCAAGTAAATATGAGAGGTCTATTATTAACTGACTATCTGTCATTTGAGTGGCCAACATTGGTTGTTCTATGGATCCCAGTGTCAAGCACTGGGATGACATCAAAGAAGAAGCTGCTTTTTCTCTTGCTTCAATTAATGAACAAAACAAGCTTTCATCGCACGATTTTATATAATCTAAAAACGTCTCATCTAATTTTATTAATCCACTACAAGTGTATAAGTTTGAAAATGAGATTTTGAAATTCAGTTGCATTGTTATACTATACAGTGTACATACTGTTTCTTAGAGATGAAGATTTTATTTGTCTTGCAGTCTTGCTAAGATTGTTGCTTCTGCAGCTTTTTCTTCCCCAACATATGCAACACACTCAAATTTGCGTGCACCCAAACACGCATTTTTTATATTGGATTGAAGAACCAACGTGTCCCCTGGAATAACTGGTCTTCTGAATTTTGCGTTTTCAATAGACATAAAGTAAACAACTTTATTTTCTATTGTTTCTTTACCGAGGACACATATAGCAGATGCCTGAGCTAAAGACTCAACTATCAAAACTCCTGGCATTATCGGATGGCCAGGAAAATGGCCAATAAAAAATGGCTCATTGAAAGTCACATTTTTGATTGCTTTTATGCTTTTACCATGGTCACATTCTATTACTCTATCTACTAAGAGAAACGGATAAGAATGTGGTAGTATTTTTATAATATCACTGATATTAAATTGCATAAGCCTACTCAATGCTTTGCAAAGCAAATTCAGGTATTTCCTTATTTACATTTTTTAATACCACATCTGATAAATCAACCTCATCCATAGAGTATAGAACTTGGTTTTTTTTTGAAATAAATAGTACTAAATCTACATTGTTTTTTTCTGCCGTTCTTTTAGCCACTTCTTTTATTTTGTTAAAGACACTTTCTACTGCTTCTCTATAGTTTTCTTCTAAATTTGACATTTTCTTAGCGTAATTATCCCTAACGCTTACAGTGTACTTACTAAATTGTTCCGTCTTTTCTTTTTTTGCTTCTTCTGACAAAAGGTCAAATTCTTCTTTCGATGGCTTAAATTTTTCTAACTCATTTTCAAATTCTTGCTGTAATCTAGAATTCTGCTCCTTTATTTGTTGTTGTATATTTTGCAGAGCCAGAGATTCGTTGATAACTTTGTCACTATCAATAATGGCAGCCTTTGTATTAATCGCGCTCTGAGGTTGATACCCTACAAACTTATACCCTACAAATAAGGAAACAATTAAGGCAATGACTGATGTAAATAACTGTATATATTTCATTCAAATCCCCGCTTCAATAGAAATTTTAACGTTTGGTGATGGTATTATATCATAAGTTTCCTTTACTAAAGGAAACCCAAAATCTAATCTAAGTCTACCAAAAGGAGAGGGCATTGAAAAGCCAAAACCTGGTGATACTCTTATAAGCTTACTATCGTAATATTTTCCACTATATATCTTCTTTTCATCTAAACCAAAAAGTGTTGCGTAGTCAACAAATAGTGAGCCTTTGATACCAGCATAGTCGTATAATTTAGATAGTGGAAAATCTACTTGCTGTGTTAAATTAAAATAAGTTTTGCCTCCCAATGAGCTTTTATTTTTGTCTTCTGCTCTTGGTCCAATGCCGGAAAGGTCAAATCCTCTAATTTCATTACCACCTTTAAAAAAGTGCTGGCCAATATTTAGCTCTTTATCGGTATAAGAGAAAATATGACCTGCTGCTATTTTAAAGCGCAATGTTATATCATCATCAATTTTGCTTAGTATAGGGCGTGTATAAAAAGACAAAAACTCAGATTTTAGGAAATTTACATTTCCTCCCAATCCTGAAATATCCTGATTTAAGCGCAATAAATATCCCTCTTTAGGAGTATAGAGGTTATCCAGTTTATTGTATGATAACGTATATCCCACTGATGAAACCTGATACTCACCTTCTTGATCTCTTATTATCTCAGAGATATCCTCATCTTTTCCACTCTTATTGTCCATATGTATATGGTTATATTTATAAGAATAGCGAATAGAGTTGGTTAGATTTTCTAAAATTTTATAAGATAATTTTACTGTTCCTCCCCAGTCACAAGTATCAAAAGTGGTGTTTGGCTTATCTTGTTTTTCATAAAATATACCTACGCCTAATGACGTATCAGAATCGTTAAAATTATTTTCAACAGCGTCTATACTAGTAGAAAGAACATATTGACTTTTTTCAAGAGCAAAAGATACCTCTTTACCACTACCAAATAAATTACGATCTGTGAAATCGGTTTTAACAAATACTCCACCAGGAAGAGACATGCCACCTGTTAAAGATAACGAGGCAGTTCTTTTTTCTTTGACATTTAAATCAAGATTTACTGCATTTTCATCCACTATATAACTATTTATTTTTACTGTTTCAAAAAAATCGCTATATATAAGTTTTCTACGTGATTTTTGAATCTCAGATGTGTTATATGCGTCGCCTTCTGCCATGCTAAGTTTTCTTCTAATTACTTTATCTAAAGTGCGGTCATTGCCATCAATAGTAATTTGGTTTATATAAATCTTTTTACCTGGTAGCACTTTGTAAGTTACATCCACAATATTGTTATGTTGTGTATATTCTGGATTAACTTTTGCAAATATATATCCTTTTTCGTTTAAATGTTTACTTATTTTTTCTGCTGTATTGTTAATTTTAACTCTATTAAATATTTGATTATTTTCCTCTTTGATAAATTCTAATATTTCTTCCCTTAAACTTAAATCCTTAATCTCAGTTTCAATATCAACTTCATTATTTCCAAATAAGTATTGCTGCTTTTCATCAATCAAAAAAGTTAACTCTATTTGGTTGTTATTATCAACCTCAACAATTGGTTGGATATTATTTTGAATATATCCCTTAGATGAATAGAAGCGATCAAGCAGTTCTGTATTAATCAGTAGATATTGAGGTGAATAATGAGTTCCGCTTTTAAAAATGGCTCTAAATAACTTACTAAATATATCATTGCTATGCCTTTTGATAACTTGCTCTAGCTCATTTGCTGAAAAGTTTTTATTACCTATGAATCGTAAACCCTTAATTTTAGACGTTCTTCCTTCTTTTATCTTAAAAATTAGGTTTATCCTATTGCTACCAAGCTTATCTAGCTCATATGCAATTTTAACACCAATTTTACCACTGTTCCTATAAAGAGTAGCTAGATTTATTAAATCGTTTTGTAATTTTGTTTCAGTGAAAATAGTTAGTGATTTTGACTGGATAACGTTATTTAGCAACTCTTTACTGTTAAATAACTTATTGCCTTTCAATATTACTTTGTTAATCAATGGATTCTCATGAATTTTTACTACTAAGTTTTTTTCATCATCGATATAGGCGTTAATACTAGCAAATAACTTTGTTTTATATAAATCTTTTATAATTGAATCTACATCATCATCATTTATATGACTACCTGGTTCTAATTTTGTATAAAACCTTATTGTTTGATCACTTACTCGCTCATTGCCAATATACTTAATATTTTTTATCTGTACTTTTTCTTTATTTTCTAGAGCAACAAGTAGAGTGGGAAAAGAAATAAGTATTATTATTAGTATGTGAAATAACTTTTTCATATGTATCTTAAAAAAGATGCCTAATATCATTTGTGATTGCAACTGCCATCAACAAAAACAGTATGGTAGCACCAAAAGTGACTGCATATTTTTGATATTTCAAACTCAAATCTCTACGTATAACTGCTTCTATAATATAATGAAATAAATGCCCACCATCTAGTAGTGGTATTGGCAGCAAGTTAATTGCAGCTAAATTAGCTGAAATAATTGCCATAAAATATAGAACCATCATAAGTCCCTTTTTAGCTGATTGCCCTGAATATTTTGCAATTTTTATTGGCCCACCTATTTCATTTATACTCCTTTTACCAACAACAATTTGAAAGAGTGCTTTGATTGTTAAACACATAGTGTGGTAGGTTTCATTCACTGATAGGCTAGCAGCTCCAAGAAAAGATGACTGTTTTAACCCTATCATATTAATTGAGGTAATTCCTATAGTTTTTCTTTCTATTATGTTACCAAAGACATCTCTATCCTCAACTGTAAACGGAGTTAGAATAGTTCTGTACTCTTCGTTATTTCTTCTATACTTAATTTCTATTCTTGTTTCAGGGTTGGACATTATCACGCGTGAAATATCTTCAAAGTATTTTATTTTGTACTCATTGATCTGTGTAATAGTGTCACCTGGTAATAGGCCAGCTTGCTTTGCTGCACTTTCTTCAATTACATTACCAATTACTGGTGGAGTACGATAATAACCTGCCACGCTGAAAAATATTGTGAAAGCTATAACGGTAAATATCATGTTTGCAAAAGGCCCTGCAAAAACTATTGCTGCTTTTTGATATCGAGGTTTTGTATGGAATGAGTATAATTTTTCTTCTTCAGTTAATTTTTGTTGATCAACAGGAACGCTTGCTGCATTAGTATCCCCTAACATTTTAACGTAGCCACCCAATGGAAAGGCACTTAATTTCCATCTAGTTCCAGACTTGTCGTTAAAACCAAAAATTTCAGGACCAAAGCCTATAGAAAAAGATTCAACTTTAACCTTGCATGCTTTAGCGACAATATAATGCCCACATTCATGCACGAATACTATGATAGAAATTATTAAAGAAAACGATAAAAAATAATATATTCCAGCGCTAAGTTGATGAGAAATTAATTCCACCTATGTTTTAAATCTTAATCAAACGTTGAGTATATTAAAATGCGCCTTGCTTGACAAGTATTTAGTTTAGTCTTTAAATTAAAAAAAAGTTTAATGACAATGATAGATATCTCCTTATTAAGAAGAAAACTGATGTATAGGAGTTGGCATAGGGGTTGTAAAGAAACTGATATACTTTTAGGGCATTTTGCATTGAAATATCTTGATAAATTTTCCTTAAGTGAACTAATTGAATACGAAAAAATAGTTGATCTTGATGATTGCGAATTATATTGTTACATCACTCGTAAGAAACTTCTCCCCCCTGATTTGAGTAGTGAGGTAGTCGATTTGATTGCTTGCTTTAATCACTTATGCACCCAATAATCTTGTTTACCCTATCTAATACTTCAGCATATTCTACTCTTTTTTCCTCCCTATACTTTTTGCATTCTTGATTTATTTCGTCTAATCGCTTTGTTAATTCTAAAATTTTATCTTCGAGAGTCAATGCTGCAAGTAAGAAATTTAATGCATCTGAGCCCTTACCTCCAGTTCTTTGAGATATGGAGCTAACTAGCTTGTTGAAGCTATTAGCAAGTTGTAATAAATGGTCCTTCTTTTTACTTTCGCAAGATATTTTATATGTGTTATTATGTATAACTATTTCTACTACTTGCATATGATGCTATATTGTACAACTTTCAAATTTACAATATAGATTTTTATTCATTTATCAAGAGGGATAACTTTTTACTGCTACGAAAATAAGTTTTAAAGTATTGATGTTTTGCAACCTTCTGTGACGTCAAATTACTTGCTTCTTTCAAGTTATAGCTTCTAATTGAAAAAGAACCAAACCCCCTGATTTCAACTCTATTATGATATTTCAACGTGTTTGAAAACACTCGAAAGAAACTATCAACTATGTCTGCTATAATGATCTTATCTAACAAAAGGTGTTTTTTTGCCACTTTTGCTATTATATCAGATTTCGTTGCCATTTATATGAAGCACAAGAAGTTATTTGGCAGATAATATTATATTATATTTTTCAACACCTATTACTTCAACTTGTATTTTTTCTGATATAGAAAACTTTTTATTTTCTGGTAAATGCTCTTGATCTACTAAAAGGGTTACATTGTTCTCAACCTCAACGATTAGACCATTTTCCTCTCTCTTACTTACAGTAACCTGAATTTTATCCCCTACTTTAACTTTCTCTATCAGTTCTTCAAGAGGATCATACTCTATTTGCTTTACTCCAAGATAAATTCTTGTCCGATCTACGTTAGCCCTTATCACTTTTGCTTCTATTTCATCACCTACATTATACTTTTTTATCTCATCTGAATTGTTTTTCGACCAACTTAGATTTTGCATATAAATTGTTCCTTCTACGTCCTCAGATATCTCAGAATTATCAAAAGTCACAGATATTTGTGAACCATTGTTGCTTTTAACTTTACCAGAAACAATAGAACCAAGAGGATATTTATCAATAAATACTTGCCAAGGATTCTCTACGCACCTTTTTGTGCTTAAACTCATCTTATTTTTAATAATGTCAATACCGAGAATTTTTACATCCACTTCTTGTCCTATTGTTACAAAACTACTGATTGGTAAATTACTCTTGCTCCAAGTTATTTCTGATGAGTGTACCAAACCCGCAATCCCAGGTTTAATCTCAACAATGAATCCACAATCTTTTATACCCGTTACACATCCTTTGTGTACGCTGTTAATTGGACATTTTGACTCTAGATCTTGCCAAGGATTGTCTCCTAATTGTTTTACACCCAGGGAGATTTTTCCATTTTCTCTATCTATTTTTATAATTTTAGTTTTTATATGCTGACCATAAGAAAAAATTGCAGATGGATGACTTACATTACTCCAAGAGATATCTGTAATATGTAGCAGCCCATCTATAACTCCCACTGTATCTGATTCATGAATGCCAACAAATGCACCGTAGTGAGTGATGCTTTTTATTTTGCCTTCTACTACATCACCTTCATTTAAAGATTCTAAAAACTTAATTTTTTCACCAGCATGCAATTTCTCTAATACCAGCTTTCTTGATACTACAATATTCCCCTGCTTCTTATCCATTTTAAGCACGATGAATTTTTGTTCAGTTTCAATAAGGTGATTAGCATCTTTTATTTGCTTCAAATCCACATGACTCAGCGGTAAAAACGCACTTATTCCATCACCAAGATCAACAATAAAACCGCATTTAATTGAGCGTTTAATGATTCCTGTTACTTCATCTTTTGTAACTGCGCTTTCTTCCAATTTATTCCATTTTTCGTCTCTGATTGCTTTCTCACGACTAAGAACAACATTACCATGGTAATCTTCAATTCTTTCAACATAAACTCTAATTTTCGAGCCAACAGTGATATCATCATTACAACTGAGCTCCTTAATCAGAATTCTTCCGTCTGACTTTAAACCAACATCAACCACAATATCATTAGAATTTCTTCTTGTGATTATACCTTCTACCACATCTCCTTCTTTGATTTTGTTAGCAAAAGAATCTTCACAAAAGTCATTGTCTTGATTATCAAATTGATCTTGAAATATCTCTTCTATGAACCTATTTGATGATAGCCTCTTGATAGCAACTGTACTTTCCATACCTTTTAATTTTAACTTCATTAGAACTCATATATTATATAATATTAATAATTAGTGACAAGTAAATTCTCATTAATTCATTTCGAGAATTGTTTAAGCTATAAAAGATTAAGTTATGTAAGATATGTTATCTAGGAATAATAATTGGATTAGGTCATTTTCCAGAAGATCTAGGTTGAAGTTGAATGTTTTGGAGAAGTATTCTATTAAAAACAGCAAGGAATCTATAAAAAAGATCGTAGACTTACAAAAAAGAATACGGGTAGAAATAGGTTTCGGTAATGGTGAAAATATGCTCCATCAGGCATTAAATGAATCTGATCTATTATTTATAGGATGTGAGCCTTATTTAAAGGGGGTCTCTTCCTTGCTAAAAAGCATAGAAGCACACAGCATAAAAAATATTTTAATATGGACAGAAGATGCAAGAGAATTAATTGTCAATTTTCCTGACCACAGTGTTGAAAAATTCTTTATTCTCTTTCCAGATCCATGGCCAAAAAGAAGTCACAACAAAAGACGGTTAATTAATACGGAATTTTTAAATTTATTAGCAAAAAAAATACTTGTCACAGGTGAAATATTTATTGCAACTGATCATCAGGATTATGCAGAGTGGATAGAGTTACATATAAAGCAGTGTAATTTTTTAACCTATAAGGAAGATAGTTTTGCAAATTATACCCCAACAAAATACCACAGAAAAGCGCTAGAATATCAGCGTAAAATAAAGTTTTTTAAAGTAAATGTTATATCTAAACTGACTTAGATTTACCTCTGCTTGTTAGTACAGATGTGTACATGACACTCTATAGTGCAAGTAGCCTACCATATACTGGGAATAACAGTTTACTGAATTCTTTAATCTCACAAATAGAAAGATCAATAAACTTGATAAACATCAACATTATCAGCCAGCATTGCTTTTGCAACTTCAATTCTACCTTTTTTATGATCGGTTTGGATAATTTTATAACCTATAGCATTTTGTCTAGCAACCAATCTGGTGCTTCTCTACCTTTTTCCCACTTAGCAAATCTCATCTTTTCTTTTAGGTAATATTCTCTATATGCTTCTATTGGGTTACTACATTTATATCGATCAGGTAACGCTTGTGTAAAAGCTTGTATATCAGCTGATCGAAATATTAGCAAATCCTTGTTATTATCGCACCAATCTATAACTTCTTCGGATTTATGCGTTCTTTTGTATCGCAAGCTATATTCTATACACAATTCTTTTCCATGTTTTATTAACCAATCAAAGTTTCCTTTTGATTGTCTAGCCCATAAAGAACAAGGATGGTTTTTGTGAGTAAGTTTATATGGAACTTCTATATTCTGGTTTGTAATGCTGACTAAAGGATTTGGCTCTTTTAATGCTATTGAAAAAACACTGCTAAGCAATTGAGCAGTTTCTAGCGGCATTTTTACTATGTGCTTATCGCATAACATTTGTGCTGCAGTTACAGGATTTTCGTCTAATATAAAGATATTCATCTAAGCACCCAGAGATAGAATTTTTGCGTAGTATTTATTTCAATAAACCCTAAAATATCATTCAGAAAATGGATAAGTTAAATAAGCTCAGTTAAAAAAATTATACACAATTCCGAGGAACCTTTTCAAGCTACAATGAACGTATAGCTACCACTCTAGCAATATTATTTCTCACCCACTGAAGATATTGCACGGTACTGTCTACTTGATCGTCGTGACGGATTTCTGGAAACATTAAAATCTCATACTCAAAGTCGCTAAGCCATACTGCTTGGTTAGGGAGAAAAACCCGCTCAGATTCTATAATTGGGACAATTCGGTGAAATCGAGTTAATTTGTCATCATGTGGTACTATTTGAATAATAGGTAAATCACTGTTTTTCCTGAGCTCCTGAACCAATTGCTGACCGCTTGCTTTTGCTTCGATTAAAATTGCGTGTGGCTTCCACCTTGCAGCCAGCGACAGAACTTTCTCTTTAAGTTTTGGATATTCAAGTTTTGCGCGATATACATCGAGTAAATAGAATGTATTATCTACTTTTGTCCAGGTAGTGCAGACACTAAAGTCACTTGTATTGTTTGTTGAAATTGCAGTATCCCAACTTTGTGTTACATGCAAGAGGCTATCAGGAAAATTTTTATAGCGCTTCAACCACTCTCGTTTAATTATAGCACTTGAAAGTGGTAGAGGGTTTTGTTGGTATTGAGCAGCAAAACCATAACTCCCAAGTTCAGCTTTTATCATCTCAATTTCTTCTTTTCCTTCAGTTAGGGAATACAACAATTGACCTTCTTTTCTTGAGTATATTTCCTGTTCATGCTCTGGAATATGATTATTAACTGAATAAATAATCTCCTTATCTTCAGCTATTATTGGTAAACAGACATGATGCCATATGTTTCTTGGTTTACAGAGGAGGTGACCAGTTAAATCTTCTAAATGGAGTCTGTGCATCACAAGAACGATAACTCCTTTTTTTCTGTCGTTGAGCCTGGTTACTAAAGCCTGATCAAACCAGTTTGCAGCACGCTTTCTAAATGTTTCGCTCAAAGCTTGTGCGGGACTTAGTGGATCATCCACGATAATGAAATCTCCACCTTCACCGGTTAATGTTCCCCCAACTGATGTTGCAATCCTACATCCTCTTTGCACTGTTTGAAATTTATATTTAGTGTTTTGATCTTTGCATAATTCTACTTTCGGAAATAGCTCTCTATACCAATCAGATTGCATTATGCACCTTGTATCGAGTGAGTGCTTTTCGCTAAGCAACCGAGAATAACTTGCAACTATTATTCTTGCAGTTGGCTGATTTCCAAGTATCCATGCGGGCCATGCAACACTTACACAAATGGACTTCATTGAACGCGGCGGCATATTGAATATTATTCTTCTTGCTTCACCAGCGCTTGCTGCTTCAAGCCTGTCTGCTATGACTTTTATATATTGATAATCATTATACTCACATCCCGGCACTACCGTTTGAAAGCATAATTCAATGAATTTGAGAAGGTTTATATTGTTCATAAATTAAGGTTTGTTGATTTTTTTAAGATTTTGTTGTGTAATTAAACCAGCATAGTGAGAGTTAAAATATGAAAGAAATAAGAGAGCAAACTGAGAGAGAATTTATAAAAACTCAAAACGGGATGAAAATAGAGACAATTACGCTTCTTGGTAAAAATCAAAACAATAATCAAGGTGAAAAACATCTGATATACTTTATTGGTGGAAATAGAGCGTTAAGCCCTGGTAAAGATTATTCCCAAAATTGGAATTGGGCCACAGAGCAAGGGATAACTGTACATCTTTTTAATTATCCTGGACTTGGTTTAAGTAAAAATAACTCATTGATACGTAGCAATAGAGTTAAATCTGGTGTAGCAGTTGTAACTAACTTATTGGAAAAAGGTATAAAGCCAGATGATATCATATTGTTTGGAGACTGCCTTGGTGGACATGTAGCTGCAGAGGTTCATAAAAATTTTAAGGGTAAGGATATACATTTAAGATGTATCGTTAGCAATGCCGCTAGTTCACTTAAACAAGCGTCTCTTTATTACTTTGGTTTTATGGCAAAGTTAAAAATTTTTCTTGCTCCGATAATCAGATTGGTACTGAAGATTTTTGGCTGCCACTGGAAGACATATAAAATCGTAAATTCAATTACTCCTTATACAATGTACTTTAATCGAGAGGGAGATAAAACGATAAAACAGCCAGCGCAACTTGCAACAGAAATAGAAAAAATAGATCAAAGCGGTAGAAGAAAAGATTACCAAAAAAAAGAAGTATTTGAAGGATTTGAGGAATATGAAGAATTTTTCAAGCAGCATATAATATTAAGAAAAAATGATGAGTGTATTGATTCGAAAAAAGCTGATAAAGATATACATAAATTGCCAATTACGTGTTTAAAGTCTTCCAACAAAACTGATTACACTTTTCCTGAGTTGATTAGTTTATATATTTATATTACAGATGAATATTTTTCTAAATATGGCTCATTAAATAATGAAGAGAAGATTAAAGCATTTAAAGAAAGTAAATTTTATAAAGATTTTTCAAGCTGCAAAAATTCAAAGGACTTTTTGCATAATTACATGAAGAAGCAAGAGCGTCCTTCGATGTCATTTCAGCATGTGATAATAGAATCTGGGGAAAAAAAGACCTTTCTTGACAAGTCAAAGAAGGCTAGTTGCTCTTAACTTGACGCGTATGCTTTCTTCAATATTTTAGCCATCTGTATCTGTTCAGATGCATGCAAATATTGAAACCAGTGTTTCTTTTCTTATCATCCGAGTACTGGGATCCAGAAGAATTAATTGTGAACAAATAGCTATACGATATTTTCAATGAAGTTACAAAAAAGCTGTATTCCACACTGGAATGACACCGTCATAAACTGCTAGAGGTCTTCATAATGTCATTCCAGTCCTCATAGTGTTTATCCCGGCCTTCATAATTTCATCCCAGTGTCCTCTTTCTCTTGTCATCCCAGTACTTGATACTGGGATCCAGATGCATGGCTAATGCTGAAACCAATACTCCCTTTTCTTGTCATACGAGTACTGGGACCCAGAAGACTCAGGTAATAAGAACTAGATTCCAGCGCCACGCGCTGGAATGACACCGTCATAAACTGCTAGGTCTTCATAATGTCATCCCAGTACTGGGATCCAACTAAATTGGTGAACACTTTACAGCATTTTTGATGGAAAGAACTAGATGCCAGTGTCAAGCACTGACCCATTTTTTCCTTAAGTTTTTGCAGCTTGTGTTCTATTACAAAACCACTGCGGTACTAACGAGCGGCAAAATGGTAGCGAATCTAAACTAAAAAGAATACATTTTTACACTGCTTGAAAGTCTACTCGATTCAATTTTAAAAACAATTATTGAAACAATTATAATATACTTTGTGCGTGGTTAAGATAGCTCTGGAATGATTAAAGAATTGAGTCATCAGTTGAGTAAGACTCATCATTTATGTCCGTTACAGAGGAAAATTGCTCAGTTAATGTAGTCATTTTTCTACCTTTTCCACTGTTTGTTAATTCAAATATATTAGCTGGGCAGTAACTTGGAGAGTTTGGATTAGTGGTTCCTTCTGTGATAAAAAATGATGGTTTATCGTTAAGTAACTTGCAAAAGTTTGGCTTATATTCCTTTTTCATACAGTTTAAACTTATATACTGATATTCATCTGGGATCTTTGAGTATTGTGGATCATATTTTTTATGTTCAAAAAACTCATTACCTAAGAAGTTACAAAACGTTAATTGATAATCATCATTATTACTGGACTGAACAACTTTGAGGTAATGAAAATCTCTAGGAATTTTCATCTCTTCTTCTTTTGTAGTATGGTTATATATGACAAGCTCACCATTTAGCATATGATAGCCAATTTTCGGTAAAGTAGCTACACACTTACCATTTTCTTCTTCATTGATATCATCCGACAATTTTTTTTCTTGCTGCAAAATAGAATTCTGCCCTGCCTTAGCTGTTGCTTCTGATAAACTGCACTGCTCAGTCTTAGTTAAGTTTTTTATTATTGTTGATACCTCACTAATTTCTAATATATCATGTTCATTTTTTGTGTATTGATACTTATAGCAACTACCATCTTTACATACTGGAAGACATTTTCCTTCTTCATCTGATATATAGATATAATCACCTTCTATTGTAAAATAAAGTCCACTTTTTTCTTCTTTAATCTTTTCTAGTACTGGGTCATTTTCATCGTTAAAATTGATAAAATTGAGCATTCCAAATAAATAATTTCCTTGATCATCACTCATTATGAGTTCAATAACAAAATTATTACTGTCTTTTATGTACTTACGTGAAATTAACGCTTCTTCTCCTAATTTAAGCTGTTTTATAATATTCTCTTGATTCTCGCCTATGATAGCTTTTTGTTCTATAATAAAGTCCGTGCCATTTAATTTCAGAGGTGAGTTGTTTGTAAATAAAACTATCTCATCACCCTGCTCCTTTAACTTTAAATCATTAATATTCCCTACTTCAACTGTACCAATATGTGAAGAAACAGTATTAACATTACCATTTTCCTTTACTATGTAATATGCAGTGGGAAGTTTAATCAATTTTTTATAAAGCGGATTTTTATCGTCTATTTTAAATATATGTTTTTCCATGATATTACCTTAAATAACCAACAACTTGCTGATTAATGGCACTGAGGCTACTAGGAGGAGTAACATAACTCATAAAACTCCTTGGCTGCTCATTATCTGCCACTATTTTTTCAGTATTAACGAAAGCTCTTTGCTGCTCATTTAATCTTTTTTCCATATGATCTTTAAAAATAGCCAAACATTTACCGGTTTGTTTGTAATTAGGGAATGATTTTTTCGCAGTTACACACAAGAACTTCAACAACTCGTTATGATTTTCATCATTAAGTAATGACTTATTGATAATGGTTGACTGCAGTTCCATTGGATCAAAATTTAGACTTCTCTTTGAAATGCCACATTTCACAGCTGTTGCTCCTAATACTTCTTCAAATTGTATTACAATATCTGCTGCATTTATTATTTTTGCTACTTCCTGTATTTCATTTTTTACTTTATATTCATCCTGTCCTACCGCAGGGTAAAAGAAATTTATTACTTGAGATATAAATGAAGTTGGTCTGCTTGCTCCGCTTGTCACTGATGATTTTTTAATTTCCCTCCTTCTTCTACGTGCACCACAAATTTGATCTGCTGGATTTGTTCTACAAAATATATCTTTTGTTTTACTATAGAGCGCCTCTGTGTCTCTTTGCGATCGCAAAGCTTGAGTGTTAAAACTTTTAGCATTTTTTGTAAAAATAGCTGTTTTATTGTGCAGTTCTTCGACTTTGTTTGCAAAACCTTCTGAAGCATTTTTAGCTGCCTCTGCTGCTTTTTTAGCATCCAGAGTTTCATTTTTTGCTTTTCTTATCTCACGTAAAAACTGATCAGCTAATGTAGCACCTATTCCATCTATACCTGGCTCACCTTTTATGCCTTGAGGACCAATATCTCCTTTTAATCCGTCTATACCGGGCTCACCCTTGTTGCCTGTAAGACCTTGTGTACCATTGAAGCCCCTCATACCTGGCTCTCCTTTTGAACCTGGCAACCCATCTGATCCTTTAGGACCTTCTGGACCTTGCAATCCATTTGCACCTGGTTCTCCTTTGTCACCTTTAGAACCTATCTCTCCTTTCTCACCCATATCACCTTTTATTCCCATGGCTCCATCTAATCCTTTAGGACCAATATCTCCTTTTTCTCCCTTTGGACCTTGGACTTCTCCTGGATTTTTCCTTAGTTCTTCTGCAATGCTTTGTGTTAGCTCGGTATTATTTGCAAGGTTTTCTACTAATGTATGATTAGCATCACTTAGTAACACATCTGCTAGCTCTTCCATTCTGTTATCAGCTAATGCAATGGCTATTCCTGTTTGAATATCTTGATTACTAATAATTCTTCCTGCAACTTGCTTCTCTAATACTAAATCTCCGCCTTGGTCACGATATTCAAGCACCTGATTAGCAATAGTGCCATTATTAATTAATTTTTGTGCAACTTCTTCAGGACTTGCATCTCTACCTTTATCACCTTTAGACCCAGTATCTCCTTTGTCACCTTTAGAACCTATCTTTCCTTTCTCACCAATATCACCTTTTATTCCCATGGCTCCGTCTAATCCTTTAGGACCAATATCTCCCTTTGTTCCATTTATACCTGGCTCACCTTTTATGCCTGGCTCTCCCTTAGGACCTTGTGCACCTGGCAATCCATCTGTTCCGGTATCTCCTTTATCACCTTTAGAACCAGTATCTCCTCTCTCACCTTTTAGACCTTGAGAACCAGGCTCACCTTTCCAACCCCTTGGCCCACTCGTTCCACTTTCACCTCGCACACCTCTATCACCCTTTATACCTTTTGTTCCATCTATACCTGGCTTACCCTGAGAACCAGATTCTCCCTTGTTGCCTTTTGGACCCAAATGGCCTGGTTCACCTTTAGGACCACGTGCTCCAGTGCTACCTACAGAACCTTCTGGACCAGGAAAACCTCGGTCACCCTTATCACCTCTGGAACCTTGTTTACCGTGGAACCCCGGTTCACCGGGTGCACCGGTATAACCTAGTTCGCCCTTTTGTCCTGGAGGACCTTGTATACCTTGAGGAGCAGGCTCTCCATCGAAGCCTCTATCACCTTTTTGTCCCCTTTCACCTGGCTCACCTTTAGGACCTTGTACACCAGTACGTTCTAATCTGTCTATTCTGCGTTTTAAAAGTTCAATTTCTGTTTCTAAATTTATATGTTCTTGAATATTCACATCAACCTCCAAAAAGTTATCGAAATTTTCTAAGTTATAATAATAAGGATATGGACCTGGTCTATTGTCGTGCTCATACCCAAAAGAATTAGGGTTAAAATTATAAAAATTTTTGCATGTGCTATTTTCATACGATATGCAACCAACATAACTATTGCCTAACTTTTTTACTGCGAAATAGGTATCTTGTGCTTTCAAGCTCTCCATTTCATGAAAAGGGAATAACTGGAATGTATTGCTTATACGAGTAAATGCTGAAAGGATATTATTCAATATGCCAACTTTTTCACCAGTTAAATTATATACCTGATTATATACCTGAGCGCTCTTATATAATTTGTATATATTTCTTGATTCTTTAAACAAATAGTCTCCTATTTTTATTTTGAGTCTTCTATCAGGTGAACTTTTAAGATCTTCCAAAATAAGACTAACATTTTCGCTACTAATTATGTCTTTTGGATCTATTAAAACCTTCCTGTTTTCTAGCAGTTCATAATAAGTACTACAGCTTTCATGATTATATGTGTTAACATGTAAACCATTTGTGTAACCATAAGGCATATGATAAATAGTATCTATCATAGTATCTTTGCCATCATAGTAATAATAATAAGGTTGATCAGAGGTAGTAACTAAAGCGAATTTGTAATCATTTCCTACCCTTTCTAGCTTTAGTTGTAGCCCTTGAGATAAGTCGTTTAATATACTTCCCACGTCATGCTTCAAATCCCAAATTTGAAAACGCAGATCAATATTGTTGTCGATGATAATGTAAGATACACTAGGCAGGCTAAATGTTGTTTTGTTATTTAATCTTATTTGTGCAGGTATCCTACGACCAATTCTATTATTACAATCGTTTTGTGGAATATCTTCTTTTTCTAGTTTAAAACGCATCTCCACCTCCCTTTGCGATTAGATATAGTTAATTTATGGGTATTAATTATTGATTAATAATGATGATAAGTAAATATGATTATGCTTTATACTAATTTAGTTATAAACTAATTTGTGAAAGAAAGTTATTTTTTTACAACTGAGCATAAAAATGCTTTATATTATCGAATTTCTTACCACTCCAGCTCTTTCATCTTATAGATGATGATGTTCCAGTGCTTGATACTGAAATCTAGTTCTTCCATAATCTCGTTGGAAACGTTTTCAGTATAGGGATAAATTTTATTAATCTACAGAAAAGCCCTCACCCTTAGGGTAAAGAAGCTAGTTAAATTTGTCAAGCAATTTTTTCATGACCAGCTAGATAAATAGCTACTTCTTCAATTTGATTGAAGTAAAAAACTGGTTTCCATTGCGGTAAATAAGCAACATTACTGAATCTTTGCCGTCTTTTTTTACTGCTGAATCAATTTGTTTTTGAAAATCATTAGTATTTTCAATATCGATTCCATCTAGTTGGATAATTATATCACCTTTCTTAATAACACGTAGTGTAGAATTACTACTACTATCTACACTAGTAACTACTACACCCTTTGTGGGTGCATTTTTTTTTAGTTCTTTTGGCAAATTTGAAACGGTTAAACCACTTATATAACTAGATGTTGATTTATTTTCTTCTTGATTATTACCTGAATCATCATTTGTAGATTCCTCGATTGCAACCTTGATATTGACTTCTTTACCTTTTCTAAGTAACTTAACCTGTACTTTCTTTCCGGGCTCAGTTCGTGAAACCATATGAGGTAATTGCGTCATTCTATCAATTTTTTTGCCGTCAAACTCTAATAGTATATCACCTACTTTGATTCCTCCTTTCTCTGCAGGACTGCCCTTTACTACGCTTGCAACTAATGCACCTTTGATATCTTTTAAACTCAAGGATTCAGCAAATTCTTTTGTTATAGGCTGAACTTGCACGCCAAGCCAACCATGTTTTATTTTTTTACCACTTTTTAATGTGTCAATAATTGAAATAGCTAGATTAGATGGTATAGCAAAGCCTATACCCACGTTACCGCCAGACTCAGATGGGGAATAAATAGCAGTATTAATACCTATAACTTTTCCATTTAGATGAAATAGTGGTCCCCCTGAGTTACCTCTATTAATTGCAGCATCAGTTTGAATAAATTCATTCATAGTACCAATACTAATGTCTCTAGATCTTGCAGACACAATTCCTGTACTTACAGAGCCACCCAAACCAAAAGGGTTGCCTATTGCAATAACTGTATCACCAACTCTTGCTTTATCAGAATTACCAAATTCAACAAAAGGAAGATCTTTATCAGAATTAATCTTAAGCACAGCAAGATCAGTTTTTGCATCATAGCCTAAAACTTCTGCTTTGAAATAAGTATTATCGTTCATAGTAACTGTAATATCTTGGGCATTTTTAATAACGTGATAGTTGGTTACTATGGTTCCACTTTTATCTATAATAAATCCAGACCCAAGTAACGTCACTTCTCTATTAATGCTAGGAGCTCTATCGAAAAATTGATCAAAATGCTCGAAAAATTCTCTAAAGTCATCAAAGAAATTATTTCTTGGCGTAAAGGGAATTTTAGTTCTACTGTTATTTTCTTGCTTAACTATTTGCTCACTTGAAATATTTACAACTGCGGGAATAAGTTCTTCCACTATATCAGCAAGCCCTTTATTACAACTACATACAGGATCTGCAACTGTTTTTGCAAACAGATTAGCATATGAAGAAAATGAAATTAAAAAATATGCAAATATAGATAAAATAAATGCTTTACTTTTCATAAACTATTTCCATCCCTTGTTCAAAATATCTAAGAAATTATTATTTGGTGAAAGCACAAATTTAGTATTACCCTCAGCAAATGATTTACTGTAAGCTTTCATAGAGCGATAAAAGTTAAAAAACTCTTCATCAACCTTGAATGCCTCATTATAGATTCTAGTTGCTTCAGCATAACCACGGCCTCTTATTTCATGTGATTCTTTTACTGCACTAGAGACAATTCCCCTTTTTAATTTATCAGCTTTTGATCTAATTTCTTGTCCAGCTTGTTCTCCTTCTGCTCTAATTTCTTTTGCTTCCTTTTCTCTTTCAGTTTGCATGCGGCGGAATATTGCAGAACTATTTTCTTCTGGTAGATCTGCTCTCTTAATTCTTACATCTATTATCTCTATGCCAAATTTTCCAGCTTCAGAATAAACTCCACGTTGAATTAATTGCATAACTTCTGATCTCTTTTCATTCAACAAACTAATTAATGAAAATCTTCCTATATTCTCCCTTATGTGAGCTTCTATGACAGGATATAATCTTCTAACTAGCCCTGATTCATTTTTCACAGTTTGATAAAAAGTAATAGGATCTATTATTTTATATTTTGCATAAGCATCTACTATAATACGCTTTTGATCTGCAGTTATCACTTCCCTTGGAGTTTTATCAGGACTTAAATCTAAAATTCTCTTATCAAGAAATTCTACGTTATTTATAAATGGCAATTTAAAATATAAACCACTGTCCCTAACATCTTTTACGACTTTACCGAGTTGTATAACTATTGCTTGTTTTGTTTCTTGAACAACGAAGATTGAATTAGA
This sequence comes from Wolbachia endosymbiont (group B) of Episyrphus balteatus, assembly GCF_947250575.1. NCBI lineage: Bacteria > Pseudomonadati > Pseudomonadota > Alphaproteobacteria > Rickettsiales > Anaplasmataceae > Wolbachia > Wolbachia endosymbiont (group B) of Episyrphus balteatus. The sequence continues at coordinate 1,026,037 of NZ_OX366325.1, read as the reverse complement.
TAAGGCAATCAATAATACAACAAATATAAAAGCAAAAACAATTTTTATATTACTACTCATGGCTATTTTCCTAAATTTGTAAGAGGTAAATAAGAGAACATACCTTTCAGATCGTCTGTTATAACAAACTTATCTACCTTGCTGAAAATATTTTCCATAGTTTCAAGATAAATACGATTCTTAACAAGAGAAGGATTTTGTCTATATTCTTCGTAAAGAGATAAAAAGCGATTTGCATTACCTTTTGCTTCATTTATTATTTCATTCTCGTATGCTTCTGCATCTAATTTTATCTTTATTGCTTCACCTTTTGCACGAGGTATAATATCATTACTGTAAGCGTATGCTTCGTTTATGGTACGCTCCTTATCTGCGCGAGCACTTTGTACATCCCTAAATGAGCTAATCACCTTTTCTGGTGGATCAATTTTTTTCATTTGAACGGATAAAATCTCTATACCCATTTGATATCCATCAAGAATCTGTTGCAATAAAATTATAGTATCTCTGGAAATTTCAGCCCTGCCTTGACCTTCGAGTGCAAAAGAGATCGTATTCTTACCTATTATTTCTCTCATAGCACTTTCAGCAGCATTTTTAACGCTAAAACCAGGTTTATAATCCCGCACTTTGAATAAATAATCTTTAGCATCCCTGACTCTCCATTGGACCTCAAAGTTAACGTTGACTATGTTCTCATCTCCGGTAAGCATCACTCCTTCACCACGATCTGTATCTCGCCCATAAGAGCTGCTTATCCCAATTTCTTCACGATTTACTTCTTTAACATTTACTTTAAAAACCTTACCAATAGGGTAGGGAAAGTGATAACGCAAACCAGATGTTTCTGTATTGGAATATTTGCCAAAAGTAAGTTCTATACCTTCCTCACTCGGATGGACAATATAGAAACCAGTACAAAGATAAAACAACAAAACAATAAAAATGATGAAATAAGGTTTTTTCCCTCTATTTCTGGTTAAGCCATTAAAAAAGCATCTTATATCAGACACAGCTTTACTTAAAATATCTTCATTACTTGAACCTGACGGTTTCTTTCCAAGATTCCAAGGATTACGCTCATCCATAAAAATTATTAATTGTATAACTAATACGCTGATATTACTTAATCTTATCAAAAAATGCAAAACTATTTTGTTTGCAGATTAATGATCGGAGTGAAGGATGTGATCATACACTTCCTTTTTCTCTATATGATATGGTCAATTCTACAGAATTTCTGGCTTTTTTTGAATTCTTTATTGTCGTTTTTGATAAGTATCTTTAGTTGTATATTAATTATTAACATAAAAGACAATGCCTGGGATTTAGGAAACTTAATTTTAATCAAGTAGCTGCATAATAAATCATCGTCAAGTAATAGAATGACATTATCTACTATACAAATTACCTGCAAATTGCAATGTTCGAACAATTGTGTATCTGAGTTTTGAGATGACGAAACTAGGGTTGTATAATCTATACACATTTGTGACAATTTCTTACCTTCGCTCAAATAACTTTTCAATATCGCTTAATTTCATTTCTATATAGGTTGGTCTTCCGTGATTGCATTGTCCAGAATATGGTGTTTTTTCTATTTGCCTCAACAACTCATTCATCTCCTCTAATTTCATCTTTCTACCTGCTCTAATTGATCCATGACAAGCAATTGTAGCTAGTATTTTATTTATTTTATCCTCTATAGGTAGAGTATCTTCTATTTCTATTAATCTATCCACTATATCAATTAGCATTTTCTTCACATCTATTGACCCTAAGATTGCAGGTATTTCTTTTACTATGATCGCATTTTCTGATTTAATTTCGATATCAAAGCCCATTTCGAAAAGCTTATCCTTATAAACTTCTATCATTTCCATACCGGCTTGACTTTTGATTTCAACCATTTCAGGCAAAAGAAGTTTTTGTCTTTTTATACTTGATTTCTCCTTTAAGCACTCGTATACTAGTCTTTCATGGGCTGCATGCTGATCTACTATAATTAGTTTGTCTCTTACCTCGGCAATAATATAAGTATTGTAGATTTGACAGTGTGCAAACCCAAGTGGATAGTCCCTTATTAGATCGGTTTGTTTCCTTTCCAAAATTGTAGTTTCTGCTCGTGGAGGAGATTTTTGCATACCAGTATAATCAAACGATTTTGAATGTTCTGATAAGCTTTTTCTCTCTATATTTGGAGAAGTAAATTCTCTCATTAACTGGTTTTCAAAAGGATCCGACCTTCTTCCATAAAATTCATTTTTAAGACTAGACCTACTAAAAGGATCTGATGATAGATGATTCGTTGTTGTTCCATTCTGGGCCAATACAGTTTCTGCAAGATCTATTCTCTTTGATAGCACTTTTATTAGCCCTCTTCTCACTATTTCATATATTAGCCTCTTGTTCTGAAACCTTACCTCTGATTTATTTGGATGCACATTTACATCAACTTGATCATACGGTATCTCTAAGTGCAGCGCTGCAAAAGGATATCTATTGCTTGGAATAAGGTCGTGATACGCATAACGAATTGCACCAATAAGTAGATTATCTTTAATTGGTCTACCATTAACAAATGTATAGATCTGAGTTGAATTGCTACGATTGACAGTAGGTTTACAGATGTATCCTGTAAGTCTAATGCCATCTTCTTCTTCACTAATTTGCAAAGAGTTTTCATGAAATTCTTCTTCTACTTCGCATAGCCTGCTAAATAATGAGTTCTGCTTAGCATACTTAAGAAGCTTCTTATTATCGGAGATAAGAGTAAACTCAATTCCATAATTGATCATTGCTAAGTTGTTTACAATATCAACAATGCTTTGTGTTTCTGCCCTTTCGGTTTTGAGAAATTTTAGTCTATTTGGTGTGGCAAAAAATAAATCTCGTACTTCAATATATGTTCCTATCGATAAAGGATAAGGAACAAGCTCTCCTATTTTTTCTCCCCCCTCATACCTTATAGACCATGCTTGATCTGCTTTGCTTGCCTTAGATGATAATTTTATTCTGCTTACTGCTGCAATTGAAGGCAAAGCTTCTCCTCTAAAGCCAAGATGCTTGATCTCTATCAATTCACTGTCACTCAATTTTGAAGTAGCATGGCGCATAAACGCAAGTTCTAAATCATCCTTTTTTACTCCGCTACCATCATCGATTACAGTAATGAGGTTACGCCCACCACTTTCTATCTTAATTTCTATCTCTGAGCTTCTGGCATCTATTGCATTTTCCACTAATTCCTTTACCACACTTGCAGGCCTTTCTATTACCTCTCCTGCTGCTATACGATTTATGGTTTTTGTATCTAAAAGAACTATTGCCATTATAATGTTGGTTTTTCTTTTACTGCTTTAGTTTGCCCCTCTCTCCATTTTTTTAATCTATCTGCAATTTCACTATTAGAAATCGACAATATAGATGCAGCAGTAATAGCGGCATTGCATGCTCCACTCTCTCCTATAGACATTGTTGCAACTGGAACACCTTTTGGCATCTGCACTATAGATAATAGACTATCTAGCCCATTTAATTGCTTGCTATGCACAGGAATACCGATAACAGGTAAATAAGTAAGCGATGCAGTCATACCAGGTAAATGAGCCGCTCCTCCTGCACCAGCTATAATAACCTTAAAGCCTTTTTCTTGAGCAGACTTAGTAAAATTAAAGAGTCTCTCTGGTGTTCTGTGTGCGGATATTATAAATACATCATGTGAAATTTCCAATTCTTTTAATAGGTTAATAGCATGCACCATAGTGCCATAATCCGACTCGCTTCCCATAATTACAGCAACATCCTTTTTCATTTTTTCTGTATTAGACATGATTTTATTTACTAACCAAATAGTATTTCAGAAGCAACAGATATTTAAATTAAATTACGAATATGATATAGCATTCTTATTAAATAGAAACTTTAAAAATTGAAATGAATCCCTATATTAAAATATAGAGGTATAAATTTCGGATATAAGGGTCTATTCATAATCTTTTTAGAAGCAAAGCGGTGGAAGCAAGAAGACGATTTGTAAGCTAGTATTGAATTTTGCTTATCACAATTGTCTACACTTTTCTATAAGAGTATTAGAGACTTACCTTTTGACAATACGGCAAAGATTTCTACAGTTACATCCTTTTATTTGTTTCTTTGCAATTACTTTTTTATATATGTTTCAAAACACTTTCTTTACTTCCGCTATGTTTTTTACTTCATTTATTAAAATAATCTTGCCATTTTGAAAACATTGTTGATTCACTGAAGCCACTTTTTAGGACCTGTAACACTATGTAAAATATATCCTAAATCTTCTTGATTTTGTTTCTTTCTACAGAACTCTACTCAGTTTTTCTCCTACTCATCTTGCTCTGTTTTCATAATTTACATACTCTATCTCCTGCTTTATTCCTTTCTTGAGATCATGTACAGTCTCTAAAACGAGTTTGTAAAATGATTATTTCTGTATTTTAAACTTTGCAATTTCAACTTATTCTCTTTAATAGTAAGTTTTTTTCAAAATAATAGTTTGAAATTACTAGTATTTTGATAAAAATTATAGTCAATTTAAAATTTTGAGTATCAGTATATCATTATAGTTATTGACAAATTATATAATATTTAATAAAGCTAGTTGGTATGTGAGAGTAAAAATTATGGAAACAATATCATTAAACAATCTGGATAGTGAAGCAATAAAAAAAAAATTGCTGAGCATAATAAGTAAAATTATAGGAAAAAATACTTGGACTCAAGCTTGTGCGGCTGAGAAACTTGGTATTGATCAACCAAAGGTGTCACAAATTAAAAGTGGTAAGACAAGTGGTTTTTCTTTAGAGAGACTGTTAGGTTTTTTGAAAAAGCTTGATCATGAAATAACAATTACAATAACAGAAAATCAATCAGTAAAAGCTAAAGAAGAAAAAGTAGAATGTAGAATTGGATCTCAATAGATCCGAAGTTGACATCTTATTTTTTGTGATATAGTATAAAGTTTATCAAGGTAGTATTTTATGATTGAGTCTATTGTAGAAAAGTGTGTAGAACAGGTACACAACCGTTTTAAATTGGTTCTGCTAGCAAGTCAAAGAACGCATGATTTGAGTACAGGGGCAAGCGATCCCGTTGAAATGGTTAAGTTTAAAGATCATAAGGATACGATAGTTTCTTTATATGAAATAGCAGAAAAGAAGGTGAATACTCATGAGTTGTTTAACCTTTTGGTGAAAAGGTGCAAGGAGCACATGAAAGGAAATACAGATAATACTTATATTAATAGTCCAAGTAAGCTAGCAAATTTGTTAAATTTTTCTGATCATCAACTTAACACAAGTCTGGATGTAAGTCAAGAAAGCCACGATGATGAAATAGATGATCAAGATAGTGGTGAAGAAGTACCGATTTAGAAATCTGCAGAGGTTATAATAGCTTATAAATGATTAGTATTGCTATCTATGCGCTTTTGTTCTGTATGAGTGTAATGTTATGTTGTATAGTATTTAGGTCAAGTGATGTATACAATAAGATTTTAGCATTCAATAGTTTATCAACACAAGTAGTTTTACTCATAACAGCAATATCGATTACTCTGAATGATTTTTTTTTAATTGATATAGCATTACTATATGCTAGCATCAGCTTTATATCAACTATAGCGCTAATGAGATTAATGTTGTTTTGATAATTTATGGTAGCATCCATTCTCATATTTTTAGGTGTTTGTTTAACATTCATTTCAAGCGTAGGAGTAGTAGTATTTCCTGATTTCTATACTAGACTACATGCTGCAGGTATTGCAGATTCTAGTGGCGCAATGTTGTTGTTGATTGGTTTTGCTTGGCAAAATGAATTTTCAATCAATACTATTAAAGTTATATTATTGATTTTTATAATATGGATAGCCAATTCAACTAACAGTTATATTTTAGCGCGTACTTATTATAAAAGTAAAGACTATTAAAGAAGGTTAAGATGCTAGAAATACTGAATCTAATATTACTTTTGCTGTTACTCACGGTTACAGTTTTTATAGTTCTTTCGAAACATTTGGTTGTAAGTGCTGTTCTAATGTGTGTATTTAGTTCACTTATTGCACTTATGTACTTGATTATGAATGCGCCAGATGTTGCAATTACTGAAGCTTCTGTTGGTGCAGGATTGAGCACAGTCTTTACGTTTGCAGCACTCTCTTTGGTAAAGAATTACAAAGCAAATTTATCTCATAGCCCCACAACACTTTTTTTTATGTTATTTTTGACTGCATGTTTATCATACTTTATGATTCAATTACCAGATTTTGGCAGTCATAATGCTCCAGTTCACTTGCACGTTGCTCCTTATTATGTAGAAAATACTGAAAAAGCTATTGGTATTCCTAATATAGTGACAGCTGTTTTAGCAAGCTTTCGTGGCTATGACACATTTGGAGAAACTATAGTAGTTTTTACTGCTGCACTTTGTATAATGTTAATATTAGAAGAGAAAGAAAGTGATTAAAGATCCGGTATTAAGTGCAGTAACATTTTTGATGATACCTTTTATCATTTTGTTTGGTTTATACATACAGTTTCATGGTGACTATACTCCAGGTGGAGGTTTTCAGGCGGGAATAATTATTGCTTCTGGGATAATATTATATTCTATGTTATTTGATATACCTACAACTTTAAAAGCAATACCTTACTCTATTATCAAATTTACTAACGTACTAGGTATTTTAACCTATGGAGGAGCTGGTATTATAACAGTTTTATTTGGCCAAAATTTTTTATCCTATAGTATATTGTCAGCTAATAGTAGAACAGGTCAAAAATTGGGTATTTTCTTAGTGGAGCTGGGTGTATTGCTTACCGTCTCTTCTTCCATGTTAATCATATATATAAATTTTGCTCGCAAGAAAAAACAATGACTCTATATAATTATGTAGGCATTACTATATTAATGGTGCTAGGTTTCTATATCATTGTAAATGATAAAAACTTAATAAAAAAAATGATGGGATTAAGTGTCTTACAAGCATCTGTTTTGTTGTTTTACATATCTTTAGGGTATGTAAAAAGTTCTTTACCTCCTATATTGACTTCAAATTTTCACTTATATACCAATCCTATACCTCACGTCTTAATGCTTACTGCTATAGTGGTTGGAATTGCAACATTTTCAGTTGGATTGTCCATAGTAGTAAGAATGGAGAGATTAGTTGATTAAGAAGAGTGTGAATAAATTGACAGTATCTTAAACTATATGAAGTAGCAAGTAACTATAAATTAAGAATAAAACTATAAGCTTGCTAATTGTAAGTTTATTTGATAAATAAGAAATAAAATTATAAACTGTAAAGGTAATGATGTCAACTATTAATGGTACGGAAGATAGGAAAAAGATCATCAAAGATCTTGTAACCAAAAGTATAAGAAAGGGCGGTTTTATCACTTTTGATGATATAAATGATAAGTTGTCAGATGAAAGTTTTCCACCTGATTTTATAGATGATACTATAGCTTTATTGCAAGACTCTGGAATTAACATACTCGAAAGTAGTGAGGATGAGGAAGAAGCTCCTTCTAATGATGATGGTAATAAGCTTGATGATGATGAGACATCGTTGAATACTACTACAACTTTAGTGCAAAATGATGATCCAGTAAGGATTTATTTACAAGATATGAGCTCTGTAAAGCTTTTGTCACGAGCAGATGAAATTAAGATAGCAAAAAAAATTGAATCTGAAAAGCATAACATGTTACGTGCAATAATTGAAACATCAGTGGTATTCAACATGATCAAAACATGGCGTGATGATTTAAGTGGGGGAACTTTTTTGCTGAGAGAAATGATAAATCTAGATGCAATTTATAACTCTGATTTCAATATGGTAGCCAAAGAAGAAAGTGAAGCTGAAGATGTTAAAGATTATGTTGATGATGAGGAAAAAGGCAACGATGAAAAGGGAAATGAGAGTGAAGATATAAGTTCAGCGAATTTAAACATTTCTGTTCTTGAAATGGAAAGTGATTTATTGCCAAAGGTTATCACAGCATTGGATGAGATCATTACTTTAACAAATGAAGCATTGGTATTGAAAAAAAATTCTAAAGATTTCTCTAATGAGCTAGAAAATTTATATAATCAAATATGGTCTGTAGCATTACAAATTCAGTTTAGTGATGCTGCTATTGCCAGAATTACACAAAAACTTTACGAAATAAATAGACTAATCACGTTTGAAGAAGCTAATCTTATTACTGAGGCTAGAAAGTACGATATTGATAGAGAAAGTTTCTATAATATTTATTGTGCTGTGCTTTTAGAGCACGAATTGAGCGAAATCAGTCTTTTAAAGAAGAATGAAAATCAGTCCCTTTTTACAGGTGAATTAAAAAATAAATTCTTAAGGTTTATAAACGATAACTATGAATATATAGCTAGTGCCTTAAGAAATATTAAGAGTTATGTACAAGGAGATAAAGTACAAGAGTTTAAGGAGCTAATCAAGAGAATACAAAAACACGAACGAGAAGTCTCTGAAGCAAAGCAAGAGATGATAAAGGCTAATTTAAGGCTAGTGGTTTCAATTGCTAAAAAGTATTCAAAAAGAGGACTTGATCTACTTGACTTGATACAAGAAGGCAATATTGGTCTTATGAAGGCTGTAGATAAGTTTGATTACAAACGTGGATATAAATTTTCGACTTATGGTACTTGGTGGGTAAAACAATCAATAACTAGGGCAATACCTGAACAGTCTAAAGTAGTTAGAATACCAGTTCATATGGTGGAAATTATCAGTAAAATCAATAAAGCATTAAGAAAGATGACTCATGGAATGGGTAGAGAGCCAACATTAGAGGAATTAAGTATAGAATTGGCAATGCCGATAGAAAGAATACGTAAAGTTATGAAAATAGCAAGAGATCCAGTAAGTCTTGAAGCTCCAACAGGAAAGGATGATAGTAGTACCTTCGGTGATTGTATAGAAGATAAGCGAGTTTCTAAACCAGAGGATGCTGCAATACTTGCCGACTTGCGCGGTATTACGACCAATGTTCTTGCAACTTTAACACCAAAAGAAGAAAGAATTCTAAGGATGCGCTTTGGCCTTGGTAAAGATGGAAAGGAGCATACCTTAGAAGAAGTAGGAAAAATTTTTAATGTTACACGTGAAAGAATTAGGCAAATAGAGGCAAAAGCACTACGTAAGTTGAAACATCCAAGCCGTGCTAAAAAACTTAGAGGTTTCTTTTAAGGCAGAAGGGCTGCTCAAAAAATAGGTAAAATTCAGCCAAAGTTCTATAATTTTACCCTATTTTTCTTTTTTTATAGGCTTCATAGAGCAGTATGATTAGATATTGAATGTTATGGCAAATGAAAAGAATAACTCTAATTCAAAGTGTAAAAATTTTTGTGTTCTGGGTGATAGTTTATCTGATAATGGTGTAATTATTGAAATTTTAATAACTTATCCTTTGTAAGAAACGTGAAACTTAATGCCCCTTTTTATTAAAGAGGATTTTTAGCAATGGCCTTACTATTGTTGAATATGTAGCAAGGTATTTAGGTTTAGAAGAATTTAAGTCATCATGGAGATGCTCATTTTTTGATCGATACTATGAACAGTAAGGTCATAACTATGCGATTTTATATGCAACAGCATCTGAAATTCTTAACCCTATTTTTTCTTATTTCCTCAATAAATTTCGTTTAGTTAATCAGCTAAACGCAGTAATTAAACATCATCCAGACGTAGGTAAAGGAGATTTTATTTTTCATTATAATCGAGGAAATAATATTATGGGTGCCACTGCTTATAACAATGTTAAAGCAGAAAAAGTATTGAAATAAAGCGGTTAGTGAAATATGTAATGCATTTGGTTCTAAATGAATATGGTGTAAAGCATGTGATTGTTGCAAATGTGACTGAGGTTGGTTTGATACTAGCTTTAATAAAGACGAAAAGCAAGAGAGCTGGCTGCAAAGCTTACACAGAGTTTCAATACAAAATTAGCTAATGATTTAGATTATATGAAGAAAGGTGCAGATCTTGAAATAAAAGCATTCGATCTTAATTCTAAAATGAAAAGTATGCTTGGTAAATATAAGAGCAAAGGGTTAAATAATCGAGATGCATACCTATCAAACATCGTAGACCAGTTTGGGGGAGGGTGATTTGGAAAAAGTATAAAGATACTCTTGTTGATATTTAAAGGAAGGCTTGATACTTACTATAATTCTGGATGCAGCCAGAAATACTAAAGGATTATTTCTTTTTTGATTATTTTTATCCAACTGCAGAACCTTGTTGTGAAGTTGGTAATGAAATGTATGAGTTGATAAAAAATTAGATTTCTTTTAAACATCTTTACGGTTTGTAGTAACTATCTGTGTAGCTGAATGGTAAAGGGAGGGGGTAAACAAAGTAATCTAAAATATAGAGAAAATACAACGGTGCTTGATACATAGCTATTGCGATTTTATACTCTTTTTGTCATTTTAGTGCTAGAATGACATTCTGCGAGTGAAGTTTATTCTTTGATATATTAACTATAAATATAGAGAAGTCTTACTAAATAAAAAGGTAAAAGGAACCTCTGAGTAGTGAAATTTTGACTCTATATTACTGTAAGTGGTGCTGTAATAATGTTCTAACAAGCGCGACTTGGCTGAGTATAGAAAAAATTTAAAAAACCGCTATAATTTTACGTAATCTACCAATAAACACCTAAGTTTTTACTGGATTTTGTGATTGATCCTACAGTCAAAAACAAATTTTGAGTCATAAATACTTTTAGTGCCATAATAAAATAGGGAGGTTTGTCAAGTAAAGTTCTTTATTTCATTAGATGCGCTGCCAAATTGTTATGCAAGCAAGTTTTTTAGTTTTCGTATATCCGAAGTAATTCTTGTGCATTGGCCTTGATTAGAGTCGGACATTCTCTATCATTTAATAATGAATGCAATATTTCAATTGCACCTTTAATGTCGTTACTGTGTATCTTTACTATAGCGATAGCTTCTTGGCTTGAATAAGGGTACACTGCATTTGATTCTAAATTACTAATTTTATCTCTATTTGTTTTTTCACCGCTGGAGTGAAGTAAGCTCATTACTTCTAAGTATTGTGCTAACTCACGCAAAACATCAGGAGCATCTTTATCGTCTGCCAAATCATTATAAATAATAGATGCTGTGTCTGTTGGCATTGAATCTGAGATATGATTGAATGCGCGTTCAAAATTTGCTAAATACTCCCAATTTGAATCTATTTCTTCTAGCAGTGACTTATTATCTTTTTTTAAGAATAATACTTCGTAAAACTTGTCACCTGCAGTTATAGATTGTTTTGTGTTATCAATGTTGCGCAATAAGTATAATGTGATGCCAACTAACATTGGCGCGAGTGCAAGCAGAAAGATGTATTTTTTCATGGTAATATTCCAAATAGTTATATATTTATACATTAATGCTTTTGATTTGCAAAAACATATTGACATAGTGATTATATCACATAATAATATTCTTAGAGTTGTTTGAATAGTTGGAGATTAAAATATTTCTAAAGTAGAAATAAAGACAGCAGTATTAAGCTAAATTATTTTTTGTCGGATTTATCCGATGTACCCTCAACCTTTTATAGGTTGAAGTCTAAATTTGAGAGTTTGATCCTGGCTCAGAATGAACGCTGGCGGCAGGCCTAACACATGCAAGTCGAACGGAGTTATATTGTAGCTTGCTATGGTATAGCTTAGTGGCAGACGGGTGAGTAATGTATAGGAATCTACCTAGTAGTATGGAATAATTGTTGGAAACGGCAACTAATACCGTATACGCCCTACGGGGGAAAAATTTATTGCTATTAGATGAGCCTATATTAGATTAGCTAGTTGGTGGAGTAATAGCCTACCAAGGCAATGATCTATAGCTGATCTGAGAGGATGATCAGCCACACTGGAACTGAGATACGGTCCAGACTCCTACGGGAGGCAGCAGTGGGGAATATTGGACAATGGGCGAAAGCCTGATCCAGCCATGCCGCATGAGTGAAGAAGGCCTTTGGGTTGTAAAGCTCTTTTAGTGAGGAAGATAATGACGGTACTCACAGAAGAAGTCCTGGCTAACTCCGTGCCAGCAGCCGCGGTAATACGGAGAGGGCTAGCGTTATTCGGAATTATTGGGCGTAAAGGGCGCGTAGGCTGGTTAATAAGTTAAAAGTGAAATCCCGAGGCTTAACCTTGGAATTGCTTTTAAAACTATTAATCTAGAGATTGAAAGAGGATAGAGGAATTCCTGATGTAGAGGTAAAATTCGTAAATATTAGGAGGAACACCAGTGGCGAAGGCGTCTATCTGGTTCAAATCTGACGCTGAAGCGCGAAGGCGTGGGGAGCAAACAGGATTAGATACCCTGGTAGTCCACGCTGTAAACGATGAATGTTAAATATGGGAAGTTTACTTTCTGTATTACAGCTAACGCGTTAAACATTCCGCCTGGGGACTACGGTCGCAAGATTAAAACTCAAAGGAATTGACGGGGACCCGCACAAGCGGTGGAGCATGTGGTTTAATTCGATGCAACGCGAAAAACCTTACCACTTCTTGACATGGAAATCATACCTATTCGAAGGGATAGGGTCGGTTCGGCCGGATTTTACACAAGTGTTGCATGGCTGTCGTCAGCTCGTGTCGTGAGATGTTGGGTTAAGTCCCGCAACGAGCGCAACCCTCATCCTTAGTTGCTATCAGGTAATGCTGAGTACTTTAAGGAAACTGCCAGTGATAAGCTGGAGGAAGGTGGGGATGATGTCAAGTCATCATGGCCTTTATGGAGTGGGCTACACACGTGCTACAATGGTGTCTACAATGGGCTGCAAGGTGCGCAAGCTTAAGCTAATCCCTAAAAGACATCTCAGTTCGGATTGTACTCTGCAACTCGAGTACATGAAGTTGGAATCGCTAGTAATCGTGGATCAGCATGCCACGGTGAATACGTTCTCGGGTCTTGTACACACTGCCCGTCACGCCATGGGAATTGGTTTCACTCGAAGCTAATGGCCTAACCGCAAGGAAGGAGTTATTTAAAGTGGGATCAGTGACTGGGGTGAAGTCGTAACAAGGTAGCAGTAGGGGAATCTGCAGCTGGATTACCTCCTTAGGCTTTGTACGTAATTCACCATTTCAAATAATAGTGTCATTATGTACTATACTGCTGTCTTTACTTCTACTTTATTTTTTAATTTCTCGATAACGAAATTTTATGAGTAACAGGTCTCTTTCCCCACATTTACAAATATATAAAGTACAAGTTACTAGTTTTTTTTCTATTATGCATAGATTGACTGGTATCTTGCTATTTCTTTTATTAATCATACTTTCTTGGTATTTTATATTATATGTTTACTCCCCTAAGTTAATTATAGTAAGGTGCTTAAATGCATTATTGTTCACTCCTGTTGCTAAATTAGCTTATATCTTATGCTTTGTAAGCTTTATGTATCATTTTCTTAATGGTATTCGTCATTTATTGTGGGATGCTGGGCTTAATTTAGAAATTGCTAGTGTTTTAAAAAGTGCTATATTACTAACAATAATGCTATTTCTTTCTACTATGGCTTTTTTATTTATATTTATATGAGTCAATCTGTAAATTCAGTACATCATTGGTGGATCCAGCGTGTTTCTGCGGTGATTTTGTTATTTTTATTTCCTTGGTTTATTTACTCATTTTCTTGCACATTTTATGTTGATAGCCCTTTATCTTTTAATGAAAAATTATTTCAGGCTATTAATCATCCACTAGAGCTTTTGTTTTTTGTTATACTGGTGTTTTGCATTTTTTGGCATGCAGTTCTTGGAATGCAGGTAGTGTGTGAAGATTATATAGACAGAGTACCTCTAAGGATTTTTACAATTACATGCATGAAATACTTATCAAGCATTACTTATATAGTCCTTGCTTTTACGACTTTTTTCTTTTATAGGCATATTTTCTTGTAAAGTTGCCAGTTCTATGTTAATATATTATTAGTGTACTAGTTTTATTATTGAACTATAGCGATTTTGGTTTAGCAATATGTTAGAGACATTGAAAAAGTGGGGAATAGACCTTACGCTAAAGGTGAAGGATCTATTTAGTTCATCTGAGTCTCAAGTTTATGTCAAAGACCTTAGAAAGGTAATGATATATGAGGATGGACGAAAGTGTCAATATCCAAAAAATTATGATCAGATTGTAGATTCTGGGAGAGTTGTAAAAAAAAATGACAAGCTTGTAAAAGATAAAGACGGAAATCCAGAGTACCAGCTTATATATAATGAATACAAATTTGATCTAGCCTTGGTTAAGGAAATTGATAAAAAATCTTACTTTACTATTGACTTTTTAGTTAGTAAAGGTAGGCGTGAGGTTAATGATTATAGTAAATTTTATAAGCCATTTAAGTTTTCAAAAATAGATCTTGAAAAACACTTGCCGGTCTTTGAGGTTGATACTAAGTTACTTAGATTAACTAATTCTTCTTTTCTTGCTAAAAAAGGTTGCTTCATCAATGATGACACGGGAGAAGTTGATGAGAAAGATAGAGATGAAAAAGGAAGAAATGGAAAATTACTATACGCTAGTGATTACAAGAAGCTAAGCACCCATTTTTCAGAAATTAGAGATCAGGATGGTAATCTAGAGCTAGATAAAAGTCTTATATCTGTTTCTATCGTTTTTGCTACAAGCTTGGCTAAAGTTTGTACTAAATTGTTGACCTCTCTTCCTATAAAGTTAGGGGAGTATTTAATAAGCGAACAAAACCCAATTGCAAAGTCTTTTGGCTATCTTTTGTTCACCCCTGCAATGGCAGTAAAAAATTTAGTGAATATGGGAGCTACCATACTTAAGGCTCCAATTTTATTGTTTGTAGCAAATGAGAAAAAGTATGGTGATGCTTATCTTACTATGTGGAAACACCAATTGAAAGAATGTTGGAAAGAAGTAAAAAGCGACTTTAATGTTGTTACAAATGGGGAAAGGCCAAAGCCGAAGCAGAAGGATCATAAGCCACTTAGCATAGCGGGTACATGGAAAGAGCTTAACGCTAGAAAATCAGATATTGAAAAAAACTTAGAGAAGGGGTTGAGCAAAAATAGTGAAAGTATAGATAAATCTAGAGAACTAGGTGTTGGAGAAAGCTTAAAGGAAAAGTTGCAAAACAAAACTGATGAAAAAGTAGCTGCAGCCGTTAATCAAAAAAGCAACACTCCTCATATTGATAGAGAGATAGAAAGAAGACAAGACTCATCACGAAATGTAGGGACTCCATCACGCTCGTAGTCAACCATCACTTTAAATTACTTTTTACTTTAATCATCTCACAATAAAAACTTGCATGCATTTTGCCGTTAGTATAAGATATTAATCAAATAATTAATATCTTAATTAAATGCGCCCTGTAATACTGTGTGGTGGTAGTGGCAGCAGACTTTGGCCTCTATCTAAGCCAAAGCAATTTCAGAAAATATTTAGTCAGAATACTATGTTTCACAACACTTTGTTGAGGCTAAAAGGCGATTATATGCCACCCATCATTACCACAAATATACAATATGAGTCATTATTGATGCAGGAATTACATGCATTACAGGAATGTAAAGTAGTTTTTGAACCAGTTAAAATTGGGACAGCGGCAGCAATACTAATTGCTGTGCTTCTCTGCGATAGGAACGAGACAATCTTAGTTCTGCCTTCAGACCATTTTATAGGTGATTTGAATAGTTTTTATGTTTCTATTGAGAAAGCGTCTAAGCTAGCCTCTGAAACTGACTCTATAGTCACTTTTGGGATAAAGCCTCATGAATTCAATTCGGAATACGGCTATATAAATGCAGTATATGGTCAGAAAGGGAAATATCACATAGTAAAGAGCTTTATAGAAAAGCCTGAATATGAGCTGGACAATAATCATTATTGGAACTCTGGAATATTTGTGTTTAGAGCAAAACGCTATATAGATGAGATAAAAAAAATTGCTCCGACTCTCTATAATTTATGTTGTGAAAGTATGAAGCATTTTGTACCACGAGAGAGATTTCTGTATTTAGAACAGCAAAATTGTGCAGGAATGGGTGATACATCTATTGATCACCTAGTGATAGAAAAAGCAGAAAATATTGCAATGGTAGAAGCTAATTTTGATTGGATGGATATTGGTACTTGGAGTTCAGTTTTAGAACTGAGTAAGAGATTTAGTGAGAATTTAGTTTCATTTCAGCATGTAACAAAAGGAAGAGAGCCAGTTTTGATGACAGAAAATGATGAAAAGATTTTATTAGGTAGAGTTTATAAACGGCAAAATAAGAGCCTAATGTTGTTCATTAATAAAGTTAAAGAAGCAAAGCCAACAAGGAAAGAGATTAAGCCATGGGGATTTTATAGTGTGATTTTAATGGGTAAGGATTTTCTTATAAAATACCTTTTTATAAATCCACTGAGCTGCACTTCTAAGCAATTTCACCACTATAGAGATGAGTACCATATAATACTATCAGGGGTTGGATGCGTGAGTTTAGATGACAAAACATATGCTATAACAAAAAATCATGTAGTAGAGATTCCAAGGAAGGTGTTTCATAAAATTGAGAATAAAAGTACAAGATTTCCTCTTGAGATAGTTGAGTTTCAGGTAGGAAAGTTTTTATCTGATAATGATATAGTAAGATCGGACGATATATATGGAAGGTCTTAATATAGAATATTGAATATATTCTATAAGCTTGCTAAATTTAGACAACCTAATTTGAGGTAAAGGAAAAATTACAGTTATATGAAGCATAAAAAGTATGATATTTAAATCTTAGTATAATGTCTATTGCCTTTGAATTTACTATGGCTATTCGCTATTTGCGAGCAAAGAATTCTAGATTTTGCTCTATAATGGCCTTGTTTTCTATTATTGGTATTGCTCTTGGAGTTGCAACGCTAATAGTAGTAATGTCTGTAATGAATGGGTTCAGAGCAAAGCTGCTCGACTCTGTACTTGGCATTAATGGCCATATTAATGTTTACTTTGATAGAAGCATAAATTCAGATTACCACGCAGTGTTAAAATCTATTGAGAAAATCCCAGGTGTATTAAAAGCTACTTCTATGACCAATGATCAAGTGATCGTTGCATCAAATGGTGGAATTGTGGGTAGCGTAGTTCGTGGTGTATCAGCTAAAGACTTATTTAATAACACTACCGTTAAGAATAATGTAATTATGGGTAACGTGGAAAAATTCGATGAAGGTATCATAATAGGGGCAAGATTAGCAGAAGCTTTGAATATTGATTATGGTGATAACATTATGCTTATATCAACTGAAGGATTTGACGCACTGTCTGGTGAAATACCAAAAATGAAAGAATATAAAGTTGTAGCAATATTTGATATGGGTATGTTTGAGTACGACAATACCTTGATGTATATGCCCATGAAATCAGCTCAGGCTTTTTTTAATTATAAAGATAGTGTGAGAAATATAGAAGTGTTCATAGACGATATTGCTGCGGCTAATAAGCTAGCAAATGCTATAGTAGAAGAAACAGGAATGAAAGCTGAAAGTTGGCAATCTCAGCAAAGCCATTATGTTAATGCTTTAAAAACTGAAAGAAATGTGATGTTTTTAATTCTTACTTTGATTATAGTTGTGGCAGCATTCAATATTGTTTCAAGTTTGATGATGATAGTGCAAGAAAAGAAATCCGCAATTGCAATTATGCGTACGTTTGGTGCAACAAGTGGAAGCATTATGCGCATATTTTGTGCTTGTGGGCTATTAATTGGTTTTACAGGAACTTGTCTTGGCTCTGTTATAGGAGTTATTTTTTCTCTCAACATTGAAAATATTAGAGTGTTTTTAGAAAACATTACCAACATCAAGCTATTTGATCCTATGATATACTTTTTTTCAAGTTTGCCAGTGATATTAGTTTCTCAAGATGTAGTGAACATTTCTGCACTTGCATTGTTCTTGTCATTTTTAGCAACAATTCCTCCTGCATTGCAGGCAGCTGCACAAGACCCAGCGGAGATATTACGTTATGAATGATACTCGAAAAAAATGCATAGGTTGGTTCTTAATTATATTGTTATTTGTTAGCCATATTGCAATAAATAACATAATATTTTTCAAAATAAATCAGCAAGAAAGTGAAAATAGTATAAATGGTTTAACGGAAAAGATGGATGAACTTAGAGTATTGCTTGAAGTGAATCAATCTAGGGTAGAGAAAAGGATATTTGACTTAAAGAGAAATCTGCACACTCAATGTGAGCAAGGTGATGGTAGTTTAAGGCATAAGAACCTCGCAAAGTTGCTGCTACTTGTGATTAAGATGAAGAATTCGTTATTGCGAGAAGCCAAGTTTGATAATCATATAAATTCAATAAAGCCTTTGATATCAGAGCTTGACGATCCAGAGATAGAAAATGCAGTAAATGAATTGGAAAATTTGAAAGAGGTAGATACTTTACGCGGGTTGAAATTGTCTTTTGAGAAGAACATGACTGTTATTAACTACAATAAAAGTAACTTGTTTAAAAAAATCATTTCAAATTGGATAAAGATAGATGATCGTAGTGATCCACTCAGGTTAAAGCTTGCGGAAATTGAAGAATTAATAAGCGATAATGATTGGCAGAGCATAGCCACCGCAATAAGTGACTTAACATACCCAGAATTCAAACCATGGCTTAATAAATTGAATGATTTTATTGTAGCTTTCAAGAATACTTCAATAATATATCGTCACTTATTACAATACATCTCATGATTTATTTTATAATTTTTGCTTTTTCGTTTTTATTTGGCATATGGATCAAGGTAAGTGGTGAAGTAATAAAATTGGAATTAGGCAATTACACTATAAGTATTGATCTATATTTCGTTATTCTTGCTTGCGTAGTCTTATTATTTTTATTGATTGCAGTTGCACGTTTTTGTTCTTCTATTTCATCAACATTTGCTAACATAAAAAATAGAAGAAGAAGTAGGGAAGAATTGCTTCTCTTTGAAGCTTTCTTTAGCTTAGACTTAGGTAATATAGAGAACACCAATAAGCTAATTAAAAATCTAAATGAAGAAAGTGATAAATTATCTTTAGTAAAGCTCTTTAATTCAGGTAAAACGGGAAATTACAGCTTTTTCAGCCATAATTTAACGAGTATTGCAAGTAAAAATCGCAACTTAGCTCTACTTCTGATAAATAAACTGATTATTCACCTAAAGCAAGAAAGGTTAGTCTTTCAAAAATTTATAGAATATTGCTCTAGTTCAATTAATGATAAAATTTTGTCTATTCCCTTTCAAATAGAGCATTGTATATTGCAAGAAGATTGGATAAATGCAATTTCAAAGTTAAAGGAAGCTATCAAATTCAATATTTTTCTTCCCTTTGATCGTAAAAAGATGTTAGCGGTTTTTTATTGCGCTTTAGCAAAGCAATACGAAAGTAAAGGAAGTTTTTACAAAGCTATAGATTATTTAGCTAAAGCACAAAGTTATTATGCAACTTTTCAGCCCATCAATTATTTAAAGGCAGAATTATATATCAAGCTTGAAAAAATCAGAAAAGCTTCCACAGTATTAGAGGAAGAGTATACAGTAAATCCTACTCCTCAATCAGCTAGAATGTATATCAAGTTAAATAATAAAGGCGCTGAAAGACTATATAACTTACGCCCTGATTATTATTTTAGTTATTGCTTGCTTGCTTTGTCTTCAATTAGCTTAGGGAAATATGATCTTGCAAGTCAGCATTTAGATATTGCTATGAAAAAAGCTAATTACATATCAATCTACCTTGTTATGGTACAGCTCAAGATTATGTTGCAAGAGTATGATCAAGCAATTTATTGGTTAAACAGGATGGACTCAGAAGCTGTGCCTGATCCAGGTTGGAAATGTGCTGATTGTAATAAAGAGCTAAAGCAATGGGATTATAAGTGCTCAAGTTGCAATAGTCTTAATTGTATTTACCTTATATTATAAGACTCCATAAGGTGTGATACTTTTACATCGAGATTGCTTTAATATAATCTTTATCTCAAAACAGTAAATCTGTGAGTTTCTTAGTTAGGTTTGACTCCAATGTCAAAAAAACTTGTTTTTAGACATTACCAGTTATATATTTTAATAAATTAGAATTATATACAAAATGAAGAGCTTAAAGGAATTATCCTTAAGAATTAAAAATATTAAGTCTGTGCAGAAAACCACGAAAATAATGCAAATGGTTTCTGCAGCAAAATTATTACAAAGCCAAAAGAAATTATCAAATTCAAAATTGCATATATCTAAGCTGCATAGCATTATTTCTTCACTAGCGCTATCAGCGGATCAAGAGTTACTAGCAAGAATTCTAAATATCAATAATGAAGATTCTTTCCTAGTATTTATTATTGCATCTGATCGTGGTTTATGTGGCAGCTTTAACTCCTCTGTTGTTAAATTCAGTCAGGAGCATATAAACAAATTAATTGCAAATGATAAGAAAGTAGACATTGTTTTTTTTGGTAAGAAAGCTTTTGAGACAGGCAAAAATAGATTTAATTCTAAAAATATCTTGAAGGTTGAAAATAGTAAGGGAATCACACTAAAGCGTGTGGAAGCCTTGGTTAGTGATATAGATCTAAGTAAATACAATAAAGTTAAGGTTTTTTACAGTAAATTCTATAATACCTTCATGCAAAAGCCAATATTAGAAACAATAAAACCATGGAGTAAAGACTCATTATTAATTGATAATTCTGTAGTTAGTCCTCTAACAGATTACAGCTATGAGTATGAACCACAAAATATTGAGTTTATTTTAAAATCTTTGACTCAAGATTATGTTACAGCTGCTCTTTATTCTGCTTTACTTGAAAGTGCAGCAAGTGAAAATAGTGCTAGGATGGTTGCTATGGAATCAGCAAACAGAAATACAAAAGAAATGCTAAATAAACTAGCATTACTTTATAATCGTTCTCGTCAAGCAGCAATTACAACTGATTTGATTGAAGTTATAGGTGGTGCAGAATCTTTATAGAAACTCAAGGAATGAAAAATGAATATATTAAATATTGCAGCAGATATCACTAAACTAATAAAAAAGCAGAATCAAGACGCAGAAGTTACAATATATGAAACTAATAAGACCTCGGTTTCTCAGCGTCTATCAAAAATTGAACAAATATCACAATCTAGAAACTGTACTGTCGGAATTAGAGCTATAGCAGGTAAGAACAAAGCTGCGTATATTTCCACAAACGATTTGAATAATCTTAGTAGTGCAGTGAGCCAAGTGGTGGAAATGGCAAAGAATGCCCAGGAAGATCCTTATATTAGTTTTGCTGTAGATGGCAGTAATTATATCTCTTCTGCAGATTTAAATATCTCAGATAATAATGTTGTAACAATTGATAAATTAAAAGAAATTACTGAAGCTACAGAAAATTCAGCTCTTGCACATAAAAATATTATTAATTCCGAAGGAGCTTCATCTTCACATACTTCAGTAAATACAGTATTATCAACCGTTTCTGGTTTTGTTGGTTCATTTAGTAAGTCAACTTTTGTTAATCAGGTTTCTGTTGTTGCTGGAGAAAAGAGTGAAATGAAAATAGGCTACGATTACGATGTAGCATGCAACTTCAGTGATTTAAAAACACCGGAGTCAATAGGGAAAGAAGCAGCAAAAAGAGCAATAGATCAATTGGGTTCATGTACAATCAGGACAGGCAAATTTCCGGTTGTTTTTGAAAAAAGAGCAGCAAAAGAGCTAGTAAAGAGCTTTGCTTCTGCCATAAATGGTAGCAATATTGTAAATAATAGCTCTTTTTTGAGAAATAGTTTAAATAATCAAATTTTTAATACTGAGATTAGCATTAT
The DNA here is from genome assembly GCF_947250575.1 of Wolbachia endosymbiont (group B) of Episyrphus balteatus. Taxonomy (NCBI): domain Bacteria; kingdom Pseudomonadati; phylum Pseudomonadota; class Alphaproteobacteria; order Rickettsiales; family Anaplasmataceae; genus Wolbachia; species Wolbachia endosymbiont (group B) of Episyrphus balteatus. The sequence goes on along the minus strand of NZ_OX366325.1, from coordinate 1,004,143 downwards.
TGATGACCCATTGTTACCAAGGGGTATAACATCAAGACCGTTTGACGGGGAAGGAATAATGAGCAGAAGAAATGAATTTGTAAAAAATGGAGTACTGCAAAACTGGATTTTAGATCTATATTCGGCTAGGAAATTAAACTTGGAAACGACCGCAAATGCAACTCGTGCAAGTAATGCTGCAATTATTCCTTCAGCTAGTAATTTCTATTTCAAAAATGGTAATAGATCGTTTAAGGAATTAATTGACGAAGTAAAAGAAGGAATATATGTAACTGATTTATTTGGTTTTGGTGTTAATTTAATCAATGGCGATTATAGTCAAGGTGCATGCGGATTTTTTATAGAAAATGGTAAAATAACGTATCCAATACACGAGATTACTGTTGCCGACAATTTGAAAAATATGTTTAGCAATTTAGTTGTTGCAAATGACCTAACTTTCTGTGGGCAGTTTAATTCACCAACGATTAAAGTTAGCGAAATGACAGTAGCAGGTTCACTTAGTGATTAAAAATTTTAGTTGCATTAAGTACAATAATTGTGTAATATTACTATGTAATGTTAAGAATAGACTATGGAGTATAGAAGTTTAGTTGCAGTAACTAAGCTTAAAGCATTCTAAATCGTAATTTCAAAGTTTTTCATCACATTAATAATATTAGTTAGTAGTTTAGGAGTTATCCATATGGAATTTGGTAATATAAAATGGTTTAATGTTGAAAAAGGCTATGGTTTCATTAAGCCAGAAGGTAAAGGTGAGGACGTTTTTTTACATGTTAGTACATTAGAACGTTCAGGAATAAGACCTGATGCACTTCGAGGAGAGGATAAAAAGGGAGGAATGAAAGGGGAAAGAGTAAGTTATGAGCTTAAAGAAGAGCGTGGTAGGAACGGAGAAAATAAAAAGTCTGCAATAAATTTAAGATTGGAAGATTAGTCTATCGTGAAGCTTTTTAATAGGGTAATGTATTGTGAGTAATTTTCATGAAATGGGGCTTCCAACTTTGCTTAGGCAAGCTCTAAGTAAAAATAATCTTTGTGTTCCAACCCCGATTCAGGTGCAAGCGATTCCTCTAGCTCTTCAGGGCAAAGATATTCTTGGGTCTGCTCAAACGGGAACTGGAAAAACCTTAGCGTTTGCTATTCCACTGGTTGCTAAATTGATGAATGAGCCAAGCATTGGTTCAGCTTTAGTCATCGTGCCAACCAGAGAGCTTGCTCATCAGGTAACAAGTGAGATAAGAAAACTCTTATCTCAAAGTTCTTTACTAAGAGTTGCTTTGTTGATCGGAGGCGAGCCTATTTTTAGGCAGCTAAATCAGCTTCAGAAAAAACCACAAATTATAATAGGTACTCCTGGTCGTATTATAGACCATATTGAGCGTAAAACTTTAGTTACTCGGAATGTTGGTATTCTTGTGCTTGATGAGACGGATCGTATGTTTGATATGGGCTTTGGAATTCAGATTGAAGAAATTATGAAGCATTTGCCTAAAATAAGGCAAAATCTTATGTTTTCTGCAACTCTTCCTGGAGAAATAGTAAAACTTACTGAAAAATATCTTAATCAACCAGAGCGTGTTTCTGTTGATTGCCAGGCTACAACTTCTGTAAAAATTAAACAAGAAGTTGTTTATGCATCAGAATCAGAAAAATATGGCAAGCTTGTTACACAATTATGTCAGCGCAAAGGATCGATCATTATTTTTGTTAAAACAAAGCGAGGAGCGGATCAGCTAGCTGACAAATTGCACAAAGATGACTATAGCGCTTTGGCAATTCATGGTGATTTAAGGCAGCACAAGCGTGAAAGAGTCATTGATTCTTTTCGTCGTGGCCGCAATCAAATCATGGTTGCAACAGATGTTGCTTCTCGCGGCCTTGATATTCCGCACATTCAACATGTTATCAATTATGATGTACCACAATCGCAAGCTGATTATGTTCATCGTATAGGTAGAACTGCACGTGCGGGAGCTGAAGGATTTGCATTATCTTTTGTTACACCTCAAGATAAGAGAAGACTGCCTTCACTAGCAGATAAAGAAGGAGAGCCAAATTTTGATTGTAGTATGCAATCTCAAAAACGTAACAGCAAAAAGATCTTTAAAAGGCCAAGTACGTTAAAGGCTAAATACGGTAGAAAAAAGATCAATGTATTTAAGAAGAAAAGCAGAGTACTAGAAAAAGCGTATTAATGTACTTAACTATTCTTCTATTCTTTAAAAGCTCCAGTAAACTTGCTGCAAAGTGAAGTGATTGGAGGATGGTAGAAAGAATATATAGCTAGCCCAAATTAGATTTACCTACAATTTGATAATCTTAGTTCTGCTGCTTATAACGTTTTGAGATTATCACAACGGTATAATGTTAGGCTGTGTGGACTATAATCTGTAGCTTAATTCAATTTGGCTACAACGAGCTGCTAGATTTCAGTTTTTTTAATAATTGTGTGCTACTAATTATATATAAATTTACACTTTTAAAGAGAATAGATGATTTCTAAAAATTTAGAGGCAAGTTTAAATAGAGCGTTACAGATTGCTTCTGATTGTAAGCTTAAATATGCAAAAGTGGAACATTTGTTGCTAGCATTAACCAAAGATGTGGATGTAAATTATGTTTTATCAAGATGTAACATCAGAGCTGGTGAAATCATAAATATAGATAATATTATATTAAGGAATGATCGTGGTAATAATACAAAAGGTTTTTTACAAGACAACTCCGAATTAACTGTCAATAAAGTTGAGCCTGATGTGCTATTTCAACGCATAATACATAAAGCCATGATACGAGCTCATCGTCTGGGAAGAAAAGAAATAAATGGAGCAAGTATTCTATTAGAGATTCTGTCTGAGCAAGATTTATATATTGAAGAGCTATTACGCAAACAGAATGCAAAGGGTTCTAATTTGATTTATAACATATCCAATATAAAATATTCAGGTGATATAGAAGAATATGTAACTAATCGCAAGATAAAACTTGATAAGAATAACGATATCTCTACTGTAGCAAATAAAGGTGAATTATTAAAAGATGAAGAAGTTCTACAAAATTATTGTAGAAATTTAAATGATTATGCAAGAAGCAAAAAAATAGATTATGTCATTGGTCGTGATTATGAATTAAATCGCACTATAGAAATCTTGCTAAGACGCAGAAAAAATAACCCTTTATATGTCGGAGAACCAGGTGTTGGTAAAACAACAATAGTTGAAGGCTTGGTATTGAAAATTATTGAAGGTAGTGTTCCGAGTGCACTGAGATCCAGCATAATTTATGCTTTGGATTTAGGATCACTTCTTGCAGGAACACGCTATAGAGGTGACTTCGAAGAGAGAATAAAATCTATAATAAAAGTAATTGAGGCAAAACCTGGCGCTATTCTTTTCATTGATGAAATACACACTATTATTGGAGCAGGTTCAACAAGTGGCAGCTTTCTTGATGCTGGCAATCTGCTCAAACCTGCACTTGCAAGAGGTGCGTTGCGTTGTATAGGTGCAACTACATATAGAGAATATAGCAATAGCTTTGAAAAGGATAAAGCATTAGCAAGGAGGTTTCAAAAAATTAATGTAAAAGAGTCTTCTATTAATGATACAGTAAAGATACTAGATGGTATAAAGCATTACTATGAAAGGTATCATGGGGTATATTACACGAAACATGCCATTAAATCTGCAGCTGAACTTTCACACAAGTATATTACTGGGCGAATATTACCTGATAAAGCAGTTGATGTTATAGATGAAGCAGGGGCGTATTGTAAGTTACAAAAAAACAGGCGAAAAATTATAAACAGTAGAGATATTAAGAATACTATCACTAGGATTACAAACGTACCTTGCGAGCTTGATGATGTGCAAAGAGTAAAATCTTTGAAAGAAAATCTCAAGAAAGCCATTTTTGGTCAAGAGCAAGCGATAGAGTCTCTTGTTAATTCTATTAAAATTGCTAAATCTGGTCTAAGAAGTTACAGTAAACCCTTGGCAAATTATCTTTTTGCAGGACCAACTGGCGTAGGTAAGACTGAGCTTGCAAAGAAATTAGCACAGAATATGGGTATGAACCTTATACGATTTGATATGTCCGAGTATATGGAACCTCACACAATATCTAGAATGATTGGTTCCCCTCCTGGATATGTGGGTTACGACCAAGGTGGATTGCTTACAGAATCTGTATCTAACAATCAATATAGTGTGGTACTTCTTGATGAAATTGAGAAAGCTCATAGTGATATTTACAATATATTACTACAAGTCATGGATTATGGTTATGTTACAGATACTTACGGGCGTAAAGTTAATTTTTCCAATACAATTTTAATTATGACAACCAATGCAGGTGCATTTGAGCGTAGCAAAAGTTCTATTGGCTTTGGGTATAAGGACTTTAATATTGGTGATAGCGAAAAAGCAGTAGAACGGATTTTTAGCCCTGAATTTCGTAATCGCTTGGATGCAGTCATTTCTTTTTCTGACCTCAATTTAGATGTCATTTTGTATATTGTGGATAAATTTGTTCAAGAATTGAAAAAGCAACTTATGCAAAAGGGCATAAGTTGCTCAGTCGAAGAGGAAGTAAAGTTTTATCTTGCACAAACTGGCTACAGCAAAGAAATGGGAGCACGTCCGATAGAGAGGTTGATTGAAAAAGAGATAAAAAGTCATTTGGCTGAAGAAATGCTGAATCGTCAATTAATCAAAGGAAAGAAATTAAGGATTTATATGGATAAACAAGAAATTGCTTTTGATATAGTTTAAATTCTTGCTTGAGTATTAAATTTGTAGTATAGTCACTATTTTTTAATGAGGCTATAGTGGCAAGTTTAACCAGAAATCAATATTACAGTAATCAAGATTTACAGAACTTATTTTCAAGGCTGGGAATAAAAGCAGAAGAAGTAATAAGCCAGGAGTTTGATGATGTACTTAAGTTAGTTGAGCGGCACTTTAGAAGAGCTTCATTAAAATGTCACCCTGATAAAGTAGTAGGAGAGAAAGAGAAAAAAATAGCTGAAGAAAAGTTTAAAAAACTTAGTGCAGATAAAGATAAGCTAGAGAAATATCTTAACGACTTAAAAGCAGCTGGCATATCTATAACATTACAGCGAGAAGTGCAGGAAAAACAAAGGAGAATCAATGAGATTCTATTGCGTAGAGAGAAAGCTGTGAATAGAGCATGTTTATTTTTTATATTAGCAAATGTGGTACTTGGTCCGTCGCATAAAGTCAAATATTGCTTATCGCAGCTTGCTAACAGTGGCAAAGTGCAAAATATTGCTTATAAATTTTATGCATTCAGCATCGGAGTTTGGCCATGGTTATTTATTATATCCTTTTGTAGTATTATCTATGCAGCAAGTAAACAAAGAGGCTCACAAGAGGAAAATCTAGATAGGTTAAATAGAAGATACAATCTACTTATTGCTGCTGATAATTATGTGATATGTATGGCAGCAGCGTTTGCTGTGTGCAGTTTAGCATCGGAAATTGCACAAAATGGCTGTCCTGTTCAATATGGAACAATGCTGATAGTTAATTTGGCATTGGATTTATTACTTATTGCTTTACTTAGAACTTTTACGAAAGCTTCTGAATTATATAGCGAACACTGCATTCAGCGTTTATATGAAGAAGACACAGAATTTAGCTACAAGGAAAAATTTGCATGGTATGACTACAAATTAGTGCTTATGCCACTCATTCTTCCTATTGTTAAAATGTATTTTGAAGATTTAATTCAAGAAAAACCACAGCAGCACACCACCGATCCTAAAGTTACACCTTTAAATATAGGTGTAGGAACAAGAGCATAAAAAGATCTTTGCTTCAACTATGGTTTTTGCTACACTTTAAGCAAACTTGAAGGTGTTAATGAGTAAAGAAGTAAACCGAATTCTAGATTATTACGAAAGTGAAAATCCTGGGGTAAAAGCAAATCTTGCTCGTATTCTTATGCATGGAAAACTTAGTGGAACTGGCAAGTTAGTAATTCTCCCTGTAGATCAAGGATTTGAGCATGGGCCAATAAAAAGTTTTGAAGTTAACCCTAATGCTTACGATCCGCATTATCATTTTCAGCTTGCAGTTGATTCGGGAGTAAGCGCGTACGCTGCTCCGCTTGGTATGATCGAAGCTGGTGCTTCAACTTATGCTGGAATGCTACCACTTATTTTGAAGCTTAATAGTGCTAACTCCTTGCACTCGAAAAACTTAACTTCTGATCAAGCAATAACTGCTTCTGTAAAAGATGCGCTGCGTTTGGGTTGCGTAGCTGTTGGGTTTACTATATATCCTGGTTCTGCTAAGTGCTTCGATATGATGGAAGAAGCTCGCGAAATTATAGCTGAGGCTAAGTCTTGCGGCCTTGCCGTAGTGCTATGGTCTTATCCACGCGGTGAAGGAATTTCCAAAGAAGGCGAAACAGCAGTTGATGTTATTGCCTATGCTGCGCACATAGCAGCTTTACTTGGCGCTAATATAATCAAAGTAAAACTTCCAATTAACTATTTGGAAAGGGAGAAAATAGAAACAGAAAATATTGAGTCATTATCTAAAAGAATTGAATATGTTAAAAGATCTTGTTTTGCAGGGAAAAGAATAGTAGTTTTTTCTGGTGGCGAGTCAAAATCAGTGAATGACATATGCAATGAAGCGAAAGAAATTAAGCAAGGCGGTGGTAATGGTTCAATTATCGGGCGTAACACTTTTCAAAGAAAAAGAGAGGATGCTTTATCTATGCTAAAAGATATAATGGATATCTATGCATAAAAAACGGCTGGGTGGCAGAATGGCTTATGCGGAGGACTGCAAATCCTTTTATACCGGTTCAATTCCGGTCCCGGCCTCTTACTCCAATTAGATCGTTTTTTCTTCTGAAATTTTAACAAGAAGTGTGGCTTTTAATGAAATATTTAAAAAAATAAGATACTATATTCAAAATATAAGCAGTAAAATGCCAAAGAGATTAACAGAAGTTTTATTATTGATTGGTTTGCCCTTCTTGCTTACCAGTTGCACTTTTCACTATTTATTAAAGAGCTCGTATACTCATCTTGCACCAGAAAAGTACCCTTCATCCAACAAACAGCCGGTTTACGTCGGTACAGCTTACAGTGCACAGACTATATATAATGCGTTATTTAATGACTTTCTGTTAATAGGTAAGTCATCATTCACAGCCAAACATGGGCGTGCTAGTCAATATGTTAACTATGGAAGAGAAGTTGGAGCAGATGTGATAATCGTATCATTTCAAAATATGCAAAAGGATAAAGAGCATTTTAGCATCACAGAAAAACTATTATGGGACACAAGCTTAACAACATTTCATACAAGGACCATTATAAACTTTGATCAGGACGTACTCTTTCTAAAAAAGGTAGGTGATGCAAAAGCTCCATGGGAATATGTCAAAGGAGAGTTCAAGCTTCACGAAAAAGACGATACTGATCCATATCTAGGGAATTGGGTAGGGTATAGAATATGCAAGATTGCAATATCTTCTTCAGAAGATGAATACTTAGGATTTGTAAATGAAGATAATTGTAAAGAAAAATCTGGAATAAATAAGATGCTTGCTTGGAAAAATGGGGATGTAAGGTTGCGGATTAATAAACAATCAAAACAGGGATTTTATTTAAATCGAAATAAGATTCCTATACTAATAAAATCTCAAATTAACAAATTTGGCTACCTCGAATTAGTAGATAAAAATACTGATCAAGTTCTGGTTTCCCTTCAGAAAAATTAGTTTTTACTACTCATAGAAACTATATACTTACTATTTTGATAAACCTCAAGCTTTCTAAGTTATTCTTGTTGCATGGTAAAAAATAAACTAAAAATAAGCAAAGTGTTTTACAAAATGATATTACGTAATTTATTGTTTTTACTGCCGCCTGAAATTGCTCACTCCTTGGTAATAACGGCGTTAAAAAAGATGCCCTGTAGGAAACCTATAGAACTACCTAAGTCTTTAAATGTAAACTTTTTTGGTAATAAAATTAGGAGTCCTGTAGGTCTTGCTGCAGGTTTTGATAAAAATGCGGAAGTTATAAAGCCGATGCTCTCATTTGGTTTTGGATTTATTGAGGCTGGTACTGTAACTAAACATCCCCAATATGGAAACAAAAAACCGAGAATTTTTCGATTAATTAAAGATGAAGGAATAATTAATAGATTGGGATTTAATAATAAAGGAGTAGACTATTTTCTTAAACAGATAAGTGAAACTAAACTTGGTGATTGTATTTTTGGTATAAATATAGGAAGAAACAGTACATCAAAGGACCAAATCAGCGATTATGTTGACTTAATAAAGATAGTATATGGAAAGAGCAATTATATAGTACTGAACATCTCATCCCCAAACACACCTAACTTGCGCGATTTGCACAATAAACAAGAATTATCCAAATTGTTGAAATCTATCACTCTAACTCGGAAATCAATCGATAGCTCTGAATCGATACCGATAATATTAAAAATTTCTCCAGATATAGATCAGCAAGCAAAAGAAGATATCGCTGAGCTTGCACTAGAATATAAAATTGACGGCTTAATAGTAAGCAACACTACGATAAGTCGAGATTCTTACTATAATGAGAGTGGTGGGTTGAGCGGCAGACCATTGTTTCAACTTTCAACCGAGTTATTGAGTGATATGTACAAGCTTACTAAGAGCAGGATTCTATTGATAGGATGTGGGGGAGTTTCAAGTGGTATTGACGCATATGAAAAAATAAAGGCAGGAGCCTCTTTAGTACAACTGTACACTGCTCTCGTATATCAGGGGCATCAAGTTGTGAACAAAATCAATCTGGAGCTTGCAGAATTGGTAAAAAGAGATGGATTTAGTAACATTACTGAAGCAGTGGGTTGTATACATTAATTTTGGAAGTTATTGATATTGTTTTAGTAAAGTAGAGCTAACTTTTTAGTGTAAAGGTATGATAGGGAGTGCTTTTCTTTTGAATGATGAACATGAAAGTTTTGAACGATATAATATCTAAAGTTATTAATTATAAATTTACAGATCATGCAATATTAGAAGAGGCATTAACCCATCCAAGCGTAAATAAAAGGAATAGCGAAGACCAGATCGTAAGCTACGAAAGGCTAGAGTTTTTGGGCGATAGTATTTTGAACATGGTTGTATCTGCTATGCTGTTTAAAATGTTTCCTGAAGAAAAAGAAGGAGCATTGGCAAAAAGAAAAACGGATCTAGTTTGTGGCAGTACCATTGCTAATGTTGCTAAAGAAATAGAGTTAGGTAACTTTATCATCATGAATAATAGTGAACGTTGCAACGGAGGGAAATGTAACTTAAAAAATTTAGAAAATTCGCTTGAGGCACTAATAGGTGCAATTTATATTGACGGTGGACTTGAGAGTGTTGAAAAATTTATTATCCGACATTGGGAAAAGCTAGCTAAAGACATCCTCGATCCTCCTCAAGATCCTAAAACTTCACTGCAAGAGTGGACTCAGAAAAACAAATTACCTTTACCAGAGTATGAACTTGTAAAACAAACTGGACCAGCACACAATCCTGAGTTTACTATATCAATTTTCATAGAGAATTATGGCAAAGTTTCTGCATGCGCTTCTAGTAAGAAAATTGCTGAACAAAAAGCTGCTGAGTTGATCCTAGAAAAAATTAAAAAAACGACTTAGTTTAATCAAAATAGCTGTTAGCATAAATTTAAAGTAAGCTAAGCTCTTTAGTTCAGCTTACATATTTTTTTATCTCAGCCAGAATCTTATCAGATTGACTTTCATCTGAATTTAAATCAGCTACAAAGTGTGTGACATATTTTCCTTCAGGGCTAATAAGGTATATCATTGAAGAATGGTTAATTTCCTCTTCTCCATCTACTTTACTTGCATATACTTTATACTTTGCAACCACTTCATCTATTTTTTGTCTTTCACCAGTTAGCATTTGTATTCTATGGTCAAATTGCTGCTGAAATTCTTTAAGCCTTTCTGTGTTATCGCGCTCAGGATCAACTGTGATAAAAAATGTTTGTAGCTTATTGTCAGTTTTCTTATCTAACTTTGCAAGTGTTTCTGAAATTATGCCGAGATTCATAGGGCAAATTCTTTTGCATGAGGAAAATCCGAAAAAAATCATCATATACTTATTTTTAAAATCACTACTGCGTACTGTTTGTCCGTCTTGATTGATCAAAGAAAAATCTCCACCTACCTTAATTTCTGTATTTTGTGAAACAAATATGCCTTGCTTGGTAAAATAACAATAACCTAAGAAGATAGCTGCTACTGTTATTAGCAAACTAGACAATAACCTTATAAACTTTATCATTAAAGCGTTTCCAATAAAGTTAAATCATATATTGATTAGTTGATTGATTCAATATATTCCTTCCAAAGTGGGTTGTTAATTTTATCTAACAATTTCTTATGCTCATCAATTTCTTTAATACTTGGTGAATGTTCTCTGCGAGCTAAATTACGCACTTTATGCTGAATAAACGTAGAGTTATTGTCCTGAGCACATTCATTATTAAATAAAAAGGTTTGCAATCCTCCTGTAAGCTCAACATAGACCTTTGCAAGCAATTGAGCATCAACTAATGCTCCGTGTAACTCTCTACCTTCTAGCGATATATCAAAACGCTTGCATAATGCATTTAAAGAAGCAGGTGATCCTACAAACTTTTTTCTTGCAAGTGGTAATGTATCTAGCACTCTATCTGAGGAAATTAACCCGGCATTCAACTTGTTTAACTCCATATTAAGGAACTTAATATCAAACTCAGCATTATGAATTACCAAGATGTCATTAGATATGAAGTCAAGAAATTCAAGTGCAACATCTGAAAATAGTGGCTTATCTTCCAAAAACTCCTCACTAATACCATGAATCTTAAATGAGTGGTAAGGTATATCTCTCTCTGGATTAAGATATCGATGAAATGTTTTACCTGTTGGAATACGGTTAATTAGTTCTACACATCCTATCTCAATAATTCGATGGCCAGACTCAGTGTCAAGACCTGTAGTTTCAGTATCAAGTACTATTTCTCGTAGCCTACTTTCCATCGGTGTAACTAATCTTACTTGTCATTTGCTGTTAAATTTTTATCGGTACTTGCCTTCTTGTAGTTAATGGAAACAAGCAACCAGGTTGGATCTGATGAATTAATATTTTTTTTGAATTGCCATACATCCTCAACTTTGTTAATAGTAGACATACTACCTGATATGATATCTCCTTCATTATTCTTAACGAAGTTAATTTGCTCTGAAAGGAAATATACTGCAATAAATATTACGTTTTTTACTAGCTTTATTTCTAAGATCTTTTGTGAAACGATAGAAACAATTATAGACTCGTGTATCTCTTTACGATGCTTAATCTTATCCACAAAGCTGTTATACAAATCTTTGTCCAGAAGGGATTTTAATTGAGGTAAATTCCCTTGGTTAAAATATTTAATTATTAATTCAAAAGCTATGCTTGAACCTTCTATAAAATTGGAAATAGAGAAATCTCTGTTTTTTTGTAATATTTGTTTATAAATAGCTTCTATTGAACTTTTGTCGTTGCTATAAATATAATCTTCGATATTTTCTACCACATCCTCTTTACTTTGACTTGCATCCAATACAACTGTTAGCTTTTTTAGGTTGAGACTGGCTGATCTTCCTAAAGAATTGTATAAGCGTGAAAAAATAAACGCCGCTAGTAAAGCATATATTACAAGCTCTATCATGGTAACTTAACCCCTTGGTATATAAAGTATCTAAATATTATTAATTATTGATAAAAATATGTTTTGCATATTAGCCTATAGTTAGGTTTGCTATTCGTTTATAAATGAATATATTATATAAGAAAGTATTAAATATCTCAACTTAATTAAAGGAGAAGTAAGAAATGTTACAACACAAAATGAAAATTCATGGTCAGTATGTCAAAGATCTTTCGTTTGAGAATCCAAATTCGCCATTCCTTCCTTCTAGTAAAGCTCCCGATATTAATGTGACGGTTAATATTAATTCAGCAAAATTAGAAGGAACGGAAAGCAAAGAAGGAATAAATGAAGAAAAACCTTTTCATGAAATTACTTTGCATATAGAAGTCAAAGCGACGGTAAAAGATGAAGATATAAAAAATGGTATAGCTTTCATTTGTGAGATAAAGTATTGTGGTATTTTTTCAATAGAAAATTTGAAAGAGTTGAGTGAAGAGGAAGTAAGACAAGCTTTGTTTATTGGCGGGCCTACTTTTCTTTTTCCTTTTGCAAGAGAAGTAATTGCAAGAACTACAAGTAGTGGTGGGTTTCCTCCACTTATGCTAGATCCTATAGATTTTGAAACTATGTATCAGCAGCAAAGTCAACAACAAAAAAGTAGCGCTAGTAATTCCAATTTTAACTAATACAGGATGAACAATTCTTTAAATGCAAAGACGACTTTAAATATTGATGGAAGGTTATATAACTACTTTAACCTAAGTAACGCTGGTAAATTCTTAGGAGTAAATTTAACCAAATTGCCTTGTTCACTCAAGGTATTGCTTGAAAATTTATTGCGCAACGAAGATGGAGTAAGCGTTAAATTAGATGACATAAAGATATTAGCAAATTGCGTCAAGAAACACATTAATCACGAAATTAGCTACAAGCCAGCAAGGGTTTTGATGCAGGATTTCACAGGAGTTCCTGCTGTCGTTGACTTAGCTTCAATGCGTAATTATGTGAAGAAAAACGGAGGTAACCCAAGCAAAATAAATCCATCTGTAACTGTTGATCTTGTGATCGATCACTCTGTTCAAGTAGATAGTTATGGAAGCACTTCCGCATTCAGTAAAAATGTTGAGCTAGAAGTAAAAAGAAATTTGGAGAGATATCAATTTTTAAAGTGGGGAGAGTCGTCCTTCACAAATTTTAGAGTAGTACCACCAGGTACTGGAATTTGCCATCAAGTAAACCTTGAGTATTTAGCGCAAGTTGTGTGTAATAATGATGGGGTCATATATCCTGACACTTTAGTTGGTACTGACAGTCACACTACAATGATTAACGGGTTATCAGTCCTTGGTTGGGGTGTTGGAGGCATAGAAGCTGAGTCTGTGATGCTTGGTCAACCAATTAGTATGGTGATTCCAGAAGTAGTTGGATTTAAATTAATTGGCAGACTACCGGAAGGAGTAACTGCGACTGATTTAGTGCTGACGGTTACCAGTATCCTAAGAACAAAAGGTGTTGTTGGTAAATTTGTAGAATTTTATGGTGATGGTTTAGATTATTTATCTCTAGCAGACAGGGCCACTATAGCTAACATGGCCCCAGAATATGGTGCAACTTGTGGGTTTTTTCCAATTGATCAGAAAACACTCGATTATTTACATTTAACAGGGCGACCAGAAGAGCTGATCAAATTAGTTGAAGTCTATTCAAAAGAGCAGGGATTGTGGCGTAGCAGTAATGAGTTAGCATTTTTTGACACACTAGAGCTTGATTTATCAAGCGTAAAGCCAGTGATGGCTGGTCCTAAAAGACCACAGGATAAGATTTTCCTTTCAGAAGTAGCGGAATCTTTTTCTACATCTTTTCCTATTAATGAGACAAACAGACCTTCGTTGGAACCTATCTATGGCGATCAGCTCCAGAGTGGCAGCGTAGTGATTGCAGCAATAACAAGCTGCACTAACACCTCAAATCCAAGTGTGATGATTGCTGCAGGTCTTGTAGCTCGTAATGCAATTAAACTTGGATTAAAATCAAAGCCTTGGGTTAAAACTTCTCTTGCTCCAGGGTCACAAGTTGTGACAGAATATTTAGAAAAGTCTGGATTGCAGGTAGATCTAAATGCTTTGGGTTTTAATCTAGTTGGATATGGCTGCACAACTTGCATTGGAAATTCTGGTCCACTTAATAAGGATATAGAGGATGATATAAAAAACAAAAACTTAACTGTTGCTGCAGTTTTGTCTGGCAATCGTAACTTTGAAGGAAGAATTCATCCGTTAGTCAAAGCTAATTACTTGGCATCTCCGCCACTTATTGTTGCATATGCACTTGCAGGCACTGTGCAAATTGATTTGACAAAAGATTCAATATGCAAAGATAAGAATGGAAATGATGTCTATCTCAAAGATATATGGCCAACAAATAATGAAGTTGAGAGCTGTGTTAAAAGTGTTGTGACGCGTGAAATGTTCATACAAAAGTATAAGGATGTTTTTTCTGGTGATGAGCATTGGCAAAAGATAAAGTGTGAGAAAGGTGAAATCTATGATTGGGACGCGAAAAGCACTTATATACAAAACCCTCCCTATTTTGATAATTTATCGACTAAGAACAATGGAAGCAACATAGTTGATATAAAGAATGCGCAAATACTAGCGATGTTTGGCGATAGCGTCACTACCGACCACATTTCCCCTGCTGGAAATATTGCCTCAAATAGTCCTGCAGGCATATATTTAAAAGGTCTTGGAGTTGAACCGCAAGATTTCAATTCATATGGATCTCGCCGCGGTAACCACAACGTAATGATGCGTGGAACCTTTGCTAATATCAGAATAAGAAATAAAATGGTGAGCGCTGAGGGTGGCTATACAAAACATATTCCTTCTCAAGAAACTATGTCAATTTTTGATGCAGCAATGCAATATAAAAGAGAAGCTGTTCCATTAGTTGTCATTGCAGGAAAAGAATATGGTACAGGTTCAAGTAGGGATTGGGCAGCAAAGGGTACTGCATTACTGGGAATTAAAGCTGTGATTGCAGAAAGTTTTGAACGCATACATAGGTCCAACTTGGTCGGCATGGGTGTTCTTCCACTTATATTCCAAAATGGAATAACCAGAAAGATATTTGATGGTAGTGAGATAATAAGCATAAAAGGTGAAATAGTATCAAATGGAAATCTAGAATGTATCATTAAAAGACAGGATAATTCAAAGCAATCAATACAACTCAAATGCTGTGTACAAACCGCAACTGAGATTAAATACTTAATGAGTGGTGGAGTGTTAAGCTACATACTTCTTTCGACTTAGTAAAAGTAAGTACTAGACTTCTTTTAGCTCCAGCCCTGGTCCTTTTAAATAATGATTTGTTCTATGCGAAGTTATGATATAATTTTACCTTACATATAGTAAAGGTGTTTTATAGATAATTATGATTAGCTCTATACAAGAACCTAATGAACTCAGAAAACGTTTACAAGGATTTTATCGTACTGATGAAAAAAGCTGTGTACGTTATCTTGTAGAAAAAGTAGAACTTTCGGTTGATTCGAAAAACAGAATTTACAATATTGCAAAACAAGTTATTGAAAAAATCAAACACAATAAATTAAGTATTGTAGATTCCTTTATGCAGCAATATTCGCTTTCCAATGATGAAGGAATAGCATTGATGTGCCTTGCTGAATCGCTACTTAGAATACCAGATGATTACACAATAGACGAATTGATCAAAGATAAAATTACCAACCAAGAATGGAATAAACACTTGGGGCGTTCCTCTTCATTGTTTGTTAATGCTTCCACATGGAGCTTGATGATAGGTAGCAGTATATTGAGAGATAATGAAGGCGATTCGAAGTTCTATTACGCAATTTCTAAGTTACTTAAGAATTTAGGAGAACCGATCATTCGCAAAGCAGTAAAACAAGCAATGTCTATGCTTGCTAATCATTTTGTTGTTGGAGAAACCATAGAAGAAGCTTTAAGATATGCAAAACTAGATGACAATAGTAAGTTTTTATACTCTTTTGATATGCTTGGCGAAGCTGCTCACACAGCTGAAGATGCAGAAGAGTGTTTTGATTCATACATGCACTCAATAAAAGCTATAGGTGCAACTACTGAAGTGAATGATTGTTTTAAATCCCATGGAATTTCAATAAAACTTTCTGCTTTGCACCCACGTTATGAATTTGGTCAATTTGACCGAATTGCTGGTGAGATATTTACTAGGGTTTTAGAGCTCTGTCGTGAAGCAAAAAAATACAACATTTCACTATGCATAGATGCAGAAGAATCAGAAAGACTTGAGATGTCATTAGTTTTATTCGAGCAACTGCGTCTTGATGAGTCACTTTCTCAGTGGGGAGGGCTTGGCTTGGCTGTACAAGCATATCAAAAACGTGCTTTATCTGTGCTTGATTTTGTTGAGGATGTTGCTATCCGATCAAAGCATAAAATTATGGTGAGGCTTGTGAAAGGTGCATATTGGGACTCAGAAATCAAGTGTGCACAAGAGCTAGGGTTAAGTGGTTATTCAATATTTACAAGAAAAAGCTATACTGATGTATGCTACCTTGCGTGTGCACAGAAGCTTTTAAGCAAAGTAAATCACTTTTACCCATGCTTTGGAACTCATAATGCCTATACTTTTGCTACTATAATAGAGCTTGCTGACAAAGATCATCCTGGATTTGAGTTTCAGCGTTTACACGGAATGGGTGAGGATTTATATGATTATGCAATGTCAGAACTTGCAACAAGCATCAGCTGTCGTATATATGCACCAGTTGGTAAACGTAGTGATTTATTACCATATCTTGTTAAGCGTCTTCTTGAAAATGGAGCTAATAGTTCGTTCGTCAATCAAATAAATGATCCTAACGTTAAAATTGAAGAATTAGTCTCGGATCCATTAGAAAAAGCTAAAAGTTTAGAATATGAACCTCATCAAAACATTCCATTGCCACAAGATATTTTTGGAGAGGAAAGAAAAAACTCCTTGGGGATGGATATTAGTGATTCAATTACAGTTTCGCAATTTGCAAATGATATAAAAAAATTTAGTGAAAAGAAATGGCAAGTTGGGCCAATAATTGATGGAAAGGCACTACTTGATAGTGCTGAATTTATCGAAGTAGTGAATCCTGCACATTTGGAAAATGTAATTGGAGAAGTGTCAAGTACAACAAGCGCTCAGGCTTTAAATGCTCTTGAAATAGCACATAGTGCTTTTACTAAGTGGCAGAATATTTCAGCAGAAGAGCGCGCTAAATGCCTTGAAAAAGCTGCAGATTTGCTTGAGGAAAGGATGAAAGAGTTGGTTTACATTCTCATCTTGGAAGCAGGAAAAATTTTATCCGATGCAATAGCAGAAGTAAGAGAGGCAATCGACTTTTTGCGCTATTATGCAATGATAGCAAAAAACGAACTGAATGACTGGAAAAAATTGCCAGGTCCAACAGGTGAAGATAACTTCATCTTTTTTGAGGGCAGAGGAGTTTTCTTATGCATATCACCGTGGAATTTTCCACTTGCTATCTTCATTGGGCAGGTTTCAGCTGCACTTGTAGCAGGTAATGCAGTGCTGGCAAAACCGGCAGAGCAAACGCCGATTATTGCCTATGAAGCCGTTAAGATACTACACGAAGCTGGAATACCAAAAAATGTATTACATCTTGTTCCAGGAGATGGTCGATATTTAGGTAAAATATTAGTGCCAGATAATAGAATTTCCGGTGTAGCTTTTACCGGCTCAACACAGACCGCTCAAATAATTAATAGAATGCTTGCCAGCAGAGATGGTCCTATTGTGCCACTTATCGCTGAAACTGGTGGATTAAATGCTATGATTGTTGATAGTTCTGCTCTTTTAGAGCAGGTAACTAAGGATGTTTTAATTTCTGCATTTCGCAGTGGCGGTCAACGTTGTTCTGCTCTCAGAGTGCTATTTATTCAAGAAGATATAGCAGAAAAACAGATAAAAATGATATGCAATGCAGCTCAAGAACTAAAGATAGGTGACCCAATACAACTGAGCACAGATATTGGTCCAATAATTGACAAAGCATCTATTGATATGCTCACTAAACATACGGAAAAAATATCAAGGGATGAAGATTCAAACCTTTTGTCCAAGGTACCCATGGATACAAATTCTTATAATGGTTATTTCTTTCCTCCGTACATTTATGAGATACAAAAAATTTCGCAATTAAAGCAAGAAGTGTTTGGGCCTATTTTACATATCATACGTTTTAATAAGTCGCAGTTAAATGAAGTTATAAGTGATATAAACAATACAGGATATGGACTTACGTTTTCTTTGCAAAGCCGTGTACAAAGTAAGATCGATTTAATAAGCAAGAAAATATCAGTTGGAAATGTATACATCAATCGCAATCAAATAGGTGCAGCAGTTGGAATGCAACCATTTGGCGGTAGAGGACTGTCAGGTACCGGACCAAAAGCTGGTGGTCCTAATTATCTGCAACGTTTTTCTATAGAAAAGGTTGTAAGTGTCAACACTACAGCATGTGGCGGTAACATTACACTTGCGTGTTTGGATTGATTTGCAATTTCTAAATTGGAAGTCCGTGCAGTTGTGTATGCAGTACTAAAACCTAAAACTCATACACTGAAAGGATAGTTGTGATTCTAAGGAGGATTCAAAGAAAGTCTTGTCTTTAATAAAAGAAAAAGGTTGCTATAATTCTGATAAAAGCACTATAAACAAAATGAATGTAAAAAATATCTTATTAGCGTTTTTAGTACAATTTATATTCGATTTGTCATTATTTGCGGCTGATCCTATTTTGCTTAATTGTATTGAAACTCCAGGGATTTATGATCTTGAAACAAGGCCAAAAAGCTTTAACTCTTCAAATAATTTAAGAAGAAAACCTGGCTCTCCAAATAATGCAGCAGGAGAATTAATAAATGTAGTGGGTAGAGTTACTGATGTAAATTGCTTACCGATACAAAATGCTGTGGTTTCTATATGGCACGCAGACTCACTTGGCATGAGCTATTATGATGAAAATGTGGAGCTTGATCCAAATTTTGCTGGATCAGGAAGATTTGTAGTAAATAACCTTGGCTATTATAATTTTATTACAATAGTACCAGGTAAAATTGGTGATAGGGCTCCACACATCAACTTTTTGGTCCAACATCCAGATTTTCCAGAATTCACAACACAAATGTTTTTTGCTGATCATAATTGCGATAACTGTGATGATCTTCTTCTTGGTAATCTTATTGAGAGTGGACTTGCAAGCCTTCTGATAGCACCATTTACTTATAACAATCAGGCCATGAAGACCTACACATTTAATATAACCCTAGGTGGGCATAACAAATTTTCTGATAAAAGATAAAGCCCTTGCATATCAGGGGAGTTCATAGTAGTCTTAAGCGCTATTGTACTTAAAATGTATATGAAAAATATCTTACTAATGTTTTTACTATGTTTTATGTGCAGCTTACAATTATTTGCAACGGAGATGTCAACGATGAAGATAACAATTTCTAAAGCTTTACCCGATTTTGAGACGCTAGTGGTAGGTTTGTTTGAGGGTGATAAGCTCATAACTAATGTTCTACAAGATAAGCAAGCTATAGATAACATCAAGAAATTTAGTGGTTTTAATGGAGGTTTTGGTGAATTTTTCTCCGTTACTTCATCAGAGGGAAAAAATATTATAGTTGCTGGTCTTGGAATGAGAGATGAATGGGATGAAAGCAAAGGATTAAATATTGGTGGTAAAATATATTGTGAGCTAAGCAGATTAAGAATCAAGCGAGCAGCTATTTCAATCGAGGGCAGTACAGCAAATGTTGCATATGGAGCATTTCTGCGCAGTTTCAAGTTTAATAAGTATAAAACTAAAAAGGATGAAAAAATTACAGAAGTAGAGGAAATTACATTATTAGTAAAAGATGAACAGTTAAGTAGCATTGAAAAATCATTTGAGCGTTTAAAACACGAAGGTGAAGGTATCTTTCTTGCACGTGCTTTTACTACTGAGCCACCTAATATTTTATATCCAGAGTCTTACGCTAATCGTATAAAAGCTGAACTTACTAAACTTGGTCTTGAGGTTGAAGTGCTTGATAAAAAGCAAATGGAAGAGAAAAAAATGGGAGCCCTGCTTGGAGTAGCACAAGGAAGTAGTAAAGAGCCAAAGTTAGTGGTGATAAAATGGAATGGGGCTTCTCAAGAACAAAAACCAATAGCTTTTATAGGCAAGGGTATAACGTTTGACACTGGTGGAGTGTCACTTAAACCCTCACGCGGTATGGAGTCAATGAAATATGACATGGCAGGTTCTGCTACTGTAGTTGGAGTGATGCATACTCTAGCTGGGCGAAAAGCAAAAGTAAATGCAATTGGTGTGGTTGCACTTGCAGAAAATGCAGTGGATGGTAATGCTCAAAGACCGAGCGATGTAGTCACTTCAATGTCTGGACAAACAATAGAAATATTAAATACCGATGCAGAGGGAAGACTAATACTTGCGGATGCTTTATGGTATACACAAGATAGATTTGCACCGAAATTTATGATCGACCTTGCAACTTTAACTGGTGCTATAGTGGTTGCACTGGGAAGTAATGAATATGCTGGTCTTTTTTCAAATAACGATGAATTAGCGAATCATCTGATTGATGCAGGAAATGAAGTAAATGAGAAATTATGGCGCTTTCCTATGAATGAAACTTATAACAAAATTATTGATTCGCCGATTGCTGATGTGCAAAATATAGCTCCTGCAGGTTCTGGTGGAGATAGTATAATGGCTGCACAGTTTCTACAGCGTTTTGTAAACGACACTTGTTGGGCACATTTAGACATTGCAGGCACTGCTTGGCACGAAAAAGGCACTGATATTTCTCCAAGAGGGGCAGTAGGTTTCGGTGTAAGGTTGCTAAATAAGTTGGTTGAGAAGTACTATGAGATTAATAATTAAGGATCTTTGTATTGAGTTTATAGCTTAATTTACGGCTACATGAATGTCTATTTATAAGACGTAGAAAATGATATCATCAAAGTAACTTACATTTTCTTTTTTGGGGATTCTAAAGTTACACACTTGAGCAGCATCAAGAGAAAGTATTTTGTTCAAATGATGATTGTAATGATGGACTATTAAAACTTTAAAGCTATTTGGTATTGACGGTATATACTTAAGTGTTAGAATAAAATAGGAAGTTTTTAGGAGTTTATATGGCAGCAGGCGGAAAAGCGAAAACAGCTAGTAAAAATAACCCTACTCAGCGTAAGAAAGCAGAACAAAAAATGTATAAGGATAAACCGGTAAAGCCGGTTAGATATATAGACCGTGATTCACGTATGAACTATATGTCTGCTCAATACGATAACGGCAATCTAGTTGAAGATGAGGTAAGCGGCAATCCTATAAAGTGGGAAGCTGTATAGTAGTTGTGGTTAAAGTTACTATTAATTCTAAGGAATGTGAAGTAGAGCATGGGCTCACTATAATTCAAGCTTGTGAAGTTGTGGGCGTTGAAGTTCCGCGGTTTTGTTATCATGAGCGTTTAGCAATTGCTGGTAACTGCAGAATGTGTTTGGTTGAAGTTGAGGGTGGCCCTCCAAAACCAGTAGCTTCTTGTGCAATGCCAGTTGCAGAGGGTATGGTTATTCACACGGATACTCCCAAGGTAAAAAAGGCGCGTGAAGGTGTGCTTGAGTTTTTGCTAATAAACCACCCGCTTGATTGCCCAATTTGCGATCAAGGTGGTGAATGCGATTTGCAAGATATCACGATGGCTTATGGTAAAGGAATCAGCAGACTTGATGAATATAAGAGGGCTGTGCCAAAAAAACATTTTGGTCCGCTGATTGAAACTGCAATGAACAGGTGTATTCATTGCACTCGGTGTGTTAGATTTTTGTCTGATGTTGCAGGTACAAATGAACTTGGAGGAATTGGAAGGGGAGAAAATATAGAGATTAGTACTTACATAAAAAGGCATATTAGCTCTGAATTATCTGGGAATATTATAGATCTTTGCCCGGTGGGAGCTTTAACTTCAAAGCCCTATTCTTTTACAGCACGTCCATGGGAGCTATCACATTGTGAAACTATAGATGTGCTAGATGCTGTGGGAAGTAATATTAGAGTTGATTGTCGTGGTCCTGAAGTTATGCGAATATTGCCAAGACTCAATGAAGAAGTGAACGAAGAATGGATATCAGACAAAACTCGTTTTGCTTACGATGGACTCAAAGTACAACGCCTCGATCGACCTTATATAAAAAAAGAGGGCAAATTAATTCCAGTTGATTGGAATGAAGCATTGGCTTTTGCTGCAAAGAAACTAAAGAGTACGAAATCAAACAAAATAGCTGCAATTGCAGGTGATTTAGCAGATTGTGAGTCTATGCTTCTACTCAAAGAAGTGATGCAGAAGCTTGGTTCGGGGAATATAGACTGCAGGCAAGATGGTGCAAATCTTATATCAAGTAATCGTGGATCTTATGTGTTCAATACCACTATTCAGGGTATAGAAAGTGCAGATTTATGCTTGCTAATCAATACGAATCCAAGGATAGAAGCACCAATAATTAACGCAAGATTGAGAAAGAGATATTTACAAGGTAATTTCACTATTGCAAATATTGGTCCTAATCTTGAATATCTATATAATGTTGAAAGATTAGGTGATGGTCCAAACGTTCTAAAAGAAATAGAAGAGGGAAATCACAAATTCTGCGAGTTACTGAGTGCGGCTCAGAACCCTATGCTAATTATCGGTCAAGATGCATTAATAAGAGATGATTCTGAATCAGTTTTAGCTCTAGCTGGCAAAATTGCAGAAAAATTTAACATGATCAGAGATGACTGGAATGGCTTTAACGTACTGCATAAGGCTGCAGCAAGGGTTGGTGGACTCGATATTGGATTTGTTCCTAGCAAAGGTGGAAAAGACATTAATCAGATGCTAAAACAGGCAGAAAGTGGCGAGGTGGAAGTTGTTTATCTTCTTGGTGCAGATGAAATTGATACATCAAAATTAGAAAATACATTTGTAATTTATCAAGGCCACCATGGTGATAGGGGAGCGCATATAGCAGATGTCATTCTACCTGGAGCTGCATACACAGAAAAATATGCAACTTATGTAAATACTGAAGGGCGAGTACAGAGAACAAATTTAGCTGTTTTTCCTCCTGGTGAAGCAAAGGAAGATTGGTTGATTATTAAAAATTTATCCCAATATTTGAGCCTTTCCTTGTTATATGATAGTTTATTTGATGTGAGAAAAAAATTAGATACTATCGGTCCACAGTTTAGAAGTGTTGATCAAGTGGTAAAAAATACATGGGTACCAATCAGCAATGGTAAAATAAATTTAAGTAATACGCCTTTTACTTTAAAGGAGTGTAATTTTTATATGACAGACTCAATAGGTCGTGCTTCAAAAATAATGGCAGATTGTACTAAGGATTTTTATGAACACTCTACTTAATATTTTATTTATTCTAACACCATTATTACTAATAACTCTGGTATATTTTCAACGAAAATTAAACTCTATATTTTTGTGTAAAGAACAAAATACATTAGAAAAACAGTTCGTTTATAAGCTAGTTGATTTTATCAATGATATTATTGCACTATTTACGGAAGGATATGTATGGATGGCAATAACATTTATTATAGTTACCGAGGGAAGAGGGAATTATTTGCCTCTCACAATGATCTTAATTATGATGTCACTAGTGTCATTCATATGCATATCATTTTACTATTCTATTAAGCTAAATGCTGTACAGAAAAGTGTTGTCCTATTGATTTCAATAGGGACATTGTCTTTTGTGTCTAGAGCATTTGCTGTATTTTTTATTGCCACAATTATGAACTATTTTTTTGATTTAGGGTTGCATGTACTTGATATTTGATATTCTTTTTCTTCTTATTCCACTTTTGCTTTCAGTAGCATATTTAGTGTACTTTGAGCGTAAAGTTATTGGTGCAATTCAACTAAGGCATGGTCCAAGTGTAGTAGGGCCATTTGGGCTACTACAGCCATTTGCAGATGCTATCAAATTGATAATTAAAGAGCCGATAATACCATTTAGAGCAAACACCATACTGTTTATTATGGCTCCAATGCTCACCTTTATTTTAGCATTAATTTCCTGGGCAGTTATACCATTTGGAGCTGAAATAATTACAGAAAATGGACAGCAGGTAATAATCCCTAAGGTAATATCAAATATTAATGTTGGAGTGCTTTATGTGCTAGCTATATCCTCTTTGGGAATATATGGCATTATTATTGCAGGCTGGTCTAGTAATTCTAATTATGCATTTCTTGGCGCTATAAGGTCAGCTGCTCAAATGATTTCATATGAAGTTTCAATAGGTCTAATAGTTGCTACAGTTGTTATTACAACTGGCACATTAAATCTTGGAGAGATGGTGGTAGCGAAACATAATATGCCATTTTGGATTGATTTATTACTAATGCCTATAGGAATAATATTTTTTATTTCTTTGCTTGCCGAAACTAATCGTCACCCATTTGACTTACCAGAAGCTGAAGCAGAGCTCGTCTCTGGGTATAACGTCGAGTATTCATCAATGCCTTTTGCTCTCTTTTTCTTGGGAGAATATGCAAATATGATTTTAGCAAGCGCTATGATGACAATATTCTTTCTAGGAGGGTGGTATCCTCCATTAGAGCTTAGTTTGCTGTATAAAATTTCTAGTTTAATCTGGTTTGTTTTGAAGATAGTTGTACTTTTGTTTATATTTGTTTGGATTAGAGCTACAATACCTCGTTATCGTTATGATCAATTAATGCGTCTTGGTTGGAAAGTATTTTTGCCAATATCGGTACTTTGGGTAATACTCATTTCAGGAGTGTTGCTTTTTACTGGGAATTTGCCTGGATCCAATGTTTAATTTCCCAAATACAAGGTTAAGGCGTAGGCGCTCAGGCAAGTGGATTCGCAATTTAACAAGTGAAAGCACTTTATCAGTAAATGATTTGATTTTTCCCTTATTTGTTCATGACGGAGAAGAAACAATTAAGCCAATTTCTGGCTTACCTGATATCAAATGTTATTCAATAGATGGATTAATTTCTATAATTCAGAAAGCTAAGGACTCGGGGATTAATGCTGTTGCAATTTTTCCTGTAGTTGATAGTAAACTAAAATCTGAAAACGCCGAGGAAGCGTACAATCCTGACAATTTAATCTGTAAAGCAATTTGTGCTGTAAAATCAAATGTACCGGATATTGGCATTATTGCAGACATTGCACTAGACCCATACACTACTCACGGTCATGATGGCATTTTAAAAAGCAGTAGGATAGATGTAGAAAATGACGAGACTGTGTCAGCATTATGTAAGCAAGCACTTGTTTTAGCAAAAGCAGGATGCGATATAGTTGCTCCTTCTGATATGATGGATGGCAGGATAGGAAAAATAAGAAAAACATTGGATGATAATAACTTTCAGAATGTGTCAATATTGTCCTATGCAGTAAAGTACTGTTCTAGCTTCTATGCGCCGTTCAGGCAAGTTGTCGGTTCGTGCGCATCATCAAATTTCATCGACAAAAGTGGTTATCAAATGGATTATAGAAATGCACGTGAAGCAATCTGCGAAATCGAAATGGATATAGATGAAGGTGCAGATTTTATTATGATAAAGCCGGGTATGCCATACTTAGATGTAATAAAAACAGCAAGTGAAAAGTTTAATTTTCCGATTTTTGCTTACCAAGTAAGCGGTGAATACGCAATGATAAAAGCTGCAGCAAATAATGGCTGGTTGGATTATAACAGAGTGATTTATGAGTCCTTAATTGGTTTTAAACGTGCAGGTGCAAGTGCAATATTTACCTATGCTGCACTTGATGTTGCAAAAAATTTGGTATCTACTTAGCAGTGTGGAACATCTAAGTAGGTAGCTGGCCGAAGTGACTTGACAAACCTTCCCACTTTCCTTATCATATCAATAAAAGTATTTATCCTTGTTTTTAATCTCTGCAGATTTAACAACAAAAATTCAGTAAAAAACTCAGGTATTTATTGGCAAATTACATAAAATTATAGCGGCTGCATGTCTTTTTTATTTTTTCTACGTTCAGCCAAATCGCGCTTAAAATAAGCGTTAGCACATTATTACAACGCCAATTTAAATTATAAAACTCGCTATAAGGGGGTTCTTTTGCCTTTTTTTATTTAGTAAATTTTTTAATATTTTGAATTAGCTATACATACTGACATCATATCACAGTGCGTGACACTGTGATCCAGAAAAACTAACCGCAAATTGAATCATAATAAAGACTAGATTCCAGCGTCATGAGCTGGAATGACATCAACTTTTGAATTCCAGTTATGCAAGAGATCTAATGACGCAAAGGGGCTACTTGAATGACAGGAAAAGGAGCACTGGGATAGAGGCACTAATATGAAGAAAGAAGGGATAACGGTTATTGGTAAATTTAGATCGTTTTTAACTATTTGCCTTTTTTCTATGCAAGAAGTGTATTGATAAGTCCATTACAATTCAGTATTGTGAAAAATATAAGTCAAGTGTTAGTTAGGACATGGGGATTTTTTTTCAATTTTTGGGTAAGGTGCTAGGCAAGGTTTTTCCTGCCAAAATAGTAAGCTCTTTTTTAGGAGTAGGATATTTACCGGGTTGGCAGCATTATTGGTCTTCTTTTCTAATATTATTTATTACCGACATTATATTAATGCTTACATACGGAGGTGATTTTATACTATATAAAATGCCGAATTCAGGCATAGTTGTAGCTGCTATTTTTACCAAGCTAGCAATAGTTATGTTAGTGCTGCAATTAGTTGGCATATCTATTTTTCATACTCAAGATCCTTCAGCCAGCAGTGATGAGAATATAGTAATACAAATAGCATCAGGACAGGTGATGACTGTTGCGTTTTCGATGCCGGCAATAATGTCAATTTATTATATTGTAAGTAAATTCTATTTAAGTATATGCAAGGCAATACTTCAATGTCCATTTTGGTTTAATGATCTTATGCATTTGTTCTTTTTCTTTATAATACCTTATTTATTTTTTAATATTGTAGAAGTAATAAAACCATGGCCGATAAGTACGATACAGCTTAGTTATAACAATGCAATATCAATCACATTTGAAGGGATTTTTCATGTGTTTTATGCAGTGATTTTATTGTACTTGACTGCATTTATATTCTGCGATCTGACTATGCATGATGCGATTGTTTTAAACAAAAGCATATTTGAGTATGTAAAAGAAAGTTCAATAGCCTTGAGTGACTATTTTCATGGCACTATTAAAAAAATAAGTATAGAATAGTACTTATTTGCTTATGTATTCAGTTTAAAAGATATACAGTTTGCGTGAATCTACAGGATATAATAAAGGGATTACAAGATTTTTGGGCAGATGAAGGGTGTACTATACTTCATCCATATACGTCTGAAGTTGGAGCTGGAACACTACATCCCGCAACAATCATGTCAGCGATTGACGAAAAATCAACAAAAATTGCGTATCTACAACCAGTAATCAGACCTGCAGACGGACGCTATGGCGACAACCCTAATCGTTTATATCAGCATCATCAATACCAAGTTATAATAAAACCATCTGGCAGCAATTTGCAAGATATTTACTTAAATAGCTTAAAAGCTCTTGGTGTATCGACAAAAGAATATGATATTAAGTTTATTGAAGATGATTGGGAAAACCCAAGTGTTGGCGCATCCGGTCTTGGTTGGGAGGTTACATGCAACGGAATGGAAGTAACACAACTTACTTATATACAGCAAGTGGGAGGTATTGACTGCAGAATAATTCCTGGTGAAGTAGCATATGGGTTAGAGCGTTTAGCAATGTGCATACAGGGTGTAGATAATGTTTACGACATAATGTGGAACGGTAGCGGTGCAACTTATGGAGATATTTTTAAACAAAGAGAGCGAGAGTTTTCTTACCTGGCACTTGATTATTATGATACTAAAGTAGTACAACAGCAGTTTGAGGATACAGAAAAACTGTGTAAATTCCTTGTTGAAAAAGAATTGCCGATAGCAGCTTATGACCAATGTATTAAAACGAGCCATCTACTTAATCTACTTGATGCAAGAGGTGTGCTTGGTGTGAATGAACGTACAGCCTATATTGGTAGAGTGAGAGAGTTAACAAAAAAATGCTGTGAATTATATAGAGCAAAGTAGAATATGTTGTCACAATTATTGTTTGAATGTCTTTCAGAAGAAATTCCATCAAGAATGCAGAATTCATCTGCAGCTCAGGTTAAGAGCTATATCACTAATGCTTTTAGTAAAAATAATGTGAAATTTGCATCTATAGAAGTTTATGTGACTGCACGTCGCATTGCTCTTTTTATTGATGGCATAAGTGCTTTAGAGCTAAAAGATTCTAACAATGAAATTAAAGGACCAAGAGTTAATGCACCGAAAAGTGCTATCGAAGGTTTTTTGAGAAAAAACCGGAAAGGTGAAGAAGATTTACTCATTCGCAAAGTAAACGATGAAGATTTTTACTTCATTAAGAGAGAAAGCTGCTTATTTAACATCAACGGGTTTCTCAAAAATCAACTGGAGGAAATGCTAAAAAACTTTTCTTGGCCAAAGAGTATGAGATGGAGTGAAAGAAAAGAGAGATGGGTTAGGCCAATTAAAAATATTCTATGTATTTTAAATGACGAAATAATACCTATATCTTTTGCAGGGGTTACAGCATGCAACGTGACGTATGGTCATAGGTTTCTTTCAGGTGATGTAGTACTTACTGTTAAAACACCCAAAGACTATTTTGAATTGTTAGAAAAAAATAATGTCATTCTCCAGTTGGACAAAAGAAAGCAATTTATACTAGATCAGATTAATAAGTTTACAAAAGAGGAGAACTTACAACTTGAAAAAAATGATTATTTACTTAATGAATTGGCAGGGCTTATAGAGTGGCCAATAGTATTATTTGGTAAAGTAAAATCATCAGAATTACCGAAGAAAGTAATACTTAGTATAATTAATACGCAGCAAAAGTATCTTGCTTTAAGTGATGGACAGAAAATATCACATTTTGTTACTGTTGTAAATGTTAACAACAATGAAGTTGTCAAAGGCCATGAAAGAATATTAGAAGCACGTCTTGCTGATGCCCAGTTTTTGATATCTCAAGACAAGAAGGAAAACCTAGATTACTATGTCAAAAAATTGAGCTCTATTTCATTTCATGCTTCGCTCGGTAGCGTAGAAGAAAAAGTGAAGCGTATTATCGCTCTTTCAAAGTATGTAGCGATATTTATTCCACATGCTTCATTAATTAAAGTTGAACGTGCTGCATATTTAGCAAAGGCAGATCTTGCAACGTTGATAGTGAAAGAATTTCCGGGATTGCAAGGAGTAATGAGTGGATACTACGCTTCTTATTTTCAAGAGGATAAAGAAGTAGTGGAAGCTATAACTGAGCACTATAAGCCAATTGGATCGGACCAAGAATGCCCTAAATCTCCTACTGCGATTGCTGTAGCTATTGCAGACAAAATGGATAGTTTGGTTGGCTTAATTGCAGCAGGTGAGAAAATCTCTGGTTCTTATGATCAGTTTGGTTTGCGGAGAATGACAATTGGTATAATTAGAACAATACTTGAAAATAATTTGCATATTCCAATTAGATTGCTGATAGATAAGTCAGTATCTTTATGTTCAAGGCTTCTATTGAATAAAAATATAACTCCAGTTGATAAGCCAAGTGAAAAACAAATTTTAGAACTAGTATTTAAATTCTGCTTAGAAAGGTTCAAGATTATTTTAAAAAATAGAAATATAAGGCAAGATGTTGTAGATTCAATACTATATAAAGTCGATATTAATGATCTGCTGAAAGCGGAAAAGCAAACTGTGATATTGGATCGTTATCTTAGTACAAAAGAAGGTGAACAGGTTCTAAGCACTTATAAAAGAGCCAGTAACATGATGAGCAAAGTGAGAAAAAGTGATGGCACTACTTATAATGCATCTTACAGTAAGAAGTTTTTGATTGAAGATGAGGAGATTGCGCTATCAAATTGTGCTATAGCTGCTTGTAAAAACATCAAACAAGCGATAGAAAATAACGACTTTAATACAGCGCTTGATGAACTTGCTCGTTTTGCTCCGTTTATCAATCAATTTATGGACAGTGTAAAGATTAACTGTGATTCTAATGAGCTTAGAATAAACAGGTTATCTTTGCTTGCAAATGTTGTTTCTACCTTTCATTTAGTAGCAGAGTTTAACCTTATACAGGTTAAACAATTGATAAATGCTCAGGCAATATAAGGAACAAATCAAATCATCTCCACAATCCTGTGGCGTTTATAAGATGGTTGGAGATAAGAGTAAGGTTTTATACATTGGTAAAGCAAAAAACTTGAAGTCGAGATTATCCGACTACCTTCAATTCGAAAACCTTTCTGAACGAATCAGAGTAATGATCTTACAGGTTATTAAGGTTGAAATATTCATCACTGAGAATGAAATCGAAGCATTGCTTCTTGAAGCACAGTTAATAAAATCGTTAAAACCATCTTATAATATTTTGCTTAGGGATGGAAAATCTTATCCTTATATAACAATTTCTAAGCATGATTATCCAAGAATAGCGAAATATAGAGGTAAGTTTAAGAAGAATGAGTTTCATTACTACGGCCCTTTTCCATCTGCCGCTGCTGTTAAGAACACTATATTATCATTGCAAAAAGCTTTTCTCTTAAGAGTATGTTCAGATCAATATTTCTCTTCAACAAAAAGACCATGTCTTGAGTATCAAGTTAAGCGCTGTTCAGCACCATGCGTAGATAAAATTACAAAAGATGATTACTGCAAATCAGTAAAACAAGCACAAGATACTCTGCTAGGAAGGAATAAAGAAGTGCAAAGACAGCTATTTTCTACAATGGAAAAGTGCAGTAGGGAGATGAACTACGAGCTTGCTGCTGTCTATAGAGATCGATTGAAATTTCTTCAGCAAATTCAAATGCAGCCAATGGATTTTTCTTTTGAAGAAGATGCAGATTTCTTCAGCATTGTACGTGAGGCAGACTTAGCATGCATTGGTGTACTATCTTTCAGAGATAAAGGTAACTATGGAAGCATTCCTTACTTCATTGAGAATTGTAGTGATCATCCAAATGATGAAATTTTATCCACCTTTTTGGTCAATTTGTATAATCCAGTTAATACACCACCAGCACAAATTTACGTTCCCGATTTTATTAAGGATAAGGAAATTATAGAGCAAGCACTTTATGCTCTTACTCAAAAATCAATAAAAGTTTTGTATGCGAAAAATAGTAAAGAGCGTGATTTGTTGAATTTTATTTACAATAATTCTAAGCATAGCCTAGAGCAGAAGCTTACTGATTATAGAAATAACCTAGAAAAGCTCGAAGAGCTTAGCAAAATCTTTTTGTTACCAAATATTCCAAAGCGTATCGAGGTTTATGATAATAGCCATATATCTGGAAATCAACAAGTTGGTGTGATGATTGTTGCAGGGCAGGAAGGTTTTTTAAAAAGTGAGTACAGAAAATTTACTATAAAAGAAGAAATTTCAGGTGATGACTATAAAATGATGAGAGAAGTGCTTACTAGACGTTTCTCTGGCAATATAAAAGACATCATTCCTGATTTTTTACTGATAGATGGTGGGCCAGGACATGTTTCCATAGTGCAGAATGTGTTGGAGATATTGAATATAAACGTTCCTTTTGCTTGTATGGCAAAAGGTCATGATCGTAACGCAGGAAATGAAAGATTTTATGTGCCGAGCAGAGAAGAATTTACTCTAGCAAGTGACAGCAAGGTCATGCTTTATTTACAATTGCTGCGTAATGAAGCTCACCGTTTTGCAATAACTTCGCATAGAAAAAAACGCGATAAACAATTTTTTGCTTCACAATTAAGCAAAATATCCGGTGTTGGCAGTAAAAGAAAGAAGGCACTCATGTCTCATTTTGGTTCGGTAGAAAACATAAGCAAAGCTTCTCTAGCTGAAATTCAAAACGTACCTGGAATTAGTAAAGGTTTAGCAGAAATCATTCTTCAACACGTGAATTCTAAGAAAGGTACTCCTAAATAGGTACTCTAAAATTAACCTTTATTTCTTCTTAATAAGACATAAAAAGCTCCTTTGCCACCATGTTTTTTTATGGCTTGCTGATAGTATAAGATCATATTTCGAACTTTTGTATCATTCAACCACTTATTTAAGCTATTCTTTATAGTGTCTATTTTATCTGTACTATTACCATGCCCCGTAATTACCAATAAGCACCTATTCCTTGCTTGATAATTTTTGATAATAAAATCTATCAATTTACAATAAGCATCATCTATACTATAGCCATGCAAATCGAGTTTATCGCTTATAAAATATTTGCCCCTATCGATCTTTAATTTTGTATTGTAGTCAAGACAAAATGATGAATCACCATTATCAGTATTAAGAAAATTTTCTTGTAAGCCAGAGATACCTTTATCAATCATAGATTTTATATTTACTTTGTGATCAACTTTCAAAGTAACTTTTCCACATTCTATTGGCTTAACATTTTTTTGCCAATCTAACTCATCATCTGACATAAATTCATTAATTGAACTGCATAATTTTACAACAATATATAAACACAGTAAAATATTGCTTACTCTATAAAAATCTGATTTTTAATAATGAGATGAAATCATCAAAAGCTAATGAAAACTGTTGGATATATGGAAAGCACACTTGTATTTCAGCATTAAGAAACAAAAATAGGCGGTGTATAGAACTGTTAGTAACAGAAAATTTCTACAGAGAATTTGAGAAAGAAATTAAACAATGTGCAGATAGTAAGGGCATTAAAGCTCGACTGGTAGAGAACAAAATGTTCAATGATGTTTTACCCAAAGGTGTAAATCACCAAGGAATTGCTTTAAAAGTTACTCCTATTTTTCACAGCTTAAATATTGAAGAAATAGCTGAAAGATCAGGTGAAAACTCTACTATAGTCATTTTAGATCAAATTACTGATACACACAATATAGGTTCGATTTTAAGAACCTCAGCTTGTTTCAACATTGATGCATTGGTTTTACCGTATCACCATTCACCAAGCGAAAATGCATCTATCGCAAAAGCAGCAAGTGGAGCACTGGATATTGTCCCTCTAATATACGTTACAAACATAGTAAAGACGATGGAGTCTTTAAAAAAGATAGGCTACTGGTGTTATGGGTTTGATTGCAATGCCAAGGAAAATATAGATGAAATAAAGAACTTTGGGGAAAAAAGAGTAATTGTTTTTGGTTCTGAAGAGAAAGGAATGCGGAGACTAGTTAAAGAAAGTTGTGATTATCTTTTAAAAATCCCAATGTCAAACGTAATTGATAGTCTAAATGTTTCAAACGCAGCAGCAATAGGACTATATTCCATCTACATTAAAACAAAAATCACTGCAAATTAGTTGCAATGAAAAATATACTTCTTGCCTGTTATCAAGACCGTTGGAATCTAGAAAAAAGAATGCCATTTTAGCTTCACATGCACAGCTGGAAGATGTCATCCCAGTGCGTGACACTGGGATCCAGTTAAATTTGCGAGTATAAAAGTAATGTTAAAATATAACGTTTCTTATGATGATGGGAAAATGGATGCCAGTGTCTGGGCACTGGCATGACATCTTCCTACAGAATAATGTTTGTACAGCTGTGTATCACATGCTGTAATGACAACAGTAAATGACATAGCGAGATATCATCTACTGGCACTTACATTACCAATCCCAAGAAAGTGGTGCACTTGAATCTGTTGGAATTTCGAAAGATGGCTGTGACACTATCTCTTTTATCTCATTTCTAAGCCATTCACTACCTTCTTGCCCAGCATCATTGATAGCTTGCTTGAAACTGCTCTCTAGTACAGCTTTAGCAGCTGCAGCTGCCTCAGGAGCACCATTTAGAGTTTTTGCTATTGTAGTTAACTTAATTAACTCATCGTTTAAGTTATCAGGCATCTTATCAGTCTTAGTTTGTATTGCAGTAACCTTATTTCCTAAATTAGCAGCACTTGTAGCATCTTTTATAGCAGCAACATCAGCAGTAAAGGTATCTGTAATCTTATCAGTCTTAGTTTGTATTGCAGTAACCTTGTCTCCTAAATTAGCAGCATTTGTAGCAGTTTCTATAGCAGTTACTTTAGCTGTTAAGTCAGCTGGAATAGTATCAGTTTTAGCCTTTATAGCAATGACATCAGCTCCTAAGGTATCTGTAATCTTATCAGTCTTAGTTTGTATTGCAGTAACCTTGTCTCCTAAATTAGCAGCATTTGTAGCAGTTTCTATAGAAGTTACTTTAG
Organism: Wolbachia endosymbiont (group B) of Episyrphus balteatus; assembly: GCF_947250575.1. NCBI lineage: Bacteria > Pseudomonadati > Pseudomonadota > Alphaproteobacteria > Rickettsiales > Anaplasmataceae > Wolbachia > Wolbachia endosymbiont (group B) of Episyrphus balteatus. Next base: position 969,990 of record NZ_OX366325.1, on the reverse strand, counting down.
CTGTTAAGTCAGCTGGAATAGTATCAGTTTTAGCCTTTATAGCAGTGACATCAGCTCCTAAGGTATCTGTAATCTTATCAGTCTTAGTTTGTATTGCAGTAACCTTGTCTCCTAAATTAGCAGCATTTGTAGCAGTTTCTATAGAAGTTACTTTAGCTGTTAAGTCAGCTGGAATAGTATCAGTTTTAGCCTTTATAGCAATGACATCAGCTCCTAAGGTATCTGTAATCTTATCAGTCTTAGCCTTTATTCCTGATATCAGATCTGTTCCGACTTGAGTTTTTATGGTAACCAAATCAGCGCTTAAGTCAGCTGGAATAGAATCAGTCTTAGTTTTTATTGCACCTACGTTAGTTCCAATACCTAATAATGTAGCAATTGCACCTCCAGTCATGAAGTTTGTTGCTGTAGCACTGTAATCTATTTCAGCAGCACCATTAGGTTCATACCTAAAAGTGTTGAAAACACTAGTATTATCTACACCAAAGGTATACTTATTCTGTGCAGCATCTTCATAAATTATGCTTTTAATGGTAGGGGATACTACATTTGCTCCAGCACTGTCTTTAAAAGTTAAACTAGCCATATCACTTTCCGTTAATTATAAAAACCATAATGTGCATGAAAATAATATAAATTCCGTAAATACTAGATTTTGCATAAGATTTCCTTGAAGCTTTTCGCTTCAGAATTCTTCTCTTGTGATCTAAGTATGTAGCAGACGATGTCATCCTAGTAGCCCCTTTGGTGTTATTCCAGTGCTTGACACTGGAATCCATTTTTCCATCATAAGAAACGTTGATTACTTTTATACTAGCAAATTTAACTGGATGCCAGTGTCTGGGCATTGGAATAACAAAAAGAGGGCAGGGCCCTCCTTGTATATTAGATATAGGCTGAGTTATGATCGTGATAAACGTGATCGCTTGCGCAGTCGAACATTTTCACAAAACCATTCTCTAGATAGAGATTATATTCATGATGTTGATCTAATAACTCAAAGTTATCTTGTGTTTCTAAGCTGAAGTGACTTGAATCTGATAGCAATTCGTAATTTGGATTATCTATTTTACTAATGCTGCTTATTACTTTGCCATTACCATTTGATATAGCCAAACTATAACTATCACCATCCTTCATTATTTTGATGGATACCTTATCTTCAGGTAACACTATAAGCTTTTTCGTGTCACTATCGTGAATTAGAAATTTGCCATCTTTAAAGTAATACTTGTCTTCCGGCAAAGCACCAATCTTATAATCCGATGTATGCAGTTTGTTCCAAAAATCTAACACAGATTGCTTATCTGCTCCTTCTGCTCTATTATACAAGGCTTTCACATCATTATAATCTATGATTACATTTGCCTTATGCTTTCCTTCTACATCTCTATCATAGCTCTTTTCTATTTTCAAGATTGTGTCTTTCAACACTACCTGCTCTTTCTCCTCCACTGAAGCTGACCTTTTTGCCCTTGTTGGAATTTGTGGTTGATCAGACTGTATTTCACTATTGTCGTTTGATACAGTTCTCTCTTCAGCAACAACATTAGTAGTACTATGAACTTCTGTCTTAGTTTCACTTACTTGCCCTTTTGGACTTTCGGTTTGTTTCTCTTTTGTGAATATTCTCTGATAGTCCGTGTAGCCTCTGTTAGTATCGCCGATATCGCCACTGCCTTGATCAAAAGTTATTTTTTTGCTTCCATTTCCCATATTCTCAATTTCAACTTGAGGAGAAACAGATGCGAGGAAATCATTATAGCTGTAGTTATAATCAGCAGAAAAGAATATTTGCCCTTTGAAGTTATGGAAGTTATTAGATAACATTCCTATTTCTTCATCAGTATCACCATCAAATAGTTTTACTTTAGTGAAATATCTTTGATTGTTGATTCTCACTATTTCACCACTCGAGTTTCTTTGTATCTGATAATCATTTGGATCATGTTTAATGGTAAAAAGTTTACCAGGGGCATATTTTTCTAAGTTTATAAGGCCCACATTTATATGTTTATGAGAATAATCTCTCTTTTCATATTCATGTGCAAATACTGGATCAATATATTTGTATTCGTCTGGTATGCTACTGTATTCTCTTCCTTCAGAATCAGATGGTGCTAATTTATATTGTCCATCTTTTTCCACCAATTTTAGGTGAGTAACATTGCCTGGCAATTGAAACCTTACGTTTTTTCCATGATCATGAATGAACAAGTTACTTTCATTTATAACTTCACCTCTTTCATTTTTCATCTCTTCAGTGATATAGAAGCCCATATTTTTGAATGCATGTAGATTTTCGCCTCCTTGCTTTACAACCGCTTCGTATACATCGTCGTCTGTTCTATCAGTCCCTTTATCATCCAATAATGTTCCTTTTTCTACGATTACACCGCTTTCTCTTTGCTCATCAGAATATTGAGCATGCTTTGAATCCTGATGATTTAGAATTTTGGTCCCTCTAAGAAGCAGAGAATCTAAATCTTTTTGAATGTGTCCAGTGCTAGGATGCAACAATTCATTTTCATGTAAATGTGCTTCATCAAAGTATTCATCACGTTCAACTGTTCTGCCATCTATCAGAGAAGCTTTATAATGACCATTTTCTTTTGTAATAGCCATATAAGCACCACCGTCATATTGAGTATTCAAGTTGTGCAATATGTCCTCAAAAACAAAAGTTTCTTTAGTTTGACCTTCAACTTGCTTAAAAAAGCCCGATTCGCTCGACAACTCTCCAAGCTTTGTATTCCCATCATATATAGATAGTGCACCCATATCTCCGTGACCAAGAGCTTTGATAGAGAAAACTTTACCTTCTTGTAGATTAATATGAGCACCTCTGATTAGGTTTGGATCGATATTAACCATCTCTTCTAACATCTTTTCTACGTCAATGTTCTGAGTTTCTTTTACTTGTTTCAAGCCAGCGTTTATGGTTTTATCAAGCAAATCATCTTTCAGTTGTGTATATTTGTCCTGTGTAGCATTATATAATCTCTTATCTTCATTATGATAATTAGTGCTGGCTGAATTGCATTTTTCTACAAATTTCTCATAAGAGATCTCTCCTCTTTTGTATTGCTCGTATGCATCATGACGCTGTGTTTCTTCCTGTTCACGCAGGCTTTTCAACACATCATTATATTTTATATCCTTCTGCTTATCTAAGTCTTCTTTCCCATCATAGTAAGATTTTCTAAGATCTTCACCATGTTTTGATAATATCCTCAAAGCTTGCATTTTATACTCTTGACTGTTTTGATATTCATTACCTTGTTGATCAGAGTAAGTCAGCTTAACCTGCCCATCAGTAGTTTTTACTGCCTTTAAGAAATGATATTCCTTTGATATATCGAGGGTATCATTTGTTGCCCTATTAACAGCACGAGCATAATCGTAAAATGACACATGCTCTACAGCAGAGAAACTTCCAACGTTTTCTCCATCTATTTTTTCTATATTTGCTTTATAATACGATACATCTTTAATTTCTCCACCCACTATTTCTTGACCAGTTGCTATAAAATCTCCTTTTGTAACTTGCAAAGCGTTGAGATGTTCCATTGCAGTTTCTGTATCATTCTCAGCAAGCCAACTTTTGAAGTCAGCATCATGTCCTTTTATGTCTTTCAAGAAACTTTTTGATTCATCTGAGTTACCTTGACGTAAAGCATCTAGGTAGTCTCTTAATAAACTAGGATCTTTTTCCTGTAAGTACATTATCAACGCATGACCAGTTTTATACACTAAACTGTTTTCTTCACCATTGGCTGAGTATTGTAAATTTAAAATTCCACCTAGATCCAAATTTGCGGCTTCAGTTTTATCAATACTTGACCCTTGAGCATTGAACTTGTGATCTGAATGATGTTCAAAGTAATCTGCAATTCCCTCCATTAATACTGTAGGTAGAGATTTTCCTCCTGTAGCCAAGTAAGTTAAACCATGTGCAAATTCATGCTGAAGGTTATGAACGCCACCTTGCTGATAGACATACATCTCAGCAAAAATATCAGCTTCTCCTTTGTAGTAACATTTACCACCTTCATCTCCAAGGTAAGAACCAAAACGTTCGCTTCCACCAAGGTGAGTGTAATCAGCCTTATCATCAAACACATAAATTTTGAATGTTTGTTCTGAGCTACCAGGCTCCAGCTTAAATGCATCTTTAAAATTAGTAGCTGTTTCTCTTATCTCACTTTCAATGTGAGCAACTTTACTTGCTCTTAAATTATGAGAATAAACTTCTACTTTAATATTTAAATCTTTAACTTCTATGATATGCTTGTTGTTAAAATATTCATCTTTAGATATATTTTTATTTACTTGTCGATTGATTGTCATTACTTTAACCCCTAGTTTATTAGTCTTTACAATATCAAGCATAAAGTGACTCATCTGAAAAAAACGTAAATTCTCATATTAGTATAATTTATATCTTAATAAAAAAGTATAGATAGTTAACTCAATATGAAAAATCGAGAATATAGCTAAAATTCCATAGCTGTTAATAAGTAGCGGAATTATAATTAAGAAATTTACTGAGTAGAAAAAAAGGTAAAAAAATCCTTTAGTAGCGAGTTTTATAATGTAAATTGGCGTTGTAATAATGTGCTAACAAGCGCGATTTGGCTGAATGTAGAAAAAATAAAAAAGACATGCAGCCGCTATAATTTTTATGTAATTTGCCAATAAATATCTGAGTTTTTTACTGAATTTTTGTTGTTGAACCCGCGAGGATCAAAAATAAGGATAAGTACTCTTATTGGTATGATAAGGAAAGTGGGAAGGTTTGTCAAGGAGTTTCATTCAGCAAGAAGTCTAAAAGCAAATTGACTTTCATTTCACTGAAGCACTATACTAAGGTTAAGATGGGTAATTAGCTCAGTTGGTAGAGCACTTGCTTGACGTGCAAGGGGTCGCTGGTTCGAGCCCAGTGTTACCCACGTTTTTTTGCTCATAAAAAGATTTTATATGACAGCAGTGCACAATGGCAAACACTCAATAGCAGAGTCCAAGCGCTTAATTTATTCCATAATAATAGTTGCAATAACAATGCTTATGGAGATAGTAGGTGGAGTAATTTCACACTCGCTTGCTCTGTTATCAGATGCAGGGCATATGCTCACTGATCTTTTTGCCTTGATTTTAAGCTGGGTAGCGCACAAATTTTCAGCTAAGAAATCTGATTTACAGAGGTCATATGGGTATCACAGATTGCAGATAATTGCAGCATTTGTTAATGGTTTAACTCTATTTTTCATTGCAGCAGTCATTATCATTGAATCAATAAAGAGATTCATTTGTCCGGTCAATGTTGAATGGAAAGTAATGCTAATAATTGCCACACTTGGCCTGATCTCTAACATTATAGTCTTTTTTATATTACATAGTAAATGCGAAAGTAATATAAACATAAAAAGTGCTGTATTGCATGTTATCGGAGATATTTTAGGTTCTGTAGCTGCTATACTTGCATCCATAATTATCATGTTTACCGGATGGCAAATAGTGGACCCTATTTTGTCAGTATTTGTCAGTGTAATAATCTTAAACAGTGGCTATAAAATTCTCAAGAATTCTTGCCATATACTCCTTGAAGGTACACCTGAGAGTGTATCTGCTGAGGAGATAAAAAGTGAGATTGTATCTAAGTTACCTGAAGTGATAGATGTGCATCATATACATGCATGGTCACTATCTGATAATTATTTTATACTTACTATGCATGCCAAGATAAAGCAAAATGGACAACACACTAATACTTTGTATGAGATAAAAAAAATACTACTCAATAGGTTTGAAATTGCGCACTCTACAGTTGAAATTGAGTACGATGAGTGCGTAGACAGTAAAATACTTAAGCATTGACATTTATATGCTATTTGTTATTACTAAAATATCATAATATTATAGAGAGTAGGCTATGATAGGTATTTCCCAAATACAATTTCCTGGAAAGGATTCTTACAGATTAAAGACAGCAAGTTACTTCGCAGCTTTTGTTTCTTTAAGCATTTTAGTTAATCCTGCCAATGTCTTTTTATCTTTTGCCACATTGTTTTTTAGATCTGAAATAAAAACTTTTTACGTTTATAAAGACATAAAAGCTGCAAAGCAGGAAAAAATAAGTAAAAAGGAATATTGGGAAATATTTTTTGAGAAAAATAAAATTAAGATAGCATCTTTCCTTTTATTTTTTGCTTCTGTAACATATCTAACCTTTACAACTACTTTTCTGCTCGTTTCGTTACTTGCAACAATACCACTTGCAATGGTTTTAATTCTATTACAAAGTGAATTAAGGCCAAAGGATTTTAATCCATTTACGTTACTCAAAGCTGCTATAAGTTTCTTTTTAGAAGGCATAAAAGAAAATACTCGCAGTATGACAAATAAGTTTGATGGTACTTATGAGCATTTACTGCCCCATCAATTGAATGACGATATTAGTAATAATATTGGTAAGTTAATACGCAAATATGATCCAGTACCAGAAGACGCTATTAATAATGAGGGATTTAAAGAATTTATTGAATATATAAATCACTTACATATGCTTGATGGCCAACCATTTAGTAATGAGAATAAGGGAAAATTAGTAATGTTTTTGCAAGATTTTTGCAAAGGTAATGAGAAACATAGCTCTGGCTTCACTGGTGGACAAATTCTTCTGTTAGTTCTTAGAGCCTGCAATGATGGAGATAGAGAAGATGTAAAAAATAAAAAAGACGCGTTGATTGCAAATTTACTAGATAGCCAAACTTTCTCTAGAAAAGAACGAATTCCTAACACATGTTTTACTGGTGTTATCTACAGAATGTTAAGTACATTAGAGGGTATTCATTCCGATCCAGAGATTAAATTTACACCACCTAGACAAATGCTCCTTACAGAAGCAGAGAATGAAGCACGTAAGTTTATGTTAGACAGGCTAAAAAATAAGAAAAACAGTAAAGAAATTCTTAGGGCTTGGCATAACGCCCAAAATAATTATGAAGATGATAAAAGTCAAAAAATAGTTGATGATTTTATTGCAGAAGTAAGCATTACTTTAATGAGAAGATTACTGAGTTTTACTTCTCAATATAGTGAACAAATTGTGCTGACGTTAATGAAAAATATTAACTCTGTAAAGTTAAATAAATTAGAGCACTTTGCGCTGTCTCAGCACATAACAAATGAACTACAGGGGGATGGTTTAGACGATCAACTCGAAAACATCAAAGGAAAAGTTTTTTTGGAGCTTTTAAACCAAAATTTACTTAGAACAGATTTTTTTCTCAAGGACTCATCTTTAACTGAAGCTAAGAGAATAGCTAGCAAAATAATAAAAGAAGAAGTAAAAGAATTAAAATTGAAAGCCAAGAAGACTATTAAGGGTCAAGTGGCCAGAATGTTAGATAGTTTAAGAACGTTACCACTAGAGAAAAGGTGTTATAGGGTATACACGGAACTGAGTAAAAATAGCAGAGACGATAAAGAAGAAATAAAGAAAATTCTGCAAGAAAAGCTAGCAATAACAGAAGCAGTGATAAATAACATGTTAAAAAAAGAAGCTTCACACAAGCTAGAGATAGAGATTGAAGATATTTATAATCAAAATAAGCGCAATGTAACCACACTTTATGAAAAAATACAAGAAGTGAAGCAAAGATTCATTGAAGATGAATTTTTAATACCTCAAGAAGTAGAGAGTATAACAAGAGTAAAAATTACAATCTTAAATAAAGAAGATAAAATAATACCATCAAGCAGTTTATCTCGTAGTTTAAGTGTCAGTGATTTAACATCTCATTGCTTATAAAAACTTATGCTCTCTGCCTTGCAGAAGATTTGCAATATTTTTGTAATGCTTCAAGAAAATTAATATCGCTACAGTGAGTAGTATAAGGAATAATTCCTTTTGAAAAAAGAAAGATGCTATAACAGCTGCTGCATTAGCAGCCAAGGAAGCAAGAGAGGAGTACCGAAAGATAAAAAATACTATTAGCCAGACAAATACAAATGCTAATGCTATAGAAATGTTAAGTGCTACTAAAACTCCCAAAGTTGTTGCAACCCCCTTTCCTCCATTGAACCTTAGCCAAATAGGAAACATATGCCCTAGAACTGCTAAAATTGCAGATACATATATATAAAAATCGTTATTATCACAAAATTGTTGTGCTGTATAAACCCCGACAAATCCTTTCAAAGAGTCTAAAAATAATGCGAGGACAGCAAGTCTCTTATTTCCTGTTCTTGCAACATTTGTAGCACCAATGTTTCCTGAACCTACTTCTCTTAAATTTATACCATTTATTTTTGCAATAATTAAGCTAAACGGTATTGAACCTAGTATGTAGGATAATATAAGAATTATATATTTCTCCATTATTCTAGCATCCTCTCTCTTGTCATCCCAGTGCGTGACACTGGGATCCAGCGAACTTTATTCGCAAACGAATCTAGTAGATAAATATAAAATTTTACATTAAAATATAACACTACGGTGGAACTATATGCAAAATAGATCCCAGTGTCACGCACTGGGATGACAAAAGGGAATTTTGCTATGAAGAGAAGATGGTGCTGGAATGACATCTGTTGTTGTACCTTCATATGCCAGAATTTAATTAATTTTATTATTCCTTAGCCTTTTTAGATAACATTGGACTTCATTGTTAATCTGATTGCTAAACAGTATAAGTGCTGTCATATTGATGAGTGCTAAACAAGAGAATAAAGCCCCACCAATATTAGCAATAGCCATTATATCTTTAGACAAACCTGACAAAAATGCAACTACCACCACCGCTATACGATATATTACTACACTTTTTACACCAAACAAATACAGCCATCCCATTTCACAACAATATACAAATGAAATTACTGAGGAAAACGCAAACAAAGGCGCAGCGATGGTTAAAAGTATAGGAAACCAAGAAGAAACTGTTTCAAATGCTTTTTGGGTGATCAATATTCCCTCGCCAATGCCAGTCTGGTATGCGCCTGTTATTACTATTGTTATTCCTGTCAAACAACAAATTAACATTGTATCGAAGCATGGTTCTATCATAGCAACTAGACCAGTCCTAACCGGCTCCTCATCTTTAGCTACAGCGTGAGTAATTGCAGCAGAACCAACACCTGCTTCACTGGCAAAAATTGCCCTTTGAATCCCAGCGACAAATGCTCCTACTACTCCACCACCAACAGCATTGAAGTCTATCATACTGGAAAACAATATTTTTAATGTATTGCTAAAATTGTGAATATTGAATGCAATAATCGTGAAACAACTCAAAATATATATGAGTGACATAATAGGCACCAGCGCAGAAGAGACTTTAGCTATTCTCCTGATTCCACCGATAATCACCAGAGCAAGTAACGTAGAAATTATGGAAGAGAGAAACCAAGGATGACCATCTATCCAATTTGAATAACCAGATAATATTGAAACCATTTGGTTAGTTTGAAACGCTACACTTCCACCAAGACCTGATAATACAAAAACCGCTGCATATATTGCAGCCAGTACGATACCAAGTTTTTTAAATCCAAATTCCTCTAGCCCATTTCTTATATATTGAAAAGGACCACTAAATAACTGCTCTTGACCTTCTGTTCTGTGTCTGAATGCTAAAGTTACTTCAGCAAACTTTGCAGACATACCAAAAAAGCCTGTGATCATCATCCAAGGTACCGCTCCTGGCCCTCCCATTGAAATTGCAATTGCAACACCAGCAACAGTTCCAAGACCTACTGTGCTTGATAGCGCGGTTACAAATGCCTGAAAATGCGTAATGTGACCATCATGATGATCTGTGTCATATTTTCCACATAAAATAGCGAACGCATGCTTAAACATCCTTATGTTGAGAAATCTAAAACGTAGTGTTAGAAATATATAACCAAAGGCCAATAAAAGAATTATAAATGGTACGTGAAAGATCTTGAAAAACAACACTTCATTCATGAAGTTGCTTACTCCATTTAATGCAGTGTCATAACTTTTATGAAAAACTGAAGCAGCGTATACATCATTAAATGGTAGGCAAAATAACACTATATAAAGCATTCTATAAATCATGTTTAATACCTTTTGTAATAAGAATCTATTGTATTTAAGACTTCCCTTCTCAGTAGATATATCGCAACAGCATTTGGAATCATAAGGCACATAAACAGGCTATCACCTAAATAAGATATAAATTCTATATTTTTTGATATACAGCTGATATACACTGAACCCACTATAAAAAACTGAAACAATATCAGTACTTTTTTGTTACCAAATAAGTACACTAGGGCAACTTCACAGTAGTAATAGTAAGCTATTATTGTGGAAAATGCAAAGGAAAACATTATCAGCGGAAGAGCTAGCTTGCTAAATAAAGGTAAGGCTGTTGAAAATGCTGAGCTAACTAACGTAATATCACCTACGGTATTAGTGATATGCATATCGGTGATAATTATCACAATACCAGTCAAAAATGAGACTAATATTGTGTCTACAAATGGTGCAATCATTGCAACACTTCCAACTTTAACTGGGTCTTTCTCTTTTACAATCGAATGTGCTATAGCTGCTGTTCCAGTACCTGCTTCATTAGCAAACACTGACCTTCTTACCCCTGCTATTAATCCACTCAATACTCCACCTCCTATAGCTGATTTGTTAAAGATATCTTGAAATATTATAGATAGAGCATTCAGTAGATTATTTCCGTTTACACAGATTAAATATATACACATGCCTATATATAACATTATCATGATCGGCCCTAAACCTGTTGCAACTAAAGCAATTCGCTTTATTCCTCCCAGTATTACAATTAATACAAATAGCGAGATAATAACAGATGTGTTGTATTCAAATAAGTTACTTGACAACGCTGCAATTTGATTTGCCTGAAATGGTATGCCGCCTAGAATCATTGCAACAAGCAGCATAACTGCGTAGATAAATGCAAGGAATTTGCCAGTCTTCATAAATCCAATCTTTGCAAGTCCATGTTCCATATAATAAAAAGCCCCACCAGTTGTGTTTTCAGAGCGATGAGTAAATGCAAGCACTACTTCAGCAAATTTTATTGACATGCCAAGTACTCCGGTAATTATCATCCAAAAAACTGCACTTGGCCCCCCTATTGTAATAGCTATTGCAACTCCTGATATTGTTCCAAGACCAACTGTTCCTGAAATTACCGTTGCAAATGCCTGAATGTGGGTGATTATGCCGTTATTATTATGGCTCTCTAGGTTGAATAGTGTTTGTATCCCATATTTGAACAACCTAAAGTTAATGAATTTGAATCGAATCGTACAAAAAACCCCAGTTGCAATTACCCAAATAATTATAAATGGTATGTTGAATATCTTTATATATAAAAAAGAGTTTAATAGATCAGTTGCTTTTACAATCATGCTGCTCACTACTTTTATATAGCTAATGAGTTTTATATGTGTAGTATATATAAAGTCCAGTGCTTATTGGAATAGTAAGTATATACAATGCGCCTAAAATTGGTAGTGTTATCCAGGGCTTGCTTATAAACAGTATGATCAATATTCCAAAAAACGACACAAATATATAGGATAGGCTTCTAGGAACATAAATGTACTTTGCAGAGAAAGTTGGAATATGACTTATCGAAAAAAATGAAATGGCCAAAAAGTAACAAGCTGTATTCTTTACGTTAAAAAATTGCTCTATAAGAAGTAAGTATTCACTCTCATGAGATTGAAAGGTAATAATTATTGGTAACAGAGCAAGTAAAGCGCATACAGGAGCTGGAACGCCGGAAAAGAAAAATTTTTTCCAGTATAATTGTTCTGAATGTAACGAAACATTGAATCTGGCAAGTCTTATTGATATGCAGATTACATATATCATTACTAAAATCCATCCTACAACTTTAATTTCATTTAACTTCCAAAAATATAAAAGAAAAGCAGGTGCTGAACCAAAATTTAGAAAATCTGCAAAAGAATCGAGTTGTGCTCCAAAATCGCTAGTTGATTTTAAAATTCTGGCTATTCTGCCATCCATTCCATCTATTATTGCTGCAATGATAATAAAAATTGCTGAAAATTCCCATTGTTCATTAAATGTGAATTTAAGTGAAGTAAGGCCAGCACATAAACCCAGTAAAGTTATAAAATTCGGAAATAACTTGGTAATAGGTAAGGATTTACCGTTACTTTCATCGTTATTCATACAATGTCAAAGGTAAGCTTCTCTTGTTTATTTAAATCTGCTATAACTGTCTCACCACCAATAACAGTTTGGCCTTCTGAGACTCTTACCTCTATTCCAGCAGGGATATAAATATTTACTCTGCTACCAAATCTTATAATTCCAAATCTTTCACCTGCTTTTACGCTCTGAGATGTCCTCAAATTACAAACAATGCGGCGTGCAATAAATCCAGCTATTTGTTCCACAATGATTTCTTTTCCCTTTTCATATTCAATCACAATAATCTGCTTTTCATTTTCATTACTGGATCTATTACTCATTGCAGAAACAAACTTGCCTTTTTTATAGTTCATTTCCTTTATCGTACCAGATATTGGTATACGATTCACATGGACATTCAAAACGCTTAGAAATATGCTGACAAGTGTAAATTTCTTTTCTTCTTCATTCTCTTCTGATAAAGAGTAACTAACTTCTTCTATCTTTGAAATCACACCATCAGCGGGGCTTAATATAAAATCCTTATTGCTTGGTACAGCTCTTGCTGGATCACGAAAAAAATAGGTACATAATAACGTTGGAAATAAGCAAGTAATTCCAGCTCCCCAAGATATAGAGAATGCTATACATGTTACGATAAAGGAAACAACTATAAATAAATAACCTTCTCTGTTTATGTTAGGTAAACCAAAGCACATAATTTATTCTCGATAATTCATTATTAATAATTTATCATTTATAATTTCTCATGAAAAGCTTTTTTTCACTGCTTCACTTTTGGAATGCTTATATAAGCATTGATGAATATTAAATCTTTAATAAAAATTAAAGATTTTTAGCTGTTGTTAATATTATTTTAATAAAAACTTAATAATAATCCTTAATAATCTATGAATTAATATGTTCGCAATTTCGTATGACAGGGGAAATAGAAAAAGATGAATCTCCTTCCTTATACTCTGCAATTCGGATGGGTGATATTGAAGCTACAGAGCTGCTAATAAAGTTTGGTGCAAATGTCAATGATAATTATGAACGTAATCGTACACCACTACATATTGCTATCGGGTATAAGCAGTTTGAAATAGCGAAATTGCTGATAAATAACGGAGCAAACGTTAACGCAAAAACTGGAAATCATGGCAAAGATGACTTAACACCAATGCACCTTGCAATTTTTGCAAACACGCCAGAGTTTATAGAATTGCTAGCTAGCAATGGTGCGTCAATTGATGAAAGAGAAAGCACTGAAGGACATACACCTTTTCACCTTGCTGCTTTATATGGAAATAAAAGTGTAATACAAGCCTTAGTTGATAAGGGACAGGATATTGAAGATATTGATAATAATGGGCGGACAGCTTTATTTTTAGCTATTAGACAATGCACTGAAGCAAAGGATGATAGCAGAGTAGAAGTTATCGAGTATTTGATAAATAAACTCAAAGCAGACATAACGAAAAAAGATAATAATAACAACACAATACTTTTTCCTGCTGCTAATAATTGTCCTGGAAAGGTAGTGAAACTCATCATTAAACAATATATAGAAAGCTTTGGTAGAGATCAGTTGAAGGATTTTATCAACCACAAAAATAAAGATGGAATAGATGCTTTGGATATTGCGCTCAATAGTGGAAATGAAAAAGCCATTGAAGTACTGAGATCATATGGGGCAGGTATCGAGAATAAGGTAACTCACAAGATTACTGCAGAAAAACCAATTAGTAGCCTAGATGAAGCAGAAAGCACAAAGATAGAATCTCCAATCAAGCAAAAATAAAAGCAGCTCTAAATTTCTTGCTTTATTTAAATTCTTTCTATAGCATGATATATTAATGTTAGAATGGGGGTGTGTTATGTTTGCAGGTCAAAATAATAATCAACAGCAAAATAGAAATAGAGTACAGGCTTTAATAGAAAGAGTGCAAAATGCTTACAACAACACTAATAAAATTAAAAGATTCATTAATATAGTTTTATTAGTAAGTATGATTCCTTCATTTTTTCTTCTTGTACAGCTCTCTTTGTATTTATCATTAGTAAATTATTTTTTCAAACCAAGGGAAAATGAAAAAAGATTATCAGCGTGGCCAAAAAATGTTATTAGAATAACATTAAGCATTTTTTTAATTATACACATTATTAATTCCTGTGTGCTTTTGGTACTGCCTATATTGTGCTTATGGTTGCTAAACAAATCACTCATTGAAGAAATACAGCAGTTTAACGATTTAATACAACAAATTCCAGAGGAAGAAAGGCCTATTTTCTTTCAAGATTTAGCAGCCATTCCTTTTATGGCACAAACTACTCATGACCCAAGTGCAGTTGCTAGTATAAACTTGAGTGTTGATAGACTCATAGAAAAGTATAAAGAGAATTTAAGCAAAGATGAATTCTATGTACAGCTAAATAGAGGCAACACAACCGACATTGAAGAGTACATCAAACAGTCAAATGAATTTACAGAAGGCGATAAATCTAATGCACTTGAATGCTTAAGATTTATCAATAGAACAGGAGATAATTTTAAAGACAATCATAGTAAGTTAACACTAAAGCAAGCAGCTATTTTATGTTGGAAAGCCTGCAATGATAGAAATACAGGAACAGAGAATCAAAGAACTCCTTTGAATGATGAAGACATAAAAAACAGAAAAGATATGTTTTTAAAAGGTCTTGTAGACGCTGCAACAACTTACGGTAATCAAGGTCAAAGTTGTGCAGGTGGAACATACAATAAATTATTTGAGTCTTTATCTGGCTTACATCCATCAGTGGTTATTACACTCGATGGAGAAGAGGCTAGAGAAATGATAAAAGAAACGATCACACAAAAATTCCCTGAAATGGCCAGAGCCAATTTCACCAATTTCTCTGGAACAGAACAAGAAAGGATCCGTAGCGAGTTACCAGAGTTATCATCTGAAACAGTAAGGTATATTATGACTACGCATTCAGCTCTTGAGAGAAGGTGTCAAGAGTTCAGCAATAGATTAAACAATGATAAAAAGAATGAAATATTAGAAGAGTGTATGAGCAACTTATCCTGTGTTGAGCTAGAAAGTCCAATTGAAAGAAGAAGGTAAATTGTATTTGATTGTAGCCATTTATCTTGAAATATGAAGCAGAGTTTTGTATGATTATTTGAACTTAAGTTTATGTATTGAAATAACATGTAAAACCACTTCGTGTAGGTGATGTATTATATTTTATCTACATGTCAAGGATCCTTCTTTCAACTTAAAGATGTTGCTAATCAGCACATACAAATGTAATATTAATTAATATTTATAAATAAAGCAATTCCATGGAAAGTAACTACAACGCTGACGCAATAAAAATCCTAAGAGGTCTTGATGCTGTAAGAAAGCGTCCAGGTATGTACATTGGTGATACTGATGATGGATCTGGTCTGCACCATATGGTGTACGAGGTTGTTGACAATGCGATAGATGAGTCTTTAGCTGGTTATTGTAGTAAGATTGAAGTTAGCATAAATGAAGATGGCTCAGTATCTGTAACCGATAATGGTCGTGGCATTCCAACTGATATTCATGCAGAGGAAGGAATATCAGCAGCAGAAGTGATAATGACCCAATTACATGCAGGAGGTAAATTTGACAGCAATACCTATAAGGTTTCTGGAGGATTACATGGTGTTGGAATTTCAGTTGTTAATGCGTTATCGAGTTGGCTGGAATTAACCATATGGCGCAATAAGAAGGAATATTTCATACGCTTTGAAGATGGTGAGTCTGTTGAATCTTTAAAGGTAATTAATGAAAACAAAAATAAAAGAGGAACTAGAGTAACGTTTATGCCATCAACGGGGACTTTTAGTAGTATTGATTTTAGTTACTCCACTCTTGAGAGTCGCATCAGAGAATTGGCATTTTTAAACTCAAATATTGAGATCATTTTGTGTGATCTCCGTAATAAACCACATGTAAAGTCTCATTTTAACGATAGTAAAGAGTCTGAAGATAATTTTGGTACAGCTAATTTTGTACGGTACTTAGACAAGAATAAGACACATGTTACTAAAATTGCCAGCATTAGAGATAATGTAAAAGATCTAGGTACCAGTGTAGAAATATCAATGGAGTGGAATGATTCCTACTATGAGAATATGCTATGCTTCACAAATAATATAAGACAACGGGATGGTGGTACGCATTTGGCGGGGTTTAGATCTGCACTAACCAGATGTATCAATAACTATGCAAACAATGAAGGTTTTTTGAAGAAGGCAAAAGTGAATTTGACTGGAGAAGATGTTAGAGAAGGCTTAACTTGTGTTTTATCTCTCAAGATGCCTGATCCTAAATTTTCTTCACAGACAAAAGATAAATTGGTCAGTTCTGAAGCGCGGGCAGTTGTAGAGAGCATAGTTTTTGACAAGTTGAGTACAATACTTGAAACTGACCCCAAGTTAGCAGCAAGTATAGTAGAAAGAGCGATTAGGTCAGCAAAAGGAAGAGAAGCCGCAAGAAAAGCACGAGAGTTAGTTAAAAATAAAAACAATATTAATATTGCAACTTTACCTGGAAAGCTTGCCGATTGTCAGGAAAAAGTTCCTGAGTTATCGGAATTGTTTATAGTAGAGGGTAATTCCGCAGGTGGTACTGCAAAGCAGGGACGTAATCGTAAAACACAGGCGGTACTTGCTTTAAGAGGGAAAATTCTAAACGTAGAACGTGCAGGGCTGGATCGTATTTTTTCATCTGCAGAAATTGGCTCTCTGATCACGGCAATTGGAGCTGGAATAGGGAGTGAGCACTTCGATATTGAAAAAACTAGGTATCATAAAATTATCATTATGACAGACGCAGACGTTGATGGCTCGCATATAAGAACTTTGATTCTAACTTTCTTTTTTAGACATATGCGTGAAGTAATTGAGAAAGGATATTTATACATAGCGCAGCCACCGCTCTATAAAGTTACAAAAAATGCTAAAGATACTTATATCAAAGATGATGAAACTTTTGAAGAGTATATAGTAAATTCAGCGATTAAAAGATTAACATTAAATGGTGTAGGCAAAGATTTGCGTTTCGTTTTGAATAAGTGCCTCAGTATTTCAAACATTAGCAAAAATTATGATAGGGAAATACCAAAAGATCTCTTAGAATCATTGCTAATTTTAAGCAAAAAGAATGCTCTATTGTCTGCTGATGAGATATTAAAATATTTAAAATTGATGTATAGTGAATATAATTGGGAAGTAGAAGTAAAAGATGAGGAAATTCACATTGCTAAATTGTTTCAAGGGTTAGCAGACAAATATGTATTCTCGCTTAGTATGCTTGAAAGTAAAGAAATACGGAATATATTGAGTTCTCTTGATAACATAATTGACTTATTTAATGGTGATTCATTTTTACAGTCACAAGAAACTGAAATAAAAATAAAGTCTCCAAGTGCACTCGCAAAAATAGTGATGGATTATGGTAAAAAAGGTTTAACTCTGCAGAGATTTAAAGGTCTTGGTGAAATGAATGCTGATCAGCTTTGGGAAACTACACTCAATCCAGAAACTAGAACTCTGCTAAAAGTTGAAATAAAAGATTGTGAAGAAGCAGATAGCATATTCTCGGTGCTAATGGGTGATATAGTTGAACCACGTCGTGACTTTATAAATAACAATGCACTTAACGTGCATGATGTTGATATTTGATTTTAGAAACGCTAAACCCTTATGGCTTAGCATTGTGTGCCAAACCGGCTATTTAAAACGTACTACTAACCAATCCATTTCAGAAATCTGAATTGATCTCGGTTGTATTCCCGTTTTCGATCATAAATATATAGATTTTCTGCCCTATTGTTGTTATAATTAATACCTCGCTAAAGTTGAATATTAATGAATGAATTGAGAAGGCTAAGTATTACAGAGATGCATGATGGACTTAGGCGGGGAGATTTTTCTGCTGTTGAGCTTGTAGAGACGCATGTTAATGCAGTTGAAAATGAGCAACTAAATGCATTTGTAACAAAAACCCCAGAAATCGCGATAAAAGCTGCTAAAATAGCAGATGAATACTTCTTGAAACAAAAAGATAATATTTCACCACTTATGGGCATACCAGTTGGTGTTAAAGATTTATTCTGTACAAAAGGAATAAAAACAACAGCATGCTCAAAAATGCTGGAAAATTTCATCCCTACTTATGAATCTACGGTATCTAACTTGCTTTTAAAAAATGGAGCAGCCATGCTTGGTAAACTTAACATGGATGAGTTTGCTATGGGTTCTGCGAACACAAATAGCTATTTTGGTCCTGTTAAAAATGTATGGATTAGAAAAAGTGACGGAGAAAAAGTTGTTCCTGGTGGATCATCTGGTGGATCTGCAGCATCAGTTGCTGGGTTTTTATGTGCTGGAGCACTAGGAAGTGATACTGGTGGTTCTGTACGCCAACCAGCAGCTTATTGTGGAGTTGTTGGAATAAAGCCAACTTATGGAAGGTGTTCGCGTTTTGGTATGATTGCGTTTGCAAGTTCTCTCGATCAAGCAGGAGTAATTACTCGTTCCGTTTCTGATTCAGCATTAATGCTTGAAATAATTTGTGGCTATGATGAAAAAGATTCAACATCGAGCAAAAGGACAGTGCCTAAATTTTCCAGTTTTATAAATGGTGATATTAAGGGTAAGCGCATTGGTATACCAAAAGAGTATAAGATGGATGGAATTTCAGATGAAATAGTTCATAATTGGGAAAAAATTGCTTCCTATTTAAAAGAAAACGGTGCTGAAGTTGTTGACATTACTCTGCCTCATACTAAATATGCGATACCGGTTTACTATCTAATTTGTTCTGCTGAAACTTCATCTAACCTTGCTCGCTATGATGGTGTACGTTATGGATTCAGGGTTGATGCTGATACCCTTGAAGAAATGTATTCGCTAACAAGAGCAGAAGGTTTTGGTAAAGAAGTGAAAAGGAGAATTTTAATTGGTGCTTATGCGCTTTCTTCAGGTCATTACAATGAGTATTATGAAAAAGCACAGTGCATTAGGGCATTAATTAGAAATGATTTTATAAAAGCGTTTGAAAAAATAGATTATATACTTGTGCCATCTGCTCCAACAGAAGCTTTTGGCTTAAATGAAAAGCCAGACCCGCTAATTATGTGCATCAATGATGTGTTTACCGTGCCGGCAAGCTTAGCGGGGTTACCTGCTATTTCTGTTCCTGTTGGACTTTCCAATGAAGGCTTACCACTTGCCTTGCAAGTAATTGGAAATTATTACGATGAAGCTGGAATATTAAATATGGCAAGTGTGATAGAGCAAAATTGTGGCAGAATAGTTAATTCCCTTACGTAATATGTTTTCTTATAGTAACTATAGCATTATGATTATTTTGGCTATAGGAAACAAGAGCTTGATTTTTATAGCTAAATAACAGACCATCAAAGGCACACATAAATATCTACAATGAAAGAAAAAACTTTCACAATCATTGATGGTTATGGTTTTCTTTTCAGAGCTTATTACGTTTTGCATCATTTGACTACCACAGCTGGTATTCCAGTAGGTGCTGTGTACGGTTTTCTTAATATGGTTCTGAAGTATATTTCCCATTCGGACTACTTAACTATAGCACTTGATTCTGGCAAAAAAAATTTCAGGCACAGTTTATATTCTGAGTACAAAGCAAACAGAGTAACACCTCCTGAGGATCTAATTCCACAATTTACAATACTGAGAGAAGCGGTAGAAGCTTTTAACTTCAGCTATGAAGAGATTGAAGGCTATGAAGCAGATGACATAATTGCAACACTAGCTGCAAAATATGCCAACCACGAAGACTTTAAAGTAGTAGTAGTCTCATCAGATAAAGACTTATTTCAACTTTTGAATTACAACATTCTAATATTTGATCCTATTAAAAATATATACATAGATGAAAAACAAGTGATAGAAAAATTTGGTGTAAATTCAAATAAGCTTCTTGATTTATTTTCTCTAACTGGAGATGCATCTGATAACATTCCAGGCGTTCCAGGAATAGGCCCAAAAACTGCAGCTAAATTGCTGGATAAATTTGATTCGTTGGATAACATTATAGAAAACATCAATAACATTGAGCAAACAAGAGTTCGTAATATTCTTACTGAGCATAAGGAAAAAGCACTAATTTCAAGAGAACTTTTGTCACTATGCAAAAAAGTAGATCTTCAACATGATATTGTAAAATATGAAGTCCATCCTCCAAATATGGAAAAATTGTTATCCTTTTTGAAGAAATATGAATTTAATTCATTGATAGGAAAAGTAGAAAAGCTCTTTTCTTATAGTGGATCTAGCACAAAAGAGAAAATAGAATATAGTAGTGAAGAATTAGAAAAATTTTTGGAGCATTGCAGATATGAAGGTAAAATTGCAATTCATTGCCACTTTGAAAACAATAGATTGAACAAAATCTCCTTATCTTGCAGTGAAGATAATATTTTCTACATAGATCAAAGCTGCCTACAAGATGCACTTACTATAATAAATTCAACTTTATTTTCAAATGGGGTGCTTAAAATAGTACATGATATTAGAAAGATCAGAGAAATATTTCCTACAATAGAGAGAGTGCTAGACTCAATTGATGACCTGATGATCATGTCATACAGCCTTGACACAGGTAAGCATGATCACAGCATTCCAAACATAATTGCACACAATTTAAGTAAAAATGTAGAAACTTTCTCGGCAAAAATTTTAATAGCGATCCATGAGAAACTGACACAAAGATTATTTCAGGAAAAACTTTTTACGATTTACGAGCGCTTTGATAGACCTCTCATGAAAGTAATATTTGATATGGAGCAAAATGGAATACTGCTCAATATTCAAAAACTACAGGAATTGTCTGATA
The DNA here is from genome assembly GCF_947250575.1 of Wolbachia endosymbiont (group B) of Episyrphus balteatus. Lineage (NCBI taxonomy): Bacteria > Pseudomonadati > Pseudomonadota > Alphaproteobacteria > Rickettsiales > Anaplasmataceae > Wolbachia > Wolbachia endosymbiont (group B) of Episyrphus balteatus. The sequence goes on along the minus strand of NZ_OX366325.1, from coordinate 948,909 downwards.
AGTTTGAGCAGCTAATTGCTGTACTTGAAAACGATATACATAATTTAGCAGGAGAAAAATTCAACATTGCATCGCCAAAACAATTAAGTGATGTTTTGTTTAATAAAATGGAGCTAAGTAAAAAGAAAAAGTCAAAATCTGGGTCTTATAGCACAAACTCTGAAGTTCTAGAGGCACTTGAAGAGGAGGGGACAGAAATCGCAGGTAAAATTTTAAGTTGGCGACATTCAAGTAAATTAAAGGGTACCTATACTGACGCGTTAATAAAACAGGTTGATCCGCTTGATGGTAGAATACATACAAGCTTTTCAATAACCACAACTGCAACTGGAAGGCTGAGCTCTAGCAATCCTAATTTACAAAATATTCCTATCAGAAGCGAAGAAGGTAGTCTTATCAGGCAAGCCTTTATTGTGCCAAAAGGTTGCAAGATAATTTCTGCTGACTATTCACAAATAGAATTAAAAATCCTGGCACACGTTGCAAATGTTACCGCATTTAAAGAAGCTTTTGCAAACAGGCAAGATATTCATGATATCACTGCAAGACAAGTTTTTGGAGTGCAAGAAATAGATGAGCAATTAAGACGCAAAGCAAAAACCATTAATTTTGGCATTATATATGGCATTAGTCCATTTGGCCTTGCAAAGCGACTTGGCATTACCTTTCAAGAGGCTGCTGAATACATTAATTACTATTTTTCTTGTTACCCAGAAATAAAGGTCTATATGGAAAAAGCAGTATCTATCGCGAGAAATCATGGTTATGTAGAGACTTTGTTTGGTAGAAGATGTTTTGTAAGAGACATCAACAATAAAATTCCTTATCTAAGACAATTTGCAGAAAGGGCAGCAATAAATGCACCACTGCAGGGAACTGCCGCTGATATAATAAAACGCGCGATGATTCGGCTTTTTGATCAGTTAAAGTCAGGTAAAATAATCCTCCAGGTTCATGATGAATTACTTGTAGAAGTGGAAGAGAGCAGAGTGCAAGAAACAGCAAAACTTATGAAAGATATAATGGAAAATGCAGTAGAAATTTCTATACCACTTGAAGTAGAAATAAAAATTAGCGACAACTGGGGCTTTTCTTAATTATACCGTAGACCCTAAGAACCTGTCTTGAAAGGACTTAATTAACAAGCATAGTCATATTAAATATTTCTTGAAGTAAGGAGAGCACGCTCATACGTCACGCAAACAACGTTTGGGAATAATCTAAGGTTCTGTGATATCAGCAGCTTTCTTGCCCCGTTTTCAGTAAACAGTGATTTTTCTATATATTAGAAAAATTTTTATTTTAATTAGCGTTAAACAATAGGCGCCTATTGGTTTTTAGCTAAAATAAAGGTCAAGTATCTGGAATTCTGAACATAAAATCCCCCTGTGTAAAAAAGATTAGAAAAAAGTGCAGCGCACATACGACAGAGATTAAGTATACGTGTATACACTGAAGAAGATACACTACATTTTTTAATTAATTTGATTGTTTAGTAGAAAAAGTCTGCAGACAAAGATAAGTTTTTGAGCTCTCAAAATATCTCTAACTGTAATTATAATCAGATTTAAAATATATGGAAGCAATTTTTTACATTCCCTTATCATTTGTTACTTTTCTATTTCTTGCTTTATTCTTTTCTTTTTTCCCTTTCAAGACAGGTTCTAAGAAATTTGAATTAATGCGAAAAATATGCTATAATTAAAGCATAGGTTAGTACGGATAGATCAGTTATGACAGGAATACCAATTTCACAATCAAAGAATCAGGAACCTTCGAAGCCACCTGTTCAGGCGGTGGAGAAAAATGAGATGGTCCTCAAGGAGGAACATAGGGTAATTTATGATGACTTTGTGAAAGTGCTACAAGATAAGGCCAAAGAGAATCAAGGAATAACTAATGCTTTCATATCAGTTTATAAGGACATACTACTTAATAATGTCAATCCGGAAAAAATAAGACCACTCAGTGAAGAGAATTTTTGTCAGTTTTTACTTTCTGTATTTAAAGAAGTTAGAGAGAAAAAATTAGCGAACAAAGAGAATGTCAAGAATGTTGAAATAAAGAAATTAGTAGATGATTGTGTAGCTGATATACGTGGTACAGAAGCTAAGGATTCACTAATAAAACTTGTTGGGTTACCATTGGGAATAAAAATAGACCCGAAAAATATTTCTGATTCTTGTATGAGTGGGCTAAAAGAGAAAATACCATTCTTAGGCGGTGGTAAAAAAGAGGATGATGAACCACCACTTAGTGATGAAGAGATGGTAACAAAGTTCTTACGTAAAGTTTTTCTTCCTATTCTTTTTTCCATTGCTTCAATATTAATTTTTGGTCCTACTACACTTGCAATAGTTGCTGCTGTTATTGGTACAATATTTGCTGTAAAGGGAGGAGTTGAGGTTCTTTTTTCAAATAATAGGCCAGGTACTTTATATGACCCTAGCTCACCAGATAAAGATGATACAGAAAAGAGAGAAAAATTGAATGAAAAAATTCGCAATGGCATTGATGATATTTTAAAAACCGAAATCAAAGAGATTGCTGAACAAATTTCTCAGGGAGACGGAGAGAATAAACAGCATTTTACTTCTGAGCGAGTTTGCAGTCCACGAAAAGAAACACCTGCTACCCTTAAACAACCTACTTTAGATCAGCCAGCTAAAAGTACAGGACAGCAAACAGATTTACCAAATATGTAAGAGGTCTTTTATTGTTTTATAACACATACAACAGGAGTATGATCAGATGGGTTTTCTAGTTTACGCAACCTATCATCTATGTAACATGTTTCCAATTTATCTGCAGCTTGTGGCGATAGCAGCATATGATCTATTCGCATTCCTTGATTGTTTCTGAGTGAATTGCCTTGATAATTCCACCAAGTGAATTGTTGTAAGTTGAGGTGAGATATTCTAAATGCATCTTTAAAACCAAGATTCAAGATCGCTCTTAATTTCTCACGCTCTTTTATATGAAAGCACACTTGGCCATTTAATAAATTTGAATCAAAAACATCAATTTCATCCAGTGCAACATTATAATCGCCAGCTATAATAGTTAACTCTTCATTTTTCAACAAAGTGCCCATCCTTTCATATAGGTTATCAAAAAACTTGAGTTTATACTCAAAAGTATGAGAGTCTGGGCTTTGACCGTTTGGAACGTATACACTTCCTACCCTTACCTTATTATTGGTGTGTTTTATCACACACTCTATATAACGTGCTTCTTGATGACTCTCTACAATATCAATTTTAAACTTCTCCAGTATTGGATATTTAGATAAAACACAAACACCATTTCTTGCAACCTGTCCATAGACAGCATATTCATATCCTAATTCTTCTATCTCTGCATAAGGAAATTGCTCTTCTGTACATTTTATCTCTTGCAGCAAAACTATATCTATCTGACTATCAACTATAAAACTACAAAGTTGGTTAATTCTTTTACGTATGGAGTTTACATTCCAAGTTGCAATCTTTAGCATCAACAATCCTTATTAATTATATCAATTAAACTCTCCCCTGTAGGCAACCTCGATGTTATAATTTTTTTCCACTTGATTAACTTTAAACTATCAGCAATGTTTTTACTCATGGTATATGCAACTGTATTATTCATCACAGGAGATAGCCCACTTTTTAGAACTAATGAACAAAATACCCTTGCAGTTTGTGAGGAAAAAAAAGCAACGCTATCAATTTTACCGTCCAATAGTAAATTTTTACACCTATTAGTTAGACTCCTTTTAGTAATTGTTTTATAGAGTACAACTTCTCTTACGTTAAAACCTTCTTCAGATAATCTTTTTTTTAGGTCACATGATACTTCTTGTCCCCTTATATATAAGAACTTTATTGCATTTGAATAATGAGATTTTATGAATGATATCAGACCATCAACGTTGCTGTCTGCTGAGATTATATCGGAAAATCCCAAATTTTTTGCAGCCTGCATAGTTGAATTACCAACTGTAATAATCGAAAAGTTATCCTCTTTGCATATTTGACTGAAAGCCTTTACACTGTTTTTACTTGTAGATATCACAACATCAAATTCGTGCGCGGATATATCAGGATTTAAGTACTTTATTGTGAATACTGGCTCTATAAAAACTTTGTATCCATATTTTTTTAGCGTGCTTCTTGTGCTCAACGAATCTAATAAAGGCCTTGTCAATAAAATAGACTTCATTCTGGTTTATTTCGCTAGCAGTAAAATGATATCCCTTATACACAAATTATTGAATAAAAATTTTATTTTTCAAGTTTCTTGCATAACCTAGAAAAAAGGCAAAAGAAACTCCATAATTGGCCCAGTGCTAGAAAACTGATCTTAAATAAGCGAATGTTTTTGATCAAATGAAAAAAAGATGTTACTCACTGAGTAACATCTTTTTTAAGAAGATAGATAGTTTTGTTTACTCTCTATATCTTCATTTTTGGAGCTTGATGCTCTACATCGACTTCAGCAGTTACTGTTGAAGAAGGTCCCACCAATTTTTCCAAAGAAACTGTCTTTCTTAAGTTATCTTGGGTTTTTAACTTGCCATTTTTCTCAGTGAACATACCATGTTGCGGAGAAGAACTTGGTGAATTGAACCCACTATCAGAATTACGACGGTAACTGGCAAAGCTAGAAGTTGTAGCAGTACTGTCAGTGCTTAAAGAACCCGTTGAATTGCTTCTTGGCGGTTTCTCCGAAGCAACATAAAAGTGGCTATTTCCTATCTCTGCAGATGGCATCTCATCCTCAGAAATCCTTTTATATCCTGTGCAAGTAACTTCCTCTGGCTTTTTGCCACCTTTTAGTGATGATGAAAACTTGCTCCAAAATGAAGTAGGTGCTTTTACTTTCTTATGCTCATTAGGATTTAATAATTCTGCTTTGCTGCTAACAGTACTTATAGAACTCGTTGAACTACTACCTGATAAGCTATTTTCCAGTGAATTCATAGAACTTGCTTTATGCCTTTTTGCTGACTTATCAAGCCTTTCTAAAGTATTAAAACGAGTATGCTCTTCCTTGCATTCTTTAATAACTTCCTTAATCTCATCATGATGTTCAGAAAAAATTTCATATAGGCTGCTATTATCTTTAGCTAACAAATGTTGCAACTTCTTAGCATCTAATTTATTGATAAAATCTATTTGCTGCTTCAATCGGTTGATCAACTGGTCCTTTTTGGCACTGTGTTGACCATCAACAGAATAAGCTTTCTCTAATATTTTTTCCCCCAGCTTAGAAAATATTTTCCTAGTTAAAGCAGAGCTATTCACACCTTTGTCTTCAAAAACTTCCTTGACAAACATTTCCTTTACACTATTAAAACTTCTCGTTTTTTCTTTTGTTTTCAAAATAACAGTTTGATCTTCATTACCTATTGAATATGCGATGCCATCTAAACTAGACATGCTTGCACCACTATCACTCATCTTCCTTCCAAGGTTTTGAATGTTATCCCCCATTTTTCTTAATGTAGAGCTAGCTCTCTCTTGTGTTGCCTGTTTTACAGAACTTGCAGTTTCTTTTACCGAATTCTTGGCATATACAGCACCATCTTTGATTTTTCCGCCAATATGCTTCGCTCCTTCAACTGTTTTTTCTGCTGACCATTTGAGCCCTTTATATCCAGATTGAACTGCTTTTACAGCAACTTTCGCAGCGAAAAATAGAGTAAGACCAACTATAGCACTTGGTATAGCAAGTGTCGCACCAACTGCCAAAAATGGTAACACTGCTGCAAATAATCCACTTGCTGTACCTACTACAAGGGCCTTATCTCCTTGCTTCATCTTGGAGAATTCTGTATCTCCTTTTAACAGATCCATAATTCTGTCTTTTAGCTTCTTGGGATCGTGAATGATATCTGAATTTAATGAAGAATCTTGAATCATTTTAAGATCATCTTGCTTAGTTTCAACAAAATTTGAAGAGTTTTTTTCACTAGGTGACATTTTAAACCTCACTATTAATTAAACATACTAATATTGTATATATCTGATTCTTAAGTTAGGGTTAATTCATCTAACAATGTCCACTTACTCTCAAATGATTTTGCTTGATGTGTTTTTTTGAAAGCACAGAAAATTAGTGATTGTTGCGGTATGATGTTTCGTTTGGATTAGCTATAGTTGAAGTAAAAACTCATCCTTTTGAAGGAGTAGATTTTTCTGAAGCCTGAGCAGAGACTGCGCTTGGATCTGATAGTTCTGTTCTGACATATTTGCCTTCTTTATTGTATAAATCAATTACTTGCTCTTCAGTTTGAACTGCCACTGTATTAGTCTCTTTTTGACCTGTTAAAGATGATGCATTAACACCTGCATTTGTACCTTGGTCTTGTGTTTTAGGAACTGTAGTTTCGTGATTACTTGCCTGGATTCGTCTACTTTCATATTCAGCTTCAGTTGAAGTAGCTACTTTCGCATTTACTTCACTGAACTCATCCGCAAGTGATCTTCCGGGTTCAAGTTGTCGAATTTTCCTCTCTAAATCTTCATTTTTTCTTTGTAGTTCATTGAATTCTTGAGACAATTGTTTCATCTTTTTAGCCAATGTATTGTTTTTCCCTTTTTCTTCCGTCAATTCTTCTACCAACTGCTTTTCGTGATTATCTTGTGAACCTTCTACCAATATTTTCTCTATATAATTTCTCAGCTCTGTGTTTTCTTCTTTCAACTTACTTAGTTCAATCTCACCTTGATCCAATTTTTTCTGTAGTTCCGCATTTATTCTATTTGTTGACTGAATCTCGCTTTCTTTATCTTTCAATTGATTAATTAAATCTGTTATTCTAACATTTTTATCTTCTTGACTTTGTTCTAGTACGGTTACTTTTTGTGCTAATTGCTCTATGTCTTTATCCTTTTCAGCTAACTCTTTTTCCTTTCTTTTTAATTCAGCTTTAAGTCTTGTGACTTCTTTTTCCAGATCTTGCTTTCCCTCGATTAATTGACTTGCTTCTGCTTCACCTTCTTCTGTTATCTTCGTATTACGGCTTTTTAACTCCGCGTTTTCCTTCTTGAGATATGTGTTTTCTTCCTCTAACTCATTTCCTTCTTGTTTGTTCTCTTCTTCATCACTAAACGTATCACTCTCAAATATTTCATCTTCACCATTAAATTCACTACTAATAGACAAAGAACTTCTGCGTGAAGAAGGTGTATTAAGAGAAGAATATCCACTGCTACTTGGTGTAGCTGACTGTGGTGAATCTTTTGTAAATGTTTCCTCTGCTGGTGTTTGCTGCTCGTTCACACTTTTGACCATGTCAGTGAAAGTTTGATATAGAGTTTTGCCATTGATAAAAACTTCTTTATTCTGCTCAACTAATTTTAATACCTCTTCTGGGTCAGTTATTTCTCCAAATTTTGGTTCATCAAACACTCTTTTTATGCCCTTAGAATTTACTTCTACAGTCATGCTACAATCTATGCTATTGCCTTTAGAATCCTTAGCTTGCCAGTTAATGGTCATCTCACATGAGCTTGAACCAGTAAAATCATAGTGCCTTTCGCTGCCTTTTTTGGTTGCAGTTATTTGACTATCTTTCCCTAAAGATAGGTTATAAACCTTGCCTTCGTCACTGGCTCTTAAAAGGGTGCTAATCTCTATTGGTTTTTCTTTATTTTCAAATCTAATTTTAAATTCATTATCTTGTGTTGTATATACTAAGAAATTTTCACTTGGTAGAGATTCTGCGAATTTTTTATGTGTTGCATTTATTGATTGCTCAAACTTTTGAAACTCCTCTTTCCACTTTGAACTTACCTGTTCTTTAATGTTCTCATCTTTGTGTAAAGGACCAATAAAGTACCAGATTAAATTTTCTTCTTCTAGTTTTCTGATAAAATCCTGAAAATTTTTGCAAGATTTAATGAAACTTAAAATATCATTTTTCTTTTGCTCATCTACATCTAAACCTTGATTTTCAGCTATAAATAAGTTTTCTTTTAGCATAATTTCTATTTTTAGAGAACTATATTATAATATTAGCATATTTTCTTAAAAAATCAACTAATCTTATAGTTAAATAAACTTGAGTATTTGGCGGGAATGTTATATATTAACCACTCCAAGAAGTGCAGTATGGACAATACTATTATAAGAAAATACGATATTAGAGGTGTGGTAGGCAGAGACCTGCAAATCAGTGATGGGTATGAAATAGGTAGAAAATTCGGTCAAACTGCAGCTAACGTTTGTGTAGGCTATGACAGCAGGATAGATTCACCAAGCATAGAAAAAGAATTAATCAGAGGCTTGATTTTATCCGGTGCGAATGTTATACGCGTTGGGCTCTGTTCTTCACCTATGCTCTACGCTGCAACAATGCAGGCAGATCTTGGGATTATGATCACTGCTTCTCATAATCCCAGAGAATATAACGGCTTTAAATTTTTCAGTAGTAAAAAAGTTTACTCAGATCAAGAAATGAAGGAAATTATAGGCAATACAATTAAAAACAGCACGAAAATTGGAAGCTTAATTAACACGAATATATATAGTGAGTACGTTAACATATTAAAAAATGCGCTCAAGAATAACGCTACACAAAAACTAAAAATAGCTTGGGATTTTGGCAATAGCCCAACAATTGTAAGGTATATTGAAAAGATTTTACCAGATCATATACACATCGTAACCAATAGCTTTATAGATGGAACGTTTCCACTGCATGACCCAGATCCCATAGAAGAGAAAAATCTTGCTCAGTTAATAGATATTGTCAAGAAAGATAAATGTGATCTTGGTATTGCACTTGATGGTGATGGTGATAGGGTACGCTTGATTGATAATAAAGGTAATGTTGTTTCCAATGATCACTTGTTTATGATTTTTTCACGTGAAGTATTGGCGGAACACCCAAAAAGCAAGGTTATTGCCAACGTAAAAATGAGTATGAAAGTGCATGATTTCGTTAGCAAATTAGGAGGGCAAATAATTACCTGTGCCACTGGACACTCACTAGTTAAGAAAAAGATGGTAGAAGAAGGAGCAAAGTTTGCCGGTGAACTGAGTGGACATTTTTTCTTTTCTGAGCTAGGTTTTGATGATGGACTATATTCTGCTATTAAAGCCATTGACATTTTACTTAAGAAAAACCAAAGCCTATCTGAGATGATTAAAGATTTACCAAAGTTATATATCACTCATGAAGTGAAAATTGTAGTGAAGGATGAGAAAAAATTTCAAATAATTGAATCAATAAAGGAGACACTAAAGCAGCAAAACATTGTATTTTCAGAGCTTGATGGAATTAAGGTAACTGATGATAAAGGTTGGTGGCTTCTTAGAGTATCAAATACGCAAAACTGCATAACAGCAAGATGTGAAGGAAATACCTTAGAAGATTTTGAATTCACTAAAAAAGTTTTGTTGTATTACATTGATGAACTAAAATTATACATTTAAATTTTTTTGATGATTTACTTATTCGTCAATGTTTGCAGTTTTGTTTGATTAGTAATAGGAATTGGTAACCTATGGCGCACTGCTGTGGATAACAGCTGTCTAAGCTAATTTAGCTATAGAAAATGAACACTCACTTTTCTTTATTGTTTTGAGATTTTTCTTGATCAACCATTTCCTCACCGATCTCTTTTATTTTTAGTATCAATGACTCTGGTACATACATGTTAATTACTTCTTCTGTTGTCACAAATAAAGCCTGATAAGAGTGTGAATTTATTATCCAATTGGGCAATATGTCTTCTGCGTCTATTTTAGACTCTCCCTCTTTTTTATCATATACTGTGTGGCAATATAAGTGCACAGCAAAAAATAGTACATAAGAAAGCAATATTCCTCTGAGTGCTCCGACAAAGATTCCAGTAACTCTATCCATTAATCCCAACCTTATGGGTGATAATATGTACATTATCCAGTTATTCATTGTCATGAATGTAAGATTAAGTACGATAAATACAGAGATTGTAGAAAGTATGTTTTGTGTAACTTTAGAGTCAAAATACTTACTATAATTTATAATAAAAAAATCATAGTAATTGGCTGTCAAAAAGACTGATAAGAGCAAGAACATTAATGCACATAGCTCTTTTATAAAACCTCTAGTTATCGATATTATTACACACAAGACAATAATAAAGATAATTAGGCTATCGAAAAACATATTTTGTATCTATATGATTTTCAAGATATAATAGTTGTAAATAACAAAGTTGTAAAATTAATTGTGTTGATATTTTATCAGCTGGTCTAAGTACCGAGCAATCATATCAACTTCTAAATTTAGGTAATTACCTGTTTTGTTATATTGAAAAGTTGTATTTTTCCATGTGTAGGGAATAATGTTCACAGTGAATTCTTGATCTACAACTGAATTTACTGTAAGGGAAACTCCATCTAGCGTTACAGAACCTTTTTTTGCAACAAATTTAATTAATTCTTGTGGGCATGATAGTCTGATTTCATGAGATTCTAAATTTTGATTGATTGTTAAAATTTCTGCCGTGTCATCCACATGACCCTGAACCAAGTGGCCGTCAATTCTGTCACTCAGTTTCATTGCTTGTTCTAGGTTTATTTTTTTCCCTGTTTTCCACGTATTTAAGTTAGAAACCTTCATGGTTTCTTGAGATACTTGAACTGTGAATACATTGCTCATTATGTTGACAACAGTTAAACACACTCCGGAGCAGGATATTGAATCTCCTTTGTTTATAGAGGATAAATTTTGTGTCTCAATATGGAAGATTTGATCAGAGTTAGGGTGGATAGTGATATCAGTTATAGTGCCAATATCTTTGATAATTCCTTTAAACATGCAATAAAATAAATAATTATATCACAAAAGATCTTATTTGTTAGGTGCGCAAAGGAAGATCTTTTTTACTTATCTGCTCAATAGATTCTACAGAATATTCAGAATATATAAAGTAAGCTAGGCTTAAAACGCACAGTGTAATTAATATTGGTAACCCTATGTTTAATGTTAGACCGATACTTTCCCTTTTTTCTGTTGGCACCAATTCCTTTAAAATTGACACTTTTCCCAGCGGCAAGTGCCATAGGCAGAGTGCTGATATAGAAGCTGCTACTAAAAATAGACAAAAATAAGTCTCTTTCGAAGAAAACATAGCTTTTAATGGTGATTTGAGCCTAATATTAGTAGGCAATCGAGTTTTAGCTTCATTTGTTTTTGGTAAATGGTCTACAGCTTTGCTTGGTAAAATTTCATGAGAAACATTTTTAGGCTGTGGAGAAGGTTGGCCTGAAACTAATTTAATCAACTGCTCTTTTTTTCTATATACTTGCTTGTGTAAATACTCTTTTGGAAAAGAAGATTTGCCGGCTGTTTGTGGTATCTTCAGCATTTCTAATGCTTCTGATATCTCATCTGGTTCTAATACTTCATGTAGTTGTTTATCTTGGAAATAAATAATATTAAACATTGAGTTGAAAATATTGTGAAATATTTCTGGATCTTGATTTTTATATTCACTTACTACTTCTACGAATATTTCATCGAGTTTTTTTCCCTTGTGCTTAGCTACATTATCTATCATAGCTACTCTAGCATCAATTTGAGCTTGTTTTATGATTGATTGTTTTTCTTCTTGCAATAATTCTTTAGCCTGCTTTTTTGACTTCTTTTTTCTGTTAGCTTTAAAATAATCTGTGTGCGAAGTAGTTTGACCTATATCCCGTTCCACTTCTTGAGGCATTGGATTTCCTATACTACCCTCTGTTATCCGAGTGTCTAACACTGGTTCTTTTTCTTTTTGGTCAAGTGCTGGAATAACACCAGGTGGCATATTGTTACTCTGTATAGAAAATTTGGGCAGTTGTGGGAAAAAGAATTGTGCCGTATTAAAAAAATTGAATGGCTGAAAAAGAGACCTAAACCAGGAAATATTTTCATGCATTGCAGCAACAATTACTGGTGCGCGTGTAATTTGCTTTCTGTTACTTACTATATTGTAGCCAAACGAACCTTGCACAATTTGGTTGCCTTGCGTGTTCCCTTTTTCAACCACATTTTCGTTTTTATTTTCAGTTTCTTCTGCTTGTAACGTATCTTGACTTTGCTCCTCGCTTTTAGCTTTTTCTACATGTTTTAGCTTCTCATTTAAGAGTGCCTCGATTTGTTGCAAGCTATCTAGATTGATGTTTTTGTCTGTTTTTAGCGTTATCGTTATGCCCTGCAGAAGGATTTGAATTGAAGCATTACTTATGAATTCTTCTACAGTTTTATTCGCTTTATGGTGGTTGTTGTATAGTTCTTCACTTTCTTTTGGTACTTTTATATTGGCTGTGAAGTTTTTCTCCTGAGAAAGGCAGATTTTAAAAAAGTCAATTAAATGTTTTATTTGAGCTAATATTGTATTAGGGTTTACCTCTGTTAGCAGCTTGAGCTTAAATGAAAACTCTTGTGTATCACTTACAACACTTCTTGAGCGAATGGTGCTAATCTCCAGTACTTCATTAGAAAATGCCTTACTTATTTTTTTAGATCTATCCTTAAAAAACTTAGGTAAACCCTCAATTTCGTATTTTTTCTTAGTTTCTATGTTACTACTATGCATGAGTAAATTTTTTAATGTAGAGTGAAATAAAAAACATAACTAGTCAATAAATTAATAATTATAGCACCCTTGCATAACAGCGGCGCGTTGGATTCAATAAGAGCAGAAGAAGTTACTTTACAAACCTCATCAGTTTCCTTATCATGACAATAAGAGTATTTATCCTTGTTTTTGATCTGCGCAGATTCAATGACAAAATTCAGTAAAAAAACTCAGATATTTATTGGCAAATTACATAAAATTATAGCGGCTGCATGTCTTTTTTATTTTTTCTACATTCAGCCAAAATCCGCTTAAAATAAGCGTTAGAACATTATTACAATGCCAATTTACATTATAAAACTCACTACTGGGAGATTCTTTTGCCTTTTTTTTGCTTGGTGAATTTCTTAATATTTTGGATTGGTTAGGAGTCCTATAGAGATGTCATTCCAGCACTTGATGCTGGAATTCAGGAATTTTTTGAGCACGAAAGTTATGCTAAGTTTTTATTGTTAAGTAAAGGCTGGATTCCAGTGTCGGAGCACTGGAATGACAGAAGAAGGAAACACTCGGATAGGGGCAATTTTAATGATACCATCATAGAGATCAGCTACTCTGATGACAACTTTTTATGCGAATAGTTTTATTGATGATATTAAAGACTTCACTATAATGAAAGTTTAAGCTAGCGTTTTTAAGGTGAATAAAGAGCTAATAAGTGAAATACCTTTACTTGAAGATAAGGCAGTTTCTGAGATTGAAAATGCTGCTTCTTTGCAAGATTTAGAAAAAGTTAGGTTGTCATACTTGGGGAGAAAGGGTCTAATAAAGGCTTATTTCGATGACTTAAAGAATATAGATGATGCAGGAGAAAAACGCGACCTAGGTGCAGTGATTAATGTTTTACGCAATAAGATAGACCAGCTTATAACAAGCAAAGAAAATGAACTAAAAGATAAAGAAGTTAAGTTAAAACTGCAAAATGAAGCAGTTGATATCACACTGCCTGTCAGACCAGAAAGAATTGGCAAGATTCATCCACTGAGCAAAGTTATAAGTGAAGTAAAGCTCATTTTTGCACATATGGGCTTCAAAGCAGTTGATGGTCCTGATATTGAAGATGAATTTCACGTGTTTGATGCGCTAAATACTCCAAGTCATCATCCTGCGCGAGAGGAGCAAGATACCTTCTACTTAAAGAATAAAATAAACGATAAAAGAATGGTGCTGCGCACTCATACCTCATCTGTGCAGATTAGAACTATGGAAAAGATAAAAGCTTTTCCAATTAAAATAGTTGCTGCAGGCAGGGTATACAGAAATGACTTTGATGCAACTCACACTCCTATGTTTCATCAGATAGAAGGGCTTTATGTTAATGAAAATGTCAATATGGGCCAATTAAAATTTACTATTCATCGCTTCCTTAGTAAATTTTTCGGAGATAAAGGTCTAAAAATACGCTTTCGTAATAGTTTTTTTCCTTTTACTGAGCCTTCTGCAGAAGTGGACATAAGTTATAAAGGTAGTAAATGGATTGAAGTACTTGGATGTGGTATGGTGCATCCAAATGTCTTTAAAAATGTTGGAATAGACCATACTAAATACAGTGGCTTTGCATTTGGGATTGGTATAGAAAGGCTAGCAATGCTGAAATATCAAATTAGTGATCTAAGGAGCTTTTACGACAATAGAGTTAGTTGGCTCAACCATTATGGTTTTCATTTTTCGTCTTTAAGATAAGTGACAAATAAATCTTATACATTTGTTGTACTTGCTGCTGGGCATGGTAAACGAATGAATTCAAGCTTGCCTAAGGTTCTGCACAAAATAGGTAATTTCTCCATGCTTGAGCATGTCATTTACAATGCAAAGCAGCTGAATCCTGAAAAAATAGTTATTGTAGTCGATTTGCCTTTAACTCAAAGGCTGAAATGCTTTGAGGGTATAAAACTAATTACACAAGAGTCAACGCTCGGTACAGGGGATGCAGTCAAAATTGCAATGAGAAACCTGAAAGAATTGTCAGATATAGTTGTTGTGCAGTATGGGGATACTCCACTAATAAAAAGCAGCACAATAACTAAAATGATAAGCTGCTTAGGAGAGAGCAATGCTTTAGTTTGTCTTGGGTTTAAAACTAATAATAAAGGATACGGTAGACTAATTATTGAGAACGGTTCCCTAAGAGAAATCGTAGAAGCACAAAATGGTAGAAATAATGATGAGGAATTTCTTGCTAATGCCGGAATAATGGTTGCACGTGAAAAGAATCTACGTGAATTGGTGGAGAAAATAGAGTGTAATAACCAAGCTCATGAATATTACTTGACCGATATCGTTGCCATTGCAGTAAAGAGTAATTTAAATGTCGGCTATGTTATTGCTGATGAGGAGGAGGCAACTGGCATAAATAATAGGAATGACCTTGCAACGGCCGAGTTTTACTTTCAAGAAGAAAAAAGAAAGTTTTTCACTAACTCTGGAGTAACACTTGTTGCTCCAGAAACTGTTTTCTTCTCTCTTGATACGCAAATTGGTATGGATTCGATTGTTTACCCATACGTTTTTTTTGGTCCTGGAGTAAAAATAGGATCTGGTGTTAGGGTTGGTCCATTTGCCAAATGTGAAAATACAACAATAGGTGATGGTGCAATCATAGGTAATTTTGTTGAAACAAAAGCAAGTGATATAGGTATAAATACTAAGATAAAGCACTTAAGTTATATAGGAAATACTCAGGTAGGGCAGGGGAGTAACATAGGTGCAGGTACCGTTATTTGTAATTATGATGGGAAAAAGAAACATAAAACAAATATTGGAAGCAATTGTTTTATTGGTGCCAATAGCTCACTCATTGCACCGCTTAATGTTCATGATGACTCTCTAGTTGCAGCAGGTAGCGTTATAGTAGAGGATGTGCCAGAGAAAAGTCTTGCAATTGCAAGAGAAAGGCAAATAACTAAGAAAATAAAATAATTCCAATTTTTTTCTTGATGGTTATGCTTATATATGCATATGCTGAGATCTTAGATAAAAATGAAAAAATTATTTACCTTGTTGGTTTGTTGTTCTCTTTCAGTACCATCTTTTGGAGTTGATTGGATTAAAGATAGAATCTATACTTCTTTATCATATAGCCGACTTGGTGTTAATTATGACGTTGGTTTTCACTATACAGATAGCGTTAAAATTTCAGTTGGCTATGTAATCAAACCTATTATTAATTCTCTAATCAAACCTACTCTTGATGAAGAATTTGGAGCAGTGGTGGGGCTTATGGCAAAGCTTCATTATCATCATAAATTTGAAAATACGGGTATTACTCCTTATATTACTGCTGGTGTTGGTGCTGTTATAGTGCGTACAATGAAGGCTAAACCTAATGTAGGTAGAGCTGATAGTATAGGTGAAAACATAAGTGCTCTACTTGGAGAGGCTTTCAAAGCTGTAGTCAATGATGAATTTTTTTCTTATCAAATAGGTTCTGGTATTAATCTTCCACTTTCTGAAAGAACAAGTGTTTTTGCTGGCTACAAATTGCAAAGGTTTCATAAAATTTTCCATGGAATTGAGCTAGGAGTGAGTTTTAATTTATAAACTCTGATTGAATATTTTTAGTAAAGGCTAGTGGGAAATTATATTGAAGTGAAAGTAAGTGATGTAGACTCAAATGATGATTGCAGCAGATAGTGAAAGATATGCCAATTTGCAATTGCAAGAGAAAGACAAATAACAAAAAAAATAAAATAATTCCAATTTTTTACTTGCAATTTATACTATTTTTAATATTTATATGCTTGTATATGCATATATTAATCTTTGGAGGATAAAAATGAAAAAGTTACTTACTTTCTTGGCTTGCTGTTCTTTGTCAGCACCGTCTTTTGGAGTTGATTGGGTTAAAGATAGAACCTACACCTCTTCGTCGTATGGTATGCTTGGTATTAATTATGATCTTGGCTATCATTGTACAGATAGCATTAAAATTTCATTTGGTCCTGCAGTTAAACTTGTTATGAGTGAAGGGATTTTAGACGCGGGACTTATGACAAAGCTTCATTATCATTATAAATTTGAAAATACAGATATTACTCCTTATGTTACTTTTGGTGTAGGAGGAGTTGCTAAAATTCCTCTTTCAGAAAATCAAGGGCCAGACGTAGAAGAATTTTTTTCTTATCAAATAGGTTCTGGTATTAATCTTCCACTTTCTGAGAGAACAAGTGTTTTTGCTGGCTACAAGCTGCAGAAGTTTCATGAACTTTCGCATGGGGTTGAATTTGGAATGAGTTTTAATTTGTAAGCTCCGATTGAATGTTTTTAGTGAAGTCTGGTTTGAATTTTTGTTGAAAAAAAGCAAGTGATATAGGCTAAAATGATGATTGCGGTAGGTAACAAAATGTGACAAAGAGAAGTTTGGCAATTGCAAGAGAAAGGCAAGTAGCTAAGAAAGTGATTCCGATTTTATTATGTAAGTTATGTAATTTTTAACTTTTCTGTGAGTATATATGCGTATATTCATGGTTAGAGGGTGAAAATGAAAAAATTACTTACTTTGGTTATCTGCTGTTCTTTGTCAGCACCATCTTTTGGAGTTGATTGGATTAAAGATAGAATCTACACTTCCTTTTCAGGTGGGGTTGGTGCTAATGTTGATCTTGGCTATCACTATACAGATAGCATTAAAATTTCAATTGGTCCTGTAATCAAACCTATTCTTAATGAAGAAGTGGGAATAGGGGGTGGCCTTATGGCAAAGCTTCATTATCATTATAAATTTGAAAGTACAGATATTACTCCATATATTACTGCTGGTGTTGGTGCTGTTCTAGTTTATGGTATTCACTTTGATGAAGATGAAAGTAAAAAAGCCGGAGAATTGCTGAATAAGCAAAATACAATTAAGGAAATAAGAGAAAACTGGAAGGGGATAACAGGTGCATTGGGAAAGGCTGTCAAATTTAAAACTAATAGTACCTTTTTTTCCTTTCTGGTAGGTTTTGGTGCTAATCTTCCACTTTCTGAGAGAACAAATGTTTTTGCTGGCTACAAACTTCAAAAATTCCATAAGCTTTCGCATGGAGTTGAACTTGGAGTGAGTTTTAATTTGTAAGCTCAGATTAAATATTTTTAGTGAAAGCTTGAGTTTTTATTAACATCATAAAGTTTTCATGAGAAGAAGGGAATTTAAGGTGAATGTTAAGAATAGTCAGGTTTTAAAACTTGACTACTCTCCAAGGAAAAGCAGATAAAGATAGAAGTATTTCATGTTTTTATTTATATTGACAGTATGTGTAACATCATTTACGATTAATGTTAATAACGATAATTGATATTTGTCATGTTTGCAGTAATCGAAACTGGTGGAAAGCAGTATTTAGTAAAAAAAGGCAGCATAATTAAAGTAGAAAGATTACAAGCTGAAGAAAAAGAGGAAGTGGAAATCAATAAAGTGATTTGTGTTTCAAGTAATGGCTTATCTTGTTCATCGAGTGCTGTTGTTAAAGCTGAAGTACTGGAGCAGTGTAGAGATAAAAAAATTATAATCTTTAAGAAAAAGAGAAGAAAAAATTACCGTAGGAAAAATGGTCATAGGCAGTATATTACTGTTCTTCGTATTAATGAAATTAGTCTTCAAAAGTAAGAGGTAAGATATGGCAACTAAAAAATCAGGTGGTAGTTCCTGTAATGGTAGAGATTCGGCAGGGCGTCGGCTCGGGATAAAGAAGAATGGTGAGGTTATTCCAGGTAACATAATTGTACGTCAAAGAGGTACAAAATTTCATCCTGGAAAGAATGTTGGTATGGGTAAAGATCATACGATTTTTGCTAAAACGAAAGGCTGGGTGAGTTTTAGAAAATCAGCAAATAAAAAGACGTTTATTGATGTTGTGCCTACAGATGATATGCAAGCCTTGGCTTGAATAGATACGGGTCTGTAGCTCAGGTGGTTAGAGCGCACGCCTGATAAGCGTGAGGTCGGAGGTTCAACTCTTCCCAGACCCACCATTTAAATTTGCAATAGTTTTGATATCGTGTAACTAAGCGATGGTTTTACATAAGAATTCAGTAACCAGTGAATCAGTAGCAGCCGGTCATCCAGACAAAGTAGCAGACCAGATTTCAGATGCAATACTTGACGAATACCTTTTTAATGACTCTTCCTCTCGTACTGCAATAGAGACTTTAGTTACTAAAGATAATGTTATTATAGCTGGGGAAGTATTTGGGCCGAACATTGAAAATAGCAAGATTGAAAGTATTGTACGGAATACAATAAAAGATATTGGTTATGAGCATGATGGTTTCCACTGGGAAACAGTGAAAGTAAATATATTACTACATGAACAATCAAATGACATTGCAATAGGTGTGGATCAAGGTGCTGGGGATCAGGGCATAATGTATGGCTATGCAACAATAGAGACAGAAAGCCTCATGCCAGCACCCATTTTTTATGCACACTCGATTCTGAGAAATATCATGAGTATGGTCAAAGAGGTAAAGCTTGGTCCGGATGCAAAATCGCAAATCACTTTGGCGTATGAGAATAACCTTCCAGTGCGTGCTGAAAGTATTGTTGTTTCAATACAGCATCTTGAGGATCTGAGTCAATCGAAAGTGAAGGAAATAATTTATCCTTACATAGCTTCATCTTTACCTGAAGGGTGGATGTGCCCTAAAGAAAATCTCTTAGTCAATCCAACAGGTAGATTTGTTATTGGCGGACCAGTTGGTGATTGTGGATTAACCGGACGAAAAATTATGGTTGATACTTATGGAGGCTATATTCCACATGGTGGAGGAGCGTTTTCTGGAAAAGATGCAACAAAAGTTGATAGATCCGCAGCTTATATGGCGAGATACCTTGCTAAAAATATTGTCTTTGCAGGTTTAGCTGAACGTTGTCTTGTGCAGCTTTCTTATGCAATTGGTGTCTCAAAACCTACTTCATTTTACATTGATACATTTGGCACGAATACAATAGATGAAGAGAGGATTAAAGGGTTTATTGAAGGTAACATAGATTTATCAACTAAAGGCATAATAAGACATTTATCACTTAATCGTCCTATATATAAACGTACAGCCTGCTATGGGCATTTTGGTAAAGAATCGGAAAGTGATGGTGGATTTTCTTGGGAAGGTGTGGACTTATCTACTGATTTTTGTAAAGAATTTAATATAGAAGAAAAAAAGAGAGAATTTCTTTAAATTATTAAACTCTTTTATTTCTAGCTTGATACTGATATAATAACTTATTATTAAATTGTAAGTAACTTTTTAGTAATTATACCAGTTTTAATATTTATGAGGCTTACAAGATGTCCGAAAAACCAAAAGAAGAATTTTACGATATTGCTGTAAGAGAGTCATCTGGCCTTATTGAAAAAATAATAAAACATCCTTTCAATGTTGAATTGATGAACAATACGCTAGATTATGAAAAGTTTAAATTTTATCTTCAGCAGGATTTTTTGTATGTAGTAGACTGCACTCGTGCTTTATTGATTATTGCAGCTAAATTTAATGACGTTGAAATAATGAATAAACTAGTTTGTGTAGCTGTGGGTACTTTTGCCACACGAGATTACTATAGAGAACATTTTGCAGATTGCGATTTGTCTGATAGCCACAAAAAGTCGAAGTCTTGCTCAGCTTTTACTAACTTCTTTGTACGTGTTGCACATCACAATTCTGTTGCTGAAGGTTTAGCAGCTTCTTACCCGTGCTTTTGTATATATCAAATAGTTGTACGTCATATTGCGAAAGGTAAAACTGTTGCTGATAACAAATATCAAAAATGGATAGATTTTTTTAACTCTGATGCAGCAAATACCATGATTGATGATGTAACTAACATTATGAACAGTCTATATAAAAAATCCAATGATAATGAGCAAAGGAATATGTTAGAATTCTTTCGTAGTGGGATGCAGCTTGAAATGGAATTTTGGAATGAGATATATTATAATGCAGGTCGCGACTTAGAATCTAATATAGAGTTACTCGTGTCAGAATCTTGATTTTGAGTGTTTTGCATGTTTAGTAATATAATTAAGAATTGCTATGGATCAAATCTTTTAAGAGATTTAACTAATCATCCTTTTAATGTTGAGTTGATGGAAGGTACTTTAAATATAGAGAACTTTAAATTCTATATCCAGCAAGACACGTTGTTTTTAGACGATTACATTCGTACCATATTGATTATTGCGTCCAGAATAGAAGATTGTAGTAATGTAATTCCACTTGCCAAAGTAGCGCAAGGGTCAATAGCTCTTAATAAGTTCTTGTGTGATCACTACTTTACTATATACGGTGTGAGACGCGGAAAAAAATCTCCTGTATGTTTTAATTTTACCAATTTTCTTTTATCTGTCTCATATAGTGATATCTATGAAACTGTAACAGTTTTATATTCTTGCATGTTTATATACAAAACTGTTACTGATAGTATGAAAAGTGGGTTCAAGGAAAATAACAGGTATAAGGATTGGTTTGATTTTTATAGTGGTAGTTTAATGGAGTATGGGTGCACTACTTTAGAACATATTGTTGATGAGTATTGCCAAAAAGTAGGAGAAAAAGAAAGAAGTAGAATGCTTGAGTTATTTAGGATAAGCGCACAATTTGAGTTAGACTTTTGGAACAGCGCATATGATTTTTCAAGATTTAATCAATTTCCTAAGAAATATTGACAATTTTAAGCTAATTTGTATGCTTAATACGTATTTTTGAAGATGATATGAAAAGTAAAGAACATGATTTTCATTTAGTGGACCCAAGTCCCTGGCCAATTGCTATATCAGCAGCAATTTTTGTTCTTGCACTTGGATTAGTTGGTGTATTTCATAAACAAACTTCTGGAATATTTGGTTTAGTTTTAGGAATCTCTGCAGTATCAGGTGTACTGTTTTATTGGTGGAGAGATGTAATAAGAGAAGCAATTTATGATAAATGCCATACTGCCATTGTAAAACATGGACTCAAGCTTGCAATGTACTTATTTATCCTCTCGGAAGTTGTGTTTTTTATAGCGTTCTTTTGTTCATTCTTTAAAGCCTGGCTTGATCCGGTTTTTTTATTTGAAGCGTTTTCTCCTACAAAAAAAGTTGAATGGCCCCCTGAAGGGATTTTACCACCGGATCCGTGGTCGTTACCATTTATGAATACACTAATATTATTGCTTTCTGGTACAACAATTACTTCAGCACATCATTTTTTACTTGAAAATGATAAAAAAAGCATGATTAAAATGCTGTCTATAACTATATTGCTTGGGATGTTCTTTATAATAGTGCAAGCAATCGAATATCATGAAGCAAGTTTTTCTTTGCGAGAAACAGGAGAAAAACTTATTTATACATCTAACTTTTACATGATTACTGGTTTTCATTGTGTGCATGTTATAATAGGAATAATATTTTTGTCAGTATGCTTATTTAGAGCTCGAAAAGGTCAATTTACACCTCAAGATCACTTATGCTTTGAGTTTGCTTCTTGGTATTGGCACTTTGTCGATCTAGTCTGGATATTTTTATTTCTGTTTATTTATTGGTTAAGCCTTTATTAAGTGATTAAAATAATAGGCCTAGATCCAGGGATGAGTAAGACTGGTTGGGCCATTATTAGACTGGAAGAAAAGAATAATATTAAATTTTTGGGTGGCGGTACCATATCAACTGATGGTAAATTGGGTGTAGGTGAACGTCTACATATAATTTTTGAACAATTAAAGAAAGTAATTTTCCTATACTCTCCAAATGAAGCTGCTGTGGAAAAAATTTTTATTAATAAGAATCCAAAATCTTCGCTAACTTTAGGATATGCAAGAGCAATTGCAATTTTAATATTACGAATGACGGATTTACCCATGAATGAATATGATGCAAACTATATAAAAAAGAGCATTACTGGAAATGGTCATGCTGATAAGGGTCAGATTATATTTATGGTAAAGCAAATAGTTAAAAGCTCAAATATAAAATGTCACCATACTGCTGATGCTCTTGCTACAGCAATTTGTCATGCTTATACGAAAAATTTTTGTTTTATTGAGTAGTTTTACATGAATTCAGTTTAAAAAACTATTTGATGGCGTTTATCTTATCTAATGTTTGTTGTAGAATAATACATGCAGCAATTTTATCATCTATTTTTTTTGATTTTGTGATTGATATTCCAGTAATTTTTAGTGCGTGAGTTGCAAGAGATGTTGATAGACTTTCGTCTTGTAGGTATATGTGTACTTTGCATTTTTTTATTATTTTATTTGCAAACTGGATTATTACTTTGCACCATTCGGTCTCTTGTTCATCTATTGTGAATGGTAGTCCTATTACCATTGATCCAGCTTCATTTTCTTTAAGCATTCTATTTAGATAGCCTAAATCTTTGCTCATATTTCTTCTATAATATATACTATGAGCTGTAGCTATAAGCTGTGTTTTATCACTAAATGCTATGCCTATTTGTTTTTCTCCCATATCAAGGCACATTATACGTTTATCTCTTGGAATAGACTTTAGAAATTCATCTGGATTTCTATGTAGCATCTATGAAAACATAACTTTTGTACAATTGTATTTTTGTGACAGTAAGTTATGTACAGTCTACTGGCATGATAGACATTCATCATAATTAATATCTGTTTTTTGTTGCAATATTTCACTTTTTTTGAATATGTCATGTGAGACCTTGTCAGCTCTCTGCATTGATTGTGATCTGCAGTAATACAAGCTTTTTAATCCTTTTTTCCAAGCAAGCATATGTATTTTGTGTAAGTAACGTTTATGCACATTGGCAGGTAAGAACAGATTTACTGATTGAGATTGACAAATATAAGGAGTTCTATCACTTGCATGTTCTATGATCCATTGTTGATCAAGTTCGTATGCTGTTTTAAATGTCAGTTTTTCATGCTTGCTAAGAAAATCTAAATGCTGAACAGAACCCTCATTTGTTGAAATTGAGGACCATGTTTCATCATTGTCTTGATTTTTTTCTGCTAGTAGTTTTTGCAAGAATTTATTTCGTACTACAAATGAACCTGTAAGTGTCTTCTGTATAAATACGTTTGCTGCATACGGCTCTATTCCAGGAGAAGTGTTGCCTGCGATAATCGAAATTGAGGCAGTTGGAGCAATAGCGAGCTTATGTGTAAACCTTTCCATTAGATCGATTTCTTTAGCGTCAAGACATGGCCCTTTTTCTTCTGCTAATTTTTTAGAAACTACATCTGCTTGCTCGCGCAAATGCTTAAATATTTTTTTATTCCATTGTTGGGCTGTTACTGATTCAAAAGGAACCATTTTACTTTGTAAAAATGAATGAAAGCCCATCACACCAAGACCGATACTACGCTCTCTTATTGCGGAATATTTTGCTCGCTGTATTTCATTTGGTGCGTGGTTTATGAAATCCTCTAATACATTATCAAGAAAACGCATTATATCTTCTATGAAAAGCTCATTATCTTTCCATTCTTCGTAGTATTCAAGATTTACGGATGATAAACAACATACAGCAGTGCGCGACTTGTTCAGGTGATCGTAACCTGTAGTTAAAGTTATTTCACTGCATAGGTTTGACATTTTGATATCTAAATTGAGCTTTTTGTAAGGTTCTGGCTTATTGTTATTTGTTGCATCAAGGAAAATAATGTAAGGTTCTCCAGTTTCAACTCTTGCTGTTAATATTTTAATCCATATATCCCGTGCTTTTACTGTTGAAATAACTTTATTGTTATGAGGGCTTATTAAATCCCATTCTTGATCATCTTCAACAGCTTGCATAAACTTATCTGTTACTATTACAGCATGATGTATATTTAATGCTTTGCGATTTGGGTCACCACCAGTTGGCTTACGTAAGTCTAGAAACTCTTCTATTTCTGGATGCCATACAGGAAGATAAACTGCTGAGCTTCCTCTTCTTAAGGATCCTTGGCTGATTGCAAGCGTCAGAGCGTTTTGTACTACGATAAATGGCACAATTCCTGATGTTTTACCGCTACCTTTGACACTTTCACCAATTGAACGTAAATTTCCCCAATAACTACCTATTCCACCACCACGTGCAGCGAGCCAAACATTTTCATTCCATAGATCAACTATTCCCTTCAAGCTATCTTCAGTTTCATTAAGAAAGCAGGAAATAGGCAATCCTCTTTTGGTACCGCCGTTACTAAGTATTGGTGTTGAAGGCATGAACCACAAGTTGCTCATGTAATCATAAAGACGTTGTGCATGTTTTCTATCATCAGAATAGTAATTAGCAATACGTATAAAGAGATCTTGATAACTTTCATTTTCTATTAAATACCTATCCAATAGAACTGCTTTTCCAAAATCGGTTAATTTACTATCTTTTGCGTAATTAATAGTAATGTAATTCATAAGGCTCCTTTTATGATAATATAGAAATTTATTTGAGCGATTTCTCGATTAAGTTGTTGAATTTGTTTGTGGATGTTGTAATGCAAATAAGATACCATCAACCTGACTGCCATATATTTTACAGTAACTCATTTGACTTATTTGCATATTTGTTTCTTTTGCAACATGCTGAATATAATCTTCTGAATGACGAAAATAATCTCCTTTGTTTACAAAGTCAATACCTTTACCTTCCTTTCTTCTTACTAAACATACAATAACCCCTTTTTTGTTTGTCAATCCTTTTGCTAGTTCCAATTCTGCTAGAAAATCATGTAGATAGTGTAGCACTTCAGCAAAGATAATTACATCATACTGCTGGTTCTTCTCTTGTTTAAGAAACTCTTTCATTTCTGTATGTATTAACTCATCGTAAACAGGTTTACCTTTTATAAGGCATCCTCTTGCAATATTGAGCATTCTATTTGAGATGTCAACTCCTGTTATGCGACTTCTAATATTACTTATTTTTAGGAAGTGACCACATATTCCAGTACCGCAACCAAGGTCGAGTATATTCAGTTTAGAAGTGGAGTTGTTAAAGACTTTTGTAATTATCATGTGTACTAGTTCATGCCCTCTGTATTGTTTGGCAATTAGCCAATGCTCAACAAAATATTCACCTGTGTAATCAAAATATTGTTTTATGAGATTTTCAGGCAATTCTACGATATCTGATGTGTTTGTTATTTTTTTTAAGTAGTAAGAAGCTTCTTTGTGACTACTATCTAATTTTAGTGTCTTTGTTAAATAATTATAAGCTTTATTAGTATTTCCTACTGCAAAATGACATCTTCCAATATTATAACAGACTAGAGGTAAATTGGGGTAGAATATGCTAATTAACCAAAATCTTAACTTTGCATCTGATATATTACCTTTATAGAAGTGATATAACCCGATTTCAATGTTGGTATTTAACAGGTTTTTAGATTTTTCAAGAAACACTACAATTTCTTTATGGAGAGTATTGTATTTATCCATAATGAAATTTTTTACTTTTTTAATATTTAATAAGCCAGTGAGCTTAGATATGCAATTTAAAGCAAAGTTTTTTATAAAAGATAGATTACTTTTCATACATTAGAAATACTCCAAATGTTCATTTTCATTTTTAGGTAACTAATTTTAACACATTTTATCTTACAAAATATCTTTTTCATTAATTTTTCTGTACATATCAATTTGTCGAATATTTCTCAGATTGTACTGTTTAAGATTGCTGGTATATTGTTGTTGATAATAATAGGTAAATGTTTTGTGTAAAAAGGCGTTGACATATGATTTATCAGATTGTAACATATAAAAGATTAGTTTTTAGATGTTTGAAAAGTTTTATGGTAGAGATTATTTAATCTCAATTCAATTGTAAGTTAATATTTAACTCTGCATATTCTACATATAGTCAGATAAATAAATTATTAAGAGCACTTGATGGATGCCTTGGCGTTAAGAGGCGATGAAGGACGTGGCAGGCTGCGATAAGCTGTGGGAAATTGTCAACAAGTTTTGATCCGCAGATTTCCGAATGGGGAAACCCAACTAGCTTAGCTAGTTATTATATACTAAGTATATAAAGCAAACTTGGTGAACTGAAATATCTAAGTAGCCAAAGGAAAAGAAATCAACCGAGATTCTGTTAGTAGTGACGAGCGAAAGCGGAAAAGGCTAGTGATTTAAAAATAAGAATTAGAATACTCTGGAAATGGTAACCATAGAAGGTGATAGTCCTGTATAAATAGAAAGTTTTTAAATCCTTGAGTAGAGCGGGGCACGTGAAATCCTGTTTGAATATGGGGGGACCATCCTCCAAGCCTAAATACTCCTTAACGACCGATAGTGAACAAGTACCGTGAGGGAAAGGTGAAAAGAACCCCGGGAGGGGAGTGAAATAGAATCTGAAATCAAGTGCTTACAAACAGTTGGAGCTCTATATCAATTTATTGATATTTAGAGTGACAGCGTACCTTTTGCATAATGGGTCAGCGAGTTAATCTATGAAGCAAGCTTAAGCCGGTAGGTGTAGGCGTAGCGAAAGCAAGTCTGAATAGGGCGTTTAGTTTTATGGATTAGACCCGAAACCAAGTGATCTAGTCATGACCAGATTGAAGGTATGGTAAAACATACTGAAGGATCGAACCAGTTAATGTTGCAACATTATTGGATGAGTTGTGATTAGGGGTGAAAGGCCAATCAAACTTGGAAATAGCTGGTTCTCCGCGAAATCTATTTAGGTAGAGCGTTGTATGTATGTTGTTGGGGGTAGAGCACTGGATAGACTAGGGGGATTCATCATCTTACCAAATCTAACCAAACTCCGAATACCAACAATTAATTATACAGCAGACACACTACGGGTGCTAAGTCCGTGGTGGAAAGGGAAACAGCCCAGATCACTATCTAAGGTCCCAAAATTACAGCTAAGTGGGGAAGGAAGTGGAAAAACCATTACAGCTAGGAGGTTGGCTTGGAAGCAGCCATCCTTTAAAGAAAGCGTAACAGCTCACTTGTCTAAATAAGTTTTTCTGCACCGAAAATGTACCGGGGCTAAAGCTGTATACCGAAGATGTGGGTGCTTATTAATTTCGATTAATAGGCGCGGTAGCGGAGCGTTCCGTAAGTCTGTGAAGGCGGTTTGTGAAAACTGCTGGAGATATCGGAAGTGAGAATGCTGACATAAGTAGCGTAAAAGAGTGTGAAAAACACTCTCACCAAAAATCTAAGGGTTCCTACGTTAAGTTAATCTGCGTAGGGTTAGTCGGTTCCTAAGGCGAGTCCGTAAAGGAGTAGTCGATGGCAATTAGGTTAATATTCCTAAACCTCTTAAGTGTGACGGGTTTTGTATTTGTATAGGTCTTATTGGATTGATCTATGCTTAAAAGAAGCTCCAGGAAATAGCACTTATATTTATGAGGCCGTACCGTAAACCGACACTGGTGGATGAGTAGAGTATACTAAGGTGTTGAAAGAATGATGTTGAAGGAACTCGGCAAATTATACCTGTAACTTCGGAAGAAGGGTAACCTGCTTTTAGGCAACTATGAGTAGGTGGCACAAAATAGGGAGTAGCGACTGTTTACTAAAAACACAGGACTCTGCAAACACGTAAGTGGAAGTATAGGGTCTGACGCCTGCCCGGTGCTGGAAGGTTAATAGGAGGGGTGCAAGCTCTGAATTGAAGCCCCAGTAAACGGCGGCCGTAACACTGACGGTCCTAAGGTAGCGAAATTCCTTGTCGGGTAAGTTCCGACCCGCACGAATGGCGTAACGATTTCTCCACTGTCTCCAACATCACTTCAGCGAAATTGAATTCCCCGTGCAGATGCGGGGTACCCGCGGTTAGACGAAGAGACCCCGTGCACCTTTACTATAGCTTTACATTGCTATTAAAAGTGTGATGTGCAGGATAGGTGGGAGACTTTGAAGTTATGGCGCTAGCTATAATGGAGTCAACCTTGAGATACCACCCTTTACACTTTTGATATCTAACTACGTTTCATTATCTGGAACTAGGACATTGTATGGTGGGTAGTTTGACTGGGGCGGTCGCCTCCTAAAAAGTAACGGAGGCGTGCGAAGGTAAGCTAGAGCTGGTCGGAAATCAGCTTGATAGTACAATGGCATAAGCTTGCCTGACTGCGAGGCTGACAAGCCAAGCAGAGACGAAAGTCGGTCATAGTGATCCGGTGATTCTGTATGGAAGGGTCATCGCTCAACGGATAAAAGGTACGCCGGGGATAACAGGCTGATGGTGTTCGAGAGTTCATATCGACGACACCGTTTGGCACCTCGATGTCGACTCATCACATCCTGGGGCTGGAGAAGGTCCCAAGGGTTCGGCTGTTCGCCGATTAAAGTGTTACGTGAGTTGGGTTTAGAACGTCGTGAGACAGTTCGGTTTCTATCTGCCGTGGGTGAAGGAAATTTGAGAAGATCTGACTCTAGTACGAGAGGACCGAGATGGATATACCTCTGGTGTACCAGCTGTTATGCCAATAGCATCGCTGGGTAGCTATGTATAGATGGGATAATTGCTGAAAGCATATAAGCAAGAAACCCTCTTCAAAAAGATTTCCCAATTAAGGCCGTGGAAGACTACCACGTTGATAGGCTAGGTGTGGAAGTATGGTAACATATGAAGCTAACTAGTACTAATAGCCTGATTGATTTATTTCCTTTCTATATGTGCATATGCAGTGTTAAATATTAAATTGAAATTTGTTAAGTCAGAAATTTTTATTGACTTGGTGACTATAGCAAAAATGAACCACCCGATCTCATTTCGAACTCGGAAGTGAAACTTTTTAGCGCCGATGATACTTAAAAAGGGAAAGTAGGTCGTTGCCAAGTTTATAAAAATTTCTTTTTATTTATATCTGTTCAGTAGAGCGATGAAACAAGGTAAACATAGAGTAGCTGTGAGGTAATATAACTGATCTTTTAGAACTTTGCGAAAACTTTAAAATAAAAGTAAAAAATTTAAAAGTAGAATTTGTCACCTATTTGTAAATGAGGAGAGAGATAGCAACATTTAACAAATCATCAAACAATTGGTCTTCCGAAAATCAAACTTTATATAATTGAATATTAATTAAGTTGTTGGAGATGAGGAGAAAGAAGAAGTAGCAAACTACCAAAAAGTAGATACATTTGGTCCAATAGTTAGGTGATAATTGTAGCACTCAGTGGATTTTATAAAAATTCAAAACGTGAAAATTATAAGTGATGTTTTTAATGTGAATTGAAAGCGTATCAAATAGTGAATATAGAATTCCCTCAAAATGCAAAAAGGTGTATGAGCAAATCGAATAAGAAAAGTGAGGTTTTGCGCATCAACGTGTTATAATAAAGGTAAACTTGGTTAGTGCTGAAGCAATACTGCAAGTTTTAAAGGGAAAGAAGATTTAAAAGACAGTGTATGTTGCAATCGTAATAGTCGCTGACAGGTACTTTGAAACATATCTGGACTATTGAAGTTAAAATTCTGGGCTGTTACTTAAAAAACGCATACACTGAATTATTTATGCTAAAAAAAGCTTTATTAAAAAATGAAACAGAAGTGTAAGAAAGTTGCAAAACGTATAAGGTATTACTTGAAGCTACCTATCTGAAGCAACTGGAGCTTTTCAAGTTGCGAAAAATATTTTAAAATCTGAAAGAATGATGTGAAATTTTTTAAGTAAACCAGAAAGTATTCCACTATCGCGCTGAACAGCAAATTAGGCATTATATCATTTACTGTAAAAGCTCATATTTTACGTAATCAGAGCTAGGAATTTGAAAGGATAATTTCATTATACTTAACATGGAAACAAAGAGAACTATACAATCCCCTGCCTATCGTTTCTTGAACCACTCCCCTGAACGGGTACTTTTACTTTTATCAAACTATTCTCTTATTGTAATAAGTTGCTTCTATATTCAAATTTAGCAACTTCCCTCTAGGATTATCCTTATTTTGTTCTAAGTATTGGCTTTGTTCAAATGCCATTCCCCATTGTGTACGATAGCTAGACTTTCTATATTCATAAAAACTCTCTTCAGCATTATTTGTATCGAGCTTTTTATCTTGTTTTCTTATACTCTCTACCATCAAGCACCCACATCTATTAATTTATTTTAAAAAGTTTACTTATCTTATCATAAAAAATATAGCTGTAAATACTTTAGTGAAAATTTCTTCTTATTTTATCTTTCTTTAAGCAAATATTGAGGTCTTTTTGTAAATTTTTATAGCCTGCTTGCATAATGTTTTTATGGGTTAGTATTATGTAATAGTATCCTACATTACTTATATTAGAAATGCTAACTTTAGCTAGCATTCGTAATTGCCTTTTTATTTTATTTCTTTTTGCTGCTTTTCCGACTTTTTTACTGATAGCCAGACCTACTCTAATAACATGAATATACTTTTCAGGTTCTCTTTCTTTTATAGCATATAGTGATATATATACCCCTCGATAAAAAAGACTGTCAGGTGCTAATCTGTTTTTAAAAGCAAAGGAAAACTCTTTTTTTTTATGCTTACTATGCGCATAATTTATTACACCCTAATGAGCGACGCTTATTAAGAATTTTTCTTCCAGCTTTTGTTGACATACGTGAACGAAATCCGTGTTTGTGCTTTTTTTTTAAATTTTTTGGTTGAAATGTTCTTTTCATTGTTTTTATATTAATATAACTATTTATTTTAAATTATTTTTCTCTATTGTCAAATAATGGTCAACTTCTATGGCATTCTTATTGAATAAAATTTGATATATGGAAAAATGAATTTAATTATAGGCGTACCTGTTTTACTAATCCTTTTATTTTGTTTGAGTAAGTTTCAAGCAGTAAGTAAAGTTAAGTCTTATATATATTTGAGTTGTATGTGGATGCTACCTTGTTTGTTAGCATTCTATGATGGTTATTTTATAACTTCTATTTCTATAGCGTTACTTTTTTTTATGCTGATTTTTATCTTTAAAGGTAAAAGAAATAAGATGGTAAAATTTTTGTTATTTATGGCTTTAGCAATATCACTTTTTATCACTTTATTTATAATGCTATCTATTTTTGTTCAGTCCATTTCTTTTTTTAATAAAGTAGCTATTTCAGAATTCTTATTTTGCTTAAAATGGAAGCATAATGTAGCTATTATTGGTGAAGGAGAGGTGGGGTGTTTTGGTATAGCGCCACTTTTAGTGGGGACATTACTTATAACTATTGTAGCAATGTTAGTTGCGGTGCCGCTTGGTTTATTTTCTGCAATATATATTAGTGAGTATGCGAGTGAAAAAGTGCGTTATGTTATTAATACAGCCTTACAGGTTTTGTCTGCTATTCCTACTGTTGTATATGGATACTTCTCAGTTGTATTTTTGTCTTTTTTTATAAAGCAGGTAGCGAATTTTTTTAATCTAAGTATACACTCAGAAAGTGCTTTGATTGCTGGTTTATCGATTGGAATAATGATTCTTCCTTTTATTATTTCTTTGCTTGAAGATGCTATAAGATCTGTTCCAAAAAGTTTACGTTATGGTTTTATGGCGCTTGGCGCAACACCAGCGGAAACTATATGGCATATAACAATACCTTATGCAATGCCTACAATTTTAAGTGCAGTTTTATTATCAATTTCAAGGGTGATAGGTGAAACAATGATTGTACTAATGGCTGTGGGAATCAATGCAAATTTGACCTTTAATCCTCTCAATTCAGTTACTACTATCACTGTACAAATTGCTACATTACTTACCGGAGATCAGGATTTCAATAGTGTGCAAACTCTTGCTGCTTATGCGCTTAGTTTGGTGCTGTTTGTTATTACTTGGCTATTGAATGCATTTGCACTATTTATAATGAAACGTAACTAGTAAGTGTTTTAATATTGCAAAATTTCTGTTAATAATATAAGATTTATTTTTTAGAAGTTCTTTTATAGAATTATAGTGTTAGGTGATGAAAGAGATGAATATAGGTAGAACGGTTAAGATAACTCAAGCAGTTGTTGATCTAAAATTTGAAGGCGAGTTACCTAAGATATTTAATGCTTTAAAAAGCAAACTAAAATGTAAGGGCAAGGAGCTAGTTTTAGAGGTTTCACAACATATAGGTGACAATATAGTTCGTTGCATTGCTATGGATAGCACAGATGGTATGTCAAGAGGTGATGAGTTTGTTGATACAGGTGCACCAATATCAGTTCCGGTTGGGCGCTCAACTTTAGGAAGGATTTTTAATGTTGTAGGAGAGCTTATAGATGAGTGTGGTCCTTTAAAAGGAAAGTATAATTTAGAACCTATACATAGATCACCTCCAAGTTTTACCGAGCAGAAGATACAGGAAGAGGTTTTAGTTACAGGAATAAAGGTTATAGATCTTCTTGCTCCTTATCTTAAAGGAGGAAAAATTGGCTTATTTGGTGGAGCTGGTGTTGGTAAAACAGTTCTGATAATGGAGCTGATTAACAACATAGCAAAAGCTCATAAAGGATTTTCTGTGTTTGCTGGAGTAGGAGAGAGAACGCGTGAAGGTAATGATCTTTATAACGAGATGATTACTTCGAATGTAATAGATATAAATGAGCACGAAAAATCTCAAGCCGTTTTGGTTTATGGTCAAATGAATGAACCTCCTGGAGCAAGGGCTAGGGTTGCTTTAACAGCACTAACTATGGCGGAGTATTTTCGTGATCATGAAAATCAAGATGTTCTATTTTTTGTAGATAATATCTTCCGTTTTACTCAAGCTGGCTCTGAAATTTCTGCTTTGCTTGGAAGAATACCGTCGGCTGTTGGTTATCAGCCAACTCTTGCGACTGATATGGGCGCTATGCAAGAGAGAATAGCCTCAACTACTGCTGGTTCTATTACTTCTGTACAGGCTATATATGTTCCTGCAGACGATTTGACCGATCCAGCTCCAGCAACGACATTCTCTCATCTTGATGCAACCACAGTGTTGTCAAGGCAGATAGCTGAAATGGGTATATATCCTGCTGTTGATCCACTTGACTCAACTTCTCAGTCTTTATCTGCTGAAATCATTGGTGAAGAGCATTATAATGTGGCTTCTGAAGTGAAACGTATATTGCAAACTTATAAGTCGCTGCAAGATATTATCGCAATACTTGGTATGGATGAACTATCTGATGAAGATAAAATTATTGTTGATAGAGCTCGTAAAATTCAGAAGTTTCTTTCTCAACCTTTTCATGTTGCGGAGGTATTTACTGGCATGTCTGGCAAATTTGTTTCACTTTCTGATACTATTTCTAGTTTTAAAGGAATTATTGAAGGTAAATATGATCACCTGCCAGAAGCTGCTTTTTATATGGTGGGAAGTATAAGTGAAGCAATAGAAAAGGCTGAATCAATAAAAGCTGAAGTTGGAGCCGGACATTAAAGATTATGAACACTTTTAAGGTGCAATTTTTTTCTCCTGATAATCGAATTTCATTCGATGAAGTGGTTTCGCTTTCAGTGAATGGGCTTGAAGGAGAGCTAGTGATTTTAGCTTACCATTCTCCTTACTTAATTTATTTATTGCCTGGTATAATTACTGTTCAAATGAGTAACCAGACAAAGGAAAAAGTTGTAATTGATAATGGTATATTAGAGGTTGCAAATAATAATTGTAGCATTATAACGAATCAAATTCAGGTTTTTGATCATTTGACTCATGATGAGGAATCATTAAAAAATAAGAGAGTTGGTATATATTTAAGTTATCTTGATGTCAAATCTCTTTAGGGGCTCTTTTTGTGTTCAAGAAATGAGTTTACTCTTGTCATTCCCACTTCAAGTAGCTGACACACAACTGTACGAACATTATGGTTCAGGGAAGATGTCATTCCAGTATCTTCCTTCTTGTCATCCCAGTGCGTGACACTGGGATCCAGATATAAAAAGTATTTGAAAATTATGCAGTAAACAATAGTTCTTAAGGACATATGTCAAAAACAATGTCCAAAAACTAGATCCCAGTGTCTAGGCACTGGCATGACATTATTTATTATGTGCCGTATTGCAATGTTCGTACAGCTATGTGTCACACTACTCGGATGACAAGAGGGGCTACTTGAATAAAGAAGCCGCTGGTCTCATGTGCATCTTTAAACATTTTCACGCTGACTTTGGCTACACACCTTTGAGGGACTGCTGATTAAGTCTAGAAGTGAATTACAGTGATCGCTATGAAATGCGCTATCAAGGCTTAAAGACCTAGATTTTTTTTCTGAATCATCAATTTTCTCTGTAAGCTGGTAAAACATTTTTGAATTATTATCAAAAACTTCCTTTTTATTAACAAGTACTTGATCAATTACTGGACTTAACAGTTCTACTTGGCTATTTAAGTATTGTACTTTATCGTTTAGCTCTTTTTTTTCTCTTATTAATCTTTCAATCTCATCTTCATATTCTTTAAACTTTAATTCCAGTGATGGACGGTACTTATTAACTATTTCTTCTTCTATCTCCTGCCGTAATTGCCCTCTTATTGTCTCGATCTGCTTATCTTTAAGCTCTAGCTCGTTCTTTAACGTTTCAAAATCCCACGTTAGCTGATCTGCCTCTTGTTCATCAGATTCCAAATGTGCGTTATGCTCATTTTCTAAATTTTGTATTTGAGATTTATAACTCGCTATACACTTATCCCTTGCACTTATCATGTGTTCTGCTTCCTCTATCTCTTCCTCTTTTTTTTCAAACTGGTTCAATTTACCTTGTAGTTTCTCTTGTTCTGCATTAGCAGTTTTTAGCTTTTCCTTCAGTTCTTCTACCTTTTCTTCCAGTTCCTTATTTTTTCCATAAATTTCTTGAATTTTCTGCTCTTGCTCCTTATTGAGCTGGATTATTCGCTCATCTGTTTTACTCATTTCTTTCTCAAGTCTTTGTTCCTTTTCTTTACACTCAACTTGTAAATCATTGCACTGTTCCTCCAATTCCTCAATTTTTTGCTTAGCCTCCACGAGTTCTTGTTCTGATTCTACTTGCTTTGCTTTTAACATTTGATTTGCTTCTTTCAGTAATAATAACTCTTCTTTCAAATCTGATATTTGTTGTTCACTGCTTTCTTTTGTACTATTGCTATAGTGTTCTAATTGATCAAGCTTGTCTTCCAAACTATACTTTTCTTCTTTCAGTTGATTTAATTCCTCGTGCAATTTTCTTAACTCACTTATCAACTCTTCTTTTCCTGCATTGGCAACTTCCAGCTTTTTCTTCAGGTCTTTCTTTTCTTCATATGCACCTTCAAGTTCTTGCGCTCTTTCTTGCAGCTCTGTTGACATATTTGCTAGTTTTTCATCTTTTTGTGTCAGTTCAGTTTGTAATTTTGCATTTTTTTGCTTTTCTTCTCCAAGTTTATTCTGTAAATCACTATTATGCTTTTCAAATTCTTGCTTCGCCTCTTCGAGCCTATGCTGTAAATTGTTCCTCTGCTCATTTAATTCTCTAATTTCTTGCTCAGCTTTTGTAAGCTTTTGATCTAGTTGTTGTGAATTAACTTCTGTTTGAGTTGCAATTGCCTGAGTTGCAATCTGCTGTGGATTAACCTCTGATACATTGTTGCTAGTGAAAGAAAGAATAGGATTGCTTTTAGCATCATTTTCAAGATCTTTCATCTTTTCGTCTTGATTGATTACGATATGTTCGTTATTTTGCAGATTACTAACAGCCGGTGCAATGTTAGCATTTTTGTTCTTTTTCAATAATGCTTTTACAGCATCATGTAGAGAGAGGCCTTGAATATATAATTCCTCATTTTGTCTTATTAATTCCCAAAACTCCTCAGGTGGCGATTCAAAATCTTTACCATTAAACTGTAGTACTTTAGTTATACCAGAATTACTTACATTCATAACCATAGTACAGGTAAAAGTTTTCCCATCCTTGTCCTGCACAGGCCAAGTGCTTGTCATTTCATAATATGCACCCTCTTTAAATTCATAATGTCTTTCCTTACCTTTTCGGTAAGCGTATATGTCATGCTTTTTATCGCAATAGATATTCAATGTGCTAATATCCCTTTCTTGCTGTAAGATATCACTAATTCTTATTGGCTCACTTCTATTGTAATTAATAAGATTAATGTTTAACACTTTATCAGAATTGTTAGTTTCTACATAAAAAGCTCGAAGGTCTATGTCTTTGTCTCTAAAATACTTACTTACAGCTTTTTTTGCCTGATTTGCTAATTCTATAAAGTTTTTTTTAAAGCTCTTGTTGAAAGATAGATCTATATATGCTTGCTTAAAATTTTCATCATTTGTTAAATCCATGAGCAAGTCATAAACCTCCCATTTTTCCTGACAATGTTCTTCTAAAACAGTAATGCTATTTTTTCTTTTCAGCTCTGCTAATATGTTTTTCAATGTCGGGAAATTTGTTGACATAGTATACCCCTTGTTACTATTGTTCTGATAATATATTTACTTTAGGAGTGATTAACTCCTTTTATATTAACCTTTTTAGTTGAATTTAATTGCGAGCGTTAAACTCGAACTTAGTCATTTTGTTTATTGTTCCTCACTACCTATTTGTATTACTATACTAATAGTAGCACTAAGTTTTAGGCTATGCAAGAATTTCTATTGAACGTAAAGCTAGTAAACTTCAGAAATTGGTTATGCTAATTTTGTTAATAAAATGCAACCAATTAAGGAAAGCGCTATACTGTGTCTCAGTGCAATATTTTCTTTCCTAACGGACTGAAAATTGAGTTGAGTTAAAAATCCGATTTTATTTAATACTTTTCAAAGATGACAATATTTTGTAAAAATAGGTTTTTAATAGGACAATAATATGGAAATTTTTCTTGATAGTGTTGATTTGAATGAAATTAAGGAGCTAAAAGAGTTCATTGATGGTATAACAACTAATCCTTCTTTAATAGCAAAATCTGGACATAAAGATAAGTACGAAGATTTAGTAAGCGAAATATGTTCTATTATAAAAGGACCTGTTAGTGTTGAAGTTGTTGCAGATAGCCATGAAGATATGGTTAAGGAAGGCCTTAAGTTAGCGAAAATCGCTAGTAATATCGTAGTAAAGTTACCCCTTACACATGAAGGATTAATTTCTTGTAAAAAGTTGTGGACAGAACATAAAATACCTGCTAATATCACATTATGTTTTTCTCCTGGACAAGCACTGTTTGCCGCTAAGGCCGGTGCTTGTTTTATTTCTCCCTTTGTTGGTCGCCTTGATGATATAAGCTATGATGGCTTATCGCTAATAGAAGATATATGCACTATATATTCTAATTATAATTTTAAGACAAAAGTTCTTGTTGCATCAGTAAGAAGTCCAGCACATGTAATAGAAGCTGCACGGCTTGGTGCTCATTCAATTACTGTGCCAGCAAAAATACTTAGACAGTTAATTAATCATCCACTTACTGATCAAGGGCTCGCAATATTTGAAAAAGACTGGGGCGTAAAACAATAAATGACATTGCTAAAAAAGACATAAAAACACAATAATTTATATAAAAAGGACATAGGTACCATCTGTCCTTTAAAGACATGTAGGTCAATGATATGCGTAATTCAGTGTTTTAAACATGATAGTCCTCCACTAATAAAAAAGATTGAGAAAAATGTATACAGCTACGACCGAAGTATAGCTAAAATATATTTT
The DNA here is from genome assembly GCF_947250575.1 of Wolbachia endosymbiont (group B) of Episyrphus balteatus. NCBI lineage: Bacteria > Pseudomonadati > Pseudomonadota > Alphaproteobacteria > Rickettsiales > Anaplasmataceae > Wolbachia > Wolbachia endosymbiont (group B) of Episyrphus balteatus. The sequence continues at coordinate 910,797 of NZ_OX366325.1, read as the reverse complement.
AACTGAAGATTATAGATTAATTGAATTGAAAAGTCTGCAGACGAAGATAGATTCCGAGCTCTAGAACACCTTCACTGTGCATGGTAACAAAACTATTAGAGTTTGTCAAGTAATTTTTTATCGTAATTTTACGAACGTGCCATGCCAGTAATTATATCTAGTTAAATTTGTAAAGTAATACAGTGTTTTCGATAGTTATAAAAAAGCTGGATTTCAGTACTGGAGTAACATTTTGGAAATTGGGATGAAAAGAGGGAAAGTACTGGTTTGAAATTAAGTTTTCTGGATTCCAGTGCTGAAATGACAAGAGAGGAGCTCCAGGTACAGCTGTTACCTATAGAATGGCAGTACTAGAATGATAACAAACTGAATGACATATTTAATCTCTATACAGATGTACATCACGCACCGATTTCCATTCAAGGTAATGTCATTCCAGCATTGGAATCCAGTTAGATTTGCGAGTATAAAAGTAATACAACATTTTTGATGATGGAAGCCATTACTAGGATAACAAGAAAGGAAGTGCTGATTTCAGTGTTTATACGTTAGCCATGCATCTAAAAATTTATAAACAAAAGATTAAACTTCACAACTTTGTGATGGAATAAGTTTTTCAATGCTGTTGACGCAAAACTCAGTTGTATTATTAGCTATTTCATCGAATTTATCATTTATATCCTTACCTATTTTTTCATCTTTAATATATTCATACAGAGCTAAAATAGCTATAGTTGAACATATTGCGATGAAACCAACTTTTGCTGTAATAAGTAATGATAGCCCACCTGCAAGTATGGACACTGCTCCAATAGCTAGGTTTATAATTTTATTTTGTGTTGATTGATTCTCTTTATCCTCTAAAACGTTTGATATTGCTTTTGAGGCAATTTTTATTGCTATTGCTGTAGTTGAGATTATAACAAACATCATAGCTATTTTTGCTAAGAGAAAAATTGATGGTAGCATTATTACAAGAAACAGTGAAGCACCTCCTATAAATAACCATTTCTCATTTATTTTTTTAGACTGATCTGTATTATTAGGCATTGCAACCCTCCACTTTGATTAACAGTTTATTCATATAATATGAAACATGCGATAGTCAAGATGTTTTTGTGTGGAGAAGCTTGCGATTGAGTTTTGAAGAGCTTTAGCTTTACAAGATGGTAGATTTGGTGATTATCGTAAGATTCTTGCAGTCATTTTAGTGGGAAGAATTTGTAAAATATGAAAAAATAACCGCCAGAAAATTGGAAACGCTATAACTTTCTTTCCTTTAAATATACTTTTTAAAATATATGCTGCAGCTTTTTCTGGCTCCCATATGAAGGGAAGTGGTTTATTAGACTTAAACATATCTGTTTTTACTGGCCCTGGCATTATGGTGATAAACTTTGTGCTACTGTTAGAATATTGGATTTTTAGTGATTGAAAACAACTTTTTAGTGCTGCTTTGCTGACACAGTATGCAGAAGCATGTGGTGTTGCATGCATAGCAACAAGAGAAGATATAACCGCAAAAGTTGCCAAGGAATTATGATGAATCCATTCTTCAATCCAGTTGATAACGCCAAAATAATTGGTTTCAAATGTTTTTCTATGAATGTTGGTATGAAACTTATCTTCTATTTCGCCACATCCTGCATTAAGAAAAAAGAGATTTGGTATAATATTTTGCTTTTTTAAAAAATCAGACGAGTTTTTAATATTTTCACTTTTGCTTACATCACATGTTATAGGTAAAAAATTACTACCTAATTCTTCTTTTAATTTTTCCAGTTTTTCAGTGCGCCTTGCAATGCCAACCACAAATCATCCATCTTTAATGAGCAACCGTGCTAGACTTTCTCCAATGACAGATGATGCTCCTGTAATGAGACAAGTTTTTCTATCCATGTGAATTTACATAACGTGAAGTATGAATGTAATGACTATTGCCTATTCACACAAGTTAAGTTTGCTATAATTTTGCTAAATAATAAAAAAAGAAAGCTACTTATAATTTTGAATTTTATATAAAGTTAAAGGGAAATTTAGTATTTGCTTACTTGTAATTTAAAATTCTTATATAATATTTTAAATGAGTTGAGAGAATTAAATGCAGGATGCAGCTTTAGTTTTACAAGATGGCAAGTGCTTTTGGGGAAGATCGGTAGGTAAAAAGGGCAAATGTATAGGTGAAGTTTGTTTTATCACTGGTATGACCGGGTATCAACATACTATAACCGATCCTTCTTTTGCTAATCAAATCATAGCGTTCACTTTTCCTCATATTGGTAATGTTGGAATAAATCATAAAGATAATGAAGGAGAGAAAATTTTTGCAAGTGGTGTGGTTATGCGTGAACTTTCTCCTATGTCTCACTCTTCTTCATATATTAGTTTAAATGATTGGTTGGAGAAAAATAATGTAGTTGGGATATCGGGAATTGATACTAGAGCTTTGACGAGATATTTGAGAAAACATGGATCTCAAAATGGAATGATATGTCCGTCAAGTGAGGCACATATATTAGATGAATTGAAGAAATACAAATCTGTAAATGGAATAGAAATAACTAAGAAAGTCAGTTTAAGTAATAACTTTCAAAGCGTTCTTAATGCAAAATATAGGGTTGTAATTGTTGATTTCGGTATAAAAAATAGTATAATCTCACGCTTAGTAGAACTTGATTGTACGGTTGAATTAGTCAAACCAGATACAGGTTTTGCTCACAAAATATTAAGCATGAATCCAGATGGTATAGTGCTTTCAAATGGCCCTGGTGATCCACAAGAGATAGGAGAGAGTGTAACTTCAGAAATAGAAATTATTGTGAAATCTAAAATACCAGTTTTTGGAATATGCCTGGGCCATCAATTACTTGCAGTTACTTTGGGAGCAAAGACTGTCAAGATGGATATTGGTCATCGAGGGAGTAATCATCCAGTTTATGATCTGGAGAGTAAAAAAGTTGAGATAACTAGCCAAAATCATGGTTTTGTTGTTGATTCAGCTTCTCTTCCAAGTAACGTTGAAGTTACTCATATTTCTCTATTTGATAATAGTGTAGAGGGGATAATGATGAAGGATTACCCAGTCTTTTCTACTCAATACCATCCAGAAGAAGCGCCAGGTACACATGATTCACATTACTTATTTGGGCGTTTTATTGACAATATTTTGTTATATAAAAGTAAAATCTAACTGAAATCAGTTAGATTAGCTTTTATTACTTGATCTTTTGGATTTGGATGTTTAATATTAGGAATAATAAAACTTAAGTTAAGGTAGTGTTCTCTTAACAGATTTTTGTGGAGGAGTGACCGAGTGGTTAAAGGTAACAGACTGTAAATCTGTCCGCATTGCGTACGTAGGTTCGAATCCTACCTCCTCCATTGTGCGGGTATAGCTCAATGGTAGAGCTCTAGCCTTCCAAGCTAGTGACGTGGGTTCGATTCCCACTATCCGCTCTTTTTTTGTTGTATTTATATAAAATCAACATATTATTTATTGATGTATTTGTATTTTAGGTAGAAGAGTTAAAATTATGACAGCGATAGTAGAAGCATTTGGAAAGCCGCATATAAACGTGGGAACGATAGGACATGTGGATCATGGGAAGACAACGTTAACAGCGGCGATAACAAAGCATTATGGTAATTTTGTAGCATATGATCAAATAGATAAAGCGCCAGAAGAAAGAAAGAGAGGTATAACAATAGCAACAGCGCATGTTGAATATCAAACAGAAAAGAGACACTATGCACACGTTGATTGCCCTGGACATGCTGATTATGTAAAGAATATGATAGTAGGTGCAGCACAGATGGATGCAGCGATATTGGTAGTGTCAGGGGTTGATGGGCCGATGCCACAAACGAGAGAGCATATATTGCTGGCAAAACAGGTGGGTGTTGGATATATCGTGGTATATATAAATAAAGCTGATGTTGCTGATGCTGATATGATAGATTTGGTGGAAATGGAAGTGAGAGAGTTGCTGAGTAAGTATAAATTTCCAGGTGATGAAGTGCCTGTGATAGTTGGGTCTGCGTTAAAAGCATTAGAGGATGATAGTAGTGAGTATGGAAAGAAATCAATAGATAAATTGATGGAGAAGTTAGATGAGTATGTGGCAGTACCTCCAAGGCCTGTAGATTTGCCGTTTTTGTTGCCAATAGAAGATGTATTTTCAATATCGGGCCGAGGGACGGTAGTAACAGGAAGAATAGAGAAGGGGGAGATAAAGACAGGGGATGATATAGAGATAATAGGTCTGAAAGCGACGCAAAAGACGACATGTACTGGTGTTGAGATGTTTAAGAAGTTGCTAGATAAGGGAAGTGCAGGACTCAATGTAGGAATACTACTAAGAGGAACAAAGAGAGAAGAAGTGGAGAGAGGGCAAGTATTGGCAAAACCAGGGACAATAACCCCGCATAAGAAATTTAATGCGGAGGTGTATATATTGAAGAAAGAAGAAGGAGGAAGGCATACACCATTTTTTGGAAATTATCAGCCACAGTTTTATTTAAGGACAACGGATGTAACTGGGAGCATAAAATTGCTAGATGGAAAGGAGATGGTAATGCCAGGGGACAATGTAAGTATAGAAGTGGAGTTGCAAGTACCAATAGCAATGGATAAAGGATTACGTTTTGCGATAAGAGAAGGTGGTAGAACTGTTGGTTCTGGCGTTGTTTCGGAAATTTTAGAATGAGTATAATAACTAAGATGAAGCAAGATATATATATTAGAATCAAAGCTTTCGATTGTTCTTTGTTGGAAAAGTGTATTCGCGAGTTTATTGATCAATTAAAGCAGTTTAATGCAGATTTATCTGGTCCGATTGCGTTGCCAAGAAAAGATTCTAAATTTACTGTTAATAGGTCTCCTCATGTTGATAAAAAATCTCGTGAGCAATTTGAAATGAGAATTTCTAAGCGGTTAATTATTGTGCATAATCCTACTTCTACTATGATGAAGATGCTTGCAGATTTATCTTTTTCTGCTGGTGTAGAAGTGGATTTAAAGGTTAAGGAAGTTAATATTTAGGAAAAGGAAATGAAGAGAATAAATTCGCTTAGGAGAATTGGTTTGTTAATGACGAATGTTGGCCATACTGCTATGTATTTTGATAATAGTCGCATGGCTGTAACCTTATTGCATCTCAGCGAAACTTATATTATCGATATAAAAGGACAAGATAAATGTGGCTACAATTCAGTCATTTTAGGCGCAGGAGATTTAAAAAAAATAGCAAAACCTCAGTTGGAATATTTAAAGAAAAAGGGTATAAATAGTAAATGTAAATTATACGAAAGTAGATTAACTGATCTATTCGGAATAGAATGTGGTAAAAAGGTGGGGGTTAATCATTTTGTAGTTGGTCAATATCTTGACATTACGGGTTATTCTTTAGGTAAAGGGTTTGCTGGTGTGATGAAGCGGCATAACTTCAGTGGGCTTAGGGCATCTCATGGCGTTTCTATTGCTCATAGATCACAAGGTTCTACTGGTCAATGTCAAGATCCTGGTAGAGTATTCAAGGGGAAGAAAATGGCTGGTCATTTAGGTAATAGCAGAGTAACTGTACAGAATATGAAAATATTATCCATTGATTATGAAAATAGCATAATTGCTGTAAAGGGTAATAATGTTCCTGGGTTTAAAAACTCTTATGTTTTTGTGAGAGATGCAGTTAAAAAGCCTTTACATAAAGATGTTCCTTTTCCAGCAGGTCTGCTGTTGAATATGAGTGATGATGCTAATAATTTGGTGAGTTAGTTATGGAATGTGAATTAGTTGATCTATCTAATAATAATGTAGGTAGTGTTGAGCTTAATCCCTTGATATTTTCTGCCAAGCAAAAATTGAGTATTTTGCATGATATAGTGAGATGGCAATTAGCAAAGAGAAGAGTTGGTGCTCATAAAACAAAGGGTATCAGTGATGTTTCTGGTACAACGGCTAAGCCGTATGGTCAAAAACGTACCGGTAGGGCGAGACAGGGGAGCTTGCGATCTCCTCAGTTTAGAGGTGGTGGAATTATTTTTGGTCCTGTTGTGAGGAGTCATGCTTATTCTCTTAATAAAAAAGTACGTAAATTTGGTTTGAAAATTGCTTTATCTCTAAAATATTTAAATAATCAAGTTATTGTTCTTGATAGTTTAAATGTTGATGTGAAGAAAACATCTAAAATGTGTGAATATATTAAAAATTTTAAATTTTCTTCTTTTTTAATAGTTGGTGATTATGGAGATGATTTGTTACGTGCTGCTAAAAATTTGCATTATGTAGATTTAATCAAACCTATTGGGTTAAATGTTTTTGATATATTGAATCATGAATGCGTGATGTTAACAAAAGACACTTTAAAGCATCTTGAAGGTAGATTGTTATGATTAAATATAATAATATAATAAAATCTCCTGTAATCACAGAAAAGGCTTCTCTTTTAAGAGAGAAGTTTAATAAATACTCTTTGTATGTTTTTGTAAATGTAAATAAGCGTCAAATAAAATCGGCAATAGAGTCTTTATTTAATGTCAGAATTTCTTCTATAAATGTTATTAGAGTTAAACCTAAATATAGACGTTTCAGGGGTGTGGTTGGTTGTAAAAAACAGAGAAAAAAGGTTTATTTTTCTTTGATAGATGGTCAAAAATTAGATATAATGAGCGTTTAATATGGGTATGAAATTTTTTAATCCTGTTACTCCGTCTTCTCGTGGGACTATATTAATAAGTAAAATTGGTTTATCAAAAGATAAGCCGGAGAAGTCTCTTGTATTTGGTAAGAAATCCAGTGGTGGAAGAAATAATCATGGTAGAATTACAACTCGTCACAGGGGTGGTGGTCACAAGAAGAAGTATAGAGTTATAGATTTTAAACGTAACAGAAGTGATCAAGGTATAGTTGAGAAAATAGAGTATGATCCAAATAGAAGTGGGTTTTTAGCATTAATATCATATAAGGAAGATGATATTAAATCTTATATATTAGCTCCTCAAGGTATGAAGCCTGGTGATGTTGTGACAGCTGGAGATGATGCTGATATTTTGCCGGGGAATTGTTTACTACTCAAGCATATACCTGTTGGTTCTTTCGTTCATAATGTTGAGCTGAAGCCAGGTAATGGTGCTGCGATTGCTAGAGCTGCTGGTTGTTATGCACAAATCGTTGGTCGTGATGGCCAATATGTTTTATTACGACTCAGGTCTGGTCAAATTAGGTTGATTTTATCTTCTTGCAAGGCTACTATTGGTGTAGTATCTAACCCTGACCATAAGAATAGAAAGTTGGGTAAAGCTGGGAGAAGTAGGTGGCTTGGGATTAGACCTACTGTACGTGGAGTTGCAATGAATCCGGTTGACCATCCTCATGGAGGTGGAGAGGGAAAAACTTCTGGCGGTCGTCATCCTGTTACTCCTTGGGGTGTTGCAACAAAAGGAAAAAAAACTAGGAAAAAAAATAAATCTAGTGATAAGTATATAAAAAAATTGAAAGGTTAATTTATGAGTAGATCTGTATGGAAACCACCTTTTTTACACCCATCTGTACTAAGATTAGTTCAGAGAGCTTTAAAAGAGGGTTCTATTAATAAGGTGATAAAAATTCATTCCAGGGCTTCTGTAATTCTTCCTAATTGTTTGGGTTTAAAATTTGCTGTTTATAATGGTAAAGATTACATTCCTGTTAGTGTTGATAATCAGAATATGATAGGTCATAAATTCGGTGAATTTTCACCTACTCGTAAATTTACTGGGCATGGTGGTGATAAAAAGGCAACAAGAAGGTAGGCAATTGATATGAAAAATAGGGATATAATAGTTGAGGCTGGTTCTAAGGTTTTAAGATCAACTCCTCGCAAATTAAATTTGGTTGCTGATTTAGTGCGTAATAAAAAAGTTTCTTTTGCTAATGTACAATTAAGATTTTGTGAAAAAAAGGCTGCCGGTTTTATAATGAAGGTGTTGAATTCTGCAATTGCTAATGCTCAAAATAATTATGGATTGAACGTTGATAATTTATATATAAAGGAAATTTTAATAGGTAAGTCACTTACTTTGCGTAGAGTATATCCAAAAGCTATGGGTAGGGCTAATAGAATGAGCAAATTTTATAGTAATATAACTATAAAATTGAAAGAAATTGTATGATTTATAGAAATGGAAAATTAATAAGGAAAGTGTAAAAATATGGGACAGAAGGTTAATCCTAAAGTATTTAGATTGCAAATAAATAGTAATACCTGGGATTCTGTTTGGTGTGCTACGGACGATTATAAACAGAAATTGCATCAAGATCTATTTATTCGCAGTTATATAAATGAATCCTTTAAGCATGCTGGTATTTCTAAAGTAACTGTAGAGCGTACAGTTACTTTAGTGTCTGTAATAATACATTCTTCTAAACCTGGGGTTATAATAGGTAAGAAAGGTTTGGATGTTGAGAAGATAAAGCAAAAAATAGCTAAAAAAGTAGAAAGTAGTGTCGAAGTGAATGTAGTAGGAGTTAAAAAGTCTGAAATAGATGCAGTTTTAATATCAAGGAGTATTACACATCAGCTAGAAAAAAGGATTTCATGTAGAAGAGCGATGAAAAAAGCTATTCAAAATTGTTTGAAGATGGGTGCTGAGGGTATTAAAGTAAGTTGCTCTGGGCGTCTTGGCGGAGCTGAAATAGCTCGTACTGAATGGTACAAAGAAGGTCGTTTGCCTTTACACACTTTGCGTGCTAATATAGATTATGCTTTTTGTGAAGCGAAGACTATATGTGGTATTATAGGAGTTAAAGTTTGGGTTTATGTTGGTAGTTAAGGTATATTGAAATGTTTGTTCCCAAAAAGAGTAAATATAAAAAGGTATTTAAGGGGAGAATTAAGGGTAATGCTAAGGGTGGTAGCACGCTGTCTTTTGGAGATTATGGATTAAAAGCTATGGAAGTAGGTAAGGTTCAGTCTAAGCATATTGAAACTGCAAGGCGCGTAATATCTAGAACGTTAAAACGCTCTGGTAAAGTGTGGATAAGAATTTTTCCTGATACCCCGGTTAGTAAAAAGCCAGCAGATGTACGTATGGGTAAAGGGAAAGGTAGTGTTGAATTTTGGGTATTTAAAGCTAAGCCCGGTAGGGTTTTGTTTGAAATTAGTAGTGATGTTCCCATGCATTTAGCAAGATTGGCGCTTGAAAAAGCGACTGCTAAGCTTCCTATGAAGTGTAAATTTATATCTAATCATAATTGAATGGAGTTGCAATGGATATAGTTAAATTTGAATCAGAATCTTCACAAGGATTACATGAACTTCTTGTGAATTTGAGGAAAGAATTTGTTAATTTGGCTTTTCAAAAAAAGCTGGGCCAGTGCAACAATTTTTCGCGTTTTAGCTTAATAAGAAAGAGCATAGCTCGTAGTCTAACTGTATTAAATAGAAGAAAGAGAGAGGGAAAAAATGCCTAAGAAGGTTTTTTGTGGTGTCGTAACTAATGCTGAGTCTGATAAGACTGTAAAGGTTTCGGTGTTACAAGTGTATAAGGATAGGCTGTATAAAAAAGTTATTAAAAAATACAAGAAGTATACAGCACATGATGAGAATAATAGTTGCAAAAAGGGAGATAGGGTTTTAATACAGGAACATAAGCCTATTTCTGTTACTAAAAAATGGGTTGTTATCAATAGCTAAAAAGGAATAGGTATTTATATGATTCAAAAAAATACATTGTTAGAAGTAGCTGATAATTCTGGTGCGCGTGCAGTGCTTTGTATTGGCTTGTTAGGTGGTAGGAAATCTGCATCTGTAGGTGATACGATTATTATATCTACTAAGTCTATTAACCCAAAAGGTAAAGTTGAAAAAGGAAAAGTATATAAAGCAGTTGTTGTTAGAGTAAAAAATAGTGTTAAGAAATCTGATGGTTCTGTAATTCGTTTTTCTAGCAATGCTGTGGTTTTGATTAATGATCAAGGTGAACCACTTGGCACTCGGGTGTTTGGTCCAGTAAAAAAGTTGTTATCTGGTTCTTTTATGAAAATAATGTCATTAGCTGATGAGGTTTTATAATGAGTGCTAAAATAAAAAGTGGTGATGATATTATAGTTTTAACTGGTAAAGATAAGAGAAAAATTGGTAAGGTAATCAAAGTTATAATACGTGATGCTAAAAAGAAAGTAGTTGTTTCTGGCATAAATGTGTGTAAGAGACATACTAAACCAAGAGCTGGTAGTGGTGGTGGTATATTGAATAAAGAGTTAGCTATTGATGTATCCAATGTTGCAATATTGGATCCTAAGTGTAAAACTCCAACTAAAGTAGGATTTAAGATTATAGATGGTAGAAAAGTGCGTTTTGCAAAAGTTTCTGGAGAAGTGATAGATTAGGTTGATATGTTTAAACAATTGTATAAAGATAATATAGTAAAATCCTTAAAGGATAAGTTTAATTACAGCAATGTAATGCAAGTGCCTAAACTTGTCAAGGTGTGTATCAATATGGGCGTTGGAGATGCTGCTACGGACAATAAAGCGATAAATGAGCCATTTGATAATCTACATTTGATTGCTGGGCAAAAGCCTGTGTTAACCTTTGCAAAAAAATCTATTTCTGGTTTCAAAATTAGAAAAGGTGCAACTGTAGGTTGTAAAGTGACTTTGCGTAGAAATAAAATGTATGAATTCTTAGAAAGATTAATATATATTGCTTTGCCAAGGGAAAAAGATTTTAGAGGGTTTAGTGTGAAGCAATTTGATGGTCATGGTAATTTTTCCCTTGGTATCAAGGAGCATATATCATTTTTAGAAATAGACTATGATAAAATAAGTAAAATTAGAGGTATGGATATTAATATTATAACAAGTGCAGTTAGTGATAAGGAAGCAAAGGAATTATTACTGGCTCTTAAATTCCCTTTTTTTGATAATTGAGAGAAAATATATATGGCAAAAAAATCCATGATACAGAAGAATCTTCGTAGAATAAAGTTATGCGATCAATATAGGGAGAGAAGGGAAGAATTAAAATCTATAATGAATAATAAGGATTTATCTATTGCAAAAAGGTTTGCAGCTCAAAGTAAGCTGATTAAAAAATTGCCTAGAGATTCTTCTAAAATCAGAATTAGGAATAGATGCGCTTTAACTGGTAGGCCGAGAGGAGTATATAGAAAATTTGGTTTATGTAGGATTGTTTTACGTGATTTGTGTTCTTTTGGACAAGTTCCAGGGGTTACAAAATCTAGTTGGTAAATGTGATATAAGGAGTGTAATAGTGTCGTTATCTGATGGTATTGGTGATTTTTTAACAAGAATACGTAATGCTCAATTGGCAATGCATAGGGAAACAAGAGTCCTATTCTCTAAAGTGAATTCTTCTATATTGAAGATCTTAAAAGAGGAAGGGTATATTCTTAATTATGAAAAGCAAGAGAGTGATAGTATCCCTTCGCTTGTTGTGCAGTTGAAGTATTATGATAAATCACCTGTGATTAATGATATAGCTAGGGTATCAAAGCCCGGTTGTCGTTATTATTCTAAGTGTAAGGACATTTCTAAAGCATATAATGGTCTTGGAATTTTTATTATATCTACACCGAAAGGAGTGATGACCGATTATAATGCACGTAGATTAAAAGTTGGTGGAGAAGTTTTGTGTCGTGTATTTTAAATGATAGGAGAAATGTATGTCTCGTATAGGTGCCGCACCTATCAATATTCCTGCTGATCTTTCAGTTGAATATAATGATGGTAGGGTATTAATAAGAAGTGTTAGGGCAGAAAAAGAGCTGAACTTGTGTAGTGGCATTCTGTGTCAGATAGTTGATAATCAATTGTTACTTTCTGTTGATCAAGGCAGGGATGATTATGATAAAATAAAATCTATATGGGGCACTTATAGAAGTAATATTAATAACATGATTAACGGTATGGTTAATGATTTTTCTGTTGATCTTGAGATTAATGGTGTGGGGTATAAAGCAGAATGTGATGATAAGTATTTGACTTTATATCTTGGTTATAGTCATAATATTAAGTATAAAGTGCCTAAAGACGTTGAGATTAAGTGTATAAAGCCAACTCATTTAGTGATTCGCGGTATGGATAAGCAAAAAGTCTATATGGTGGCTTCTGATATATGCAAAATTAGAAAATATGATCCTTATAAAGGTAAGGGTATTGTAATAAAAGGCAAATTTATGCTGTGTAAGGTTGTAAATAAAAAGAAGTAATTAAAATGAAAAGATTGTATAATTTTTTAAGTAGCTATGAAAAAAGGAAACTTCGTAATAGAGCGAAGCTCGATAAGAGCGCTGGACGTTTACGTATATCCGTATTTAAGTCTAATAAACATTTTTACGTTCAGTTGATTAACGATGCAAAAGGAATAACCCTAGCTTCTGCTTCTACTTTGGATGATAAAATTAGGAATGTATGTAAAGGTAGGGTCAATGCTGAAACTATAAAACAGGTTTCTTCTTTATTGATTGAGCGTCTGCCTAGTACAAAATTGCAGCAGCGGTTCGTCTTTGATCGGGGAGCATATAAGTATACAGGATTGATTTCTCAATTTGCTGAGGCTTTAAGAAGCTCTGGATTTAAATTTTAGAAGGTTTTAAATATGGCTGTAAAGAATTTACAAAATAATAATGATTTATCAGAACTTTTGGTTTCAGTGCGAAGGGTAACAACGGTTACTAAAGGTGGTAGAAGATTTTCATTTTCAACTTTGGTTGTTGTTGGTGATGGTAAGGGTAGGGTAGGATGTGGAATAGGTAAACACGCAGAGGTTGCTGAAGCAAGAGTGAAAGCTGTAAATGCTGCAAAGAAGTCGATGATTAGGGTGTACTTACGTGAAGGTAGAACTTTACATCATGATATTAAAGCTAAATTTTGTTCTGGTGAGATAGTTTTAAGAGCTGCAAGAACTGGAACAGGTATTATTGCTGGTGGAGCAATGAGGTCGGTTTTTGAGGTATTAGGTATAAAGGATGTGGTAGCTAAGTCTACTAGATCAAATGATCCCCATAATATTATATGTGCAGTATTTAAGGCTTTTGATGTTATGTTATCTCCTCGCCAAGTGGCAGGTAAGAGGGGTAAAAAGATTAGTGAGATAGTTGGAAATAGGTAAAGTATGAATGATGCTGTAAAATTAAATTCTGTGTTTACCAAATTATCTAAGAAAAAGAAGCCTAAATTATTAGGTAGAGGTATTGGTTGTGGTAAAGGTAAAACATCCGGTAGGGGGCATAAAGGGCAAAAAGCGAGAAGTGGCGTTTCTATAAATGGTTTTGAAGGTGGACAGCAGTCTATATATACTCGTTTACCTAAAAGAGGTTTTAAGCCTATACGCAAAAACTTATACTCTATATTTAATGTTGGTGATGTACAGTGCTTAATGGAAGCTAAAAAAATAGTCAAGGATTCTATCATAGATAAGGAGCTACTGCATAAATTAGGTTTTATCAGATCTGTTAAAAGTAAAATCAAACTTCTTAATAAGGGTAAATTAAGCGAAAAATTTGTGTTTCATGTTGATTTTGCATCAGAAGCTGCAAAAAGATCTGTAGCTTCAGTTGGTGGTAGTGTAGAAATACTATCGTAAATCATGAGCAGTAAATTTGCATTTAATAGTTTGGATTCTACGTTGTTATATAAAAGTGATTTACTAAAGCGTATATTTTTTACGCTAATGGCTTTAGTTTGTTATCGTTTAGGCACTTATGTTCCTATTCCTGGAGTTAATCTTGATATAATCAATGATATATTTCCAAAAGAGAGTTCTGGTGTTTTTGGAGTATTTAATTTATTTTCTGGTGGCGCTTTAGCTAGAATGACGATCTTGGCGTTAAACGTTATGCCATACATAGTTGCATCCATAGTTATGCAATTATTATCTTCTGCCGTTAAAGGAATCAATGAAATTAAAAATGAAGGAGAGTTAGGACGTCGAAAGATGAACTCTTATATACGCTATATGACTATAGTGTTTTGTATCTTTCAATCAATTACGATCTTAATAGGGTTAGAAAGAATGAATAGGGAAGGGGTATTAGTTGTAGTTGAACCTGGTATTATGTTTCGTACTATAGGTGTCTTTAGCCTTTTAGGTGGAACTATATTTTTAATATGGCTTGGTGAGCGGATCAGTGTGAGCGGTATAGGCAATGGTATCTCATTAATCATTTTTACTGGCATAACATCTGAATTACATAATGCTTTATCATCTCTGCTAACATTAAATAAAAATGGTAGTATGTCGTTTTTCATTACCCTTTTTGTTATAGCATTGTTTTTTTTACTGCTCCTTTTAGTCATTTTTACAGAATCTTCTTATAGAAAGGTAATTGTTCAATATCCCAAAAAACAGTTTAAAAAATTACATAATGATGATTTTACTTACATTCCATTGAAGATCAATTTATCTGGTGTAATACCAACTATTTTTGCTAACGCAATTCTATTAACGCCTATTTCAATTGCAAATTTCTATAAAGGTCATGCCATTGCTGATTTTATTTTAAACTACTTTATGGCAAATAAAGTGATGTACATTATAACTTACTTAATACTCATAGTACTTTTTAATTTTTTCTATACCAATTTTATATTTAATCCAGAGGAAAATGCTGATTTTCTTAGGAAAAATGGTGGTTTTATTCCTGGTAGAGGGCCTGGAAAACATACTTCTGATTATCTTCAAGATATAGTTTTTAAATTAACATTTATTGGGTCTGCGTATTTGGTGGTAATATGTACTATACCTGAAATTATGAGGTATCATTATGATATACCATTTATTTTTGGTGGGACGAGCTTGCTGATTATAGTTAACGTTATTACTGATACTATTATGCAAGTACAATCTTATGTTTTTTCAAATAGGTACGATAGTTGGATAAAGAAATATGAGTCTAAAACAAGGAGACTAAAGTGATTATTACAATTTTTGGTCCTCCTGGCTCTGGTAAGGGTACTCAGTCCAGTTTGTTAATAGCAAAGTATAATTTTAAATTAGTTTCAGTAGGAGATTTATTAAGGAATATTATATCTAGTGGGAGTAAATTAGGTAAAGGAATAAAGGATACTGTTGAATCTGGTAATTTAATTCAAGATGAAGTTATATGTAAATTATTGTGTGACCAGCTTGCATTAATAGATGGTGATTTTTTGTTAGATGGTTTTCCAAGAAATTTAAATCAAGCTCATTTTTTAACTCAAGTTTTGCAAAAAAGATGCAATAGGGATGTTGATCTTGTAATTGAGTTGCAGCTTGACGATAATATTGCAATTGATAGATTAAAAGATCGTCTTACTTGTTTGGATTGTAAAAGTATATATAGTATATCTTCTTTTAAGAATACTACTTGTGCTAAATGTAAAAGTACGAGATTGGAGAAGAGAATTGATGATGCTAATATGCTTGCAATTAATAAGAGGATAAGAGAATATCATTCTCAGATAGAGGGTTTGCGCGAGTATTATAAGGACAAGTTGTTAACAATTAACGCTAATTTGAGTGTTGATAGAGTAATGCAAGAGATTGAAAGTAAAATTTCTTGTAATTTGATTTGACTATAAGTTGTTTTATGGTATAAATTAAGAGTTATTATTAATAAAGTATCGAGGTATCAGTGGCACGTATTGCAGGCATAAATGTTCCGGTGAAGAAGTGTATTCCTTTTGCATTAACTTATATACATGGTATAGGTATTACTACTGCGAATATAATTTGTCGTAGCTGTAAAATTGATGAGCGTAAGCGTGTTTCAGAATTACAAGATGAAGATATAGAGAAAATTAGTAGTTTTATTAGGCAAAAATATGTCATAGAGGGTGAGCTCAGAAAAAAAGTGGCTATGGATATAAAATCTTTAATAGAAATCGGTTGCTATAGAGGATTAAGGCATAGAAAAGGTTTGCCTGTGAGGGGACAAAGAACCCATACTAATGCTAAAACTCGTAAAGGCAGATCTAAATTGCCTATTGCTGGAAAAAAATAAAATTTGTTATTATCGTGAGTTTTTATGAAAAAAGTTAAAACGGTTGGTAAGAATACAAAAAGGTTTATTACTGGTATTGTCCATATTCGTGCAACTTTTAATAATACTTTTGTAAATGTGACTGATGTTTGTGGTAATACGCTTTACCAGACTTCTGTTGGTGCATGTGGTTTTTCTGGTTCGAGAAAATCCACACCTTATGCTGCAGGTAAGGTTGCCGATTCTGCTGCGAAGAAAGTAATAGAGAGATTTGGTATGAAGGTTGTTTCTGTAATAATTCGTGGTCCTGGTTTTGGTGCAGAAGCTGCAGTTAAAGCACTTAGGAATTGTGGATTGACTGTCACTTCAATTGCAGATAAAACGGCGATACCTCATAATGGGTGTAGACTAAGGAAAAAAAGAAGAGTATAGGATATTTGGAAGGTTTTTGTATGTATTATAGTGATAATGTCTCTTTCTGTGGAAATTTAGATAGATTAACTAAGACTAATGCGATTAAGGTAATATCAGGTGATTCAAGTAAAAAAGGTGATATAGTTCTAGAACCTTTGGAAAGTGGTTTTGCTTTAACGTTGGGTCATGCATTAAGGCGTGTAATGTTGTCTTCTCTTCGCGGTAGTGCTGTTTATGGAATAAAAATTGAAGGCGTGAATCATGAATTTACTTCGATCCAAGGAGTTAGGGAAGACATAACTGATATAGCATTAAATATGGGCATGTTGAGATGTAAGTTAAATAACACGTCTAATAAGTGCTTAAATTTGAGCGCTAAAGGGCCTTGTCAAGTATTAGCTGGAATGATAGAAACTGATGACCAATGCTCTATTGTTAATAAAGATTTGGTGATATGTACACTAGGTCAAGATGTGGAGCTTAACATTACTATATATGTTGCTAGCGGAAAAGGTTATCTTCCTGTAAATAAATATAAAGAAAATGAATTTTTAAAGCTTATGAATGAACAAGATTTAATTGGTTTTATTCCAGTTAATGCTTTATATAGTCCTGTCGAGAGGGTTTCGTATAGAGTAGAGAATAGTCGTGTTGGTCAAGTTACTGATAAAGATAAGCTAATATTGTCAATTGAAACTGATGGTACAATCTCTCCAAGTCAAGCTGTTGACTATGCTGCAAGAATATTACAGGAGCAATTTCAGCCTTTTATTAGTTCTGATATGAGTTATAAAAAATCGCAGGTTTCTTTGTCTAGTGGTGCTAAAGATTTGGGCTATGATCCTGTTCTATTGCGTAAAGTAGATGAAATGGAATTATCTGTTAGATCTCATAACTGTCTGAAAAATGAAAATATCACTTATATAGGTGATCTTGTGCAAAAGACGGAAGTTGAAATGTTAAGAACTGCTAATTTTGGCCGAAAGTCTTTGAATGAAATCAAGGCAATTTTAAATAATTCAGGTTTGTCTTTGGGTATGAATATACCAAATTGGCCGCCTAAGGATATAGATGAACTGGCTAAACAACATACTGATGAGGATTAGGTAGTATATGAAACATGGAATAAAGAAAAATAAACTGTCTCGTTGTACCGAGCATAGGTTATCAATGTTAAAGAATCTATCTATCTCGTTAATTAATCATGAGCAGATTGTAACTACTTTACCAAAGGCTAAAGCACTTCGTCCATATGTGGAAAAGTTTATTACAATTGCTAAGAATAACGATTCTTTACATGGTAGAAGGCTTTTGCTTTCACGTCTTCATAATAGTAAGTTAGTAGTTGATAAATTATTAAGCGTTCTAGCTAATCGTTATCAAGACCGTAAAGGTGGATATTCTAGAATAATAAAATTTGGTACTCGAAAGGGTGATTGCGCTCCAATGGCAGTGATAGAGCTAGTTGATAGAGATATTTCAGCAAAAGGTGAGATTTATAGTAAAAATAAAAAAGGAAGCAAAGTAGTTACACAAAGCTAATTATTCTTTTTATGGTAAGTAGGTTACGCTATTTTGTAGGTTACTTTGGAGAATTGTTAGTTTCGATATATTTAAAGCTGAAATTCTATAATGTTATAAAACGTCGCTTCCGTTGTAAGTTGGGTGAAATTGACTTAATTGTATCTAAAAAAAGGGAGCTGATTTTTATAGAAGTTAAAACAAGTTTATTTGGAAAAGAAGTACCGATATCTCATTTTCAGTGTCAGTCTATTATAAATTCTTCTAAATATTTCTTAAGTAAAAATCTTGATTTTTTAGATTATTCAGTCAGATATGATTTATGTTTTCTTTCCTTAAGGAGAAGACCTATTTATATAAAAAATGCTTGGATTGAACAATGGTAGCTAAAATAATTTAGATTTACTAGAACAGGTAATTGAATATGAAAAACAATAATTTAGTTTCATCTTATGCTAGAGCACTGTTTCATGTCTCAGGAAGCAGATTAGGTATTATAAGAAAAGAAGTAGAATTTTTGTTAGCTTTTTTTAAAGATCAAGATGTTTTTGTGTATCTATCTCATCCTATGGTTTCTCTTGTGCACAAAAAAGAAGCGATACTTTCTATAAAGGAGAACTTGAGTGAAAACTTAGTCAAATTTATTATGGTTACACTTGCAAACAAGCGCTCCCGTTTATTAATCCTTATATTAGAAAAATTCTTAAATCTTGTAAGGGAAAGTGAAAATGAATTGGAAATTACTATAAAATCAGCAGAGATTTTAAAGAAACCTGATATAAAAATAATTACTGAATCTTTGAACTTTCTTGGTAAAATAATAAAAGTCAGTCATGTGGTTGATCCTTCTATACTAGGTGGCTTTGTAGTTAGGTATGGTTTTAACGTGATTGATGCTTCGCTTAAGAGTTATTTGGATAGATTGGTTGATTTGAGTAAAATGGAAATGTTGAAAATAAGGAATTGTATATGAAGAATAGCATAAATGCCTCTGAAGTAGTAAACATAATAAAAGAGAAGGTTGAGACATTTGATAATCCTATAAAACGAGAAAATATAGGTGAAGTAATTTCAGTAACGGATGGTATCACATTGGTCTATGGGCTGGAAAAAGCAAAGTTTGGTGAAAAGGTATCTTTTGCAAGCGGTGTAGAAGGAATAGTTCTTGATTTAGATCATGATACAGCTGGAATAGTTGTGCTTGGCAATGACCGTGATGTAAAAGAAGGGGACGTTGTAAAATGTAGTGGTGATGTTGTACAGGTGCCTGTAGGTCATGAATTATTAGGGAGAGTTGTAAATGCATTAGGCGATCCTATAGACGATGGCGGAGAAATTAGAGCCAAGAACAAAATGTATATAGAATCTAAAGCGCCAGGTATTATTGACCGTAAATCTGTGCATGAACCTCTGCAGACAGGAATTAAAATTATAGATTTGTTGATTCCTATAGGTAGAGGGCAACGTGAATTAATTATTGGCGATAGACAAATTGGTAAAACCACTATTGCGATTGATACTATTATCAATCAGAAGAAGATTAACGATGAGGTAAGCGAAAATCAAAAAATTTACTGTGTTTATGTTGCTATTGGACAAAAAATTTCGACAGTAGCAAAAGTGGTGAATAAGCTAAAAGAAAGTGGAGCATTAGAGTATACAACCGTAGTTGTGGCTAGCGCATCTGACTGCGCGCCTATGCAATTTTTAGCACCTTATACCGGTTGCACTATTGGAGAATTTTTCCGTGATAATGGAATGCATTGCTTGGTGGTATATGATGATTTATCTAAGCATGCTGTGGCATATAGGCAGATGTCCTTATTGCTCAGACGTCCTCCTGGTCGTGAAGCTTATCCTGGAGATATATTCTATGTACACTCTCGCTTGCTTGAAAGAGCTGCCAAAATGTCTGATGAAAAAGGACAGGGATCTTTGACTGCTTTGCCGATTATTGAGACTCAGGCTGGTGATGTATCTGCATATGTTCCAACTAATGTGATTTCAATTACCGATGGACAAATTTTTCTTGAGTCTGAATTGTTTCACAAAGGATTTCGCCCTGCAGTGAATATAGGTTTATCGGTTTCTCGGGTTGGCTCTGCTGCACAATTGAAATCTGTGAAAAAAGTTGCTGGTTCTATAAAGCTGAGTTTGGCCCAATATAGAGAACTGGAAGACTTTGCTAAATTTGGTTCTGATCTTGATGCTACTGTTCAATTGTCCTTAAACAAAGGTAAATACCTTATTGAATTATTAAAGCAAAAACAGTATTCACCTATGCAAATAGAAGAGCAAGTATTGCTTATGTATATCTTTTCTAATCTGTATGGTCAATTAAATAAGGTACAGGTGAGCAACATCAATAGGTTCGAGTGTGATCTTATCAATTATTTTCAAACTGTTCACCCTGGAGTTTTAAAAAAGTTGTCAGGTGACATGAATGATGATATAAAAGATGATATTCTTGGTATTGTGAGTGATTTTGTCACTCAATTTAATTGCGTTTAGGCGGTGATTATGACTTCATCCATTGTTAACAAGTTTCCTATTACAAGGGAAGGTTTTGAGAGTATGCAAGTCGAACTTGAGAAATTAAAGGAAGAAAAACCTTCTATCATACAGGCTATTTCTGATGCTCGTGATCAAGGCGATTTATCTGAAAATGCAGAATATCATGCAGCACGGGAAAGATTAAGTTTTATTGAAGGCCGCATAATTGAGGTAGAGAGTAAACTTTCACATGCAGAAGTGATAGAAGTAAAAAATTTGTCTGGTGATACAGTAATGTTTGGTGCAACTGTTACGGTAAGCATGCTCGGTGATGATAACAGTGAAATAGAATATGTTTATAAGATTGTAGGTGGGTATGAAGCTGATGCTTCAAAGCAGTTGATCTCTACGGATTCACCACTCGGTAGTGCTTTAATTGGCAAAAAAGTTGGTGAGTATGTGGAAGTGATAGTGCCAAATGGAGAGAAATTGTATAAAATAGTTAAGATTGAGTTTAAGTAAATCATGGTACAAGTAACTTATCCTTCAATTAGTCTACCCGGTATTTCTTCTGTGGAAGATGTATTGAGGGATGCTAGTTCTGGTAAATTATTCATTTTAGTTGACGATGAAAACAGAGAGAATGAAGGTGATCTGATTGTATTAGCTGAGAAATTAGAGCCAGAACATGTGGCTTTTATGGTTAGATACGGTACAGGGATTGTTTGTTTAGCAATGACTAAAGTTCACATGAAAAGGTTAGGCCTTAGTTTCATGGAAAAAAAAAATATTGGTGAAAATCATACTGCTTTTACTACATCAATTGATGCGCGTTATGGTATTACTACGGGTGTTTCAGCTGAGGATAGAACAAAAACTATACATGTTGCTATTGATAAAAATAGAACTCAGGATGACATTATAACTCCCGGTCATATTTTTCCTGTGATTGCACATGAGGGTGGAGTAGAGCAACGTGCTGGTCATACTGAAGCAAGTGTTGAGATAGCTAAGTTAGTGGGATGTAATCATTCTGCAGTTATTTGTGAATTAGTGAATAATGATGGCTCTATGATGCGCTTACCCCAGTTGCTTGAATTTGCTGAACAACATAATATTAAGTTAACTACCATTGATAAACTTATCAGTTACGTTCAAAATTTAAACTAGCGTTTATAGATTCGTATAGTTTAAGTGTTAAAATATAAAATTCCTCAAAGTTATACAAACAAGGAATTTCCATGTCTAAGCTTTTTGTTTTACTATTTTTTTTCGTATACTGTAATAGCGCTTACTCTGTTAGTATTATTAGAGATAGTGAAGTGGAAGCGGTAGTTAAGGATCTAGCGCAACCTTTATTTTCTGCTGCGGGTATTGATAATGATAAAATAAAAGTTTTTATAGTTGATGATAGATCGATTAATGCTTTTGTAATTAACAATAATAGCATTTTCATTCATTTAGGGCTTTTACAATATTCGACTGAACCTTATGTCTTACTTGGTATATTAGCACATGAAATTGCTCATATATCTGCTGGTCATGTATTACAAATGAGTAGTGCTGTAGGTTATTTTCAATCAATAGCAATGGTTAGTTATATGGTAGGATTAGTTTCTAGTATTGTCATTAACCCTCAGTTTGCGAGTGCAATCTTGCTTAGTGGTGTAACGCTTAGTTCAAGGTTGTTTTTTAACTATTCTCAAGAGCAAGAGAGTGTAGCAGATAGCTATGCTTTAAGATACCTAGATGAATCTGGCTATGATAATTTGGGTATGAAAGAGATTTTTGACTATTTTAAGAGTATTGAGCATGAAAACACTGAAGAGTATTTCCGCACTCACCCACTTAGTGATAAGCGTATATTTGCTGTACAGAATTATAAGGTTAAAAACAATATAAAACCAATCCTTGCAGATAAATTGCTGAAGTTTGAGCGTATGGTTGCAAAGCTAGACTCTTTCTTTGCTCCTATTCATGTGTTATCTAATAAATATGAAGGTAGTTCTAAGTATGTAAATGCTGTAATTCACTATAGGCAAGGAAAGATAGAAGAGGCTATTACTAAAGTTAATTCATTGATTCAAGAGTCACGCAATGATCCTTATTTATATGAATTAAAAGCGGAGATGTTATACAAAGCTGGAAATTTAAGTGAAGCAATAAAAATGTATGAAGAATCACTTAGATATTTATCTGAGAAGAATAACTATTTAGTGAAACTTGCGTTATCTCATACTTTATTATTACACGGTGAAATAGAGAAGGCAATTTTTTACCTAGAGCAGATTGCAAGCGTAGAAGCAAATAACGCCTTTGTCTGGAAGTATTTAAGTATTGCATATAAACGTAGCGCTGATATGGCAATGTATTATTTTGCTTTGACGAAAAAGGCTTGTATTGAAGGTAATTTAGAGAAATTTATGAAGTACGCTGAGTTAGCTATTAAAACTTTACCGAGAGATAGCTCTTGCTTGCTGCAAATTGAAGATATGAAGGAACAATACACACAAAAAAATCCTGATTTTTAAGTTATCTTTCCCCACACTTGCTCAACATACTATCTTGTTTAATGCTATCGGGTATAATTTTCATTATAATCGTTTTGGCGCCAAAAAATACACCACAAAACATACCTAAGGCAAAGAGAGCTGGCCATGGCATTCTACCAAATATTGCAAGCAAAGCTGCACCTATTATGACTACAGTCATAAGTGGCCCACCTATTCCCCAAATATAACCAATAATATTGCATATTACTTGGGCAGTTGTATCTTCTATGTCGCTAGCAGCACTTGCGTAATCTGAAAAAGAGAGAAACAGCACTATACATAAAGCATTAAAAATTTTTTTTATTATATAGCTCATTCTTTTGCCTCCAAGTAATAAACTAGTGTGAATCTAAATTTATATGTATATTTATTTTAGGGTAAAACTCATAGTTTGTCCATAAATAAGTGTTGCTACATAAATAGCCCACCATTGATGTTAAGCACATGCCCCGTTATATATCTTGCTTCGTCGCTTGCTAAAAACAATACTCCTGCTGCTATTTCTTTCCCTGTTCCCATTCTTTTCATTGGAATGTTATCTAATATTTTTTCTTTTTGTTTTTCATTTAAAACTTCAGTCATTTTAGTATCTATAAATCCAGGAGCAATGCAATTTACTGTTACACCGCGACTTGCAACTTCTTTTGCTATAGATTTACTCATGGCTATTATCCCAGCTTTAGAAGCTGCATAATTTGCTTGCCCGGCATTGCCTGTTAAACCTACTATTGAGGAAACATTTATAATTCTTCCCCAGCTATTTTTAATTAATTTCCTGCATGCTTCTCTATTTAGTGTAAATGTAGAGCTCAAATTAATATCAATCACCTTTTGCCATGATTCATCTGTCATTCTCAGTAATAAACTGTCTTGTGTAATGCCTGCATTGCATATGAGCCCATCAAAGCCTTTCATCAACTCACTTGCTTTATTTATTAGTTGATTTACCTCTTCAGGATTTGATAAGTCACAAGGGAGTACATGAATGTTTTTTTCATATTTTTTAGCAACTTCTTCTAGTACTTCTTTTTTTGTGCCAGAGATACATAAAGTTGCTCCGGCTTTATGCATAACCTCTACAATTGCCTGCCCTATTCCGCCTGATGCACCAGTAATCAGAAATTTCCTGTCTTCTAATCCGAACATGATAATTTTTATATTATCCCAGCTCTTAACAGAATATTAAAAGACTTGCAATAGATTTTTTTCATAACTTTCATTTAATAGAAGATTCTTGACAAATCTTGTGTTTATTGGCGAAATTATGGCGGCTGCATGCCTTTTTTTATTTTTTTCTATTCAGCCTAAACACGCTTCGTTTAAGCGTTAGCACATTATCAATTACAGTAATAAAATCAGTACCATGTGGATTCTTTTGCCTTTTTTTGATTGGTAAATTTCTTAACACTTATAGCTAAAGTAATTTAAGAGAGCCAGCGCGTGACTAGTTCTTATTACTTGATCAGTCTTCTGGATCCCAGTGTCTGGGCACTGGGATGACAGGAGTGTGAGATAAGGCTACATTCATACTCCAACAAGGAATGACATCATAGAGGTCATTGAGATGACAGGAAAGAATACTTGAATGACAATAGGGACACTAGAATGAAAGGAAAAGAGGCTATTTAATTGTGCTGAATTTTACAAAATTTATTACTCCTGCCTGACAAATTTATTAGAATAGTATGTATAGTATGTTTATTAGTGAAAATCCGAAAAAAATGCAAGAAAAGTTAATATATTACTTTAGCCAAAGCAACTGTGAAGGTAATGCAGCAATGAGAAATCTACTAGGAGGGAAGGGAGCAAATCTGGCAGAGATGTGTAACATTGGCATTCCTGTTCCACCTGGTTTTACAATTTCCACTGCTGTTTGTCAGGCCTATTGTCAAGATAATGAATTGTCTTGTGATCTACGTAACGAGATAAAAAACTACATGGCGATGCTCGAAAGTGACATCGGTTGTAAATTCGGGGATTCAAATAATCCTTTATTAGTTTCCATACGCTCTGGTAGTGTGAATTCAATGCCGGGCATGCTTGATACTATTTTAAATGTTGGTCTAAATGATGAAACCGTTGTTGGGCTTGCAAAAAAAAGTGGCGAACGTTTTGCCTATGATAGCTACTGTCGTTTCATCATGATGTACTCGAGTGTTGTACTACAGCTTGACCATCACTTATTTCAAGACATTGTTGATAGTGAACAGCAAAAGAGTGGAGCAAAAAGCTTAGCTGATCTTGATGTTAATGTTTTAAAGAAAATTATTAATGATTTTAAAGAGATAGTATGTGAGAAAATAGGAAAAAATTTCCCGCAGAACGTTGAAGAGCAATTGTTAAACTCAGTTAATGCAGTATTTGCCTCTTGGAAAAATGATAGGGCTGTTTCCTATAGAAGAATACATAATATTCCTGAAAACCTTGGAACAGCGGTCAACGTGCAAGCAATGGTTTTTGGTAATTTAAATGATAATTCTGCAACCGGCGTGATATTTACACGTAATCCTTCAACTGGAGAAAAAAAGCTTTTTGGTGAGTTTTTAGTTAATGCTCAGGGTGAGGATGTGGTTTCTGGTGTTTATACTCCTATGCCAATTGACGGGGAGCAAGAAAGTACCATGGAGAAGTTGCTACCAAGTGTCTACCGAGAATTATGCGCGGTATGTGAAAAACTTGAAAGTCATAATAAGGACATGCAGGATATCGAATTTACTGTACAGGACGGTAAGTTATGGATTTTGCAGACTAGGTCTGGCAAGCGCACAGCCGAAGCTGCTATTCGCATAATAGTTGATATGGTAAACGAAGGAGTGATTACAAAAGAGGAAGGAATATTGAGAATTGATCCAAAAACTTTTGACAATTTATTGCATCCAGTTCTTGATGTTAAAATCGATCAAGAAGTAATAGGCAAAGGACTGCCAGCTTCTCCAGGTGTTGCTTCTGGATATGTAGTATTCAGTGCAAGTGATGCTGAAAAAGCTGCAGAGCAGGGTAAAAAAGTAATTTTGGTAAGATCAGAGACGAGCCCTGAAGATATTAATGGAATGAATGCTGCAAGTGGAATAGTAACAGCGCGAGGAGGTATGACCTCGCATGCCGCTGTTGTAACTCGTGGAATGGGTAAACCATGCATTTGTAGTCTAAATGGACTTTATATTGATAAAGATGAAAAATTTCTTTCTACGGGGGATATAAAAGTAAATAAAGGTGAATCAATCACCATCAATGGAGGAACAGGAGAGGTTATGCTTGGTATTCTTCCTACAATTTTGCCTGAATTATCTCAAGAATTCAAAACGATAATTAACTGGGTAGATGAAATCAAAACAGTGAAGGTGAGAGCGAATGCTGATACTCCAAAAGATGCAAAAATTGCAAAAGAATTCGGTTCAGAAGGTATAGGATTATGTCGCACAGAACATATGTTTTTTGCTAGTGATAGAATCGAATTCATTCAAAAGTTGATAATAGCTGATGATGAAAATGAAAGGACAAATGCATTAAATAAACTCGAAGAAATGCAAAAGTCTGATTTCAAAGAAATATTTTCTATTATGGAGGGCAGGGAGGTTACTATACGTTTACTTGATCCACCTCTACATGAGTTTTTGCCCCACAATCAATCTATTATAGAGAAAATTGCCAAATCACTGAATAAGTCAGTTGAATCAGTAAAAAATAAAATAGCACAGTTATCAGAAAAAAATCCAATGCTTGGCCATCGAGGTTGTAGACTTGCTATTTCTCATCCTGAAATATATAAAATGCAGATTAGGGCAATACTCAGTGCTGCAAGTGAATTAAGGAAAGAAAAGAAGATAGAAGTGAAACCTGAAATCATGATTCCTTTTATCATGAGTGAGAAAGAGTTTATTCTGATATGCGAGTTAATAAAGAAAGAAGCCGAAAATTTCGATGTGAACTATTCAATTGGAACGATGATAGAACTGCCAAGAGCAGCACTTATTGCTGACAAACTCGCAAAACACGCAGAATTTTTTAGTTTTGGCACTAATGATTTAACACAAACAACTATGGGACTTTCACGAGATGATTCAGTTAATTTTCTCGATTCTTATAAGGAAAGCAACATATTCAAAAACGATCCCTTTGAGGTGCTAGATGTCGAAGGGGTAGGGGAATTAATCAGAATAGCTATCGAAAGGGGCAAAAAAACCAGAAAAGAAATTAAACTTGGTATATGTGGAGAGCATGGAGCGAATCCACAGTCCATAGAGTTTTTCATCAAATCAGGGGTTGATTATGTGTCATGCTCGCCTTATAGAGTACTGGTTGCAAAATTAGTGGCAGCACAGCTTAGCATAAGTTTGTTGGGTAAATAGCGATAACTAACTGTGCGAACATAGATTCCGCTAACAAGTAGCGGAATGATGATTTTTCAAATTGTCGATAAATCTAAGTCAGTTTAGCTATTTTGCTGCTGCTTTTTCTTTTCTTAATATCTTAAGAAAGATTGACTTTTTGTCTAAAATAATATAGGATAAAATAATAGTGAGTGAGGTAAAAATGTCAATATCAAAAGAACGTAAGGAATATTTACTAGAAAAGTTTAAATATGCTGCCAAAGAATTTGGCAAGTCTGGTACAAAGTCCAATCATCTAGCAGTACCAAAGGAACAGCAACTCTCTATTGATTTAGGTAATAGAAAAGTTTTTGGTATCATAAATAAGATTCTGTATTGGATAGAGAATAATTTTACTTATTTTTTTCCACGATATAATTTGTTTCCAGAAGTTGGAGTTGAAGGAAGAAAAATTCCTGGAACTAATACAAGGGTTAAGTATTTTAACTCTGATGAACAATTTGATCAAAGAAAATTTATTGGCGAGCAAGATGGGGAACTTAAGTTATACAACTTAGAGGGCAAATTATATGATACAACTGATAAAATTAGTAAGGGTAAAAAAGGTTGTGTAGCTTATGTTATCACGCTTGATGGAAAATTAGTAACTCATGAACATATTAATGTTAACAAAAGCGAATGGGCTTATCGTCATTCAACTCTTGCAGGCGGTAAGCCGATTTTATGTTCTGGTTTAATGAAAGTGGTAAATGGTAAAATAACTTATATAGACAATAATAGCGGGCATTATAAACCAGAATCAGCAAACTTATACAATGCAGTGAAAAAGTTAGAAGGTCTATTTTCGAAAGATGCGAAAGTTGTTTGCTTACCATATTGGATTAGCTTGAAAAAACAAATTCCGCTTACACGCAAAATTAATCTAGCCAAACGAGAGCCAGTAGAGGAATTCTTGAAAAGGATGGAGAAAAAAGGGAAAGATGGATTGACTCAATATGAAAGACATTTTGAAAAGATAAAGAAATTTAATGAGCAATATGAACAAAAATTGCTTCTTGCAAACTATAAGTCACCTACAAATGAACTGTCCTACAAACCAACTATACATAAAAAACACAGATTGAAATACTCTGAATATATTAACTTACACCTTAATTTTTTGAAAGAGTTTGATGAAAGTCCTGAAGTGCAAAAAATAGCAATAGAACATTCAATAAGAAGGGTTATTGGAGCAAATTATGGCCATAAGCCTACAGTTGCGCTTGCTAAGGCACAGGTAATAGATAAAGATGGAAAGCTGCAAGAAACGGACGAAATAGTAGGTATAAATGTTGCTTTTCACCATGAGAATGATCGTGATGGCTTTGCTAAACTTCTAGATTTTAAAAAGTATAGCTATATTTGCGAACCTCATTTGCAAGATAAAAAAAATAGAGCAGATATGGAAAAATTAATGCCCAATAAACATACAGTTTTTATGAGTACAGACCAGGCTAATAAATTTATAAAGGGCACTTTACAAATTAAAATTGATAGTGTTGAGCAATTGGGTGTTGGTTTAGTGATGGGCTAAAGCTCTGTTTAAATATATATTTAGTTTTGTTACAATATTCTTATTTTCATCATATAATATGATGGAAATTTTATGCACAACTTTTTTATTTGATTAAAAATTGCATTTTTGCAATAAAAACTTATTTATTGTAAGAAAACTTGCTCATATAAAACTATTTATAGAGTGACAATAGCTGTGTTATACTTACACTTCTGATTCGAAAACTTATGCAGTTATTTCTAACAAGATTGGTCAATAAATTTTACTGTTTAAGGATGAGAAACAAAGTAATCATCGTTTCTGGTATTGCTCTTATTCTACTGTTTTTTATCAACAGTACATTTTTAAAAAAAGATCAGGCGGTTCATAGTGATAATCCAATTAGTAGTTTTTCAGTAAAAACTCAGGATTATACTCCACAAAATCGCACTGTATATTTAAATTTTTCTGGTACGGTAAATCCCTTGCATAGGGTCAGCCTTGTCTCAAGAACAAGTGGTCAAGTTATTGCTATTTATTTGTCTGATGGTGAAAAAGTAAAAAGAGGCGATGTAATTTTAAAGATAGAAGATTATGACAAAGTTGCACAGGTTGAGAAAGCCAAAGCTTTATTAAATCAGCGTGAAATTGAGTATGATTCCTCTCGAAAATTGAATAAAAAAGGCTATGGAGCACAGATAAGAGTGGAATCAGCTTTTACTGCATTGCAGAGTGCAAAAGCTGACCTAAAAAGGCTAGAATTGGATTTAGAAAACACTGCGATTAAATCTCCTATTGATGGTTATATAGATAAGATCAACGTAAATGAAGGGGATTTTGTTAATCTTGGACATAAGATAACTGACATAGTTAATTTTGATCAGGTTCTTGTAGTGTTGTATGTTTCAGAAAATGAAGTAAATAAAATAAAACTGGGTAGTGCAGCGCAAATTAATTTGCTAGACGGAAGGGAATTAGTAGGTGAAGTGAGTTTTATTAGTAAAATTGCTGAGCCTAAAACTGGATCTTATAGAGTGGAGGTCAAGGTAACTGATAATGAAATTATATCCTTGCAAGGACTGACTGCTAGTGTAAGCCTACCTTCAGGTGAAAAATTTGCATATAAAATTCCTTCTTCAGCCTTGAGCTTAAGTGACGATGGTGTTCTTGGAATAAAGATTGTTGATGACAATAATTATGTAGTATTTACACCAATAGAAATTGTTGATCATGAAAACGATGGTGTTTGGGTGGTGGTAAATAACGAAGATAAGCCTATAAAGTTAATAACATTGGGCCATCTATTTGTTAAGCCTGGTGATAAGGTTTAAGACATAACTTCAGTATCAGTTATAGCCCTTCCCATAATAGTCCAAAAAGGTCATAAGAAAGAAGAATCGACAGCATGACGAAAAGATTTGAATAAAGGAATGTTTTTCCTGGTTCTGTTTTTTATAGCAAACCAATAATGTTCAGTTTTGTTAAAATCTGGAGAATATGGAGGAAGATATAAAATTTCTGCACCAACTCCTTTAGCAAATCTTATTAGACTTATGAAAAGTAGCATTATCAAGGATAACAGTTTGTCCAGGTTCCAAAATCGGTGTCAGAAACTGCTCAAACCATTTATTAAAGATATCCATATTGCAGTGGCCTTCAAAGGTTAACGGAGCAATTATTTTTCTTCCACTTAAGGCTGCAACCATGCTAATTCGTTGAGTTTTCTTCCCAGATTTTAGGGCATAAAACCGCTGTCCTTTCTGGCAATACCCATAGGTTCAGTGTCCAGACTCATCTATATACACTAATTCTTTAGGTTCTTTTGTTGCTATAACCTTTGAAAATTGAGCTCGCTTTTCTTCATTTCTTTCTTTATATCCGTAGGTCTTTTTTTTCTTGTGAATCCTATATTTTTAAGTGCTCGATGAATTGTTTGTCTACTAATATTGCCCCAGCATCTCTGACTGAGTTTTGCCACCTTGCTCATTTGCAAATTCGGCAAATGCATTCCAGTCGGTAATTTTATGCCACGCTTCCAGGCTTTTTTGACTGAAAATCTCCCGTTTTCTCACGTCTTTTCTTCCACTCATATAAAGTTGTTTTTCCGATCTTAAATCTCTTGGCAACAGTTTCTCCACTCTCTCCTTCATCCAATGCTTCCATTACCTTTTTTCTTAAGTCATAACTATATGCTACTGGCATCCTTACCTTCCACTACTATCAATCCATATCTTACTCTTTTTGGACTATTATGAGAAGGGCTATACTTAAAACCTTTGCTTCAAGTTCGGTTGTTTGCCTTTTTCTGACTACTTGTGGCTCGAAACTTCCTTCTCTATCTCTTGGTGTCAATAGTTCAAATACTTGTCCGTAAAGTCTTTGAATTTCTTCCGTTGTTTTCTTCGCTTTCAGCCGACAAATGGTTTTCTATCTCGCCTTCCCTCTAGCAGTTTTTTTATAAATGGTGTTAATGCTCCATCTCTTCCTGTCAATGGTCTTCCTTCTCGTATAGATGATAAGATATTTGTTTCTAATTCTTTATAGTCTACCAAACCGGTAGTTGTGTTTGCTTGACTCATTGTCAAACCTCCATTTTTTTATCAATTTATTACTTTACTTCTCGGTTTGACACAGTTTATTTAACACTCCCCTTTTTGTTTAGTAATGGTTAATGCTTCCTTCTATAATGCAAAATCCATACTCACCCAACCCAATCAATTACTTGCAATCTGGATTCCAGTTTTAAGCTACTCGTATGACAGAGAAAGGGCTACTTGCATGAAATGAAAAGGAGCACCGAGCAGATCACTTCTTCACAAAGATCTTATCAGCAACACGCATATCAATTATGCTCCAATTGCTAAAAGTAAAGTCGGTTGTATTTTGCAAGTGGCTTAAATAATCCCATGCGCTATAAGGATTATCTTCAGGCAATTTTACTGTGGCACTGTTATCGAGTATGATATTCCATCTTCTATTGCCTACATAAACACAAGAAGAAATATGATCACTTAATTGAGTTTTCCTCTCTAGTATATCTTTAATGAATTTTAGGCTTGATAACGAATTTTGTCCTTTGATTATAACGAGGTTATCTATCTGGTAATCATCTACGATTACTTTACCTTCAGAGTCAATTACTGAAGTTCTGTTATCATCTTTCCAAAGAGCAAAAGGTTTGTGTTCATTTACATCAATGCGTAAGGTGTTGGGTAAAATCCTATAAATTCTTACATGTTTTATCCATTCGCTTACAGATTGTATATTATCTGTTAGTTTTGAGAGTGATACATACATGATAGGTTGTGTTCTATCTACTAAACTTAGAATGTCCTGTTCATTTGTAAATTTGTTTCCAGTAACGGTTACTTTGTCGATTGAAAATCCATTGCTAATTAATAAGCTCGATAAGCGATCGTTACACCAAGTAAAGTAGTAATTGAATCGATTTGTTATTTTATCAAGTGAACTATAAAGTACTAGTGTAAGAAAAAGTGCAGTTATAATCATGAAAGCACACTTGCGCAAAAAACTCCTTTGGCTTCTAGTAACATTGTTCAACATCGGCTTGATCTCTAATATTCTTGTGGTGTAAACTGTCTTTGACAATAATTTTAATTAATTCATTAAAATCAATTCCTTTTGTCAATTTTGCAATTTCTGGTACTAACGATAATTCAGTAAAGCCAGGATGTGTATTAATCTCAAGCATTTTTAAAGTGTTATTTTGGGGATTATAACGGAAGTCTGAGCGGGAAACAGTTTTGCATCCTAAAAATTGATGAACTTTTAGTGCGTGTTCCAAGGTCATTCTATATATGTTGTCAGGAATTTTAGCAGGAAATATATGTTCTGCAAATCCATCTGTATACTTTGCTTCATAATCATAGAATTTATTTTTTGGTCGTATTTCCATAGTGCCAATTGCTTCATTCAGCAACACAGCAGTATGTAACTCTATACCCGGTATGTATTCTTCTATGATCATCTTTTCCATTATAGTAGAACTGTTATTTTTCAGCTCTAAGTAATCCTCATGTGAGAAAATCATGTGTACTCCAATGCTTGAGCCTTCGTTAATCGGTTTTAAGACGTACGGATAATCAACTTTAATATTATTTTTTAGCACATCTTCTCGACTAATTACATAACCTCTTGGAGTGTCGATATTAAGAGAATGGAATATATGCTTTGACATCACTTTATTCATAGCAACAGCCGAAGCCATAACTTCTGAGTGTGTATATTTTATACCTAAAATCTCCAGTAAACCTTGAATACAGCCATCTTCACCATAAGGTCCATGTAGAGCAATAAAAGCAAGAGCGGGATTAGTTTTTTTAAGCTTTTGAGCAATGTTGCTATCAACATCTATTTCTATTGCATTATATGAAAGGCTATCAAGCGCCTTCTTTACTGCTTTTCCGCTCATAAGCGATATTTCTCTTTCGCAAGAAAATCCACCACTTAAAATTGCTATAGTTGGAACCATAAGCACCCTAATATTTTGCTATATATCATATATAAAAGATACTTTTATCTTCAATAGAAAAAACGCTTTGAAAAATTCCACAGCTGTACAGATATTGCAATTTGCAGGTGGCAAGTAGTTTTATGTAAACTGGTTCCTTTGTGATCAGACACCAGATTGCAAGTAATACATTGGGTTTTGCATTATAGAATAGGGTTATTGCAAAACATATTTCCTTCAAACGTAAATGGTGTCCCTATATCCTATTGTAACGATAGTTACTTCATGTTTTTGGTGTCTGTATAATACACATCGCCAACTCTTAGTCTTCTAAACCCTTTAAAGCTATGGTGCAAGATTCACTGAATCAACTGTAAGACGTTCCTATATTCCTTTATTTACTCTTGATTCTATATTTAATATAATATTAATACTTTTATATTAAAATAAATATAATTTTAATTAAGGAGAATATTATGGTAACAGATAATAATGAATGTACATTAAGTAAAGATTGTATTAAATCAATCACTAAACAGTTATGGTCATCGCATTATAAATTAAATAAGACAATTACAGAAGGTTTCACGAAGCTGAGCAATGAACTTAAATCGGTGAATAAACTAAACGATATTGATAATAATATATCAGCAGATAATACATTTTCTTATGAAGTGAACGCTTATGATTCAATGTCTATTTAACCAAAAAGATGTGAGGCTTCTTTTGTACTCTCTATTTATTCTGAACTTTTCAATAAAGTAATAAACGTATCTGAAAAGTAATTATGCTAATATAAATATTACAATTTTATTAACACATAAATGCTACCGTGGAGTTAGTTTTTTAATTTAGGAGTATATTATGGTTATGTCTACACAAAACTCGAATTCATTAACGTTTCAGGCACGCAACCTATCTCATATTTGCAATAAAAACTGTGAAGAGGCGTTCAATGAAACAGACAAACCTCTGTGCAAGGCTAGATGTGATGCTTTCTTTTCAGTGCCTGAACCTCGTTCACAAATTAGTGAGAAATTAATAGACATTGCAAACAATCTCCGTTTTGAGAGTGCACAATTATCGTCTATGGCAGATGAAATAGATGCTTACAATTCAATGTCTATTTAATCAAAAAAGTGTGAGTCCACTTTCGTACTCTATTACCCTAAATTTTCGTCAAAATAAGCTGTTTTATCCTTTTTTTCTTTATACTCTTCTGCTGTATCTAGGGGTTGCTTTTTAGCTGTGACATTTGGCCACTTTTGCGAATATTCTACATTTATGTTGTAAAATGATTTAAAGATTTTTTGTTCATTGTTCAGTAAGCCTTCATCTAGCTCTAGAATATCTTTTATGGAATCATCAGTTACAATTGCATCTACTGGACATTCAGGTATACACACTCCACAATCAATACACTCATCTGGGTTAATCACGAGCATATTTTTACCTTCATAAAAGCAGTCAACGGGACATACTTCTACACAGTCCGTATATTTACATTTTATGCATTTATCTGTAACAAAATGCGTCATAAAATACTGTATATTTGCATTATCTTGGGTACACTAAACTGATAAGAAATTCAAGCCTTTTATGAAGATAAATAAATTAAATAACGAAGAATTAGAAATATGGCTAAGCTTGGCTAGAACTGTGGGACCAGTAAAGTTTTTTAGTATACTAAGAGCATGTGGCTCACTAGATGAAGTGCTTAAGTATCTTAATGAATTGGCTAACAAGGATTATGGAATTAAAAATGTACAAGAAGAAATTAAGAATGCAGAAAAAATTGGAGCCAAAATAATACCAGCATGTGATCCAGATTACCCTGACATTTTAAGGAATATACCGAGTTGTCCTCCTGTAATAACTACACTTGGTGATATATCATTGTTAAGCCGTGAGATAATTGCAATAATCGGTGGACGTAATTCTTCAATCAATGGAAGAAATTTTGCCAATAAGTTGGCACTTGATTTAAGCGAAGTTGGTTTCATCGTAATTTCTGGACTTGCAAGAGGGATCGATACTGCAGCAAACAGTGTAATATACAAAAATCACCCAACCATTGCTGTCACAGCAAGCGGAATTGACGTAGTATACCCAAGAGAAAATTTTGATCTATACAAAAGAATCACTGAAAATGGCGGGTTAGTAATTACCGAGCTTCCATTTTCTACTAAACCAAAGCCTCAGTATTTTCCCCAAAGAAACCGAATTATATCTGGCCTTTCACTCGGTGTTGTGGTAATTGAAGCATCAAAAAAGTCTGGTTCTCTCATCACAGCAGATTTTGCTTTGAATCAAGGA
This sequence comes from Wolbachia endosymbiont (group B) of Episyrphus balteatus, assembly GCF_947250575.1. Taxonomy (NCBI): domain Bacteria; kingdom Pseudomonadati; phylum Pseudomonadota; class Alphaproteobacteria; order Rickettsiales; family Anaplasmataceae; genus Wolbachia; species Wolbachia endosymbiont (group B) of Episyrphus balteatus. Next base: position 875,202 of record NZ_OX366325.1, on the reverse strand, counting down.
AGAGAGGTGTTTGCAGTTTCTGGTTTCCCTTTAGATTCACGCTGTAGTGGTAGTAATTATTTAATTAAGAACGGCGCTAAACTTGTTGAATCCGCTGATGATATAGTAGAGAGCGTGAGATTTAGTTTACCTCTTCAGCAAAAAAATCTATTTGATACCGTTGCTGACCAAAAACAAGAAAAATTACAACAGGCAAAATCTGTTATAGTTGATCATATTAACTCTGTACCTGTTGATATAGATGAACTTATATTAGCAAGCGGACTTTCTACCAACATAGCTCTAATGGCTCTTTTGGAACTAGAGACGGAAAATAAAATAGAGCGTTTGCCGGGGAATAAAATATCATTAATTTTCTAGATTGCTTTAGTTATAAATCCACAACCGTACAAACATTATGATTTGAGTCCACCAAGAAAGATGTCATTCCAGCGTGTGACGCTGGCTTTCCGTAATCTCACTAAAAACGTTGTATTTTTACATAACTTTTATACTTACTAACTTAATATATAATCAGAATTCCTAGATTCCAGACTCATGCATCAATAGACCTGCTGCAAAAGGTAATGATAAAATGATGGAAGAGGAATAAGCAGATAGAGTAAGGTAAAAAAATGAGCTTTAGTTACTACAATATAAAGAAACACCCAAGAAATTTTCGTAATATAACAGGCTTAACTGTAGAAGAATTTGAAAAGGTGATAGAAAAAGTGGGGAACGTTCAAAAAAGTGTGTCAAGCCGAAAAGAAAAGTAATAAATTGATATAAAAAATGGAGGTTTGAAATGAGTCAAGCAAATAGAACTACCGGATTAGTAGACTATAAAGAACTAGAATCAAATATTTTATCATCTATAGCTAACCCAAGAAAGGTTTAGCTATATGGCAAAATTGGTTAGAATGGTATAATAAGTAATGAGAAAGAAGAAGATGCCAAGTCCATATAGTGAGGATCTGAAAGAACGTGTTCTCAAAGGAGTCGATAAAAAAACAATGACGATAAAAAAAATCAGTCAAATATTCAAAGTGAGCATAAAACCAATATATTTGTGGAGGAAAAGGAAAAAAGAAACAGAAACCATCTTCAGGCTATCACAAAGGATATGGCCATAAGATTAAAGATATGGATAGATTTATCAAATTTCTGAATGGAAATCAGGATATTAGAATTGAAAAGATAATTGAAGAATTTGGTAATATGTGTAGAAGCACAGTATATAACTACCTTAGCAAAGTAAACTATACATATAAAAAAAACTTTTCTTTATCGAGAAAGAGATAAAGAGAAACGCAAAGAGTTCATAAAAAAAGTAGAAGAAATAAATAAAGGAAACTTGATATACATAGATGAGTCTGGAATAGAGGACAATGAATTTTATGAATATGGGTGGTCTCAAAGAGGCAAGAGGTTATTTGCCCAGGGTTTAAAAGAAAGAGGGTAAGCATAATTGGAGCACTGAATGAAGGAAAAGTTAAAGCATCATGGATAATTGATGGCTACTGCAACAGGGAGATTTTTGATGCTTATGTAGAAAATGTACTTGTTCCTGTATTTAAACCTGGACAGACTATTGTTCTCGACAATGCGAGCTTTTATAAATCTGCAAGGATGAAAAATTTGATAGAAAATATTGGGTGTAAAATTTTGTTCTTGCCTCCATACTCGCCAGATTTAAATCCGATTGAGAAGTTCTGATCAAGCACGCCATAAGAAAGGCTCTACAAACCTTTTGGCCCAATATTAATTCGGCTATTGATTTTGTTTTTCAGTGCTCGGGCAAATCTTACTTCGGTTAGCTATAGCAGCCTATAATGTGCTTGCAACAACTAATTTACTACGGCAACTGCACCGTGACAGTGTTTGTATTTTTTTCCAGAGTTACAAGGGCACTTGTCATTTCTTGAAACTTTTGGAAGTCTGCTATTTTTAGTAGAGCGTGACCTATTGCCTATTTCTTGATTGTCTAGCAACTTAAAGTGCGCTAGGCGGTGAATGGTAAGCTCCCCCCACTTTTCAAGCATCGACTCAAACATTAAGAAAGCTTCGCGTTTAAATTCATTCAGTGGGTCTTTTTGCCCCATGGCACGCAAATTTATGCTTTGTCTTAGGCTCTCTAAGACCGAAAGGTGCTCCCTCCATAAATGATCAAGTGTCATGATCATCACTTGTTTCACTATCGTATTCCACAAATCTGTAGTTTGTTGACTATTGAAATATTTTTCTTTCTCAGTAAAAAATTCTTGTATCTTGTCATTTATATAATCCAAGGCTTCTTGTTTATTCAAAAACTCTTCTAGATTAAGCGTTATCCCGTATCTTATGTGGAATTCTTTTGCAATATCTTCAACATAATCTTCGTAATAACCACTTTGTACTATACCTTCTATTATATCCTCATTTACTTCACTATATACTTCAACTAAATCATTGATTTCATTGTTTAAAATATGATTTCTCTGCTTAAAAATAACTTTACGTTGATTGTTGATTACATCATCAAACTTTAGCAAAGACTTCCGCACATCATAATTTCTAACTTCAACTTTCTTCTGTGCTTTTTCAAGTGCTTTATTAATCCATGGATGATGAATAGCCTCGTTGTTCTTTAGTCCCACTTTTTGCAAAAAATTCCTCATTCTATCAGAACCAAATATCCTCATTAAATCATCTTCAAGTGATAGAAAGAACTTAGAAAGTCCAGGGTCACCTTGGCGGCCAGAACGTCCACGTAATTGATCATCTATTCTCCTGCTTTCATGCCTTTCGGTTCCAATAACACATAAGCCACCGGCTTTTATAGCAATTTCCTTATCTTTTTTTACTCTTTTGACTATTTCTTGATATTTTTTTTCTCTTTCATCAGCATTTTTTATTTTCTCGAGCTCTATTTTTGCAATCATTTCAACATTTCCACCAAGCTGAATATCAGTTCCACGTCCTGCCATGTTTGTTGCTATAGTAATGCTGCCTGGTATTCCAGCTTGCGCTATTATATACGCTTCTTGTTCATGATAACGAGCATTCAATACTGAATGCTTAAGAGAATGGCTTTTCAAAAGATCGGAAAGTTTTTCAGAATTTTCAATACTCACAGTGCCAACAAGCACTGGTTGAAGGCGTTTGTGACATTCCGCTATAAACTTCAATACAGCACTAAATTTTTCTTTTTCTGTGCCATAAATTTCATCATCAACATCTATTCTTTTAACAGGCACATTAGTTGGAATTTTTACTACATTTAATCTATATATATCACGAAATTCTTCTGCCTCTGTTGCTGCTGTTCCTGTCATACCAGAAAGTTTGTTGTACATACGAAAGTAGTTCTGAAATGTGACTGATGCTAAAGTTTGACTTTCATGCTGAATTTCAAGATTCTCCTTTGCCTCCAGTGCCTGGTGAAGACCATCAGAATATCTCCTACCTTCCATCATGCGCCCAGTAAACTCATCAATAATTACCACCTTACCGTTTTTCACTATATAGTCTTTATCAGCAGTAAACAGCTTATGTGCACGAAGTGCTTGATCTATATAATGAGTCAGTATAATATTGCTAGTATCATAGAGCGAGGAATTTTCAGGAATGAGGTTATACGATTTTAGTAATTCCTCCACTCGTGAAATGCCATTTTCAGTGAGGAACACTGCTCTACTCTTTTCATCGACTTCATAGTCAGAATCAACTAATTTGATTACTATTTTGTTGATATGCTTATATATCTGATTATTTTCCTCAAGTGGGCCAGAAATAATGAGCGGAGTACGCGCTTCATCAATCAGTATGGAGTCTACTTCGTCTACTATTGCATAATTGAAGCCTCTCTGAACCATATCTTCTTGAGAAAATTTCATATTATCTCGTAGATAATCAAAGGCAAGTTCATTATTTGTTGAGTATACGATATCTGCGCTATAAGCCTTTTTTCTCTCGTCGTCTGTCAAATTATTTGTAATAAATGCAACAGAAACTCCAAGAGAATTATATAATTTACTCATCCACTCTGTATCTCGTTTTGCAAGATAGTCGTTAACAGTTACGACGTGCACACCTTTTCCTTCTAAAGAATTTAGATATGCGGCTAAAGTTGCGACGAGTGTCTTTCCTTCTCCTGTTTTCATTTCTGATATCATGCCATTATGGAGAACCATGCCACCAATTAGCTGAACGTCGAAATGCCTCATGTTAAGGAATCTTCGTGATGCTTCTCGTACAACCGCAAATGCAGGTACGAGAAGGTCATTTAGTGTTTTTCCATTTTTCAGTTCTTGTTTTAATTCCGCAGTTTTACTAGCAAGATCCTCATCAGATAAGCTCTGCATTTCTTGCTCTAGCGCATTAATCTGCTGAGCAATTTTTCTGAAGGATTTTATTATCTTCTTGTTCGTTGATCCAAATATCCTTTTTATAAAAAAAAGTGACAACGTAAAGATGAAGAATATAAGAATAGTTGTTAAAACTAACGTAGAGTCTGGCATAAACTTAGGTAAAGTTTTATTTAATATGAGATTATATTACTAAACGTAACCTGCGGCAATTAGATTCAGAAAATCTTTATTTACAAACTAAGCAAAAGATTCTTGCAAATGAAATGTAAAAGAGTCTATTTATTTTATTAAATATTATAATTAACAATTAAACTTTCTTAATAAATTATTAAAATAGTGTTAAGCTACATGTATAAAACGGTTAGTGGAGTTACAATGTTAAGCAATATTATAAAAGTAAAATTAGAGGAAAATAGTTGTCCTTTTGAAGAATTAGAAGAATTTTTTGCTTCATTAAAATTTGGTACAAAAGGGTTTAAAGATTCTTCAATAAAATTAGTTTGCCAAGTATTGGAAGATTTCACCTTAATTCTACCAAGAGAGGCAGTACCTAATTCTTTTGCTTTGAAGCTTTTATCTTTGCTTAGTAAGGGAAATGAGCTAGCTTTACCTATTATATTAAAATACCTTTCTTGCAGAACTGTATTTAAAGATTTTGGTCAAAAACTACAGGATAAAGTGGATCAAGATATAAAAGGACAAAACGATTCTAAAATTTCTCAGGAGATTGAGTTATGCAAAAAAGACATTTTAAATCTTCTCAATGGTGGTAAATCAGTATTAGACGTTCAATTGAAGCAGCGGTATAAAAAATACTATTCGTTAATAGATAATGAGATTGAAGAGTTAAAGACTCAAATTTTAAAAGAACTAGAAGATTATATTAGCAATACTAACGTTAATAAAATGTATCGAAGCCTTAATAATAAAAAGAAAAACGAAGAATCATTAAAAGAAGTAGCGTTAGGATCTTGTTCATTGGGTGGAATTTGCGTGTTAATATTTTTTTCACTTGGTTTTTTTATTTTTTTGGCAACAACCATTGACCCACCTGCTCATATGAGTATGTATAAAGTAAAGGTTTTTAGGTGTATAGGAGCTTCACCTTTAGTTTTTGTAGCATTAGCACTAACAGTAGCAGGTGTAGCTTACTTAACAAGTTGTTATCTAAATCATAGTTTTACAAAAGAAATACAAGACTATATAGAGCAACCAATAAAATGTATGGATAAGGCAACTAATAATAAAGAATTAGACAATTTTCCTTCTGACAATTATGAAAAAGTACAACCTTCAGCACCGCTTGAGGAACTACTACCTTCATACGAAGAATCGTGTTACAGTAGTTTAGGTTATATTCAACCATCTAATCCAATACAGCAAAATAAGTTGTTGTAGTGAAGGTATAAAGAGAATAAGCAAAATTATATTTGTAATTTTGATTCCTTTATCATTACTTAGAACATGCAGCAACATGACGATTTTTCTATACTTTATCAAGTATATTAATGGGTAAATGAATTTTAATACAATCTTATTATACTTATAAATACGTTATATGTGAGAAGATATGGAAGATTTTATAACTGAAAGAAGGAAAGATGATGCTGTGATATCTGTTTGTCAGGATAATGAGAAAAAGAACGTATTAATCTTGGGACTCAATCAAGCTGCAAGGAATTTATTAAAATGTGAGGGAGAGAATTTACTTAATAAGCCGTTAATCAATATTTTAAGTAAAAGAGCAGCTGAAGATATGAAAAGCTATTTGGAGTATACTGAAGATGGGCGCGATTTGCCCGATATATTGCCAAAAGTGATAGGCTTTTCTTTAATCGACGCTAAAGGAGAAGATATAAAAACAAAGGTAAAAGTTTTTCGCACAACTCAATTTACTAATAGCAAGATTAATTATGAGCTATTGATACGTGACATTAGCCTGTTTCATAAGCTAGCAATGTTTAGGGATAAATATCTGATGGGTAAGAAATATAAAAAACACAACTTGTTTGATATACCAGACAATGATTCAACGATTTTGGAGTTATATGTCATATTGAATTTTGCCTTTGAATATCAAATTAATGCAGTTATAGGAATAATAGGCTTCAATAATAAATTTAATGAGATAAACGATGCATTGAGTATGATCACAGAGCATTTTTATAAAAATTGCCGTAGTGATGATTTTCTAGGATTTATTGATGAGAATAAGGTGCTTTTTATTTTGATTAACTGTGATGCAAAGAACACATCTAAAATAATTAGTCGTATATATTCTACCATTAATAAGCAGTTACTAAAGCGAAAGTTACCAAGTATATCAATTATTTATGGAAATATAATTCAAAAACATAGTGTGAAGAATGCTTAAACGCTTTTGTCATTAATTGGTTTGTAGTATCTAAGTTCTACACAATATAAGAATTGTTTTTTATTTCTATTAAGCTTATATTAAAAATTTAAGCTTAACTATGAGGTTACTGATCAAACTATTTTCATTATTATTCGTGGTAGGGAGTGTCAATGCTAGGGTAATTCTAGATAAGGAGATATTTTATGCAGAACTAGATGGAAAAATAGATTTAAGATTTGGCTACGCTTTCAACAGAGATTCTTTTAGCTCTACAAAAGACAATACCTCAAGCTATTCAGACCTGCGCTTGCTTTATTTACAGCAAGTTTATCCAAATACTAAAATGGGTTTTGATGTTAAGGCAGGAGTTTCTGGTATTGCAAACTTAAAGGCACTAGACATAGAAAAGTTAGAAATGGAGAAGTGGTATTTTATCATAAAGAATCAGGAGTTTGGATCATTTGAATATGGTAAAGGAAGTTTAGTTAGTCAGAGTATGTTAATTAACACTTCAAAAATTTATACAGCTGCTGGGGGAATAAATGGTCATTGGACAAACTATGCAAATCTGCGCGGTAATGGAAAAAAAGATGATGACCCTGGGTATGATAAGGACAAGGTATTTTGGGTAAAACCCAATGTTTACAGCGACTATAATGGACTAGAGCTGAAGTTAAAACAACCAATGATAAACTATATTTCTCCTGAAATTCATAACTTTCAACTTGGATTCAGTTATGTTCCAGGTAAAAATAATTTACAATATAATAATTTAATAGCCGCTGGTCTTTCCTATAAAAATGCCCTATCAGATGAAATAAATTTTACTACTGCTTTGACTGGTGAATTTGCAAGGGAAAATTTAACTGATTGTACAAACAAAAATTCTAGCGATCTTCAGTGTCATAATCAATTACTACACTGGAATTTTGGTGTGAAACTAAAGCTTTTTGAACTTGATTGCATTTTGTCGTACGGGAATGGTGGTAAATCTGGTGAGAAGCGTAGTCATGAAACAAATAATATGCATTATGTAAATGCAGGTATTGCTTATCATTCTGATTCTCGTAAAGTGAGCTTAACATATTTTAATAGTGTTAGGGATATTGCAGACAAAGGTACAAACGAATTAACATCACAGGCTTTCAGTCTTGAATATCCATTAGCTGTTGGTACTTCATATTACTTTGATATTGTAAGATTTAGTACTAAGGAGCTTGCAGTGGAAGATAATAACTCCGGATATGTGCTTTTGGCCGGATTGAAGCTAAGTTTTTAGTGAAGTAACTGGTATGTAAGTATTGTAATAATGAGAGTAAAATTGAGTTGTTAATATATGTGCTATTTGATATTATAAAAATAACTATTACATAAGATTTTCAATAAAAAGACATTCTGTTACTAATCCAAGTGTAGAAGAAAACGGTTATTAATTAGCAAACCAAGCCCTTCAGTAAGCGCATCTCTTCAGGTGCTCTTTTTTTCTTTTTTATATATAAAAAAATTAGATAGTATTGTGAGTGCGGTTTTTTCTGTGTTCTGATGCTTTTCAATTCTATAGCTTTTGTATTGAATTTCCTTTTTTTACTACTATTTCTCTATATTGTTGTAAGAAAGAACAGAAAATTTAGTGAGAATCTTGAGAAGAATTTACTTAAAGTAGAACATGAACTTCAAGAGGCAAAACAGTCTTTAGTAGATAAAAATAAGGAAATAGTTGATTTGAAAGTGAGGAACGCAGAACTTGAAGTAATTCTTCAAAAAGAGCGTGAAGAAAAGAAAAAGGAAATAGAATTACTAACAAAAGCAGAGGAGAGGCTTACGAACACTTTTAAAGCACTTTCTCTTGATGCTCTTCAGGTAAACAATAATAATTTTCTGAACTTAGCAAAAGAAGTGATCGATAATAAGCTAAAAGAAACAGAAAGTGACTTCAAAAAAAGGCAAGCAACGATCAACGAAGTTATCACTCCAATAAAAGAAAAATTAGAAAAATTCGACAGTGAAATACGTGAGCTAGAGAAAGAGAGGGTAGGGGCCTATGAAGGTTTAAGGGAGCAAATTGGAGCATTAATGAGTCAAACCTCTAACCTTGCTAACGCCCTGAGGAAACCTCACATTAGGGGTAAGTGGGGTGAAATGCAGCTCAAAAGAGTGGTAGAAATGGCGGGAATGGTTGAATATTGCGATTTTTTTACTCAAGCTTCAGTGGTTGATAAAAATGAGGATAATTTGTTACGTCCTGATTTAATAATAAAAATGCCATCAGGAAAGCAAATAATAATAGATGCTAAAGTGCCACTTGATTCTTATATGGATGCTATGTCACAAAATGATTTGCAGATACAAAGGGAAAAGTTGAAGAATCATTCTCTGGCGATAAAAAAACATATAAACGATCTAGGCAGAAAGGAATATTGGAACCAATTTGAAAATACGCCAGAGTTTGTGGTGCTTTTTTTAACAGGAGAAGGGGTTTTCAGCGCAGCACTAGAATGTGAACCAGCTTTGATAGAAATTGGAATAGAAAAAAAAGTAATTATTGCAACACCAATCACTTTAATCGCGCTACTTAGGGCAGTAGCCTATGGATGGAAGCAAGAGATGATAGCTGAAAATGCAAAGAAAATAAGTGAACTAGGCCATATTTTATATGAGCGAATCTGCACAATGGGCGAAAATTTTGATAATTTACGCAGAAGCTTAAAAAGTGCTGTTGATCATTACAATAAAACTGCTGGTTCGCTTGAGGCAAGAGTGTTTCCTGCTGCCCGAGAATTCAATAAGCTTGGTATACATGCAAAAAATAAAGAACTCACTGCTGCAAAAGAGTTGGAATCTTTACCACGCAGTTTACATGCTGAGAGGTTGAAAGTAGATTAGTATTTCAGGTCTCCTTAACTTACATTTGCTGATTAAAACAACTTTCTAAAAATTTTTTTTATATAGCTCAATTTCTGCACATCATTTGCTGCATAAACAGGTATAGTTTGTTGCTCAGTACCAGGTATTTCTACAAAAATTTTGCCCACTTCTTGACCTTTTTTAATTGGTGCGGGTACCATATCTTTATACTCAATACGCACTTTAATTTTATCATGTAATCTGCGGTTATAAGTTATGGTAACATCGTTTGCAACTGTAACGGGCACTTTTTTATCTTTTCCATAAACAATATTTATTTCTTCAACTACGCTATCCTTAGCAAATATTTTCTTGGTATTAAAATGATTTAAGGAATATTGTATTAGTCTTTTTGCTTCCTCTATTCGCTCTTTCTCGGTGTCCAAACCATTCACGACAGCAAAAATTCTTCTATCGTTCCGTTTTGCAGATGCTATAATGCCATAACCACCAGCACTTGTATGACCTGTCTTTAGACCATCAACTCCAATATCATGGAAAAGTAAAAGATTTTTATTTTTTTGTACAATATCGTTATATGTCAAATATTGTTCAGAGAATAGATCATAGTATTCAGGAAAATCAGTAAAAATCCTTTTTGCCAGTGTTACCAAGTCTTTTGCGCTCATAAAATGGTTTTCATCTGGCCACCCGCTTGAGTTAACAAAATGACTATCATTAAGATTTAAATCTTGTGCAACTTCATTCATTTCAGCAACAAAATTCTCCTCTGATCCTGCAATACCCTCGGCTAGCGCTATGCATGCATCATTACCTGAGGCAATTGTAACTCCTTCAAGTAGTTCTTTTACCGTAACAAATTGACCTTCTTTCAAAAACATAGAAGAGCCTTTCCTTTCCCATGCTTTTCTACTTACTCGAAATTTATCTTCCATTTTTATTATTCCAGCTTTTAGATAATCAAAAGCTACATATAAAGTCATCAATTTGCTCATTGAAGATGGGGCCATTTTTTCCCTGGAATTGTGTTCAAAAATGAACGAGTCTGAAGCTAAATCTAAGACAATTGCTTGCTTTGCTTTGGTTCTAAACTGATATGAGTATGAGTAAAAAGGAAATATAAAAATTAATAGCAAAGTTACTAATTTGCTTAACATATTTATAATTTTAAATTTATAGTGTACTAATTAATAGTATGATTTTGCACGAGCATTTCAATAGATCTCTCGCATAAAACTTCCTTGACAAACTGCGCCAGCCCCCTTATTATGACAATAACAGTATTTATCCTTGTTTTCGATCCGCGCGGGTTCAACAACAAAAATTCAGTAAAAAACTCAGATATTTATTGGCAAATTACATAAAAATTATAGCGGCTGCATGTCTTTTTTATTTTTTCTACATTCAGCCAAAACGCGCTTATTTTAAGCGTTAGCACATTATTACAGCGCCAATTTACATTATTATAGGGTCAAAACTCGTTACACGGGGATTTTTTTGCCTTTTTTTTCGCTTGGTAAATTTCTTAACATTTACAGCTAAAGCTTCAGGCCAGCACTTGATGCTGGAAATTTTTTGAGCACAAAAGTTATGCTAGGTTTTTGTTGGTAAGAAACCAGTGTCAAGCACTGGGATGACATAGAAGGAGGGAGCAGGAGATGACAAGAGAGGGGCTACTTTCATTTGCTGTCTTCAAAAATTTACAATTATGCTTCATATATTTTATTAAATATTTTACTTAAAAATTCAATTTCTTATTATAAGAGATAAGCAATTCATGAATAATGAAAGATTACAAAAAAGGTCATAGAAAGCGCCTAAGAGAGAGAATTATTTCAGATAACGGACAATCATTACTTGATTATGAGATTTTAGAACACATTTTATATTCAGCATATAGTAGAATTGATGTAAAGCCAGTAGCAAAGAGTTTGATAGAAAATTTTGGTAGTTTAAATAAGGTTTTTAATGCCGATTTAGAAGCACTGCAGAATATCGAAGGAGTTAGTAATGCAGCTATATCTGCTATCTTTTGTGTTAAACAGGCTTTTGTTCGTTCTGCACGAGAAGAAGTAAAGGACCTACCTATAATCAATAATTGGGAAAAATTGCTTGATTATTTAAAAGCAAGTATAGGAAGCCTTAATAAAGAAAATTTTCGCGTTATCTATATGAATAAAAGATATCGTCTAATAGCAGAAGATCTACAAAACTTTGGTACAATAGATCAAACTCCTCTTTATGTTAGAGAGATCATAAAACGCGCTCTTTTGATTGGCTCAACATCGATTGTAATATCCCACAATCACCCAAGTGGAGATATACAGCCTTCAAGTAGCGATATGTTTCTCACCAGACAGCTTGCAGAAGCTTGCAAAAGCATAGGAATAGAATTAATAGATCATATTATTATCACATTTAGTAGCTATTTTAGTTTCAAGGAAAATAGGCTTTTATTAGAGTAGATCTAAAATTGCTTTTGCCATTTTTCTTATTATGGAAGTATAGCTCTTCTTATAATAGTCCGAACGGAGGTAAAAACGTCTTTATAGCTATTATAAGCCAAGAGGCCAGCAGTATGTTATTATGACCTGTTCGGATTATTGTGAGAAGAGCTATAAAGCTATACATGAGGTGGTTGCCAGTGGAACAAAAATTTTCCTTCTGGAAGACAATGTGTGATTTAGATGGCGTAATAGTGGCAAATTGAAAGAAATACATGGTATTTGCCACTATTAGAAATCTCCTGTTTTGATAAGACTTATGAGGTCTTTATTGGTTTTTTGAATTTTGTTGAAGCACTCACATGCTTACTCTAATATTTTGTTCACAGAGCCTAGTTAGCTCAATTTCAACGTTAATTTGTGAAGCTCTGAGTTCTGTTAGGGGATTTTCTGGTTGAATATCTAGCTTATTCTGTATGTTCGGTAAACAAATTAAAGCCGAATCAAAAATTTCATCATACTGCTCTGCTTCATGTGCGCAATTGATTATTTCTTCGAATTCTTCCACATCTTGCGGCGTATCTTTTAATATTGCTCTTATTTGGTTTAGGTTTTGACGAATTTTTTCCTGATATCCAGCAATTCTCTCTTGATATATATCAATCATTTTTTGACATGAGGTGCCTCTAAATGGGTGTTCTGCTTTTTCCTTTATGTAGGAGCTCTGAAAATTTTTGCAATTAAGGACTGCTTCTCTACATTTTTTTATGTCACTAATTATACTGGTTATTGACTTACTTGCTTTCTCATGCTCTTCTTTTTTGATTATACATTCATTCTTTGTTTGGCTCATTTTATCATACAGATTTCTGCATTCTTTATATGATACCAGCGGTTGTAGTATTCCTTCCTCTACACCTTTATTATAAAAATTCTTCAACTCATCGCTTGATAGTATTCGTATAGCATCTTCCCTTTTACCTTGTGATTTAGGATACTTTTTGTTCAGTGAACTAATATAATTTAATAGGAAACTCTTAGTTAAATCTTCCTTTTTAACTTCTGATAATTTTTCTAGTGTTTCTATATATTTCAAAGTTTCCGCAAAAAGCTGCGCACCAGATGTAGCAAATCCTGGCAGTGGTTTGCTCTGCGCTTTATAAAAATCGGTTTGTAAAAAATCTTCGGCTTGTTTTTTTATTACTGAAAGTTCATTGAAGGCTTTTTCTGGATTGATTTTTTTTAAAATACTAGTAGCTTTTTTAATCGCTCTTTCTCTCTTTTTATTATCTTGTTTTTCGTTTAAGATTAAGCTTTCAGCTTCAGTAAAAGCATTGCCTTGGGCACTTTTGGCAATATTACAAACAACGTTTTTTACAACTTGCTTAGTTGCTACATAATCTATTTCCTTTGTAAAGCAATCAATAAATAGCTGCCAAATTTTTTTGTTAACGGACTTACTTGTCTTATGTTCTAAATCTTCTACATCTTTGAATCCTAAAATAGTATAGAGATTTTTTTCAATTATTGGTTCAGCATGTTGTTTTGCCACTTTACCTTTTATATTGAATAGAAATTCACTAATCTTAGTTGTGCCCATAATATTACCTCACAATATTAATGTTATATAATATAAAGTATAAAAGCTTAATGATTAATTTTTACTTACTATTAATATAATTGAAGATTAACTTTGTTCCTATATTAAAACTTTAACTCCCAATTTATTATTAGTAATATCATTATATGAATCTTATGCCTGAATTTGGGAATATATTGTTATTGGTAGCCTGTTTGTTATCTTTAACGTATTTGTTTCTACCGTTTAGTTCTTACCGATTCGTCTCCTCTGCCATATTTTTTTGTGTGTCAGCATCAATGGCTATTTTGATCTACTGCCACATTAAAAATGATTTCTCACTTGAAAACGTATATTACCACTCACACACAACAAAACCTTTGATCTATAAGATTTGTGGTGTTTGGGGAAATAAAGAAGGGTCTATGTTGCTTTGGACCTTAGTGCTTGTCATGTATTTATTACTAATGGATATTTATATACCTTCTGTCATCCCAGTGCCCAGACACTGGAATTTAATTGCAAATGAGTACATCAAATGGCAGTGTAATAAAAAATGGATTCCAGTGTCAAGCACTGGAATGACACCAGAACGAACTAATGGTAGTAAATTAAAAAAAATATCTCTTATCACCCAAGGCTTGATTTGCTTTTGTTTTTTACTGTTCACTTTACTTGAATCCAGCCCCTTCACTAAAATGCCAGGCATTGAAACAGATGGACTGGGTTTTAATCCGATATTGCAGGATATAGGCCTTGCTATTCATCCACCGGTATTATATTTGGGGTACCTTGGATTTAGCGTTCCTTTTTCGCTCTCTATAGCTGGATTAATTTTCAATACTGAAGGAAATGTTTGGGCTAAAATTGTCAGGCCTTGGGTACTTATTTCTTGGTCGCTGCTCACTTTGGGCATCAGCTTGGGTAGCTGGTGGGCATATCGTGAACTCGGTTGGGGTGGATTTTGGTTTTGGGATCCAGTGGAAAACGTTTCTTTGATGCCGTGGCTAATTGCAGTGGCGCTGACACATTTGTTGCTCGTTGTACGAAATTTCAATACTTTAAGGAATTTTGCTATTTTACTTACGCTTACAACTTTTATATTGAGTGTGACTGGAACATTTCTAGTTCGCTCAGGAATACTTACCTCAGTGCACACGTTTGCAGATGACCCAAGATATGGACTGTATATATTAGCTCTACTTGGTGTAATTACAGTCAGTAGCTTAGTAATATTTGTAGTGTTTACGAGAAAGAATCACACATCTTTCCAGTATTCGATATTGGAATCTGAAAAGAAATCTGCTACTCAAGTGACAGAGGGTAGAAGATTCTTTTCACGCCTTACGATGATGCTGATGAACAATTTATTATTCATCACTGCCTTTTTCATCGTGTTCGTTGGCACTTTATACCCTATAGTGCTTGAGTATTTAACCGGTGAATTAATTTCAGTTGGAGCACCATATTACAATTCTTTATTTAACTCTATTGCACTAGCTATTCTAGTGCTCACCATGATAGGGCAATACTGCAGTTGGCAGGGAAATAGTCTATTGCCAATATTCCGTGAATATAGATTTTCATTTTGTAGTGCTGCAGCTATTTTGCCGTTTATCTTTCACATGGAGCTAATGATTGTGCTATCAATTACCATCTCCATAGCATTATTAATCTTTGTTTTAGAAGCATATAGTAAAAGAATTTGTTTATTTAAGGTAGCATTTGGTGAATCAATTTTATTAGCAAGAAGAGTTTCTAAGTCCTACTATGCAATGATGCTTGCTCATGCTGGAGTGGCAATTCTAGTGCTTGGTATATCTTATTCAGTTGGTTGGCAGGAGAAAAAAGAAAACTACTTGGGAATAGGAGACAGCATAACAGTCAATAAATTTAAAGTTACTTTACGAAATATTGAGCTAATAAAAGAAAAAAATTTCCATGCAGTGAGGGGTACAATGGATATCAGGAATTTGCTGAATAATAAGATATTAGGTGAAGTAACTCCTGAATATAGATTTTACCTTGCGGAAGGTCAGAAAAATGTTGAAAGCAGTATCTACCACAATTTATTTTCTGATATTTATGTTGTAATTGGAGAGATTGATAAGAGTAAGAGCAAAATTGCAGCTAAAGTGCACTATAAACCTGGAATGTCTATAATCTGGCTTGGATCCTTTCTTATCGCTTTTGGTTCGCTCCTTGCTGCTTTGCCTTCTAGCAAAAAAGTAGTTCCTTCAGTAACCTTTCTGGCGAATTTTCTCTATGTTCTGTTGTACAATAGGAAATAAAGATATATTTTCTAATGAAGAACTTACATGATATATGGAATCTACTTCCTCAGGCCTTTTAAAATATCCCTGCTTAATAGCGTCGTAGACAGAAGAACCACCAAGCAAGCAGTTCTTACCTAACTCTTCTTTATAATTTTTAAACTTTTCCAATATTTCCTCCTTGTTACTCACTTCTACTATAATTTTTCCTTCATCTTGGACATCAGAATACAATCTAGCATCTACTTTTCCCAAATCAGTATGAAAAGTCAGTACTATATTACCTATAAGGTCAGTATAATTTCTTACCCCACCTTCTGTTAAAATTTCTGTCTCGCTTTCACCGATTGCTATCACGTCTCTTCGAAATTCTGTGCTTTCATCTGTTCCATTTATGATTTTTGCAACCTCGACTATACTATTCTTTGAGTATTTCAAGTAGAAAGTGAAGTTGTCCATTTTTGCCTCTTTTACCTTACCAGTAGTTGCGTTTTTTGCAGCTTCCAAAAACCTTAGAGAGTAATGTATATAGCTTTTACGTGCTTCTTTAAGATTAGCTTTGTGGTCTTTAAACTTCTCTAGTTTATCAATTACAATTATACTACTTAGAGTTTCAAATACTGCACCTCTTTTTACCAAATTACATACTATGCGACTAGCAACTTCTATGTCCCTTTCACCTTGAAAAATCTTTAATTCACTAATTCTTCTTATTACATAATCTGTAAAATTATACCTACTCTCATAAGTATTTTCATATATATTTCCCTCACGAGTAAGATTGAACCTTACCCTAGATTTTATAGCTTCATTTACAACCTGTTCTAGCTGATTTATGTCTTGAACTTCATCTAATTTACAAAAATATTTACCTGGATCTTGCTCATCTAGTAGAAAATCCTCCCCCCATAGATTTACACTTTTGCACAAATACTTTTTTCCATTATAGTCAACTTGTGTTTTTTTACGAAAAGTTCCATAAATAACATCATCAGTTAAAAAGTACTCTTTAATATTAAGGTTGGGATTATTAACTGCAAATTCTATTGGGGTTTTACCTTTTTTATCCTTTATATCAAGATTAGCTCCTTTCCTTAGAAGCAATTTGATAATTGTATCACAATGACCAGAACGAGTAGCATAATGTAAAGGTGTTCTTCCTGTGTCGTCCTTTTCATTAGGATCAGCACCTGAATTCAACAGTAAATCTATGAATTCTCCCGCATTGCTACATTCCATACTTGATAGAATATGCAGTATTGTCAGTTTAGATTCTCCTCTTTTAAGGTTGAGGATGGTTTTTAGATCTTGATTACTTTTATGATCCAGTAAAAATTTTTTAATTTTTTCAACATCGTTCTTATAATCCTTATAAGTAACATGTGGAAAGTCTTTAAAAGTACTTAAGAATTTTTTATTCAACTCCTTCTGACTCTCTGTTAAGTTGGACATGTCAACAAGCCACGTAGATATCAACTTACCAAATGCACCTCTTTCAGCAATATCAGTTAAAGAACAGTCATTGCGAAGTACCAGTGAGTATTTAATCAATTCATATTCATCATCCTCTTGTTGCTGTGTTTCTTCTGCTTTCTTAGAGTGCTTAAAATCATTTTTTATTAATTCAATCAAGAGCTTTAATGTGTTAAAACTTTTATGTCCCAATAAAGGATCTGCTTTGTTTTCAAGTAGAATTCTTGCTATTTCTGAATAGCCATTTCTAATAGCCCAGCATAACGGAGTACGCCCGTATTTATCCGCTATGTCAACAGCAGCTTCCTTTTCTATGATAGCTTTTACTATTTCCACTTGGCAATTTTCAGCAGAAACAGCATGATGTAATGCAGTACTCTCAGCCTGACTTACTGCATCAACATTAGCTCCCGTGTCTAATAGGAGTTCTACTATCTCTTTATTTTCATTGTGAGCAGCACAATGCAAAGGAGTACACCCATTTTGATCTGCTGTATTAACATTAGCCCCGTTTGCTATGAGAACTTTTATTATCTCTGTATAACCAAAGCGAACAGCAGCGTGTAAAGGAGTTATCTTAACTTTACCTACTGCATCAACATTAGCCCCCGTGTCTAATAGGAGTTCTACTATCTCTTTATGTCCATTGTGAGCAGCACAATGCAAAGGAGTACACCCATCTTGATCTGCTGCATTAACATTAGCCCCGTTTGCTATGAGAATCTCTACCACTCCTATACTACCACTTGCAGCAGCAAAGTGTAAAGGATTCCATCCATCTTGATCTGCTGTATTAACATTACCCCCTTTTTTTATTAAAAGCTCTGCTATCTTTACAAGATCATTTCTAGCAGCTATATGTAACAATGTACTTTGATCATCGAATGTATAATTTATGTTAAATCCATTATCTTGCCACTTTTTATACGTGTCTGGATCTTCTTTTTCCAATTCCTCTTTTATCCTTTCGATTATATTGTTCTCATTTAAGTCACTTATTGTCCTTAATATTTTTAACAACCGTTCATATTCCATAATTCTACCTCAAACTATTTGTTTTTGTACTATAGCTAAAAAAAATTATTGATCCATAATAAAATAACCAACACCAGAGTAAGTGGTTTGCTGCTAACATATTTAAAAATGTTATGAACTTAATAAGAGAAAAAAATACCCCTGTAATGGAGCAATATTTAAATTTGAAAGCTCAATACACGGATCATCTATTGTTTTATAGACTGGGCGATTTTTATGAATTGTTTTTCGATGATGCTATTAAAGCTGCGAAATTGCTGAATATAGTGCTAACCAAGAGGGGCAATTCAAATGGGCAAGAAATACCAATGTGTGGAGTGCCAGCACACAGTAGTGAGTCTTACCTGCACAAGCTAATAGATTTAGGATTCAAAGTAGCAATCTGTGACCAATTAGAAACTGCTGATGAAGCAAAAAAGAGGGGCTATAAATCCATAGTAAAACGTGATGTAGTGCGAGTTGTAACTCCAGGTACAATTATAGAAGATTCACTACTGGAGGATAAAAGCAATAATTATCTCGCATCCATAGTTGAACAAAATGACGAATATGCTATTAGTTGGCTTGAATTATCGACGGGAAAATTTTTTCACATTTTAACGAGTTTGAAAGCTCTAGATAGTGATTTATTGCGTATATCACCAAGAGAATTATTAATTTCTGAAAAATTCACTGAGGACGAAAAAATTAGATCGATTTTAAAAAATTATAAAATATCAATTACGCAACATGCACAGAGCTTTTTTGAGTATAGTAAATCTCACAGAACGTTATGCGAGTTTTATAAAATCAGGGAACTTGGGAGTATAGGAAATTTCAGCAAAGTAGAAATCATGGCGTGTGGTGCACTGCTTGAATATGTCATAGTAACACAAAGGGGCTCCGTTCCAAGGCTTGAATTCCCAAAAACCTATAAGCAACAAAATTTCATGCTTATTGATGCTTCAGCAAGGAGAAACCTTGAGTTGTTTTCAACTCAATTTGGTGAAAAGAAAGGTTCACTAATTTCAGTTATTGATCACACAGTAACAGCCTCTGGTGGACGCCTGCTCAAACAAATGCTCGCTTCACCCCTTGCTTGCTCTAAGGCAATTAATTTGAGGCTCAGCACCGCTCAATTTTTTGTAAATAATCATGAGCCACGCAGAAAAATACGAGAGATATTATCTAACATTCCAGATATTGAGAGGTCTTTATCGCGCTTAATACTAGGGCGTGGTTCACCAAAGGATATGAACCTATTAAAAATAGGCCTAGGAAAAACTTTAGAGTTGTCTGAGTTTCTGTCTACCTTGCATAATTATTGTTTAAGTGAAAAATCAGAAATTAACTCTCAGATGTCATTCCAGTGCTTGACCAGAGAAAAGGAACCAGTGTCTACTACTCAGGTGATAAGTAGTGACGAAAGTGAACTAAGCACAATACATAAAAGCCTTGGCAATCATAAAGACCTATTTGAACTGTTAAATAGTGCTATACTTGATAATAACCTCAGTTCCGTGAAAGAAGGAGGATTTATTCACTCAAAATACAACTCAGAATTATCTGAGTTATCCTACATATTAAATAATAGTAATAAACTAATAACCAAACTCCGTGAATCTTATCGCGACCTAACTGGTATTGCCGCACTTAAAATATTACATAACAACATACTCGGTTATTACGTTGAAGTGTCGGCAAATCACAAAATAACTTCGGATATATTTATTCATAGACAAAGCTTAGCAAATAGCATGCGCTACACTACTAATGAGTTGAAAGAACTAGAAAATAAAATTCTTACGGCACGTGATGCTGCAATCGGCTTAGAAATGAAAATTTTTAGTGAACTGTGTAGTGAAGTCGCTAAAGAATCTGAAAAAATTGCTCTTGCTGCAAATGCTTTGGCAAAACTTGATATTAGAACCGCGTTTGCAGAGCTTGCAGTGCAAAATAATTACGTAAAACCCATCATTGATGACAGCAAAGAGTTCAATATCTGTAGCGGAAGACATCCAGTGGTTGAAGTTAACGATAAATTCATTGCAAATAGCATCAATTTAGCTGGTATACATCTAATTACTGGTCCTAATATGGCTGGAAAAAGCACTTTCTTGAGGCAAAACGCTCTCATTGCAGTTTTAGCTCATATGGGGTCATTTGTGCCAGCAGAGAGTGCGCATATTGGAGTGATTGACAAGATATTCAGCAGGGTTGGCGCAACGGATAATATAACAGCTGGTTATTCTACCTTCATGGTAGAGATGATCGAAACAGCAACGATAGTAAATCAGGCAACGGACCGTTCCTTGGTGATACTTGATGAAATTGGTAGGGGCACAGGGGTGTATGATGGATTATCTATTGCACAGGCGGTGATTGAACATATTCACAATGTAAATAAGTGCCGCGCCATTTTTGCAACTCATTATCATGAATTAACTAAAGTAGGTGAATACTTAGAAAATGTGAAATGTTTTTGTATGAAAATAAAAGAATGGAACGGAGAGGTTATCTTTCTACATGAAGTAATTGAAGGCATTGCAGATGAGTCATATGGAATACATGTAGCAAAACTTGCTGGTTTTCCTGACTCTGTTTTAAATAGAGCAAGTGAAGTGTTTGAGGAGCTAAAGGCTTGAGGAAAGTAATATTATATTACTACACAATCATGGAGTTTTAGCAATCTATGGCGCTTTAATTTTAGTCAGCTTTCTGAGTAGCTGAATTAACGTAGCATTGATCTATTGCCACATTGGTCAAGATTCCAATTCCACCACCTACAACTGCACCTACAGCTCCTAATGCTAGTTGAGTACCAATTCCAGCAGAAGACCCAATGATTAATGGAGCAAGAAAATATAATGCTAAAGCGCAAGTTATTGCAGCTACACTTATAACAGCCAGCTTTCTCGGACAAAAATTTTCTGGTGCCTCAGCACTAGATATGAATGATGATTTTACTAGATTTTTTCTACTTTCATGATCTAAAAAGCCACTCACTGTTCTCATTATAGGACGGGTAGAGCCGCCACCAGTCAAGTCAATTCTATCTTCCACTATATCATGAAGTTCTTTAACTTGAGCTTTATATTCGTCCCAGTAGACTGATAACTCTTGTTGGTCATTGAGAAGATCTGGTTTATTTGAAGTTGTTAACCAGTGTGAGTCATGTTCCAAAATATATCGAATTGTAGCTTTCCCTATATCTATATGCCCTTCAGTAATTGCATACTTTAAAACACCTTCTGCTTTTTCCCTTCCAACATTAAGATC
Organism: Wolbachia endosymbiont (group B) of Episyrphus balteatus; assembly: GCF_947250575.1. Classification (NCBI taxonomy): domain Bacteria; kingdom Pseudomonadati; phylum Pseudomonadota; class Alphaproteobacteria; order Rickettsiales; family Anaplasmataceae; genus Wolbachia; species Wolbachia endosymbiont (group B) of Episyrphus balteatus. The sequence goes on along the minus strand of NZ_OX366325.1, from coordinate 853,591 downwards.
AGCACCAGCTTTTATCAATAATTCTACTATTTTTGGAGAATTATGAAATATAGCAATATCTAAAGGGACCATCTCATTACAATCTTTAATATTTAAGTTTGCTTTTTGTTCTATTAAATAACTTATAAATTTTAAGGTTTCATCAGATTTTTGATCGTCTATGTCTTTATATTTGTAATATATTCTAATTGCAAAATTCAACGCAGTTTCACCCTTTAACGCACTACCACCAATAATTAAGTTCTGATAGCTTTTTACCTCTTGATTTATTAAGTTAACATCCGCGCCGTTTTCTATTAAAGCCTTAGCTCCTTTGAAATTGCTTTTTGCAATTTGCAGATGAAGTAAGTAACGACCAAGATGATCAGTTGCATTAGGATTTGCACCTTGTTTAATCAAATACCTTGCAATTTTATCATTAAATTTGTGATCATAAGTTGCAGATTGTAGTGGCTCAGGATTTTGCTGTAACTCATGTTTAGTTATTGATTTATTTATCTGACAGATTGATTTTACTAACCCTAAATTTCTTTTCATAATCGCCTTTTTGACTGCAGCGCTGAAACTTACACCTTGCTCTATTAAATACTTAGCTATTTCTTCATCAACAGCATCACCTAATAAATTTGTACCGCTTTGGGAATTAACGTCAGTAACAACATCTCGAATAATGGAACTATTTTTCTCAAAAATTGACTTTACTTTTTCTGAATCATTTTTGGTAACAGTATCAACAAGATCTTTTATTATAGCATCCACCCTCTTTTTTTTAGCCAACATTTCCTCTAATTCTTCAGAATTCATAAGTATACCTCAACACACACAATCAAAAAAATTATATCCAAATCAGAATTGTTTGTAAAGGATTTTTAGATATTAGCTTGCCCAAAGGTTAATTTATTTTATAATCTTTCTGTATTCTAGAAATTTCAATTAAATGAACTGCTATAAAACTCACGCGTGTAATGAATTAAGGAAGAATGATGTAGAAAAGGAAGTTACTCTCTCTGGGTGGCTGTACCGTAAACGTGACCATGGTAACCTAATCTTTGTTGATTTAAGAGATTTTTATGGAATTACTCAACTGGTATTCAATAATGACAAAGACTTTTTTGGTGAAATTTCAAATTTAAAATCAGAAAGTGTGATTACTGTCACAGGAATAGTCAAAGCTAGAACTGAAGATACGGTAAATAGCTCTATTTCCACAGGAGAAATTGAAGTTATAGTTAGTAATTTACAAGTTGAATCGGAAGTTGAGTTCCACTGTGATGAAGAAATAGCAAAAGAAGAAAGAAGTATATTAGCAAGTATTGCCGGTGAGCAAGAATACCCAGAAAATATGAGATTTAAATATCGGTTTCTTGACTTAAGACGTGAAAAAACCCGTAACAACATTATTCTACGCTCAAAAATCATTGCAGAGCTGAGAAGGCTCATGATAGAGCAAGGATTTTTGGAAATTCAAACTCCAATACTTACTGCCTCTTCTCCTGAAGGGGCACGTGATTATTTGGTGCCAAGCAGACTGAATCCTGGTAAATTCTATGCATTACCACAAGCTCCGCAGATTTTTAAACAGCTGCTCATGGTTTCAGGGTTTGATAAATATTTTCAAATTGCACCTTGTTTTCGTGATGAGGACGCAAGGGCTGACCGTTCTCCTGGGGAGTTTTATCAGCTAGATCTTGAAATGTCTTTTGTAATTCAAGAAGATATATTTCAGGTTATTGAATCTACCTTATATAAAGTGTTTGCCAAATTTTCTCGCAAATCAGTTGATAAAGATTTTCCACGTATTACATACAAAGACGCAATGCTCAAATACGGTTCTGATAAACCAGATCTGCGCAATCCACTATTGATCAGCGATGTAACAGAAATTTTCCGTAATTCAGAGTTCAATATTTTCAAAAGCAATATTGAGCGAGGTATGGTAGTGAGAGCCATTCCTGCTCCTAAAACAGCAGAAGAACCTCGTAGCTTTTTTGATAAAAAAATAGAACATGCACAAAAAGAATTCGGTGCTAAAGGTCTTGGATATATAACGTTCGATAAAGATGGAATTGCAAAAGGACCAATTGCTAAATTCCTTGATGACAATAGGTTAAATTCCATAAAAGAAATAACAAATATAGAACCTGGAGATAGTGTATTTTTTGCTTCTGATAAGGAAAATGAAGCAGCAATAATTGCAGGGAAAGTGCGTATTCTTTTGGGATCAGAACTAGGTCTTATAGATGACAATATCTTCAAATTCTGTTGGGTGATTGATTTTCCTTACTTTGCGTATGACGATAAAAGTAAAAAAATTGATTTCTTTCATAATCCATTTTCTATGCCACATGGTGGCTTGAAAGATTTAGAAGAAAAGAATCCACTGGATATCCTTGCTTACCAATATGATCTTGTTTGCAATGGAATAGAGCTGTCAAGTGGAGCAATTCGTAATAACAAACTAGATATTATGTACAGAGCTTTTGCCATTGCAGGCTACAGTAAAGAGGAAGTTGATACAAAATTCGGTGCGCTCGTGCGTGCATTTAGGTTTGGAGTGCCACCTCATGGTGGAATAGCACCAGGGGTTGATAGAATGGTTATGCTGCTTGCTGATGAGCCGAACATTCGTGAAGTAATCTGTTTTCCTATGAATCAGCAAGGTGAAGATGTTCTAATGGGTGCTCCTTCTAAAGTAGAGGATAAGCATTTACGTGAGTTGTCTTTAAAGGTTGTTGAATAAAAATTTTTATAGCGGAGTGTGGTAAACTGGAAGTTATGAACAATATTCAAAAAGCAATACTATCAAGCATAATCTGCAATATGATTATATGGTATGAAGTAACTCTGTTTGGAGTTTTAAAGCATATAATAAGCAACGTTTTTTTTCCTTCAGAAAGTGATTATTTAAGCACAATCAAATTTCTTGGCAGTTTTGCAATTGGATTTGGATTTAGACCACTTGGTGCATTTATTTTTGGTTACATTGGAGATAAATACGGCAGAAGGAAAATTTTGCTGACTTCCGTAATATTAGCTTCGATATCATCTACTGCAATTGCGATTATACCAAGCTTTAAAGAAATAGGAATATTTTCTCCTATGCTGCTTCTGCTTTGTAGAATAACACAAGGAATGGCAGCAGGTGGAGAAACAAGTATCAATTCAGCTTTTTTAATAGAGCATTCAAGCGATAAAAAAAATCTAGGCTTTTTAGGTAGCATGAAAGCTTTTAGTGGTGCTCTTGGTTCTATTACATGCTTTGTAATGATAGCTGTTTGCAAAAAGTTTACAGGTGAAAATTATGAAATTTGGGGCTGGAGGTTGCTCTTCTATTTCTGCTCTGTTATGGGTGTAATAGGCTTTTTAATAAGGTACATAATGGAAGAGAGTCTAGCATATAAAACTCATGACCAAAATAAAAGCTTATCTAATTCTCCCTTTTTAGAATTAATCAAGAATTATAAAAGAGCATTTGTGATAGCAATTGGACTTGGCATTGCTCAAAACGCAATTGTTTATTCAGTAATCATGTTTTACAACATATCTGTAAAAGAGCTTATTCTTTCAGATATTGATATTAAAAATGTAGTAAGGATTATGGTTGAAATTACATTTGGGACGTCTGCAGTGCTGTTTGCAATACTGTCTGATAAAGTTGGAAGAAAAAACGTGATCATTCCTACGTTATTAGCTTTAGCTTGTGTCAGTTTGCCGGTACTTTCGCTATTATCAAATGATAACCACTATATTGTAACGCTCACTTTTCTATTAATAAGTGTGCCGATAGGCGCATCTTTTGGAATATATAATTCTCTCGCCTGCGAGTTATTTCCAACAAAAGTTAGATGCACTGGCTTTAGCCTCGCACATAACATATCTGCAGGTATTTTTGGCGGCCTTTCTCCATCGATATGCATGTGGCTTATAGAAAAAACTGAAACAAAACTTGCAGCAGGCATTTATCTTACTATCTGTGCGTTAATTAGCCTAATATCTGTACTTCAAATTAAAGCCAAAGATAGAAAAGTTGATTGGTGAAATCGTTTCAGTTGAAAGATAGCACTTCAATAGATTTTTCGATGTGCCTAGGGATAGGTGCAGTAATAGTGATTTCTTTATTGCTTGGTAATTTTAAAGATAAAGAATGCGAATGAAGGTGGATCTGATTTACTACCCCATCGATAAAAGCTTTTTTACCACCATATTTACCGTCACCAAGAATAGGGCAATTTATATGAGCTAAATGTGCACGCAACTGATGTGTCCTGCCGGTAATTGGTTGTAATTTTAAATAAGCAACATTATGTTTTAATCTTGATATAATTGAAAAATGCGTAGTGGCATTTTGAGGTGAGTCTTCATCAATAACTACTTTTTCTTGCCCTGAAATATATTTTTTCACCAACGGGTAGTCTATTATTCCATTATCTTTGCTCGGTATACCAGAAGTTAATGCTAGGTAAGTTTTTTTTATCCTCCGTCCTTTAAATTCTTTCATAAGGTATCTTGCAACACTGGCATTGCGCGCGAATATTATTACTCCGCTTGTATCTCTATCAAGTCTATGGACAATTTTAAATACTTCCCCTTCTCTTATTTGGTCAAGCAAGTCACTAATGCTAATTTTTACCTTTATACCGCCTTGAACGATTATTCCTGCTGACTTGTTTATAGCTAATATATACTCGTCTTCATATAGTATGTTGTCTCTCAGTAAATTTACTAATTTTTCATTATATTTACGATCAGAATTAGTGTTTTCAATATAATCTAAGTATCTTATCGTTATAGTTTGCCCAGAATTCACTCTATCGCTGGATTTTGCCGTGCAATTATCAACCTTGATTAATCCTTTCCTTAAAGACTTCTCAATTGCAGATTGTTTCAAATTGGGAAAAATTCTTCTAATGTACCTATCGAGCCTAACGTTATTGTCTTCTACTAATATGGTTTTGATACCTTCTGACATCTTACTTATAAAAATTTTATTGTGTAAACTAAAATCTAACATACCTAATGTACTCCTCAGTTTCAGCTACTTGCATCGAGTGCTGCGTGCTGGAATTTAGAGGATTATTTAACTCTTTATAACAGCTTCATATTTTCCTACAGCTGAGTAAAGTGGTAACAATGATAGTTTCTCGATCATAGAGAGGTGAGTATTAGGCTCTTTAGTACTAGGGCCTGGACACGCTTCAGTGTTAGGCCCTGACTTCATACACTCAATGCCGTTAGCTAAAGATGTTACTCTTCCTACATTAACATTTTTAGTGCGATATGACCACCTGTAAGGACTATGTAATATTTGTTCTTTTACTCCATCCATTTCATCTGGACACGCTTTAGTGTTAGTCCCTAACTGCACACATTTAATGCGGTCAGTTATAAGTGCTACTCCTTTTCCATTAAGTTTAGCGTTATACTGTAATTGTTCAATTTGATTAGCTTGATCTCTTATCATACGTTCAAAGCTGATAGATAGATTATGTGATTCTATTTCTCTCAACATATGTGATTCTATGTGTTGCACTGTCATTAATTTTTTGTTTCTGAGTATACTTGATTCTAAGTCAAGCTGTGTAAGTATAGCTATTGCTCTTTGTTCTGCTTCCACTAGAAGATTACTTATACCTTGACGTTCAGCTAAATCTCTTACAGTTTCACCACAGTGATCAGGCAATGAAGTATTTGCGCGATAACATAGTAAGGTCATTACTACTATCCAGTGTCTACGTTCGACAGCATAAGCTAAAGGAGATTGCCCAGAGCTATCCTGTGCATTAACATCTACTCCATATAAAATTAAGATCCTTACTACTTCCGGATGGTTATACTTGGCAGCTTTATGTAAAGCAGTTGATCCTAAATCATCATCTGCATTAGCATTTACTCCAGCTTCTAATAGAGCATGTACCATTAGTGTATCACCATGTCTGGCAGCACAACGTAAAAACTCAGCTCCCATCAATTTCATCATATCCTTCCATATTCCAAGTTGTATCATAGTAGTTACTGCTTCTAGATAATTATATGGACAAATAGAAAGTAATATTTTCTGTGGATCATTCGTCTCAATACTTGCTCCATGGGCTATTAGATAATACATTACTTTTCTATTGCCTTTTGTAGCAGCACAATTAAAAGGAGTCCATCCCCATGCATCCTTATAGTTAACATTTGCTCCATATTTTATTAAGAGCTCTACTGCTCCCACATTACCATTCGTAGCAGCAATATGTAAGGGAGATCGTCCAATTAAATTATCCTCTAGATTAACATCTGCTCCATGTTCTGATATGCACTTTAATAGGTCTTCTAATATTGAAATATCGTTCTTTGTAACAGCCCAATATAGAGGAGTCCATCCAAATACATCTACTATCTCAATATTTTTGTCGATATTCTTGTCGTTTTTTATTATACAACCCACCATTGCTCTATCAACATTTGCAACAGCAATATGTAAAGGAGTAAGTTTAAGCGCCCCATTCTTCTTAACATCTGCTCCATTATTCATTAAGAACCTTACTACTTCTTTATGGCCATTTCTGGCAGCTTCATATAAAGCAGTCAAGTTCATCAGATCTTCCACATTAGGATTTACCTTCTTCGTTACTAAGATTTTTATTATTTCTATATCGCCATTTACAGCTGGCTGATATAAAGTAGTCCGTTGAGATGAATCCAACAGATTAACATCTGCCCCTTTTTCTATTAGCTCTGATACCATTTTTACATTGCTATTTTCAGCAGCCCAATGTAAAACATTCCATTCAAAAAATGGCCCTTTTGCGTTAATACTGATTCCTTTTGCTTTACACAGAGCATTGAATACATTCATCAAGTTAAAATCCATAGCTAAACACAATAATGCGTATTGATCATACCCACTATGTATATCGTAATTTAATGTAAACCAATAATTTACATTAAATTTAGCTTTCTTCCACTCGTGATACACATCTTTACTTGCTTTCTTTAGCTTCTCTATTGCCTCTAGTATCTTTTGTGTATCTAACATCACTGGCATTTTCTCTGATGTTTTTCGCACATTCAGTACATCTTCTGTCGTCACTGCTTTTGATTTTTCTGATGTCTCTTGTACACCTAACTTTTTTAGTACTCTCTTTAATATCTTTTGTGCATCTGATACTCCTTGCTCTTTTAGTATTTTTTTTGATTTCTCTAATGTCTGTGGTATATGTTGCACTTTTACTTTCTTTTTTAATGGCTCTGGTGTCTCTTGCACTATTGGAATCTCGTTTGATATTTCTAATTTATGCGATACCCCTTCTAACATTCTTAATACTTCTTTTCTCTCCAGTATCCTTGCTTTATTTAGTAGCTCTTTTATTTTTTCAATTACATTATCTTTGCTTAAATCTGCCTTCTGATCAACTATACCTAGTATTATTTCCCATTGCTCATGTGACATTGCCATAGCTTTACCTCATACTATAGAATATTTTTTAATACTATACATAATAATGTAATGATCAATATATTTTTTCTACAAGTGCAACATTAGAGACTAAAGCCTTGCGAAAACCAAGCTTGCCTGAAACCACTTAATTGATTATAATCATAGGTTTTAAGGCAGTAAAATGACAGCTTTTTTTCCTTTGGTTATTTTTTTAATCTTATACCTTGGAAGTGGTGTCTATTTTTCCTTTATTGGAATTGATAATCCGCTTCGCCAAGTTTCACCGGTAATTTGCCTACTACCGGCGCTATTTTTTGCTGTTGCATGCAGTGCAGGTAAAATTCAACGTAACATCGATACTGTCATCGAGGGTATGGGCGATAAAAACACCCTTACTATGTGTTTAACTTTTCTATTTTCTGGAGCATTTTCTGTGGTGACTCAATCAATTGGTAGTGCAGATACTGTTGCTGATTTAATTCTCAATTTCCTTCCAGCAAGATTACTACTGCCTGGAGTATTTTTGGCTTCCGCTTTTATATCAACTGCAATTGGTACGTCTATGGGAGTTGTTGTATTAATGGTACCAATAGCTGTTAACTTAGCAAAAAGTGGGGCTTTTGGTCTTGAAATAGGAACTGCAACTGTAGTTGGAGGTGCCGTATTTGGTGATAATCTTTCAATGATATCTGACACTACTATTGCATCTGTTTCTTCACAGGGGGCCACGATAAAGGATAAACTTAAAGTGAATTCTAAAGTAGCATTTGTTGCCAGCATTATAACGCTTGTCTATCTGGCAATTATGGCAGATAGTACAAAAATTATTCCTACATCAAATTTAGATTATTTATCAGTAATAAAGATTATTCCTTATATTTCTTTAATAATCATGGGGTTATTTGAAGTTACTACTTTAGTAACAATAACTATAAATATAATTGTTGCTAGTGTATTAGGGATGACTTTTTTTGACTATACTATCATTCAACTCTCTCATGACATATATGACGGTTTCAAAAAAGTAAACGAGATAGTGATATTTGCTCTATTTATTGGCGGATTGAGTCATATAATGTACAAGCAGGGTCAAAAGGCATTACACAAACTTATCGATGAAAGCAATATCACAAAAACTAAAGCTGAATTTGTAATAGCGGGCATAGCATCTATGTTTACTGTTTTAGTTGCTAATAATACCATTGCTATTTTATTAAGTGGCGATATTGCAAAAAGGCTCGCGCAAAAGCATAATATTCCGTCATACCGTAGTGCATACTTGTTAGACATTTTTGCTTGCGTTACAAAAGGCATTTTGCCTTATGGTTCCCAGCTGCTGCTAGCAGGTAGCATTGCTTCTGTCTCACCTATTTCTTTGTTAACACAAGTTTATTACTGCTTTATTTTAGCAGCAGTTACAGTAGGTGAAATAATCATCAATGGCAGACGTTGCGCGGCTACAACTTAATGTACGAAGATTTCTCTTCATATTACATTTTTGTGCCCATAAGAAACGAGTTGCCATTTTCATCAGCTACTTGGATAATAGATATATTCACAAAATTGTTCCATTTTTCTCAATAGATTTTGGTTTTCTTTTCCCCTTATTAGCAGAGCATAAAACTTAGCTTTTTAATAAATCTCATTTTAACTCCAATACACTAACTATGAAACAATCTATATTGCCATCAAAAACGGAATTTATATTGCCAACTTCATGTCCAGTCCTTAAATCCTTTACCATTTGATATGGATGCATAACATACGATCTGATCTGACTGCCCCAACCTATATCGCATTTCTTGCCATATTCTTCGGCCATTTTCTGTTCTTTTTTTTCCAATTCAATTTGATATAAACGTCCTTTAAGTAGTTTAAGTGCTTCATCTTTATTTTTATGTTGAGAACGACCATTTTGGCATTGAGCTACAACGCCTGTTGGAATATGCGTAATACGTACCGCGCTTTCAGTCTTATTTACATGCTGACCACCTGCTCCAGAAGCACGGTAAGTGTCGATCTTTAAATCCTTTTCATCCACAACAATATCTATTGAATCTTCAATCACTGGAGTTACTCCTACACTTGCAAAACTGGTATGACGTTTACCATTTGCATCAAATGGTGATATTCTAACCAATCTATGAACTCCACTTTCGCTTTTTGCCCACCCGTAAGCTTTTTCTCCGATGATCTTTATTGTTGTAGATTTTATACCAACTGCATCACCATCTAATTTTTCTACAACTTCAACTTTAAAATTGTGATAAATTTCTGCCCATCTTGTATACATGCGCATGAGCATCTCAGTCCAATCATTGCTCTCTGTTCCACCAGCTCCTGAGTGGATTTCTAAAAAGCAGTTATTGTTATCTGCTTCACCAGTAAATAAGGATTCTGTCTCTTTAAGTTTGATTAATTTCTCTAGCTTTACTAACTCACCTTTAACTTCAGAAAAAAATTCTTCATCATTCTCATCAATAGCAGATTTCATCAAGCTGATAGAATCGTTGTAATCGCTTTCTAGCTTTGAAAACGATTCTATTTCATGCTTAATTTTAGAGCGTTCTTTTAAAATCTCTTGTGCTTTTTGATTGTCTTGCCACAGATTATCATTCAACGCTTGAGAATCCAGCTCTTCAAGACGCAACTTCAATTTTTCTATGTCAAAGACACCTCCTGATAAGAGAAATACTTTTATTTAAGCCTTGAAAGTATTCAAGGATTTCTGGATGGGTTTTCATTATACTTTAGACTTTAATATATTTATTATCACTAACAATAACAGCAAACAAAATAGAAATTTAACCATATAATAGTTAATTCAAAATAATTTTATTATACTTGAATGTTCAATAAAATCAAGTGTGTATATTTATTAAAAAAATAAGGTAAAGTAATGAATATTAAAACAAGTTCTCATTATGGTTTAGACAAAAAGGCTATTGATGATTTAATAGAGTCTCTCGATAATCAAGAATTAGAGAATGTTCGTAATATTGTAAAAACGATAGATAGCGTTCAGTTAGCTTATTTTTTATCTACTTCGATCAGTGATCACAGGGAGAAATTAGTTAATATCCTCGATCAACATTTGTTAAGTGATGCCTTAGTACATGTAGTACCAGATTTACAAGTAGAGATCATAGAAATATTGGGAATAGAAAATACAGCAAAGTTACTAATGCTTCTTGATATAGAAGACATAGTAGCTATAGTGAAAGATTTAGATAGAAAGTCTATAGAAAATATACTTAACTACTTACCCAATGCAACTCAAAAATTAGTAGAGGAATTGTTATCATACCCAGAAGAAAGTGCAGGAAGGTTGATACATAAAAATATGGTTATAGCTCCATATTATTGGACGATAAATCAGCTAATGGAATTCTTGCGCAACTATAAAAAAATACCAGAAACATTTTATCAAATTTTCATCATTAACTCAAAATTAGAACCCATAGGCATTTTCAACTTAAATAAGGTAATATCTCACTCAGGAGAAACAATAATAAAAGAGATAATGAGTCAAGATATAAAAATAATTAAAACTGGAATGGACCAAGAAGAAGTAGCAAGAATATTTAAAGATTACTCTCTATTATCAGCTCCAGTAGTAAATAAGAATGGTAAAATTATAGGTGTAATCCTTATTGAAGATGTAATCAAAATTGTTCAACAAGAAGCAGAAGAGGATGTGCTTAAAATAAGCGGTGTATCTTCTAAATCTGATATAAATGCCCCTATACATAAAACTATAATTAAAAGACTACCTTGGTTACTGTTTAACCTCTTAGCTGCAACAATATGTTCTATAGTAGTTGGCTTTTTCGATAACGTAATACAAAGTTTTATAGTACTGCCAATAATTATGCCAATCATTGCATCGATGAGCGGAAATGCAGGATCCCAAACAGTAACACTAACTATCCGGGCAATCGCAACAAAATATCTAACTGAGCAAAATGCAAAAAGAATACTGATGAAAGAATTTTTAATAGGTCTTATAAACGGGGTGATCTTATCTACTATTTCATTAGTAGTGTTAGCAATAAGGTTTCACAATGTCAAAGTGGAGATGATTTTTGTGGTCTCCATGATTATGATGTCAATTATTGCAACGTTCATCGGAACTTTCATTCCTATAATGCTTCATCGTTTAAGATCCGATCCTGCTGTTTCGTCTTCAATCTTAACATCAGCAACAACTGATATTCTCTCAGCTCTTATATTTTTTGGTCTAGCCACGATCTTTTTATTAAATAGCTGAATCTTGCTATATAAAAAAATTGCTTTACAAGCTTTACCGTCCACGTTATCATTACTCATAGATGCATTGAAGAAGAAAAATAACAGTCGATAAAGAAATAAAAGTACATGAAACTGAGCTGCTTTAGTTTTAAAATAAAAACTAAAATAAGATGCTAAAGTATGCAAAAAAATTCTTGCTTTGCTAGATCTTTTTAGCTACAATGCAGTCTAACGTAATGAAAACATGGGGTGTGAGTTAGATGCATTGTATTATGTATATCACTCAGAAAGCAATTCTCGATTTTTTAAGAATATATCTATTTTAGTCAGAAGTCAAAAGAAAAGCATACTGTTACTCAGCAATTAAAGTTACTTAGGATTACCGTAAGGTTTCTACAGCAAATTGGTTTGGTACAGCTGCATAAGAATCAAATGTTGAAATCAATCTTCAGAAAAGAGGTTTACGACAAAACAATCAAAATATGAATATTAAAATATAGGCGGCTTTATGTTAGGTAAAGAAAATATAGGAGAACAAGTAGCAGATAATCAAATGGATTATGTAGATGCTGGATCAGCAATAGTTGATTATGAAAATATATTATCTAGTGAAGAACTTCAGTGTGGACGAAGTCAGGAGAGCCCTAGAGTAACAAGATCTTCATCTATAGGCAGCAGTAGTACATCGACTGATGATGAAGAAATGTTTAGCTGTATAAGCATTACAAGTGATGAAATAGTGAAAAAAGCAACTTTTTTTGTTAAGACTTTTGTTAAAGAATTCGAGGAAAAACTATCTGAATGTTCTAAAGAAGCAAAACCAGGTTCAAAAGTACGTAAAACAGGTAAAGTAGTAGCTAAGGTTGTATCAACTGTGGGTAATTATATTCCACCAAGTGTGGAGAAAGTAGGTACTTCTCAAGTTATGGAGTGTGTGAGTTTTGTTTCTACAAACCAACATAGGAAAAAAGCAAAAATATTTTCTACAATAGTTGCGCCTTCAGAAGGTAACTTAAGAAAGATTTTAATAGAAGCTGGCTTGGAAATTTTTCAAAGTTTTGAGAAGCAATTCACTAAAATTGTGGATACTAATCAGTTGTCTTGTAATAGGGGGATTGAGAAGTTAGCAATGGATACTGTATCCAGAGTAATAAATTACACTACATCTTGCAACGAGAAAGGAGAATTTCCCAATCTTCACATAACTAAAGGTGTTATTTTAGGTAAATCAAAAAGAAAGTACCCGTTTACTACACGTACTGGACATCAAGTAAAAGATAAACAAAGTGGTGAAATGTTGATGACTTCAGAGTTATATGAAAAGGTGGGAATAGAGAAAGCAGAGGGTGAGATTATTAAGTATTATCAATTGAATGAGCATGAAAAATACGGCTATCGGCTTCCCTTTACGTGGGAATTAGAAAATTGGGAAGAGTTAGAACAAAAATATGTACTTAGTGCAACATCTAAAAAAAGAGAGTATGTGCGTATTTTAGATGAGGAAAAAAAGAAAGGATTGGCTAGTAGTATATTAAAAGAGATCAATGAAAACGATTCAGCAAAAAAAAAGGATATACAAGAACTGCGTGAAGAAATCAGAAATTTACGAATACTTCATGAAAAAGAAGGTAAAAATACATTTTCCTTTAATTTGGGCTATTTACCAAAATTCTTTATAAAAAGAGAAGTGATGTTAGATGAATTAAAAAAGAAGTTAGACAGTAAAAATCAAGAAGTGGAAATGTCACGAGTGGTCTTAATTAATGGGAAACATGGAACAGGAAAAAGTGAATTGGCTAAGAACTGCGTATATAGTAAGAAGAATGACTGGAAGAAAATTGCATGGATAGATGCTACAACATATAGTACTCTTTCACAATCATTTCGTAATTTAGCTAAAGAATTAGAAATTCCTACAGAAAATGATAATGATATGGATTTTAATGTTGTTCGAGATAGAGAAATAGAATCTATTGTCCAGGATGTATACCAGTATTTTCGAGACGTAAAAAGTCTTTTCATCTTTGATAACACCAGTAAGTATAAGGAGATCGAAAAATTTTTACCATCCTATTTTCCTAATTTGTTTTTTCATGGAGAAAAGCCTTACGTTTTAATTACTTCTCGTAGCAAGAATTGGGAAAAAGAAATAGAAAAGACACAGTTGAATGATGGATTTTCTCTAGGAGAAGCTATAACATTTATTGAAAGGGCCTTAGGGATAAAAGATAAATTAGAGAATCGCTATCTAGTAGAGTTAGCAGAAGCGTTGAATTATCTACCATTAGCTTTGGTGCAAGGAGCAGCATATATAAAACAAGAAAAGATTAGTATTAGCGAATATCTAAAACGCTATAATGAAGCAATACAAAAATCAAATCCTGATCTTTTGGAAGCATTAGGTATCACCAAAGAATTATTTACAACTTTGAAGCTTAACCTTAATAAAATAAGAAGAGAAAAAAATGTTGGGCAGCAATCGCATGATATTGTATCATATATGGCTTACTTGGATCCCAATCAAATTGATATAGAAGAAATTTTCCTCCAGAAGAAATCAGAAAAAGGTAAGCAACAAGTTTTGGATGCTCTTAATCTACTCAATAAGTTTTCAGTGATTGAGCTAGAGGAGTCAATAGCAAGAGTTCATAAAGGGATACAAAAAACAGTAAGAGTAGAGAAAGAACGAACAGGAATAGAAGAAGAAACTTTAAGAGAAATTATGACATCATTTTGCCTTACGAATCCAAATCACGTTAAGTCTGTTTGGAGTCATGCAAGTAAATATAGTAGATTAGTTAATGAATTTATTGATTCTATTTATGATGGAGGTACTATCTTACATTTGCTAGCCAAAGATGGTAATGAAAAGGTTATTAAGCTGATATTAGAGAAAATATATCCTGATAAATTAAGTAAAGTTATTAATGCTATTGATGAAAAGAATTTTACTTCTTTAGATTATGCTATCATACATGGTCACTTAGGTACTGTTCAGCATCTTGTAAGGAAAGGGGGTGATGTAAATCTAAATAACACAAAAGGTATGAATCCTTTGCACTTTGCTGCCGTATATGGTCACTTAGATATTGCTAAATACCTTGTAGCGCAAGGGGCTATAATAAAATCATTAAACAAAGATAGTATGTGTCCTTTGCACTTTGCTGCTATATATGGTCACTTAGATATTATTAAATACCTTGTAGAGGAAGGAGCTAGTATAAATATAAAGGATAAAAATAACATGCGTCCTTTGCACTTTGCTGTTATATATGGTAGATTGGATATTGTGAAATATCTTGTAGAGAAAAGAGCTAATATAAATCTACGTAGCAAAGAAGGTGAGAGTACTTTGCACTTTGCTGTTATGCATGGTCAGTTAGATATTGTTGAATACCTTATAGAGAAAGGAGCTATTATAGATAGACAAAATGAAAAAAATATGAGTCCTTTGGACTATGTTATTGTATATTCTAACTCAGAAGAAATTATTTATTATCTTGAAGATATGCACTTAGCTCCAGACTTAAAAACACAATCACATAAAAGAAACCTAGAGACATTTGATGAACATACACTACCTAAAAAAAGAAAATTAAAAAATATAAGTGAAGCATTGCAATTTGAAGATAAAAGCACAGTTAACTTAACTCATAGGTCACCTATATCTTCATTTAACAGCGTCTCTGTACAACCTGCAAACAAGGACTTAAGACTATAATTTTACAGTAAGCTATTTAATTTTATGAGGGGAATTTCAAAAAAACAGAGAAATAAAGTAATAAATTGATATAAATTCGCGTAGAACAAGTGGTAGACCAAGATCCCAAAACAAATTCTTCTCTCACTAGCTAATGTTGTTTGCTGGAAATGGTTATATTGTTTAAATTTTTAGCAATATGTAATACTAATTCATTAAAAAATGGAAAAGAAGAATTATGGTAAGAAAAGTTTATGCTTATCTTATAATAAAAGTGCAATAGAAATTTTCCTAAAGAAAGCAAAAATCGCAGAAGTATACAAAAAAAAATATAAGCATTTATAGTACTCAAAAATGTAAGTACAGTAATGTTAAGAACTATTAAGTATTTATGCTGCATAATGTATCTATAGGTTAGAGGTAATTTATGAACAGAAACACACAATCACAGAAAAATATTCAATATAAAATGTTAATAGCGGCTGCTAATTATAAAGCATTTAGGGAAGCTGCTACTGAAGGTAATATTGAAACGTTGAAATTTCTATTGGACAGAGCGAAACTACTAGATTTACAGTGTAAAATGTTGGCAGTTAATGATTATGAAGTATTTAGAGAAGCTGCCGGTAATGATAATGCTGAAGTATTAGAGCTTCTGCTGAATAGAGTAGAATTACCAGAAGAACTACATACAATGTTAGCAGTGAAGAATTATGAAGCATTTAGAGAAGCTGCTGTTGAAAGTAATATTAAAGTATTGGAGCTTCTATTGGACAAAGCAAAATTACTAGATGTACAGTATAAAATGTTGGCAGCTAATAATTATGAAGCATTTAGAGTAGCTGCTTATGCAGGGCACACTGAAGTACTGAAACTCTTATTGAATAGAACAGAATCATCAAATGTACAGCGTGAAATGTTGGCGGCTAATAATTATGAAGCGTTTAGAGTAGCTGCAGATGATGATGGTGATATTGAAACGTTGGAGTTTCTATTGGACAGAGCGAAACTACTAGATTTACAGTGTGAAATGTTGGCGGCTAATAATTACGAAGCGTTTTGGGAAGCTATCAGTGAAGGTAATATTAAAGTGTCGAAGTTGCTCCTGGATAGAGCAGGATCACTAGAAGAACAACATGCAATGTTAGCAGTGGAGAATTATGAAGCATTTAGGGCAGCTGCTGACAGTGGTAATATTAAAACGTTGGAGTTTCTATTGGATAAAGCGAAATTACTAGATGTACAGAGTAAAATATTGGCAGCTAATAATTATGAAGTATTTAGAGTAGCTGCTACCGGTAATGGTAATATTGAAGTGTTGAAACTACTGCTGGATAGAGTAGAATTGCCAGAAGAACGACATAAAATGTTGGTGGCTAATAATTATGAAGCATTTAGAGAAGCTGCTGCTGAAAGTAATATTAAAGCATTGGAGTTTTTATTGGATAGAGCAGGATTGCCAGAAGAACAATATGCAATGTTGGTGGCTAATGCTTGTCAAGCACTCAGAATAGCTGCCAGTGAAGGTAATATTGAAGTGTTGGAGCTACTATTGGATAAAGCAGGATCGCCAGAAAAACGACATGCAATGTTGGCGGCTAATAATTATGAAGCGTTTAGGGTAAATACTGTTCATGTTGACATTAAAGTATTAGAATTTCTATTAGATAAAGTAGGATCGCCAGAAAAACGACATGCAATGTTGGCGGCCAATAATTATGAAGCATTTAGAGAAGCTGCTGCTGAAGTTGATATTGAAGTGTTAGAATTTCTATTAGATAAAGCAGGATCACCAAAAGAACAATATGCAATGTTAGCAGCTTATAATCATAAAATGCTTTCTTCCCATATAATTGAGAGCCATGAATATTCTTCTGAGGAGTTCAAAAGGATGTGTCTTGAAGCTGTGATAAACTATAATAGTAAGGAAATGCTTGATACAGTGAAGTCAAACCTTTTCCCTTCCAGTACCCGTCAAGAAGTAGATGAATCTTATCAAGAGAGAAAGAGAAAATTTGAGGCAATAGAAGATTTATCAAAATCACAGCCAGGACCTTCTGGGTATAAACCACTATCAAGGCATCCTCAAAGAAAAATGTCATGTGTAAATATTGAGCCAGGAAATGGAGAAAGAGAGAAGGTAATGAAATGTTGAGAAAACATTCAAAAAAGTGTGTCAAATCAAAAAATAAATTAATATAAAGAAAAGTTCGTATGTATTGAGTGGTAGACCATAAGATCCAAAAACAAACTCTTCTCACATTTGCTGGTTTTTGTTGCTGAAAGTAGATATATCATTTAAATTCTTAACAAGAAGATATATTAAATTAATAATAATTTATTTAGGAATAGTAAAGAAGAATCGAGTAAACTTATAGCAAGTTTGACTGAATAGTAAAAAATTGACATTTATGATAAATATATTAATATCAAATATTAATATATAAATGAGTAATTTATGAAACAAATAGAACAACAAGAATTATATGAAAATCTCTCTAATGCAGAGAGAGAACTAAATTCCGAGGAATTCATAAGGTTAATAAAAGATAACAAAGTAGATGTTAATGCAAAATACAAACATGGCGAAACTCTTTTACATGTGGCTGCTAACAAGTATAACTGGACAAAGACAGCTAAAATTCTAATAGCAGAAGGTGCTGATGTTAATATAGTAGATTCTTGGAAACAGACTCCTTTACATGTGGCTGCTAAGTATGACCACATAAATATAGCTAAAATTCTAATAGCAGAAGGTGCTGATGTTAATATAGTAGATTATTGGAAACAGACTCCTTTACATGTGGCTGTTGAAAGTAACAGTATAGAAACAGTAAGAGCTTTAATAAAAAGAGGGGCTAATATTTATGTGGAAGATGAGCTTAATAGAATGCCTCTTCACAATGCTGTTAAAAATAGTTCTGCAGAATTAGTAAAAGCTATGATAGAAGAAGGTGTTGATATTAATCGAGTGAATGGAAGTCGCATGACTCCTTCTTTTTACATTAGTGAATATTTAGATGCAGAGACTTGTAAGACTATACTAAGCCACATAGCAAAACTAGAAGCTGCTGGCTTGTATGTGGATTCAAGAAATTTAGAAGAAAAAGATAAACGTATAAGCGCTTCGCGTGAGAGATATAACGATTATTCTCAGCAGCTTCAAAACTGTAAAAAAGAAGTCAAAAAAATTGGAAAAGAAAGTCAGAAACTACATTCCTTTTTGAAAGAAAGTGATATTAATGAACTAATTAGTATGTGGGAAAGGAATTCAGACATAAAGAATCAGATTGATAATCATGATAACCTAAAGAAGCAATATCCAGAATATGCACATATTTTAATTAATAAGGCTGATGAAGTAAAAAAAGAAATTTTCCTTCATAACCATAGACCATTGACTGATGTTTTATCAGAAAATTATAAAGAAGATTTTCAAAAAATGTCATTTGCTGTCATAAAAAACTCTCTTATGTCTCATAATAATGATTATAGTTATATTCAACAAGAAACGGGAGTAACTTTGATTAATTGTTTAGATTTTGAAGATGTGAAAGAAAGGCATGTGCCTAAGCTTAAAGTAAGGGTATTTGCAAAAATGATTGAAAACAAAGGTATAAATAGTCGTCTTGAGTTTTCAAGCACTGAACAAACTCAAGGAGCTAGTCAGTCTCTTAATTAAAGAGGGATACATGGAGACCTGCTGCAAAAACAAAAAGAGGTGTTTCTCACTTGTATAAAGTATTTTTAAACGTGATTTTTTAATATCATAATTACCATAAAAACTAGGGCTTTCCTTTTGCAGCAGTTCTTGAGTTCCAGCAACAGACCAATCCATCCCAAAACGAACTCTTCTCTCACTAGCCGGTTTTAGTTGTTGGAAATGGTTATTTTATTTAAATTTTTAGTAATATATACTATTAAGTCAGTATTAATTCGTTAAGAACTTTCATTAAAGATTATCAAAAAAACTTCTAAATAGGGATTGACAAGTTTTAGAGATGGAGTATTTTATGAAAAGTATATTGAGCTATTAATTTTTTATGTATAATAAATATGATAGTGAAAATATTTTTCTTTATATTATGAGGTAGCTGTTTTATTCAGAAAAAGATTTTTTTCTTACTTTGAAATTGAGTGATTTTTATCGAGGGTTAAATGATTAATGAATTATTTGCTGCTGTACGTAGTGGAGATGCTAATCAAGTTGCGGATCTTATCAATAAAGGGGATGATGTTAATGCCAGGGACAATAGAGGCAATACTCCTCTACATTTAGCTGTTCTTGCAGATAAATTACAGGTAGTAGAAAAGCTTATAGAGAGAGGAGCTGATATTAATGCTAAGAATAATCATGGCGCTACTCCTCTGCATTGGGCTGCTCTTCATGATAATTTACAAGTAGCTGGTCTTTTTATAAATAAGCGTGCTAATGTTAACGCTAAAGATGAGAATGGTTGGACACCTTTGCATACTGCAGCTGCTCGTGGCAATTTGGGTGTAGTTAAGCTCATTCTTGATAAAAGTGATTATGTTGATGCTAGAGGAGCTTTAGCCGTAGCAAATACGCTTAATGAAGAAAACAGCTTAGAAATACGAAACCTTCTAGAAGAAAGAATAAGAAGAAATGAAGAAATCACCCAACATCTTAACTTGCAAGAAGAAAGCAGCTCCCTATCAACACGTGTCCATAATCGCCTCAGTATTGCACAAGAAGATGAAAATTCGTTGCAAAATGATAAGATAGGTCCTGATAAAATAGGAGTTACAAGCGGAACAAGTAAGCCATCTTCATTTATCAATATTTTTGCTTACACTACGGTAGATACTATTAAAGGTATTTTTCAGTTTGTTTCTTCTCCTTTTAAGGCAGCTATAAGTATGGAACCTTCTAAAGCTATTACAGTTCAAGGTATTGATAACAACGGTATACTTCTTTTATTAGATGTATTTATAAGGAAAATCACAGGTCAGAAGTATATTTCCACAGTAGTTCAGTCTATATCACCATTAGAAGCACAGGGCTATGCATTAAATATTATAGAGGAATTTGAGAAAGTAGTAGAGCAAGCTGCATTAAAAAGTGGGATATCAATACATCGGTTAAATATTGATTGTGTAGAAATGCAGAAAGAGGTTACTGCAAAAATCACGGGTGGTAAGTTTAATGACATTTCAGGATTTTTAAACTCATATGTAGAGCAAGCATGCCACGATAGAGAAACAGGTAAGTTAAGTCCAAAGAAGTTTAACAAATTTATGGTTATATTTAATAAGGAACTAGATTTAATAGTAAATCAATCAATAGAGCAGATATTACACAATAGAGATAGTACATTAGAAGTTGAAGAACAGCAAATAAACTTAGAGCCTCAAAGTTATTTAAGTAATACTTCTGTTCAAGGTCATTTAATTCAGGATAGAGGTTTAATAAATCAAGGTAAGGCTTAATTCCTTAGCTTTTTGATTTCATCTAGTAAAAGGTTGGTAATTTGATCTTATAACATCAATGGGCACACCAGCCTTTATTTTGTATGCATTCAAGCAATGTGTGACTATTACGCCACCTAAAAAAATAATCATACACTGTCTTCCATAGAGGAAAATCTTTTGCTCTACTGGCAAATACCTTTCATTATGTATTGTATAACATTAATAATTGCTTATTTTGTGCTTTCTTGGCCACACCTTGTGCAACTCTTGGCTCAAGAAATTTCCATTCTTTGTCACTTACATCACCTGGATATATTTTTTACTGATCCTATCATATTATCTTCCTGATTTCCTTTCAAGATATGTTCTAAAAAGTAGAATCCGTTCAGCAGGGTGACAAAATAAGGTAGAAAAGACAGCCATAGAAATAAATGGTGTCATTCCAATATGATGCTTTCTCTGTCATCCCAGTACTTGACACTGGAATGACAACATTTTTGCTTCGATATTTACACATTAGCCATGCATCTGAACGGATACAAAAGTAGAATTTAGAATTCTATCTAAAAGGATACCGAAAAAGAGCAGGAGTCCTATCTGGGAATTATTTTTAAATATGGACATGCATTGATTAGAATCGTCTGGATTGAAATTTTTGTGTTGGTGGTGAAATATGAATCCTATGGCAAGTAAAGCAATATAAAAGATGTTATTTAATGATGATAGTATACCAGCGTACAACCATGCCATTAAGGATATTAAATAAAATCTTTTCAACCAAGATTTTGTTGTATTGCCAAAATATAATGCAGTAGATTTCATTCCTAATTTCTCATCATCTTTTTTATCTTGATGAGCGTATATAGTATCATAACTAAGCGTCCAAAAGACGCATCCTATATAAAATAGCAAGGATTCTATGCTAATCTGGTTTGTTATTGCTGCTGAACCCATGAGTGATCCCATGTTGAAAGTAAACCCTAAAAACAATTGTGGCCACCAAACGTAACGCTTTAGCAAGGGATAGATAACTATCATGCACATTGAAATTATTCCAAGTATAAGAGTAGTTTTATTGGTTAATAATAAGATTATCAGGGCAATAGACAGTAACAGTGAAAGTAAAGCCAAAGCCTGCTTTATGTTTAATGCACCACTTGCAAGTGGCCTATATTTTGTTCGTTCAACGTGCGCATCTATTTCTCTATCGAAGATATCATTGATTATGCACCCTGCGGGTCTCATTAAAAATGCACCTATAGTAAACAAAACAAGGAGAAAAAGAGCCTGATACGATAGAGAAGTTGAGGCTAAAAGAATGCCGCTTAAGCTAGAAAATAGCACAAGCCATAAACCTGTTAAACTGTGTATTCTCATTAATGAGAAATAATGGTTGAAATACATTAATTAAGTGTGATTATGTAATATTTTGCTTACATTGACAAAATTATCGAATGCTAAATCAGGCTTAAAAACTAACTCAGGTATAAATCGCAAATCAACATAACACAATATAGATTTACGTATTGACCATGCAGATTGGTTCATTTCATTAACAACAGTGCTGATATCATCATTATCATTTTGGATGTTTAATGAAGATAACACAATATATACATCTGCTTTCTTCAAATCTTTGCTTAGCTTTACATCAGATACTACTACTTTTTCATTAAGAACATTACCTTCCATTAAGACTTTTGATATTGCCCTGTGTAATACCGATGCTACTTTTAGGTTTCTAATTTCCTTTTTCATATTCAACTACTATAACGTCCTTTCTTCTTGCACTAATTGATAAGCTTCCAAAATGTCTCCAACTTTAATATCGATATTACCCTCTAGCGATATTCCGCATTCAAAATTTACACCCACTTCTTTAACATCATCTTTAAATCTACGTAGTGCTTTTAACTTTCCTTCATGCACCAATTTGCTGCCACGTACTACCTTAATTAAAGAATCTTTTTTTATAACTCCATCAGTAACATAACATCCGATTATATTACCGGCTTTGGATGCATTAAATATTTGCCTTACAGATGCAGAACCAATACGAACCTCTCGTGTAACAGGCTTTAACATTTTAGTTAGATACATCCTCATGTCTTCAATAAGCTCATATATTATATTGTAAGTATGTATTTCTATACCTTTTTGTTTTGCTAATTCTCTTATTTTTGAATCCACTTTTACATTAAAAGCTAAAATTACTGCGCTTGATGCTTCTGCAAGCAGCACATCTGAATCTGTTACTCCTCCTACTGCTTTGTGTAGAATATTTAATTTCACTTGCTCTTTACCAAGCTTATCAATTGAGCTTGATATTGCTTCAATAGAACCAGTGACATCGCACTTTAAAACTACAGATAGTTCTTCTGTTTCACTATCATTACGACTGAATATATCTAAATTACTGTCGTCTAAATCTT
The DNA here is from genome assembly GCF_947250575.1 of Wolbachia endosymbiont (group B) of Episyrphus balteatus. NCBI lineage: Bacteria > Pseudomonadati > Pseudomonadota > Alphaproteobacteria > Rickettsiales > Anaplasmataceae > Wolbachia > Wolbachia endosymbiont (group B) of Episyrphus balteatus. The sequence continues at coordinate 830,352 of NZ_OX366325.1, read as the reverse complement.
CTTGCTTTTTCTTGATTAATTCTAACCTGTATTCAACAATTTCACGAGCCTGCCTTTCAGAGTTTACAACAACAAATTTATCTCCAGCATTTGGTACACCATTTAAACCAGTAACTTCAACTGGAGTAGAAGGTAGTGACGCTTTTTCTCTTTGACCAAGGTGATTAACCATACTGCGTACTTTGCTGTATGTTGTACCAACTACCAATATGTCACCAATCTTTAATGTCCCTTCTTCAACTATTAATGTAGCTGATATTCCTTTAGCTTTATCTATTTTGGACTCTATTACCCATCCAAGTGCTCGACAATCCTCTATTCCTTCTAGCGTCATTAATTCAGCAATTAATAAAATTGCCTCTTCTAGTTTATCTAAGTTGATTTTCTTTTTTGCTGATACTGGCACAATTATAACATCACCACCAAGTTCTTCGGGGATGAGGTCATACTGAGGCAAACTATTAATTATTCTTTCTACATCGCCAGGTTGTGATTTATCAATTTTATTAATGGCAACTATAATAGAGACATTTGCTGCTTTTGCATGGTTTATTGCTTCAACTGTTTGTTTCATGATTCCATCATCAGCTGCAACTACTATCACAACTATATTAGTAATATTGGCACCACGTGCACGCATTGCAGTAAACGCCTCATGCCCTGGTGTATCAATGAAAGTAATTTTTTGCTTATTTTTTGTCGTTAATTGATAAGCACCTATATGTTGAGTGATGCCACCTGACTCTCTTTCTGCAACATTGGATTCACGAAATGCATCAAGCAATGATGTTTTACCATGATCCACATGTCCCATAAAAGTAACGATAGGTGGTTTTGGTCTTTTAGGTAAGTTTTCTCTGTTGCTTATGAAGAGTAAATTCTTTTCTTTATCAGCATCACTTACTCGTTTAGCCGTATGATTAAATTTTTTTGCTATTTCGCATGCTATATCTGGATCTACTAGATCATCTACTCTATAGCTCTCCCCAACTTCTTCTTTGAGCATTTTTAGCACACTCTTGCTATCTTCTGCCATACGAATAGATAACTCCCTGATAGTTATTTTGTCTGGTATAATAACTTCTCTTGCTATATTTTTACCCTTAGTAAACTTTGATTGTTTACTTCTTATACCAAATTTTTGCTTAAATACAGGGAGGTGTTCATTTCTTTCATCTATTGCCTGTGTAATTACTAGCTTAGAATGCTTAGAGTATATATCTTTGCTAGCTTTAAAAGACTTTTTATCATTGTTCTCATATTCAATACTATCTTCTTTTTGTTCAACTGAGTTAGTATTACTTAAAACTTCCTTATTTATTTCTTTAGGTACAGAGTGTGATTCATTTTTATCTTCAGCTTCTTGATTGCTTTCTTCTTTTTTTATTTTCTCTTCTTGTTCTCTCTGATTCCTTTCTTTCAGCAAAGTAGCATTCTGTACAGCATTAATGCGGGAAATTTGTTCTTTTTCAGTTAAAGAGCCTAATTTACTCTCGTCAAATAAACTATATTCTTCTGCAGAATGAATTTTTCTTCTTTTTTTTACTATTGTAGTACCAGTACTTTGACTATCTAAAGAGTTTAAATTAATGTCTAATTTAAGCTTGCTTAAGCCTTGTAGGGTTAATTTTTTATTACTGATATCTTCATTATTCATATTGTTTTTATATTAATCCAAGCTTTTTACGTGCTTCTATGATTATTAAATCTGCTGTATCTTTTAGATTGTCTTTATTATTAGTTGAGGAAGAGAGTATGCTACAAAACTCATAATTTGATAAATCTGCTATGTCCTCTAAAGTTTTAATATTATGTTTACTAAGAGCAATTTTATTATCTATTGATAAGGCTAAGTTGATTACATCGTCTTCCATACCTAAATTTTTTAGCTCTTCTATTTTTCTATCATTCTCTGCTTTCAGGTAATTATTTGCTCTATTATGAAGTTCATTTGCAATATCTTCATTGAAGCCCTCTATTGAAGCAAGTTCCTTAATTGAAGTGTTAGATATATCTTCTACACTTGAAAAACCTTCTGTTACCAATAATTGGCCCATAATCTCTTCTAAGTTTAAAGCTTCAGCAAATAAAACTGAACATTGACTAAATTCTTTGTTTCTTCTTTCTGATTCTTGCTGAGTGCTTAATATCTCAATTTTCCATCCAACAAGCTCTGAAGCTAATCTTACATTCTGACCCTTTTTTCCTATAGCTAAACTCAATTGATCTTCAGCAACTATTAACTCTATACAATTTTCATTTTCGTCAATAATGACCTTTGATACTTCTGCAGGAGTAATGGCTTTAATAACAAATTGACCCAAATCTGATGAGTAATGTATGACGTCGATTTTTTCACCGTTTAATTCGTGTATAATAGTTTTTATTCTATCTCCTTTAACTCCAACGCAAGCACCTACTGGATCGATATTCTTATCAGATGAAAAAACAGCAACTTTAGATCTTGAACCAGCGTCTCTAGCTATACCTTTAATTGTTATCAATCCGTCAGCAACTTCTGGTACTTCTTGATTCAACAATGCCTCTAAAAAGCCTTCATGAGTCCTAGAAAGAATGATTTGACGTCCGTCGTCAGAGCGCTTAACAGCCTGTATGTAAGCTTTAACCTTATCGCCTTCACGAAATGACTCACCACCAATTAAGTTTCGTAAAGGGAGGTATGCTCCAATTCCGTTTATGTCTATAATAAGATCTGAATATTCTACTTGTTTAACGATGCCATACCTCATTTCTCCTACCTTATCTTTAAATTCCTCATATTGCTTTTTTAACTCTTCATTTTTGATTATTTCAGAAATCTTTTGCTGGGCAATTCTTGCTGAAACAAGATCAGTGTTAAGAGAAATCAACTCACTAATAGTATCTCCAACTTTTGCATCTTCTTTTATTAACTTAGCTTGTGTCAACTTAATTAAGTCACACTCATTTTCATTTGATTCATCATTAATGACTTTTAGTTGTCTATATGAGGTAACTTTGCCTGTGTTTCTATCTATATTAACTACAATTTTACTTTTGCTACCATACTTTTGTTGAGCTACTGCTTCGATAGCACTTTTAAGTGCATTTATTATAATATTAAAATCCAAACCTTTTTGAAGTGAGAGCTCTCCCGCTGTTTTTATTACATCAAGGCTTCCAACTATGTTATTCTTGTTGCTTTTCTGCTTAACACTGCTTTTACGATTAGCAATCATATAAATAAATCCAATTTAATTAGTTATAATTATAGCTTCAACAGGTAAAGAACGCTATCTTAAATGTTAAATGATTGCTAATTTAAGTCAAGTTTTTTCATGTCTTTGTATGACAAGCAACGCCGGAGTAAAGAGTAAAGTTAAGACCGTTGCAGCCAATATTCCACTTGCTATGGTTGCTGAAATATCAACCCACCACTGGCTTGATGGAGCATCATATGTGATTTGTAGCGTAAAAAAACTGATATTTAACCTAGTAATCATAGGTATTAAACCAAGAACTGTAGTTGCAACGGTAAGTAGTATTGGCCTGATGCGAGAAATTGAAGCGTTTATTATACATTGCTTAATGTTATTTTTGCGCACCTTAATTTGCTGATGAAAGGCATCAAGCAATAGTATATTATTATTCACTATAATTCCTGCTAAAGCAATTATCCCCACTCCACACATGACAACTACAAAAACTTTCTGAATAAGAAAGAAAATGAAAAATACACATGTTGTTGATAAAAACACTGCTGTCATTACGATAAATGTATAGTATATGTTGTTAAACTGTGCCACTAGCACCAATATCATCAATGTAATTGCTAATATAAAAGCCTTTAATAAAAATGCTCCTGATTTTTGTTGATCTTCCTTATCACCTTTGAAATCAATCTTTACTCCTTTACTACAGTCTTGAGTAATCGAATTTTGAATGAACTTAACTCTTTCATCAACAAGATAGCCAGTATCAACGTCAGCAGAGATTGTTACTGTGCGTGATCCATCAATCCTACTTAGTTTATTTGCCTTTTTTTCGGGAACGTATTTCACTATGCTACTCATAGAATATGGTCCATTTGCTGTATTAATAAAAAGGTTATCTATAGTTTTCATGTTGCGATTCTTTCTGGGAAAGCGTAGTACAATATCAATTTCTTCATCTGCGTTATTTGGTCTATATTTTCCAATTAATACTCCATTTGTAACCATCTTTATAAAATCACCGATGGTTGCAACACTTACTCCAGAGCTTGTAGCCTTACTCTTATCAATACTCATATTCCACTCTATTTCAGGTGCTGATCTACTATCTTGAATATTTATAAATCCAGATGAAGGTTGGTCCATAATTTTTAGGATTTTCTCTGCTACTGAATTCAAGTTGGATGCACTTCCGCTTAAGTTAATTTGTATTGGCTTGTCAGCTGATGGTCCTGACTTTTGTTCCTGTACATCAATTATTACTCCTTTTATGTTTTGTACACTACTCCTTATATCATTTAGTATTTGCGTAGCTTTGCGCCTGCAGCGCCAATCTACAAGTTCCAATTGAATTTTGGCAATAACGTTGTCTGAAAATTTTCCTGATCGAGCATAAAAAACATAAATTTCCTTTTCAACACCCAAAATACGTTCTTCTACTTTCTTAAGTATCAAATCTCGTTCTTTGGCTGATAAGCTTTCTTTTACTTTAACGCTGATTAAAATGTTATCTGAATCTACATTCGGAAAGAACTTTAATCCAGGACCAAAAGTAAAATATAATATACTAGACAAAAATAAAACAAACACAACAACACATACAAATTTTTTGGGGTGATCTAAGACTTTCTCTAACATACGTACATAAGTTCTTATTATAAGCCCAGTATTTTTTATCTCACCACTTTCTATAGCACTCATTCTTATTATTTCTTTTTTTGAAGTTATGGAAGGTTTACCAAATATTGCACCAAGTGTTGGTATAAAAACCAAAGCCATAATTAGCGATCCAGTTAAAGTTAGAATTATTGTAATTGGTATGTACTGCATAAATTTACCGACTGTATCGGGCCAGAGTAACAGAGGGAAAAACACTGCTAATTTAGTCAATGTTGATGATAAAACTGGATAAAACATATCATGAACTGAGGTGCAAAAGGCTTCTACTTTATCCATGCCACAAATCATCTTTCTATCAGCATATTCGCTGATTACAATTGCATCATCAACCAGCATGCCAACTGCCATAATTAAACTGAAGAGCACAACTATATTTAGAGTAATACCCATGAGGTAAAGAGCCATTATTCCTATTAGAAAGGAGCCAGGTATTGATAGTGCAACAAGAATAGCAGCCCTTGTTCCCATAAAGAGCATTATTATGGTTAATATTAGTAATACGGCAAATATTATACCATTTTCCAAGTCGTCAAGCACATCACGTACATTTTTTGACTGGTCATTCAAATAAACTACTTTTAAATTTTCAGGTAATTGATCTTTTGCTTTGTCCATTAAGTATTTTACTTGATTTACCGTGTCTATTATGTTTTTTCCATTACGTTTTGAAATTTCTAGTACAATGCTAGGTAGTCCATTAATACGAGCAAATCCTTGGTGATCCTCAAACCCAAGGTATACTTTTGCTATATCTTTGATTCTCAAAACTGCATCACTTTGAGATCTAATAGGAATATTCATAATATCTTCTATGTCTTTTAATAACCCTGATATTTTAATCGAATATTTACCGGTATCATTTTCTAGTGATCCGGCTCCTACCAATCTGTTGTTGTTTGATATAGCTTGAAATATCTCATTTGATTGAATGTTATATTTTGTTAGAACTGTGGGCTCAATTATAACTTCCACTGTTTCTTTACGCATACCTGCTACTTCAACTTTAAGAACATTTGGCAGAGATTCTATTTCTTTCTTTAGTTTGCGTGCTATTTCAGTTAAAGTTCTTTCCGGCAAATTACCAATCAAGCCAACGTTTAGTATCGGAAATAAGCTCAAGTCTATTTCATTGATTATCGGAGATTCTGCTTCAATAGGTAATTTTGATTTTATGTTTAAAAGCTTTGAACGGACATTATCGAGCACTTCTTTATTATTATACTCTGTTCTAAATTCGATTATCATGTGAGCACCATCATTAGTTGCAAAAGCTCTCAATTCTTTTACACCTTCGATGGATCTTAGTTCATTTTCTATAGGAAGCACTAATAGCTTTTCACTATCCTCGACAGAAATACCAGGAAACCCGACAAATACACTAATTATAGGAATCTGTATATCAGGATTGCTTTCTCTTGGCATCTTTATATAAGTGTATGAGCCGAAGGTAAAAATCACGATAAGCAATAATATTACTGTTCTATTCCTCTCTACAAGTAAGCTTTTCATGCCAAACATTATACGTATTTATATCATATTATAGCTAAGATAAATTATATATTAATTAATCCTCATATAGCTTTATGTAAATGATTAAAATTTTTACAGTTTTGCAAGCGTAAGAAAATTTCTATATAATATGACTTTAGTATGGTATTTGAGGGATTATTATGGTAGCAGTTTTAAGTGTGATAGAAGGCAAGAATAAAGTGATCATATCTGGCTTGGTTGGTGTTTCATCAACTTTAGTATTTTTAACAGTGATTCACATTGCTGCAAAGATAGCCATTATAGTTACTGCTGCTGCAGTTACTTACGCATTACTTTCATTGCTTAATAAAGCAGGAGCTAAGTCTGTTAAAACTGATGATATGTCAGAAGATGAAGGGTATAGCAGTGTTGATGAAGGTGAAGAAAAAGATACCGTAAAAGAACCAAAAAGAACTGAAACTGAGCTAGAAGAAGAATTAAAAAATAAAAGAGCAGAAGAAGAAATGAAAAATGGACTACCTAAACATATGGATTTCAAAGGTAATTCACTTTCTAAAAGTGCTGATACTACAGATAGTCATTTCGTTTCTAGTGCTACAAATATTGTTATGGAACCTTTACCTAAACACATGGATGCACTTGGTAATCCACTTCCTGAGCAGCCACCGAGCAACCTTACCAATATAGGGCTTGGATCATCTAAAAGTACGCAGAAACTATCTGCTGCAGACTTGCTATTACAGTATGGGAATGTAAATAATGATGTGAGGAAAGTGCTAGAATGGCCAATTACCTCAAAGGAGTTTAATGGGTTAGGGTTTAACAGGTAGTTGCTATATCAAACTCTCCATCTTATATTGAGGATCAGATGCAATGCCATACACTCTATTTGGCGGAGCAATTTTGTTCTCTATACCAAAAACTATACCTTCAATTATTGCTGTGAGTACTTTTTCAAGGTTACAATCTGCTCCAGGAACACGGTGCTCTAGGCGGCATCTTTTGGAATCGTTGCCAAAATAGGGAATTCTTATCGCAGCAGTTCTGTTATTCACTCCCCAACTAATCGTAGTTGGAGTATGAATATCTGGGTACTGAAATCTTAAATATGAATCATCATTTGGAGCAAAAAACAACATATGTTTTTTCATCATTGCACATAATCCACCTATGCTGTGAATCAGGTGGTCACTATATTTTTGCTTATTGCCATAAAATAAGTTATTATTATTTGAATCCATGAGGCTAACATGTACATTTAGTGCGCTGCCTGCTCTATCCAAATAAGGTTTTGCTTTAAAAGAAACATTACCATCGAACTCTTTTGCTGTTCCAATCAGTAATTTTTTTACTAACTCAAAATGCATAATTAAATTATCAGGACTCGTATAACAATCACTTTTTATCTCGTATTGGTTTAAAGAACTCTCTTTCTCACAAAAAAATCCAAGAGAAGCTATTTTATTTTTGATGCTATTCAGAAATAAATATTCTTTTTTTATTCCCTCAGTGTAAAACTCCAGTTCAATACCGAATACAGTATTATGACTCAAATTACTTAATATAATCACAAATTTACTTCAATAAATTTATACTAAATCAACTATATTTATACAAGTACTTTACTTATTTATCAGTAAATTTAATATCTTATTTATACATAATATATTACTATTTTTTAATAACATACTTCTAATCCTCGGTACAAGAGACATTTACAAATTGATTGTTTTTATTTCAAAAAAATGATCAATTTTAGTGCTTTTATACTCTTTACAACTCGTCAAAAAATCCTCATAATTTTAGATATGTATTAAGTAGTGTTAGCTTTTTATCTTACAGTAAGCTATTGATTATCTTGCATCTTTCTGATTATTGTTCTTTCTTGGTGTGGTATATGAACTTAACTAACCCTAAGGTTTCTACTATGTTTTTTGATCAGATTATTACAGTAACGGACCACAATGTTACTTGGGAAAAAATCCAAAATTATCTCCATAATCTCTATGGAGAAGCAACGTATAACAGCTGGCTGAGTTCACTAAGATTTATCAGCAACAGAAATGGAGAAGTTTTGTTGTCTGTACCAACAAGATTTATAAAGGAGTGGATTACAGTTCACTACATGGAAAAAATATTGTCATTATGGCAAAGCGAAGATCAAAGTGTATGTTCTATTGATATTCAATTAATTGAAGAAAGAAATTCAAATTCTAATACGATACTAAAAAATAGAGAGGAAAATAATCATAATCTTGGTTCACCACTAGATACCAGATTCACTTTTGATAATTTTGTGGTAGGAAAGTCAAATGAGTTAGCATTTACAGCGGCAAAGCGTGTAGCGGAATCTATAGATCCAATATCAGGAAGCAACCCTTTATTTCTATATGGTGGAGTGGGACTTGGTAAAACACATTTAATGCATGCTATAGCTTGGGACATAGTTAATTCTCCGTCAGCAAAAAGAAAAGTGGTATATTTATCAGCAGAGAAATTTATGTATCAATATATTACGGCGCTGCGGAGCAAAGATATTATGTTATTTAAAGAGCAATTTAGATCAGTAGATGTATTGATGGTAGATGATGTGCAATTTATCAGTGGTAAAGATAGTACACAAGAAGAATTTTTTCACACTTTCAATGCATTGATAGACCAAAATAAACAATTGGTTATATCAGCTGATAGGTCTCCTAGTGATCTTGATGGAGTAGAAGAAAGAATAAAATCACGACTTGGTTGGGGATTAGTTGCAGATATTAATGAAACGACTTTTGAATTAAGACTTGGTATATTGCAGGCGAAAGTGGAACGAATGAATATGTATGTTCCAAAGGATGTCCTAGAATTTTTGGCAAGGAATATAAAATCCAATATAAGAGAACTAGAAGGAGCATTAAATAAGGTTGCTCATACCTCTTTAATTGGAAGAAGCATGACAGTAGAATCAGCTAGTGAGACCCTAATTGATCTTCTTAGGTCAAATCATAGGTCAATCACAATAGAAGAAATACAGAAAAAAATAGCTGAATTTTTCAATATAAAGATTGCAGATATGCAATCTAATAGAAGGCTCCGCAGTCTTGCGAGGCCGAGACAAATAGCTATGTATTTCGCAAAGAAGTTTACGCAAAAAAGTTTACCAGATATTGGAAGAAATTTTGGTGGTAGAGATCATGCTACTGTTATACACGCAGTCAAACAAGTGGAAAATTTCATAAGAACTGACCCAAAATTTGCTGATGAAATCAATCGATTAAAAAAGATGTTTAAGTAGCACTTTATTAATGACAACCAGGCTGTTTTCATTTTTTTGATCAAATATCTTTTTCAAGTAGATTAAGTAAATCAAAGATCATTATTAGTATAAGCTAAGAGAAAATAGCTAGTAGATTGCTTAAAAAGTATATAAAATCACAATTTAAGTAGGAAATATGGCAATTAGACTTATTCCAGATAATCTTGATATAAAATTTAGTAAATATAGAAATTTGACAGCACTTGTTAGCGTTATTCTTATCATTTTTTCAATGCTTACTTTTATGCTGCGAGGAATGAATTTGGGTATAGACTTTACAGGTGGAATTTTGATAGAGATAAAATCTTCAAGCAAGGATGATGCTATTCTCGGTATATTAAAAGAGAGTGGATTTACGATACAGAGTTCAAAAGCTGGTGATAACTTAGTTGTGCGGTTTAAAGATGAGGGAGATGAAGATAAAATTAAAAAGGTTAAAAGTATATTAGAGAGCAAATTAGGTAATTTAGTAACTTATCGCAAAATAGATTATGTTGGTCCACAAATAGGCTCAACGCAGATATTTGAAGGGATATCAGCCATGTTAATTGCAATTATTGGAATATTTTTTTATGTTTGGCTTAGATTTAACTGGCAGTGTGGACTTGGTGGAATAATGGCACTGATCCATGATGTGATTTTAACTCTTGGCTTTATCAGTTTAACGAGTATTGAGTTTAATATTTCATCAGTTGCAGCTCTCCTTACCGTAATTGGCTACTCAATCAATAACTCAGTGGTTATATATGATCGGATTCGAGAGTATCAAAAAAGTGGAAAAAATGCAAAAATAGGTGAAGTAGTTGATGCCAGCATTAATTCGACGCTATTTCGCACTATGTTAACTTCAGGTACTACTCTTCTTGCCGCTCTTCCTTTAGTGCTGATTTGTACAGGTGTGGTCAGAGACTTCTGCTTAATCATTTCTTTTGGCATTGCAATCGGCACCTGTTCCGCAATATTTATCTCTGCTCCTATATTGACCTGCAGAGCGTTGATAAGTAGAGTATAGAACGTTTAACTACGATATAATATTAGCTTGTTATCCCTAATAGTGAAATGAAAATATCTCAAAAAGCTCATACCAAGTAATGAATGGGACATAGAGTGAGTATTAACACTAGCGTGCACATCATTAATTAAAAAATTTCCTATTTTAACTTGAGGTATTTGAACCACTCCAGCTTTTATTTGACCTTTTGCAGTTTCATATATTTTAAAGTCTTGAATGTTTTGTAAGTTAATACCAGCATGTAACGCATCTTTTTGCGATAGAACAATATTAGTTGCTCCGGTATCAAGCAAAAACGTTATATTACGATCATTGACTTGAGCTTGAATATAAAAATGTCCATCGTATGACTTTGTAAATTCGATACTTCCGCCATTTTGAACCCTTCCTTTGTACGGTAGAAAAGTGCTCAGAAACCTATTGCTTAGTTTATCCCCTTGTGAATCAATAAACATTGCAGTAATGACTATTATCAGTAGCCAAATAACTAGATTTTTTGCTGCATTCATATTATTAAAATTTGAAGCCATAAGAGTAAATTTTTAAGATTAGCGTTAAAAGCTATTATTAAAAATAAGTAAATTTTATTGTTTTAGTACAATATTTAATATATACTTTAAGGAGGTATGTTCGATTTAATTTCATGTCAGAAGCAAAAAATTTAATTTTAGCAACAATTCTTTCTATATTGATTATAGTATTATGGCATATTATTTATGATAATTTTCTTAACACGAGCCAAAGCCAACCATCGATTGAAAATATTGAACATATCGAATCTTCTAACGACCTTGCTCCTATGATATACCAAAATCGTTCTGAAATTATTAATTCTACTAGAGAACAGAGAGTTAATTTAACCAATAACATGCTTGAAGGATCAATTTCTCTGAAAGGTGCAAGGTTTGATGACTTAATCTTAACTAACTACCACTTAGAACCGAGTTCTTCTTCTCCACAAGTGGTGTTACTGTCACCTGCAGAATCAAAAGATGTATATTTCGCAGAATTTGGGTGGCTCGATCCGAATGAAAAGATTAAAGTTCCAGATTCTAAAACAGTATGGCAAGCAGATAAACTCAATCAAAAAGAGGTCAATTTATTTTGGGATAATGAAAATGGCATTTTATTTAGAATGAAAATTAGCCTTGACGATAACTACATGTTTAAAGTTGAGCAAATTATTGAAAACAATACAAAAGATAATGTAGTTTTGGTTCCCTATGGTAAAATCAATCGTAAACGTGATAATATTAACGAATCCTATTGGATATCACATGAAGGAGTACTAGGTGCATTTAACAATAAACTAGAGGAGTGGACATATAAGGATATTTCCAAGAAACGTTTAATAAAGGCCAGCACAAGTGAAAAAAGTTGGTTTGGTTTTGCTGATAAATATTGGTTTACAGCTATCATACCTGAAAAATCTGATCAAATAAATGTAAGTATTAAGCATACGAATGTTAATAACATTGATAAGTTTCAAGTAGATTTTGTTAAACCTTACAAACACATACTCCCTGGTGCAAGTGTTTCTACTCTGAACTACTTTTTTGCTGGGGCAAAGAAGTTGAATTTACTTGATTCTTATAAAGACACTCTTAATATACCTTTATTTGATAAGGCTGTAGATTTTGGTGTACTTTATTTTATAACCAAGCCAGTGTTTTTACTGCTTGAATATTTTAACTTTGTTTTGAAAAATTTTGGCTTAGCAATATTATTGCTAACTTTAGTAATCAAACTTTTGATGCTTCCCTTATCTAATAGATCATATATTTCGATGTTCAAGGTGAAAAGCCTGCAGCCTGAATTAACTCGTATAAAAGAGTTGTACAAAAATGACAGCTTAAAGCAGCACAAAGAGACAATTGCGTTGTTCAAGAGAAACAATGTAAATCCAATGTCGAGCATTTTCCCTATGCTCATACAAATACCAGTATTTTTTGCTCTGTATAAAGTATTATTTGTTACTATAGAGATGAGACACGCCCCTTTTTATTTATGGATTAAGGATCTTTCAGCTTCTGATCCAACAAACATTTTTACATTATTTGGGTTGTTTAATTATAACTTTCCTATTTCTATAGGCATTTTACCTATAATTTTCGGCGCTACCATGATAATTCAGCAGAAGCTAAGTGAGAAAGATCAAACCAGTAAAGATGATATTCAAGTAAATGTTATGAAGTTTTTACCTTACATTTCTGTCTTTATTTTTTCTTCTTTTCCTGCCGGCCTGGTAATATATTGGATATTTAGTAATATTATAACTCTGGTTCAACAATCATTAATAAAGTTGCTTTTAACAAGAAAAGTAGGAATGAATGTCGAAAATACTAATAGTTAATTCAGTTTATTATACTGAAATAGCAAACCTTTTGCTTGAGGGTGCAACTGATAAATTCAAAGGAAATAATATTGGTTACGAGATAATTAAAGCGCCTGGTACGTTTGAGATACCAGCTGCAATTCTTTTTGCGGTCAAAGGCAAGAATACTAATTATGATGGTTATTTAGCTCTTGGATGTGTAATTCGTGGTGAAACTGATCATTATAAATACGTTTGTAAAGGAGTAATCGAAGGCTTAAATGCAATTGTTATGCATCATGCAATACCTCTTGGTATGGGAATAATCACAGCAGATAGTAAAGATAAAGCACTAATTAGAGCTGACAAAAATAAAAAGAACGTTGGTGGCCATGCAGCCTCAACTGTTTTGCATATGATAGATCTACACAATAAATTAAAATAATGGAGGAAAAACCAGTAGATAAAAAGTGGCGCATAAAAAGAAGTACGGCAAGATTTTTTGTTGTACAAGTTGCTTACTCAAATATTTTCGTAGGTTACAACAAAAGCACTTTTAAATTGGAAAATTGTGAACTTAAGGACTACATAAGTACGTTGAAAGATATATTTGAATGTGAAGAATTTGAACATCAGTTCTTAGAAAACTTGCTATGTAAGGTTATAAAAAGCAGTGAAGAATATGATAAAATAATAGAGTCTTATTTACACCCAAGCTGGTCACTTTCACGATTAAATCTTATAAGCTTATCTATTTTGCGTGTTGCAGTATGTGAGTTAATTGATTTTGATACACCAGCACCAATTGTTATTAATGAATATACTAACATTGCATCTGATTTACTTGATGCTCCAAACAAAATTGGCTTTATTAATGGGTTGTTAGATAAGGTAAAGGATGCAGTCAGACTAAATAAAAACCCTTAGTAACTTCTCGTAAGGTATTCGTTCAGTAGGGTGGCAAAATAAGATAGAAAAGACAGCTATAGAAATAAATGGTGTTATCCAATATGATGGCAGTGCTCCTTTTTCTGTCATCCCAGTGCTTGACATTGGGATCGAGATTGCAAGTAATGCATTCGGTTTGGTAAGTATGGATTTTGCGTTATAGAATGAAACACTTTTGGTAAAGAAAACTGGATCCCAGTGTCAAGCACTGGGATGACACCACTTTTGCTTCGATATTTACACATTAGTCATGCATCTGAACGGATACTTTGAGACAGCTTCTATAATAAGCTTAAATAACTAACACTAAAAAATGAAGGGCAGACTTATTTAGTCTGCCTCTTTTATACTTAATTTTTTAATGATTTTCCTTCCTTTTGTTGTTCAACTTTTGATGATTTAACAATTGAGCTTGGCACAAGTTTAATGGTTAGTTCTTTAGCATCATTTTCTTCAGAGTCTAAACCTAACGTTTTTAACTTTTTTTCATATTCATTTATTAAGTCATACTTACCTTCATCATTTTTTCTTCCTAATGAATTTATCTTTAATAATCCATCATTGTTATTCATTTCCTTACTTGTAGCAGTAATGTAGTAACTGTTACTTCCTAAGCTAAAATCTATACGATACTCATCGGAGATAACATTGCCATCTTGATTCTTATTTTGGTTGTGTTTTTTGATATACTCAAAATCTTCATTTTCTACTTTCACAAATAGACCTCTTTCCTTACTTATAATAACAATGTTCGGAGTTTTAGACTCAGATATTTTATTGTTTTTGATGATGGAATATATTGCTAAACTAACCAGTGCAACAGCAGCAAATGCTAAAACACTTATTCCAAGTGGTGTAGCTGCAAAAACTGCAATTGGCGCTAAAATCGAAGTTGAAGACACCCAATACGGTGTTGAAAGTGCTACTGCTGTGCCTATAACATACAGAGAAGTAAGCGCTACAAGTGCAATGTTTGCTTTGTGACGGTGGTTTTTAAAAATTGACATAATTTCCTCTTAAAATAAGTTAATAATATATTAATATTATATATAAAAAAATCAATACAGTCAACTTACATATAAAAAACTACCTACCGCTTGATCCAAAGCCCCCTTCATTGCGGACGGTTTCTTCTGTGCAGAATTCTTCTCTGTCATCCCAAATTACTTGAGATACAGGAGTGATGAGGATTTGTGCGATTCTATCTCCTCTTTTTATTTCATATGGCTGATTACTTAGATTGATTAGGCAAACTTTAACTTCACCTCGATAATCGGAGTCTATAGTGCCCGGAGAATTTAAGACAGTGATTCCATGTTTTGCAGCAAGTCCAGAACGTGGGCGAACTTGCCCTTCAAAACCGTTTGGTATTGCAATTACAATGCCAGTTGGAATAAGTAACCTTTCAAGTGGATTTAAAATAACAGAGTCGTCCAATGCAGCATAAAGATCCATGCCAGCACTCTGCATAGTTGCATAACAGGGAAGAGGCAAGCTTTTGCCATGTGATAACTTTTTTATTTCTACTTTAATTTTATCTCTTTGCATTTTTATTCACCAGTTATGAAAATTTGATTGTAGCATGTAAATTATGCCTGTAAAAGATAAGAAAACTACTTGACAAATCTTTCAGCTTCCTTACTATAAAATTCAAAGTGTTTTATTACCTTCAATCTGTTCAGATTAAACGACAAAAGTATTATACAGTTGGCGTCTTATAAATCTTTCCGCTATGTGCACTTTATGTCTTCACAATAATTTCTACCTAATATAAGCTGAAGCGGGCTTATAAAATGTTTAAATACAGTATAGAACGCCAATTTTTAGGATGAGAGAGTAACAACTAGCTAACGCTTTTGCCTTTTTTTATTAGTAAATTTCTTAACGTTTATATAGAGGGTGTCATTCCAGCACTTGATGCTGGAATCCAGCCTTTCTGCAATCTCATCGAAAACGTTGTACCACCTTTCTATGCTAGTTTGCTTGTGAGCAACTTAGATCCCAGTACTGGGATGACAAAAAAGGGCTACTTGAATGACATACTTGAATTTACGCTATAAAGTGAACCGGTTTGGTGTGCTGCTGTTGTTTGCAGTATTGTAGTGCTAATTTTTTACTTCGGTAGTCTTTTTATTGTCATTATAATTACAAGAATAGTTGAGGCCAATTAATATGAAAACTTTTGCAAAAAATTTTAAAGGTAAGGAAAGAAAGCTAGAAGAGTTCAATGAGAAAGTTGAAGACATATCAGCTGTAGCTCAAGATAAGTTTGCACATGAACTTGAAAATATCGCATATGAAAGTGTGCAGAAATTTCGCAGTCTACTTGCTAAAGAAATAAACTCCACTTTCAATAACATTCATTCTCAGAATGTCAATCTACTAAAATCTGGCTTAGTAAACTTGATCAATAAAAAAGGAGAAACAGCGTTAATACGTTCTCTTCTCAATATACTTGTACGATAGAGTTGCTGCTGCAATTTAATATTAAGTGATAACTAAAATAAGTAAGATTTTTTATGGATAAGTCTTACTTATTTTAGCTATATATAGAAAAGGAGGGTTGTTATGTCAACAAGACTAAAGTATCCAATTATAAATATACAACGTAAGTCTAAGCCTAAATCTTTTCCAGTAACTTTAGGAGAGGTTAAATCTTTTTTACGAATTGAGAATGATCAAGATGATAAGTTGATTTCAAGTTTTATTTTTATGGCAACTGATTATGCTCAGTGGCATATGGAAAAGTCTCTAGTAAAGCAAATGTGGCAAGTTTCATATGAAGGTTATATACCTCGTAGAATCTATTTAAGAAAGGTGGGATTATAGGAGTTATTAACATAGCAAAATTCTCAAAAGTAGAAACATTATTTTAATAATTTGTCTTTTTTGAATCATACGAATATTTTCTATGCCTGTGATGGTAATCTTTGCGGAATGGAAGCTTTTAAACCCAAGCATTGGCTTTATTAGTTTTTTGATAAATCTATCAACAATATTATTTAGATATTTTATTTGAAGAACTGTAATCTTCAGAAATTTCTGCATTCAAATCATCAAGAGCAGCAGTATTACTGCCGCTTTTATCAATTACAATTTTCTCAGGAAGATAGTTACTCCTGAAGGCTTTACGAAAGAATGCAAGTGCTGCAGACTTGTCTCTACTAACACACAAGTCTACAGTATATAAATAAACCCATTTACCGTTTAATTTAATGTAAGTCTCTCCAACTACTACCAACCTGCTTCTTTCTTTTCCTTACTGCCTCATCTATCAGTGGTGATAACCCACCTTTGTAACGTAGCATTTTGCTCCCCTTATACTCATCATTTCTTCCAAATCTCGATAGCTCAAAGAGAATCGACATTTCATGTATACAGATAACATCCACTGAAAAGCTAAATCCTTTGAAATATGGCAACAATTTTTGATTGATACGAAACATCTTTGCTTTTTTTTTAGACAATTATATCATTCTTCTTTCTACTTCCCTACAAATGCGACAGAACCCTTTGACGTACTCAAAAAAAGAGAATAAAAGGTACCGATATTACGTATGCAACAATCACTTAAGGGGAAAGAATTGTGAATCAATAAACCGAACAATAGTAGCAGGAGAAGTGGAAAAAGAAATAATGAAGAAAGCGGAGCAGCTATATGAAAAATGGAGAGAAAAAGCAGAAGAGTGGAAAAATTTAAGTTTTGGAAAACAGAAAAAAGTAGTGAAAAAGTTAATAAGAACAGTATTGGTGAGAGAGGATGGAATAGAGGTGAGTTCTGAATCAGAGGAAAAATTTATACCAATGAAGAAGAAAGGAAACAAATGCACAGTAATCGAGCCAGAAGGAAAAACAAATAATGCGTTACTCAAAGCAGTGGTAAGAGCCCATCTGTGGAAACGGCAACTAGAAGAAGGAAAATACAGAAGTGTGAAAGAGCTGAGTGCCAAAATTAATATAGGTACAAGACGTATACACCAAATTTTAAGATTAAATTATTTAGCACCAAAAATTAAAGAAGATATAGTAAATGGAAGGCAGCCAAGAGATTTGAAGTGGGTTGACTTGAGAGAAATACCGATGCTGTGGAGTGAGCAGATGAAGAGATTTTATGGGTTTAAGCAAGCTGTCTGCCAATAAAAAATAAGATAAATGGGAGTGTTAAATAAACCATACGCGTCAAGTTAAGGAAATATCGTGAAATATAGCAACATTTGAGATGGGCATTTTATTTGTTACATTTATTTTTTAGGGAGTTCTTATCTAGAAGAAGATGATTTTTTCAGAAGAATCTATAAATTAATAACTTTATTACTTAATATATAAAATAGTTTTTTTTCGTTTCCTTTCTTCCTTATACCACTTTTCCTTAACTTGACGCGTATGGTTTATTTAACACTCCCTCTCAAAGAGGTGCTTTTAAAATGCTATTTGATTAATAACTTTACTGATATAGGTATGCCTATTTTCAAATTTGCCTCGTAAATTCCTTTCATTACTCCTCCTCATTCCTTGCCATTCAACAAAGCCTCCCAGAAGCACCATAAATACGCTTTTCAACACATATTTAATAGAGTTTGTGAAGAAAATGACACTGAACACCATTTGACAAAAGTCTTGGACAAATGGGCAAGTTGAACGTATGAATAAAACTTTTAAAAATGCTACAGTTAAAAAATATTACCACCGCTCACATCAGCAGCTCAAAAAGCATCTTTACAATTTTATGATGGCTTACAATTATGCTAGAAGAATTAAAACTCTTAATGGTCTTACACCTTTCGAATTTATATGTTTACAGTGCTCCTCATTTATTTACACTACCATCACACTCTGGAACCATGTATCTAAACTTCTGCTGAAACCTTACTGTAATTGTCCTTAGATTATCATTAAATAATATTAAAAATTTAAGCATCTAGACCCATCTGTTGTAAGAAGATAATGTTTTGCCAGTCAATATTATAAATTGACTATAGCATCTTGCTGACGGCTAAGATTTACGTTGACATCGTTAAGATAACTCTTAATGGCTGGCTGGTTATCTATTTTTCTCCTTTTAGTTTTTGTACTCTCTGTGTCTAGAAACCTTTTGTTTTCTAGCAGTAACTCTTCACTTGATACTGAAGAAGAACTTTCGCTATTTTTTTCTACATAAAGCTCTTTTAAGATTGAGACACCCTTAGCATTCAAATCAGATTTTTCAAATTGTAAGAGCGATTCTCTTTTTTCTACCTCATTTTTTAAATATGTTGATTTATCTTCATCTCTAGTAAACAACTTTTGTATAGCATATACAGTATCGAAAGTATCAAGATGATTTATCCCTATAACCTTCTCTTGTAATTCTTGCAATCGTTGAAGTTCTTGTAATGCTTTTTCTTTATCCTCTAAGCAACTATGTAAAACAGCTATATAAAACTTCACAGATAGTACGTTAGGATGATTATCTAAAAATCCATAATTTTTTTGTAGCTTCAGCACTTTCTCAAAATATTGCAATGCTTTCTCTCTTAATTCTCTTTTAATTACTTTTCCTACCTCTATTTCAACAAAATAAGGAGCCGGTTGTAAGTACTGACTACTCTCTTGATTTATCAGAATATCTTGTAGCTGCCTAAATAAAGCTTGTATACTCAATTCACGAGGTAAATCTTCTTTATGTGGTAACGCTTCTTCATTTATAGTTACTTTTTTTCTTTCTTGACTCATAAAGAAATATGCTAAGGCATAGATATATTTTGTATCTAAATTATAAAATTCATACACCTCGGAAGGATCAAGATAAGGATCATCATCGGAGTTAAAATCACTTATTTTAAGGAAAATTTCATTTCTCAGTTGTCTTACATAGTACAAAGTTGTAAATGCATCAGTATATCTTTTTTGCATTACAAATACTTCAGCTATAATAACTGCCATATCTAGATGTTCTTCTATAAGTTCCATGATTTCTTCGTTAAATGAACTAGTAAATATAAAGTTATTGTATTTACTGTACGACAATGCTTTTTTATAATTTTTTTGTTTTAGATAAATAGAAAGTATTTTTTTATCCAAAGTAAGAGAAGGAAATGCATCATTTACCTTCTCTAATTTTTTTAAATCCAGAAAGATTTTTAACGCTCTATCATATAGTCCCAAACCAGCTTGCGCGCAGGCAAACTCATATTTAATTAATCTTGAATATCGATCATCTACAGCAAGTAATTGAGATAATTGTGACGTGAGATTGATAACTTTTTGATACTCATATAACTCATTTAAGCCACTTAAAATTAAACAAGGAAAATTCTTATTTTCTTCTATTAGACAGTCATATTTTTGACCATGATCAAACAAAGATAAGAGGTGAACTACATCTAAAAACCCTCCTTCAGTTTCAGATACCAATTCTATGATACAACTTAATATGTATTTTTCCTCATCTATGGTAAACTGTGAACGTATTACTTTTTTTATTAATTCATGCATAGTATAGACCTTGTATTTACCTTCCTTTTTTGGATAAATTATCGAATATTGTTCTAGCAATTTAAAAATGGAGTATAGCCTATCCTCATATCTAATCCAGGGAAGAAATAAATTGGGATCAATTGTACCATGACCAAAATAAGCCATAGCATTTAAAATTTTTAGAACTTTCTCTCCAGAACTCATCTTTTCTATTGTTTCCATCGAGATTAGTAATGTTATTTGCAGTATTCTATCGTATTCATTTTGTCTAGTGTTTCGTGGAAATTTCTGATTAAACCTTTCGTATTGTATTAAATATTCAAAAATTCCAAATGCTTCGCTCAAAGAGCTTGATCCTTTGTTTTTAATACACGCTGCTGCTAGATTTATAGCTAATGGAAAACCTTCGAGTTTTCTTATTAGTGCTTTTATTTTTTCATCTTGCGACTTATCTGCTATCTCTAAAATTCTTTTTACAAGTTGTATAGCTTCTTTTTCTCCAAGACTATCTAAAGACACTTCTGCTATATCTTGATAACCTTGATCAGAAGAAGTAAATAAGCAGTCAAAACCACCTCTTTTACCTCTGATCTTTAAAATTCTCTCTAGATCTTCTTTTTTAACTCCCTGAAAAAGGAATAGGCATTTTTCCTCTACTTTATTTCTTTCTCTTTCCATACACATGCTTAGCCTATCTCGGACAAGGGAATCAAAAGAACTTTCTATGGACAATATATCTTGAGTATTTACCTCATAGATATGAAGATAAACTCCTTTGTTTTCTTCAACAAATTTTCTAGCTAGTTGAGTTTTGCCAATTCCAGATGGACCTACTATTATTACTTCTCCCCCATGTAATTTTGTATATATCTCCTCTATTTGTTTCTTTCTTCCAGTGAATTCTTCTACTGGAGCACATACATCCTTAAAATTCATTTTCCCAAGTAGAGATGATAATCTTTTTATATCTGATACTTTTATACTAGGCCAAAAACTCCTAGATCTTGCTGTATTACCATGCTCTGATTCAAGTAGGTTGCTATAGTTTTGAGAGACTGTTTCAGCATGATTTACAAATGCTTCTTTTACTTTTAGATAATAAAACGAATTTGGAATTGTTTTTAAATTTTTTTCCATCAAAGATACAACATCACTATTTTTTTCAGTTCTTCCTATTAACTCTTTGCCTTCTATTATATGTTGTTCTTTTTTTCCTTCTTCTTTAACTAAGTATTTCAAATTCATATCTAAATTTTGTTTGCGCTCTTGACAACAAAATAAGATATGCTCGTTTAAAAAGCTTACCTCTTGTTCAATATGGGATTTAATTTTTACTATAAGATCCTCAATTATCTTTTTGCTTGGCATTTGGATTTCTTTATTGACAATATAAAATACCTTCTCCACTTTAGCCTTAAATTCTTGTATATTTAAGGCATCTAAAGTATACACATAGTTTTCAAGTTCTCGTTTGTAGCTTCTACTCTAATATATCTTGTATCATATGTTCTTTTCGACTTTTCACCCATAAGGGAACGGCGATAACCATACTGACTAGATTTATCCTCACTTTTCTTTCTATAATAGACGAAAGAGCCTTCACTGCCTTCTGCAATTCCGATATTTTCATATAGGTCTCTAAGATTATAACTTATTTCTCCATACTGCGCAGACATACCTTGAAAGTATGTATTTAGAACAAGGGTTTCAGCTATTCTTATATTGCTCAAATCTCCCTTGTATTCTTTCTGAATGTAATATTCAATTATCTTATCTACGATATCATCTGCTATCTTTGAAACATGATCAAAACCTATTTTCTCAAACTGCATTTCAAAACTTTGAAAAATATTGCATCCAGCATCCATTAATATTTTTCTAAAGCCCAGTTTATATTCATTAAACGTTCCTATTAAGTCTGATAGATTAATAAAACTTTTTGTCGCTTTTGTTACATTACCTTCTCTCAAAGATGCTTTCATACCAAACATCTCCCAATCATCATGTGTTGAACATCCAAAAATACTTTGCACAAACCTGTTAATGCTCACCCCATCCGAAAATATTCTGTTCCCCTCTCTCAGTGTACTTGCAAGTATATCATATATAATAAGCCTCGTTTCAAATGATTGAATGAAACTCAGAACAAACTTCATCAAATTTGAATACTCTACTTGATAAAATTGATAATGATTATTTTCTTTATAAGACAAGCGTATTTTGTTACAGTATTTTTTCTTTTCATTGTATATAAGATCTTTTGAATCTTTCTCAGACACTATTATCGCTGTATTTAGTAGATCAGACATTGCATTTATTTCATGCTTTCCACCCCAAGTTTGAGTCATTTCCATGCATTTCAAGTATGTATCAAATATAAATTCCTGAACTTGATCACGTTTTTTTATCTTATTAAGTTCAGTACAAATTTCCTTTATTGCACTTTCATCAAAAAAATTGGGTTGGAGTTTACTAGTGTCAATATTATACTGCTCAATTTTTTCAGCACCGAATTCATGTTCAAACTCTTTTTTAAAGGTACCTCCTGTAAAATAACTTCCACTGTGACTCTCAAAAAGATCCATAATCTCAACCTTATTTTCAAATCTTCTTTGGCTGAAACATACTTCATCAGCAACCTCACAACGAAATGTCTTCGTTACCAACCGCCTCATTACACTATCTTCATAAATATTTGCATTACTTTGCATTAGCCTTTGAATTGAATGTACATCATGGTCGCTCGCAAATAATTCTTTAAACCTTTCATGAAAGGCATAATCATCAAATTTTACGGGAGTTAAGTAAGCTAAAGCAACGGACCAAAATAAGCAACTGCCATCTCCTGGTATATCAACTTCTTCATATGAAATAAGCGGTTGCAGTATCTTAGCGATATCTTTTCTGTTATTATCTTTAGCAATATCTATAGGAGTCTTTCCCTCTCCATTTACAACATCAACTTGTGCTCCTATCTTTAGCAAAAACCTAACAATTTTTAATTCTCCCACACGAACAGCAATATGTATCGGTGTATCATTATATTGATTCACCTGAAAATTAACGTTTAGACTCGGATATGCTTCAAAAAAACTTTTTAGCTTTTCAAGCTTTCTATCTTCTATAAGATTAGAACCCTCTAGAATACTAGTAAATTCTTTCTGTATTTCACTTATTAATAGTGTCTCGCTCAAGATTGGCTCAAAATGAAAATCTCCTTTATTTATTATATGTATAGTATCTTTTTCATTATAATCTGTACTTACAAATTTGGATCCTAATCCATCAATAAGAGACCCTGACCATTCATATATGGGAAGATATTCAATAACATGCAGCTTAACATTATATTCATTACAAATCATGCTTCCCTCAATTTTAGGTCTGCCACATATAGGAACCTGCAACGTATTTCCATACTTTAAATCAGTTAATGATGAAGCCACTTCTTTATTGTCCTTCTGCATTCTTTCTATATCTTCATTACTGTATTCTATACCAACCAAATAAGTCTTCCATAATTCATCATCATCAATACCAGGCCCTGGAGGTATTACTGTAGAATCTTCACGGTTTCTAGCATCGGCTATAATCTTTTCTTTCATTTCTTGACTAATTAAAGCTTGCTTCCTACAAATTTCTCTCAAAGATTTCACAGTAACACTTGTTCCTGGCTTTAATTGCTTAAGTCCTTGTACAACCGCGTGAAAGAAACCATCCCCTCCTCCAACTGCTTTCCCTATTGTAAAACCTTCTGGCAGCTGTAATATTTGCTGACTACTAGATGACAATGTGTCTTCTTTTTGCGTTCTTATTAACCTAGATTGATTATCTGTTACTTGTTCCTTTGTATTTTCTTTACCTAACATAAAGCCCCCTATATTTTAATATTCATATTTTGATTGTTTTGTCGTAAACCTCTTTTCTGAAGATTGGTTTTGACATCTAATTCATTTGATTCTTATGCAGCTGTACCAAACCAATTTGCTGTAGAAACTTTACGGTAATCCTAAGTAACTTTGATTACAGTGCGCCTTTCTTTTGATTTCTTACTAAACTAGATATATTCTTAAAAAAGCCAGGATTGCTTTCTGAATGATGTACATAATACAATTCATCTAACACCCCATGTATTCTTTACATTGAGTTACATTATAGCTAAAAAGATCTAGCAGAGCAAGAACTTTTTAGCATTTTATTTTAGTTTGTATTTTTAAAACTAAAGCCAGTACTTGCAAAAACACTTCTGTTTTTTTACTGCAATGTACTCTTTCTATTTTTAAGTACTAATTCAACTTTACATATTACTCAAAACTGAAACAATACAGCCATTTCCGATAACTAAAATCAGCAAGCGTGAGAACTGCTTGTTTTGGGATGGATTGGTCTACCAAACGATACATACGAACTTTTCTAGATAATAATTTCATTATACGCTGAAATCAGCTATATTGGCTCACTTTTACTAAACCTACGTACGAACTGTTTTGCCTAAGCTTATGAAAATAATTTAAACCTTCTATTTTTATAACCTTATTTCTATGCGGCTTGTTCTCGCAAATATACGACCTTTTTTGCAATTTTAGAAAGAGTCAATAATTCAAATTTTTGCAGCACTAAAATAGACGTTTCTTTAGTTACAACAAGGTCTATTTTTTCGTAAATAAAAATGTTTTATAATAATTAATTATTAGAATGAAAATATCATACTTGGCTCTCAAGAAATTTCCTGTTGTGCAGTGGTAAGGTTTGGAGAAAAAGATTGACTTGGCAACGATAATTTACTAGACTAAAGTTTATATTAAAATACAAAATGGGGTTGCGGGTATGGAATCTGGTTTGGATCACAATTACAATAAAATACTTGATATATTAAAAGGTGCTATTAAAGGCGACGATAATCAAGTTAAAGCAAGAAAACACCTTAGAGTAGAAAGATGGTTGAGGGCTTATATTCAATTAATTGAAGATTTTGATGAGGAAAAACTAATTTTTTTTTCTGATATATTCTCTGATAATTCTTGTTGGGATGGAATAAAATTAAAGAATAAAGCTGTTGGTGAAAGGCTAACTGAAGAAAAAAATAAAAATGGAAAAGAAAATCCGCTTGATCTTGCAGATAGATATTACTTGGCATGTAAATATTGTCTAGAAGATAAGATTCCTGGATTATTTGAACAAGTATTTATGAGATTTAAGAGAAGTGCCTTTGAAGAAGATGGATCTGATGATGATCTGAGAAGAGAATTATTGGAAAATATCGAAGAAACTAGCCCTATAGAAGCTTTCTGGTCTTTTCTTATTGATAAGCAGATTGGAAAACTAAACGAATATAAATCAGTTGAAGGTTTGCAAAAATCCATACAGATAAATTCTAATAAAAACTGGGAAGAAGGTATAGAGTTCTTCTATAATAAATTACACAATGATTCCAGTATTTCTAGTCAAGATAAAGATGATCTGTTAATTGAAGCAGCTTTATCTGCAGTAAAGGGTTACAAAGAAGTAGACACCATAGAGTTTTGCCTGTCTAAAATGGATGATGAGCAAAAGAAAAAATTACTAGATAGAGATTATAAGGAAAATACTTATTATGCAGTGTTGAATGTGCTAGTAGGTCAGTATTACTTTGATTCTTTTATGGAATTAATCCGATTGTGTAGTCAGATTGAATGTGAACGTTACACAACTTTTTTATCTTCATTATCAGATCAAGTACTGAAGAATCCAGATCTGTCTGAAGAAACAAAAAAATGTATGATGAATGTTTGGGAACGTATAATAAAATTAAAAACTCAAGACCGCGGGGAGCAATCTATTTCCTCTATTTTTGTAGACTATTCAGTTACATATACAATAGCAAATTTAATTGTGGATCCAAGTAGACAAGGGGTAAGTAAAGAAGAAATATTAGGGAAGATATTAAAGCACGTAAAAGAAATGAGTGGTGAAGAGATGATAAAGGTTAAAGATTCTGTATTAAGTAAAATTCAGTTATTTCATGGGGGTAAAAAATTGCAGTTAGGAGAACAAGTATTTTCTAAATTAGCTCAAGAAGCTTCTAAAGAATCAATTTTGCGTGAAGCTGGTGATACTTTGCCACAGTCAAGTCTCAGTACGACTGATACCCCATATAATATAAAATCTTTAAGCCATAGCAAATAGGAGTAATATGCCAAGTAATGTCAAGCCGCTTGAGTTGGTACAGCTTCTGTTAATGAGAAATAAATCAAAAGACGAGTTCCTAGATTTTCAAAAAAGGTTCCAATCGTTTATCAATCAATCTCCTTCTTTTTTGCATTCAGTTGGAAAGCCAGGCTTTTTCCCTAGTTTCTTTTTTGGTATGTTTGCTACTGTATTAGACACAGAACTTGCTACTAAAATTGGTATTAAAAAACTTCATTTTCGTTTTGATGATAATAGAACTTTAAAAATAGCTATATTAACTAATGAGGGACTTAAGTGTATAACGATGTCTGATCAAGTTGATGGTAACATGCATCTAAAGTTCTCTCAAGGAGAGTTAGAAAAAATAGCACAGAAATGGAAAATGGGAGCAGAGTTTGATAAACTAGAAAAAGAAGAGCATGAAATAACAATTACAGGAAAAGAAGTAAAGTACGGAAAGGTTGATCCAGCTTTTAGTAAAAAGACTGATTATTCACAAAAAGGTTTTACAGAAATAGAAAAAGATCGTGACCAACAAGACCTAGAGAGCTTAATTTCAAAATTGAGTAATCAAGATTTCGAAGAAGTAAAAAAGAACGCTAGAAGAATGTTTAATTATATTACAAATGTCTATAAGAAATATGAAAAAGAAACTCTATTTAGCGGTAAAGAATCAAGTCATCATGGGTTTTTAGCTGGGTTTTTGATAAATTTTAAGTATCGTTTTCACCTAAAACTTTATCTCGAATTATTTGCTGGAAAAGGTTACGCAGACATTATTTTACTTGTGCGCGGTTCTGATAAGTCGCTAAGCTCTATTCCTATTATTATTGAGCTTAAAGCAGGTACTGGTGAGATAAGTACAGTGATAAAAGCATTGAAGCAAGCACAAGATTATGTTAAGGGCTCTTTTTCTAACTCTATAAGAATGATTACTATAGCTAATGAAGCTATTTGTGTAGGATTAAATTTTGACATGGTTCATCACGAAAATGTTAAAATTGATGTAGAAAATTTTCTTAGTCGAGAAGGTAATTCTGTAATAGAAAAGTTACTTGGCACTGAAGCAGCGAATGCTGAGGTGATAAGAACACAGCTAGAGTATCTTTACTATGGAATTGTTTGGAGCAATGGTGGAAGTGATAATATTAATTATGTCAGCAGAATGATCTTAGGTCAGCTAGTACTTATTTCTAATATTATTAAGCGTGAAAAGTTAGGTAAACATATTTTTATTTATGATCAAAATGATAAAATGGTTACTGGATCACAGAAACGCCCAGAAGCAGCAAAAGAAAGTATTGAGGATTGTGTTACAACTATAGTGCTAACTTTAGGTAAGAAGGTGCTTATACTCAACATAAATGAAAAAAATGAATTTGCATTGAGAGTGCCAGATAATAAAGGAATTCCTATTGAAAATATTAGGAGAATTCAAAACGTCAATGACATAAAGATACAAGAAATAACCTGTAACTTATACAGTACGCCTAGTAATAAGAATCCATTTGATCAGTACTGTAATAAGAATAAGGGAATTACAGTAAATACGTATGACTCATTGGACAAATACAAAAGAGGTAAAGAAATTTTACAAGGTAATTTTACTCGAATTGTGGAAAATAAAAAATTTAAAGCAGCTTTGAGCAAAGCTATAGAATCTGGTAAATATGATGATTACAAAAAACTATTTGAAGAAATTTCTCATATACTACATCCTTTCAAATCATTAATAAGCAATGAGGCTACATTTCAAGCTGTATTGCATGGTTTATTTAGTAGCTACGGAGAAGATAATATAAAAGTTATTACTGAATTTCAAATAGGTGGTGGAGAGAAGTTGGATGTTATTTTGGTTATAAATGCTACTGATCAAAAAAAAGAATACCCCCCAGTTGGAATAGAGCTAAAATTTGCTAAGAAAGGAGAATTGGATAAAAAAGAAAAAGATGCTAAGGACCAGTTGAAAAGATATAAAGAAGGTGAAGCGTATAAGGTAATTACTGATGCTGGCAAAGTGAAACTGATATATGCTGTTTTTAATAAAGGTGCAACAGATGAAGGTTCCCTTATAAAAATTGGTAATGAGTTTGTAGAGGTAGATGTAAGACATAGCTCTGTGGTTGCTTTTGGTCAACAGCCAGGTAGTCTCCAACAACCTTATGTTAAACAAGCAGGTCTATCTCGAGCAGTTAATCAGTGATCTAGTCTTAAGAAATAGTCATCTTAAGTAGGTTATGCTGTCGGGAAGTTTTGTGACAAAGTTATAGAAGGAAAACAAAATGATCCTGATACGAGTACATGGAGTGCTGTTAAAAGTTCGTTTTCCGATACATTTATTACTAAGCATAATATGAATTACATTTATAGTAATCAATCTCCAGTGAATTCCTTAGATAGCTAAGAGCTAAAAGTATGTATTGTGTAAATAGTTACCAAGGCTGGAAGGTTTTGAACTTTTTTTCACAACACTGATGTTCTTGCTAAAATATTTTTGAAAAAGTTAGTTGACTTATAAATAATTCTCTACTAATACTGGCATGTGTTTGTTTATTCTGCTGAAGTGGCTCCGCAGGTTACTGTATAAGCTTCAGCAGTTTCCGTGCTCCTTTAAAGCATCATGCTCTTATAGTAGTGATATCAAGTATAGGTCTTAACCATGTTGATTTATAGTAAAATTAGCTCAAATTTGGAGTCATAAGCAACTTTTAACCTCTCTATATACTCCATTGTTACTCACCATAAAAACTTAACAAAAGCTTAACGACGTGAGCAGTAAAAAGATTATGGTTATTGACTTAATGTTACATATCGCATACAATATATCATATATCTTAGCTTAAGGGGTAAGTATGAGTGAGTCTACTGGGATGGTAAAATCTATCATCAATCTACTAAAGCCAAAATCCAAATCAGAACTATATGATTTCGAATATGAGTCCATTATAGAACATCTATCATCTAAAGAGCATTTATTAAATGAGCTGATGAATGATATGTGGTACTCAGGAGACTTACCATCAGTCAGAAACTATAATGAACCATTATCTTTGATAGATAGCAAACTTGGATTAAGTGAACAAATTTGTGTTTGGTTTGCTCTGGACCATGATCTTACGCCAAGTCAAAAAATTTTAAACAAAAAGTTACTTAGTGCTCTAAAATGTTTAGCTTCTAACTGTGGTTCATTTGATAATACTGAGCCCCTTGAAGAATTTTTACATGATAATAAAAACAATAAAGATTTAAAAGTGATTCTTAACCTAAGAAGAGGAGAATCTCAATCAACAGTATTGCATGCGATTGCAGGAGCAAATATTGGTGGATTTCGTCGCATAGGAAATCAGGCTATAGATTTACTCTTAGAAGCAGGCGCAGATCCTAACATACAAGATAATAAAGGAAAAACACCATTATGCCTTGCTGCTGCCAAAGGTCATTACGATAATACAAACTCTCTCCTCTCAAAAGGAGCTAACCCTAATATAACAAGTAGAAAGGGTAAAACTCCACAACAAATAGCAACTAATAAACTCTGCTATAATATAGAAGAATTATTTTTAACTGATAAACAGAAAAAGATGAATAAGGAATTGTATGACTTACTTGCACTAGATT
Source organism: Wolbachia endosymbiont (group B) of Episyrphus balteatus (assembly GCF_947250575.1). Taxonomy (NCBI): domain Bacteria; kingdom Pseudomonadati; phylum Pseudomonadota; class Alphaproteobacteria; order Rickettsiales; family Anaplasmataceae; genus Wolbachia; species Wolbachia endosymbiont (group B) of Episyrphus balteatus. The sequence continues at coordinate 800,173 of NZ_OX366325.1, read as the reverse complement.
CAGACTGCACTAAAAATTTAAAGGAGTTTTTAAGTAAGCATAAAAGAGACTCAGACCTAAAAGTGGTGCTAAATATTCGGCACGGAATGGGTGAGTCAAAAGTGTTCTCATATGTTGAACGTTTTGCTTGGGACAATGAAGATCTTGCTCAAGAGTTAAGAAAAATATTTCTAGAAGCAGGAGCATTAGATTATGATAAAAATATTATTTATCGTCAGCAAAAGAAAGGACAGGTCAGCAAATTACTCGTTAATTTAACCTCAAATCAAAAGGAGAAGTTAAATAAGTTTTCTGATAAGATGTTTCAAGCTCAAAATATGGCTGAACTTGAAGAGATTGTAAACGATGCTATAAAGTCTGGTGTACGATTAAACTATTCTCTTTCACAAGATTTCTTTTCAGGTAATGAATACACTTTTACCGATTATGTGATGAAAAAAATCAGTGAGTTGGAAAAAAATCCTAAAGTTGCTAGTAATATAATATGTCAATTAGTATCAAAAGGGGCAGTGTTTGGTAATACAGTTGATGCTAACACACTGACACCAGAATTTAAAGAGCATAAAACTAACCTAAAAAAAGCTTATATAGATTATGTTAGCAATTCTCATAAGTTTATTGAAATCGCAAAAAATGCAACCAATAGCGAGCTAAAAGATGTAAGAGTAGACAACTCCGTTTTTTACTTAGAATATTCTAAAGATAGTAAAATAGACATTATAAAGATAACAGATGGGGTAAGGGATTTAGGTCTCACAGATGGGGATGTAAAGTGTGGAAGAAATATAGTAAGGATTGGTAATAGTGAAGTAGAAATTAAAACTGAAGATGGCATAAGGAATTATACAGATCTTACAGAAGGCAGCAGTATAGTATTAACTTTCTATACTAGTTTGGGAGAATTGGAAGTTAGATTATATCCTGATGAGAACAATAAAAAATTGATAAGAGTAGAAGTGAGCGATGAAGATCTATTTGAAGAAATAGCAAGTCATGAAGAAATAGGGCAAAATTGCTTATTGGGAGGTTTATCGGTTATTGAAGCTATAGATCAAGGTGTTTTTGCTAGATCTGGTGGATTAATGCATCCTGAAGTAATAAGCGAGTCTAACAACAAATGGACAGAACGTGAAGAGTTAAGAAGAGTTTCTGACTCTAGGGGAGAAATTGCTAGGTAAATTATGCAGCTAACCACTTTTGCATCTAGAGTGATTATGCTTTAGTATATAATCAAGTTCTGTAACACTGTTCTAACCCCAACTATGAATTAGATTGTAGGTAAATTATTGAAAATCACTACTTTTTTAGTTAAGTTTGATCAAATTTAAAAGTAGCGTATGCATCATGCAGCTAATACCAACACTCATTGTTGGGAACGCAAATGATAAATTTGTTTAACTTCTCAATTATAGGCAAAAACAGCTCTTTTTCATGTGTTTCATAACTAACGGAAATTGGTATTAGAAAAATTATACTTGCATTAGCTTTTATTCATGCTAATTATGTACATAATATATCTATAGATTGAGGGATTATGATATTAGAATATATTTTAGGAACTAAGCAAGTTCATGCAAATGGTGGATTAGCTACTGAAGAACAGCACATGGAACGTTTTGGTCAGCAAACTCTGGAGCCTAGTCCATCATTGTTAGATCAAGAACAAACTGATGACTGGCATGAGTCCGTTGTTGAAGACAACAATACTGTTGTTGAAAGTTCTTTTATTCCAGAGAACTCAATTTTAATGAATTTAGCAAATCTGTTAACTGAAAGCGAAAAAGTTTCGATTGATGAATTTCATGACAAGATGGAAAGTATAATGAAAGAGTTTCATGAAAATAGATACGAAAGTTCTGCAAAGGTCACTCTAGAAAAGATGGAACGTTTAATAGATGAACATTTGAAAAGAAAAATAAAGCTAAATTTACGCTGTGATCACTATGAACGTAGTGTGTCGAATTTTATATTTAAAAAAATAATTGACATTGCTAATGCTAGCAGTGTTATGCGTATAACTCCTACTACTATATCACGTTATAAGGACAATGGGGAAGAGGCAATAGATGAGTGGGAAGAGGCTTTAGAACCTTTATTCAATATTGTCAATAAGCTACTATTAGCAGGTGCAAAAATAGAGTCTGATTTTTACAATGATAGAATGATAGGTGAAACTATGTGGGGAAGTGATGAGCCTATTTTTACAGAGTGTAAAAAAATTAAGGACAAACTGAAAAGTATCGCATATGAAGGTTTAATAAATAAGAATGAACAAGTTCAAGATGATGATCTGCAAGTAGAAGTAGATAACAATCTTGTTCTTTTTAGGTGGCCAAAAAACAGTATTGTTGAAGTTGGAAAGGTTATGAATAGTAAGGTGAATGAAAACTTTAGTATAGAAAGTAGCATCCTACAGATTGGAGAGAGTATAGTAAGAGTTGAAAATATAGGAGGAAAAAGAAATTATACAGATGTCTTAGGAGATAGCATTGAAATGTCCTTTACCACTGAAGTAGGCGAGATTAGTATTCATCTGTATCCTAGTGATAGTAATATAATAAAAGTAAAGCTTGATGGAGAGAACCAGGAGAAGTTTAACAAATTAAAAGATAAATCAAGTCTAGGAGAAAGCTGCTTTTTAGGAGGAAAAAGTGTTCTACAAGCTGTTAACGATAAAGGTTTTGAAAGAAACGGTAGAATACTTATAGAGTCAGCTGAAACTATTAAACAATCAAATTTTGTAGTGAAAGAATCAGGTGTCCCATCTACTCTTATGAGGCCAATCGATAGTTTAGACCAGCTGCAAAAGGTGGGAGCTTCGAAAGAAATAGTAGTGTGTTAATGAAGTCAACTAAAATTAGTAAACAAAAGAAAGGTCTTGGAGGGTAAAAAAATTGATGTATCTTCAAAGTAAGATTTTCTTAGGTATAAACTATACTCTCAAGGTGAGAAGAAATAGTAGGGGGATAAGTGTTGACTTAATAATTTAGAGATTCTTCTAAAGAAATTATTTTTCTCTCTTGATGTTTATTCTTTTATAGGTATAGCCTTTTGTGTTTGATTGAATTGACTTTTGTGATACCTACAGAATTTCCTTTATCACCCCAACTATGGATTAAATAAAGAGATAAAAGTGCAGCTAAGAAGAGGAAAACAGGGTAAGCTCAAGTATTTTATCAATAATTAAGAGGTTACCCATGAAGAAAGATATTACAGAACTTTACTGTTGCGTCGAGGATTTTTGTCGCACAGTCGATGATAATTTTGCTAATATGCTCCTATCAAAAGGAAGAAAACCCACTAGAATAACGGACTTCGGAAATTCTCACCATAATTCTATTATATCATCAATCCCCTTGCAAAAGTTTCAAAGCTTTTTACCTACTTTATCTGCCACTTTATAAATCTGAGTTTTCTAAATTGCCAACATATGACCGATTTATCGCTCTTAAATCACGGGTTTTATGGATTACTTTTGCAATGGTTCTGCAAACAAGCAAAAATGACAGGTATTGCCTACATAGACACTTCTACAATCGCTGTTTGCCACAAAAAAAGAATCTCCAAGAACAAAGTTTTTGATGGTTTGGCAGAAATTAGTAAGAGCACATATGGTTGGTTTTTTGGCTTTAAATTGCACTTGGTAATTAATGAAATTGGAATCACTTACTCTAACCAAAGGTAACGTTGATGACAGAAAACCTGTGCCAACTCTCACTAAAAGACTGACCGGACTTTTGTTTGGAGATAAGGGCTATATAAAGAAAGAGCTCTTTGAGAAACTCTTTGATAGAGGCCTAAAACTCGTCACTAAAGTAAAAAAAGGTATGAAAAACGTACTCATTTCACTTAAAGAGAAGATTTTACTAAGGAAAAGATCGATTGTTGAGACTGTTTTCGACTCCTTGAAAAACAAATTTGAGATTGAGCACACAAGACACAGATCGCCAACAAATTTCCTAATTCATGTTTTTTCTGTTCTGATTTCCTATTCCATGCAGTCGAAAAAGCCCTCTATTTCTATGCCTTTCTTTGCTGGCTAATCCATAGTTGGGGTTTTATCAGACCCACCACATGATTCAGCGGGAGAAGGGCTATCAGGTTCTTACGCAATAACTTTGGAGTTCTGGAATCGTTTCATATGTATGTTTAAGATTATCACTATTTTTATTACATAGTTAAGTATCAGTTCCTGTAAAACTAGTTTACCTTAATTCTTTGTTTTAAAGTATTGGTTTTCTGGCACATAGTCTTTTCCATTGCCTATTGCTTTTGTAAATTGAGATTCTAAGCCGTAAAACTTCTCCAATTGGTCACTCCATAACATTGGTACTTCTCTTAAATAAGCTAGCTTCAAATCTCTTGGCTGTCTCCCATTTACTATGTCTTCCTTTATTTTTGGAGCTAAATAATTTAATCTCAAAATTTGCTGTATACGTCTTGTACCTATATTAATTTTGGCACTCATCTCTTTAACACTTCTATACTTTCCCTCTTCTAGCTGACGTTTCCATAGGTGAGCTCTCACCACTGCTTTCAGTAGTGCATTATTTGTTTTCCCTTCTGGCTCTACTACTGTGCATTTATTTCCTTTCTTTTTTATTGGTATAAATGTTTCCTCTGACTCAGAATGTACCTCTATTCCATCTTCTCTTATCATTACTCCCTTTATTAACTTTTTCACTACTTCTTTCTGCTTTCCAAAACTTAAATTTTCCCATTTTTCTTCGGTCTTTTCTCTCCAATTTTCATATATCTGCTCCGCTTTCCTCATCACTTCTTTTTCTACTTCTCCTGCTATTACATTTCGGTTTTCTGATTCACAACCTTTTCCCCTTAAATGATTGTTGCATACGTAATATCGATATCTCTTATTCTCCTTTTTTGCATATGTCAGTGTCATATTCACATCACAGCTCTTGCACTTAATTATTCCCCTAAGCAGTGCTTCCTCATATTTTGCTTTTCTATATGGTTGATTCCTTATCAATTCCTGCGCTTTTTGCCACTTTTCTTCTTCTATTATTGCTTCATGCTTTCCCTCATACTCTTTTTCATAATGTTTGATTTTTCCCATATATATTGGATTTGTTATTATTCTCCTTACCGTCGCTTTTTTAAAGATATCTGATTTTGTCCGGTATCCTTGACTATTTAACTCCCTTGCCAATTCTGCCATTGATTTTAGCTCCAAATATCTTTCAAATATGTGCCCTACTATTTTTGCTTCTTTTTCATTTATTATTAATTCTTTATCTTTTACATCATACCCAAGCGGTAAAGTTCCACCCATCCATAATCCCTGCTCTTTTGATGTTGCTATTTTATTTTTTACCCTTTCTACAATCATCTCTCTTTCTAGCTGTGCTGCTCCTGATAACACTGTTTGTACAAACTTTCCCATTGGCGTATTATTATCAAATATCTGCGTTACTGCTACAAAATTTACTCGGTGCCTTCTAAAAAATGATGTTACTTCAATGCTGTCTTTTGTCTCCCTTGATAGCCTATCCAGAGTATACACTACCACACAATCTACTTCTCCTCCTTTAACATCTTCAAATAATTCCTTTATTGCTGGTCTTTCTAAATTCTTTCCTGAGAAACCTCCATCATCGTACCTTTTGGCCAATACTACCCAACCCTCTCTGCTCTTTATGTACTTTTCACATGCTACTCGCTGCGCATCTAAACTGTTAAACTTTTGTTCTAGACCGTCTTCATTTGACTTTCTCGTATATATCGTGCATCTTACTTCTTTTAGCATTTTCAACTTCCATTTTTATCACGCATTCCAAATAATAAAGGTCCGTTGTAACTCATTCCCATTATTTTTCCGGCTACTGCTGACAATGATGTGAAAAATTCTTCTCGGTAGATTAAACCCTTGTCTGTTACCATTACCGCATGTGTTTCTTCCCCTCTCTCTAATATTAGCTCTGTTCCTGCTACTGGCAATTTGTCACTACTTATTCTTTTTCCCTTCTCTAGTCGATCTGCCAGATACTCTAGTCTTTTTGACCCTTTTCTTGACATTTTTCCATATGCTTCCTCCTGCATTCTATATGATAGTCTTGGTATCAGATATTTCTTTGAATGTTTAGGTGCCTCTTCCCCATATACCTTCTTCCATATTTTTCTCAGTTCTGATAACGATTTTCTCTCTAATAACAACACTTCCTTTTCTACCATTTTCTTCCTTTTCTCAATCAACTTCCATAACCTTCTACTAATTCTCTCATGATCTCTTCGCTATTTCCCATATATGCCAAATCTATCGGTGTATATCCTTTATCATCTTTCTCATTTACATCTCCCCTGGCTTCTAATATTGCTCTTACGTTCTTTATCTCCCTCATAAATACTGCTCCGTGTAGTGGCGTCCTTCCTATATAATTTCTAGTATTTACATCTGATCCTGCTTTTATTAGCTCCCTTACCGTTTTTTCACAGCTCATCATGCTTGCACAATGTAATGCCGTATATCCTCCATCATTTTTAGCATTTACTTCTCCTCCTCCTTTTATCAGTGCCTTAATATTTTCTACCTTTCCCAGAAATGCTGCTAGGTGTAACGGTGTATCTCCGCTATTATTTTCTATATTTATTTCTGCTCCCCTTTCTATCAGTAACTTGACTACTTTTTCATCAGAGAATTGTGCTGCTAGATGCAATACTGTATTACCACCTTCGTCTTTTTCATTTATTACATAAAATGAATTCTTCTTTAATTTTTCCAATCTCTTATTTAAATTGAACATCTTAGTTACCCCACCCATTTACCACCTTAAGTCTGTCTCATTAATCATTTCATTCACTTGGCTTATTATCTTGCTTGCTAAATTTTGACATTCCTCCTTTATTAGTGATTTGTCTCTTTTCCTTATTTCTCCTATCTCTATTATTTTTAGCTCCGGCATGTAGCTTCCATTCAACATGTCTGCTATTTCTCCCACTAGCCCCTCTATTCCATAGCAGGTCAGTTCTCTACTTTTTGTTATTCCTCCTTTTTCTCTCAAAAATTTACTCGCCTTTTCACTCTCTTTGCTATCACATAGACGATACTTTTCACTTTCCCATATGTAATACATTGGCGTTGCTCCGTACTTATTCAGTTGATTAACTTCAGCTCCAGCCTTTACCAGCTCTTTTATTATTTCAACTCCTGCTCCTCCTATTTTGCACGCAGAGTGCAGTGGCGTACATCCAGTGACATATTGAGTGGCATTTACTTCTGCTCCCGACCTTAGCAGCACTTTTACATTTTCTAAACTTTTTGCGAATACTGCACAGTGCAGAGGTGTATAACCATTTTTGTCTCTTGCATTAACCTCTGCTCCTTTTTTTATTAATAACCTTACTGTTTTGTAATCAGAGATTTCTACTGCTTGATGCAAGATCGTCTCTCCTTCTTCATTTCTTTTATTAATGTTTTTAAACCCGTTACTTGATACTTCTTTAAAAAACTTACTCTTGCTAAAACTCATTTCATACCTCACAAAATTAGCTTTTCTAGCGCCAGACAAATTTCTTATATTTACCTGCTGCTATTCAAGTCATGTCCTTTTTAGCATGAGAAAGCAAGTCCTTTTCTTTTTATTTCATACATTTTAACCTATTATTAATATAATATATGAGGATCTAAATATAAGTACTTAACTTATTATAGATACAACTTGACTACTTTTCCAACTTCTGTGCAAATGTCGATGTTCGTGCCATTTCAGTACTCCTGGGTAAAATACTAAAATGTAATTTTCTAATTCGTGTATTGAATCTTCTTGTCCTGAACTTCTATCATTTTCGTAAGCTACGTGATATTCTGTTAAATTAGCTTTCGCAACCTTTTGATCAGTAAAATTCTTTGCTTCATATTCATAGCTGATATTAAATCTTTCCAAAATTGGTTTGCATTCCAAGTTCCATAGCTGTCCAGAAAGTTTATCATTATTAAGTAAAAGTGTGCCTCCTATTTCTTCTTGATAGCAAGGAGGAAAACAGTGATTTATTTCTCCTAATTTCCAGCTATCTGACAATACAATCTGTGCTTTGGCAAACTTTATTGGTGGTAGTAAACTCTGCGAAATAGAGTACAGTGCTTTGAAATTGTACCACATGTGATTTCGTTCATATATTCCACTGTAGTTTTTGGTATGTGGCTCTGTTTCTCCAAGTATTGCAACATCTAGGCGATATAAATCATTGCTAAAACTTCTCTCATAATGATTTCGAAATGTACTAAAATTGAAAGTTGCATTTGCTATTTTTAGTTTAAATGAATTTTTTCTTCCAAATGATAGTATTGGCCCTTCTTTTTTGATCTTGATTCCAGAATAATCAGATAGCAAATTCCCAAAAAAGCTTTCATCTAAAATAAACCTATCAATGTTATAGTGGCCATTGAAAATCCTCATTAGCCTTGATCTTGCTGGTAATGATAGTTTTGCAAGCTCTATAGCGGCATCAACGAAAAAGTCATTTGGCACATCCTTTATTCCAATTTGCAGCTCAAAGAAGTGCTTGCCAGGTGGTTCTTCGATAATTGTAATGTCTTCTATATTCGCCCATTTCAGTGCTATTTTAAGTGATGCAGGCGTTCCACGTAGTCTTTGAAATTTCACTCCTTCTACTACAGCTTTTCTTTTGTCTTTTACCCAGCGTAGTATTTCTTCTAAACCATATTCTTCTATTATCCACGGCAATGTTTCTTCTTCCAATCTAAATTTAAATCCTCTAATACAGCTTGGATCAACCTTATAATCTATCGCATCTACTAGCGCTTTTTCCTGGTTTGTTGCATTTGGTGGCAATAACATTACTCAACCTTTAACTTTCTTAATGCAGCGCACTCATTTCCTAGTACTACAACGTCCTCTTTTGGCTCGATTAATTCCACATTTTCTACACCATCTACAAATAGATTCGCTATTATCCATGATTTTGTAACATTCCATCCCAACCTTCTACTTGCTTCAAACTTCTCAATAAACTGCTTCTTGATTTCCTCCTTCGATATCACAGGACTTATGCTCATTCTGCTGTGAATATCTATTTCCGTAATATTGCAACCAATTACTGTTACTGTATCAGTTAAAACCCTTATATCATCTCTAGTAACCTGCTTTTTTACAATTTCAAGTAGCTCTTCTGACACTATGCCAGTTGTTGTTGATAAGATTGAAATTTGTACTTTCCCTGGTATAGGCGATTCTACTAATGCATCTTTTACTCTACTATCTGCCGACAGTGCATGATACCTATAATACTCCTTGCTCCCACATGTGCTCCAGCCTACTATTTTTGCTTTCACCCTCTTTCTAAATCGTACATCGTCTTCTTCTTTCTGCCTCTCTACTCCATAAAACTCAGCCAAATTATCAAGATCTTCTCCTGTCGCAAATTTCAGTAAATTACTCTTTACTGCTTCATTTATCCTTTGTCTGAGTAACAACTCTCTCCATGCTGCTACTTCTAATACCTTCATTGCTGGATCACTTTCCACCAATCCTGTAAAACTTGTGTCTCGATTTACTAACTCTTCTTTCATTCTGGAAAAGATCTCCTCAAAGTTCAGTGGTTCGATAATATTTGGCTGCTGCATTTTTAAACAACTACTCCATTAATATTTATGAACTTACCTTCTGAAAGATAGACACCTTCTAAATTCAATGTTACTCTCCCTTCTTTTACTTCTGTAATTTTTACTTTTTCTAACTTAAATCTCTTCTCAAATTTCCCCAGTGCTTCTGCTGTTGCTGCATATATCTCAAGTGTTAAATCTCTATTTATTGGCTTATCTACTAATTCAAATAATCTTGACCCATAATCTCTCCTCATTATTCTACTGTTAATAGGAGTGGTCAGTATATCAATTATCGATTGCTTTAAGTGCTCTATTCCCTCTAATTCTTTCCCTGTTTTAGCATCCATTCCTTTCATATATTTTTCATGGATTTGACTTAATACTTGCATGTTTTTCACGTGCTATAGAAATAGCCTTTCTCAACTTCTTTTCAAGAATTTCTTTAGAAGGAAGCTGTGTTAAATACTGTGCAACATGAATATTAGAGCCTTCGAGTTCAAGATATTCTATATCCTCTTGATCCTTATCAGCACATAAAATAATCCCTAACGGTTTTTCTTCACCTGCTTTTCGTTCATTTTTATCTAACCAATTTAAATACCATTCCATCTGTCCTTTATAAGCTGGTTCAAAGCGACCTATTTTTAGTTCTATTGCTATAAGGCGTTTTAATCCTCTGTGAAAAAATAGCAGGTCCAAATACCTGTCAGTTGTTTTAGTACTCATCCTTTTTTGACGTGTTACAAAACAAAAATCATTTCCAAACTCTTGTAAAAATTTTGTCAATTCATCCAAGATTGTATTTTCTAGATCAGTCTCACTATAACTTGATGGCAATTCCATGAAGCTAAGGAAGTATGGGTCATGAAAAATGAATTCTGGTGCTAACATATTTTCTTCACGTAAATTTTTTATACTCCTTCTTATAAACTCTTCAGGTTTTTTTGCTAGCGCTGTACGTTCATACAACATAGTATCGATTTTACTACGTAGTGCCCTAACACTCCACCTTTCAATACGACACATTTCTATATAATAATTACGCTTCAGCTCATCAGAAATTGCAATAATTTCTACAAAATGTGACCAACTCAATTGTTGTGACAGTGTCGCGACAATTTCTTGATCAGAAAAGAATTTAGAAAATTGCACCATACGAAATAATGACGCTCTATCAAAACCACGTCCATATTTAATCTGAAGTTCTTTTGCAAGTTGGGAGATGATTTGCTTCCCATAATCTGCACGTTTGTGCTTTAGAATATCTTGATCAATTCTAGAGCCAATTTCCCAGTTTAACAATACTAGAGTAGAATTGAATTGAACAGAAAGATGATTTTTTGCTCTATCTATTAAATTACTAATGTCTCCTAATAGGCTAGTAGTTATATCCATATTCATAACTTTATTTTTGATAAGTATAGCATATTTTATCCTGAAAAAATGTTACTGCTACCACTGATCACCTTGGAACCACAAGAAACCATATCACCAACTCTTCCCACTCCAAACCCATTTGCAAACACTGTTTTTGATCCTTCAGTTAATACTCTACCTTCTGTAAAATTATCTCCTTTTCGGCAAACTGGCTTACCATTTACAAAAACATTGTTACTGCCACTAACGCAAAAATGTAGTGTTGCTTCTGCACAATGATCTCCTACTCGCACAACCGATTTATTCATTTAATTAAGGTTTATTTTATCTGCCTTCAATTTTATTCCACTTTTTGTCATTTCTATTCTCGATCCCCCAGCTTTCAGTGTTATTTTATCTACTACTTCAATCTCTAAATGATGTTTATCTTTATCGTATGACAACTTTGTTCCATCTTGAAATGTTAAGCTACTCACCTCTTTTTTATTCTCTGATGCAGGGTATTTTTCCTGGTATATCCCTCCTAACACCACTCCTAACGATAATTCGCCAAGAGGAGAAAATATCATAACTTGTTCATCGATGTCTGGCGGAGACCAATCTCTATCTTTTCCTGCTTTGCTCGTTATCCACGGTAAATAATCTGTTAAAAATTCTCCTATTTTTACTCTTACTTTTGCTTTTTCATAATCTATTTCTTTTACCAATCCAATACGGATAATATTCGCTAATTTTCTATTTAGCTCTGAAATCGCAAAACTATGGTCCAACATTTATATTTCCTACGTTTATTGTATGTTGTTTAATTTTCCCCTCTTCCCATACTGATTTACCTAAATGAAGCTGATGACTCCAATCAACCATCCACACCAAATATGCATCTAATTCGGGTCTAAATCCATCAGGCTCTGCAGAAAGAAATTCAGCCGGAGATACATTCTTTTCCCAGGTATTCTTGTTCACTACTCTTGCAACCTCAGCAGCTAATGATCTGACAATAAGAGGAGCATTTTCTATTGTGCTATCAATCACAATTCGTGCTTCAAATCTTGCTTTCAGAGCTAATTCTTCAGTACCTGGATCTTTACCTGGTTCTAAACTTGCTAGTTCCACAAACACCGCTGGCGCTACTAATTCTTTTCTTATTGCTGGATAAATTTCACATGTCTGTATAGCCGGTATTTCTTCCTTCAGTGTGCTGCAAATTGCTTGATGTAAATCTTTCAAATTCATCCTTTATAGCTCAATTCACGTTCAAAAAATTTTGTAAATACTTCCTCAACCTCATAATTAACAAGATTTCCTATTATCCTTGAAGCCTCAGGTTCTAGTGGCAACTTAATTTCCTTTATTGGCAGGGCTGTTCTTCCTTCACGCTTAAAAATACCGCTATTTCCTTTTGGCATAACTGCTGCAAATCCTCCTATAAACTCATGCTTTCCTACTTTCGATCCTCTTCTTGTTTTTTGTATCTTGCCAATTGTCGATGCTCTAATGTCATAGAGATTTGCTCTAATTAACACTTCTAATCTGCTAGTTTTCGCCTTAAAAATTCTTAATCTCTTTCTTATCAAACTTAGTTTTATTCTCTTTTCCTCACTGATTTCCTTAGCTGCTTGCGCTTTTAACCATAGTGCCGTTCTGTTTAATGCACTCACTATTGCTAATTCTATTTTTCTTCTTTTAGCGTTTACACTTTCTATTACCTTATTACTATTAACTTCTATATGAATAGACATTTACACCCCAGATGCTTCGATTCACCAGATCATTCCAGATTTATCTCTAAGTGGTAGTGAGTGCACCTTATACTTACAGTTACCAATAACGAAGATATCTCATACCAAAACATCTAAAAATTGATCAGATAGACAGAGTATTAGTGGATGGAGGGGTTTTTGCAAATAATCCAGCGGCTTGTGCATATGCAAGTGGTAGATACCGTCTTGCAAGTCAACAAAAAAATTACAAAAATTGTTCAAGCTGTATCATAAAATTAAAAAATACTTCCAATTCACATTTTGTGTAACGGTACACAGATTATAGTTAGTGAATATGTTGATAAGTAAATTTCCGCTTTTTTGTACGTATAAAATTAATTTACTTATCAACATATTCACTAACCAGTTACAAAATTTGTGTAAGATACTATTTTACATAATTGGAGCGTTTTTTGATTTTAAAGCACTAAACTTTCAGCCAAACTCCTAGCTCTGTAGTTTTTGATATGATCTGGATCAAAAGCCTTCTTTGACCTTAAAACACCAAAAACAATATGGAGTAACTTACGCATTGCAGCTCCCACAATGGCCATGTTATGCTTGCCTTTCTCTTTTAACCTTTTGCAAAAAGTCATAATAGTAGGATTATGATTCTTAGCTACTATGGCAGGAAAGTACATTGCCTTACATAATGTTCGTGAACCGGATTTACTTAATCTGGGCTTGGCATGTACAGACGTACCTGACGTTATATTTCGTGGTATAGCTCCAGCATATGCTGCCAATTGCCTGGCATCCTTGAAAGCTTTTATGTTAGGAACTTCAGCCAAAATAGCTACTGCTGATTCTTCTCCTATTCCTGGAATGGTCAATAGAAGTTGAAAATTTTCCAACAATTCTTTGTGTTTATTTAATAGTTCACGTAAGGAGTTTTTTATTCTTTCTATTTTTTGTTTTATGTTCATTGCAAGGTCTTCCCAAGCATTTGCAACTTCTTTAGGCAGTCTCTCTTTTTTTTCTAAGTGGTTATTTACTAATGTCAATTCATCTTTTAACGCAGCCGAGCAACGATAAAGATGCTTTAATTTCTTTAACTCAGGAGAAGGTGGTGCCCAACGAATAGGTTCCTGTCTTTGGCAATAATCGGCAATTATCTCTGCATCAGTCTGATCATTCTTTTGTCGTATAAGCTTACTTTTTGCATAAAATCTTATACAAGCTGGATTAACAACACTCACAAAATGTCCAGTATTGTGTAGAAATTCAGCTAAGGCTTCACTATAACAACCAGTAGCTTCCATGCAGGCTTTTACTTGTTCTACATTATGCTTTTGTAGAAAGCTCAGTAAACCTTGAAACCCATGATCATTATTCTTGAAACTCCTTTTCCTGGTTTCACGTTTTCCTTTGTTGCTTATGAATGAAAGAGAAACATCAAAGCGATCTTTTGATATGTCTATACCCAAAAAGTTGTTGATCATATATAACTCCATACGTTACTATTAAAATGAAAAGTAAGGCTAACCTTGTGGATACAGAATTATAACCATTTAGGTCTTTCTACGATACCGTTCAGCCTATACTTTTGAGAAGGGAACTCTTGTCTACCACACAGATTTTATATCTAAGGAGATATTCAAAGTTCTTCCCTTCTCCACCTAATGCTTAAGCTTAAAACATCAGATGCTTTTGACAAGATACAAGGGGGAGATATTGTAAGCCATGCGTTAACTTTAGCTCTATTTTTATCAAATATTGGTTTTTTTGTGCTTCACATTTTTCGTCGTTTAAAGTGGCAGACTTTACCAGACAAGGCATTGAACCTGTCGTTACTGCCTCAAGCCACAGATGATGCTAAGGTGCGTCAAGTACTTTGTGAAGTAGACGTCCAGGGTCATCTGGAAGTGGCTTCTGCAAAGAAATTCGAATCACTACGTGCTTACTCACGTTCTCATAGTGAAGGTTATTTCGAGGGAAGGTTTTCAGAACAAATGGGTAATGTTAGGAATTTACATCAACTTGCAGATCAGTTGATGAGTGCTGAGCCTAATTTTGGTAATAATAGTAATGTTAATGGTGAGTACAGGGCTAGGTATGAAGTTTTATTTAATGAGATTTCTCGTCTGTTGTCTCCGTTATTAAATGGAAACCGTCTACTCGTGAACAATGAAGCTAAATTTCAGGCTTTGTTGCGTGGGATATTTCAAAGTTGCGATAATCCTGCCAAGGTAATTATTGAGTTCCAGCTACAGAGAGGAAGGAAAATAGACCTAGTATTATCAAAATCTGCGGAAAATGATGATACTCATCCAATTGGAATAGAGTTGAAGTATGCTAACACCGCAGAACAAGTTGAACGAAAAAGGGTGGAGGCAAATCGACAGTTAAGTGAATACGAATTTTGTGGAGGATGCAAGCGTATTACTGGGGGAGATGCGATGGTTTTGTTATACGCTATATTAAATGCTGTAGGACAAGAGCAGGATCTGATATTGATTGGTGGGCTTCGTAGAGCATCTGGGTTTTCTAGATGACTTGTAACTAATAAAAGTACCAAAGATAAGGTTGTTTATGGGTAAAATTATGCATTAAGCTAGAGTACGTTTGAGTAAGGTTGGAGAAAAAGCAAGGTCTTTGAGCAAGAAAATTTGATTTATGTTTTCTTAAGTTAAAGTTAACCTGATGAAGTTTGTATAATTTATTGTTGGAGTTTTTTTGTTCTATTTTTACTATAAGTTCAATCTGCTCTATCTTTGGTCTTTTTTTCTTAGTTTTGCGGCAAGTCTAATGTTTTTACTACTTAATGGAATAACTTGCAGAAAGTGGAGATATAATGCTAAGGCAGAGGAGCTCAGACAGTTATCTTAAACAATAAAGAAATACTAAAGGCAAAAGATACGCTTGCGTAGTTCGAAAGCTTTCTATAGGATAAGCCTCACCTGATTTACAAATAGAATTGTTATGTTAGATGTTTGCTATTTATTCTTAAGCTCATTTTAACAGCATTTTGCTTTTTTTAGTATGTAGGGGTTTTCTAGGAATTATCCTACTGAATTCTATGATATTATTTTTTGTAACATTGTTATACATTATAATGCACCCATTTGTCTAGACCATTTTTTTCAAAGTGATCCGATTTTTAAAATGAATATGTTGATAAATACGTCGACACATATTTAAAGTATTTATGAATATATTCATTTACTGTTTATGATAATAGAGATCAGCAGGAACTTTATAATGTAGAGTCTGATGTCGCCTTCTATAGTTATACCAAGCAACAAAATCGTTTATTATAAGATTCAAATCTCTGATACTATTTGGTCTATAATAATATATAGCTTCTTGCTTTAAAGTTCTCCATAAGCGCTCAACAAATATATTGTCGAAGCAACGTCCTTTATGGTCCATACTGATTTTAATATTAGCACGCTCTAATTCCATAATAAAGTTGTAGCTAGTAAACTGTACCCCTTGATCACTATTAAAAATCTCAGGTTTACCTTGTTTTAGAGCTTCTTTGAGAGTATAAAGGCAAAATCCAGCATCGAGATATGGTGATAATGAATGAGCAATAATATAGCGACTATACAAGTCCATTATTGCCACAAAATAGACAAACTTACCTTCTACCATAATATATGTTATATCAGTAGCCCATACCTGATTAACTCTACAAATAATCAAATCTTTGAGTAAATAAGGATATATTTTATGCTTTTTTTCTTTAATACTTGTATTACATCTTTTTCTACAATACAGCCCACTAATCTTCATTTTTTTCATAATTCTTAAGATTTTTTTGTGATTGACTACTACTCCACTCGCTATGATCTCAGCAGTAATTTTACGATATCCATAACGGCAATCAGAAGCCAAATATACTTCTTGAATCAAATTTCACTTTCGTTATTAATTATAGGCCTATAATATAGGCTAGATCTGCAAATCCCCAGTAAATCAGCCTATTTCCTAATTGACAGATCAGAATCTTTTTCTATAAATCTTACTCTATCTTTTTTGCTTATTTCAGTAATTTTTTTTTCAAATAACTATTTTCCACTGTCAATTCTCCTATTACTTTATGTAAACTTTCTATTTCTTGCGCTAAGATTCTTTGTTTTCTCGCACTTTCACTTTCTTCAACAAATAGGTCTTTTAACCTTGCCAATACTCTATCACGCCAATCATATAGATTTGTTGATGGTATTTTATATTCACTACATATCTCAGCTGTGCTTCTTTGATTTTTTATTGCTTCCAAAGCTATCTTTGCTTTTAACTCTGGTTCATATTTTTTTGTTGCCATACTTTTACCCCTTTACTTTCCTACTCGGATCAACCATTTTTTTTTGGTCTAGTTTATGGGGTGCATTATAAGCTATTGATCCACTACGTAACGTTTTTGATGCTGGCGAGAACAGTAGTGAAAATGATAACAATGCTATGCTATTTTTCCTGCAAGAAAGAGTTGAAAAATTGAGAGCGTTAGTTAATCCGAATGCAGGAGTCATTTTAGTACATCACACGAAGAAGATGCAAAAGAAATCATTAGAAGAAGATCCTTTTCAGAGTTTCAGTGGTGCTGGTTCGTTAAGAAGCTTTTATACTACAGGAATGATAATGTTTAAGCCAGATGAACGGCAAAGTAGTCGTCAACTGATGTTTGAATTACGTAATGGTCATGCTATTCCATCAAAATGTGTTGATAAAATCGATAACTGCTGGCAAATACTTGATTATGAGTCACAGAGACTGATACATAAAGATTATGGACAAAAATTAGATGCAGAGCGTTCTCGTAGATATGATATTATACTGCAATTAATTTACGACGAGGCGAGAAATAGAGGGAAAGTATATACAATCAATACATTCTGTGAGGTATTTGAAAATAAAGCAGGTCTTGGTAGTAAAAACTCCATTCGTGAACGCATTGATGTTCTTGCTGCAAAAGGTTACATTAAGTTTAACAGGAATGATAAAAATGCTGAAAGAAGTAAGTATGGGATACTTTGTGTTGAAGATATGGAAAAGAAAGTTACAAACCAACTAAATAAGGATATTACAGTATATGAGAAGATTTTACCAACCGATTATAAATCGCCAGAATATGGCAGTATTATGCCAGTTGAAGATTCAAACATTTGGCTTTACTATAATTAGATCTCTTCTATATCATTTACAGTAATAAGGTTACTTACGAAGTATATTGATTATTTCAGACTCCAGAACTCTTCAGTCTTGGCAGAATCTGGTGCAGTTTATGAGATCTGGTACTTTCTGGTAGTAAAAAAATGCTAGATTTTCAATGGTTTAATGGTTGACAGATTTCTGAGCTGTAATCTGGTTTAGGTGGCAAAAAGCTTAGGAGTATTGAGGAGTTTTGACCAGTCTCCAGTTTCCAAAATTTCCTATTATTATATAATAATAATATAGTAGTATGACTTTAAAACATACTACTCTGTTCGGTTACTAACCAGTCTACAATAATAAGCTATGGATACGTATAAAGCTCTCTTTCAAAATTATCTGATAAAAGAAATGAAAGACAATGCTCAGAAAAAACAAATGAACCGTAATTGGATTTTAAAGCGATTCTACAACCTCAGGGTACAATTATACCACCAAGACCTAAGTTACTCACGTAGGGTAGCTTAAAACTCGATTATGAGGCATTTCTAAATTATTTCTTGCTTTAAAGTTTTACTTGTTATAAAAAAACCCTCATTGTACCCTATCACGCTTTTTATTCGTTGTAAAACATTTTTTTCAAAAAAGTGAAAAGTTTTTGTAATTTAGGTGAAACAAGAGCTGGTTTTGGAGGTCTTATTGAGATATAACGACTTTTATCTAAAATTCTTAAGTTGAGTCTTTAGGTAATCTCTATAAATAATTTGTAAATGAAGCTAAAGGAAAAAAGTTGCTGCCATAAACATAAGCTACAAAACCCTCTCAATAGTTCAAGATGGAGACAAAGATCTAAATTTATTTATTTACGTCTCCAATTTTATCTAGTATAACGGAGACAAAGATTTATATTTCGTATTTTATGTCTCCATCATTTATTGGTAGGCAAACTGAGTTAAAACAACTACTGGAGCTTACAGAAAAAAATACTGCATCTTTTGTAGTAGTCAAAGGAAGGCGTCGTATAGGAAAAAGTCGTTTAATTCAAGAGTTTGGTAAGTATTTTGAACAATATTACTCCTTTATAGGTTTGCCACCAGAAAAGCATACTACAATGTCCTACCAACTTAATGAATTTTCTAGACAAGTTGCTAGACAATTTAATACATCTTTTGCTAGGTATGATGACTGGAGCGATTTACTATGGGCAGTTGGTGAACGTCTACTATCAGGAAAAACATTAGTGCTGTTTGATGAAATTTCTTGGATGGGCTCAAAAGATCCAACCTTTTTAGGAAAAATAAAAAATTTTTGGGATACGCAGCTAAAAAATAATAACAAGCTAATTTTTGTTGTTTGTGGATCAGCTTCATCCTGGATCGAGAAAAATATACTTAGTAGTACTGGTTTCGTAGGGAGAATATCGTTGACTTTAACACTCGGAGAATTATCACTTTCTGATTGCAACGAATTTTGGCCAAAAAATATTTCAGCATATGAAAAATTTAAGGTGCTTGCAGTAACTGGCGGAATTCCAAAGTATTTAGAGGAGGTAAATTTTAAACATAGCGCTGAAGAAAATATTAAAAGGCTTTGTTTTACAAAAGGTGGGTTTTTAGTTGAAGAATTTAATCAAATATTCTCAGATTTATTCATGCGAAAAACGGCTTTTTATAAGCAAATAGTCAGAGCTCTTTCTACTGGAGCTAAAGAACAAGAAGAAATTTGTGCTACTTTAAATATCGTAAGACATGGACGCATTTCTGAGTATCTACATGAGCTTGAGCTTGCTGGTTTTATTGCAAAAGATCATACTTGGAGTATAAAAACTGGTACTGATTCACGACTCAGGAGATACAGACTTCAAGATAATTATTTAAGGTTTTATCTAAAATATATCGAAAAAGATCTAGGGAAAATTAGTCGTGACACCTATTCTATAGGGTTCTTACCAGAGTGGTATACAATTATTGGGCTTCAATTTGAAAATTTGGTGCTGAACAATAGAAAGAGTATACATAATATCTTAGGAATTGATGGAATAATAAGCGAAAATCCATTTTTTCAGAAAAGAACGCGTAATAGCGCAGGCTGTCAAATTGATTATATGATTCAAACAAAGTTTAATACTCTCTACATTTGCGAAATCAAATTTTCAAAAGATAAAATTGGTCATTCAATAATACAAGAGGTACAAAAGAAAATAGATGCACTAAATCGTCCAAAAGGCTTTTCATGTCGTCCAGTCCTTATCCACGTCAATGATGTAAGTGATGATGTTATAGATAGTGATTACTTTTCAAACATAATTGATTTTGGAAAATTATTAAATTGTAAGTAATATTTTTCCTGACTTAAACAATGGTAGTTTCTACAGTTATTCTTAAATTCATAGAGTTTGCTAACATTAGTATCTTTAGCTTTACAAAAAGGGGATGGAGCCAAAACAATCTCTCTACTGCAACATAATTCTTTAAACCATTTAAAGGGCTATTATAGCGTTATTGATGATCTAGATAGGGGGATCAAAAGCTCGTGTAGTCTCCTCTCAACTCAAATAGTAAGGTGTCTAGGAGGTCGGACTTACGTTTAGTGGGTTCTTAAAGTTTAGGCTCTCTTTAATTCTTTTGGTAATTTAAAATTATTTTAACTTTTTTTCAAAAAATCCCGGAAAAAGTAGTAAGAAATCCGGTATATATTTAGTATAGGGGCATTGAGTGTAGATGTGCTTCAAACAGAAAAGTTGGAAAACAGAAAGCAAAAGAAATCTAGGCTTTTACGTAATTGAGAATTTATATTTTTTTAAATAAGGCAAAAACTGTGTTTTAAAGCTAGATATGGCTTTAGGGAAAAAACTATCACTGCTCACCAAAGAACGTCTATAATAGCCTTTAAACTCAAATAAAAGCTATCCTTAGTAATTCTACTGTTATAAAACAAACCTGCAGACAAGTTTAACAAGGTTTTTATCCTTTGCAAAAAAAAGTGAACAGTTTTCGTAATTTTGGTGAATATATATAACAAGAAAACAACTTTCTGCAGTAGCACATAATTCTCGTTGTTGGACTACAAAAACCTATGAATTGCTAGTGTATTTTGCAGGAACCAAACGATATTTTGGAATCAGTGCTACTTATAGTCAATGTTTTAGTGGTTTTATGATAAAAGCAATAGATTTTTCAACTTTAAAGAACTCATTTTCATATAAAGAATTTATACCACAAAAGACTTTATTTGTCTGCAAGCTATAGATAAGTCCTTTTAATTTTAGAAAGTAGTATGTCAATCCTAACACTGGACCTCGGCAAACAAACAGGCTGGGCAATTCTAACAGATGGAGTAATTGAAAGTGGAAGCAAAAGTTTTCATGGTAGTCGTTTCAGTGGAGGTGGCATGGTATTTCTAAATTTTCGTAAGTGGTTGAATGAAATGAAAGAAAAATTTCCAAGTATTGAAACAGTTTATTTTGAGGAAGTGAGAAGACACCTTGGAACTGATGCAGCGCATTGTTATGGTGGTTTTCTTGCAGTTCTCTCTGCTTGGTGTGAAGAGAATCATATTCCCTATCAGAGTGTTCCTGTTAAGACTATAAAACGCTTTATAACAGGCAAAGGCAATGCAAGTAAGAGTGAAGTTATTGAAGCGATACGTGAAAAAGGTTTTTCACCTAGAGATGATAATCAAGCAGATGCTTTAGCTTTGATGTTCTATGTTATGGAAAGATATTAATAAGCTCATAAAAAGTGGGTCCTTTCGGCCATAATGGAGGGTTTGGTGGTGCTGACCCCAGGCCTTTTCTAGTGTCAGAGATATTTTGAATATTAACTTTTTAATTATTAAGATATGAATTTAGCAATCCACTACTATCCTGTTGAAAACCTCGTCGAATATAAGCGTAATCCTCGTAAAAATGATGACGTAGTAAACAGAATGTGTGCTTCAATCAGGGAATTCGGCTTTCGTATACCAATAGTTGCAAAAAGCGATGGCACTGTGGTTGATGGTCATTTAAGACTTAAAGCAGCAAGAAAACTTGGTATGGAAAGTATTCCAGTAGTCCTCAGTGATAATTTAAATGAACCACAAACTAAAGCTTTTCGACTACTTGCTAATCAATCAGCTAACTGGGCAAAGTGGGATGATGAGCTTTTAAAAGTGGAAATTCAAGAGTTAGAAGATTTACAGTTTGATCTTAAAATGACTGGATTTGAATTAGAAAAAGTTCAAAACTTTCTTGATGATTTAGACAGTGAAAAAGAAGATCTTTCTGACTTAGTTGTTGATGACAAAAAAGTAGAAATAACAAAACCAGGGGATTTATGGATTTTAGGTGATCATCGAATCTATTGTGGTGATAGCTCTTTAGTTGAATCATATAAAGCGGTATTAGACAATAAAATGGCAGATATTACCGTATGTGATCCTCCATATAACGTTGATTACGGTAGCAGTCAGGAAAGAGAAGATAAAAAAATACTAAACGATAATCAAGGTGAAAAGTACGAACTTTTTCTCTACTACATCTGTTCCAATATTTTAGCATATACGAAAGGAGCAATTTACATCTGCATATCATCATCAGAGTTTTCGACGTTGCAAAAAGCATTTGAAGAAGCAGGTGGTCGTTGGTCAACATTTATCATTTGGGCAAAGAATCACTTTACGCTAGGAAGATCAGATTATCAAAGACAATACGAAGCAATGCTCTATGGATGGAAAAGCGGCAATAAACGTGAGTGGCATGGAGGAAGAAATCAAAGTGATCTGTGGTTTTATGATAAGCCAATACATAACTCACTACATCCAACGATGAAGCCAGTAGAGCTAATGGAGAGAGCAATAGTAAACAGCAGTAGATCTGGAGACATAGTACTTGATCCATTTAGCGGTTCTGGCAGCACACTGATTGCATGTGAGAGAACAGGAAGAATTTGTAGAACAATAGAGCTAGATTCAAAGTTTGTAGATGTAACGATAAAACGTTGGCAAGTGTATACAGGCAGGGAGGCAATTCTTTCTGGTGCTGGTAAAACTTTTCAAGAGATTCAAGAAGAAAAAAAGGAGCAAAAAAAGTGAAATTAATAACACAAACAGAATGGGCAAGAGAACAAGGATTTTCAAAGCAATATGTCTGTTATTTAGTAAAAAAAGGAATAGTTGAGTTGGAGGATGGTTTGATCAATAGAGAACAAGCAAATGAAGCAGTAGCAGCAATAAGAGATCCAAGTCAACCATTGAGAAGAAAAAACTATTCAGAAAACGGAGAAAAACTTTCCACGATGTTGCTTAAAACTCGAATCAAAAATGAAATGGAACGTGGTAAACTGCTTGAGGCAAAGGCAAAAGCTGAGATTGGTGAACTTGTAGCAGTAGAAGAAGTAAAAAGTGAAGCATTTAACGTAGCAAGAGTTGTCCGTAATAATTTGCTTAATATTCCAAATAGAGTTTCAGCACTACTTGCATCACTGAGTGATACTGAAAAGATTCATATGGCGCTAACTGAAGAGATTACAAACTCATTACAAGAATTATCTAATATTAAGTTTTAAATAATGTCTGCTAACTTAAGTTTAGAATTAATAAAGTGTCTAACCTGGATTAGATGTTAATGTTAGAGGATTAAATGGCAAGACACCACTACATTGCGCTATAGAATTTGACGAATTAAGCATGGTGGATTTGTTACTAACAAAGAAGAATATTAATCCTTTTGTTGAAGACAATGAAGGCAAAACCTCTTTAGATTATGCAAAAGAAGGTGAAAAGACAAGGATATTAGAGGCATTAGTCAATAATAAATATGGCTCTGAGGAAGATAGCTTACTTCATTTAGCTGCAATGATAGGTGAAGTTAATGCAGTTAGATATTTGATAGGAAAAGGTATTGACGTTAATATACGAAATGCTCTGCATCATACGCCATTACATTTGGCAGCTGGTATTGGACATGTAGAAGTTGTAAAGATTTTAGTAAGAGAAGGAAATGCTGAAATAGATGTCTTTGATGCACGAAATCAGACACCAATGCACTATGCAGTTAATAATAAAAAGTTGGAGATAGTAAAGTTACTGCTGAAGCTTGGAGCAGATGTAAATAGCACGCGCATGGGACAAAACTCAATGAAATTGTCGCCTGTGCATATAGCTGTAAGTAATACTAATTATGATGAAAGAGACTTATGTCTTGATATCCTCAAATCCTTAATAAAGGAGCCTAATGCTCAAGTCAATTTGCAAGACTATGAAAATAAAACACCACTACATTATGCTGAAAGACTTAAAACAATAGAAGTTTTACTAACGCGAGAAGATATAGATCCATTGGTAAAAGACGATAGCGGCAAGACACCATTTGATTACGCTAAACCTGAGATAAAGAAGGCTTTGATAAGTAATAAATACGGTTCTGAAAAGAATAGTCTACTCCATTTAGCTGCACAAAGAGGAGAAATTGAGATTGTAGAGTCTATTTTAAAAGAAGAAATTGATATTGACGTTTCAAATAATAAAGGTCTATCACCGATTTACCTTGCTGCAGAAAAAGGGCATTTACATGTAGTAAAGTTACTGCTGAAAAAAGGAGCAAATTACACACCTGTTTTGCATTTAGCAATCAAGTCAAATAATTTAGAGTTACTTAAAGCTTTGTTTAAAGAAAAGAACGTCAAATTACCAGACGAAAGGAGAGTATCTGTAATAAATTCACCAGTTTATTGTGCTCTGAATAGGTGTATAGAACATAGAGAAGTAAAAGTAAGAAAATACAATAATGTGATCTGCATTTTTACTTCAGTAAGTGCAGTAGCAATGGCAGCATATATAGGCTTAACAGCAACAACAATATATCAAATGCTTACTCTGATAATAGTAACAGCAATAGTTGCATTCACTGTAGCAATAGTTATGAGTGGTCTTACACAAAAGTACATAGAAAATGAATCTCAGAAGAAGATGTTTATGGAATTAGAAGGGCAGAAAGGCACAGAAAATGTCAGATCAGAAATTGATAGTGTTGAAGTAGAAAGCTTACATAGGAATTGTTTGAGTGGAGCATAGTGATCTACAGTGCCAGCTTTTATTCAGGATTAAAGCCAGATCCCCAGCTTAAAGTATCAGAGTGGGCGAATGAGTATCGAGTTCTAGCAGCAACTGCAGCATCAGAGCCAGGGAAGTGGAGAACGGAAAGAACTCCTTATTTAAAAGAAATCATGGATTCACTTTCTCCGTCCTCACCAGCAGAAAAAGTAGTATTCATGAAAGGAGCGCAGATTGGAGGAACAGAAGCTGGCAACAATTGGATTGGCTATATCATCGATCAAACACCAGGACCAATGCTAGTAGTACAGCCAACAGTTGAAATGGGAAAGCGTTGGTCAAAAGGAAGATTTGCGCCACTGATTGAAAGTACACCATGTTTAAAAAGTAAAGTAAAAGACCAAAGATCAAGAGATTCAGGCAATACTGTACAAAGTAAGGAGTTTCCAGGTGGAATAGTAGTAATAACCGGAGCAAATAGCAGTGTAGCACTGAGATCTATGCCAGTAAAATATCTCTTTCTTGATGAAATAGATGCCTACCCAGGAGATTCAGGAGGAGAAGGAGATCCAGTGCTGCTCAGTATTGCCCGAACTAATACATTTGCAAGGCGAAAGATTTTTTTAGTGTCAACACCAACGATTCATGGAATAAGCAGAATTGAAAAGGAATTTGAAGCAACAGATAAGAGATATTTTTTTGTACCATGTCCATATTGTAATTACTATCAAGTTCTAAAATGGTCACAAATAAAATGGGAAAATAACGATTCGAAAACAGCACATTATGTCTGCACTGAATGTAGCGGCAAAATAGAAAATCATCAAAAGACAGAGATGCTTGAGCGTGGAGAATGGAGACCTACTAATAGAGTAAAAGGTGAGAAAAAAGGATTTCATCTTTCAAGTCTTTATAGTCCAGTTGGCTGGTATAGTTGGCAACAAGCAGTAGAAGATTTTCTCCATGCCAAAGAAAGTGAACAATTACTGAAAGTTTGGATAAATACAACGCTTGGAGAAACCTGGGTAGATAAGGGAGAAGTACCAGACTGGAAGCAATTATTCAACAGAAGAGAATTTTTTCCCGTAGGCACAGTACCAAAAGGTGAAGTGGTTCTCACAGCAGGAGTAGATGTCCAAAAAGATCGGTTAGAAGTAGAAGTTGTAGCATGGGGAAAAAGCCGTGAAAATTGGTCAATAGACTACCGAGTATTTGAAGGTGATACTGGAAGAGGAGAAGTATGGGGAAAACTCTCTGAGCTCTTAAATCATCATTTTATCGGTGAAAATGGTCTTGAATACATGATAAGTATGATGGCGGTTGATGCTGGGTATGCGACACAAGAAGTATACAATTGGGTAAGAGGTCATCAAGGCTCTGGAAGAGTAATGGCAGTTAAAGGTGTAAATAAAGCCCTAGTGCCACTTAGCAGCCCAAGTAGAGTTGATATAACAGTTGGTGGTCAAAAGCTAAAAAGAGGAATAAAGCTCTGGCCAGTAGGAGTATCGATATTAAAGTCAGAGCTTTTTCAGCTACTTAATATTTTAAAAGAAGAAGAGAAAGTGCCAGCAGGATATTGTCATTTTCCTGAGTATGCACCCGAATATTTTAAGCAGTTAACGGCAGAGCAATTAGTCAGTAAGGTAGTAAAAGGATACACCAAACAGGAGTGGCAAAAGGTAAGAGAAAGAAATGAAGTGCTAGACTGCCGAATTTACGCAAGAGCAGCATCTATTGCGCTTGGAATCGATCGTTGGCCAGAGAGTAAATGGAATAGTTTAAGTGAAAAGCCAGAAAGCAAAAAACCTAAAAAAGTGAGACAAAGCAAATGGTTGAATGAGAAGTAAGATGTAAACGCAAAGGAAAATAGTAAAGGAGTAATTATTGCTCGTGGTGCCATGTTATCTGATCTCTTGAATATAAGTTGGACACTTCATATTTCAGAAGATCTCCTAAATTATTTCCTTCAGTTATACTTATCATGTCTTTTTCTCTCCTTTTTTTATTTTTTTACCGCCATATTTGTGGTTGTTATACACGGCGGTTATACACATACTTTAAATGTTTGATTGCGATACATCCCAAACATGTACAGCATTATCAACAGTCGCTTTTCTCCGTGCTTCTCCTTCTTTAGAATTGTCAACATATACTCCTAATATTGATTGTCCTACTATTGCTCCTAACATCCATCCTACTATTCCTCCTAACATCCATCCTACTATTCCTCCTAACATCCATCCTACTATTCCTCCTGTTGCCATTGTTCCTGCTAATGCTGCTTTTGCTAACCTAGAAGCAGAATTACCTTCTTCTGAGTTTTTGTAATTTCGTACGTCAATTTCTTTCTCATCAAGTTGCTTTTTTAGGCTAGCAATCTCATTACTTTGTTGATTAAGTTGATCTTTTTTCTCAGCAATAGTGTTGTTTTTACTAATTGCAGCACATGAAAATGCAATAGTTACAAAAGAAAACACAGCAGCAACAACAATAAGTGGAAGACCAACACTCAAAGCTGCAACTGGAGCTAAAAAAACAATGTAAGGAGCTACAGCAAACACTCCTGATGCCAATAAAGCCGAAGTAGCCAAAGCACCACTCAAAAGATAAGGTGCATTAGCTTTATTAAATATACTTTTCGTTATATACCTCTCTATAGTTAATTTATTATTTTAATAATAATATAAATAAAGATAGAATGCAATACTTTAAATTAATTAATAAACTAGACCTGCAGATTCAAAGAAAAACAGTTCTCACGATCTTTGGTTTTTATTGTTATCAATGGTTATATTATTTGGGTTTTTACTAATGTACATTAAAGAGTTAATACTAATTCATTTAAAAATAATAGAAAAATTTATGATTATTTTGTAATTTATTAATTAAATATATTGATTAATTATTTAATTTCCTATATTATTAGGAGATTAACACTGTATTTTAAAGGTAAAAACATGGTACATTCATCTGCGCAAATATTCACAAAGTTTGATAACGATTCAAAAAAGAGAAACATAGAAGGGCTAGAAAAGACTTACTTGGGAGTCTTGCTGTCAATTGAATTAAATAGCAAAACCTCTAAAATTGAGAAGGGCATTAAAGAAAAAATAGAAAGTTCGATAAATAGCAATAAAGATGAAATAAATGATAAAGTAACAATAGGTGAAAGAGAAATTGGTGTAACTTTAACGAAGAAGGAAGAAGGTACATACAATGTTAAATTTGATGAAAGTGCTTCTTCTTCGGTAGATATTAAAGATACGACAGATTACACTGACGAAGATCTACTTACTTTGTGCACACAGCATGAGTTGACAATCAGCAGAGATAAGAAAGGTAATCACCATTATAGTGTAACAATCAAAGGTAAAGAAAAAAGTGCAACAATAGGTGGGCTTGGTAAAATTGTAATATTTCCACAACATTTATCTTACATCAAAGAAACAATAGAACACTTAAAAGAAGGTAAGAGTCCAACTAAAGAGTTTGCGCTTGCAACAGGAACTGGAAAAACATTTATAGAACTACTTGTTGAATATTTGCCTGCTAGGCTAATCGGTGTACCTTACATATCTCTAGCACCTAATGAAGATCTTGTAACACAGAAACGCGATGACTGGAAAAAAGTATTATCTGACTCCGATATTGAAGATATTGAGTTGAAAGAGATAAGCGGTGATAAAGGTGCTCTATATTGAGCAGCGAAAGTTTGATGAAAAATTGGGATCAATTTTTAGGAGCAATAGGTCTTGGACAGCTTCCTGGTATTATAAAAGCTCTTAATATTGGAGACAAAAGATTTGAAATAAGAAATGGAAAAATAAATATAGATGGTAAGGATTTTGTGATTCTTGCGGATAAAATTCAGTTTGATAACAAAGAATATAAAATTCAAGGTGGTAAAGTTACAATTAATGGTCAAGAATTTGAGCTAAATATTGAAAAATCTATATCTCTGTCCTTTGATGAAGAGCACCGAGTGGCAGAGCAGGAGTTGTATAAACACCGTATGGGACTCTTATCTGCACTTGTACCTACGCTGTTTTTAAGTGCAACGCCTTCAATAAGCACTCATAGACATATTAAAGAAAATGATGGGTTACTTAAAACTCTTTCTTTGACAGATAAAATGGAGTCAGATGTATATGGAGCTTTAAATTTACAAGTTCATACCAAAGTAAAAAGTAAGGATCTAGCAAAAGAATACTCTAATGACATTGAAGAGTATGTAGATTTTAAGCCGGAAAAAAACGATCAATATAACAATGCAAATTTAACAGACGATAAATTAAAAAAAGAAGTAGAGAATTATTTGTATAGAAATGTTCAAAGCGTAATTGGTGAACCAGCGTTGATTTTAGCTGAGTCAAATAAGCAGATAGATAACCTGAAAGAAATATTGCAATATGGTAGAAACGAAACTTTACCGAAATCTACTGGATCAAAGTTTTTTGACTTCTTAGAGCAAATTTTCAATTCTAAGCCAGACTATAAGTTAGTAACCAAATCAAAAAAGTTTGCTCTTATAACGGAGCAAGTTGCTAAGCAGTTCAATATTACAAAAGAAAAAGCAGCAAAAATTGTAAAAGAATGTTATGACTTCAGTGGCATTGCAGATTATTCTGTATTTCGCGTAATGCATGGAATAATTGAGAATACACTTTCATGCTTAACTGGTCTAAACAGACACGAGCTTGATGAAAAGAGGTGTGCAGATTTGAAAGGCTTAGCTGGAGAAGTTAAAGCGGCGTTAGATAATACTCATGATTTAGAAATATATGTTAAAGATCAAGGTGTTCAAAGCGATAAATTAAAGAAAGAGCTTGTTCAGCAAATGCAATCTGTTATTGATGTTCTAAAGGAAAATAAAGGCTCTGATTTTTTTATAAGGTTAATAAGAAATTGGAACCAAGATAAAAAACTTCACCTCTTGATGTCATCTAAAGGATTAGAACAAATTCCTGAAAAGCTTGTAGCTTTGCTAAGTAGCGGCAATTACTCTGTAGTGAGAGATTATCTTGAATATTATGGAGTAGAAGAAAGTAAAATAGATGACTTATGTGAACTGGGAAAAGAAGCATCTGCTGAAAGAAGAAAGTTTATGAATTCTTTAAGAGGGTTGAGTGATGAAGAACAAGATAAGCTCAAAGTATCTACACCTCTAGGAGGAAATGAGAAAAAACTACTTGAAGATCTTGGGAAAGCGCTTAAAATGATATTAAAAAATGGTAGTAAGCTAACTTATTCAGACTATTCTAGTTCTTCGTATTCTTGTGATGAAAAAGCATATCCATTAGGAGCACTACAAGATTTTTGTTACGAAAATAAGCACAAAGTAAAATTAGAAAATTTAAATCGCTCAGGCAATTTATCTGTAGAAGATCTTAAGAGTAAGCTTTCAGACTATATAAGTGGCCAACCATTAGAAGAATTAGAGCTTGTAAAAAAGAAATTGTCCCTGAGTGATAATCAAAGCGTATGTGAAGATCTAATTAACCTAGATACATATCATGCTAAGGAACTCAAGAAAGCAATAAATGAGAAGAATAATTTGTCTATCAACCATCATAAAAAAAGAATTTTACAAGACTTAAATCAGGAACAGTTAGCTAAGTTAGCAATTGACCATTTATCAGAAGATGAGCTAAAAGATTTATATGAAGATCTATTGAAAGAAGAAAAGGATTATCATGCTTTGTGCCGCATGGGATTAGTTGGTAATGATGTAAATCCTACCAAGGTACAGGGATACAATGATATCAATTTACAACATGTTGGAATGCTAGTAGACCCAATATCTACTGACTTGAACAAGCCTGCACAACTTATTCAAGCTCCAGGTAGACTTAGATGCCTAAATTCTAATAGGCACTCTACATTCTTTTGCTACTCCAATGATGAACTGAGCTTTGACATAAACCTACTCAAAAAAGGAGATTATATTGAGGCTTACAATAAATCAGTAGTAAGATTATCAAATCAACAAGCTTATGGAAATAAGCTTGCAACAGAGATAATAGATTATATTAACCAGGAAATAAAAAGCCTGAAAAGAATTGACGATCTGGCTGATCACAGTATTCAAATTACCTTAAATTCATTTATAGAGGTTTACAATACCAATGAGCATGACTTCAATAAAAGTAAGAAGGAATTTATTGGTGTATTAAAACATGCACGAAGAAAGCTTAATAATTATGAAAAAGAGTTAAGGGATAATGAAGAAGATGCCACTCCAAATTTCGCTGAACATGAACTACTGTGCTTTCCATACAAGAGAAGCGATACTTTGGGCGTAAGAATACTTAAAATACTATATAAGGCTCTTATCACAGCTCAGTATCTTTTGATCCGTTTCGGGTATTACTTGGACACAAGGAGTACTTATAATAGTTTTTTAAAGAAAGTTAATGGATTAAAAAGTGATTCTCCACTTGTGAACGCTTATGCTCATATTATAGCAGAGTATAGCGTAAAAAATGTTGCAGAGATTAATTTGTTAAATCAGAAATTTAATGAAGTTTATCAACAGATAGAAGAACCAGAGGACAAAACTGACACTAAGAGCTTCAATAATTATTTAGAGCATATGAGTGCATGTTTGAAACATCCAGTGTCTATTAAATTATTTGATAAAATAACATCACCATTGATGAAAGGCGATTATTTGCTCAAGTTACTTGATCAGATTTATCCAGGAGAAAAAAATCAAGATAAAGTGGAGAATTTGAGAAAATTCAGGAAAAATTTAAAAGATAAATCTTTTCAATTCACAAAAGATGACTTAAATGATATAAAGAATGTACAATCTTGTTTGGCGAGTATAATTGAAAGAATTAGCATGTATCATGATCATTATTATAGAGTAAAAGAGTACAAAGATAATATTATTCCTAGTAATCTATTGGATTATAGGGTTAATAGTAGCTTTAACGTTGAAGAAAGCGAGAAATTACAAAATAAGAGAAATTTATACTTAAATTGGCAAAAAGTTAGAGCTAAAAGTGTTTGTAAAAATGACTTAAATGAGCTAAAGATTTTGTCACAAAGGGAAAATATAAAATTGGCAAGGGAAGCTGCAGGTTATGTTATCTCTCCACTGCTTGGTGACTCTTCTCGTGCAGCAAAAAATAAGCAAAGCTCAGAAGAAGATAAAAAAATTATCAATAGTGTTGTTGATAAAGTAAATGAAGTTAAAAATGATCTTGAGAAAAACGTCAAGCCTTTTACCACTGAAGACGTTATTTCACCAAGCACTAAGTTTATTAATCCTATAGCAAAATTAAGAGAAAAAGTTTTGAGAAGAGTAGGTTGATAGGAGGTAAAAAAGAGGGAGGAAAGCTACAAAGGAGTAGTTAAAAAATAAATATTTTAGAGAGAACAAAATATAAAAGTTAGTGGTCACAAAGTTATTTAAGTAATACTTCTATTCAAGGTCATTTGATTCAGGATAAAGCTAAGTTAGTCTCTTAATTTTTTGATCTCATCTAAAGAAAGGCCGGTTATTTCAGCGATAACATCAATAGAAACACCGGCCTTGAGTGAGTTTTTTGCAACTTCAATTTTACCTTCAATTTTACCTTTTTCATGGCCGATTTGGATGCCTTCTTGTCTACCTTTTTCTTGACCAACTTTAAGACCCTCATCAAATTTTTGAGCTAAAGCAGCTATCTCATCCATTATGCGTTTTTTCATTTGCTCATATGCTAATAACTCTTCTTCTGACCAATTAAACTTATTCATCTCTTCATAAGCTCGTTTTATTATTAGGTCACTACCAACTATCTTATCTAGATCCTCTTCCCTTGTTTCTCCTGCGTATCTAAAAAAGTAACACCATTTTTCTACTATATTTTCTAGTTGGTCTTCTTTGTTTTTCGTAGATTTTGGTAGTTCTATGAATACGAAGTAAAAATCCTTTAAGTCATGTTCAAAGCTATTTTGATCTAAAATGACATGATTAGATTTGTACTCAGCCTTATCTGGAAAAATAATACAATCAGCAACAGCAATAAAGATAATTTCCTTGAGGTTATGATAATCATCACCTTGATCTGCTTGACTTGAATAGGCTTTAGCAGCATAATATTGAGCACGCTTTTAAAGCCCTTAGTTTTAGTGAACTGCATCTCTATGATGTATCTGGAACCTTGAGAGTCCTTACAAAGAACATCAACAATACTCTGCTTTTTAGCGGCAACTTCAGGGTCTAAAATGGTAGCTAAGAATTCAACATCGTGAATAGCCGCTAAGCCAGTAAAGCCTAAAATATCGTTCAAGAAATGAATGAGGATATCTTTATTCTTCTCGGTGCCAAATATTCTTTTCAATGCATAATCGTTGCGTGCGTCAAGAAACTTCGAAAGAGCCATGAGAAAGTAAGTTAAAAAGCATTAATAATTATACACAATTCTGAAGAAATATTCAACTAAAATGCAAACATTTTGTATATCTTTATTTGGTAGTATTAACCTGTATAATATTTATGACAAATACCTCGATAAGGTACCAGATAGCACAAAAAGTAAGGAGCTGGAGGTTAAAACAAAAATATACCCTGAAAAACTTAGCAGACAAGGCAGGCATAAACTATCATACACTGCTAAGATATGAGCAAGGAGCATGTAGCATTCCAATTGGAAGGCTAAAAATCCTAGCAGAGTCGTTATCAATCCCTATTAGAAATCTCTTTCCAAGACAAAAAGTACTAAAAGAAAACAGTTGTTTTGATAAAGCTAAGACCCAGGAAATGTATAATTTCATAGAAAAAACAGGAGGACGCAAAGCAATTTATATGTTAACCAAATCTGTCCGAGCTGAAGAAGAAAGTAATGTAAAAGCAGCAAGAATAAGAATTGCAAGGAATCTAGTTAAGGCAGGGTTTGATACTGAGGTTATCTATCGAGTAACAGGCTTATCAATTGAAGAATATGCTGATAAAGAGAGATACGAGCCAAACGGAGGACAAGAGATAAAAAAATGGAAGAGGATATACGCAAGAAGAATTAGCAAAAAAGCTTAATGTAGGGCCCTCACAGATACATCACTATGAACAAGGTAACGTTACTCTTTTAAGTGAAAGGTTGTGGGAGATAGCAAGAGAATTGTCAGTAGATGCTGAAGATCTAATAAAGGAGTACAAAGAAAGTGATTGCGAAGGAGAAAGTGAATTATTAAGTTTGGCAAGAGAATATAGAAAAATTGACAATCAGGAATCACGAGATGAGCTAAATATATGGGTAGAATTTTTCTTGCAAAGAAAGCAATTTTACAAAGAGAAGATTGATAAAGTAGAGGAAATGAAAGTTACAAATAATTTACTTCAGTTAGGTTTTTCTACTGATGTTATTTCTAGAATAATTGATTAACAACAACCTTTTTACATAACTTGAAAACAAATATATATTAATATCTTTACTTATTCATGAAAAAATAAGTAAAAAAGATTGAAAAATTGATTTGACTTCACTCGAAAGCTATGGCCTTATGCCAATGCTGATAAAAAACAGCAGTAAATAATTAAAAACAATTTGTTATTAACGAGGAGTATATTTTATGAATAATAGTGAAAAACTTACAGAAGAAATAGAGAGAGTATTACAGAGTGGAGGAGGAAGTGCTCTATTTGATCGCGAAATAGTGGCAGTACTTCTAGGAGCAGTTCACGACAGAAAGCAAGCACAAGATGTTACTAAAACTCTAATGGATAATTGCCCAGGAATAGGAGAAATTTTAGGGCGAGAAATCGATGATCTGAAAATGAATAGAAGGAATGACCGAACATGCAGCCGCAGCAATTGAATGTGTTAAAGAAGCTTATAAAAGAGCACTAAGAGAAGGATTAAAGAGAGGACCTGTAATGGATAGCCAAGAAAAGCTGATAGAGTATGTAAGGGTAAATATAGGCTTTTCAGCAAAAGAAGCTGTTCAGATAATATACTTGGATAAACAGCACCGTCTGATAAGAGATGAAGTGTATTTTGGTACAATAGATGAAGTACACTTATCTGAAAGGAAAGTGGTAAAAAAGGCATTATCAATTATTCAAATCTTTTCTTCATGCTGTCGATTCTTCTTTCTTATGACCTTTTTGGACTATTATGGGAAGGGCTATAGTACTCCCAACCAGAACTTCACTTTCAGCCAAATAAAAACCCAAAACTTCTTTTCTGCCATTTTGCTAATATGTTATACATACATTTGCTTACACAATACCCGTCCTCCTTGACCTTAAAAAACCATGAACACTATTGGATATACAGATTGCAGCGGACGACTGCGCCATTCGTTGATTACCGGTAACAATTTGTCAGTAATACTTGATATCTCTTCTGCAGATATTTTATATTTCTTCTACATGCGATGCTATATCCCATGCCACTGGCATATGTACTTAAAACCTTTGCTTCAAGTTCGGTTGTTTGCCTTTTTCTGACTACTTGTAGCTCGAAACTTCCTTCTCTATCTCTTGGTGTCAATAGTTCAAATACTTGTCCGTAAAGTCTTTGAATTTCTTCGGTTGTTTTCTTCGCTTTCAGCCGACAAATGGTTTTCTATCTCGCCTTCCCTCTAGCAGTTTTTTTATAAATGGTGTTAATGCTCCATCTCTTCCTGTCAATGGTCTTCCTTCTCGTATAGATGATAAGATATTTGTTTCTAATTCTTTATAGTCTACCAAACCGGTAGTTGTGTTTGCTTGACTCATTGTCAAACCTCCATTTTTTTATCAATTTATTACTTTACTTCTCGGTTTGACACAGTTTATTTAACACTCCCGAGCTTAATAGACAAATGGTAGGCAAAAAAGCTTGTTACACCACCTCCAACGTTTCCATTACCCTTTTCCTTAAGTCATAACTATATGCTACTGGCATCCTTACCTTCACTACTATCAATCCATATCTTACTCTTTTTGGACTATTATGAGAAGGGCTATAGTTCCTTCTTTCTTTATCATTTATTTTGATAGTTCCAATCCTATGTTTATCACTATAACCAACACTGCCTGGCTCTAAATTAAAAAGCATCTTCGCTCCTCTTGTTTTTACATTTTAGTATAATGCAGATAATTTGTATTATCATAATCCTGGACCATATCCCCTTGCATTTACTTTGAGTAGTTGATTTTTATTAACCCCCTCTAGAAAGCTAGATGGATTTTCTATTGTATAATCTGACTGTTTAATAGCCTTATCTAACTCTTCAAATACGCTGCTATTTCTTTTAAAATACCCATATTCTATAGCTGTTAAAACACTTTTCCCCCCTAATAGACAATTTAGCCCTAAACTTGATTTATTCTCTAATTTGTTAAATCTTACTTCATCGACAAGCCTCACCTCTATTTTATTACTATCTTTCTCATTAGGACATAGATGAATACTGATCTCTCCTACTTCAGTGGTAAAAGACATTTCAATGATATCTCCTGAGATGTCTGTATAATTTCTCCTTCCTTCTATGTTTTCAACTCTAATTATACTTTTTCCAACTTGAACTATACCAATATTTAGATTTAAATCTTTAGCTTTTTGATTATTGAATATCTTTGCAACTTCAATAGTACTATTTTGTGGGTAATCTATACAAAAATATCCATTATCTATTTCTAGTTCAAAGTCATGTTTATCAATTTGCTCACTTTTACTTATAATACTTTCAAGTGCTAACTCCTTCAGCTTTGAAAGGTTTGCTTTTCGCTGACCTAAGGTATCTTTATCTGAACAAATTACGTTTACTACATCTCCATGCTCTTCATCGCTAAATCTGTTTAAAGATGCACCTTCTGATATTATCTGAAATATTTTTTTCTTGTGTAAAAACTCATAAATTCGAGTAGTGTCAGCAGATAAATATAGCTTTGGGAATGTGTCAGCTATACGATCTATCAAGGACATATCAGATTTATATGGAAAAGTGAACATTATTCCTTGTTTCAGTGCTTCGTTTATAACTTTATCAAGTTCTTTTTCGCACTCCTCATAATCTTCTTCGCTACCAGAGTAACCTAAAATGTCCAGATAATCATGGATCTTATTTATTTTTTGCCAAATACTTTCATACTTTTCTTCTTCTCTTGTATTCGGTTTTACTTTCGCTAAAGAAAAAGAATCTTTTTGACGAATTAAAACAAAAGTATCTTTTTCTTTATGAATTATGGCTTCATCATAGAATAGTTGACTGTAACGCCTACCAAAACTTTCATCATAATCAGGGCAAGGGCTAACATTGTTGTCATCGTCACTTTCACTATCCGTTTCGTTCCATACTTCAATTGGGAAATCATTATTTTCAAGGTTTTCATCTTCACTTGTTCGGCAATTTTCTGTTTTTCCATATAGCCAGGTTGATTTCTGGTCATCGCTACTTTCATCGTCAGCTTCATTCCATACTCCAATCTCGAAATCAGTATTTTCAAGGTTTTTATCTTCACTTGTTCGATAATTTTCTGCTTCTCTATCTGGTAAGGTTGATTCTTGGTCATTATTATCAATAATATGTTTAATTTTCACTTCAGGTACAAACTGAAGCTTTGCTATTTCTTCTCTTACGTTTTCTTTGTTTATTTCATCTGCAAGAGACACTTCATTACTAATATAGAAATTTTTCTGTTTTAAACTTTCGTTTTCCTTCTGCAGTCTATTGAATTCTGTAAATAGTTCTTTATACTCTGATAAATAAATACAAAATTGATCTCTTACATCATTAAGCTCCTTCTCTTTTTCTAATATCTGATTTTCATAATCACCTTTCAAATCCTCTATACTGTTTATCAGCACTGTACTTTCTTTTCTTACTCTATTTAACTCATCTTCAGTCAAAACCAGTTTTTGCTGTAATTCTTCATTTATTTTGTCTGTTAACTGAATTTCATTCTTTGCCTCTTTTAATTGATTATTTAAGTTCTTAATTATATCACTTTTGTTCTGAGTTTCTAATAATAATATTTCTACTTTCTGTTTTAGCTGTTCGATGTCTTGATCATTTTCAGTTAAATTTCTCGTCCTTCTTTGTAATTCAACTTCAAGCCTTTTAATTTTCCCTTCTAGGGTTTGCATTTCTCTGGTAAGTTCACTTACTTCTTCGTAATACTCTTCTACTCTTTTCTTATAGTGTTTTTGTAACTCTACATTTTTTTTAAGATCAAAATTTTCTTGTTGTAGATTTTCTATTTTACTTTTCAAACTATCTATTGCTTGATTTTCTTCATTGCTAATCTCAAATACCTCTTCAGGAAAATCTTCAAATTCACAAGATGAATTGCCTTCAAGGTCGTTACTACCAAATAAATTATATTGTACTACCTGCTTTAAACTAAACATACCTATACCCCCTACTAAAATAAACAAGTAATATATTGTATGCGCTATATATCATAAATACAATCAATTTGAATATAATCTATTTACTAATTCGTATTGTGAATTTTTATAGAGTAGGTTTAGGTGTAAAATATTATAATACCATTAAAGCAGGTGAATAAAGCACAGTCTTTTTGAGAGGATAAATTTAATGAA
Organism: Wolbachia endosymbiont (group B) of Episyrphus balteatus; assembly: GCF_947250575.1. Taxonomy (NCBI): domain Bacteria; kingdom Pseudomonadati; phylum Pseudomonadota; class Alphaproteobacteria; order Rickettsiales; family Anaplasmataceae; genus Wolbachia; species Wolbachia endosymbiont (group B) of Episyrphus balteatus. The sequence goes on along the minus strand of NZ_OX366325.1, from coordinate 761,807 downwards.
AAGACCATACTAATTAGTGTTATAAGGAATTGAATTATTGACTCTTCTGAAATTGCAAAAAAGGTCATATATTTGTGAGAACACGTTGCGTAAAAATAAGGTTATAAAAATAGAAGATTTAAATTATTTCCATAAGCTTGAGCAAATTAGTTCGTATATAAATTTGGTGAAAGTAGTCTAAAATAGCTAGTTTCGTGTTGTATTAAAATTACTATAAAGGAAAGTTCGCATAGGTTGCGTGGTAGACCAACGCATCCCAAAACAAACTCTTCTCTCACTAGCCGGTTTTAGTTATTAGAGACGATCAAATTACTCAGGTCATTTAATACCAAACAAGTATAAATTTATTTCATTACTTATCTAATTACAAGATAAGAATTACGTATTAATAAATAATAAAGGTTAATCTAGTAATAAATATATTGACGTATTAATAATATTATTATATTCTTAATATAATTAAATAGTTAATAAAAGTTATGAGTATTGTATTTTATTGTGAAGAGTTTAATGAATGTGATTTAGACAATGGTAAAACTCCTTTAAGGAAAAAGTTCAATGAAATAATTAAAGATTTAGAGGAAAACAACAGTACAAGCCAAGGAAATATAAAGTTAATAAAAGGTGATGGGAATATTGAATATTTTCGAGCTAAATTAAGTGATAGTGACAGATTACTATTTACGAGGAGAAAACATAATGACAAAGATGCTTTTGTTATTTTAGAAGTAATTCTGAATCATGATTATCATAAGTCTAAATTTTTAACGAATAGAGAGAAAATAAGAAACATAAAAATAATAGGTGAAGAAGTTCCTGATACAGTAGAGATTGAAGATGCTCCACAAGTTAGTTATCTCGGTAAATTTATTACTTTTAGTGCAAAGCAGGAAGATATAGTTGAAAGGATTGAATTGCCTTTAGTTATCAATGGAGCTGCTGGTAGTGGAAAGACATCAGTGGCTTTGGAGAGCCTAAAAAGGATAAAAGAGAAGTTCGAGGAAGGAAAAGTTCTATATATTACCCAGTCTGAAAATCTTATAAAACAATCAAAAGAATTATTTGAATACGAATACTATGATGAAATTGCTGGTGAATTCAAGATTGGCATTCCAGAAAGAATTGAGTTCTTATCTCTTCATGAGTTTCTTGAAAAGAAAGCAGAAGATATAAAAGGAAAGAAGCCAATTGATAGAAATAAGTTTTTTTCATGGTTCGATGAAATATGCAAGAAAGATAAATTTAAGGAGTATAAAAAAGACGGAGATAAAATATTCGAAGAATTTACAGCTGTAATAGGGGGAAAAGGCTTATTAGGAGAGAACGGAAAAGACCTATATGAGAAATTAGGAAAGAGAGAATCTATGTTTCCTGAGAATGAAAGGAGTAATATTTATGATTTTTTTAAAGAGTACAGGAAGTTTATAGAAAAAGATTCAGAGTATTATGATCCTAATCTTGTTACTCATCAATGCATTACAGAAGGAATGTATGATGCGATTGTTGTAGATGAAGTTCAGGATTTAACTGAGAGCACATTAGATCTGGTGTTAAAGAGTTTAAAAGATGAGAATAAGAGTAACTTTTTACTATGTGGTGATGTTAATCAAGTAATACATCCAAGTTTTTTCTCTTTATCTAAGTTAAAATCTTTTCTTTGTCAAAATAGATATATAATGAGCCAAGGATCGGGAGTTTTTTATACCCTTGAGAGGAATTATCGTAATAGTGAGCAAGTTATTGAATTCGCCAATCGTATACTACATCTTAAGAATTATTGTTTTGCTTCAGAAGATAAAATAACAGTAGACAACGCTTTTTTCATGAAGAGTGAGACTAAGAAGAAAGGGAACGTTGGCTTTATTACTGATGATAAAAAAGAAGAAATAGCAAAACAAGTAAATGAATCTATAAATTGCGCTGTTTTAGTTCTGAATGATGAAAGTAAAAAAAGTGCACGTCAGTTATTTGATACTCCACTTGTGTTTAATATACATGAAGCCAAAGGCTTGGAATTTGAAAATGTGATTCTTTACAAGTTTACATCATGTAAAGCTTATAATGAAATATGGAAGATAGCATGTACGGATAAAAGTGACGGGGAGATAGATAATACTATTAATAGAATTCGTGATTCATACAATGAAAAGGAAGTTAACACTTCAAGAAATAAGGATAAGAAAGATAAGTCTTTGGAGAAATATAAATTTTATATGAACGCTCTGTATGTTGGAGTTACTCGTGCTGCTAGTAATGTCTACATTATAGATGATAAAAGTAATTTATTGAAAATAATAGAACCAGAGGAAGAAGATAATGTAAATATTGAGCAAGAAAAATCGAGTCCTGAGGAATGGAAAAAGAAGGCACTAGAGTTAATAGAGAAAGGAAACATAGAGCAAGCTGAACGTATAGCAACAAAATTGCAAAAGGAAGGAAAAAGAGAATATGCTGAAGAGGTTACGAATGCGTTGAAAGCTAATAGAGATCATGAAAAGGATCAGGCCTTAGATAAAAACAAGCGTGCAAATTCAGTGTTAGAGAGTGATATAAGTTCTAGGTCTTCACAAAGCTCAGAACATGAAGGAGATGATATTAGCAAACCTCAGAGTAAAGAAAGTAGACATAATAAAAACAAAAAGAAGAAAGCTAAAAAACGCCATCAAGTTCAAGAGGTGGAACCACAGCTTTCTTTAGAAGATAGTACTAGTCAGAGTAAAAAACCTCAGAATGTAAGGCATAATCAGGATCTAAATGATGAAAAGGAATCAAAAAGATTAGAAAAGAATACAAAGGAATTATTTTTAGCTTTAAGAAATAAAAATCCGAAAAAGGCTAAAAGATTAATTGAGCAAGGAGTTAATGTTCATGCTAGAGATAAGATAGGTAGTACTGCTTTACATTGGGCAGCAGAAAATGGTTATTATGAAGTAGTTCACTCTCTTCTGAGTAATGGAGCTGAGATTAATGTTAAAATTGATAGGGAAGATTTTACTCCTTTAAATGCGGCAGTAGTGGGTGGTCACTATGATATAGTTGCACTTTTTCTAGAGAAAGGAGCTGACATTCATACTAAAGCTACTGGAAAATATGCAGGATATACTTCTTTACATTTTGCAGCAGAAAAGAATCACCTTGATATAGTGAAACTTCTTCTGGATTATAGAGCTGATGTTAATGCTAAAGATGATTCAGGTAAGACTCCATTACATAACGCTGCTGAGAATGGTCATTTAGAGATAGTTAAATACCTCATCGAAGAAAAAAATGTTGATGTTAATGCTAAGACTAAAGTAGATGATACTCCTTTACATTTGGCAGTAAAAAAAGGTCTCTATGATATAGTTAAATTTCTTCTGAAGAATGGAGCTGAAGTTGATGCTAAGGATCAGACAAAAACTACTCCTTTACATTGGGCAGCAGCAATAGGTTGTAAGAGTATAGTTGAATTTCTTCTGGCTTATGGAGCTGAGATTAATGCTAAAATTAGTCAGCAAGGTTATACTCCTTTAAATGCGGCAGTAATGGGTGGTCACTATGGTATAGTTGCACTTTTTCTAGAGAAAGGAGCTGACATTCATACTAAAGCTACTGGAAAATATGCAGGATATACTTCTTTACATTTTGCAGCAGAAAAGAATCACCTTGATATAGTGAAACTTCTTCTGGATTATAGAGCTGATGTTAATGCTAAGACTGATGAAGGTAACACTCCTTTGTCGTTAGCACTAGAAAATAGCTATTCCAAGATTATTGACCTTCTGCTTGCTGATCCAAATATTAATGTTGGTTGTATAGATCTCAAATCCGTTAAAAATGAAGGAGATAAAAGAAAATGTGTTATAAAAAGAGTTCAAGATGGCAAGTTGTTTAATAAGGTAAAAGAAGCGGCAAATGAAAAGGATACGCGTAAGCTAGATAAATTACTCAAAGAGATAAAAGAGTTACTAGAATCAAAGAACAAACATGGTTTCAAACCAAGCTTAAACTACTCTCCAGATGGTAATGATGAAAATACGACTATTGAAATTGCCATTAACGCTGGTGGAAAGTTACTGCATCTTTTATATGATTATGCTGAGAAGAATATAGATAAAAACACTAAAATATTTAAAAAACTAAAACGTGCTAAAGAAAATTCTCAATCTAAGGGAGATCTTTGTGATGTTTCTGTTTTAAAACATTCTACTCCAGATCAAGGCTTTGTATTTAGGGAGTGTTAAATAAAGTGTGTCAAACCACATTTTCAACTCAACTCAATTTTCAATCTACCAGGAAAGAAAATATCAAGCTGTGACATAGTTAATGCCCAATCACGTACAGGCATCGTCCACTTTTCTTCCACCTTTTTTATAGCACAATATACCTGTTTATACAAGGCATTTGTGCTGGTAAATGAGCCTTTGGTCTTGGTGAATTTTCTAATTTGCCTGTGTAGTCCCTCTATCGGATTAGTGGTGTAAATTACTCTCCTCATTGGATCAGAATACTTGAAATAACTAGACAAATTTTCCCAATTATTCTGCCACGATTTTATAACCATAGGGTACTTTGCACCCCATTTTTCATCCAGTTCTAGTAGATAATTCTCAGCAATTTCCTTGCTTGGTGCTTGATATACCTTCCTCAAATCACTTAAAAAGCTCTTTGTATCTTTGCTAGCCACATACTTCAATGAATTACGTATCTGATGCACTATACATAGTTGTACTTCTGTATTAGGAAAGACGCTGTTTATAGCTGTAGGAAAGCTTTTTAACACAGGCTATTAGGATATCTTCTTGTATCTTGTCAAAAGCATCTGATGTTTTAAGCTTAAGCATTAGGTGGAGAAGGGAAGAACTTTGAATATCTCCTTAGATATAAAATCTGTGTGGTAGACAAGAGTTCCCTTCTCAAAAGTATAGGCTGAACGGTATCGTAGAAAGACCTAAATGGTTATAATTCTGTATCCACAAGGTTAGCCTTACTTTTCATTTTAATAGTAACGTATGGAGTTATATATGATCAACAACTTTTTGGGTATAGACATATCAAAAGATCGCTTTGATGTTTCTCTTTCATTCATAAGCAACAAAGGAAAACGTGAAACCAGGAAAAGGAGTTTCAAGAATAATGATCATGGGTTTCAAGGTTTACTGAGCTTTCTACAAAAGCATAATGTAGAACAAGTAAAAGCCTGCATGGAAGCTACTGGTTGTTATAGTGAAGCCTTAGCTGAATTTCTACACAATACTGGACATTTTGTGAGTGTTGTTAATCCAGCTTGTATAAGATTTTATGCAAAAAGTAAGCTTATACGACAAAAGAATGATCAGACTGATGCAGAGATAATTGCCGATTATTGCCAAAGACAGGAACCTATTCGTTGGGCACCACCTTCTCCTGAGTTAAAGAAATTAAAGCATCTTTATCGTTGCTCGGCTGCGTTAAAAGATGAATTGACATTAGTAAATAACCACTTAGAAAAAAAAGAGAGACTGCCTAAAGAAGTTGCAAATGCTTGGGAAGACCTTGCAATGAACATAAAACAAAAAATAGAAAGAATAAAAAACTCCTTACGTGAACTATTAAATAAACACAAAGAATTGTTGGAAAATTTTCAACTTCTATTGACCATTCCAGGAATAGGAGAAGAATCAGCAGTAGCTATTTTGGCTGAAGTTCCTAACATAAAAGCTTTCAAGGATGCCAGGCAATTGGCAGCATATGCTGGAGCTATACCACGAAATATAACGTCAGGTACGTCTGTACATGCCAAGCCCAGATTAAGTAAATCCGGTTCACGAACATTATGTAAGGCAATGTACTTTCCTGCCATAGTAGCTAAGAATCATAATCCTACTATTATGACTTTTTGCAAAAGGTTAAAAGAGAAAGGCAAGCATAACATGGCCATTGTGGGAGCTGCAATGCGTAAGTTACTCCATATTGTTTTTGGTGTTTTAAGGTCAAAGAAGGCTTTTGATCCAGATCATATCAAAAACTACAGAGCTAGGAGTTTGGCTGAAAGTTTAGTGCTTTAAAATCAAAAAACGCTCCAATTATGTAAAATAGTATCTTACACAAATTTTGTAACTGGTTAGTGAATATGTTGATAAGTAAATTAATTTTATACGTACAAAAAAGCGGAAATTTACTTATCAACATATTCACTAACTATAATCTGTGTACCGTTACACAAAATGTGAATTGGAAGTATTTTTTAATTTTATGATACAGCTTGAACAATTTTTGTAATTTTTTTGTTGACTTGCAAGACGGTATCTACACCTCTTTCCTTGAGGTCGTTTAGTACACCTAACCAGAAGTTCGCTCCTTCACTTTCAGCTAAATAGAAGCCTAACACCTCTTTTCTGCCATTCTGATCTATACCTAATATATTATACATGCACTTGCTTACACAGCGTCCGTCCTCTTTTACTTTAAAGAACCATAAAAACTATCGGATAAACTGCCTGTAAAGGACGACTGCGCCATTCGTTAATCACTGGCAATAATTTATCAGTAATACTGGATATTTCAGCAACCGATATCTTGTTGTCATAAATTTCTTCGACGTGTGACATTATGTCTCTATATCCCATACCGCTGGCAAACATGCTCAAAATCTTTGTTTCAAGTTCAGAATGTAGGCTTGTTTGCCTTTTTTTGACTATTTGTGGCTCAAAGCTTCCTTCTCTGTCTCTTGGTGTTAGCAGCTCGAATACTTGTTCGTAAAGTTTTTGAATTTTTGCCGTTTCTGCGATTATTTTCTTCGTTCCTATTATTTGATAAATGGCTTTCCATTTCACCTTCTAAACTTGCCTCTAGCAGCTTCTTTATCAATGGTGTTAGCGCTCCATCTCTTCCGGTAAGTGGCCTACCTTCTCGTATAGATGACAGAATATTTGACTCTAGTTCTTGATAGTCTACTAATCCAACATATTTATTTGCCATTTTTTCACTCATGTGTAAAACCTCCGTTTTATATTAATTGTAATATTTTACTTTTCGGTTTGACACACTTTATTTAACACTCCCGAGCCTGTACATGATCTCAAGAAAGGATTCAACCACTATGGATTAAAATCCAAAGATTGAGAGAGAGCATAGAATGCTAACTTTCGACTTACCAAATTTATCTTCTTTTTTAGAGTGATTTTCAATATAATTTTTTATCATTTCATCAGTTACGTTTTCGCTAGTCCTGACAAAGTAGCCTACTGCCCATAAGTGTTTTCCCCAGTATCTTTTTCTCAGCTCTGGAAAGTTTTGCTGGATTTTTATGGAACTTTTTCCTTTTATTAACTGCACTAACTTACTAATACTTAAGTATGGGGGTACAGAAACGTATACATGTTGACGCAACTCTACCTCTGATAATTTCTACCTGATTATTTGCACATACTTCTTGTACAACTTCTTTAGTTTTCTGCCCAATATCTCCAACTAATACTGGATATCGATATTTTGTTATTCACACTATGTGATATATATACAGAGTGACTGCTTTTTCTATAATATTCCACATTCTTTCAAATTTTTCACCTTAAAATTATATTCTTGAAAGGATGGTCCAGGGTTTTTCTCCCAAATTTGGAACAATAAAGGGAAGAACATGCCAACAAAAATAAAAGATATAAAAGCCTCACAAACCACACCTAAATACATGGCGGTAGTCTACATCATAGTTTAATCATCTATCAATCCATATTCCTTCCATTTTTCCGTAACTTTTCTTACTACTTCTTCGCTCATTTCAAACTTTTGAGTTATTACATCAATCAACTATAAACCCTACTACCTCCTCTATATTTTTGTACATCTTCTGGATTAAATCTTGAGCTTACAACTTGTTCATCATTTAATCTTTCTCCAATTTTTGGAAATATGGTACTCTCTATCAGGCACTCCTTGACTTGCTCTTTACTTATGTCTTCCAATTTTTCAGTTACCTTTGTGATTTCTTTAATTATGAAGTCTTTTGAATGAACTAATAATGATGTTTGTTTAGGCAGAATTGCAACAATAGGTCTTGCTACAAGAGGAGTGCTTTCCTTCAATCTTTCCTTATCAAGATTCTCCTTCAACTTTTCTTCTTGCCTTGCAAGTTCCTTACTTAAATCTTCTTCACTTAGATCCAAATACTTAAGTAACTTTTTTAGCACAAACAAACCTTCATTAAATCTATCAGGTCCAAGCTCAAATTTATTATGATGCATCATTACAGTTTGAATTTTCTGTAAAAGCTCCTGAGAACTTTTGCCACTCAGTTTAGCAAGGTTTTTAGCTTCCACAAATTTCAAAAGAGCACTGTATGAAGTAGACTGATGAGTTACATCCATATCACGGCGTGTATAGTTCGGACCACTTGGCTCCAAACAAACAATGTTCGGAATTTCCACATTTTCATCACTTTTTTCTTTATTAATCTTCTTACTTCTGATTTCATTCCACAACACTGCATCAGTTGCTTGTTGATTTTCATCAGATAAAGATCTTGTATCTCCTGAATACTTGAATATTACATCTTCTTGTTCAGGATTTATTACCCAACCAGCAACCAAAGACTTGTGATGGTCAATACCAGATCTACCAGAACGATGATCTGCAGGAATGCTAACGAAATTTACTGTTTTGTTTGCCCCATCAATATTTTTGGTAACAGAAATCTTCGTATACCACTCCACCTCCTCTACTTGAATGAATCCAAAACTCTTGAATAACTTCTTATCCCCCATAGGTACAAGTACCTTCGGTTGAGGCCAATGTTTTGTTTTATAATACTTTAATAATTTTTTTAACGAGTTTTTGTCCACATGATCACGGTGATTGTGTGAGATTACGATAACATCAATTTTAGGTAACTTTTCAATTTTAGGGTGAGGGTTAGTTTTCTCTGGATAAAACAACCAGCTCAAACCGTTAAATACTGGATCTGTCAAAATATTAAATCCAGGAATTTGAATTAACTGAGTTGCATGACCCACATTCTGGATGGCGTATTTCTCCCCTTCTTGTAAATCTTGAATATCATCAGACTTATAAATTTTACTCTTATCTTTATTTTCTTCTTGAGAAAAGTAAGATAGTTTATTCTTCACAGCCTTTGATATAAATGGGGCAAAAAGACTCCTAAGTATCCTTTTAATTTGTGTCTCTATAAAAATCCTCAAATCATTTAATGTACTTTTATTGCCAGGATTAGTAATGTAACTACCCTTAGTTTTTCCAGTGCGTTCAAATTTTACATCCTTAAATTTGTCTTGTAATTTATCAATGTAATTACAATCAACATGAGCTTGGTGCTTTTGAGAACTTACCACAACATTTACCTAACTATGAACAAAACGTTATAGTGTATCATATTTTCAAATTTTTAGCAACTAAAGTCCATATTCTCCCACTTCTCCGTGACTTTTCTTACTATTTCCTCATTCATCTCAATTTTCTTTCCCCACTCTCGTTTACCCCAGTTATGGATGGCTTTGTTGCATAGCACTGATAGGCATGTAAATCACAGTGAATTTACGCAGCTAATTTAAATTCAGCCATACCTATATCAGTAAATTTGTTCAATAAGTAGCACTTAATTAACAGCTCTTTTTCACGATTTACCTCTGATTTATTTTTCAAGCCAAACCCAAATATTTGCTTCAACCTATAGAAAAAGACTTCAATATAAGACCGTGTTAACTTTTTTCTTCCATGCATTAATGCCATCTTCATAATTCTCATATGACCTAATTCTACTAATATACTTGTTTCTTTCTGATAAGTAGTCAGCTAAACAAATTTTAGTATCCTTCCTAAGGCGAATAATAGGCACAATATTGTATTTTCTGCATTCTTTATACACACTTTTTACATCATAAGCCGCATCTGCTCGAAATGTTATATTTATCACTGACTTCCTCTAACATATCGCAAACCGGCAAATAGTCCACAGCAACACCACTAGTGTAGTTCATGCTTTCTTATCATTTACGTTTAAAACAACATGTAGTTTTCTTACTTGACTATAACCACTGTATTTTCTTTTTCGAGTTACTATGCCCACCGTTATTGTTGTAGATACTAACTCTAGTACGGCAATTTCAATATTTTCGAAATCATCTTTATTGGTTCTATGGTCATCAATCTTCAAATCAAGCTTTTTAAATCTTCTAGAAGCTTGTGTATAGCTTAAGTTTTTTGCCTATTTGTACCATATAACCTTTTACAAAACCTACAGCTTGTCTCAAGCCAATTCTAAAAAGATATATGTATTAAAATTACAACTTTATCACTATAAGTGTTATTGCCACCTGAAACTTTTGGACTATTTTCATACCAATTTTCTATGAACAAAATGAAAAACATTTCCTCTTTTTTTGAGAAACTCGTTATATTCTCTCTGGTTACTTACTCTCATTTGTTGTGGCATAAGTTATACTTGTTTGAAAAATGCCTATTTTACAACAAAATGCGTTAGTAGCCATATATTAAAAAGCTTTTCTTCTTACAATACACCTCAACCAACACTAGCTATGCAACAAAGCCATACAGAATTAGCGTTATTAGGAAAAGAAACAAAAGTTAAAATGAGAGCTATAGCATTTTTCATCATAATTGGAATAGATGATACGAAGACAAAATTAACATAAGGATAAAAAGATCTAAATACAATTACTATTTTTATAATAAATAATTAATTTTTCAATATTTATATTGATTTTCTCATTAAATCTCATATAATATTAATATATTAACTTTGATGGTGGTAAAGAAATGCATAGTAATATAAGCGACGAAGTGGTGGAAAATTTAAACAAGTTAACTAGCTATAAACAAATAAATAAATTTAGAAAGGCATTTAATAACCTTAGCACTAACCATAAAAATCAATATATAGAGCATGTAAAAGCAAAGTCTCAAGGCTCTTCAGCTATGTCCGGCATACTAAATGCTCTAAAGAAGGAAAAGAAAGAAAAAGATGCACTTAGAATCTTTAATCAGTTACCTCAAGAGTTTGCTTTCAATACACTCGATTGTATTTCTCCCACAACTAATTTATTTACAACTCTATTGAGTGCATTAGATAAAAATGAATATATAGAGCATGTAAAAGCAAAGTCTCAAGGCTCTTTAGCTATGTCCGGCATATTAAATGCTCTAAAGAAGGAAAAGAAAGAAAAAGATGCACTTATAATCTTTAATCAGTTGCTTAAAGAGAATAAAAAGTTTGCTTTCAATACACTCGATTGTATTCCGCCCACATCTACTTTATTTCAAACTCTATTTAGTGCATTAGATAAAAATGAATATATAGAGCATGTAAAAGCAAAGTCTCAAGGCTCTAAAGCTATGTCCGGCATACTAAATGCACTAGACGAGAAAGAAGCACTTTCTATCTTTAATCAGTTACCTCAAGAGTTTGCTTTCAATACACTCGATTGTATTTCTCCCACAACTAATTTATTTACAACTCTATTTAGTGCATTAGATAAAAATGAATATATAGAGCATGTAAAAGCAAAGTCTCAAGGCTCTAAAGCTATGTCCGGCATACTAAATGCACTAGACGAGAAAGAAGCACTTTCTATCTTTAATCAGTTACCTCAAGAGTTTGCTTTCAATACACTCGATTGTATTTCTCCCACAACTAATTTATTTACAACTCTATTTAGTGCATTAGATAAAAATGAATATATAGAGCATGTAAAAGCAAAGTCTCAAGGTTCTAAAGCTATGTCCGGCATACTAAATGCACTAGACGAGAAAGAAGCACTTTCTATCTTTAATCAGTTACCTCAAGAGTTTGCTTTCAATACACTCGATTGTATTCATCCCCAATATACTTTATTTAAAACTCTATTTAATCAACTGAATCCTAAGGAAAAAGAAGAGTATAGAGTACATTTGAAGACAAAATCAACTGCCAAAGCTAAGCTTGTCCTAAGGAATTTTTATTTAAATAATCAAGAGAGTGTAAACAATTTAAGCACTGAAAACTCCAATGAACCGTTAGTACAAAACAGAGATGATTTGCCAGCAGCACATTTCTCTCCTATATCTCGTGCATTCGAGGAAACAGCTGTTGAATATCCATTTAATACTAGACCAGAATTTTCTTCTTACAAAGAGGATCAATCATGTAGCCAAATAGTACCTCCATTTGAGGGTTTTGGTGAACTTCATAATCAATTCCGCAATACTGTAACAGAAAATTCGACAGGTAGTAGCAGTTTAACGTCGAATGAGAATATATCAGATAGCCTAGAAGGTGAGCAACTATCCCCAGAGTATTATAACTATTTGATAAATGGAGTAGTTGACCTGCAATCCTCAATTGTGGATGATTTGCCAGAGTTAACTATAACTCCTGCATTCGAGGAAACAGTTGTTGAACATCCATTTGATAGTAGACCAGACTTTTCTTATGAAAATGAACCGTTAGTACACAAAAGAAAGAGAGATGATCTGAATGAATTTTCAGACTTGCAAATTGAAGAAAATTTCTTTTCAAGCTCTATTACATTAGAGCAAACAATTGCTGAATATGAGTTTGATGTTAGTGATCAAATACCAGACTTTTCTCATGAAGTGGAGCCACCAGCAAAGCGCCAATGCATATCAGTACCTCCATTTGGGGGTTTTGGTGAACTTCATAATCAATTCCGCAATATAGTACCAGAAAATTCGACAGGTAGTAACAGTTTAACGTCGAATGAGAATATATCAGATAGCCTGGAAAGTGAGGTAAATTCTCAATCAGAGCCAGATTCTCGGGTAAATGAAGAACTATCATTAACTAATCTACAACTCTTCATATTTGATAGACCAGGTGATTTGGAAGAGATAAATATAGATCAACCAAGAAGATTCCAGACCACAATAACTAGTACCCGGAGATAAAAATAAGGAGAAAGGTATCTGTTCAGGGTAGGAGTGAAACAAGGTAGACAAGATGATCTAAAAGACTAATCATAGAATAGCTGTGAGGTAATATACATTCTTAAATGGAACATCAGTAGTTAGAGGAATAAGCAGAGCGGTAAATCAAGGAAACTATGTGGTCTTTTCTGCCTGTAACTGCTTGATCTCATCAGGAGAAAAACCTGTAGTTTGTGATATGATGTCAGTAGAGACGCCAGCTTTAAGTAGATTTTTAGCCACAGCAATTTTAGCTTGTTGTTCACCCTCTGCTATACCCTCTTCCTTACCTTCCGCTCTACCTTTTTGATGGCCGATTTGGATGCCTTCTTGTCTACCTTTTTGAGTGGCATCATCGAGTTTTTGTTCCAAGATAGCAGCTTCTTTTTGTAAATCCATTACCCTTTCTTCATAAGCTACTAAGTCCTTTTCATTCCAGTGAAACTTATCTAACTCATCATATGCTAGCTTTATTATTGGTGATTTTTCTGCTATTTTTCTTAAATCTTCATCCGTAGTTTCTTCTGCATATTTAAAGAAAAATAGCCAACGATCTACTACATTTTCTAGCTGCTCTTCTCTACTCTTAGGAAACTTTGGTAACTCAATGAAAATAAATTGAAAATCTTTTAAGTCATGCTCGTTAGTTTTTTCATCTCTTATGGTATGGCTAGATATATAATCAAGCTTATCAGGAAATAAATTACAGTTAGAAATAGCAATAAAGAAAACCTTCTTTAAATCAATGTACTTACCACCTTTATCAGCCTGCCTTGAGTAAGCCTTAGCAGCATATAATTGAGCCCGTTTTTCGAAGCCTTTATCACGAGCGAGTTGCATCTCAATCACGTATCTGGCCCCAGTAGAATCTCTGCACAGAACATCGACAATACTCTGCTTATCAGAGGCAATTTCAGGGTCCATAATGGTGCTAAGGAATTCAACTTCTTGTATAGTATTTATTTCAGTAAACCCCAAAATATCATTCAAAAAGTGGATAAGGATATTCTTATTTTTTTCAGTACCAAGTGCGTCCAGAGAAGGTGAGTATTGTTCAGTAGGAGATAGACCTACCAGGATAAAAGTCGGAATCCTGTAGCTTGGGTAGCAGCATGGAGGGAAACCAAAATGTTGAAGCCTACCGACAACATTATCGTAGGATAATGGCGAATTACCAGGCCGTAGCGAAAGCGAATACACAGATTGCCTCGAAAGAAATATTCTGAAGGTCGAGCCATCTTGGTACTGGCGAAGACAGGATAGACCAGACGAAAAACGGATGAAACGATTGGTCTACTTCAGCGGGGTGTTAGTAACGGCATGGCAATGAGGACATACAAAGCAACTGGAGAAGCCCTCCTCATCCCAAGGAGAAATACCTTGGAGAGATAGGTTCTATAACTGGAAAACAGGAAGTGAACCGAAGATGAGAGGGTGGCGGATGGGTGCGTAGTAGTGAAGAAGTGAGGTAACGCTCATGGAGCAAAGGCACCCTGCTAGTAGAAATCTTTTAACAAAAGGAAGGTAAAGGTAAAAATGATAAAAATGCCAATAAAATTACAAGACCTGAGAAGAAAGATATATATCAAAGCGAAAGCAGAACCGGAATGGCGATTCTGGGGAATCTATGTTCACGTCTGCAAGATGGAGACACTGGAAGAAGCATATAAGCTAACAAAGAAGAGTAATGGGGCACCAGGAATAGATGGGATGACATTCGAATCGATAGAGGCAGAAGGCTTAGAGAAGTATCTTCAACAAATAAGACACGGACTAATAACCAAGACCTATAGCCCAAGTAGGAACCGGCAGAAGGAAATACCAAAATCTGGAGGAAAATTCAGAAAGTTGAACATACCCTGCATCCGGGATAGAATAGTGCAAACAGCACTGAAGCTAATACTTGAACCGATATTCGAATCAGACTTCCAAAAAGGATCATACGGGTATAGACCTAAGCGTAATGCGCATGAAGCAGTACAAAAAGTAACGGAAGCAGCAATCAAAGGCAATACAAAAGTAATTGACGTAGATCTGAAATCCTACTTCGACAATGTGCGACATCATATTCTGATGGAAAAGATTGCCAAAAGAATAAATGACAAAGAAATCATGCACATGGTTAAGCTAATCCTCAAAACAGGAGGAAAACGAGGAATAGCACAAGGATCACCACTTTCGCCACTACTAAGCAATATATACCTAAATGAGGTAGATAAAATGTTGGAGAAAGCAAAAGGTGTGACCAAAGAAGGAAAGTACCAACGTATGGAATATGCCAGATGGGCAGACGATTTAGTGATACTGATCAGAGAATACCCGAAACGGGAATGGCTAGAAAGAGCAGTATACAGAAGGTTGGAAGAAGAATTAGCAAAACTAGAAGTGAGCGTAAATGAAGAAAAGACAAAAGTCATCGACCTAAAGAAAGGAGAAACATTTAGCTTCCTAGGGTTTGATTTTCAAGAGAATATCACAAGACAAGGAAAGTGGAATGTCAGGAAAACACCGCAGATGAAAGCACGAACAAACCTGCTACGCAAGTTGAAGGAAATATTTCGGCGCCATAAATCGCAACCGATAAAAAGAGTGATAAATGACATCAATCCGATATTGAGAGGGTGGGTAAACTACTTTAGGATAGGGAACTCTGGTCGAAAGTTCAATTACGTAAAACATTGGGTGGAAAAGAAGGTAAGACGCAACTTAATGCGAGCCAGGAAAGCAAAGAAAGGGTTTGGGTGGAAGAAGTGGAGTAGCGAATGGATATACAAAACGCTGGGTCTATATTCAGATTACAGAATAAGGTATTACAGACCGAAAGCATCACCAACACAATATGTGATAAACTTTGGTAAAGAACTTGCTAGGAAAGCGTAGTGCGGGAAAACCGCATGCTGCGTTTGACGAGGCGGGAGCTGGAAACGTTAACATGGGAATTTGGATTGAGGCCCACAGTGAAAACGACGGAATAGCCACTAAACCCTAAAGAAGGCGCGCCAGTTCTCGACCCTACAAATTTTCTTAAATGTTAAATCAAGCTTAGGATCTAAAAATCTTGAGAGAGCCATAGAAAATCCACTTAAAAAGCATTAATAATTATACACAATTGTGAAGAAATATTCAACTAAAATTCAAACATAGAAAGAAGCATCCCTTTTGTATATCTTTATTTGGTAGTATTAACCTGTATAATATTTATGATAAACATCTCGATAAGGTACCAGATAGCACAAAAAGTAAGGAGCTGGGGGTTAAAACAAAAATATACCCTGAAAAACTTAGCAGAAAAGGCAGGCATAAACTATCATACACTGCTAAGATATGAGCAAGGAACATGTGGCATTCCAACTGAAAAGCTAAAAGTTATAGCAGAGGTGTTATCAATTCCTATTAGAAATCTCTTTCCTGGGCGAAAAGTACTAAAAGAAAGCAGTTGTTTTGACAAAGCTAAGATCCAGGAAATGTATAATTTCATAGAAAAATACAAAAGAATAGAAGGACGCAAAGCAATTTATGCATTAACCAAATCTATCCGAACTGAGGAAGAAAGTAATATAAAAGCAGCAAGAATAAGAATTGCACATACACTGAAATCCCTAAATGGGGAAAAGCCAGGATTTGATTTTCTTGGATTTTCAATAAGGCATTATCAAACACGTCAAAATAAGAGAGGTTACAAGTTATTGATTAAACCAAGTCGTAAATCTATAAGTCAACACTTGTTATCTATAAAACATAAGCTTAAAGAGTTGCGAGCAGCGCCACAAGAAACTGTAATAAAAGAACTTAATCCAATAATAAGGGGTTGGAGCCAATATTACATCTCGGTAGTCTCAAGCAAAGTCTTTAAT
Source organism: Wolbachia endosymbiont (group B) of Episyrphus balteatus (assembly GCF_947250575.1). Classification (NCBI taxonomy): domain Bacteria; kingdom Pseudomonadati; phylum Pseudomonadota; class Alphaproteobacteria; order Rickettsiales; family Anaplasmataceae; genus Wolbachia; species Wolbachia endosymbiont (group B) of Episyrphus balteatus. The sequence goes on along the minus strand of NZ_OX366325.1, from coordinate 745,056 downwards.
TTATTAGACTACTCTATGCATAACAAACTTTGGAAATGGGCTGTCTATAGACACCATGACAAAAGAAGGTGTTGGGTTAAAAGAAAATACTTTAAAAAGTATGGTAACGACAATTGGAGATATATGGTAAATAACAAGTTATATCTTATTAGACATAGGGATCATGCTATTAAACGACATATCAAAGTAAATGGAAATAGATCTCCGTATGATGGAGATTGGCCATATTGGGGAAATCGTTTAAGTAAATTACCAGATCACGAGTAATAAAATTACTGAAGTTACAGCAAGGTAAATGTAATTATTGTTATCTTTGGTTTAGGTTTAACACATGTACATCATCAAGATTGCAATAATAACATGAAAAATCTATCCTTGCTTCATAAGCACTGCCACGATCAATTACATGGAAGTATGTATACCAAATTAGAGAGAAGCCGGATGATGGGAAGTCCGGTTTTGAAGTCGAGTGGGGAGAGGTGACTTTCTCCACTTAGATAACTCACTAGCTGGTTTTGAGTTCTGGAAATGGTTATTTTATCTAAATTTTTAGTAGAATGTATTGCTAGGCCAAAGAGATATATAACTCTTTAGTCAAAAACTTAAATAAAATAGCCTGAAGATAAAATATTAAAAGACACATAAAAACTACTTGCATTGCCAATTGTATTGATTAGCATATAACAAAATTTAGGTTTTTATGTGAAATAGAGAGGGATTTTATGCAAGATATAAAGACTAACCCACAAGCAACTAGTTCAGATAGGGAAGAAAAATCTTTTCAGTTTAAAAATAGAATAAGACGTCAATATAACCCTGATGATACTAATATTGCCAAGTTGTTTCTTATGATACGTGAACACAAAACGGGCAATCCTGAGCTAGACAAGACTAATGCAATTAAAGAATTACTTGCTCAAGTAGAAAATATTAATGATATAGATCTCAATGATGGTGGTAATACACCACTACATGTTGCTGTAAGCAAAGAACATCAAGACATTGTCGAACTTCTTTTGAATGTGTCTGGTATAGACCAAAACATTAAAAATAATCAAGGTAAAACTCCACTCGATATTGCTAAGCAATCCAATAAGGAAAAGATTATTGAAACTTTAGAAGAACATTTAACAGAATCTTCTAATCAAGCAGAAAGACTTTCTGCGCAAGAAAAGGAAGTGCATGAAAAGCTCAGAAAGTTTGTTGAAGATTTTGTTTTTATTTATGAACGCTCTTTATCAGAGTACTATGAGAGACTAGAAAATCAAATAGGAAAGCCAGGTAAATGGGCTGAGTTTGCTAATAAAATAATGGATATAGGAAAAAGTGGAACAGAAGACATAAAAATAAAGGCCTTTTCTCTTATTGGAATTAAAGTTCTTCAAGAAGCAATATTCAGCATTGGTAGTAGTTATAATAGAGCAGAGCTGGCTTTGTTGCATAGCGAGTAGAGATGGGAGAAAAAAAGGGAGAAAATCTAAAGAAAGTGGTTACTCTATTAAGAAATGAACATTTTGTAGAGTATATGCCACAGAAGATGAAAGTCAGTAATCATAAAGAGTATAATCAATTTTTAGAAAAAAGAGGAAATGTCTTTCATTTTATCGATGAAGCTATAGAAAACTGGTACGAAAGTTCAGAAAAAATTCCTGGAGATTTATAGCGATAAGGTTGTTATTGCAGTACATATAGTTGTTAATCTATTTAGAATAGGCTTAAGGCAAGCAGTTGGATTTATAAAAGGATATTTACAAAGTATAGTGAAGAATCTCCAAGTATTCACAAGCTTCTCGTCAAACTTAATTTGAAATTATGTGACCACAGAACAGATAAAAATGACATAGAGAATATTGAAATTGCTATAGATAGTACTGTAATCCATATTTATAGTAACAGTACTCAACATAACAAAGATAACGCCAAGATAAGGAAGTATAATGGTACAGATCAAATAAGAAAGCTACATGTTGCTTTGGACGAAAACAGCAAAAAGGCAATAGCAATTCGATATACTAATTTTCTTTCACATGATAGCATCTAAAATACTAAAGGAAATGGGTGATATCTATAAGATTAAGTCTCTGCGTGCAGATGGAGCTTATGATACAGATAATTTATATAAGTTGTGCAATCAATACAATTTGAAACCCATCATAAAGCCAAGAAAAAATCTGCAGCAATATAGATTATCTATCAGAAAGAAACAACAACATTAGTATAAGGAAAACTTACAATTTAACCCACTGGAAAAAGAAGACAAGGTATGAAATACGTTCACGTATCGAGAGTTTTTTCCTGAGGCTCAAAAAAACATTTGGATTTAGTTTTAAGAATAAATCTGAGGTAAATCGCTCTCAAGAGGTGCTTTTAAAATGCTATTTGATTAATAACTTTACTGATATAGGTATGCCTATTTTCAAATTTGCCTCGTAAATTCCTTTCATTACTCCTCCTCATTCCTTGCCATTCAACAAAGCCACCCATCTTGAAAACTTCAGAAAAACTTACTTGTCGCTTTTAACCTGCTTAAATTTCCAAAACCAATCTATTTGGATCTTCTATGTAATTTTTGATTTTCACAAGGAAAGTAACTGCTCCTTTGCCATCAACTATTCTGTGATCGTAAGAGAGGGCAATGTACATCATAGGTCTGATTTCAATTGAGCTACTCACAGCAACTGGTCTATTTTGTATTGAGTGCATGCCAAGTATTCCAGATTGCGGAGGGTTTATTATCGGAGTAGAAAGAAGTGAACCATACACACCACCGTTTGAGATAGTAAATGTTGCACCTTCCATTTCCGATACTTGCAGCTTACCTTCTCGTGCTTTTTTGCCAAGAGCAACTAAAGTTAGTTCAATTTCAGCAAATGACATTTGATCAGCATCACGAATAACTGGTACAACAAGACCTTTGTCAGTGCCAACAGCAACACCTATGTCATAGTAATTTTTATATACAATTTCATCACCTGAAATCTCAGCGTTAATCTCACGAATTTCTTTTAGTGCTTGCACTGCTGCCTTTATAAAAAACGACATGAAACCCAGTTTTATTCCATATTTCTTTTCAAAAGTTTCTTTATACTTTGCCCTCAGATCCATGACGTTTTTCATGTCAATTTCATTGAACGTGGTCAGTATTGCAGCAGTATTTTGCGATGCTTTCAAACGAGCAGCTATTACTTGCCTTATTTTGCTCATTTTCACTCGCTCTTCTCTTCTCTCTCCACTTACTACACTTTTTGGCAATTCATATTGTTTTACCGGAGGTTGTTCAGCTTTACTCATATGGTCTATCACATCCGCTTTAGTTATTCTGCCTCCCATGCCAGTTCCTTTTACATTTTCTGCACTAATTGCATTTTCTTCCATAATTTTACGAGCTGAAGGGGCATCTTTTTTATCAGCGCTTTCGCCTTTATCTTCTTTTTTCACTTCTTCTTTTACTTCTCCTACAGCAAGTTTTGCCAGTAATTGATCAGGGCTAATTACATCATCTTCTTTCACAAAAAATTCAGTTATTTGTCCTGAAGCTTCTGCAGTTAGTTCTAGCGCCGTTTTATCAGTTTCAATTTCAAAGATCAAGTCATCTACTTTTACTGCTTCGCCGATATTTTTCTTTATTTTTACTATACCTTCCGTAACTGATTCACCACCAAGAGTTTTTGGCGCTCTGATTTCTATAATTTTGCTCATAAAATAACTTCTACATAAAACTTTCTATAAATTTATACATGAAAAGAAACATAAATAAACTAATAAATTCATTAGGCCTTTTATCATAATGCTTGATTATTTCCTCCTAATACATGCAAAATTAAAATACTAAGTAAATTGAAATAAGATTATGGATTTTGATAAGGCAGGCAATGCAGAAGACTTATATAATGAAAAACTTCAACTGATATGTAAGACTTATAACAGAGAATTACTATCAAATCAAAGAGTTGTTGATGGCATCAATTCAATGGATTACAGTAAGCTTAAAATCTTATGCAAGTATCATAATAAGTTTAGTCACAAAGGTATTGAAGAATTACTATTAGATGAGAGCATTGTTAATCACATCAACGATTATGATGATGAAATGTTTAGGTCCATGCTAAATGATGCACCTGCGGAGCACAATATTCTAGAAATACTAAAAGGTGGGAAGGTTTGCAATATCAACAATGAATTCGAAAGTAGTGATAGTGAGGAGAATGAAGAAGATTATGGATATTATGATTACGAGGAAGATGAAAAAAATGATCCGAATAACTTCGCTAAAGAAGCACTAGGAAATAAAGGAATTAATGAAAAACATGTTGATGATGTTCAGTTTTGCAACGATGCAGATGTGGGAATACCACTAGAAAATCAAAATGCTATTAGGAATATCCGTTTTATTCAATGGATGATAGTTGAGAGTGATGGTAAGCTTAGTGAGCAAAATGTTACAGAATTACTAAAAGATTCGAGTTCTATTGATCGAATTAACTCTCTTGATGATAAAAAGCTTCAACTTATACTCAAGAGTGATAAGTTTAGTGGTGAAAATATTATAGAGTTATTAGGAAATCAAAGAGTTGTTGAATACCTCTATTTTATTGATTATGAAAAATTTGAACTCATTCATAATAGTGATAAGTTTAATAGTAGCAAGTATGCTAGTAGCAGTCACAAAGTTATAAGGTTGCTAGAAAATCAAGAGCTTGTTAAGCACATCAATTTTATTGATTATGAAAAACTTCAATTCATACTTTGTAATGATAAGTTTCTTCTTAGCGATATTATAATACTACTAAAAAATCAGGAGGTTGTTGAGAATATCATTTCTTTTAACATTGAAAAATTTCGACTCATATTTTATAGTGATAAGCTTAACTGTGTAGATACAATAGAATTACTAGAAAATCAGAAAATTGTTGATTGCATCGATTCGATTGCTCTTAAGAAATTAGAACTCATATTTAATAATGGGAATTTTAGTTTTGAAAATATTATAAAAACACTAAAAGATCAAAAAATTGTTGATTGCATCAATTCAATTGCTCCTGAGAAATTAGAACTCATATTTAATAAGTTTAGTTCTCAAGATATTATAAAAGTACTAGAAGATCAAGATGTTGTTAAGGGCATCAATTCTGTTACCACTAAAGAGCTAAAAGCAATAACAGATAATGTTACTGGTAAGGTATTTGTCAATATATTTAAAAATTTTAAACCTAGCGTAAAGTCGACTTTGAGGCTTGCTATACTCCTGCGTAAAGCTGGTAAAATTACAGATATTAATATCGATTACTTGAACAACAAGGAACGTATTTACGAAGATATAATTAAATATGTTCCCCAAGAGCTGGACATAAATATAGAGTCACTTATACCACTCCCTACATTTAAAAGATATACTGAATGCGAAGAACCTGTGTCAAAATTATATAATTTATCTTTAGAGCAGGTTATTGAGAATATAAATCCACATAAAAGAGCCAGGTATTCCTAACACCACTAAATTCATTTGTTTATAATAATTTCACTATATCGTAAAACCATCTATATCAGACTATTTTTACTATATTTTCTTGGTAAAATCACTGGCAGCTGACACCGAGGTTGAGAAAATTTTTGTAATATAGACTATCAATGATTTTTCAGTAATAATATAGTTTTAGGTGGATATAGTGAACGTTTCATACAGAGATATAGACATTAAGCTAATTAGAACAGGTTGAATTCAAATGTTGAATCTAGAATCTCTGCCAAAACATCTAGCAATTATTATGGATGGTAATGGTAGGTGGGCAAACAATCAAGGAAGGGTAAAAATTGATGGCTATAGAAAAGGCAGTGAGGTTGCATTTGATATTGCTAAGCATTGCACAGTCCTGGCCATACCTTACTTAACTTTGTATGCATTTTCCATGGAAAATTGGCTCAGATCTGAAAACGAAACAGACTACCTATTTAATTTATTTTACTCCACTTTAACTAATGAAGATAAAATGAAATTCATTTACAATTGTAACATTAAGTTAAATTTTATTGGCAATTTAAGTCTATTGCCCAGTAAAATATTCGATCAAATCAAAAAAGCAGAAGAAGTGACACATAAGAACGATGGTCTATTACTCACTGTTGCAGTTAGTTATGGAGCAAAGCAGGAAATTATACATGCTATCAACAACGTCATAAAAGGAAATATTGATTGCGTATTGGAAGAGGAATTTGAAAAATTTCTGTATACTAAAGATTTGCCAAAATTGGATTTATTAATTCGCACTGGTGGCGAAAAAAGGTTAAGCAATTTTTTATTATGGCAAGCAGCTTATGCTGAATTGTATTTTTGTGATACTTTGTGGCCCGATTTTTCTTGTCAAGATTTGACCAAAGCACTAGAAGATTATACAAAAAGAGAAAAAAAATATGGTAGATAATAACTTTATGGTTAGAATATTGTCCTCAATAGTAATATTACTCATATTTTCTTTTGCTACATATTTCAGTGATTTATCATTTTATCTACTAATTTTTTCAATTGCAGTTTTATCTTCTTTTGAATGGTATAATCTAACTCAGGGCAATAGAATCTTATACATTTTCGCATTACTATTAATCGCACTACCAAATGCCTCGCTAATATGCCTATATAATCTACCACAGGGAAAATATGCATTAGTATGGCTTATCTTAACTATTTGGAGCATCGATATTGCTGCCTATTTTTTCGGCAAAAATTTTGGTAAAACTAGAATTTGTCCAATCATTAGCCCTGGGAAAACTTGGTTAGGACTTTTTGGTGCAGTCTTAGCTGGAATAGTGTGTGCAATTTTTGGCTCAATATTTTTGAGTTTATTTCCAATTTTTTATTCTCCAATAATTGGTTTGATAGTTGCTATTCTAGCCCAACTTGGAGATTTCACTGAGTCACTCATCAAAAGAGTTTACAATGTTAAAGATAGTGGAGGTATTATACCAGGCCATGGAGGAGTACTCGACCGTATGGATAGTTTCATTTTTACTGCCCCTCTCATTGCTATTTACATAAGCTAAAAAAATGAAGTACTATTAACCTTTGGTTCTTTCCTTCTTGCTTATTACTTTCACCTCAACAGATTGAAATTCTTCGGCACTCACTATTTCATCTATTGACTTATTACAATAAGGACAATACATTTCTCCTTCTTTGTGTAAGTATACTATTGGATGACCAGAACCATCATCATTCTCATCACCACGGCAGCAAACTATTACATTATTATCCCTCACTTTTAACATGTCTCTCCTTTAGCTTACAATATTTTACACATCTAACATACTCGTTTGGAAATAAAAAAGACAACAAATACTTATTCTCCATTTTCTACCCTATTTAGATTAATCAATTCACTTTGGACACTTTTTGACACAAAGTTGCTAACATCTCCTCCTAATCTCGCTATTTCCTTTACAAAACTTGATGAGATAAATTGAGTATCCTCAGATGCAGGAAGAAATATAGTTTCGATTTCAGGAAAGAGCTTATAATTTACCCAACTCATTTGAAACTCGTAATCAAAATCCGATACTGCTCTCAGTCCTCTAATAATAACAGAAGCATTTTGCTCTTTGGCAAACTTCACTAGCAACCCATTAAAGGATATAATATCTGCATCAATTCCTGCTCCTTTCACTTCATTTTTAGCCATGCTTGTGCGCAGTCTTATGTCAAAGTTAGTATGTTTATTAACATTCTCTGCAACACCAATTATCAACTTATCGACTAGCTTACATGCTCTTTTTATTATGTCAAGGTGCCCAAAAGTTATGGGGTCAAATGTACCAGGATAAATTCCTATTTTGTTACTAATGTTCATTCTTTGTTTCTATACTTCAAAAACTTTTGATGGACATGATAACGTTTTTTATCTAAAAATGAAAGTACGTAGTTGGCCTGATAGCTCAGTTGGTAGAGCAAAGGACTGAAAATCCTTGTGTCGCTGGTTCGATTCCTGCTCAGGCCACATTCTTTTTCTTAATGTTCTATAATATATTATAATATTAATATAATTATTTAGGAAATAATGTATAAATGTTACAATAGAATATTTAATATACTATTAATTACATTTCTACTATTAAGTAATATCGCTTATAGTGAAAAAGTAAACAAAGAATTATCTGCTTTGACAGTGGAAAATGCAGTAAATTATAATATAATTGTTGGTTTATTGCAAACAGATGAATCTCAAAATATCTATGAGATATTCAATAATTTTGGGGTTAAAACTATATTCATTGACTACGACAAAATAATTAATCTAAAAGAAATCCAAGAAGAGTTCGCAAAACAAGATGAAATATTGGCAAAAAAGCTGATACTAGATCGAATAAAAGTTGAAGTTGCAAAATTTATCAAAGAGCAAAAGATAAACAGAATATTTATTTCAGATAACTTTCATTCAGCTCTTAACCCTTACCGCCAGCTTGTGAATGAAGCAATTGTAAAAACAGTAGATGACAATCCTACAATTCATTTGCTTGCCATATGCGGTGGTTTACAAGACATTATGCATGCAAAAGAAATTGAAATAACAAATGTTGTTAATGATGAGAAGAATCATTTAAAATCATCATCCTATCCACAAAAAGAGAATATATCTCTTCAGCAGATAAAAATTGTTCCAGGTAGTCGTTTGGAAAAAGTGGTAGCTAGATTTTTACTACCTAATCAAAATGGCTGGTTTTCAACTTATTTTCCGAATGCTCATTCAGGTACAGTAAGTAATACTACAGAGAATAGAAGAAGGCTAGAGCTACTTGGATATAAAATTGCAGCATTTGCCAATGACGGGGTAATAGAAGCTATCGAAGATAAGCATGGTAATATTTACTTTCAAAGTCATCTAGAAGCCCTTGTTGTCAAATCAGATAAAAACTCTCGTTTGTCAAGCCAAAAGGTACGTCAGGTTTCAACACTAGTTGCTATAGCGATTATAAATGATTTTCTTCATCGCGTTTAATGCTAAAATAAGGAAAATCATTTAATGTCATGCCAGTACCCTTTTTCTTGTCATTCCAGTGCGTGACGCTGGAATTCAGTTTTTCATTTCATCAAATTTAGCATAAGCTCAAGTTTGCTTATAAATTTTTCTGGATGCCAGTGTCTGGGCACTGGCATGACATTATGGAATTTGGGCTCCAGTGTCAACTACTCTAATGACACCTGATTATGATGAAAGAAATCTAATGATTTATATAAACCCCATAGCATGTCGAACGAAGCTTTTTTTAAGAAAATCTGAATTTTCAACTACCATTAAACCAAGATTGCTCAGAACTTTAACGCAAAGTATTCTGTTGGAAAATATTCTATTTAGTCCATCAGTTGCAAGTGCCATAGTAAAATTATCAAAGTATCTATCACGTGAAATTTTCTTCAATAGATAATTACTGCCAACATCAATGCCAGAGGATTTTGCAGCAGTTATTTGTCTAATAACACTCTCTACATCTCTCATTCCAAGGTTAAGTCCTTGACCTGCAACTGGATGGATTGAATGTGCTGCATCGCCAATAAGCAAAATTCTGCTTTTATGAAGCTTTCTCGCAAAAGTAAAACTCAAAGGGTAAGATTTTCTTTCACCCTCTAATTCAATTTCTCCCAAATAAGAACCAAATCTTTTTTTGAGTTCTATGATAAACTCCTCTTCAGATAAGCTCATCAGCATTTTTGAAATTTCGCATTTTTCTGTCCAAACTATTGAAGAAGTATAGCCACCTTTCATTGGCAAAATTGCAAATGGACCACCAGGAAAAAACCTCTCTACAGCTAAGTTTTGGTGATGTAGTTCATGTTTTACATTAAATACCATGCTATTTTGTTTATAATCAAATTTTATTATTGTTATAGAAAACAACTCTGGCAGCTTAGAGTTTTTACCTTCAGCGCAGATAAATAGCGATGATATCAATTTTTGATCATTATCAAGAGTAACTTCCACGTATCCTTCGTCACAAGCGATTGTTTTATAGAAACGTGGAGAATATATATTGAGTTTATGCAAAAAATTATTATTAATTGCATTCCATATAATAGCGCTCTTGATTACATAACCCATTGGCTCTTCACCAACCATTTTATGGTCATAATGAACAGTAAATGGGCTATCTCCATCTAATATGCATATATCAAGTATTGGTTCAGCTTCATCTTCTAAGAACTGCCAAATTCCTAATTTTTCTAGTATTTTTTTTGACCCTTGAGAAATAGCAAATGCTCGATTATCATCAACTGCACGTGGTAAACTATTTTTCTCAATTACGGCTACAGATACAGAGTCATTACTCAGGCCAATAGCAGTAATAAGACCAATTAGCCCACTACCTGAAATGATTACATCGTAATTCATTTTATTTACCTAAAATTACATTTTATTCGTTTTGAAAATAGTTTAAACAAACTTTGTAGATGCTGGACTTCTTATCACTACCTTAGTATACCTCAGATTAGTAATAAAGTATTAATTATTTTATGCTAAAATAGGTTTTATTTTATTAAAGGAAACAGCTTATGACTACAGATTGCAAAAAAGAATTACTAAATTGCATTAACAAGTACAGAGAAGAACTTGCAGAAAATAAAGCAGCAATTAGACAAACTTTAACTAGCGATAAAATTAATATAAGCGATTACTTTTATCAGGGTGATAAAATCTGTAACAAAGAGCTGTTTAACATAGGAAGTGAGTGTCAAGATACAAAATATGGTAGTCGACAAGAATATACGTATGATGAGTGGAAGGAAAAAATTGAAAAACCTCATGCTAAAGATTTGCTAAAGACGTTACAAAATGAAGTAAAAGGTAAAATATTAAAAAGTTTTGAAGATTATGAAAAATATCATAAAAATGCTACTGAAGATATAAAAAGAGAATTAGACATAGATTCAAAATTAAAGGCAATATTCAAAGAAAAGCAACAACCAGAAACTGATGAAACTCGAGCATATTATGACGTTATACGAGGTTTATATGAAAATGGAGACATGCGCTCTCAACTAAAGTGCAATGATCTTGATTGTTTTAATAGAACAATAAAAGATAATCTATCTCAAAAACAATCCGAGCTAGCTGCTATAAAGGATGACTTTTTAGATAATACGCAAAATATTTTTCAACATATTCAAGTTGAAGATAGTATTTTTTAGAGAAATAGGGAGTGTTAAATAAACTGTGTCAAATCGCATTTTTAGTTCAACTCGATTTTTAACCTACCAGGAAAAAAGATATCAAGTTGAGAGATAGTTAAAGCCCAATCATGTATAGGCATAGTCCATTTCTCTCCTGCCTTCTTTATAGCACAATATACCTGTTTATGCAAGGCATTTGTGCTGGTAAATGAGCCCTTAGTTTTAGTAAATTTTCTGATCTGTCTATGTAACCCTTCAATAGGATTTGTGGTATAAATTAACTTTCTTACAGGGCCGGAATATTTAAAATAACTAGACAGATTTTCCCAATTATTCTCCCAAAACTAAAGTATATTTTTCTCCCCATTTTTCCTCCAGTTCAAGTAAATAATTCTCGGCTATTTCTCTACTTGATATGTTTTTTTCAAATCATTCATGAAAACTTTTGCTCGATACATATTTCAGTGAATTTCTTATCTGATGTACTATACATTTCTGCTTTAGGAAATACGCTATTTATAGCTGTAGGAAAGCTTTTTAACACAAGCTATCAGAATATCATCTACTCCTCTCTCCTTTAGGTCATTTAGTACTCCCAACCAGAACTTCACTTTCAGCCAAATAAAAACCCAAAACTTCTTTTCTGCCATTTTGCTAATATGTTATACATACATTTGCTTACACAATGCCCGTCCTCCTTGACCTTAAAAAACCATGAACACTATTGGATATACAGATTGCAGCGGACGACTGCGCCATTCGTTGATTACCGGTAACAATTTGTCAGTAATACTTGATATCTCTGCTGCAGATATTTTATATTTCTTCTACATGCGATGCTATATCCCATGCCACTGGCATATGTACTTAAAACCTTTGCTTCAAGTTCGGTTGTTTGCCTTTTTCTGACTACTTGTAGCTCGAAACTTCCTTCTCTATCTCTTGGTGTCAATAGTTCAAATACTTGTCCGTAAAGTCTTTGAATTTCTTCGGTTGTTTTCTTCGCTTTCAGCCGACAAATGGTTTTCTATCTCGCCTTCCCTCTAGCAGTTTTTTTATAAATGGTGTTAATGCTCCATCTCTTCCTATCAATGGTCTTCCTTCTCGTATAGATGATAAGATATTTGTTTCTAATTCTTTATAGTCTACCAAACCGGTAGTTGTGTTTGCTTGACTCATTGTCAAACCTCCATTTTTTTATCAATTTATTACTTTACTTCTCGGTTTGACACAGTTTATTTAACACTCCCGAAAGGAACAATGGATCCCAGTGTCTGAGCACTGGGATGACAAGGTAGGAAGTACTGGGATGAAACCTTTTTGCTTCAATATTTTGCACAGTAGCCATGCAACTTAACAGATACTTTTCTCTTCATTTATCCTAAGGTTTTTATGGGTTAAAAAACCCATAAAAACCTTATATAAAACCCCTATTGTGATTAAAAATACACTAAATCTTGGTTTTCACATGTTTCATTTTCTGCCATAAGCGACAATAATTTTGTGCTCTCAAGGAAACTGTTTGCACTAGCTTCTAAGAGATCAGATTTTACTTTTGTAAGTTCACATTTAATCTGATCTATTTTCCCATTCAAATTTTTATGTGCATCTTCGACTAATTTATTCATTTCATCTTCTAAAAGTGTACTTACTTCTTTACTTTGTGTAGTGACAAGATCATTTATTTTGCTTGTAATTTCAGGTTTTATAAGGCTTTCAATTTTTTCTTCAGTATATTTTTTTACTTCTTCTTCTACCTGAGTTTTTATTTCTGGCTTTAGCAAATCTGCAACTTCTGGTCCTACTTTTTTCACTGCTTTTTCAGCTGCATTTTTTGCTGCTTTTTCAGCGTTTGCTTCTACTGACTTTACTGTCTTATCAATTGAAGTCGATATTTTTTTTTCTATTTGATTAGCTTTTTCGGTAGCTATTTTGTTAGCTTTCTCTTCAGCTAAAGTTAGCATTTTTCCTTCTATTTTTTTTACTTCATCTTGAGCTGCTTTTCTAGCTTCTAGTTTTAAATCGTTACCCATTTTAGATATTACTTGATTCGCAGCTTCTTTTGCTGTTTTGCTTATACCAAGAATTTTATCAAACATTCCTGCACGATACACTTGAGAGCCGAAGTTTGATTCGTCAGCCAAATTTTTGTAATTGTATTCTTTCATAATGTACTCCTTAATTTAAAAACTATACTAACATTAATATACAAGTACAAAAATTATATTAATATTAGTATTGCTTTTCAGGGCAGTAGTATAAATTTATAGTACCTTTTGAAAAAATTCATGACTTGACGGCAAAGAGCATTATATTGGTATCATGACTGACTTGGAAAAGATGAGAGAAAAACTGCAAAATCAAATTAATTATCATAATATCTTATATTATCAAAAAAGTAAGCCAGAGATAAGTGATGCTGAATATGATGAACTGAAAAAAAAGTTAGCTGCAATAGAGCCAGAAGCTTATGCAACACAAGATAGTGTTGGTGCTCCGCCTGATGAGAGATTTTCTAAGGTGGAACATCAAGAACCTATGCTTTCTCTTGAGAATGCTTATGATGAACAAGGTGTAGAAAAATTTTTGTCTAAAATAAAGAGATTTTTAATTGCAGATGAAATAGAGATATTATGTGAGCCAAAAATTGATGGATTGTCATTTTCTGCAATTTATGAAGATGGGAAATTTGTTAAAGCTGCAACTCGAGGTGACGGTTTTGTAGGAGAGGATGTAACTCACAATGTTGCAACAATAAAAGGCTTTCCTAAGTTTTTACAAGATGTGCAAGGAAGACTAGAAGTAAGGGGTGAAATATATATCAGTAACAGCGACTTTTTAAAGTTAAATGAAAATAATGAATTCGCTAATCCTCGAAATGCAGCTGCTGGTTCTTTAAAGCAATTGAATGCGAACATTACAGCAAAAAGGCCTCTTAGATATTTTGCTTATTCTTTAATTGGTGGAATAGAGAAAAGTCAAAGTGAAGTACTAGAAAAACTTGAGAAACTTGGTTTTTGCGTAAATGAGCATCGTGCCTTAACAAGTAGTTTGAATGGAATGCTAAAGTTCTATAACGAGATCTATGATTATCGTTATAACTTGGATTATGATATCGATGGGATAGTCTATAAAGTGAATGATTTGGTGCTACAAAGTCGTCTGGGAAGTACACACAAAGCGCCACGCTCAGCGCTTGCATATAAATTTTCTGCGGTTTATGCAAAGACAAAGTTAAATAAAATATTTATACAGGTGGGTAGAACGGGGGTTTTAACTCCAGTTGCAGATTTGGTACCAGTCAATATTGGCGGAGTGCTAGTTAGCAGAGCAAGTCTACATAACCAAGATGAGATAAAACGTAAAGACATAAGAGAAGGAGATGTTGTAACAATTAAAAGAGCTGGAGATGTAATTCCTCAAATTGTCAAAGTAGATGAAGGTTCTCGTCATGCAAATATGCCTGAATTTGTGTTTCCTGACATATGTCCTGAATGTGGTAGTAAAGTGCAGATTGAAGGAGTTGCAGTAAGATGTCCTAAAGAATTTAATTGCAAGGCTCAAATAGTAGAAAAACTAAAACATTTTGTGTCAAAAGATGCATTTGACATTGTTGGCCTTGGTGAAAAACAAATAAAGTTTTTTTATGATCTGGAACTAATAAGACAAATTCCAGACATTTTTATTTTAGAGGAAAGATTAAAAGAGTTTTCCTTAAAAGAGCATCATGGTTGGGGCGAGAAGTCAATAGCTAATCTATTAAGTGCTATACAAAGCAGAAGAGTAATCTCTCTAGATAGGTTCATATTTTCTTTGGGTATCAGATTTATCGGCCAAGTTGCAGCAGAATTGCTCGCAAATTATTATGTATCTTATGATAACTGGTATAATTCGATATCATCAAATGATGTTGAGTTGGTAGGTATAGATGGTATAGGAGAAAAAGTAGCTGAATCTTTAAAATCGTTTTTTTCTCAGGAACGTAACATTAAAATGTTAAATGATCTTACTGCATATCTGCAAATTCTTCCCGTGAGCTCCAACTCTAGCGATTCTTTTTTGAATAACAAAATTATAGTGTTTACTGGTAAGCTACGTGCTATGAGCAGAGGGGAGGCAAAAGTAAGAGCTAAAGTTTTAGGGGCAAAGATCAGTTCAAGCCTTTCTACTAAAACTGACTATTTAATTGCAGGAGAAGATCCAGGTTCAAAATATAAAAAAGCAATGGAATTGGGTGTGGAAATTTTAGATGAAGAACAGTGGAACAAATTGTGCTAAACACAACTTAATCTGACGGGAATGAATTAACTGATAGAAGAATGGGAGTGTTAAATAAACTGTGTCAAATCGCATTTTTAGTTCAACTCGATTTTTAACCTACTAGGAAAAAAGATATCAAGTTGAGAGATAGTTAAAGCCCAATCATGTATAGGCATAGTCCATTTCTCTCCTGCCTTCTTTATAGCACAATATACCTGTTTATGCAAGGCATTTGTGCTGGTAAATGAGCCCTTAGTTTTAGTAAATTTTCTGATCTGTCTATGTAACCCTTCAATAGGATTTGTGGTATAAATTAACTTTCTTACAGGGCCGGAATATTTAAAATAACTAGACAGATTTTCCCAATTATTCTCCCAAAACTAAAGTATATTTTTCTCCCCATTTTTCCTCCAGTTCAAGTAAATAATTCTCGGCTATTTCTCTACTTGATATGTTTTTTTCAAATCATTCATGAAAACTTTTGCTCGATACATATTTCAGTGAATTTCTTATCTGATGTACTATACATTTCTGCTTTAGGAAATACGCTATTTATAGCTGTAGGAAAGCTTTTTAACACAAGCTATCAGAATATCATCTACTCCTCTCTCCTTTAGGTCATTTAGTACTCCCAACCAGAACTTCACTTTCAGCCAAATAAAAACCCAAAACTTCTTTTCTGCCATTTTGCTAATATGTTATACATACATTTTGATCAACGTGCTAACATAGAAGCTAAAGACGATGATGGATGGACACTTTTACACTATGCTGCATGGAAAGGCCGTAAAGAAATTGTTGAATTTCTTGTGAATGAAAAAGAAGCTAATATTAATGCTAAAGCTAATGGTGATAATAAAAAGCCTATACATGCTGCTGCTAAAGCAGGTTATAAAGATATAGTGGAATTTTTTCTTAGTAAAGGAATAGGAGTTGATGATGCTGATGATGATAAATGGACACCTTTACACTATGCTGCTCGTTATAATCACTTAGAGCTTTCTAAATTTCTCCTGGGTCAACATGCTAACATAGAAGCTAAAGACAATAATGGATGGACGCCATTGCACCGTGCTGCTGAGAGAGGCCATAAAGAGATTGTTAAATTTCTTGTGAATGAAAAAAAAGCTAATATTAATGCTAGAATTAATAGTGATGGTAAAAAGCCTATACATGCTGCTGCTAAAAAAGGTTATAAAGAAATAGTGGAATTTTTTCTTAGTAAGGGAATAGGGGTTGATGATGCTGATAATGATAAATGGACATCTTTACACTATGCTGCTGCTTATAACCACTTAGAGCTTTGTGAATTTCTCCTGGGTCAACATGCTAACGTAGAAGCTAAAAACAAGGATGATAAAACACCTTTAGATCTAGCCCGCGAAAGAAATCACATGGAAATAGTAAGTTCTCTAATGCAACCACAATTAGGCCAAAAGATGACTGCAGTTGCGGAAGAAACTATCCAAAAAGTTAAAAATCTTATTGAGCAAAGTGCTAACGTAGAAGCTAAAGATATGGATATTTCCAATGACAATTTAAAAAGTGACAGGAGAGCTTCTTCTAATGATAGCTTAGAAAGTGACGGAGATACTGCTCCAGGTACGACTGTAAAAGAGGCAAAAGTAGAATCTTATGCTAAATCAAGAAAAGCACAAAGACAATAAGTTGAAAATGTGATGTAAAGGAGATAAGTGGGCATGTAAAACCGAGACGGGGGTACATTAGCCCATCTCTTGATGTATTTGTGTAACCTTTTTTTCTTTTAGCAAATTTTGTAACTCACCTTTTTCATACATCTCGCGGGTTATGTCACAGCCACCAACAAACTCTCCCTTTATATATAATTGTGGAATTGTTGGCCAATCAGAGAAACTTTTTATGGACTGACGTATTTCATCATTCTCAAGTACGTTGATGCATTTAAACTTTACATTCAATTTTTTGAGAATTGACACGACGAGTCCAGAGAATCCACATTGAGGAAAGTCAGAGGTGCCTTTCATATACAGCACTACATCGTTTTCTGCTATGTCTTTTTTTATTTGTTCAAAGTTGTTCATAAATATCACCTTAATTTTAAGCTCCAGTTTCTAGTTGCAATGCATGTATAGACTGACCTTCAAGAGCCTTATATACCATTCTGTGTTGTTCTATTTTTGTCTTTCCAGAAAAACACTTGGAAGTTATTTTTAAATGATAATGATCATCATCTCCAGCAAGGTCCTTAATCTTTATATCAGCATCAGGAAATGATTGTTTGATAATTTTCTCTAACTCGTGAATTGTAATAGTCATTGGTTTATTTTAATTATAAGTCTAAAATATGCAATTGATTATTGTGAAGACAATAGATTCAGCGTGCTGAGAGCACTAGCAAGACGAGATTTTAATTGACTTGCATACTCATTCCAGTCCTCTATTTCCTTTCTTGCCACACCTGAGGTAACGGCAGCTTTTGCAACAGCAGGAGATACCATAGAAATTAATCTTGGATCAAATGGAGTAGGTATTATATATTCACGTCCATAGCTCATTTTACGACCGCTATAGGCTGCAGATATCTCATTCGGCACTGGCTCACGGGCAAGCTTCGCTATTGCATCTGCAGCTGCAATTTTCATTTCTTCATTTATTGTCGTTGCATGTACATCAAGTGCTCCTCTGAATATATAAGGAAACCCCATTACGTTATTGACTTGGTTGTTATAGTCTGACCTACCAGTTGCAATTATTGCATCTGGCCTTACAGACTTTGCAAATTCAGGCCTTATTTCTGGATCAGGATTAGCAAGAGCAAAAATGATCGGGTCTTTACCCATGCTTTTTAACATCTCTTCGCTGAGCACATCCTTTGCAGAGAGTCCGATGAATACATCAGCGCCTTTTATGGCATCAAGTAGAGAACGTTCTTTAGTGTCAATTGCATATTTTTCCTTCCACTTATTCATGTCCTCTTTTCTGTCTTTGTGTATTACTCCTTGTTTGTCACATAGCACTATGTTCTTAGCGCCCATGGACTTTAGTATTTCCAAACACGCAATACCAGCTGCTCCAGCACCATTCATGATGATCTTGACATTCTCTAATTTCTTTTCAGCAATATCGAGGGCATTTTCTATACCAGCTGCAACAACTACTGCAGTGCCATGTTGATCATCGTGGAACACCGGAATATCCATCAACTCATTTAGACGTTTCTCTATTATAAAACAATCAGGAGATCTTATATCTTCTAGATTTATTCCCCCCCAACTTGGACCAAGATACCTTACTGCATTGATGAAATCTTCTATGTTTTCTGTGTCAACTTCTATATCAATTGCATCAATGTCAGCAAAACGCTTAAATAAAACAGCTTTGCCTTCCATGACGGGTTTTGAAGCAAGAGGACCGATATTGCCAAGTCCCAGCACTGCGGTGCCATTTGAAATGACAGCCACATAATTACTTTTTGCCGTGTAATCATAAACAGCTTTAGGATTTTTAGCTATCGCAAGGCATGGGGCTGCAACACCAGGGGAATAAGCAAGTGATAGGTCATGCTGTGTGGATAAGGGTTTTGTTGGTATAACTGATACCTTACCAGGTTTACCACTTTTATTATGGTACTTAAGTGCTTCTTGTTTTGTGGTGTTATCTAAATCATTATTCATGCTTTGAGCTTATTGTTAGTAATTTCCTAAGTATATGGGGTTTTTATGAATGTTCAACTATTAGCTTGTGAACTCTATTGTACTTCTGTATAAATTTATCTACTACGTAGGGTGATGTGACATGCTTAAGAAAAACGTGCCTAATTTGCTAACAATTTCTCGTGCGCTCGCAATACCGGCAATAATATCAAGCTTTTATATAGAGAGTAAGTATGCAAGTCTAATAACAATATTGATCTTTATGTTTGCGTGCATTACAGATTTTTTTGATGGTTATTTAGCGCGTGCATGGAAAGTCCAATCGAATTTTGGCAAGTTATTTGATCCAATTGCCGACAAGTTAGTAGTAGCTTCAACAATAATCATGCTAGTTTATAAGCATAAGATAGATGATATTACAATTATACCGTCAGTTATAATTGTTTGTAGGGAGATATTAGTTTCAGGCTTGCGGGAGTTCTTGATAGCTACAAACGTTAGTTTACCTGTGAGTAAGGCTGGGAAAATTAAAACATTTTTGCAGATGGTTGCTATAGTAGCGTTAATAATGAGTGATTATGAAGCAACTAAATATATAGGTGTGGTTTGCTTATGGGCTGCGGCTGTTATGACTATGTGGTCAGGCTATAATTACGTTCTAGCTGGCATCAAACAGATTGACTAAATTGCTTAAGAGTATACAAAGAAAGTTAATAATTTCATAATATTGACTTAGTAATTAAAATCCTATATAATGTATTAGTTCATAAGTTGGTCTGTTCATATGACTAGTATTACAGGCACTAAGTTTTTTTTAAAAAGATCCAAAGGTAAAAAAGGTGCTAAAATGGAAGATTTTTTCTGGGATTTTTGGCCAACAGTTGATGAAGAAGTCAGAAAAGAAAGAGAGGAAGAAAAAAGCAAAAAGCTCGAACAAGAACTATTAACACTAAAAAAAAGAGAGCTACATAGGAAATGTGTATCATTGGTAACAATGGTTCCATTTGCATTATTGATGGCAATTGAGCTCGAAAAAACATGTAGCGATCAGGTATTACTTGGCCTTATAAGCAGCTCATTAGGCCATACTATATTACCTTTCACAGTCTTATCCCTTATTTGCACGCTATATTTAATTTATAATAATAGAAAAATAGCACAAAAAGAACGAGAATTGGAGAATATTGAAAGTGGGAAAACAGTAGAAAAAGAAAAGAGAGACCTTCCTTGTACCGTTGATGATTACTTTAACTATGCTGATGCTGCTTTAGTTACATTAGTTATTGTGGCTAGCATAGTAGGTGAAGCATTGGAGCAAGGAATAATAGGAGACGTAGCTTTTTCAATTTCTAGTCTATTTTACTTTGTAGCGAGTGCTACTTTCTGCTATCGCGAGTACAAGAAAAGTAAAAAATATGAAGTAGAAAAAGAGCAAGACTTTGATGAGAAGTTTGAAAAAAAGACAAGCAATATGTCTTCAGCTAAGTTAATGCTCGCTGGTTCTTCTTTATTACTAATCAGGAAAATAATATTGATTTCTGGAGTAGCATTAGCATCATCTGCTGTTGGGCCTGCTTTAGGTCTGGTAGGTATTGCTCTTTTGATGGTAGGAAGTGGATTGATCACACATTCTTATAGTAGAAAGCTAGAGAACGTAGAAGTGAGTGGAAAGGGTGTTGCAATAGGTGGTGGTGCGAGCAATATAGGTAATGGTGGCCAAGAGACGCTTTTCGTTCGATGATAATGCCAAAAATTTGTTTATTTAGGTAATATTTAGTCTATACTTTATTTTGATCAAAAAAAATCTTATGTATAAGACTTTAATCATATGCTTTTTTCTTCTGACTTGCCCCTTCACGCAGTCGTATGCGAATGATCTTGAACACACTGAAACTGAACTATATGAGGAGGCAGTTAAGCTTTATGATCAGAAAAAATATAAGCAAGCTATTAGAGCATTTCAAAAGATAGAGGATTTGTATCCTTTATCTTATTGGGCAATGAAAGCCAAATTATTGTCTGGGGTTTCTCACTATAATATGGGTAAATACAGCGGTGCTGCAAGTGATATGGATGATTATATATACGTTTATCCAAATGGTGAAGATTTGCCATATGTATATTACTTAAGAGTATTATCTTATTACATGCAAATTAACAAAGTGCAGCTTGGGCAACAAATTGCATATAAAACTTTAGAGCTAGCTACTGAATATATTAATCTTTTTCCGAATAGCGAATATATAGAAGAGATCAAAGAAAAAGAAAAATTAATCACAGAACATATATCAAAAAAAGAGTATTCTATTGGTGAATTTTACCTAAAGCGTGGTGAATATTTAGCAGCAATTAAGCGTTTTCAAGATATGATAAGCAATAAAGATTCTAAATATTCTTCTAGAGTTATTAGTTATTTAATAACAGCTCACTTAGCTCTTGGCCTTGACTTAGAAGCTGAGCAGTATGAAAATATGTTAGTAGAAGGGGTGAATTAGTTTTCTTATGGCTGGTCATTCACAGTTTTCAAATATAAAACATCGAAAAGGTGCTCAGGATGCAAAGCGCTCGCAAAAATTTACGAAGCTCATTAGGGAAATAACAGTTGCTGCAAAACAAGGGCTACCTGATCCCGAGCTTAATCCACGTCTTCGCTCTGCTATCTTTTCTGCGCGAAAGGAAAATCTACCAAAAGATAAAATAGAAACAGCAATAAAAAATGCAGCTGGTAACGTTGCTGGAGAAAGTTATGAAGAAATACAATATGAAGGCTGCGGACCTTCTGGTGCTGCACTTATTGTCCATGCTCTGACAAATAATCGCAACCGAACTGCTTCTGAGATACGTTATATCTTTTCTCGCAAAGGCGGTAATTTGGGAGAAACAGGATGTGTGAGTTACCTTTTCGATCATGTAGGCTTAATTGTCTATAAAGCAGAGGGTATAAATTTTGAAGATTTATTTAACTATGGAATTGAATTAGAAGTATTGAATGTTGAGGAGAATAACAAGGAAGAATTATATGTTATAACTTGTGAAGTGAAAGATTTTGGTAGAGTGCGTGATGCTTTCTATACAAAATTTGGAGAACCAGAACTTGCTCGTCTTTCATGGCAACCAAAGGACCTGATTGAAGTGAGCGACAAAGAATTAATTGATAAATTATCTACATTAGTTGAAGAGCTAGAAGATAATGATGATGTGCAGTATGTTGAAGGTAATTTTATTTTTGCTGATAAACTATGAGGCTGGTAATACTTCCACTGCTTTGTATTTTACCAGCATATGCAACTGAAACATTTGCGCAGAAATACTATTGTCATTCCAGTGCCCAGACACTGGAAATTGATTGTAAACAGCACGCTATACAACATTTTCGATTAAAAAACTGTTCAAGCACTGGAATAACAGAAAGCAACCTAAACCACTTTCCAGCGTTACTTCAGCACGGGATCAGGAAAAAAAAAGCTGCTTTGGTGACAGAAAGTGATAGAAAGTTGTTATTCATATCCAGTGACATAAAATCCTCTTTTTTTGACGCAGAAGGTTTGGCGCCAAATACAGTAATGAGATTAATCGACATATATAAAGGTTATGGTGTAGATTTTAAAAAAGACATTGTGCCCAAAAGCAAATTGGAGGTGCTGTGTGAAAAATCACTCAGTAATCAGAAGGCTGAAGAAAAAATTTTATATACTTCACTGACAACAGATAAAAAGGTCATTAGCTTGTATCATTATGAGTCACAAGAAGCAAAAGAAGTGTATTTTAATAAAGAGGGGGTAAGCTTGAAGAGTAGCGAAATTTTTGTAAATCCTTTAAACGGAGATTTTCGTATATCCTCGAATTTTGGTAATAGAAAGCATCCCATTCATGGTAAAATTGCTTTTCATAAAGGAGTAGATTATGCAGCTAAACTTGGCACTCCTATACACGCCACTGCAGAAGGTGTAATAGAATATATAGGAAAGAATGGTGGCTATGGGAATTACATCAAAATAAAGCACAACAATAAATATTCAACTTGTTACGCACATATAAGCAAATTTAGTAGCGATGTAAAGTTAGGCTCTAAAGTAAAGCAGGGACAAATCATTGCTTATGTTGGCAGCACTGGTGTTGCAACAGGACCTCATTTACATTATGAAGTTATATATAATGGTAAACATATTGATCCGCTTACGATAGCTCATGGCAATGAGATAAAGTTGCCTGATCGTGAATTAAGAGAGTTTAAATTATTTGTAAGTAAGGTAGATGAAATAATCAGCAGAGAGGGTGCAAGTGAAAAAGCAATCTGATGAAGACAGTACAGATAAAAATACAATAAATGATAGAAATCTAAGTAAAATTCGGGCTTTTCCTGTACTAATAGCGCTAGGGTTAATTTTATTGGTACTTTTTGTGTATGACAGCACAATTGCACTTGGAGTTGCTGCTGTTTCAATATTGACTTTTTCTCAAGGATTTTTCGTTAATGATCCTAATGAAGCAAGAGTGATAGAGTTTTTTGGTCATTATATTGGAACTTATTTTAAGTCTGGAATATGCGTAACGCTTCCATTTTCGAGTAAATATAGAGTTTCTTTGAAATTTCAGAATATCAATACAGAAAAAATTAAAGTTAATGATGCTAATGGAAGTCCGATAGAGATTTCAGTAGTAATTGTTTGGAGAGTGAGCAGTCCTGCGAAGGCATATTATAATGTTAATAATTATCATGATTTTGTTTTTGTGCAAAGTGACTCGGTAATTAGAGAACTGGCAAGTAATTATCCGTATGATAGCGAAAACGATGAGGAATCTTTGCGTAAAAATTCTGATAAAATTTCAAATGAATTGAGATCAATGCTACAACAAAGATTGAATATTGCTGGAATTGAAATTACAGAAGCGAGAATATCGCATTTGGCGTATTCATCTGAGATTGCACAAGCAATGCTGAGACGTCAACAAGCACATGCCATCACCTCTGCAAGAAGGCATATAGTGCAAAATGCAATAGGAATTATCGAAGAAGTAATAGCCCATTTTGAAAAAAATAAAAGCTTACAATTGGATGGAAAACAAAAGGTTCAATTGATAAACAATTTGCTAGTTGCTCTGATCTCTGAGCAGGATGCACAGCCGACTATTAGTTTGGATAATAATTAGCATAGAAGCCGATTGGGTTTCATGAATGCAAGTCACTGTTAATTTCTTGATTAATAGACTAAATGATGTTATAAATTACACGCATTAGGGGTGCTCTAAAAAAGCTGAGAGTACATAAAGTACAACCCTTTGAACCTGATCTTGTTAAAACAAACGTAGGAAAATGTATGTATATAAATATTGAAGAATGCTTTGGCTTCATCGCGTTCATTACATCTCTCATTGGGTTATTGCCTCAAGTATATAGAGCATATATCACAAAACTTACTCGTGACGTATCGATGCTAATGTTGGTGAATTATCTTATTTGTTCATCATCTTGGCTTATTTACGGTATTTGTCAGGGTTTAACTTTTGTGATACTCAGTAATATTGCTGGATTAGTGACCAGTATAATATCAATTGTTCAAAAATGTTACTACGATGCAAAAACTGCACGGAGCGTTTTATAACCATATGCTACATTGTAGCGTGGAGCAAGAATATCGTTCTATTGTAGTACTAAATGGAGAAATGCCTGATTCATCGTTTTTTAAACAAGATATACCTGTTATTGCTGTAGATGGAGGAGCAAACAAGCTTCTATCAATTGGCGTAAAACCTGATCTTGTAATAGGAGATTTGGATAGTATAAATCCGAATTTACGTGCTAATTTAAATACAGTATATCTACCTGATCAAGATTATTGCGACTTTTCTAAAGCAATGGCTCACTTAAAAACAGTAAAGTTATTGCCATCAATAGTAACGGGTATTACTGGAGGAGCAATTGATCATATACTACAAAATATCAACATTTTTTCAAGTACAGATAGTATCTTTTATATGCCTTCGCCTTCCATGGTGGGGTACGCCTTACAAAAGGGTATTACCTATTTTTCCTCTTTGCTAAAAAATACTAAAATGTCCTTACTTGGTATACCGAAAGCTCAAATATCAACTAAAGGATTAAAATGGGAACTGTACCTTAGTAACCTTGCTTTTCCAGGAAAGAATTCTTGCTTTAATCGAAGTTTAGGCAATGAGTTATCTATAGAAATACACAGCGGCGTGTGTTTAGCAATGATATATTTAGAAGCAGTAAATGATGATGGTGTGTATTGAGTTAAAACATTAAGAAAAAAAAAGTAGAAAAACCGTGTTAACACTAATTATAAAAACTACAGGCGCCTGTTATTAGCTAAAGTAAAGGTCAAATATCTGGAATTCTGGACATAAAATCCTCCTGTATAAAAAAGATTCAGAATGTACACACAACAGATGTGGCTGAATTTTTATTGAAAAATTGGTTAAAAGGTCTGCAGACTGAGATAGATTTTGAGCTCTCTAAATATCTCTACCATCATTATAATGGCATCTTGAGTATGCGGAAGCAATTTTTTCATTAAAATAAAAAATTTTATTCTACAGCTCAAAAAGGAGTTTGCTAATTTTCACACTGAATCGGATTCCACTACTCAAACCTAGAAACTTTAATGTGCAAGTATTGAAACCGGTGTTCCCCTTCTTGTTATCCGAGTAGCCTTTTCTTGTCATTTAAGTGGCCTTTTCCTGTCCCCAGTATCTGCTGCTGTCATTCCAGTGCGTGACGTTATTTCCATCCAAGATGGTGTCATCCGAATAGCTGACACTGGTTCCTTTATGACGGCAGTGCCCAGAGGTGTCATCCCAGTGCCCAGACACTGGGATGACACCCTTCCTTGTAGAGATCTCTTGCGTTATCCTACTCATCTATTCTCGTTGCATCGTAATCGCAACTACTACTCTCTCCTTCGCATCTAGCATCGGTTTGTGATGTAGATTTGTCAGTGTCAGACCCAAACAACCATGAAAAAAACCCACCAAAAAATGATGCAATTAAAGAAAAGGGCTTCATAATTATATTAAGCAAATTATCAAAAAAAGAGCTGTCAATAGAATGTCCATTATCAGCAGCTTCAATTTTTACATCACTTTCTTTTTTTGCACTGATCTCCTTTTGTTCTTGTAAACTTGGTTGGACATTACCTTCTTGTCCAGCATCTTCCTCTTGACCTACTTCATTATCTTTTGATGCTATACTGTCATCAATTTTTTTGGGGGGTTTTAGTAATAGAGTTTTTATTTCTTCTGTGCTAGCTAAATCTAAAGGAGTCTTTCCATATTTATCTTGTGCATTAACATTTGCTTCTGCGTTTATTAGAGCTTCTACTATCTCTTTTCTATCATAGTTTGCAGCCCAATGTAAAGGAGTCCTCTTATCCTTATCTACTGCGTTAACATTTACTTCTGCGTTTATTAGAGCTTTTACTATCTCTTTTCTACCATATCCTGCAGCCCAATGTAAAGGAGTCCTCTCATCCTTATCTACTGCATTAACATTTGCCTTCATTTCTATTAGAATATCGACCATCTTTTCACGGCTCCACGATACATTAGGTAATGTATTCCAGTTGTTTTTTTCAATTACCAGGTGTAAAGGAGTCTTTCCATCTATATTTTGTAAATTAACATTGATACTTTCTACTTTCAGTAGATCTTCCAATTCAGGTATCTCCATCGCTTTCTTTTTTAAAAAAAAATGCAAAGGAGTCTCTTTATTTTTATCTGTTAGATTAACATTGATGCCTTTTTTGTTCAGTAGAGTGTAGAATTTATCTGTATCTATATCTAGGTCTATTTTTTGAAGAATTAAATGTAAAGGGGTTTCTCCTGCATTATTTTGTGCATTAACGTCTGCTCCTTTATCAAGTAGAAATTCTACTATCCTTTCTGTATCTTTATATCTACTTTTAGCAGCAAAATGCAGAGGAGTCTCTTCAAATTCATTTTTTACATCAACCTTTGCTCCTTTGCTGAGTAGAAATTCTACTACGTCTTTATGTCCATATTTAGCAGCAAAATGTAAAGGGGTGCTTAGATCATCACTTTGTGCATCAACCTTTGCTCCTTTACTGAATAGAAATTCTACTACACCTTTATGTCCATTTTGAGCAGCCAAATGTAGAGGAGTCTCTTCAAATTCATTTTTTGCATCAATTTTTGCTCCTTTGCTGAGTAGAAATTCCACTACGTCTTTATGTCCATTTTGAGCAGATAAGTGTAGAGGGGTCTCTTCAAATTCATTTTCTGCGTTAACCTGTACTTTTTCTTCTCTATTTAACAGATTTTCTACATCATCAATATTACCGCTTTTAGCAGCTTCAAGCAATTTGTCATTGGCATCTTTTATGCTTTGTAATAGATTTTTTATTTCTTCTGTCTTAGCTAAATCTAAAGGAGTCTGTCCTTTATCATTTTTTGTATTAACATTTGCTTCTTTCTTTAATAGGTCTTCTACTGCTTTCAAGTCGCCAAGTCTGGCAGCCAGATGTAGAGAAACCTTACAATGCTCAGCTTTTACTTCTTCGTATTTATTTAACACGTGGCGTTCTCGAGAAGAGTCATAAGCAATAAAATCTGCTCCATTATCTAATAGAACTTTTGCTATATCAGAATGATTATTTTTAACAGCCCAATATAGAGAATTACCTTGAGATCCATCATATGCATTAACATCAGCTTCTTCAATTATTAGGCGCTTTGCTTCATTAAGATCACCTCTTTTAGCAGCATCAAGTAAAGCAGCATCTATATCTCTGATTAAATAATCCATTTAACACTTCTCTATAAAATTGCATTACTATAGTAAGGTAATTAATAATTCATGAAATCTGGGTTGTAGAAATAATGATTATCCTTCGTGTTTTTCAGTATATTTAAGTAAACTATATATAAGAATTGCAATTATAGAACATACAACTGTTAATAGTAAATTTGGTAAAATGCCATAAGAAAAGAATTTTCCTACTATGTATATTCCAATAGCCCCAAACATCATATTGCAAAATGAGAGAACTGCACTACCAAGCCCTATACTTTTGACCGTTTCTAAAGCAGAAGTTACGTTATTGCTGATTACGAGTGCAAGCCCTATATTGCTCGGAATCCAAAGAACTTGAAGAATAAGTACGTTCAATTTGTTCATGAAATAAAAATATACCAATAAACCATCAGATATTATTGGTAATACCAAACCTATGATTAGCATCTTGCTCACTCCTATTTTTGGTACGTACCTTCTGTTAATTAAAGTTCCAATTATGTAAAATATAACTATGATTGATATAAGATAGCCAAAATATTGTACTTTAACGCCCATTGATTCAAATATGAATGGATAGTTAGCAATATATGCCCAAAGCCAAATGAAAGTTAATCCATGAATGGCTGAAAACCCAAGGAAACGATAATTCCTGAATATTGATATATATTGCTTGAAGATATTGATTGCTATGTTGGTTTGATTTTTATTTACAGTGAGCGTTTCTTGCAGCTTCAAGTAAATAAAAATGAGCATAACAATTGCTGCAAATGATATGATAAAAAACAAAAATTTCCAACTATATCCATGTGAAATCATATAACTGCCTATTACTGGAGCTATTCCAGGTGAAAGCGCTACTACCATATTTAACTTTGAGATTACTCTTGAGTATTCACTACCTGAGTACATATCTCTGATTGCTGCATATCCGACAACGCCTGCAACACCAGCTCCAGCTCCTTGTATAAACCGGATTAATATTAAAAGTATAATATTATCAGCTATGCAACATACAATACTTGCCAAAGTAAAAATTGTCATACCAATCAGCATTATTAGGCGCCTACCATAATAGTCTGACAGTGGGCCATAAATTAATCCAGATATTGCAACTCCTACTAAATTTAAACTGATCGTAAGCTGCGCTATATTACCTTTCACCTTAAAATAGTTGGCAATACTTGGCAATGCAACTGAGTATAAGTCTGTTGCCATATCAACAACTGCTACAGATAATATCATAATAAGAGAGATGATATTTTGTGAAAAAGCTGTCGACACTAATGATTTACTGGATTAAATATGTTTAATTGTAGTATATTTTTCTCATTAGTATATTAATTTAACTGCTAAAGTTTAAAATAATTATGTAAGCAATCTCTATATAAAATATGGATAAATCACAACTAGTTAAAGAGGTTTTCGATTCTGTAGCAAATTGCTACGACATCATGAATGATATAATGAGTCTTGGAATGCACAGGCTATGGAAAGAGAAGATGGTAAGTAGTGTGCATTTTAAAAAGAACTCCAAGGTTTTGGATATTGCTGGAGGAACCGGAGATATAGCTATAAGAATAGCAAGAGGTGAACCAAGTGCTCAAGTTACAGTATGTGATATAAATCAAAACATGCTGGACAAAGGGCGTGATAAAGCAATAAATTCAAATCAGCTAAATTTCAATTGGGTATGTGCAAATGCAGAGAGCTTACCATTTGAAGATTCTGAATTTGATTATTATACAGTAGCTTTTGGTATTCGAAACTTTTCTGACCGTAAAAAGGCTTTAAGTGAAGCATATAGGGTATTGAAGCAAAATGGACAATTTGTCTGCTTGGAATTTGCCCCTATGCATTATCAAAATGAGATATTCACCAAATTTTATGACTTATACTCATTTAAAGTAATTCCTAAAATTGGTAGCATAGTTGCTAAAGATAAGGGTTCTTATGAATATTTAGTGAAAAGCATCAGAGAATTTCCAACTCAAACTAATTTTAAAATGGAAATTGAAGAGATAGGCTTTAAGAATGTTGAGTTCTATAATATGAGCTATGGAATAGTAGCATTACATATTGGAACAAAATGAATATTAAACTCTGGTCTATTCAGTAGTTTTTTTTGCTAACTTTCTGTAATTTCGCAGCGTTTTTCCTTCAGTAGAAATCAAGCTAAAGTTTCTTGAACGTATTGCTCTAACGAAGTACACTGTAAACTAATATTGTAACTTTTTCCTGAAGCTAAAATCTATATAATTAACTTAAAAATAAAATGCGATCTAACATTAAGCAGTTATTTTATTATATAAAACCTAATCTACATTATTTTACCGTAGCTTTTATTGCAGTTCTATTTTCAGCTTTAACGATTCTTCTTTTTGGTAGGGGCTTAAGCAACATAATTGATTCTGGCGCAGAGCATAACTTTACTACCAAGCTCGTAGTTTCAATACTGATAGTTTTAGGCATTTCTTTCACTGCATTTATTCGGTTATATTTCATTGGCATTGGCAGCGAAAAAGTTATCGCAAGAATCAGATACGACTTATATAGCAGTATCACTGACTTGCAACCAAGTTTCTTTGAAAACACAGGCGTACAAGATGTTATCTCAGCACTCATTACTGATACCTCTGCGCTGCAATCAATAATAAATAGCAGCCTACTCACCATATTGCGAAATTTTGTAATATTAATTGGCAGTGTTGCCATGTTATTATATACAAATCTACATTTAACCGCATATGCAGCTGCAATAATACCCATACTGCTCATTATCATGACTTCACTTGGAAAAAAAGTTCGCAATTATGCACGCTTTGCTCAGGATAAATTAAGTGAGCTTGCATCATTTAGTGAGGAAAATTTTAGATCTATAGTAACCATTAAATCATTTGTACTAGAAGAAAATGAAAAAATTCGTTTTCAGAAACATCTAAACTCAGTATCAAAATCATACGTAAAATTAGTACTCTTGCGTGCTATTTTAGTAACTCTAGTTATCACGTGTGTGATAGGTTCGCTAGTTATTTTGCTTTTTTTTGGAATAAAAGAAGTCTTAAGTAATAATATGACCATTGGAGAACTCTCCTCATTTGTGTTTTATTCAGCGCTTGCGGCAGGAGCTATAAATAATTTGAGCGATAATATCAGTGATTTACAACGAGGTCTTGGAATAGTAGAGCGTTTGTTTGAGTTTACGAACATGAAAAGCTCTATAGTAAATGGCGAAAATCCTATAAGAATTAATAGTATTCAAAAAGAAATTGCGTTTAACGATGTAACATTTTTTTATGCTGATAAGCCAGCATTAAATAACGTATCATTTTCTATAGAGGCAGGCCAATCAGTATCAATTGTTGGACCATCTGGCAGTGGCAAGAGCACCATTTTAAAGCTTCTGCTCCGTTTTCACGATCCAAGTGAAGGCAGTATTACTATCGATGGACAGAATATTAAGACAATTGCGCTAAATGATCTAAGATCGCTGTTTGGCTTAGTACCACAAGATCACATGATATTTTCTTGCTCAATAATGGAAAATATACTATACGGCAAACCGTGTGCTGAATATGAGGAAGTCAGGCAAGCAGCTATCAGCGCTTATGCGATGGAATTTATTGATAAGCTGCCTGATAAATTTGATACATTTGTAGGAAAAAGAGGATTAAAACTTTCTGAAGGACAAAAACAACGCATCATAATAGCAAGAGCAATACTAAAAAATCCTCAGGTTTTAATACTTGATGAAGCAACTTCAGCTCTTGATTATAAAAGTGAAAACCTAGTGCAAAAAGCACTGAGCAAGTTAATGCAAAACAGAACAACAATTATAATTACGCACAGGCTATCAACCGCACTCAAAACTGACAAGATTATAGTGATTAATTGCGGGAAAGTAGAAGAAGTGGGAACTCATGATTCTCTAATGAGTAAAGATGGGCTGTATGCAAAATTGGCGAAGATAGGGTAGAAATTTAAATCATAATGTTGTTAACATGCTAGATTTAGCAATCAAGTTATGAAATCTTTAATTATTTTAAAGTACAATAATATCATAGTATTTTTCAAAGGATTATTATGGTTTATAATTACAGTAATTTACCAAAATTGCCATTTACGGCTTATAATTTACCAGCAGCTTTACCAGTATCGAACTATGCACAAGCTTGCACACCTCCAATGGCTTATAATTTACCAGCAGCTTTACCAGTACCAGTATCGAACTGTGCACAAGCTTGTACACCTCCATTTGTACCTTGTGCTACTAATTCCTGCCATAATTATTTTAACTCGCATCATAACTATTATGACACATGTCATAATCCTTGTGATGGATTTGGTTTTTTTTATTAGAAGATTGTTTTTAAACAATTCATAAACGCACGTGCTGCCATCTAAGAGCACATGGTCTACCATGTGCTTCACATTTTGCTTAAAAATATAATAAGCAGGTGCTTGATTTTCATTTGCAGCGACATAGCAGTTCTACCAAAATTTATTTCAGCAACACAACTAGTTTGACTACTGACAGCTCCTTCTTGGAATCTTATCATTATTCTGCTCATAGTAAAATTTCTAATCTCTAATATCTATTATAGCTCTTTTCATAATAGTCCGAAAAGCTTATAGAAAAGCGGAATCAACAGCATGACGAAAAGATGTGAATAGAGGACTAGCTCTGTTTTTTATAGCAAACCAATGATGCTCAATTTTGTTAAAATCGGGAGAATAAGGCGGTAGATATAAAATTTCTGCGCCAACTCCTTTAGCAAATCTTATTAGACTTATGAAAAGTAGCATTATCAAGGATAACAGTTTGTCCAGGTTTCAAAATCGGTGTCAGAAACTGCTCAAACCATTTATTAAAGATATCCATATTACAGTGGCCTTCAAATGTTAACGGAACAACTATTTTTCTGCCGTTTAAGGCTGCAATCATACTGATTCGTTGAATTTTTTTACCAGATTTTAGAGCATAAAACCTCTGTCCCTTCTGGCAATATCCATAACTCGGTGTTATCAATGCCAGACTCATCTATATAAACTAAGTTTTGAGGTTCTTTTGTTGCTATAATTTTCAAAAATTCAGCGCGTTTTTCTTCGTTTCTTTCTTTGTATCCATATGTCTTTTTTTGCGTGTGAGTCCAATTTTTTTAAGAGCTCGATGGATCGTTGGGATACTAACATTGCTCCAAAGCTTAGCCATTTCCGATACCACCATATTTTTTAGCAAATTCAGTAAATTTATTCCAGTCAGTAATTTTGTGATTATAACCTCCATTTCCAAGTTTTTTTGACTGAAAATCTCCTGTTTCTTTTCTTCTTTGCTGCCACTCCCATAACGTAGTTCTTCCAATTTTAAATCTTGCTGCCACCGTTTCCCTGCTTTCTCCTTCTTCTAGTGCTTCCATTGCTTTTTTTATAACTATATGCTGCTGGCATCCTTACCTTCACTACTATAAAACCTTATTTTACCTCGTTTGGACTATTATGAAAAGAGCTATACTTGTATAACGGCTGGAAAGGAAATTTTAAATATATCAATCTTAGTATTAAGATTATAAATTTATTAATTATTTTATCCTATAATAGTCTAATAGTTATTTTTTAAAGGATATTTATGACTCACTATCACACTTCATCTCCAAAAAACGTTTGTTCTCATAATACCAAAACTTCTTTTCCAGGCTGTAAATCAATATGCATTCCTGATAAAGATGAGCATTGTCATACTACTCGTTTATGTCACAGTCAAGACCCGTTTTTCAAGCATCATTGTACTCCATACCACTATGATTATAACTCACATTGTAAACATGGTTATGACCCATGCTACGGTAATAATCACGGTTATGGTCATGGTACAACAGCATCATGGTATCATGCTCACGATTCTGGTAACACAGTAGTGTTAAATCTACCATGTTGTGGTTGGGGAACAAGAACTGGGATAGGAACTGATACAGTTGCAAAATTAGCTCCAGAGCACAACGATTTATTTTGAAGGCGATAAAACTTAGTGAGGGTGTAAAAGGTGTGAAGGACGTGTAGTGATACTATGTGCTGAAAGCATAATGCGACGATAGGTATAGCACTGATGTGATATGGTAATAACATAACAATTTATACTATGGATATGGGGTATGTATTATGCCCTTATATCTATAGATTTAGAGCTTTATTAATAACTAATTCGGCGTGTAATTTTTTACCTTGTTCTATTAATAATTTTATATATAACTCTAATTGTATGGGAGATTTTTATGTTAAAGTATAATCTTAATAACCAGTATGATAATAAAACATATACTAGTGTTACTGATAATCTAACGAATGCTGTTCAATATGGAGGAGAAGAACCTACTGGAGGAGAAGAACCTACTGGAGGAGAAGAACCTACTGGAGGTGAAATAAATAAAGTAAAACCTCCTGTAGATGAAGTAAATAAAGTAAAACCTCCTGTAGATGAAGTAAATAAAGTAAAACCTCCTGTAGATGAAGTAAATAAAGTAAAACCTCCTATAGATGAAGTAAATAAAGTAAAACCTCCTGTAGATGAAGTAAATAAAGTAAAACCTCCTATAGATGAAGTAAATAAAGTAAAACCTCCTGTAGATGAAGTAAATAAAGTAAAACCTCCTATAGATGAAGGAAATAAGGTAAAACCTCCTGTAGATGAAGGAAATAAGGTAAAACCTACCGTAGATGAAGGAAATAAGGTAAAACCTACTGTAGATGAAGGAAATAAGGTAAAACCTACCGTAGATGAAGGAAATAAGGTAAAACCTACCGTAGATGAAGGAAATAAGGTAAAACCTACCGTAGATGAAGGAAATAA
Source organism: Wolbachia endosymbiont (group B) of Episyrphus balteatus (assembly GCF_947250575.1). Classification (NCBI taxonomy): domain Bacteria; kingdom Pseudomonadati; phylum Pseudomonadota; class Alphaproteobacteria; order Rickettsiales; family Anaplasmataceae; genus Wolbachia; species Wolbachia endosymbiont (group B) of Episyrphus balteatus. The sequence continues at coordinate 710,392 of NZ_OX366325.1, read as the reverse complement.
GGTAAAACCTACCGTAGATGAGTGTAAACTACACCCATGCTGCAAGTATTATTATAATTTGTGTTTCAACGATTGTTATGATTCATGTTGTAGTAATCATGACGTAGCATGGTTTAATACTTGCGACGATGGCAACACAGTAATGCTGAATACAACTTGGGATTGGGAAATAGAACTACCTGGAATTATATGGTATCCGGAGTTTTTTGACTTTGGTTATTCTGAATTAATGTTGATCTAAGTTTATGGTTTCAGAGTATAATGCTATGATATACGAAAAGTTGCTGTCTAAGTTTAATCTATCAAGTGTTACATCAGCCTGTTAAAGCAAAAGAGAAAATGAAGGTAAAATAGTTAAGATAACCCTTCAACTCCTTCCATTTATCAACTATACTGCTATAGATTTTAGCAGTATAATAAATGAACATTTTCAAGCAGGTTTCCTCTCTAATTTCCAGCAAATTAAATAAGTTGAAGCAAAGGGGTGTTATAAGTACGAATGCAACAAACTTTATTGTAGAACCTCCGAGCAATAGAGCGCATGGAGATATTTACACAAATGTTGCTATGGTGCTTGCAAAGCATGAAAAAAAGAATCCAGTTGAGATTGCAGGGATCTTAGCAGAAGAATTTAAATCTTTTGATGAAGTTGCAAAAGTGGAAATAGCAGGTCCTGGGTTCATCAATATGCACTTGAAAATGGAAGTATGGCATGGGATTTTAAAACAAATAAATGAGCTAAAAACGGAGTTTGGCACTCTCAACATTGGAAACAATCAGGCCATCAATGTTGAGTTTGTATCCGCAAATCCAACTGGGCCACTACATATTGGTCATGCAAGAGGGGCAGTGTTTGGTGATGTTTTAGCAAATTTGCTAAAGAAAGTTGGTTATAAAGTTACTAAGGAGTACTATATCAATGATGCTGGAGCGCAGATAGATACGCTAATTCGGTCAGTATATTTGCGGTATAAGGAAGCTCTGGGAGAGAAAATTAGCATCGAAAAAGGTTTATACCCAGGTGAATATTTAAAACCAATAGGGGAGGGGCTAGCTAAAAAATATGGCAAGGAGCTTAGAGAAGAGGATGATAATCAAATAATTAGAGAGTATACTTTAAGTTCCATTTTAGAGATAATAAAGGAAGACATGAACTTACTTGGAGTAAGTCATGATGTCTTTACTTCAGAGTATGAGCTACAAAAAAGTGGCAAAATCGAAGAGAGTATAAAGATATTATCTGATAAGGGTCTAGTGTATGAAGGGTACCTGGAGAAACCAAAAGGTAAAGAGAATGAAAATTGGATTTCCAGAAAAGAAATGTTATTTTGCTCTACAAAATTTGGTGATGATGTTGACCGCGCACTAAAAAAAGAGGATGGTAGCTGGACTTATTTTGCATCGGATATTGCTTACCATTTTGATAAGATATCACGTGGTTTTAACAATATGATCGTAGAGCTCGGCAGTGACCATGGCGGTTATATTAAAAGGCTTAGAGCAGTTGTCTCTGCGCTCAGTGATGATCAAGCAAAGATAGAGGTAAAACTGCATAATATTGTGAATTTCTTCGAAAATGGCAAACCTGTTAAGATGTCGAAAAGATCAGGAAATTTTCTTACAGCTAGGGATGTAGTGGAAGAGGTTGGCAGGGATATAACTCGTTTTATAATGTTAACACGCAAGAATGATATGGTCTTGGACTTTGATTTTGCTAAAGTTAAAGAACAGTCAAAAGACAACCCTATTTTTTATGTGCAATATGCGCACGCCCGTGCTCATTCGTTAATGCGTAATGCTCCAAAAGAGCTCCCAACAGCAGACCCTTCACTTTTAAAGACAGATGGGGAGCTATTCCTCATAAAAACCTTAGCAAAGTGGCCAGATGTGGTAGAAATATCTGCAAGGCTTTGTGAGCCACACAGAATCACTTTCTACTTACTTGAAGTTGCAGAAGCGTTTCACGTTTTATGGGGATATGGCAAAAGTGATTTAAATATGCGTTTTATACTGGAGAATAACTTAAATTTCACCGCTGCAAGAATGTTTCTCGTCCAAGCCTTAGCACACGTCATTGCTTCTGGACTTTCGATTTTTAATATAGAGCCTTTGAAAGAGATGAGTTAATTTTAATGCGTAATATTAAATGTGATAATAAATTATTGATGTAAGTACAATAAGGCCAAAAATTATACAAGAGGTCTGTTAAAATCACGTATGTCGATTGTCTTGAAGTCACACAATTGTTCTGTAGAGCTATGTCCTGTAATAATTACTGTACCGTTCTGCTCAGAGCGTATTGAGATTAGGTTCAATACTAATTCACATGTTGTGCTATCAAGATTACAGAATGGTTCATCTATCAGCCAAATGTTTGCATTAGAAATTAAAAGGCGAGCAAGCGCAACTCTTCTTTTCCAGCCTGCAGAAAGTTCACCATATCTAATGTTAAATACAGGCTGCAACTCTAAACAATAAGCAGCTGCCATAACTGATTCTCTAGTGTTCCGTATTCTTGCCCAGAATTCTATGTTTTCACCAATTGTTAAACTATCTTTACAGGCGTTTTTATGTCCTACGTAAACCATGGAAGATATAAAGGATTTTGGATCATCATATATGTCTTTTCCGCAGTATCTTATATTGCCTGATACTGGCGGTAAGAGTCCAGATAAACTTCTGATTAAGCTGGTTTTGCCGCTACCATTTGGACCAGTGATTAAGATTTTTGATTTTGGCTCAGCTTTAAAATTGAGGTTTTTAAATAATACTTTGTTATTACGAGCACAGGATAGATTTTTACATTCAAGCATCTATTGGACCTTTAAAGAGAACTTGGAGCCTAAACACTTCAGTGTATGAACATTGGATAGCTTGCACAACAAACAGTCAGTGTTTGACATACAACTGTACGAACATTGGGTTTGTAGGTAGCAGATGGTGTCATCCCAGTGCTTGACACTGGGATCCAGGAATTTTAAGTAAGCACGCTGAGCTGGTTGGCATAAAAGTAGTTGCTTTATGTTAAAATTAATATTTTTAACTAGATTACATGAAGAGCTGGATCCCAGTGTCAAGCACTGGGATGACACCCTTATACTTGACTGACTATAACACTTAAGAAGTTTAATGCCAGAAAGCAGGTTATACAACGGATACGTCATCTGCCTTTTCCTTTATATTTACCCTTAGTTGAAGACTGAGCTTTTATAAATAGCTCCCAAAATCCTTTCTTATCACCTTCTCTGTGTATCAATTGTGAAAAATGTTTCATTAAACTATTACCCATCATAACCATCTTTGTCCATTTACCTAACGGTTTTGCTATATCAACTATTTCTAGATCTTCTTTGTAAACTTGCATATTCTTTTGTTTCTCCCTTAGCATTTCCTGTTGTTTCATCAACTCTTTTTGCTTATTTTTTTGATATAATTCGTTAAATCTTCTATTTTCTTCCCACTCTTCTTTGAGAACTTTTAGAGGAAATATAATTTTTCTAATATGATTTTTGTATATTTTTCTCAAAAAGAGAAATACTGCAATTATAGTAAGTAATATCGTGCTATATGTAATGATTTGTCCGAATGGCATTTTTATACTCAGCTTATTGGCAAGCGGTATTTACAATTATACCATAACTATAGAAATTTTACAATTTTTTTCTGGATAAAGATAGTAGACTAAAAATTTCTAAAGGACAAAAGCAACGTATTTACGTACAGGCTATCAACTACTACACTCAAAACTGACAAGTGTTAATCATTGGAGAGTAGAGGAATCACGGCTCTCTAATGAATAAAGATGGACTGTGTCAAGCTGGTGAGTAAGGTGGAAATTGAAGAAAATCTAATTGTTGGTTATCATGCTAGATCTACAATATAAGTTATAAAATTTTTAATCATTTTGGCTTATAATAATTTCTGAGTTAACCTTAGATTTCCTGAGCTGTGGTTTCTTTTACCCATGTTGAATTCCTAGCTTTTATACTCTAATTTAATTCCAGTTTTGACTATATAGGAGGTCACAATGTCAAACAATATCTATAGCGATCAAGTTGATAATAGTAATTTATATGCCAACAAACTTTTTTATGATGAAGAGGGTGAGCAAGTCGAAAATCTAGGAGATCAGGTTGCGGGAAAAGAGGATGATAAATTAGAAGAAGATTTACTTCGTGACTGTAGAGATGAAACTAAGAAGGCAAAAGATAAGTTAATGCAGTGTAAAAAAGATGCTGTGGAATCACAAAGAGAAATTACAAAATTAGAAGCAGAAGCTAGTGAATTAAAGTCACAGGTTCAAGAAGAAAGAGAGAAGGTAGAACAAACTAAGAATGAAGCTGAGGCAAAAGTTGATAAGTTAAAATTACAGGTTCAAGAAGAAAGAGAGAAGGTAGAACAAACTAAGAATGAAGCAAAAGCAGAAGTTGATAAGTTAAAATTACAGTTTCAAGAAGAAAGAGAGAAGGTAGAACAAACTAAGAATGAAGCTGAGGCAAAAGTTGATAAGTTAAAATTACAGGTTCAAGAAGAAAGAGAGAAGGTAGAACAAACTAAGAATGAAGCTGAGGCAAAAGTTGATGAGTTAAAATTACAGGTTCAAAAAGAAAGGGAGAAGGTAGAACAAACTAAGAATGAAGCTAAGGAAGCAAAAGATGAGTTAATACAGTGTAAAAAAGATGCTGAGAAGATGAAAGAAGGCTCTGAACAGGCAATTAATCAGGCAAAGTATGATGATGCTCAAGCAGAAGCTAAACAAGCAAAATTAGAAGCTAAGCAAGCAAAATTGGAAGCTAAGCAAGCAAAATTGGAAGCTGAGCAAGCAAAATTGGAAGCTGAGCAAGCAAGAATAGAAGCTTTGAGGTGCGAAATTGGACAAGAGAGAGAAGAAGTTATGCGGTGTAAAATTGACAAGGTAAAAGAAGAACTTATGCAGTATAAAATTGACATGGCAAAAGCAGAGAATAAGTGTTATAAAAAAGCAGCTGAAGAATGTAAAAAAGAGAAAGGAAGTGATAAAGAAGAACTTATACAGTGTAAAATTGACACGGCAAAAGCAGAGACTGAGTGGTATAAAAAAGAAGCTGAAGAATGTAAAAAAGAGAAAGGAAGTGGTACAGATAAACCTTGTCCCAATGGAGGAGGTGGAACTAATGTAGTCAAACCTGTTACTAATGGAGGAGGAGATGAAACTAATGTAGTCAAACCTGTTACTAATGGAGGAAGGGATGAAAATAGAGAAATTACGTCTCAAAAAATAACCCCAGATTGTAGCAAGGAAGAAATTTGTGGATCTTATGCTCGTTTTTATGGAGAAAATGGAAAGATAGGTTATCAAGGTTTTAATACATCTGATTTATTAAAGAATTTGTATTCTGAGATGTACGGTAATCCTAAAATTGCACCATATATAGAAAAGGGAGCAGAGGGTGGTTATGGTGCAGTAAATTTTAAATTTGCCTTTACTGATACTCTTAGTTCAATAGGCTACTTTAGTGATATAAAATGTGATAAATGCATTAATAGTCCACAAGAGTTAGCGTGTCAAGAAGAAGGGATTAAGAGTTTCTGCTACTCTAACGACTACTATGCTACTAAAGAATGCAACAAGAATTTTTTTTCTAGAGAATTATGTCCTGATCTCGTTAAAGAGTTCGGTGAAATAAATGTTATGAAAGCAAAACAAGTTGCACCATTGATACTTGTTAATAACTCAGGACAAATGATAGATAAAGAGGGCAATAACACTCAAATACACTATAATTTATTAAAGCCTTATCTAAAGGCTAATGGTAAAATCAAGGACTGTGGAAATGACCAAAAGTGTAAGGATTATATTCCAATCATGAAGAAAGTTGCATGGGATACTGATAAGGAAGTACTGTTAAAAACTGTTTTTGATGATATGCAAAGAGCGAGTCCTTACTATGAAGATAATCCTGTTTCTGATGATACTAATTTTATATAAGACTAAATGTTTTCTGGGCTTTTCAGCTCAGAAAACACTTTTTTAGAAAAATAGAATTGGTGACCTTACTCAAAAAAAAGTAGAGAAGAAGTTTTTGTTGTGAGAATAAATTTAGCAGAGTTTATAATATAATATTTAAGTTATTTATGATAAAAAATAGATTTCTTGCATAACTAAGCGTCATCCCAGCTGGGATTTAGCAAGAAAATCTAGATTCCAGCGTTACGCGCTGGAACTCTTTAAATTCCAGTAGTGCAAGAAATCTAATTTCTACGTGTTTAAATATGGAAGTTCTAGTTTGTTGAACAGAACGTTGAGAAGTATCAATAAGAAGCTCCCTTTTGAGTAAACTTTTCTGCAACGGGGGAGTGTTAAATAAACTGTGTCAAACCGAGAAGTAAAGTAATAAATTGATAAAAAAATGGAGGTTTGACAATGAGTCAAGCAAACACAACTACCGGTTTGGTAGACTATAAAGAATTAGAAACAAATATCTTATCATCTATACGAGAAGGAAGACCATTGATAGGAAGAGATGGAGCATTAACACCATTTATAAAAAAACTGCTAGAGGGAAGGCGAGATAGAAAACCATTTGTCGGCTGAAAGCGAAGAAAACAACCGAAGAAATTCAAAGACTTTACGGACAAGTATTTGAACTATTGACACCAAGAGATAGAGAAGGAAGTTTCGAGCCACAAGTAGTCAGAAAAAGGCAAACAACCGAACTTGAAGCAAAGGTTTTAAGTACATATGCCAGTGGCATGGGATATAGCATCGCATGTAGAAGAAATATAAAATATCTGCAGAAGAGATATCAAGTATTACTGACAAATTGTTACCGGTAATCAACGAATGGCGCAGTCGTCCGCTGCAATCTGTATATCCAATAGTGTTCATGGTTTTTTAAGGTCAAGGAGGACGGGCATTGTGTAAGCAAATGTATGTATAACATATTAGCAAAATGGCAGAAAAGAAGTTTTGGGTTTTTATTTGGCTGAAAGTGAAGTTCTGGTTGGGAGTACTAAATGACCTAAAGGAGAGAGGAGTAGATGATATTCTGATAGCTTGTGTTAAAAAGCTTTCCTACAGCTATAAATAGCGTCTTTCCTAATGCAGAAGTGCAGCTGTGTATAGTGCACCAAATACGCAACTCATTGAAGTACGTGGCTAGCAAAGATGTAAAGAGCTTTTTAAGTGATTTGAAGAAGGTATATCAAGCTTCAAGCAAGGAAGTTGCTGAGAATTATTTATTGGAATTGGATGAAAAATGGGGTGCAAAGTATCCTATGGTTTTGGCAGAACAATTGGGAGAATTTATCTGGTTATTTTAAGTATTCAGGCCCAGCCAGAAGGGTAATTTACACTACCAATCCCATAGAGGGGCTGCATAGGCAAATTAGAAAGTTCACCAAGACCAAAGGCTCATTTACCAGCATAAGTGCCTTGTATAAACAGGTATATTGTGCTATAAAAAAGGTGGAAGAGAAATGGACTATGCCTGTACATGATTGGGCATTAACCATATCCCAGCTCGACATTTTCTTTCCTGGTAGATTGAAAATTGAGTTGAGCTAAAAATTAGGTTTGACACAGTTTATTTAACACTCCCTTTTTATTCTGGATACTAGGTTAAAAATAGAACGTTTAAATTTCTTGTTTTTATTGTTATCATACTTAGATTTCCTAAGAACTTATTTACTACAAAATACAACAAGTTCTATTTATTTGAGAAAGTTGTGCGTCTTGTAGAACAGATTTTGTTGTAGGTTTCTCTGTAGCTATTTCAAGGTTTTCTTCTATGGTTTTTTGTTCTCTGTAATCTTTAACTTCTTGAATGAAATCTTCAAGCCACTTCTCACTACCTATCTTGGCATGTCGTTGTTGCTCACCTTTAAGAAGTTTTATTACAGCTGCACCTTGATTTTCAGGCACTCTTTGATATTTAAGCCACAAGTCACGAATATCAGGAGGAGCTTTTTTCAAATGAGCTTCAAAGGTTGCTTTTGTGTCTTTTGTACTTTCTTCTTGTTGATCTTGATGGAATTTAAACCAGAAATTGCGAATATCAGGAGAAGCTTTATCCCAAAGAAGTTTAGTAATTTCTTTTATATTTCTCAGATCTTCTTGTTTCAATCTTTTACCATCACCTATATATCGTTTATTAAGACCAACTTGCAGAGGATAAAGTAAAAAGGTAGTTTTGCTCTGTAAATGTATAGGTCTATTTAAAATCATTGCTAGATTTGTATCACAATCTTCTAATACTGCTTTAACTTTTTTAACATCTAAATAATCTATTGCTTGACGTAATTTATGGTGAAGATCACTTGTTCTCTCTAAATTTTCCACTTTTTGTATAGCTCTACCACAAATACCATTTTTCTGATTAGATTCTTCATAAGTTTGTTTAGTGGCTTTTTCAGTGTACTTTCTATTATAATCCTTAACTTCTGGAATAAATTTTTTAACATCATAATCTGAACTCTTATTAGCTAATTTGATTGCGCTATTACTCAAGAAGACACGAGTGTCTTCATTAGCTTCCTGCCAAAGTGCCTTAATGATATCTACTACTGATCTTGAAATAGCATAGTCTAAGATTGTATAATTGTTATTAACCTTATCTGTCAAAACCTTTTGTATATCACTGTTGCTATTACTGTTGAATATGTCATGGACCTTTTTAAGACTGCCCTGCTGGACTGCATAATACAATGAATTTAGAGTTTTTTTACCTTTCCAGAAAGCATAGGTGTTCTTATCAGCTTTCTGACGAATTTGTTCAATGACCTCTGCATTTCCTTTGAGATTATCAGGATCGAAGATGGCACGACCGTTATAATACTCGCTTCTTAAAATTTCTTGTATATAACTGTCGCTATGACTGTTGAATATATACTGGATCTTTTGGTGATCGTTCTTCCAAATTGCATCAAGTAATAAATCTTTAACTCCATTTTTTTTAAAAATTAATTCGCTTTGTTCAAAAATTGATGCCATACCATACCTCTCTATTTAGAACAAATTTATTTGCTGTAGTTACACGTATTTATAGTCAAGTCAAGAGAAAAAATTAGCAAAGTAGTTGAATTTTTAATAACATATAGCTTTCACTGTACTATCTATGGAAAATTTGCAAATTTTACGTTCAATTGTATTTATTGTGGGAATTTTCCTATTGTTGTTTGGCGTAGCAATGCTTATTCCTGCTATTACTAATAATTATCTAGGTTACGAATGGAAAAATTTTCTGGTTGGATTTATAGTTACCTGCACATTTAGTGCGACTTTTATTCTACTGGGTAAACTAAATAGGGTACATGGAATGCCGGCAATTTTTGCGATTACCAGTTGTACCTGGATTGCATTATCTCTGTTTGCAGCTATTCCATTTTATCTTGATAGTTTAAGCTACATTGATGCACTGTTTGAAGCAGTATCTGGGATTACAACCACAGGAGCAACTGTTCTAAGTTACATCGAGCAACAATCTCCGGGGATACTACTGTGGAGAGCAATGCTACACGGTATAGGTGGTTTTGGAGTAATTACAGTAGGAATTGCAATTTTTCCCATATTTAAGGTTTTGAGCTTAAATAATTTACTCTATTCTGAGTACTCAGATGCTCTTAAAAGAAAGTTACCACATACGCGAAGCGTAGTAATACATATTGCAGAAATATATTACTGCCTAATTTTATTGTGCATATTTTCCTATTATCTAGCTGGCATGCCATTATTTGACGCAGTATGTCACGGAATGTCCGCTGTATCAACTGGTGGATTTGCTAACTATAACGATTCTATAGGCTACTACAATAACCCTATATTGGAGGTCATAACAATTATCTTTATGATTTTAGGCTCTTTACCTTTTCTGAGCTATTTAAAAATTGTAAGACGATTAGACGTTTGTTATGATGAACAGGTCTCTTACTTTATTAAGATAGTTGTTATTTCATCTTTGCTTGCTTGTTTTTGGTTATATAAAAATTTTGACTTAGGAGTATTTTTATCATTTAGGTACAGCACATTCACCATTACCTCCTTTATCACATCAACTGGCTATATAATGTGCAACTACTTGAATTGGAGCTTTATTTCAGTCTTAGCTTTCTTTTTAGCCTTTATTGGTGGATGTGGTGGTTCTGCTAGTGGTGGAATCAAAATCTTCCGTTTAGTCATTTTTCTAAAATCTATAAGGAATTACTTTAGCTCTTTATTAAATCCAAGTGAAAGCGATAGAGTAAAACTCAATGGTAAAATACTGGAAAATGATGAAGTTCAATCCGTCTTTACGTTTTTTGCGATTTACATGTTAACGTTCACTATATCATCAATAGTGATGTCTTACTTGAGCAATGCGGACTTTATAACTAGCATCAGCTCTGTTTCTGCAATGCTTACAAATTCTGGCCCAGGATTTAGTAACCTAATAGGTCCTTCAGGTAATTATTCCTCCTTTAGTGGTGGAGTAAAGCTATTTCTATCGTTTTTGATGCTGCTTGGCAGGCTTGAAATATTGCCAATTTATTTTTGTATAGGTAGTTTATACTGGAAACTTTGCCATTCCAGAGTGTAACGCTAATTCAGGTTTACATTTAAATTCTATTACATATTATTATAAGTATTACAAAACTTTAAAGGACAATTATGGCAGTTATGCCAGATAAATGGATAAGGGAAAAGGCTGAAAACTCTAGAATGATAGAGCCTTTTGTGAATCATAAAAGCAGTAAGGGTGTTGTATCTTTCGGATTATCATCTTATGGCTATGATGCAAGAGTTAGTAATAAGTTTAAGATTTTTACTAATGTTAATTCAGCTATTGTAGACCCAAAGAATTTTTCTGAGAATAGTTTCATAGATAAGGAAACAGATGTATGTATAATTCCACCAAATAGTTTTGTACTTGCCAGCACAGTGGAGTATTTTCGTATACCAAGGAATGTACTGGTAATTTGTGTTGGTAAGTCAACTTATGCAAGGTGTGGTATTATAGTAAACGTTACTCCCTTAGAACCTGGATGGGAAGGTCACGTCACACTTGAATTCTCGAACACCACTCCACTTCCTGCAAAAATTTACGCTAATGAAGGCGCATGCCAATTTGTGTTTTTAAGCGGCGAAAGTGAATGCGAGAAATCATATGATGATATGAAAGGAAAATATATGAACCAACATGGTATCACTTTGCCGTTAGTTAAGTGATTACTTTAGATGCATTTCTTTATTAATTGATATCCTTTCAAGCCGCTAATACTGATTGCATTTGCCTAGTTACAAAAATAATGTCTGTGCTAAAACATGCTCATATATAGCTCTTTTTCTAATAGTTCGAATAGCTGGATATTCTTTCTGGCTCAATTTTTTATAACAAACCAATGGTTTGATTAAAATCAGGAGAATGTGTAGGCAGATATATAACTTCAGCACCGACACTTTTAACAAATTCACTTGTTTTCTATGAAAAGTTGCATTATCCAAAATCACCCAGCAAAAAGTTTGAACTAGCTATTAAAAACGTCTGTATCGCAGTAGCCTTCAAAAATCATAGGCGCCATAATTTTTCCCTTATTCAAAGCTGCAATCATACTAATACGCTGACTTTTGTGTTATCAATTCCAGATTAGTCGATATATACAAGAATTTCAGTGTTTTTTGTTGCTATGAGTTTTTTAAGCTCAGCACGTTTTTTCTGCGTCCTTAAATAGTCCTAATTTTAATTTGTTTTAAGTTTAAAGTCTTTCGTTAGGTTTGCAGAATACATTTCCTTATTATCTTGGTTATAGAAAGTAAATTTGTGATCGTCTAAACCTAATATTGCAAAGCCAAAGCCGAAAAAGTTTCTAACTTCGTGTGCTAAGTAATTTCTACTATTTGGATAGTTAAATTCTACGTTTTGATAAACAGGTTCTTGATCTTGAGCGTGTAATAATGCACCGCCGTTTCCAACTATAATCTGATCTGGAACATTATCCATTAATAAAATCTGGGCTATATGAATGTGGCCAGAAACTATGGTAGTAACATTGCTTGGAAATTTATCTCCAAAAGCTTCAATTTGTGTAAGATTACCATGGCTTTTTAATGTCAAAAATTCTTTTTTTGGAGATCTCCAAAGTGGTTTATGAGTCAAAAACCACGTGGGCTTATCTTGTATCAATTTATCAAACTGCCTCTCAAAAGCATCAACTGTGCTTTGGGTTGTAAAAATTTCCTCACCGGATGAAGAGTCGAAGATAAAAAACTTCATCGGCCCAGCATCTAAGAACCAACTGGAAATAAGATCTTCACATTTTTGAGGGGAAAAGGGGTATGAATCTAAATATCTGAACCATCCTTCATAAGCTCTATTACAACTCTCATGATTTCCACGAACAAAAAGAAAAGGAGATTGTGTTAAAATATCTTTTGCAGGCTCAAACCAATCAGCGTACCAAGCTTCTTTGCTATATCCATAAATATCGCCGCACTTTTTTGTGTTTCTACATTTTGTTTGTCTATAATGATAATCACCAACATGGATAATTAAATCTGGTTTATGAAAAGCGATTGAATCTAAATTTTTTTTCAAAGGCCAGCTATCTACAGAATTACATTCTTGCTGAAATAACATATTTATTCTACATCCTGTATCGCCAATGAAGGCAATTTTGCTGATCTTTTCCGCTAATACGGGAACTTTTATATTGTCAATACTAATGTTTTGAGCATTTGTTTCTACTATCAGTTCACAAACTGTTTCGGTATTGTTAATTGAGCTGCGACTTAGCATTTCTACTTCCTTATTATCGACGTAAGCAATGGGACACATGTTATTGTCTATAATCGCACGTATGCTTAATTTATTTTCTGGAATGATTTGAGACCATGTGTACAATATTTGTGCATGAGTGGAGTGAAAGCTAATTGTAAGAGATAGAATTAAAAAAATGAAGATATTAGCTACTTTCATTTGTATAAAGACCTAAATTAAGAATTAGTATTAAGATTATCTTAAATGATTAAAGTTTGTAACCATAAAATTCATAGTTAAATTATACAGGCATTTCCTAAATTATCCTAGTATCAGATTGACACTTTAGATGAAAAACCCTAAAATGATTAAGTAATTTAAAGTAATTATATAGAAACTAGAATAAAGTGCGGTCGTGGTGGAATTGGTAGACACGCAGCGTTGAGGTCGCTGTGGCTCACAAAGCCTTGGAAGTTCAAGTCTTCTCGACCGCACCAAGTTGTTTGGTGTAGGTGAAATGTTTATAGGAAATCAAAGTAGAAATAAAGTAGAAAGGGCCATCAGTGAAGTCAGGCGTGGTCTTCCAATTTTAATATATGATGATGAAAATAACTATCTATTGCTTGCTGCTGCTGAAACTTTAGAAAAAAATTTATTTAGTCAATATAAGCTTATATCAGGTAATGTGTATGTTACTTTGACTGCAAGTAAGGTAAAATACATATGTCAGAGTAAAGAACATAGTAGCAAACGTCTGTTGATAAGCAATTTTGATGAACTGCTCCATTTAATAAACTGTTCAAAGGAAGATTGGATAAAAGAGTTGCAATGCTCAAAGACAATAGATGCGTATGCTGTTGCCTTGCTTAAGTTCTCAGAATTATTGCCATACGCGTTAGTGGCTGATATGACTTTTGAGAATAAACATGAAATGCGAAATTGGTGTGAAGAAAATGACATTATTGCACTAAATACGTTACTTGTGAATGATTTTCAACAAAATCATAGTGTGTATGAAGTGTGCAAAACATCATTATTTTTAAAACAGACTCAAGAAGTAGATATCATATCTTATAGAACCAAAAGTGGCGGAAGAGAACATTATGCAATTATCATTGGCAATCCAGATAAAGATAATGAGCCATTAGTGAGAATTCATTCTTCATGCTATACAGGAGACTTATTAGACAGCTTATCATGTGATTGCAGAAGCCAGTTACATCAAGCGATTCAAATAATGACCGACTTTGGGAATGGCATTATATTATACTTGATGCAAGATGGGAGAGGCATTGGTTTAACTAATAAGTTAAGAGCATACAGTATGCAAAGAAAATATAATCTTGATACTGTTGATGCAAATAGAGTATTGGGTTTTGAAGATGATGAAAGGAGCTTTGCTGTTGCAGCTAAAATACTTAAGAAATTGAACATTAACAAAATACAATTACTTACAAACAATGGTAGAAAGTTATCAGAGTTGAAAAATAACGGTATAGAAGTTACAAAGTGTGTACCACTTATTATGGAACGCAATGAATATAATGATTCATATATGGAAACAAAATTTGGCAAGTTAGGCCATGGATTAAGGGTTTATTAGCTTTTTTGTTATAACTACTTTGTTAGCTTGCTATGTTAATTAATATAAGTTAAGATTTTTAAGAATATTGAGATGCTGAAATTTTTAAAACAAGAAAAAAGTAATGAGTCATTGGATAAGGATATAAATTGGAATTCAAGTCGCTATAGCACAGTTGTTGCTCAGAGAAATACTTTACTTTTATTTACATTAATATTACTAGTTGCAATTTCTATAAGCATATTAGCTATATTTAAAATTAGCACAAGTAGCACTATTGAGCCATTCGTTATAGAAATTGATAAAAAGTCAGGAATAGTGCAATTGGTTGATCCTGTTACAGTAAAACAATATTCTGCAAATGAAACGCTGAACGATTATTTTATTTCAGAGTATATAAAAGCAAGGGAGGTTTTTGACCCATATAATTATAATTATAATTATTATACAAAAGTAAGGTTGTTTTCTTCGCCTAGTGTATATAGTGAATTTAGCAATTATATAAAATCGCAGAATATGAATGACCTTTTTAATTTATATTCAGATGCTAAAGGTGAGTTGAAAATTCGTTCAATTCAAAAATTAGGTAATGATGCTCTTCAAGTGAGATTTTCTATAGAATTTACACGAAAAGATGGAAATTCCTCAAGGAAAAATAAGATAGTTGTGATGTCGTATAAATATGCATCGCTTGAAATGAATGATCAGCAAAGATATATTAACCCGTTAGGGTTTCAAGTTATTTCATATAGAGTAGATGATGAATATGTGTAGGATATTGTTAGTTTTAGCTTTACTAATAAGTGGCAACTTAAATGCATCTATTAATAATAAACCTATTTCTGTAGATAGTAGAATAAAGACTTTTGTATATAGCCCTAATGAGGTGTTTACAGTAATTTTTAGTCAAGGTTACTATTCTTATATTGAGTTTGCAGAAGGGGAAAAAGTCAAAAATATTGCTGTTGGTGATGCATCAAGTTGGAAAATTAATCCTTATGATAATAAACTGCTTGTCATGCCATTTGAAGTCAGTAGTCGCACTAACATGATTATTACGACAACTAAAAAGAGAAATTACATTTTTGATCTAATTTCAAGACCAAATTACGATAAATACCCAGATACTGATGCTAAAAAAGTGGATCATGATTATTCCGTTGAAAAGGATATATCTTACGTAATACGTTTTTATTATCCTCAAGAAGAAGATGAATTTGATGTTGATTTAGATGAGGTTTCTTTACCTACTCAAATGCAATACATTACAGAAAAGCCAGAAAAAATAATACAAGAAAATAATACGAGGTACAACTATACATATATTGATGAAGGTGGTAACGTAGATATAGTTCCAATTGAGTTATTCGATGATGGTTATTTAACCTATTTAAAGTTTAGAAATAGTAATAAAATTCCTCAGATTTTTATAGAAGGCGAATCCTGTAAAAGGCTGTTATTTGATGATTATGTTGTAATAAAAGGAGTACATAAAAAGCTATTAATGCGTTATGAAGGTAGTGAAGTTGAAGTTATAAATAGGTCACTTTAGTTCTGGTACATATAATATGAGTAAAGAAAGGCATAATAGTGTAGAAGATGAATCAGAGATAGAAAGCAAGGTAGTAACAGTTGGCTCTAATCAAGGTTATAAGGCATTGATGATAGTTATGGTAGCGCTCTTAGTTGGTGGAGTGTACTATCTTTATTTTAGTCCTTCTAATAAAGAGGGTCCAGAGATTGTTAAAAAAGAGGAAACAAAGCAAAACATTCAAGAATTGAAAGGAAAGTTAGAACAAGTTCCAGATAATGCAATAGTTTCCGAAAGAGTAGTAACTGATCTCTTGCCACCCTTACCTCCTCTTCCTATTCCACAAGTCATACCAGAAGTAAAACAAATCAAAAAAGAGGAAGTGACAAAAAAAGAAGAGCAACTAAAAGAAATTCCCTTGTCAAATATACCTGTTTTACCAAAGCAAAATTTTCCTTCTGGTAATGTTATTAGCAATTTGCCTACTTCATTTCCTACAATAGGGGGTGGCGGTTATCCTAGAGACAGACGTAGTGCACAAATGTTAGCAATTTCAGGTAGTAGTGGGGAAGGTAAAGCTACAGATGCTGTTTTATCCAATACCTCAGCACAATCGAGCAAAGCTACCAAAGCTGGAAAGCTTGGTTTAATGATTATTCAAGGTAAGGTTATTGACGCTATTCTTGAAACTGCAATAAGTTCTGACTTACAAGGAATGCTCCGTGCTGTTGTTAGTAGAGACGTTTATGCAGAAACTGGTGATACAATTTTAATACCAAAAGGTTCAAGGTTAATAGGTGGTTATTCATTCGACTCAAATGTTGCAAAAGCCCGCGTGAACATAAATTGGAATAGGATCATTCTTCCTCATGGTATAGATGTTGCTATTGCATCATCTGGTACCGATGAGCTTGGAAGGGCAGGGATAGCTGGAATAGTTGATAATAAAATAGCAAGTGCATTATTCTCTTCAGTGGCACTTGCTGGTGTTTCGATTGGTTCAGCTGTTGTAGGACAAAAAGCCTCTAATCTTATCGATGCGCTAACTGCCATGGATGCAGTGAAGTCTATTACTGCAACTGAAATAGATATTTCTTCTCTCAAAGGGGCTATTGTTGAGAGATTGGAGAATTCTATAAAAACTGAAGTTGGGAAGGTAGGAGACGAAAAATGGAAATTGGGTATTAGGGCTATTGAAAAAATTCGAAATGCTAAAAGTGATCAGGATTTGCTGAGAATAATAAAGGAAGAAATAGTAAGTGTGATAAAAAGTTCTGGAGCTAGTGGAGTTGATACAATTACTAGTGACAATATCGGTATAACTTTAGACGATGTACGTCAACTGTTGAGGCAAACTCAGAAAAGAAGCAAATCTGTTTATGATGAAGCAATTGGGAAGTCAATCAATGATTTTTCCAAAGACATGCGAGATATAGTTGATAGGAGTGTAGATAAAAAACCAACTATTTATGTTAATCAAGGAACTGCATTGAAAGTATTTGTTAACCAAGATATAGTATTTCCTCCACAGTCAATATTAAATAACTGAAATGAACTATGCTGCACTTGATACATACTTGGAGCCATTACAAGGGATATTTCAAGAGGAAGGTGTAAATGAAATATCAATAAATAAACCGAAGGAAGTATGGATTGAAAATCGCGGTGAAATAAGATGCGAAAAGTTAGAAATATTTGATCTTAATCATTTAAAATCTCTTAGCAGGTTGATTGCTCAAGCTACAGAACAAAAACTGAGCGAAGAGACACCGCTGCTTTCAGCTACATTACCAAATGGTTATCGTATACAGATAGTGTTTCCTCCAGCATGTGAGCCTGATAAAGTAGTCATTTCAATTCGTAAACCTTCTTCTATGCAATTGGCATTGGA
Source organism: Wolbachia endosymbiont (group B) of Episyrphus balteatus (assembly GCF_947250575.1). NCBI lineage: Bacteria > Pseudomonadati > Pseudomonadota > Alphaproteobacteria > Rickettsiales > Anaplasmataceae > Wolbachia > Wolbachia endosymbiont (group B) of Episyrphus balteatus. Next base: position 692,678 of record NZ_OX366325.1, on the reverse strand, counting down.
TGATTATGAAAAAATGGGGGCTTTTTCTGAAACTGTTATAGGAGTGACCGATAATCCAGTAGATCGTCACCTAGATTTGCTACTGAAACAAAAAAAAATAAAAGAGTTTTTAGAATATGCTGTAATAAGTAAGAAAAATATCATAATTAGTGGTGGAACTTCCACTGGTAAAACCACTTTTACTAATGCTACTTTGCGTGCTATTCCATCTGAAGAAAGAATTATTACTGTTGAAGATGCAAGAGAGATAGTTTTGAATGATCATCCCAATAAAGTCCATTTAATTGCTTCTAAAGGAGGGCAAGGCAGGGCAAAAGTGACCACTCAAGATTTGATAGAGGCATGTTTACGTTTAAGACCAGATAGAATAATAGTTGGTGAGCTGCGTGGAGCAGAAGCTTTTAGTTTTCTTAGAGCAATAAACACTGGCCACCCAGGGTCAATATCAACTCTTCATGCGGATAGTCCGGCAATGGCTCTTGAGCAAATAAAACTTATGGTTATGCAAGCAAATCTTGGAATTCCCCCAGATCAGATCATACCATACATTAGAAATGTAATTGATATTGTTATTCAGCTAAAAAGAACCAGTGGAGGCAAAAGAAGCATTTCTGAGATATTATTTACTAGATCTTCAAATGAAAATACTTAAATTTATACGTAAGTTAAGAAAAAGTAGTTTATGAGTAATGGAAATCACCTACGCAATATTCTCATAGGAGGTGTAGTATCTTTTAGCATATTTGAATTTTGCTTCTATTTGTCTGGTATATTATTCTACCTGTTTGTTGACGGTCCAGATGGTGTAGATTTTAGAGCAATTAATCCTAGCTTGACACCTTTTCCTCAAGCTCTCTGGCCGACAATTTTTGATCATATACAATATTGTTGGCATCATCCAGAGCTATATAGCTTTGAGCTCAAAATTAAGTTAGTTGTATCTTCTCTACTGCCTCAAATTGTTTTGATGATTATTTTGTGGAATGTGAGAGAAAGACTAATTGAGTGGCGGCCATTTAAAAAGAAAGAATCACTTCATGGAGATTCACAGTGGGCATCAGAGAAAGACATACGAAAAGCGGGATTAAGAAGCAAAAAAGGTCTATTGCTTGGTAAAGATAAGAGAGGATATTTTATTGCTGATGGGTTTCAGCATGCATTGCTCTTTGCACCTACAGGCTCTGGTAAAGGTGTTGGTTTTGTAATTCCTAATTTGTTATTTTGGAATGATTCGGTAATTGTGCATGATATAAAATTAGAAAACTATGAAATAACAAGTGGTTGGCGAGAGCGACAAGGACAAAAAGTATATGTATGGAACCCAGCGCAGCCAGATGGGGTAAGCCATTGTTATAATCCACTGGAATGGATTAGTGAAAAACCTGGACAGATGGTTGACGATGTGCAAAAAATAGCTAACCTAATCATGCCTGAACAAGATTTTTGGCAAAACGAAGCAAGAAGCTTATTTGTTGGGGTGGTACTATATTTACTTGCTGCACCAGAGAAAGTTAAATCTTTTGGTGAGGTTGTGCGTACGATGCGTAGCGATGACGTAGTTTACAATCTTGCTGTAGTTTTGGACACAATGGGTAAAATAATACATCCGGTAGCGTATATGAACATTGCAGCTTTTTTGCAAAAGGCTGACAAAGAAAGATCAGGTGTTGTGTCAACTATGAACTCGTCGCTTGAATTGTGGGCAAACCCATTGATCGATACTGCAACTGCATCAAGTGATTTTAATATTTTGGATTTTAAAAAGAAGAAAACTACAGTTTATGTTGGTTTAACTCCTGATAACTTAACTAGGCTCAGGCCTTTAATGCAGGTTTTTTACCAACAGGCAACTGAGTTTTTATGTAGAAAATTGCCATCGGATGACGAGCCTTACGGCGTATTATTTTTAATGGATGAGTTTCCAACACTTGGAAAAATGGAGCAATTTCAAACGGGTATCGCATACTTTCGTGGCTATCGAGTAAGGTTATTTTTAATTGTTCAAGATACTGAACAGCTTAAAGGAATATATGAAGAAGCAGGAATGAACTCCTTTTTATCAAACTCAACCTATAGAATAACTTTTGCAGCCAATAATATTGAAACGGCTAATTTGATATCTCAGCTTATAGGAAACAAAACTGTACAACAAGAATCATTAAACAAACCTAAATTTTTAGACTTGAATCCTGCATCAAGATCATTGCATATCTCTGAAACACAGAGAGCATTGCTCTTACCTCAAGAAATTATTATGCTGCCACGTGATGATCAGATAATTTTGATAGAATCGACTTATCCAATTAAGTCAAAGAAAATTTTGTACTATAGTGATAGCACATTCACAAGAAGGCTGATTAAACCAACACGTGTGCCTACACAAGAGCCATATGATCCAAACAAGGTCTTTTCTGCTGCTAACAAAGATAAGATTAGTAATGAAGAAGAGAGTAATGCTATTGAAGCTGCTGATTATCCTGTTGAAGCTAGAACTGAAGATGCAATATACGATGAGCCAGAGATTGAAGATGGATTTGAAGACGAGGATATTGATGATAAGTTTGAAGGTGGTGATGGGTTTGATGATGAGGAAGACGATGATGAGTTTGATGATGAAGACAGTAAGGATGAATTTGACGATGATGATGAATTTGAAGATGAGGACAAACTAGACGGCAATAAAATCGAGGATAGAGGTTAATTTTACCTATTTTTTAGCTTAGAAAATAATTAGTTTTTTCATATTAAATCATTTTTAATTAATTAGTACTAGATTAGCTATTTTAACTAGAGGAATAGTCATGATGAGTAAAAAAACATTAGCAGTTACAGCACTTGCTTTATTGTTGTCACAACAATCTTTTGCAAGTGAAACAGAAGGATTTTACTTTGGTGGTGGATATTACGGTCAATATTTGAACTTGGGTAAGTTGAAAGCAAAAATTGGAGGCAAAGATGCTACAGATGATAACCGTGTATCTATAAATGACATAGACGCTCAGAGAACAGAAGGTCAGTTAATAAGTAAGTATAAAGGAGATTATAACCCACCTTTTGCTGCAAATGTAACGTTTGGTTACACAGGAGAACTAGGCAATAATAGCTATAGAGCTGAATTGGAAGGGATGTACTCTTCTGTAAAAGTAGATAATATTGGTTTATCAAGTAATCAAGTAACTGTTTCGTATCTAAAAGACGTTGGTGAGAGTGCTAATAAAAAAACTTATATGTATAAAACTGTAATTAATCATGACCAAGTAGAAAACGCATCTGTAATGGCAAATGTTTATCATTATTGGAAAAGTGATAGTTTATCTTTTTCTCCTTATGTTGGGGTTGGAGTCGGTGCAACAAGAATGACAATGTTTGAAAAATCGTCAATAAGACCTGCAGGTCAATTGAAAGCTGGCTTTGATTATCGTATAAACGAAGATGTAAATATGCACATCGGATATAGAGGTTTTGGTGTTCTTGGTAGTAATGTTGATTTTGAAGCAGAGGTGTTAGGAGAAATGAAAGCAAAGCAACCGGTAAACCAAGATGGAAAAAAGATATTAGAATTGAATAAAAGTCAAAAACCATCGGACCAGAAGTTACACAAAGAAAGTATCAGTATAGGCAATCAAGTGTTTCACACACACGGTATAGAAGCTGGTCTTACTTTTCATTTTGCCAGCAAAGCTTAACTCTGATAGAGACTATTTTCCTGGTAGCACGTCTGCGTCACACGACTGTAGCTGCTAACCAGGTGACAACTTTCTCGTTATCTGAATATTTTCTTTCTTGTAATTCAGGCTCTTTTTTCTCAGTTCCAGCGTGTAGCGCTGGAACAACAATAAAGAACATATAAAGAGTAGTTATGCAAGGAGTCTATTTTTTATTCTTAATTAACTCTAAGGCTTTCTTCAGATCTATACTTTCAATATCTGCATTCTTGCCCAAAGCAACGTTTGTTTTACCGCATTTTATATAGAATCCGTACCTACCGTTGCAGATAAAAACTTCTTTTCCCTTTTCATTAAAACCAAGAGATTTTAGCTCTTTGCGTGGGCTGCTCTCAATAATTTGTATAGCTTCGTTTAATTGTGTGTCTAATACCTCCTTAGAGCTTTTTTTAAGAGAAAAGTATCGACCATCATAGAGAATATAGTACCCAAATCGTCCAAGACCTATTTTTACTTCTTTTCCAGTTTCAGGGTGCTCTCCGATTATTTTCGGCAGGGAAAGTAATCGAGTGGCGGTATTTAGATCAATATCATTAACATTTATATCTTTTGGTACAGAAATCTTTTTTTTCTTTTCTGACTCACTATTAAACTCCAGATAAAGTCCAAAAGGACCTTTTTTGATCATTACCTCTTGGCCTGTCACATCATCTATACCCAAACTTTTTGGATATTCTGAATTGTCATTACTGCCCGTAATTTCTTTTGTATGATTGCATGCAGGATAGTTAGAACATCCAAGAAACACACCGGCTTTTCCAAAATTTAATTTCAATATACCACCAGAGCAATTAGGACATTTTTTACCTATTTCTTCCTTTCCTTCCTCTGAGCAAAACCAATTGACTACCAAATCATGAATACCACTAAAAATCTCATCATGTGTCATTTGCTTAACAGAATTTACATGATTAAAAAATGGCACCCAAAAATAGCCTAGTTCTTTTTTCCAATCTGCATGTCCATTTGAGATTGAATCAAGCCTTTCTTCCATTTGTGCTGTAAAGTCATACTCTACACAACGCTGAAAAAAAGTTTCCAAAAATATAGTCACGATCTTACCGCGGCTGCTTGGAATAAATCTTTTGTTATCCAATGAAACATATTCACGATCTTGTAATACCGAAATAATTGTTGCATAAGTTGATGGGCGACCTATACCGACTTCTTCCATTTTTTTTACTATACTCGCTTCACTATAACGAGGTGGCGGTTGAGTAAAATGCTGTTTCGGATCAACAGAAATCAACTTGCACGCTTCCTCTTCCTTCATGGCAGGTAGCAGGCCTTCATTTTCGGCTTCTATGTTATCTTGATAGACTTTATAAAAACCATCAAAGAATATACTTGATCCACTTGCTCGCAGAATCACTTTCTGGTCAATAGAACTAATTTCAACTACCACTTGATCAAGAATCGCCGATTCCATTTGACTTGCAATGGTTCTTTTCCAGATTAAATCGTACAATTTAAATTGCTCTGGCGTTAAGTAATCCTTAATACTACCCGGTGTTCTATTAATATCAGTTGGCCGGATTGCTTCATGTGCTTCTTGAGCATTTTTGACCTTTTTTACATATTTACGAGGAGAATGCGGTAAATATTTATCACCATATAATGACTTAATTGATCCCCTGATTGAGTTTATAGCCTCATCTGCAATATGAAACCCATCTGTACGCATGTAAGTTATCAACCCTACGGTTTCACCACCAATATTGATACCTTCATATAAATTTTGCGCTACTCGCATAACATTTTTCACATTAAAATACAGTTTATTCACTGCATCTTGCTGAAGACTTGAGGTGATAAATGGAGGAAGCGGGTTTCTCTTAACTTGCTTGCGTTCTACTGTGCTTACAGCATACTGCCTTGACTCGATCTCCCTGACTAAGTTCTTTGCCTCTTCTTCATTCTTAATATCAAATTTTTCTAGCTTTTTATTGTCATAGTGGCTTAGCATAGCAAAAAAAGCCTCATCTTTGCTATTTTGCATTTCTGCCTTTATGCTCCAATACTCCTGTGTTATAAACTTACTGATTTCATCCTCTCGTTCGCATATAAGCTTTAATGCAACAGACTGCACTCGCCCTGCAGATTTGCTTCCCGACAATTTTGTCCACAGCAGCGGTGACAAGCTAAATCCAACTAGATAATCTAAAGCTCTGCGTGCTTGCTGTGCACGCACTAAGTCCATATTAATTTCACGTGGATTTTTTATAGCTTCTTGCACTGCTCTTTTTGTTATTTCGTTAAAGACTACTCTATGAATGTTGCTTTCATCATTGATTGCTTTTCTTTCCTTTAGTGCCTCTATCACATTCCAAGCTATTGCTTCTCCTTCTCTGTCTGGATCTGTTGCAAGGTATATATCTGATGTTTTACTAGCTTCCTTGACTAACTCTTTTACATACTTTTCTGCTTTTTCAATAATCTCATACTTCATGGCAAAGTCATTATCAGGATCAACAGAACCATTCTTCGCTGGCAGATCTCTGACGTGGCCAAAGGATGCAGCCACTTTAAATTCTTTACTCAAATATTTACCTATCGTCTTTGCCTTTGCCGGCGACTCAACTATCAATAATGCCATAATTATTAGTACTTAAAGGTAATATGTTGAAATATATAGAATAAAAAGTAAAAAAATATTTTAATGGTCTTCTCAGTTTTTTAAGTGAATTGTTTTAATGTTAGCAAAAAACCTAATGAAAGAGCCTACTTTACAAATTTTCCCAACTCCCTTACCATAAGGATAACGCTATACTATTTATCTTCGTCTGTGCAGATTAAACGACAAAAGCATAACGCAGTTGTCGTCTTATTTTTAATTTTTTGCACTATGTGCATCTTATTTCTTTACAAAACTTCCAGTTTTTTTACCATATAAGCTGAAACGGGCTGTTTAAGACAGGCCAATTTTCAGGAGTTACAACTAGCTAATAGGGGGTTTCTTTTGTCTTTTTTCTACTTGGTAAATTTCTTGATATTTGTAGCTAAAGTAATTTAAGAGAGGTGTCATCCCAGTGCTCCGACACTGGGATGACAAGAAAAGGAGTACTGGAATGACAAGAAGGACATTCCACCATGTCATTCCAGCGGATGACCAGATTTTTTTATTTGATCCCAGACTGGCTGGTTATGCAAGTTCCAATTTTAATAATATTTACATATAAGCCATACGCTTGAGTTGCAAAGTTCTAAAAAGCAGCCAAAATAAAAATAAGTAGACATTTACAAATTAAACTAAGTGTACAATCAACAAACAAGAGTATTGATTGCAACAATACTCTGTAGAATCGCAATATGGTATGACCATATGCTCTTTATTGATCTGGTTAATATAATTAGTAGAGAATTTTGTTATGCAAAAGATATCTACTACAGCATATTGCAATTGTTTGGAATTGCAGGACTGGGTGCAATGGTAAGACCACTTGGTGCATTCGTATTTGGTCACATTGGTGATAGGTATGGAAGGAGAATGGCGTTAACGATTGCTATCTTGCTAATATCGATTCCTTCTAGTCTCGTTGCGTTTATTCCAAGTTATAGTAAAATAGGAATAACCTCTACTATGTTGCTTCTTACAATCCATCTGATACAAGGGGTTGCACTTGGCGCTGAGCAAGGAGGTAGCTCTGTTTATCTCATAGAGCATTTACCTAATAAGAAAAAACTAGGAATGTTTTTTGGAATAATAAGTTTTGGTCGCTCTATTGGCATATTGCTCTCTGTGGTTGCAGTGATCATCTGTAAAAAAACCACTGATTTTAACGCTTGGGGTTGGAGGCTGCCGTTTATTTTTTCAGCCATTTTAGGATTAATAAGCGCATATAGTATATATACACTAGGAGAAACTCCAGTGTATGAAAAAAATCGAGAACAAAGAAATTTACCTAATTTACCAATAATAGAGCTTACAAAACGCTATAAAAGAGCCCTGATACTTGCCATTTTAATATCTGTACCTGTTAATGTTGCTGTTGGATTTACCATATTTCTTAGAACAATTGCAAAAGAAATAGTGTCTGTTGAAACTTATGTAACAACGTATGTCAACGAAGTTGTACTCATTATAACCAGTATATTAATGCCGATATCTTCAATAGTGCTTGGAATTTTAGCTGATAAAACAGGAAGAGAACGCACTGCAATCTTATTTATAGTGATAACAATGGTATTATGTTGTCCTATGTTATCTATTGCATATTACTATAAAAGCTATCTTATAATCATGTTGAGTGTTATGGCTCTTTCTATAATCGAGAGGGGTATTAATCCTATAGGGATAGTTACTGCTGAGCTTTTTCCTACTAATGTTAGATTTAGTGGTGTTAGCTTATCACGCAACATCTCTTTTGCCTTGCATGGAGGATTTACTCCTATGATATGCACTTGGTTTACTATAATGTTTCCTAAAATAGACTTTGCTGCTGGGCTTTATGTAATTTTTTGCTTATTAGTCAGCTTAGTAGCAATATTGCAAATAAAACCACAAGATAAAAAGTGTGATTGGTAATTTTCTCTATTTAAATTTATTTCACTTATTTAGCTAATTTTTATTACAATTATAATTTTGGCTTTTATGAAAACTGCATACGTATGTCAATTTTGCGGTCATAGCACTGGAAGGTGGGTAGGAAGGTGTATTGCATGTGACAGTTGGGATACGGTTGTCGAAGAAATAGTACTAAAAACAGAAACGAGAAGTACATCTGCACCAATTTCAATAAAAGCGTTATCAGATAGTGAAATTATTACCCCCGATCGTTTTTTAACAGGAATAGAAGAGTTAGATAGAGTTTTTGGTGGAGGTATCGTTCAAGGTGCTAGCATTTTAATTGGTGGTGAACCTGGAATTGGAAAATCTACTCTTTTGCTTAGGATTGCAGCTAATGTTGTACAACTTTCCTCTTTTGAATGTCTTTATGTATCTGGCGAGGAATCTTTAGAGCAAGTGAGCCTCAGAGCAAAGCGTCTTAAGATAAATGAACCTAAAATTAAGCTTTTATCTACAGTATCTTTAACTGATGTAGTAGCAACAATAAGGAAAAATAAAAGTATTAAGTTCTTGATAATTGATTCTATACAAACTATGTATGATAGCAAAGTCACATCAGCACCAGGAACTGTAACTCAAGTCCGTACCTGCGCTCATGAATTGACTGTTCTTGCAAAGCAATATGGTGTTTCTCTCTTAATAGTTGGCCATATAACGAAAGATGGACAAATAGCGGGACCTAAAACCCTGGAGCATATGGTAGATACAGTACTATATTTTGAGGGTGAAAATAGTAATCAATATCGCATTTTACGTACTATTAAAAATAGATTTGGCCCTGCAAATGAAATTGGTGTTTTTGAGATGTCTAAAGCAGGACTCATGCCTGTTGATAATCCATCATCATTATTCTTGACCGTACATGATAGAGAAGTAGTTGGCAGCGCCGTATTTGCAGGAGTTGAAGGCTCAAGACCAATCTTAATGGAAGTGCAAGCATTAATAGCAAGGACTAATATGGCAACTCCAAGAAGAGCAGTAGTTGGTTGGGATATTAATAGATTAGCTATGATAATCGCGGTTCTAAGTGCTCGTTGTAAAATGTTTTTGCATGATAAAGAAGTATACCTAAACATTGCAGGAGGACTCAAAATACAGGAACCATCAGCTGATCTTGCTGTTGCTGCTTCTCTTATTTCAAGTTTAGTAAATTTACCGCTACCAACTTCTTCAATAATCTGCGGTGAGGTTGCACTTTCAGGAGAAATTAGAAATGTTTCGCATGCTGATCTCAGACTAAGGGAAGCACAAAAGTTAGGATTTAAAAAAGCGATTATGCCTAAAAATGGCAATTATTCTTCTCATGATATTGAGATAATTAAGCTTGGTCATATAAAAGAGTTAAAAGAGATCTTCAATCACAGTTAAATATTATCTGCATGAACATTTTGCTTGTGGGAAGGATGTTATCCCAGCTTCCATAATGTCATCTGAGTAGGTGACACTGGCTTCTTTTTTTACTGTTTTTACTGTAATTAAAAATTCATTGGATCTTGATTATATATTTCCTCTGCTATAAGCAATAATTTTTCGCTCTCATCAAAGAGACTTTTTGCTCTAGCTGCTAATTTCTCACTAATTTGTGGTAGACATTGTCATAATATACTCCTTAAATTTTTAAAATATATTTATGTTAGTATACAAGTATCAATATTACATTAATATAATAACTTTTTAAGCATGAGTGACAAGCTGAAGTGGTTTTTAATTACTCAAAAAACAGAAACGTTTCTATTTCCTACACTTTCTAAAACCATAGGTACCAGTTGGTTTTTAGCTAAAGTAAAGGTCAAGTATCTGGAATTCTGGACATAAAATCCTCCTGTATAAAAAAGAGTTAGAAAAAAATGCAGTGCACATACGACAGATATACACTGAAGAATACATTTTTTAATAAGTTTGATTAAAAAGTCTGCAGACTAAAGATAGATTTTGAGCTCTTAAAATATCTCTATTTGTAATTATAATGAGATTGAAAATATGCGGAAGTAATTTTTATACGTTAACGGCTCACCCAACCCACTTGCAATCTGGATCCCAGACTGGGATGACAAGAAAAGGCTACTCAAATAGGAAGTACTGGAATGATACCATCTAAAAACGGCTTCTCATGATAATTAAGCTTGGTCATATGAGAAAATTAAAGAGATCTTCAATCAGATTTAAACAGCGCTTCAGCAAACTCTTTGCCAGTAAATTCCCTCAGGTCTTCTATACTTTCACCAATTCCTATAGCGTGTAATTTCACCTTATAAGCTTCTGCAAGCCCAATCACTACTCCACCTTTGGCAGTACCATCTAGCTTTGTTACAATTAACCCGGTAACACCAACCATTTTACTAAAGGCCTCTAATTGGCTATAAGCATTTTGGCCAGTAGTTGCATCAAGAACTAAAATAACATCATGAGGAGCAGTATCATCCAATTTCTTTATCGTTCTATGTATTTTTGACAGCTCTTGCATGAGATTTACATTGTTTTGTAGCCTTCCCGCTGTATCAATCAAAACAACATCAACGCTATCTTTTATCGCTTGATTTACAGCTCTATATGCCACACTTGCAGAATCGCTACCGTGCTCTCCAGTAACAATAGAGCAATCAGAACGTTCTGCCCAAATATTTAATTGCTCACTCGCAGCAGCTCTGAATGTGTCGCACGCAACAAGCATAACGGATTTTCCTTTTTCCTTATATTTATAGGCAAGTTTACCTATAGTTGTAGTTTTTCCATTACCATTCACTCCGCATACCATTATTATGTGTGGTTTTTTATTCAAAATGAGCGGCTGCACAACAGGGTTTAATATTGTTTCTATTTCGCTCATTAACTGCTGTGTGATAACGCTATGCTCAACTTCTGATTCAAATTTGATACTTGCGAGCTTATCAATAAGCAATCTAGAAGTTTTATGACCTATGTCCATGCTGATCAGCAGCTCTTCCAGATCATCTAAAAGCGACTGATCTAATTTTTTTTTGCCAGAAAAAATATTTTTTACTCCATCACTAAAACGGGAGGAGGTTTTTAATAGTCCTTGATAAAGATTACTTAATAAACTCAAGAAATACTCCTTCTAAAATTACCATATAAAGAATGACATGCACTATATGTATTTGTAAAGTAAATACACTAGTAACCTATATATTTTGTGAGTAAAATGTACCGCTTGCTAGTGTATTTTACTTTAGTTTTTAACCTAAATATGTTATAATGTAAGTAATGGTTTACGGGTAGTTCTATGAGTTATAATGAGAAAATTTTAGATCATTACGAAAATCCAAGGAATGTTGGTTCTCTGGATAAAAATGATCCAAATGTTGGTACTGGTTTAGTTGGTGCACCATCATGCGGAGATGTAATGAAACTGCAAATAAAGGTCAACGATAAAGGTGTTATTGAAGACGCAAAATTTAAAACTTTTGGTTGTGGTTCTGCTATAGCTTCAAGTTCTTTGCTTACAGAAATGATCAAAGGAAAAACTATTGAGAATGTAACAAAGATAAAGAATACTCAAATAGTGGAAGAATTGTCTTTGCCGCCAGTAAAGATACACTGTTCAGTACTTGCTGAGGATGCTATAAAAGCTGCTATTCATGATTATCAAAATAAACAAAAACATTGAGGAATATGAGTGAATTTCAAGGAGTAAATTCTGTTAAAAAACCTATCACTCTAACTGCAAATGCAGTAGAGAGGGTAAGGTTTTTATTGGACAAAAAGAAGCATGCTAACCTTGAAGAAGCAATAGGAATAAGAGTTCTAATTAAGCAAAAAGGATGCTCTGGTTTAAAATATGATATTGAATATGCATATGATGTTCGTCCTTTGGAGTCGGTAATTGAAGAAAGCTGCAGTGATGATCAAAAAGTCAAGGTGCTGATCGATCCAAAATCTATCATGTTTATCCTTGGCTCTGAAATGGATTATGTAGAGGAAAAATTCTCATCAGGTTTTATTTTCAAAAATCCTAATGAGAAAGGAAAATGTGGTTGTGGAGAGAGTTTTCATGTCTAGCAACCATTTCACATTATTTGGAATTGAACCGGCTTTTAACATCAGCTTTGATGAGCTGGAGAAAAAATATATTGAGCTAAGCAAAACTGATATAAATGAAAGAGAGTCCAAAAATATGGAAAATATCAACAAAGCTTATCAGGTACTGAAGTCACCGCTAAAGCGTGCCGAACATTTGTTGGATCTTTTTGACGTACAAAGCAAAAAAGAGCATCTTGATCCTGAAATATTAAATGAATCAATGGAAATAAGAGAATACTTTCTAGACTGCGATGATTTACAATTTGCAAGTAGGATGATTGATGAAAAGGTAAAAGATTGTACTAAAAACCTAATTAATGCTTTTGCTACAAAAAATTTTGATGAAGCTGCTACGCAAGTTTTTAGATTGAGATATTTATATAAGTCATTTGAGGAGATAAAGGAAAATGCGGCCAGTTCAAATTTCTGAACCAAGTTCAAATGAGGTAGTTTTTGGTATAGATCTTGGAACTACTAACTCTTTAATTGCCATGGTAAATAAAGCTGGCAATGTAGAAATATTTAAAGATGAGCAAGGTCGTGAACTATTACCTTCTGTCATTTCATATGAAAAGGATGTACTAAAAGTAGGCTACGATGTTGGCGAAAACGCTATCTGCTCTATAAAACGCTTAATGGGTAAAAGTGTTAAAGACTTGCATAAAGAAGGTATCAATTGTGAAATAGATAACGAAAGTGAAAAAGTTATTAGGGTAAAATGCTCAGAAGAAAAGTATCTCACTCCTATTGAGATCTCTGCTGAGATACTAAAAACTCTATGCAAGAGGGTAAAAAAATTCACAGGGATGAAAGTTAACAAAGCAGTGATTACTGTACCAGCTTATTTTGATGATTCAGCACGTAACGCAACCAAATATGCAGCAAAATTAGCTGGCATAGATGTTCTTCGCCTCATTAATGAACCAACCGCTGCAGCACTTTCTTACTCCATTGGAAAGAACAATAACAGTGGCATATATGCAGTTTATGACCTCGGTGGTGGAACATTTGACATTTCAATATTAAAATTACATCAAGGAGTGTTTCAAGTTCTTGCAGTTGGTGGTGATACTAAACTTGGTGGTGATGATTTTGATCATCTACTTAGTTTAATCGTGCTTAAAAAGTATAGAGAACAGGTAGGTTTAAATAAAAAATGCTCTAGTGTCATCCCAGTCTGGGATCCAGAAAGTTTGATTGCAAGTGAACACACCAGAAAGTTATATAATAAGAACTGGATTCCAGTGTCAAGCACTGCACCATCTGATACAACTACCTACAAATTACAACATTCATACACTAAAACTGGTATCTGCAATATACGTGCTATAAAAGAGTACCTAAGTGAAGATACCTCTGGCACTTTTGAATTCAGCATCAATGGTGAATTATTTAAGTGCAAAATTACCAAAGAAGAATTCGAGCAAGCAATCAGTCCTTTGGTTAATAAGACTATAAATATAGTTACTCGTACTATAAGCAACATAGATCTTAAAATCGATGATATAAAAGGGGTAATTTTAGTTGGTGGCGCAACTAGAGTGCCATTAGTGCAAAATTCACTAATCAAACTCTTTGACAATAAAGTGCTGAATGATGTGGATCCGGACAAAGCAGTTGCCAATGGGGCAGCTTTGCAGGCTCATTATTTAACTTCAAACTCAAAAGATAGGAATATTCTCCTTGATGTGCTGCCTTTATCACTTGGCATAGAAACTATGGGGGGAATAGTTGAAAAAATTATACCAAGAAATACACCACTACCAGTTTCAGAAATAAAAGAGTTTACAACTTACGCTAACGGGCAAACAGCAATGAAAATTCACGTTTGTCAAGGAGAACGTGAAATGATAAAAGATAATAAATCTCTAGCACGATTTGAACTCAAAGGTATACCACAATTGCCTGCAGGTTCTGCAAAAGTTGAAATAGGATTTACAGTTAGCATTGATGGAATATTGACTGTCACTGCAAGAGAAAAAACTACTGGAGTCGAACAGACAGTTGAAATAAATTCAAGCTCTGGCTTAAGTGAAGAAGATATTCAAGATATGGTCAATCAGTCAGTAAGTAACTTTGATGAAGACATGAAGGCTCGTTCCCTTGCAGAGGCTAAAATTAACGGTAACAAGCTCATACATCTAGTTGAAAATGTTTCCACTGAGCAAAAGTTAAAAATTTTACTACAGAACGCAAAAGACGCTTTACAGGAAAATGACTTAGACAACATTAATAATGCTATCTCTGAGTTAGAAAACTCTGCTTTAGAATTATGCGAATCAGCAGACAGATAGAGTTCATAAAACTTTGTGAAGTACCCTGTCAAATCTCAGAGCAATAGGTAACCTAAAATCAAACGGCAACCAATCAACTTTGCCTAATTTAAACGATAAACCAACCATGCTTACGCGCCCAACTATATTTTCAGTTGGTATTAACCCAATTTCAGAAAACCTGCTATCAAAAGAATTATTTCTATTGTCTCCCATAACAAAAAATTGATCATCAGGCACATAATAAACTGGAGTATTGTATGATAACTTATTAGAAAGATTATCTATTAGAATTTCATGCTCCTTGCCGCTCGGGAGTGTTTCGATGTATCTTGCTATATTACGCTTTGACTCATAATCAAAAAAATTTTCAATTTGTCTTCGCTTTACTTTCTGATCATTTAAATATAACTCCCCCTCTATCATTTGCACTTTATCGCCAGGTATTCCTATTACCCGCTTAACAAATCTAATGCTGTCATTTCTTGTAGGCTTGAAAACTATTATATCACCACGCTCCGGAGGGGTATAAAAGATTCTACCGCTAAAGATGTTTGGAGAAAATGGAAAAGAGTGTTTACTATAACCATATGAATATTTACTAGTAAAAATATAATCTCCCTCAAGTAGAGTGCTTTTCATTGAACCAGAAGGAATATGAAATGGCTCAAATAAAAAACTACGTATTGATAGCGCAATTAGTAGCAAAAAAAACAGTGAAGATAAAAACTTTCTCGTTCTTGCTATCCGGTTCTCTCTCAATTCTTTCAATTTTATTTTCTTTATAAATTTAAGCTTATCATAACACATAAAAGTGGTAATGTGAAATTTTACTCATGGGTGTTATTGCTCTTTTTCGAAAGTCGAAATAAGCTCTCAAGTAATTGACAGTGATTGATAACCAATAGACATCATTTGCTATGCAATATTGTATAAATCACAATGCTAGTTTTACTGAAAATTATACTATTTTAGATATAATTATAATATTTAAACTTAAGGTATAGGGATGAACCCTACAATTAGAAAGGTTTTTTGTATTCTACTTATAGTATTATTTATTTCTTTTTCTCATGTTGGAAGTGCTGCTAACTCTAATGACGATACAACTGCTCAAGTAATATGTAATATTATTGGCTACGTTTGGGGAATAGGTGGACCGCTTATGACCGTAGTGATAATAGGAGCAGCTTTACTTGCAATATTTGGTAGAATGCCGTGGCCTGCTCTTTTCGCCCTCGGTGTATTTTGCGCTGTGTTTTTTGGCGCTAAAACTATTGTCATAAAAGTAATGGGTGGTATAAACTCTACAAATGCCTCTTTTATGGAAGAATGTGGAACGGGAGATAAAAAAAAGAGTCAATAGGGCTATTGCTTTCTAAAGCAGACTTGGTGCACAGCTTCAACTATATCTTCCACTTGTGGTAATGCTTTCTTTTCTAGGTTTGCAGCATAAGGTAAGGGGACATCCTTGCCGGTTACCCTTACGACCGGAGCGTCAAGGTAGTCAAATCCTTGTTCCATAACCATGGCTGAGAGTTCTGCTCCTATTCCTGCAAATGGCCAACCCTCTTCTATGCTTACTAATCTATTGGTCTTCTTAATAGAGTTAATAACTGTTTCAGTGTCAAGTGGTCTTAAGGTTCTGAGGTCGATAACTTCAGCTTCTATTCCTTCACTAGAGAGTAAATCTGCTGCATT
The DNA here is from genome assembly GCF_947250575.1 of Wolbachia endosymbiont (group B) of Episyrphus balteatus. Taxonomy (NCBI): domain Bacteria; kingdom Pseudomonadati; phylum Pseudomonadota; class Alphaproteobacteria; order Rickettsiales; family Anaplasmataceae; genus Wolbachia; species Wolbachia endosymbiont (group B) of Episyrphus balteatus. The sequence continues at coordinate 676,374 of NZ_OX366325.1, read as the reverse complement.
TAACGCATCCATTAGTTTCAATGAAAAAGCAGTGATAGTTACATCCTTTCCTTCCCGTATAACAGCAGCTTTGCCTATCTCAAGTAGATAATCTTTATTTGATAGCTCAGAGTCAGGAACTTCATGCTCATGTCCATAAGCGATCTCGTTTTCTAGAAATATTACCGGATTAGGGTCACGAATTGCAGCTTTAAGCAGACCTCTGCAATCGGAGGCAAAGTAAGGTGCTATTACTTTCAACCCTGGAACATGCGAATACCAAGATGCAAAGCACTGAGAATGTTGTGCTGCAACTCTTGCTGCAGCACCATTTGGTCCACGAAATACTATAGGGCATCCAAGTTGTCCACCCGACATATAATTTGTTTTTGCTGCGGAATTCACAATTTGGTCGATAGCCTGCATAGAAAAATTAAAAGTCATAAACTCGACTATTGGCCTCAGTCCAGCAAATGCTGCTCCAACAGCAAGACCAGCAAATCCATGTTCAGTAATGGGTGTATCAACTACCCTATTTTCTCCAAACTCTTTCAGTAATCCTTTCGTTACTTTATAAGCACCATCATACTCTGCAACTTCTTCACCCATGATAAATATATCAGGGTCATTTTGCATTTCTTCTCTGATCGCTGTGCATAAAGCTTCTCTTACACTTAAGATTGCCATTTGTAAACCTGTAGATTTCAACTGAAATAACTATATCAAAATTACCAGGAAGCGCACAAGTTAAGTTTTACAAGCATCATGTTGCATTGAGCATTGAATACTTACTTCTTTTAATTCAGTAGGTTGCGGTGATAGTGCGTATGTAACTCCACCGACTATCAATGAAGACATCACAGAAGTTGCAATCATCAATAGAATTGGTAATTGGAAGGCTATACTAAAGGCAACACCTACTGTCAACATGATTGCAAAGTTTACAGAAGCAATTTTTAAGAAAGACAGTTGTCTTTTTTCTGTTTTTTCTAGTAATACTTTATTTGCTTTGGTTTTGCTTAATTCACTATTAAGTGTTGTATTCTCGTTTTCCAGATCTTTTATTTTTTGCTTTAGTGATTGATTCTCTTTACTGAGCTTATCAACTATTTCTAACCGAGTCTCATGTCCAGCTACGTCACTCTTTGATTTTTCTAGTTCTTTCTCAACATGTTTTAATTCTTTACCTGGCTTTTCTAACTTCCGAATTTGGCTATCTTTCAACTGAACTTGAGTTTGCAGGCTTTCTAAAGTTTGGTTATCAACTTCATTAGCTGCCCCGTCGTAATTTATTTCGGAGTAGGAAGAAGTATCAAACGTAGTTTCAAGTGCTAAACCGTTGTCGTCACTACTAACGCTTTCACCAATAGGAGTCTGTTTACCACTATATGTAACACTTCCTCTTTGCGGTGACTCAAATTTTTCTACCATATTCTTAACACCAGCATGTAAGTATTGCTCACTTACTATACTGTCACTACTTTCGCACGTCACAGGAGCCTGTTCACCACTACGTATGGTATTGTATTGTTTCACAGAATTTATAACATCTGCTGATACATCAGTTTTTTTCTCATGCTTTGTATAAAAATTTTGTTCTGCTTTCTTTAACATTTCCTCTATAGCTTCTTTATTCTCTGTATTACCAACTATCTCTCTTGGAGTCTTATTTTTACTTTTTAATGAAGGATTGACTCGATTGTCATTTAGTAACCGTTTTACCATGTCTTTATGTCCACAAGAAGCAGCAATATGCAAAGCAGTTAGCCCATCATTTTTAGAACCATCTTTTACTCGAGCGCTAACACTTGCTTTCTTTTTCATTAGAAATTCCGCTATCAAAAGATTGTTGCATGCTGCAGCAAGATGTAACAACGTCCAATCTTCTGCAGCTTCTTCTGAAAATTTTATACTAAATTGATGTTCTTTACTAAAATTTTTACTAAACTTGTTGTACTCTCCTGCATCTTTTCCTTTTAACTCATTCTTTATTCTTTCAAGTAAATTATCTTCATCCAAACCTCCACTTTTACTTACCTCATTTATTATTTCAAAAAACTTCTCCTTCTCTATTGCCACAACCTTTCCCTCTCAATTTATTTTTATCACTGCATAATCTCACAAAAAAGTTAAATTTATCAAAATTCTATATTTTATATAAAATAAAATTTCCTGTTTCCAAAAATTGGTAAGCATGTTTTTGATGAGATTGTAGAAAACATACTTTTATGACACCATTTGTTGTACGAACTAACTTGGCGAAAACAGATGTTCATATAGTTGTGTGGCAAAATGTTTTGCACTAGTTATGCTACTTCGTTTTCCATAACAGTTAAAAAAATTAGTAGCAAGTTGTTGTGAGTTTATGTATTTTGAGGCTATAATGGTCAAAGGTACATGAAGTATGATCAGAGTTAAAGGTGCAAGAGAGCATAATTTGCAGGGTATTGATGTCAATATACCAAAAAATAAGTTAGTTGTTATAACTGGACTAAGTGGTTCTGGTAAGTCTAGCCTTGCATTCGATACGATTTATGCAGAAGGCCAACGCCGATACGTCGAAAGTCTATCGGCTTATGCACGTCAATTTCTTAATATTCAAGATAAACCAGATGTTGAGTCAATCACAGGCCTCTCTCCTGCAATATCAATTAATCAAAAGTCGATCTCAAAAAATCCAAGATCAACTGTTGGAACCGTTACTGAAATTTACGATTATGTACGTTTGATATATGCACGAGTGGGAATACCTTATTCGCCTGTAACTGGGTTGCCAATAACGAAACAGGCTGTATCTCAAATTGTAGATACTATTATAGCATTACCTTTAGAAACTAAAATATATATACTTGCTCCTATTGTGCGTGGCAGAAAAGGAGAGCACTTCAAAGAGATATTGGAAATTAAAAAGCAGGGTTACGTGAGACTAAAAATAGATGGTGAAACATACAATATAGATGACTTGCCTAAACTCGACAAAAACAAGAAACATGATATTTTTGTTATTGCAGATAGAATCTCCATGTCAGATGATATAGGAAATCGACTACCAGGCAGTATAGAATCAGCATTGAGGCTGGGCCATGGCTTAATGTATGCAGAAATAGTGAACTTACCTGATAACCACAATTCCGAGTATAAAAATGGTCAAACTTTAACTTTCTCAGAGAATTTTGCATGTCCTGAGTCTGGCTTTACTCTTGAAGAAATAGAGCCAAGATTGTTTTCTTTTAACAGCCCCTACGGTGCATGCAGTTCATGCAGTGGGCTCGGTAAAAAACTAAGTGTTGATGCAAAGCTAATAGTGCCAGACGAAACGCTCTCGATATCTGAAGGTGCTTTAAAGCCAATTGGATCAATGTTCCGTCAAGTGCATACAAACTATGGATTGCTAAAAAATGCAATTCTATCACTGGCTGAAAATTGCAAATTTAGCCTTGATGTTCCGTGGAAGAATATAGACCAAAAAGTGAAGGATTTAATACTTTTTGGCTCTAGAGAAATGAAATTTCAAGGTTTGGTCAGTATCCTAGAACGCCAGATGGATTACGATGCATCACTTATTGATAGGTATTGTTCTGTTACTGACTGCAAAGAATGTGCTGGCTATAGATTGAGAAAAGAAGCACTTACAGTGAAAATTGACGAAAAACATATAGGTGAAATATCAAGGCTCAGCATCGATGAATCCCTTAAGTGGTTTGGAAATTTATCAGACAAACTTACAGAACAACAAAGGCAAATTTCAAATAAAATATTAAACGAAATAATCAAAAGGCTGACATTTTTAAAGAATGTAGGGCTAAATTACCTTACACTTGACCGTGAATCTAGCACTCTCTCTGGTGGTGAAAGCCAGAGGATCAGGCTTGCTTCGCAAATTGGCTCTGGTTTAACAGGAGTGCTATACGTGCTTGATGAGCCCTCAATTGGCCTTCATCAATGTGATAATGATCGATTAATTACCACACTTAAAAATCTGAGAGACATGGGTAATACTGTGATTGTTGTTGAACATGATGAAGACACAATAATGGCTGCTGATTATGTGATTGATATTGGTCCTGGAGCTGGCGTGAATGGAGGAAAAATCGTTGCAGAAGGAACACCAGATCAGGTACAAAAAAATTCAGAAAGCATAACAGGACAGTATTTAAGTGGAAAGAAGGAAATTTCAATTTCAAAAAGAAGAAAGCAAACAACTCAGTTCATAAAGGTAGTTAATGCTTGTGAGAACAACTTAAAAAATATAAATGTTGAATTTCCTATAGGGAATTTTATTTGTGTTACTGGAATATCAGGAGGAGGGAAATCAAGTTTAGTGATAGAAACATTATATAAATATTCAGCACACAAGATAAATCATTCATCTGCAAGGCATGGTCAATGCGACAAAATAGAAGGCCTTGAGTATATAGATAAAATTATAGAAGTTGATCAATCGCCAATTGGTAGGACCCCAGCATCAAATCCAGCAACATATGTTGGTATGTTTACTCACATCAGAAATTGGTTTGCAGGTCTCCCAGAGTCGAAGGCACGAGGTTACAATATAGGCCGATTTTCATTTAATACCAAGGGAGGAAGATGTGAAGCTTGTAAAGGTGATGGGCATTTAAAGATCGAGATGCATTTCCTACCGGACGTTTATGTGAAATGTGAGCAATGTAGAGGACAGAGGTATAACCGAGAAACATTGGAAGTTACTTACAAGGGAAAATCAATTTCTGATGTGCTTGATATGACAATAGATCAAGCATGTGACTTTTTTGAAAATCTTCCAATGATAAAGGAAAAGTTGATTTCTTTACAGGAAGTAGGGCTTGGCTATATAACGCTTGGACAGTCGTCAACAACGTTGTCCGGGGGTGAAGCACAACGAATAAAGCTGTCTAAGGAACTATCAAAGCGATTTACCGGGAAAACATTGTATATTCTCGATGAGCCAACAACTGGGTTACATTTTGAAGATGTAAATAATTTACTGAAAATACTCCATAGGCTAGTTGATTTAGGAAATACTGTTATAGTTATTGAGCACAATTTACATGTTATAAAAACTGCTGATTACATAATAGATATTGGTCCAGAGGGTGGAGTAAAAGGTGGCGAAGTGGTTGCTGTAGGAACTCCAGAAAAAGTTGCACAGACTCCAAAAAGCGTTACAGGCAAGTATCTTAAAACATATTTATTGGATCAAGTATCGACTATTTCTTAATAATTAGGTTATGAGGAGCATTTTAAAAGGTATACCTAACATATTTAATTCATGAATCTTCTCTTATTAAAAAAAGCTACAGATCTCATATTTCCAAACGTATGCGTAAGTTGTGAACGTATAATTGATAAAAGTTATGATTTATGTAGTGAATGCAATAAAAAAATCAATTTTTTAACTAAGCATTACTGTAATGTTTGTGGTGTAGTAATTCCAGATAACATTGATACATGTGGTAAATGCATCAGTAACCCTTCACCATTTAAAGTATTAAGATCAGTTTTTGCTTATGATGAACATAGCAAAAATATGATTATAAATTTTAAATTTTTTGATAATTTAAATTATGTGAAAGTCTATGCAAAGTGGATGTACAAAGCTAACAAAGACATGTTTCAAAATGCAGAGGTCATAGTTCCCATACCGCTACATAAAATACGCTTATTTAAACGTAAATATAATCAAGCAGCATTGCTCGCGAAGGAATTAAGTAAGTTATCTAATTTATCTTATACACCATTTGCAATAAAACGTATTCGTCACACCAAACCTCAAGCTGGTCTTTCACTTAAACAGCGTGAAAAAAATTTGAAAAATACTTTTAAAGTAAGTAACAGCGAAATTATCAAAAACAAAATCGTGATATTGGTTGATGATGTAGTAACAACTGGCGCAACCGCAAGGTCTTGCTCTCAGGAAATTTTAAACTCTGGTGCAAGAGAAGTGAGAGTGCTATCGCTTGCAAGAACTGTATGAAAATCAGCTTTAAGGTATAATTTTCATTTTTGAAAACTGTTTAGTGTCTTAGTACTAACTTCTGTATCATTCCTCTTAAAAAAAAGTCTAGTTATAGTGTATACGGAGTCTATAATTATAGCTCTTTTTCTAATAGTTCGAATAGCTGAATATTCTTTCTGGCTCAATTTTTTATAACAAACCAATGGTTTGATTAAAATCAGGAGAATATGGAGGCAGATATATAACTTCAGCACCGACACTTTTAACAAAGTCACTTATTTTCTATGAAAAGTTGCATTATCCAAAATCACCCAGCAAAAAGCTTGAACTAGCTATTAAAAACGTCTGTATCGCAATAGCCTTCAAAAATCATAGGCGCCATAATTTTTCCCTTATTCAAAGCTGCAATCATATTTTTGAATACTCACTGCATTCAGAAAAAAATAGGTACATGCTAGTGTAATAGCACTGGATGTAATAATTGGAACAAGTAAAAAAGCCTCTATTAGTTTTCTTATAGAGCTGGCTGGTTTAATGCTGTTATTATTCAATGATGCAAAATAATTTTCACTAAGGTTGGCCATCCATTTTGCGCCAGATAAGACCCTCTCACTATTTTTTTTAGATAAGTTGACTTGTATTTGCTTTCCCATGTTTATAATTATGCTAATAATAAATATGATAAGATCAATATAAATTTTTTACTTCCGTGTTTTTTCTATTGTTGTTTATAATGACTATAGTTACATCACATATTTCTTTCAATTAAATGGATCAGTTATTTATTGCAAATCACTGACTTTTTCAATGGTTTCTTTTTTTAAATAATTCCTAAAAATGTGTTTACTTTTGTTTGTAATTGTGTAGTAACTGCAACGTAAAGTTATAGGAGGTAAAGATGGATTTTGAAAATCTGAAAAAGATATTAAGTGCAATTGATAAAGATGCAAGTGTAAATAAAGATAACGTAATTAATAAAATAAAAGAGGTATTGCGAAGGGAAGATACAATAGCGTATCAAGAGTGGGAAAATAAAAATTTTAGTATAAATCATACATTCATCCAAAGTGATCCTGATGCCGAATTTACATTATTAATTGCAGCTGCAGCAGCTGGCTGTAAGGATTTAGTGAATGTTTTATTAGATAGGCATGTGGATGTTCATGTAGAAGGTGAAAATAGAGAGACTGCTTTGCATCATGCCGTTTATAGTCGATGTGTAGGTGTAGTAAATGCTCTACTAAAAAAAGGTGCTGATGTTAATGTAAAAGACAGAAGTGGTAGTACTCCTTTGCATTATGCTACTATATATAAATTCATAGATGTAGTAAATGTTCTACTAAAAACAGGTGCTGATGTGAATGTAAAAGACAGAAGTGGTAGTACTCCTTTGCATTATGCTACTATATATAAATTCATAGATGTAGTAAATGTTCTACTAAAAACAGGTGCAGATATTAATGTAAAAGATGAAAATGGTAGTACTCCTTTGCATTATGCTGCTAAAAATGGCTATTTAGAGATAGTAGATGCTCTGTTAGCTGAAGGCGCAAGTGTTCATGTAAAAGATAGAAATGGTAGTACTCCTTTGCATTATGCTGCTAAAAATGGCTATTTAGAGATAGTAGATGCTCTACTAGACAGAGGTGCAGATGTTTATGAAAAAGATAGTTTGCAGAAAACTCCTTTGTATTATGCCATTATAAATCACCAAGAAGATATGGTAGAGAGTATAAAAGGGTTTTTAAAAAATAAAGTAGTTCAAGGTAGTGTAGTTGTTGGTGGCTTAGTTGCCATGTTAGGGAATTTTGTAACATCGACGCTTTTTATAACCGAGACAATGGAAATTACATTAACATCTGTTACGGCAGCAATAGCTGTATCTGCATCAACATCATTAACATCTGGTTATGCTAAATATCTAATGTCAAAATTCGATAACGAAATAAAAGAAATAAAAGAGCGACAAAACATAATGGAAGAGCGGCAAAGCTTAACAGGAGAGTGGCAAAATGTGAATCTACAAAGCATATGTATACATAATGCTCTTTCGTAAATTTTTACTTCCGCACTTCTTTAGTGTTGCTTATAATAACTATAGATTTAGATCTTAATTAGAGGCTTTAATTACCTACTTTAAGTTATTGAATTTCTTATCATAGCATCTATCATTCCAGTACCCTGGAATGATAGAAAAAGAACACTGAATTAAAAATACAACATACCATCTTATATCTTAATACTGCATAATACCTCGATCATAGATTGATTAAGGATGCCTTAAGTTAGTCTTGCTTTACTATGAAAAGCTTGTACTCTTTAAATGTATTATTTATAAATTAACTGTTTATAAGCTAAAATATGTCTAATAGAGCTAATATAACTTTTTTTATAGCTGGTGCTATTGCTTCCCTTACATTAATTACATCTGGAGTTTTTGCTGTAGCTCCTTACGTTGCATTTTTATCTTCAGTTGCAGCTTTAAATATAGCTCCCCCTGTTATTTTTATTTTATTTGCGCTTTCTGCAGTAGTAATTGTGTTTTCATATAAAATGATTAAACAAAATAAAAAATCTCAAGAAAACTCGAAAGCTGAAGTCGAAGAGCCGAATAAAGGGTTAAGGAAAGAAGAAAATAAGCTAACTCCAATTAAAGAAGAATTAGAAGATGGAAAGGATAAAGAAAATAAATACGGGTTTAGTGATCTAGAAGAAAAAGTTCATAGAATTTCAGAGAATTTTGTAACGAAAGATGAAGTGAATGGGTTAAAAAAAGAGGTTAGTGATCTTTCTGCAAGGTTAATTAATAGTCCTGCAACAAAAAATGAAGTAGAAGCAAAGCTGAATATGGAATTTTACGCAAAAGATGAAGAAAGAGGGTGGAATACAACATTTAGTGATATTATATTACCAAATGACATAAAAGAAAAGTTGAGAGGAATTTGTGAGTCAAAAAGCGGAGGATATCTCTTGTACGGTCCACCAGGAACTGGTAAGACTAGTATTAGTAAGGCAATTGCAAATCAAACTAAATCTCTGTTTGCGTTTATGTCTGTTTCTGCGTCTTGCTTGTCTAGTCAAAGGAATATAGATCAAGTTTTTGAGAAAGCAGAGACAAACAGTCCTTGTATGATTTTTATAGATGAGATTGACGGAGTTGGTAAAAAGCGAACTGTTAATGAGGATGCAGGGCCTTTAACTTATTTACTCACTAAATTGGATAAAGAGTTTTTATCCTCAAAAAATATAACGGTGATTGCTGCAACTAATCATAAGGATCATTTAGATACTGCGTTTACTAGGGGTGGTCGTTTGGAGTGTATTGAGGTTCCTGGGCTGGATAAAGAAAGTACACGTAGGGGAATACTACAAGAATATCTCAAAGAATTAAGCCCTCTAAATATTGAAACTATTGTAAAGAGTACTAATGGTTTTTCACCAGCAAATCTGATTGGTTTAGCCAAGTATATACGAGAGGAGAAAAGTAAAGGCAAAAGCACTCCTATTTTCACTTTATGTGAAAGATTTAAGAAGGAACATAACATTGAAGATAAGAAGAATGAGAAACATAGTAACGGAAAAACTAAAAACAAGGATACAAGGCTATCATCTGGAAGCTTATCTAGAAGTTCATCAGTAAGCTCTTCATTGAGTGATGTATCTTCTCGAGGAAGTAAGTGGCAAATCGAGGAATAAAGAGAATTACTACACAGTCTGGGATGACGTCATGCAAGTCGAATCATGTCATTCCAGTGCTTGACAATAGTTTTTATCCAGAAGGGTCATTGAACTTCTAAAAGGGTGTCATTCCAGTACTGGAATCTAGGAATTTTTTGAGCACGCAAGTTATGCCAAGTTTTTTGTTGGTAAGAAAGGCTGGATCCCAGTACTGGGATGACAGGAAGAGGGCTACTCGGGTGACATCGAAGGGGCTACTTGCATGACAACAAAGGGGCTTGCTTGCATAACTCAAATTCAAAGAAAAATCATTTAATGTCATTCCAGCGCGTGACGCTGGAATTCAGAAATAAAGAACAATGGATCCCAGTGTCAGCTACTCGGATGACAGGAAAAGGGCTACTCGGATTACATCCTTTTTTTCCTGGATACCAGTCGCATGACACTACTATATAGTAGGTCCCAATTTTATCCCAGTCTGGGATCTTCTTTCAAAAATTCAAAACAATCTATTAAAAAGGAGAATATTATGTCTACAATAATTTTATCATCAATTTTAAGTAAAGCGGGCAGTATTTTTGGGCCAATTGGCCAGATTGCTGGCTCAGAACTCGGTGCTCTGCTTGGTGCACAGCTTGATAATGCAATATTTGGTCTTGATGCCGAGCAAAAGATAACGCATGGGGCGAGGCTGAAAAATCTGCAAGTTCAAACCTCAACTTATGGCAAAGCAATTCCAATTATCTATGGCACTGCTCGCATTGCTGGAAACATTATTTGGTCACAGCCAATAAAAGAGGAGGCGATAACCACTCAAAATAAAACAGGAAGAGGTATAAATATTACATATAACTACTATGCAACACTCGCAATTGCAATTTGCAAGGGGAAAGTAGAAAAATTAAATAGAATCTGGGCGGATATAAAATCGCTTAGTTTTGATGAAATAGATTATACTTTTTACCACGGCAGAGAAGACCAAAACCCTGATCCGTTTATGTTATCAATCGAAGGTGAGAAGAATGTACCAGCTTATAGAGGAATATCTTACATAGTCATCAAAAATTTCCCTTTGGCAGACTATAGTAATCGTGTTCCGGTGTTTACATTTGAAGTGCAAACTGCACTGAAGCTCAGTGGATTCTCAGTAGCAGAAAACATTAAAAATATCAATATCATACCAGGTTCAGGGGAGTTTGTGTATGATACGAAAATACAGAAGAAAATTGCACGAGAAAAAATAAGCAGTAGTCAATATATTCCCTATGGACCGGTACAAAGAGTAAATCACAATAATCACACAAAAAAGAGCGATGCTATGCTTTCTTTGGACCAATTGAAGGAAAGTTTACCAAATGTTGAATGGGCATCGGTAGTGGTTAATTGGTTTGCAAGCAGTTTGAATATCAAAGATTGTAAAATATATCCTGCAGTTGAATTTCAAGACGATTCTGCTATAGTGCCTGATGATTGGCAAGTGGGAAATATAACCAGGGATAATGCCCAGCTCATTTCAAAAGATAATCATGGAAATCCAAGATATGGTGGTACAGTTAGCGATGCAGCACTAATAAGATATATAGAAGAGCTGCATAGCAGAGGTTATAAGGTGATGCTCTATCCAATGCTCTTGCTTGACACAAAAAACAAAGAGTGGCGAGGAAAATTGAGCGGTACTCCTCAGGATATAAGTGATTTTTTTGAGAATCAGTATAGCAAATTCATAGAGCATTACACGAGCATTGCCAAACAAACTAAAGTGGAAGGGTTTATTATTGGTTCTGAGTTTGCTCAGCTTACCAGAGTAAAAGACGTAGAGGGTAACTATCCTGCAGTAGCAGAGCTAGTTAAAGTTGCAAAGCAAGTAAAATTTCAGCTTGGAAAAGAAGTAAACGTAACTTACGCTGCCGATTGGAGTGAGTATCATTCATATGATGGTTGGTATAATATGGATGAACTATGGTCTTCACAGTTCATCGATGTTATTGGCATAGATGCTTACTTTCCACTCACCGATGGCGAAGAACCTCCTTTTGGCTATTCTGCGAAAGATGTAACGGGTGGTTGGAGCAGTGGGGTAGGGTATGATTATTTTTACGATTACTCAAAAAGTGATCCTGAGAAAATAAAGTATAATGACAGCGAATATGCGTGGAAAAATATCGAGAAATGGTGGAGTGAAGTTCATGTAAATCCAGGTGGTAGTAAAACAAAATGGCAACCAAAAATGAAGAAAATATGGTTTACCGAATATGGATTTCCCAGTATGAACGGCTGCACTAATGAGCCCAATGTGTTTGTTGATAAAGGTAGTATAGAGAGTAAATATCCACGATACTCAAACGGAGAGGTGAGCTTTCTTTCGCAGAAAACTGCAATCGAAGGAACATTAAAAAAGTGGCAAAGCTCAGAAATGGTGGAGAAAATGTTCCTCTGGGCGTGGGATGCAAGGCCATTTCCTTATTTCCCCAATTTATGTGACATGTGGGCTGACTGCCATAACTGGCAGACCGGGCACTGGATTCAGGGAAAAATTTCACAACTTAATGTTTCCGATGTTTTGTCTGATCTGTTGCAAAAGGTAGGTCTCAAAGGCGATCAGTTTGATACAAGTGATGTTAAAGGATTACTATCTGGGTATGTAATAAATGATCAGCAACCCGTACGCTCAATTATTAAAATGCTGCGAAGGTGCTATTTTTTTGATGTGGTTGAACAGAACTCAAAACTGAAATTTATTCAAAAGGGCAGGGGAGTGAAAACTGAAATACCAATTGGCGAGATGGTTACCAATAACGTTGCAAAACTTGTTAATATTAGTCAGCTAGATTTAAATAGTAAAGTCAATGTTGTCTATTTTAACCGCAATTTTGGCTATCCAATTGATGTGAAATATGCTGAACTGCCAAAGCAGGGCAATGCTGCAACAGTTGAAATACCTCTCATTATGGAGGAAGGGGAGGCGCAAAATATAGCTGAAGTTTTACTTTATTCTTCGTGGCAAGAGAGAAATGTATACAACTTTAAGCTCCCGATAAAATATGCATGGCTTTTACCAAGTGATGTCATAGCAATTTCAGATGGCGAGAAAAGACATACGATGAGAATTATAAAAACAAAGTTTGAAAGCATGTCCATTCAAGTAATGGGAGTTGGTTATGATCCCTCTATATACAAGCTCTCCTTTCCTTCAACAAGATCACTTATGCTTAAAGAATACCCTCCTTCTCGCGTCAGTAAATCTATCATGGAAATGATAGATTTACAGCATATTAAAGGTAATATCGCAAGCTTTACTTTAATTGGTGAAGAAGAGAATTGGAAAGGAGCAACGCTCTTTATTTCGTATGATGATAAAGATTATAAGCCTATCGCAAGTGCAAATATACAATCTACTTACGGATATGTAATCGAATTTACCGATGAGGGAATTACAGTAGTACTGCGTTTTGGTAAGATAGACGTCATGAGTCCAACTGTGTTAGCGCTGGTTGGAAAAGAGGTAATAAAATTCGAAAGAGCAAAGCTCATAGGTAAGAATAAATATCAGCTTATCGACCTAATTAGAGGCCAAGAGGGTACTAAGAAATATGAACACACCTCAGGTGAAAAATTTATTCTACTTGATGATTCAATAATTTCTTTTGAAGTGCAAAAAGGTAGAAAGTTTTATCTTAAGGCAGTCACTTACGGTGATTCATTAGATAATACGGAAACAAAAATTGTAAACTGAGAGAGCGTAAGTGAAATCTTAATGTCTAGTTGCATTTTATTAAAAAATCCACTATATTATAAACATAGCAATATAGTGAGGTAAAATAATGATCGGTAATGTAAAAAAATTATCAAATGAAGCGCCAATAATACTAACTTGGGTACCAAGAGTATATGGTGCATCTTTACCAGATGGTAAAAACAGTGACTTTAATTACTTAGATATAATAAAAAATCATAAATTAATAAATAAAGAAGAGAGGGATATATATTTGATTATCAACGGTCCTGGGTTCAAAGAAAATCAAATAGATGATTTAAAATGTGAACTGAAAGGAATTGAAGGAGTACATGTTATAGACTTGCATCAGTATGACTGGAGCGAAATAGATCAAGGATGGAAGATAGATGGTAAAGATACTAGTATCAAAGATTTCTTTAGAGATATGTATAACATGACAGATGAACAAAGAACATACTTTGCTGTTGAAATAGATACTTTTAGATTAGTTGCTCTGGCACTCTTAAAGCAGTTTACAGGACACGAAGGTGGGATATATATAGATTTTGATTCTTTAAAAGCCATTGACTCTCATATAGGGAGGGATATAACAATCCCTGAGGGAATTTTATTAGGAAATGTTATAGCGTGTTTTCTTGATCAAGAAGGAAATACGAACTACACAAGTGCAGTAGATATAAAGAACTCGAATCATTACGACGAATATAAAAACCTAATGATTTTTACAAATAATGATTGCATTGCGGTAAATAATTCAAGTGTAGCAGTTAGCATCTTGTCTAATTATAAAGATAGAATACTGAGCCAAAAAGAAGCTTTTAATGAGGTTAAAAAGCGCTTATCTCTAGCCTTAGAACAAGAAGAAGAATTAGATATAGGAGTTTCCTTATTAATAAAAGATGAAGAACTCAAAAATGAAACAATTAAGCAAGCAAAGGAAAAGATAAAAAAATGTATTTCAGACTTTGAAAGCAATGGAATACAAGAGCTATATAATATTGAAAACTTTCATTATATTAACACCGGACTTGGTGAATTTAGCTTAAATTCTGCTCAAATGAGTACAATAAAACCTCTTCTTGTTCAATTAAGTGGTGAGAAAGTAAGCAAATGTCCATCATTTTCTTTTAATTGTAATAATGGTAATTATGTTTCCTTACTAGGAAGTGATTTATCCTGGATGAAGGGTGAGAGTTTATACTGTGTAGAAGAAGCAGAAGTAGCAATGGGAGAGCTATCACTTATATAGCATTGATTAAAGAACTTTCTAGTATCGTCGATTCGGTGCTAGAAAATTCAGTAAAGTAGTTAAAATATTAGCTGAAAAATAATTTTCTTCGAAACAGTCACCTACATATAGAAACGAGAATGTTTAAGCCCCTAGGAGATTTTATTTGTACGCCGCTAAAATTTCATTATAATATGAGTATATTAATGTGTTGAGGTAAAATAATGATCGGTAATGTAAAAAAATTATCAAATGAAGCGCCAATAATACTAACATGGGTGCCAAGAGTACATGGTGCATCTTTACCAGATGGTAAAAACAGTGACCTTAATTACTTAGATATAATAAAAAATCATAAATTAATAAATAAAGAAGAGAGGGATATATATTTGATTATCAACGGTCCTGGATTTGAAGAAAATCAAATAGATAGTTTAAAACATGAGCTGAAAGGAATTGAAGGAGTACATGTTATAGACTTGCATCAGTATGACTGGAGCGAAATAGATCAAGAGTGGAAGATAGATGGTAAAGATACTAGTATCAAAGATTTCTTTAGAGATATGTATAACATGACAGATGAACAAAGAACATACTTTGCTGTTGAAATAGATACTTTTAGATTAGTTGCTCTGGCACTCTTAAAGCAGTTTACAGGACACGAAGGTGGGATATATATAGATTTTGATTCTTTAAAAGCCATTGACTCTCATATAGGGAGGGATATAACAATCCCTGAGGGAATTTTATTAGGGCAAGTTACTGCACATGTTAATCAAGAGACCGGCAAAATTATTAAAACGGATTTAAATAATGACCTGATCGCAGTAAGTTGTTCACGTATAGCGATTAATATTTTATCTAAATATAAAAGCGAAATACTGAGTCAAGAAAAAATGTGCTATGAGTTAGCAGGGCGTTTATCTAATCTTGCGAAAGAAGAAAAATCACGGTTTTTTGCTATTTATAAAGAATTGGGAGAGAAACAGCTGTTAGATAATGAAGCGAAGAAAAAAGGGAAGAGTATTATAGAGGAATTAGATAAGATAGAGCGCAAAATAGTTGATCTAAGAAATGGTAAGATAAGAGAACTATATGATCCGCTAGTCTGTCATTATTCTAGGTATCGTGAAATAGGTTTAAATTTAGGTCAATTTTATACCGTGGAAGTAGTCCGTAATGGATTGATCGGTCAAGACGAAAGCAAACTAGGGCTATTTTTTTTCGAAAAGAACAATGGCAATTACGTTTGTACAATAAATGGTGACCTATCCTGGATGAAGGGAAAAGATCTATACCATGAACGAGTAGATAACAAGCTGGAAGGAGCAGAAGTAGACAGGGTAGCAATGCGCTTGCATAACAGTTGTTAAAGATAGAAAGTCCTTTAAAGCAAAGGTTCTAAATAATTGACAGTCAATAAAATATAATACTAGTATTAATCTATGTGATAGAGGGAATAATATGTCAAAAAAAATAGTTAATGCACTGAAAGCTAAAGTAAAAAAGCTCAAATATGCTGATTTAAAATCTATACCAGTAAAGTCAGGTTGTTGGAGCTTTGGTTATAATACATATATTGACCTTGGTAGATCACACAACCTTACTATTAATGAGAAAGAAGTGCCTAATGAGCTTATTGAGAAGCTATATTCAAAACATAAAGATCTCATTTTAGAAGATGAGAATGGAAGAAAGAACTATAGTCCATTTCTTAAGCAAATTTTCATAAAAATATTTGAATATGCTGGTGCAGAAGTTCCGAGTGACTCTATCATGGAAGAATTGATAACTAACTATCATCAAGAAGGGTATAATCATTTTCTGTTTCTTCATATATTGAAGGCTCTTTCTCCATTTGGCTTGCTTGTGTTAGATTCTAATATAATAATAACTTATAGTATGGATTGCCGTGACTCCAATTGTCTAAAACTCAATTTTAGCATGGATTGTATAAAGGTACGCAGCAGTGATCTTGTTAATGATATCAAAACACCAGGTTTTTACAGCTCAGTAGAATTTAAGTTAAAATCTAAGGGTAGAAGCATAACATATGAGGATGGTAAAGTGCTTATTAATATTCCGAAAGAGCTGAAAAATTATAAAGCAAGTGGTAGAAGTTTGTGTGACATTACTATTGAGTATTTTCAAGAATTTTTTGGAAATTTGGGATTTAAATTTGAGACAAAAGTGGAACATAGTCTAGGTGAACCACTTAAAGTGTTAAAAGATGTAAATACATACCATGATAAGAACTTAAACTTGAACCAACAGTTAAGTAATTCAAGATAAGATATTGAGATTCGCATTTTTAAAGCTAGAAAACACATTCATTGAGAGAATAATTTCGCTACTGAAAGCAAAAGGCGTTTTTACAATCTTCTATCTACTACTCCCTCATGAACAGATACGTTAATCTCATCTAACTGCTCACTAACTTCTTCATTACTTGGCAAGTGTCCTCTAAGAGATAAGTTACGTACTGCATGCTGACATCGATCCAAAGGAGTTTGTAATCGCTCAACATATACTTTTGCTAGCAACTCAGCGTCAATTAGCGCTCCATGTAACTCCCTACTCTCTAGTGATATACCAAAACGCTCACACAATGCACTTAAAGAAGCCGGTGGTCCAAATTTCTTTCTTGCAAGCGGTAATGTATCTAACACTCTGTCTGAAGAGATTAATTTGGCATTCAGTTTACCAAGTTCCATGTTCAAAAATTTAATGTCAAATCCAGCATTGTGAATTACCAAAGTATCGCTAGATATAAAATTAAGAAATTCAGATGCAATCTCTGAAAATAATGGCTTATCCTTTAGAAATTCTTCGCTGATACCGTGAACTTTAAATGCACCTTTGTCTATGCTCCTTTCTGGGTTGATGTATCGATGGAATACTTTGCCTGTTGGAATATGATTAATTAGTTCTACACACCCTATTTCGATAATTCGATGGCTATTGACATCAAGACCTGTAGTTTCAGTGTTAAGTACTATTTCACGCAGCCCATCTTGTTTGGAAAGTTCTATACTTAACCTACTACTAGGATCTGACTGACTATTGGTAGCTTGTATCGTTTTTTTTCTTTTAGCTACTAATTTTTTTGTAGCACCTTCACCATCTTTTACTCTAGAGTGTCCAGGCACTTCGGTTATTGAGCTTTTTTTTATACTATCAAGGATAACTTCTTTATCATTTAAGAATTTTTTACCGTTACCTTCTACATAAAGTGAGGTGAGATTTTTGAGTGCTATATCTCCTCCATAGTGGTGGCGCCACACTCCAACAATGTTGTTGTTTTCTACATTTAATAAAGTAAGATTTGGGAGACGTTTGCTGCCAATCAAAAATGCAAAACCTCTGTCTCCAATATTGTTATTACTTATTTCAAGTAAAGTAAGGTTTTTTAGATTGCCTTGACCTATATATCCTGCACCTTCAAAACCGAGTTTATTGTTCCTTAGAGTGAGCGAAGTAAGATGTGTAAGTTTACTTAACTCTTTTACATCTTTACTATCAATCTCTACATTTATTAAATTAAGCTCGTTAATGCCTTTTTTACTCTGTAGAAAGTTTGCTAGCTCTCTTATATCAATTTTAGCACTTACATCTGATATTGTTAAAGCTTTATCATGTACATATCCACTAAAACCCACCTTACCCTCTGTTAATATACTATGTAAATATTTTAACTGGCATCTCAGTAGCTGTCAATTGCTTATATAAGATCTTAAACAGCTGGTTTAGGTGCTGTAAAATTCATACTTTTTGTGATCAGCTAAGTAAAAAGTCAAACCTAGGGCAACTCACTAAGCTTTTCTGATTTATTGTGATACAGTTCTTGAGTTTTTTTCTTCCTTTACAAAAGAATCTGTTACTAAATCCTTTAAAGTTTCACCAGGCTTTTCTAGCAATTCAGGTTTAAATAAATACTCAAGTCCATATATTGCTAATGTAACAGCTACAGCAACTAAAGCCGTAGTTAAGAATGAATAATTTCCTGTGATTAATGCTAAACTTACTAGTAACCCAATTACTGGTGGAGCAAAAATTGCTGCACCTCTCTTCCATAATTGTGGTTTTTTATTGAGCTCATGTTTTTGTTTCTCTTTCTTTTCTTTGTATCGTTTACATGCTCCTTTTTTTCCTTCAAGTGGAATTTCTTTAACTTGGACTTGCTGAAAAAATGTTACCTTTCTTTTTGGCTTTGTTTTGTCAGAAAAAGAACATTTTGATAACTCAGTGTAGTCAACTTTTTCGTTAGAATCGCCTATAACTTTTTCGCTTCATCAATACCTATATTAAATTATATTCTAAATAAAGTCAAGATATTAATTACTATATTAAACTGTACTCTGAAAAAATTAAGATATTAACTACAAGCCTTGAGCCTGTTAAAATCTTCTTCAGCGTGGTACGATGACCGAGTCAATGGGCTTGATGCAACTACCAAAAAGCCTTTGGAATAAGCAATATATTTATAATGCTCAAACTCTTCTGGGGTAACATATCTATCAACCTTTACATGCTTTGGAGTTGGTTGCAAATATTGACCAATTGTAATGAAGTCAACTTCGGCGCTACGTAAATCATCCATAACCTGAAAGATTTCTTCTTTTGTTTCTCCAAGACCAACCATAAGCCCTGACTTCGTGAAAAGTTTAGAATTAATCTGTTTCACCATCTTTAGCAAATATAGTGAATGAAAATAACGAGCTCTTGGTCTTATTTTTGCATACAGCCTTGGTACTGTTTCGATGTTGTGGTTATAAACATCAGGTGATGCAATAGCTATTGCTTCAAACGCTCCTTTCTTATTTAAAAAATCAGGAGTGAGGATCTCTATTGTTGTTTCCGAAGTTATCTTTCTAATTTCTTCTATACACCTTATAAACTGATTTGCACCACCATCTGGTAAATCGTCACGGTCAACAGAGGTAATGACAACGTGCTTTAAATTTAACTTTTTTATTGCTTTTGCTAAATTTTCTGGTTCATGAGGATCGAGCTTATCAGGAATGCCAGTTGCAACGTTGCAAAACGCACAAGCACGAGTACAAACAGAACCGAGAATCATCACAGTAGCATGACGTTTATTCCAACATTCACCAATATTTGGACACGCAGCTTCTTCGCATACTGTATGTAAGTTATGTAGCTTAACAGTATTTAAGGTTTCATTGAATACTTTACCAGCTGGAGCTTTTGCTCTGAGCCATGTAGGCTTACTATGCATTTGAAACAGCTAGCTCTACCTCTTGTTTTGCTAAAACTTTCTTTAATCTTCTTTTTATCTTTTGCGCTTCTTTACTTAGTTTAATTGTTTTTGTGTTGAGCAAGAAAGCATCAAGATCACCTTTGTAATCTATAGTTCTTAAAGTTCTTGTCGCTATACGAAAGCTAAACTTTTTGTCTAATATATTACTCGTCAATGTAACTTTATGTAAATTTAAGAGAAAGGTACGCTTTGTTTTACGATTTGAATGCGATACCTTATTACCAAAAGACTTTTTTCTATTTGTTAACTCACAAATTCTACTCACTTCAATATACCAATTTATCCTATGTAACTAGGTTAACCTGATATAGTTAAATAGTCAACTCCCTTGCTTGATTTTTATACCGTATACTGCTTTATAGCCAAAAAACACTGTAATTTTTTCTATTACAAGAGAAACCATATGCTGCATTTCTAATGCTTTACTGCCATTTGTTACTAACAGATGCAGAACACCAGAATTTACGTTTTGTGCGTATGAGATCTTTTGTGGTTTTGTACATTCTGCTAATTCCTCTCCAACTATACTTTTCCAGTTTAAAATAAGACGTATTTCATTTTTGCTGATCTTATTTTTCATGCATTTTAATGCATAGTTTTCTATTATAGATTTTAATTTCTTTGGCCCGCTATATTTAAGCATAGTTTTCTATTAATCAGATTTTGTCATATTCACAACATAGTGTGATGGATATTGTTTATAAGCTCCAGTAATTGCATCGACAGCAAAACCAGGTAACCATAGTAGATTCAATAAGGTAACGCTATTAAAACTTTCACCTACCATCACATTTAATTGTTTATAATCTTCTTTTTTACAATCAACAAACAATGATCCCGAACCTCGATGAATAACCACTATTCCAGGGTTAGATGTGAGAGAATGATTCGTTCCAGATGGGTCACGTATGACACATTTGACTTTTTCTACTAAGTTATCGTTATCATCTACTACTTTCATTTTAATCTCTTGTGTAGAACCCGAAAGAATTGTTGCAAAACAACCGGTTAATAACACAATTGTAGACAACATTAAACAAATGTTTAGTAACCTAGAAGATATACAATATTGGTATATTTTAAACATAACAACCTCACAAATCAAATTTTATCATCCGTTAGGCTTAACATATCCTGGAGTTATTTGTCAGTTCCAGTAGTGCTAGCTTGGATTGTAGCTGATTTACAATAACTACACCTCCAGCTTCACACATAAAAAGCAGTATTTGTATATTTTTGCCTAACTTGTAATCATTTTTAATTGTAATTTATTAAATTATTATGAAGCTAATTAAAATTCGAGTAAAGTATAGTATTTCCAAGAAGATTATCTTTTTACTGTATGCAGTAATTTTCTTATAGCTATCTGTTTTTTAAGATCTTTCTGCAATCCAAGCTGCTTGAATGGCCTCTAATATTTTTTCATTACAATACTTTTCATCATCATCAAACTCTTCTAAATCCAAGACTTTTCTTTTAAGTTCAGTGAATCTAATACTAATTATATCTTCATTTGGAAATTTCTCTTCTAGAGCTTCTGCAATATCTTCTATATCAAGCCATTTCATACTTTTTTAATAAATTAAACTGGTGCCCATGGGGAGACTTGAACTCCCAAGGTCGCAAAACCCACGGATTTTAAGTCCGCTGCGTCTACCGATTCCGCCACACGGGCCTTATGTTGTTTATCTAGAGTAAAATTCTACTACTAAATTGACTTCCATGTCTGCTGAATAGGGGACTTCGGAATATTGAGGCGCTCTCAAATACTTCACTGAAAGTGCTTTGCTGTCTGCCTCTAAATAATCTGGAGCCTTACGTTCTTGTTTTTGTTCAGCCTCTATTAATATAGGAATTTTTGCTGCTCTTTCCCTTATTTTTACTATATCACCAGGCTTCACTCTATAACTTGATATGTTAACCACCTTATCATTAACTGTAACATGTTTATGAGATATAAGCTGTTTTGCCGAGTAAATTGTTGGCACAAAACCAGAGTGATATAAAACAGAACTTAACCTTGATTCTAAGGCACCAATAAAATTATCAGCCGTATAACCCTTTCTTTTGTAGGCATCTAAAAATGTACGTCTAAGCTGCTTACTTGAAATTGCATAGTAGAACTTAAATTTTTTATGTGCAGCAAACTGCTTACCAAAATCAGATAACTTCTTAAATCCAAGAATACCATGCTGACCTGGAGGGTATTTTCTTTTATTGACCGAATCTTTTGCTCTACCCCATAAGTTTACACCAAGCCTGCGACTGATTCTATACTTTCTATTGATAACAGTTGTCATACAAAAATTCTCACAATCTAACTATAAATTATTAATGATTTTAACATTAAGTGTCAACTTGTTTTTGCCACTATGATATAGTATACTTCACTTTTAAGTTTTCCTATTAATACATGAATCATCTACTACTAAAATCCATGGCAAATGCTGTCCGCTTTTTATCAATTGATGCAGTACAAAAAGCAAATTCTGGACATCCAGGTATGCCACTTGGCATGGCAGATGTTGCCACTGTATTATTTGCTAAATATCTAAACCATAACCCTGATGATTCTCAATGGATCAGTAGAGATCGTTTCGTCCTATCAAATGGTCACGGTTCAATGTTGCAATACTCTATATTATATCTGACAGGCTACATTAGTATAGATGAACTAAAAAACTTCAGGCAACTTACATCAAAAACTCCAGGTCACCCAGAATTTGGCTTAACTTCTGGTATAGAAGCAACAACAGGCCCGCTTGGTCAGGGATTTGCCACTGCTGTTGGCATGGCACTTGCTGAATCGATTCTTGAAAAGCAGTTTGAAATCAGTCACTACACTTATGTAATGCTAGGAGATGGTTGTCTTATGGAAGGTATAAGCCATGAAGCAGCGTCCCTTGCTGGGCATCTTAAATTAAATAAGCTGATAGCACTTTTTGACGACAATGACATCTCTATAGACGGTTCTACTAGCCTCTCTTGCTCTGATGATGTAGAAAAGCGTTTTTCAGCGTATGGATGGAATGTTGACAAAATCGATGGGCATGACTTTGATGCTATATCCCTTGCAATAGAGCAGGCGCAAAAGTCTGATAAACCTACACTAATCTGTTGCAAAACTATTATCGGAAAATTTTCGAGCCGTGCTGGCACATCTTCTGCTCATAGTGGTGCCTTTACAGAGGAAGATGTAAAACAGATGAGAGAAAAATTAAATTGGGACTATGAACCATTTCATGTACCAGAAGATGTGAGAAACGCTTGGATAGAAACAGTTAAGAGGGCAAAGCAAAACTATACATCCTTGATCAATAAAGAACTACAAAGAAGACTTGAGAAACGTTTGCCGAATAATATCGAGAGTGATTTGGCTGATCTGAAGAAACAAATATGTAAGCTAATGCCAAACGAAGCTACTCGATCTTCTTTCGGCAGAGTAATGGAACTATTAACTAAGTCTATGCCAGAACTAATTGGTGGCTCTGCTGATCTTACCGGTTCAAATTGTACTAAATATAAGCATATGCAGGCAATAGATAGTAATAATTATAGTGGCTCTTATGTACACTATGGAGTGAGAGAGCACGCTATGGCAGTTTGTATGAATGGTATGGCTCTTCATGGTGGGATTATTCCTTATGGTGGAACTTTTTTAGTATTTTCCGACTACTGCCGCCCTGCTATACGTCTTTCAGCCTTGATGAAACAGCAGGTTATATATGTAATGACTCATGACTCAATTGGAGTAGGAGAAGATGGTCCAACTCACCAGCCAATAGAGCATTTAGCTTCTCTGAGAGCTATACCAAATCTGTATGTTTTTAGGCCAGCAGATGCAATTGAAACTTTGGAGTGCATTAGCATTGCACTTGAAAAAAAAGAGTCACCTGCACTATTTGCGCTTTCAAGGCAAAATATTAATTACATGCACTCTTATACTGACCAATTGGCCAACCTATCAAAATTTGGTGCATATATACTATGCGAATATTCAGGGAAGCTAGAAGTGACGATATTTGCTACCGGATCTGAAGTTGAAATTGCAGTTGAGGCAAGAGAAAAATTACAGGAAAAAGGTGTAGGTACAAGGGTCATTTCTATGCCGTGTTGGAGGCTTTTTGACGAGCAAAGTGATGAATATAAAGGGGTAATATTAAATAATGATAGTATTAAAGTTGCAATTGAAGCTGGAAGTGAAGTGGGTTGGCATAAATATATAGGTTCAAACGGTATATTTATTGGCATGAAAAATTTTGGAGAATCAGCACCTTATGAAGCTCTTTATAAGCATTTTAATATTAGCGCTGATTATGTAGTAAAATGTGTTTGTGAAAACGCTTTTTATCATTCCACTGCCCATAAAATTACTTAATGAACTCAGCCAGTGCCGTTATTATGATATATATAACAATTTTACAAAAATAATATCATAGAATTCAAGAATTGCTACGTGCTAAAAAAAGCAAAATGCTGTTTATAAGAATAAATGGCAAACACTCAACCAATTTCTATTTGTAAATCAGGTGAAGTCAAACCTATAAAAAATTTGGGAGTGTTCATACGCGTCAAGAAAGGTGGTTTTTTTAAAAATATCTTAAATTTTTGATCAAAAACTACCTCACTCTACACTTCCGCCATTTTCTTCAATTTAAGCTACAGCACCAGCAAGGACTTTTTAACTTGCCAAACAGGTACAGATTTAAAAGCCTAAAAACTATCTAAACAACTACAAGATTAGTAGTTTGATCAATTTCAACATTACTAAGTGTTGTATTTGCCTTATACAAACAGTAACATCCTGCTGCAAGAAAAATTAATGCGGCTACAGCGAGTGAAAGACACATTGCTAAATGAAACATTGTCAAACTTGCACCAACAGCAGATGCTCCAGATAATACAAAAGAAATAGAGGCGTAACTACCTTGCCTTTTACTATTGTTGCTTGCTCCTAAGAATTTTTCATATTTACTATTTAGCTCTTTATTTTTACCTTCAAATTGTTTTTGTAGATCTTTAACACGATTCTCTAATGTGCTTTCATGTTTCTTGAGTTCGGTTGTTACCATACTCTCTAATTCACTCTTTAGTTGAGTATATTTTTCAGTGATAGTCTTTAGATTATCCTTTAATTTAGTGTATTCTTCAGTGCATTGAGTTATTTTAGTTAAGTCTTGCCTTACACAATCTAGATCTTGTTTTACGTTGCTGTTCTTAGAGTCAAGTTCTCCAAATTTTTCATTTTGTTCTTCCTGCATATTGTTAATTTGAGTTTGTGTGACCTCAAGTGTCTTAGCTATTTTTTCATACCATTGCTGTATACCTACAACATCTGAACTGCTATTTGCAGAGCTATGACTTTCTACATTATCTGCATTATCAATATGAACGTTACTGCTACAATTGGGTTTAGGGCTATTAAGTAATTCTAAACCACCATTAACTTGCTTACCTTCAGGCTCTTGAGATTTCTTCTTATTAATTGCCTTAGTGAAGTGACTCGTATTAATAGTGACTTTTCCTTCAGTTGTAGCATTATATATAATATCCCATGCTGTTTTATTTATTAAATATTCTAACTCAGCTCCCGAGAAACCATCAGTTTTATCTGCAAGTTTTCCAGTATCTACTGTAACTTCCAACCCTTCGGTATCTTTGAATTTTTTTATATATAAGTCCAATATATCCTTACGCTGGGTCTTATCTGGTAAAGGAATTTCAATATGATTATAGAGACGGCCTGGCCTAGTAAACGCTGTGTCTAAAACATCTCTACGATTAGTTGCAGCAATTACTGTTACACCTTCTAGTGGGTTGAAACCATCGAGCTCGGTTAAAAACTGATTCACAAGGCTGTCGCATGATTGAGCATGACTAGAACTACCACCGCTACCACGTTTTGTAGCAATACAATCAATTTCATCTATAAAAATTATACAAGGAGCATTTGCTCTTGCCTTTTTAAAAATTTCTCTTACGTACTTTTCACCTTCACCAATATACGATTTCAGAAATTCAGATGCAGAAACACTAATAAACTTTGCATTAGCTTGACATGCAATTGCACGAGCAATTTTGGTTTTACCATTTCCGGGTGGACCATAAAAAAGATAGCCTTTTTCTGGTTTGTAACCTGTCTTTTTAAGTAATTCTTTATTTCTTTCTGGAATAGTACCAAGAATCTTGTTTAGCTCCTTTTTAACGCTTTCTGGAATTATAATATCATCAAGTGTTGTTTTATTTTCCGATTTAGCTGGATCAAAAATTTCTATTGAAGAGTTACTTTGTGTTAATTTATTTATCAAACTATCTATTGTTCTAAAATTTTCTATACCTTTAACATTAACTTTTTTAAGACCAGCTAAAGCTTTTTCTCCTTTATCACCAATGTTGTTCAAAGCTACATCAAGTGAAGTAAGGTTTGTAAGATTACCATTAGCTAAAGCTTCTGCTCCTTCATCACCAATACTGTTCCAACTTAAATTAAGTTGAGTAAGGTTTGCAAGATTACCATTAGCTAAAGCTTTTGCTCCTTCATCACCAATACTGTTCCAACTTAAATTAAGTTGAGTAAGGTTTGCAAGATTACCATTAGCTAAAGCTTTTGCTCCTTCATCACCAATATAACAGCTTTTTAAACTAAGCTCTGTAATACTAAGATTGCTCTGTAAAAAGCTTACTAATTCACTTATGTTTATTGTTTTCGAGTACAAATCAAGAAAGTCGCCTTTAACAAATTGACTAAAATCCATTTCATTTCTCCATTAAATATATAGATATTTTAGCCTATATTTTAATAATTGTCAAATTTTTAATAAATCTAATGAAAAATTATAGAAAATGCTTAGCATCACAAAAAATTTACTTTATTTTTAAGTAGAAAAATAGTACGTACCTTTGTGAAAACGAGTTGCATGATAAGAAAGCTAGTGAAATGTTTCGAGTAACTTTTTCTTTTCTATGAGCTACTTGACGGCAAGAATAAAGTTTTAATCATTCCATGGTTTCTGTATAATTTTCAAAACTTAATTGGTATATATGAAGGTAATAATAGGTAGCGCTAGTAAACGATTAGGAGATTCAATAGCAAGTGGGCTAAATGCTCAGCTATTCCCCAATCAGGTGTCAAGATTTGCCGATGGTGAGGTAAATGTAGAAGTAGCAAATGATCTACGTAATCAAGAAGTATATATAGTACAATCTCTTTCTTCCCCTGTAAATGATAACCTTATGGAGCTTCTGCTTACAATTGATGCAGCAAAGAGATCTGGAGCCAAGAGAATAACAGCTATTATTCCTTATTACGGATACAGTAGGCAGGATAGGGTTATTAAAAACAATAATATGCAATCTGCTTTAAGTGCTAAATTAACTGCAAATCTTATTCAAACAGCTGGTGCAAATAGCGTTGCTGCTATTGATTTGCATTCAAGTCAAATTGAAGGTTTTTTTGATATACCAGTTACTAATTTAAGCTGTTTTGAAGTATTTGTTAACTCTATATACAAGGAGAATTTGGCAATAGTTGCGCCTGATGTTGGAGCAATTGGCAGAGCTCGTGCTTTTGCAAAGATTTTAGAGGAAAAACACAAGTTGGATAATGATATTGTTGTAGTAGATAAATATAGAGAAAAAGCAGGTACATCTGAGGTAATGAATGTAATCGGAGAAGTTGCAAACAAAAATTGCGTCATTGTTGATGATATAGTTGACTCTGGCGGAACATTATGTAATGCAGCTCTTGCTTTAAAAAACCGAGGAGCAAAGTCTGTAGTTTCGTGCATTACACATGGAATACTTTCAGGAAATGCAGTTGAGAAAATCTCTTCCTCTTCTTTGGATAAATTAGTAATTACGGACACCGTATTTCACAAATTTGAAAAAAATGATAAGATAGAGGTTGTTTCAATTGCAAATATTTTAATTTGCTTTATGCAAGGAGGTAAAAGTGCCAGCTAGATCAACAGAAGATGTTATCACTTCGTTAATAGAATTTGCAAATAAGAGAAAAATAACAATTACTAAAGAAGAAATGCTTAAAACTGCACAGCTTGTGAGGATTAAGTTATCCGATGATGAGATTCAATACTACTCAAAAGAACTGACAATGCTGGATTGGATACATGATACTTTGTTGAAAGTTAATACTGAAGGTGTTTCTCCTATGCGTTATGGAACTATAGATAAGGATGTCCATGTACGCGATGATATTATAAATTCTCAAAACATTAAAGAAGAAATATTATCCAATACAAAATCGGAGCATGGGTATTTCGTAGTACCGAAGGTTATAAACGATTAAGATAAAGCAAGATTTATACCGATTTTATAGATCTACTTTCAAAAATAAGACCAATCTGGTAAAGAAGCATTCGTTGGAGTAAAAACCATTTTTTGATTTTTCTTTACTAAATCTACTAAATATAATTTAGAGTTGCTTGGTGATTCTGCGTTAGTAAAGATAATTTCTCTGCCATTTGGTAGCCATGCCGGAGATTCAATTTTATGTCCCTCTGAAAGCAAGCGCTCTTCTTTGCCATCTGGCTTCATAACTCCTATGTAAAATTTTCCTGACTGAATTTTTGTAAAAGCTATCAGATCTCCTTTTGGCGACCAAACAGGTGTAGCATATCTTCCATTTCCAAAACTAATTCTCTTGGGTTTTTTGCTTTTTTTAGTGAAATCTATGATATATAGTTGCTGACTTCCACTTATATCAGAACTAAAAACCATGTACTTTTGATCTGGAGACAAAGAGGGAGAAGTACTTATAGCTGAACCTTTAGTAATTTTTTTTGTTCGTTTACTGCTTAAGTCTAGAGATAATATATTTGTTTCACCACTCAATGAGTGGGAAATAAAAAGAGATTTACCATCAGGAGAAAATCTTGGTGCAGAAATAACTCCTTCAAATGCGCTGATTATTGATTCAGTGTTATCTTTTAAATTTTTTAATATTATATAACTTTTACCATTTGTGTATGAGATATAAACAATACCCTTTCCATTTGGTGAAAATCTTGGTGTTGACACAAATTTCTCACCATTTGTTAAGTACTTTATATTACTTCCATCTTGATTCATCACAGCAATTTTACGGACGGATTTGTAATTGCTATCTTTTTCTTCAGCGATATATGTAATTTTTGTATTGAAATGCCCTTTCTCACCAATCAATCTATCATGTATCACATCTGAAACAAGATGACTAATTTTCCTCCAGTCTTTTGCTAGAAAAACAACCGACTGAGTAAGTAATTCTCTGTTTGTAAAGCTGTCAGATAAACGAAAAGATAGCTCTAAATTTCTGTTTGATACTTCACTTAAACTTACTGTGACTACAGTATCGCTTTTCCAAGACTCAACTTTCGTGTTACGTTTCACATTAAATAAGCCACAATTAGATAGATTTGTTTCAATTACTTTTGTGATGCTTTCACTTAGCTCACTTTCCACTTCTGTCTTGCATGCACATTTAGATACAACAAGATCAATATTACCAATATTGCTTTTTTTTATATCAACATATAAAACAGCTTTTGTGGAATAAGGAATAAATAACGAAATAAATAACACCAGTTGAACGAATAGCTTCATTAGATTTCTTGCATTACCTCCTGTCATCTCAGCAAATAGCTTACTTTTGAAGTTAAACTGCATGACAGTAGAGTAAATCAATTTCTGCAGTACTTGACACTGGAATCCAGAAATTTGACTGCAAGTAAGTGCACTGAGGTGGCAAGCATAAAAGTAGCTGTTTTATTCTAAAATAAACGTCTTTGACAAGGTTGCATGAAAAACTGGATTCCAGTGTCAGAGCACTGGGATGACACTCTACTGGTGGAGATTGCTCTAAAACTACAATGTTTGCCTGGGCGTTGAGATGGCACCCTTCTGGTAGATTCAAATCACAATGTTTGTATAGTTGTGTGATCTGACACTGATTTTTTTTTACGGATTCCAGTATTGCATGCTGAAATAACATCAAAGAATACATTGTTAACTTCTTACTCAAATAATGGTTAATAAAAAGAGGTATATTTCTATACCTGTTCTATTTGGACTTCAATTATAGGTCTTTTTAGTAAATATTCCTTTAAGATACTAAATATTGAACTTTCAATCTTATTTCTTATTTTTTTTATCGGTTGTGGACTAAATGCTGACTCAACCTTCTCTATGATCTTTTGCATAATGGCTGCATCTTCTTGCGCTTCGAAAACACCAGGTGCAAATACTTTTGGCTTAGCGAGCAATTTGTTTTTCTTATTCACAATTGCTGTTACTACAATAACCCCAGCATCTCTCATTCTCTCACGCATCTTTATAACGCTGCATTCTGGATGGCGTAGCAACGTACCATCAATACCAAAGTAGTCAACATCAATTGAACTAACTTTTTCTCCATTCTCCAAATTAACAATATCACCTGGTGCAATCATTATTGCTTTTTTCACACCGCACTCTTTAGCGAACTTTACATGTGCATCCGTATGAATATACTCACCATGAACTGGAATAGCTATCTTAGGTTTTATCAAAGAATACATTTCCCTTAGCTCTGCTTTTACTGGATGTCCGGAAGCATGAACATTCTCTGTTTTTTCAGTAATAACTTCCACTCCCATCTCAATAAAGGCATTGAGCATGTTATGTGCACGAGTTTCATTGCCAGGAATGATTTTTGATGAAAAGATCATGGTATCACCTTGCTGCATTTTAAATGCTTGATGACTCTTATTAGCAAGCCTTGAGGTTGCTGCCAGTGGCTCACCTTGACAACCTGTGCAAAGTAGCACCAGCTTTTCCCTTGGAAAATTTACTGCCTCCTTTGCTTCTAGAAACTCAGGAGAATCAGTTAAATAACCACTATCCTGAGCAACTTTCACTATTCTCCATAAAGATCTGCCAAGTAAAACCACTTTTCTATTTAGTGCTTTTGCAGCTTGGCTTATTGTTTCAATTCGCGCCACATTCGAGGCAAATAGCGAGACAGCAACCAATTTTTTAGACCGCTTTATTATATTGTAAATATTATCATAAATTTCACTTTCTGACTCAGGGTGATGCTTGCTTAATATATTGGTTGAATCGCAAATTGCTGCAAGCAGATCACCTTTATCGCCAATTTCTTTTAAACGCTCTATATTAGAAATTAATCCAACAACAGGTTTTGGATCAAATTTCCAGTCCCCAGTATGAAGTGCACTACCTGCTTCAGTGCTAATTAATATTGAATTTGCCTCAGGAATTGAGTGAGTTACATTTATAAACTCAACGGTAAAAGGACCCAAATTTATGCTGCCATTTATGTCTACCTCTTTCACAGGTACCACACCTTCCAATCGAAACTCCTTTAGTTTCTCCTTGAGAAAATTAACTGTAAACTTTGTTGTATATATGGGACATTGCAAATCTTCCCACAGATGAGGCACTGCACCACAGTGATCCTCATGTGCATGTGTAATTATTATTCCAAGCAAATCTTTTTTTCTTTGAGCAATAAAATCTACATCAGCGATGAGCAGCTCAACACCTGGCATAGTTTCATCTGCAAAACCGATACCAAGGTCGATCATAATCCACTTGCCTTGATAATGATATAGGCTAACGTTCATCCCAATTCTTCCTACTCCTCCAAGAGGAAGAAATAAAAACTCATTTTTGTTTATGTTCATTAATTTTAAATTATTAAAATGCGAGGATAGCAAAACTTCGACCTTAAATAAAGGAATTTATCACTTTTGCATAACTTAAAAAAATCTTTTCACTAAAAGAGAAGGCTTTCAAATTGGTAAAAAGAATTAAGTGTATACAGCTACCTCTTTATATCATTTAGCAAATTTCTCATTTTTTTTTTACTTTTCCAAAGAATCCTTCAGATTTCTGCTCTACACTTTCATGTTCCCCTTCCTCAAGCGCTTTTAATAGCTCAATCTGCTTTTGGGTTAAATTCTTTGGATTTAAAGTCTCAACTATTACCTGTACGTATAAATCACCACGAGCATGTGAGTTCATATATGGCATACCCTTTTCCCTACAACGTAGTTTGGTACCAGTTTGAGTGCCTTCAGGGACCTTTACTTTTATTTTAGCTCCATCAATTGATTGAATATCGATTTCACCACCAAGTACTGCTAGTGTCATTCTTATAGGCACTTTACAGTGTAAATCTGCTCTATTGCGAGTGAAGATCTGATGAGTAGCTATTTTCACACATACGTATAAATCTCCGCTTTTTCCACCTCTTGCTCCAGCTTCTCCTTTACCACTGACCCTTACTTTAGCTCCTTCTTCTATGCCTTTTGGAATTGAAACGGAGATATTTACTTCATCTCTTTTACGTCCACTTCCACCGCATTTCTTACATTTATTTTGTATTATTTCTCCTTCCCCATAGCATGTAGTACACGTTCTTTCAATGGTAAAAAAGCCCTGTTGAGTTCTAATTCTACCGCTTCCCTGGCATGTGTTGCACTGAACTGGTTTGATTGCTCCTTCGCTACCTGTGCCTTGGCATGTATTACATTTTATATTTGTCACATAATGTATAGGTGCTTGTATTCCTTTAAATGCATCTTCCAAGGTAATTTTAAGGTCGTAGCGCAGATCTGCTCCAGATACTCCTGTTGTACTTCTTTTTGTTCTTGACCTACTTGTACTGCCGCCGAATCCTCCACCAAAAAAATCGTTAAATATATCGCTAAAATCCCCTCCAGCTTGGCTGAAATCAAATCCACCGGAAGCACCATCGTGACCATAACGATCATAACCTGCTCTTTTTTCAGAGTCAGATAGAACTTCATATGCAGCTGTTACTTCTTTAAATTTTTCCTCTGCTTCCTTATTACCAGGATTTCTGTCAGGATGATATTTTAATGCTAGTTTTTTATATGCTTTTTTTATCTCGTCAGTACTAGCATTTCTGCTCACTTCTAGCAGATCATAATAGTCTTTTTTGTTCATATATAATAGCTCAGTATTTTACCTTTAAAGATAGGTATTACACATATGAATTTCAAGCATGACCTCTATTTCCTATAAAATATGGTGCACCCTGAGCGACTTGAACGCCCGACCTTTTGATCCGTAGTCAAATGCTCTAATCCAACTGAGCTAAGGGTGCTTGCACAAAGTTGACTTTAACAGATTTTATAGCTTATTTCAATTGGTTTAGCTAAAAATAAAACTCTTATCATGTATGAAACCTGTAAGAAATTGTACTAGCTCTCTTAAAGGATAACTTAAGTTAACAGTTTCCAATTACTTTGATTTTAGAACCGCTATCCGAATAAGAGCTTTTCACATTATACTACCAAGCTGCTAACAAATAGCGGAATGACGGTTATAGTTAAATCTAAACTATTTTGGCTATATCAGAAGACGGGTTATGCAGAAACCTTAAAATACTTCTTGCTTGCCAAGGAGAATAAATACATTCCTACAAACAAGCAGATACTCAATATCGATGCATAGGAAAACTTGAAAATTAAATCTTTAATATATATTGATAAGCATTTACCTGCAGAAATTTTGTATAGTAGTCCAACACAAATAATCGTACTATCAATGACCGATGCTATAATTAAAGTGATGAAATTTGCCATATGAAAATTCAATTTCGACTTTAATTCTTCAAAAACAACTATGCTTGAGAGAAGAGAGATTAAAATTGCAGTATATAGAACCAGTATCATAAAACTAAAATTTTGCAATTTAAAAAGACAGCATATCACTGTACACACTATTAAGCTGTAAGTAGCTTTGCTTCTACCATAAAACTCAACCATTGAGTTTACAACTAAAGTAGCTCCCACAAATAAGGCAGCACATATCATTAATTTATTTGAAGTGTTAAGTAAAGAAAGACTGATAAGCAAGAGTATTGATAAAATGGACATAATCACCTACCCAAATTTAATAATATGCATTTATTTTAATCAGACATTACACATAATGAAAAATTTGTCTAGCGTAATCAAAAGTTATTTAAACTAGTACCTAAGTCTTTCAAATCTATTCTTATAATATCCTTTATATTGAGAGCTTTCTCCTCTGTCACTTTTCCAATACATGAAAAAACTATACCTTTAAACAATTCTTCAAACTTCCGCTGATTTTGCGGGGCAATAGTTACTAATATTCTACTTTGCGATTCAGAAAACATTATTATCTTGTTTATTATGTCTGTATTTTGTGTTTTTCCTATTGGTACTAGTGAAAGATCAATTTCAGCACCAAGGTCTCCTGCAATTAGCGATTTTGCCAAAGCAATAATTAAGCCGCCTAAGTTTGGTGCAATTGCAGAGACAATTATGCCATCTTTTATTGCCTGGTTGTAACGTTCATACAACCTCCTAGCGCTCTTTGCATTAACTTTTGGCACGTTGTTATTATCTATTCCACTATATAACTGATATTCAGATCTACCAAGCTCATCGTGGGTTGTACCAAGCACATATATCAAGTCCCCTGGCATTTTCACATCAAGCGATACCGCATTTTCAATATTGTCTATAACTCCAATTGCTGAAATGAGTAGTGAAGGTGGTGCAGATATCATCACTTTCTCGCCATTTTCATCATATCCCTTAAAGTCGTTAAACATACTATCTTTTCCGGATATAAATGGTGTTTTAAATGCAGTTGCAAAGTTGTAACAAGCCTCTGCAGCTCTCTTTAGTTGCCACAGCCTTTCTGGATTATAAGCATCACACCAGCAAAAATTGTCGAGCAACGCTAGATGATTTATATTTCCTCCTGCAGCTACGTAGTTGCGTATTGCAGTGTCAATCGCACATGCTGCCATGTGATAAGTGTCAATTTCTCCATAACTTGAGCCAAATCCCTGCGATTTTACAACACCTTTGTTTGAAGAAAGGACTGGCCTCGAGACAACAGCTTCACTGCACACTCTTCCCTTGCCTTGCAGTGGTTTCAGTATTGACGATCCTTGAACCTCATGGTCATATTGCACCACTATAAACTCTTTGCTGCGTATGTTTGGTCTGCTTAGCATTTCTTTTAGTGCAAAGGTGTCATTCCAGTGCTTGACACTGGAATCTATCTCAAGCTCAACTCTGCCATCGCACGTATTTTTACATAAAGTTTTAGATTTATTTGCAGACAAAGCCTGCTGGATTCCAGTGTCAAGCACTGGGATAACAGGAGAGAATTCTGGAATAACAGCGTATGGGTTAGATTTTCCAGACCATGGCTTTGTCTGTAAATGCATTTTAGGATTACCATCATGCAGAAATTCAGTTTCGATGTCCATTATTACTGCCCCTGGGGGACATTTAACAACGGCTTTGCCACTTTTGTTGAATTCTCCAATTACACAGACCTCCACATCATGTGTTTTCATGATTTGCTTAAACGCAGGAAGATTTTCTTCTGGCACTGCTAAGGTCATTCTCTCTTGTGATTCTGATATCCATATTTCCCACGGAGCCATACCATCGTTTTTAAGGAGAACCTTGCTCAAATCCACTTCAAATCCGTCTTTTCCCATTTCACCAATGGACGATGATAGACCGCCTGCTCCATTATCCGTTATTGCATTATAAAGACCAAGATCTCTTGCTTTTACGACGGCGTTGGATAATTTTTTTTGTGTTATAGGATCACCAATTTGCACAATTGTTGAAGGGCTGTTTCCCGACAATGCCTCTGAAGAAAAAGTTGCACCGTGAATTCCGTCCCTTCCAACTCTTCCACCAATAATTACGATTTTATCACCGTTTTTGGGTTCTTTTATGTGTGAAGGTGCATTATTTATATTCCGTGGAATAATTCCGATGCTTCCAACAAAAACTAATGGCTTTCCACAGAATCTATCGTCAAAGTATACCGATCCAAGTTGCGTTGGAATACCGGAGCAATTACCAGCAACATTAACACCGTGAATCACTTCTTTCATTATATATTTTGGTGGTAAGATTTTATCAGTACGCTCTTTATCTCTATAAAGTTTGCCTTTTGATTCTTTGGCAAAGCAAAAGTAATAAGTATTCATGATAGGTTCTGCACCTTTGCCAAAACCGACTATATCTCGATTAACTCCAAGCACTCCAGTCATTGCTCCACCGAACGGATCGAGAGCTGAAGGACTATTGTGAGTTTCAACTTTATCTACAATCAAGTAATCGTCATCAAAAATTATTCCTCCTGCGTTGTCGGAGAAAACTGACACGCATATGTTAGAATTTATCTCACGCGTTGCACGCTTAATATAATGAGCATATAGACCATCTTTTATTTCATCAATAGGGGAGCAAAAAATATTGTGTTTACAATGTTCAGACCAAGTCTGTGCCAGAGACTCAAGTTCAATATCATATGGATTTCTACCGAGTTTTTTAAAGTAATCCTTTATAGCTTTCATTGCTGCCAGCGAGAGCCCTAAAGTGCCATTACCATCGATTCCATCTCTGCTGATTTTTTCAAGCTCTTGGTCACTTACATTGAGTTTGACAGATTTTGCTCCATTATTAGCTGGTGTCATCCCAGTGCTTGACACTGGAATCCATTCTTTTTTTTCCTGGTTACGCGCTGTAATGACACCAGGTGGGGTATTTGGTTTACTGTAATACTTCCAATGGCAATTGCCGTTTTCTTTATAGACAAGTGTGCAATATTCAGTAATAGGATTGAATTCCTGTTTTATGTCATCTTCGGTTGGAAAACCTCCTTGACTTAGAATCAATTTTGAACTTCTTGCCTTGATAGAAACACTTTCATCAATGTGGCCTTTGCTCATTAGATATTCTCTAACAATTTGTTTTGCCGTGTTTCCTACGTTATCGGTCATGCCAGGTAAAAAGCTTATCTCCAAGCCCCACTTTGCTTGTGATTCTATGAAGTTATATTGAACTTTTTCAAGGTTTTCATTGTAGGAATAATAACGGCAGTCTTGTATGACTTTATTATAAAATAGCCCACAAATTTCTTCATGTAATTTTGATGGTAATTCTTTGCTTATGTAAATCAAGTAAACATTAACTACCCTTCTGCGGCCAACTTGTTCACATTTATTAAAAACTTCTATTCTGATGTTTGCCATGTAATATTGTGAAAGACTTTAATATATCATAGCATAAGAAACTGCGAGCACATTTATATTTTAAATAATTTCTATACAATAAAAGTGTTGTATTAATTGTTACTGTTAGTGGGAAGAGTTTTTACTGTTAATGTGAATGAGTCCCTTTTTGATGTGCTGGTTCAGCATATATTTTCTGAATATGAAAGAGAAAAAATTCCCGAGATAAAGATCATACTTCCCTGCAAGAGGGATGTGATAGCATTGCTGAGTGCATTCAAGAATTACAGAACTATAATTTTGCCAGAGATAGTTTCACTAGAAAACATTGATGAAGAAGATTTAATATTAAATCTTGATAGAGTTAAAGTTATTAACCCGACAAAGAGAACGCTGCTACTCATTCAATTTATATTGGAGTGGAATAAAAAACACAATGATAGTTTTCCAATCGATCTAGTTTACAGTTTGCCGTCATTACTTCAATATACCCAAATAGCGGATTGTTATCAGCTTGATGAGCATTCGAAGAAAATGGAGAATTTCATAAACTTACTTATCAAAACTTGGAGTAACACTTTAAAAAATTTAGGAGTAGTAGATATACTAAAGCATAAGAGTGACTACATAAACAATATGATAGCCTCCCTGAAGAAAGATCAGCATATGATCTTTATTGGAATTGGAAAGGAGGAGATTTATAAGTTGTTGATTAAAGCTGTATACGACCTGCCATTTGGAAAGATAATTTTACCTAATCTGAATTTGAAAATTAAAGAGAAAGATTGGCAATCACTTGATAAAAAACATTATCAATATTGCCTGAAAGATCTGCTCGATTATTTAAGTATAGGCAGAGAGGATGTAAGTTTTCTGCCAGAAGCGTGTTCTGATGTCATTCCAGTGCCCAGACACTCGGATCCAGAAAACTTAACTTTAAATGAGTGCACCAGGTTGCTGTACAATAGAAACTGGATTCCAGTGTCAAGCACTGGAATGACATCATCTACTACTCAAATTACCTGCAAATTACAATGTTCGTACACTAAAAATCAGAGGGCTGGGATGACAGGCAGTCCTGAACTAGATTATGTCTTTGATACAACTGCCGATCTAAGTAAAGTTAGTAATGGATATATTGGCAATATTGAAGTCATCACTTGTGATTCCAGAGAGGAAGAAGCACAGGTGACGTCACTAATTATGGAGAATGAAGGTTATGAAAACGTTTCTTTGGTTGTTTTTGATAAATTACTTGCAGTTCGTATGGTGTGCCCCATATCGAAAAACTATTCTTATGTGACGCTTCTGCTTTATAGTATTGAGATTTTGAACTCAAAATGGAACGGTGTGGCATTGCTTTCTCTTCTTAAACATAGGCTAGTGACTTTTGGTTACGCTCAAGAAGAGTACACTCGTATTTTATCTGAGTTTGAGATAGAAGTATTGCGTAGCTTTGATATAAATGGTCTTAAGGATATTATCAACGCTATTAGTACTTGTAAAAAGCTAAGATATAAAGAAGATATATTAATTATTATCAGTAGATTAGAAACTATATTTAATCTTTTACTTAATCTTATAAATTATCCTATTTCTGATATAGCAGCAGCTCATTTACAGTGTGTTAATGTGCTTTCTAATGTGAATTTTCTAGAGCTAAATGGTGAAATAGGTAATTTTACTCGTGATTTCTTAAATGCATGTGACGGTATAGCAATTGAGTGTTCCTTAGAGTTATATAGTCAAATCCTGATATTATTTTTAAAAAGGAAGTTTTTTTCTCCAGAAAATAACTTTGATAAATTTAGCTTATATCAAAATAAAGTTGTAATACTTGCTGGATTTAATGATATACCAAATTTTCAGAATCCGTTTTTGAGTGCACTGAATAGAGAAAAATTTAACCTTCCTTCTGTGCAAGAAGAGCAAGGGTGCTTTTTGTATACTTTGCGCAATTTATTTGGTGCCGGCAAGGTTTATATTACGAGGCTAGTGAGTGATAGAAAATCAATTCTATTGCGCCGTTTGGAGGTTCTGTTACAAGAACCAAAATATCCTTATCGCAATTGGCTAAGAATATTAAATACACCTGAGTGCATTGTTCCATGTACTCAGCCTATGCCAAAACCTCAAGCCAAAGTCAGAGAAGAAAAAATGCAAGTGATGTCTTGCAGTGCGGTAGAAAAACTGATTCGTAACCCTTATTCATTTTATGTTGAATACATACTGAACCTTAGACAGTTGAAAGACTTAAATTTTAAGCCATCGATATTGGAGTTTGGCACTATGGTACACAATATTTTTGCAAGATATTTACGCAACGAAAAGTCGCTGATGAGTATTGCACGAGAAATATTCTCGTCTAATCGATTCCACTTTTCAAATATGTGGTGGGTAAGGTTGCAGAGGATAATTCAATCTTTTGTTGAGTTTGATAGGACTGGAAACAATCAAGTTGAGTTGGAGAAGAGCTTTTCCTATCCGATATTTCATATTCCAGCGCGTGACACACAACTGCGCGGATGCTGTACAACTTCCACTAAGAATAAGGGTGTCATCCCAGTGCTTGACTACTTGGATCCAGAAAATTTGATTGCAAATGAACACACCAGACAATTGTGTAATAAGAGCTGGTCAGATACTCGAATGACAGAAGAAATTTTATTGACAGCAAGATGTGATAGAGTTGAGTATCTACCAGGTGGGCAAGTAGCAATTATAGACTATAAACTTGGTTCACCACCTTCCAATGAGGAAGTTATGTCAGGATTTTTCCCGCAATTAATTTTACAAGCTTTAGCAGTGGAATACACAACAAAAAAAGAAGTCTCGGAGCTTGCTTATTGGAAACTTGATTATGATAAAATAAAGGTTATTGCTTTGAAAGATTATAGACAAAAAATGCATGAATTTCAGAATATTCTACCAGATTTCTTATCTAATTATTTAAGAGATACTACTCCCTTCATTGCCTCTCCTTATTTTGATAAATTCCTGAGATTTAACATCTACAAACAACTAGAAAGGATAGGGGAGTGGTTATAAATTATATCTCCTCTCATCCAGATCAAAATAGCTGGTTGTACAGCTGGTTTACTAAGTGCAGTAGGAGAATTACTAGATTGTGATATAGACACATCTTTGCTAGACTCAAACAACCATAAAAAAACACTAAAAAGTGATTCAATCAATTTTAGCCATTAAAACTTGAATAGTGGCTAAAATAGCTTTAAATTGTATATTTATTTTAGGAGGGGTATATGCCATCACAAAAACAGCTAAATGCGCAGCTAATTGATGCTGCTAAAAAAGGACAGCTAGATTTTGTTCAGCAAGCTATACAGGGTGGAGCAATTATTAATACAATAGATGATGATTATGGGAGAACTGCTTTAATATGGGCTGCTGACAATGGTCAACTAGAGATATTACAATACTTGATAGAAGAGGGAGCAAATGTTAATGCAGAATCTCCGGGAAACATAACTGCTCTAATTCATGCTGCTGCCCATGGTCATCTTGAGGTAGTACAACTTCTAATAGCAAATGGAGCTGATTTAAATGTGAAACGTAAAGGTCAATTCTCTGCCCTAACATATGCTATTGTAAATGGCCATACGGAGATAGCAAAGCTTCTAACTAGATATCATTTAGTAGCTAATCTTGATATGTCAATACCTCGCTTGCCTCTTCCTACTTGTATACCAGAGTTATCATCTTATTGGTATGACTGTAAGGATGAGCTCAATAAAATGAAGGAAGAAGATAGTGAATTATATAATTTTCTTGTAAGTAAGAGAATTAATGAACAGGTAAGAATTTGGACAGAGAGTGAGACAATACGAAATATTTCACAAGATAGATTAAATATAGAATACTCAATCTATGCTAAAGATTTAACAGGTAAAATAGAATTAGTGATATTTTTTCTTAAC
The DNA here is from genome assembly GCF_947250575.1 of Wolbachia endosymbiont (group B) of Episyrphus balteatus. Lineage (NCBI taxonomy): Bacteria > Pseudomonadati > Pseudomonadota > Alphaproteobacteria > Rickettsiales > Anaplasmataceae > Wolbachia > Wolbachia endosymbiont (group B) of Episyrphus balteatus. Next base: position 635,531 of record NZ_OX366325.1, on the reverse strand, counting down.
AACAGGGAAATAATCAATTCTTTATCGCGGTATTATAAGGTAAGAATTCAAACAATTGATCAGGTAAAAAGGCTACTTGATCGTTTCACAAGAGAACATGTAGAGCTTGAAGTAGAAATTGTTCCAGCACAATTAAACTTTAATACTCAAGAGTTACAACCCCCTAAACTAAAAACATTATCATTTGCACAAATGATTAACAATCATGCAGGATTATTTTCAGCTGCCAAAAATGGTCAATTAGAAACAGTAAGATACCTGATAGAAAAACAGAAAGAAGATATTAATTCAACAGATCACTATGGAAGAACTGCTCTAATGTGGGCTGCTGGAAGTGGCTATTTAGAGGTAGTACAGTACCTGATAGAAACAGCAAAAGCAAATGTTAATGTGAAAGATGGCTATGAAAACACTGCTCTGAATTATGCTACTAGAAACGGGCATTTAGATGTAAAAGAATATCTGAAAGGTTACATACAAAAAGAACTGCGGAAGAAATACGTCTGCATTGGCGTGAGTGGTGCAATAGGTTATGTTGCAGGTATGACAATATCATGTTCTGCGGGAGCAGCGATTGCAGTTTGTGCAGCATCAGCTACCATTAGTCTAGCGTTAGGTGCAATTTTTGGTTATACAGTTGTAGAAGTAAAAAAAGAGAAAGCAAACACAGGTATAGCTTCTGCGCTTAAAGATGTTTTCACTATTCAAGCTCTAAGTAGAATAGCCTTATAGAGAGTGAAAGTAGGTTTATTGCTTAAGGTTGCATGATTGCCTTAATAACAATAAAAAAATAATAGAAGCAAAAGATATGGCTTGAAAGTTTTCTAAGGTTTTCACTAAAAATGTCTCAACTTGACACTGAAATACAATTTGATTTAACTAATCATATATGTAGGTAATGTCAAACACTAGAATGAGGAAATATGGATAAAAAAGTTAGAATAGAATCAGATAGCTTAGGAGAAGTAAAAGTACCAAGTGAACATTACTGGGGAGCGCAGACTCAGCGTTCTTTGGAAAATTTCAAAATTGGTACAGAGAAAATGCCAGAGCCCCTGATTAAAGCGCTAGCAATAGTAAAACTTGCAGCAGCACGTGTTAACATGAAGCAGGGTAGCATAGATAATAGAGTAGGGGATGCAATCTGCTCAGCTGCAAAGGAAATAATAGACGGTAAATTTAATAATCAATTTCCACTTGTTGTTTGGCAAACCGGGTCTGGGACGCAGACCAATATGAATGTGAATGAAGTGATCAGCAATCGTGCAATAGAAATTTTGGGCGGTGATTTAGGTAGTAAATCTCCAGTGCATCCAAATGATCATGTAAACTGTGGTCAGTCATCAAATGACACTTTTCCAACAGCAATGCATATAGCAGTAGCAGAACAAATAGACCGCTTGCTTATTCCCAATCTTGAAGAATTATATAAAGCGCTAAATAATAAGGTTCATGAATTTAAAGATATAATAAAAGTAGGGCGTACTCATCTGCAAGATGCAACTCCTCTAACACTTGGGCAGGAATTTTCTGGCTATGCAGTTCAGATTAAAAAGGGAATAGAGAGAGTAAAGTCAACTCTAAGCAATGTATATGAACTTGCACAAGGTGGCACTGCAGTTGGCACGGGAATCAATACTAAAAAGGGTTTTGCTGAGGATTTTGCTAAAGAAGTGGCAAAAATCACTAATTTTCCATTTATTTCAGCAAAAAATAAGTTTGAAGCACTAGCAGCAAATGATGCTTTAGTTGAGCTCAGTGGAGCACTCAATACAGTAGCAGTAAGCTTGATGAAAATTGCAAATGATATAAGGTTACTTGGTTCTGGTCCAAGATGTGGAATTGGAGAAATAATGTTACCAGAAAATGAGCCTGGCTCTTCAATCATGCCGGGTAAGGTGAATCCAACTCAATGCGAAGCAGTGACTATGGTATGTGCTCAAGTTATGGGAAATCATGTTGCAGTGACAATTGGTGGCTCAAATGGTCACTTTGAATTGAACGTGTTTAAGCCGGTGATAATTTACAATGTTTTGCAGTCTATAAGACTTTTAGCTGATACAAGTTTAAATTTTGCAGAGAAATGCGTAGTTGATATTAAAGCAAACGAAGAAAGAATAAAGGATTTACTAAATCAGTCGTTAATGCTAGTTACTATATTAAATACGCATATAGGATATGACAATGCAGCAAAAATAGCGAAGCTTGCTTATAAAGAAAATATCACTCTAAAAGAAGCAGCAGCAAAACTTCAACTGCTCACTGAGGAGGAGTTTGAAAGGATAGTGAAACCAGAGGAGATGGTAGGTTAAACTACCACCTTTTTTAGGGTTCTGTCGCATTTGTAGGGAAGTAGAAAGAAGAATGATATAATTGTCTAAAAAAAAAAGCAAAGATGTTTCGTATCAATCAAAAATTGTTGCCATATTTCAAAGGATTTAGCTTTTCAGCGGATGTTATCTGTATACATGAAATGTCGATTCTCTTTGAGCTATCGAGATTTGGAAGAAATGATGAGTATAAGGGGAGCAAAATGCTACGTTACAAAGGTGGGTTATCACCACTGATAGATGAGGCAGTAAGGAAAAGAAAGAAGCAGGTTGGTAGTAGTTGGAGAGACTTACATTAAATTAAACGGTAAATGGGTTTATTTATATACTGTAGACTTGTGTGTTAGTAGAGACAAGTCTGCAGCACTTGCATTCTTTCGTAAAGCCTTCAGGAGTAACTATCTTCCTGAGAAAATTGTAATTGATAAAAGCGGCAGTAATACTGCTGCTCTTGATGATTTGAATGCAGAAATTTCTGAAGATTACAGTTCTTCAAATAAAATATCTAAATAATATTGTTGATAGATTTATCAAAAAACTAATAAAGCCAATGCTTGGGTTTAAAAGCTTCCATTCCGCAAAAGACCTGCTGCGAATCAAGCGATAAAAAGAAGGAAAGGAGGGTGACTAAAATGAAGGTTAACTAAAAGGCGTGCTTAAGATTTACAATACCAGCAATAAGGGAGTGTTAAATAAACTGTGTCAAATCGCATTTTTAGTTCAACTCAATTTTCAATCTGCCAGGAAAGAAAACATCAAGTTGAGAGATAGTTAATGCCCAATCATGTACAGGCATCGTCCACTTTTCCTCTGCCTTCTTTATAGCACAATATACCTGCTTATACAAGGCATTTATGCTGGTAAATGAGCCTTTGGTCTTAGTGAATTTCCTAATTTGCCTATGTAGCCCCTCTATGGGATTGGTGGTGTAGATTACCCTTCTGACTGGGCCTGAATACTTAAAATAACCAGATAAATTCTCCCAATTGTTTTGCCAAAACCATAGGATACTTTGCACCCCATTTTTCATCCAATTCCAACAGATAATTCTCGGCAATTTCCTTGCTTGAAGCTTGATATACCTTCTTTAAATCGCTCAAAAAACTCTTCGCATCTTTACTGGCCACATACTTCAGTGAGTTGCGTATCTGATGCACTATACACATCTGCACTTCCGCATTAGGAAAGACACTGTTTATAGCTGCAGGAAAGCTTTTCAGCCCATCAACGCAGGCAATAAGGATATCTTCTACTCCTCTTTCTTTGAGGTCATTTAGCACTCCCAACCAGAACTTCACTTTCAGCCAAATAAAAACCTAATACTTCTTTTTTGCCATTTTGCTAATATGTTATACATACATTTGCTTACACAATGCCCGTCCTCCTTGACCTTAAAAAACCATGAACACTATCGGATATACAGATTGCAGCGGACGACTGCGCCATTCGTTGATTACTGGTAGCAATTTGTCAGTAATACTTGATATCTCTGCTGCAGATATTTTATATTTCTTCTACATGCGATGCTATATCCCATGCCACTGGCATATGTACTTAAAACCTTTGCTTCAAGTTCGGTTGTTTGCCTTTTTCTGACTACTTGTAGCTCGAAACTTCCTTCTCTATCTCTTGGTGTCAATAGTTCAAATACTTGTCCGTAAAGTCTTTGAATTTCTTCGGTTGTTTTCTTCGCTTTCAGCCGACAAATGGTTTTCTATCTCGCCTTCCCTCTAGCAGTTTTTTTATAAATGGTGTTAATGCTCCATCTCTTCCTGTCAATGGTCTTCCTTCTCGTATAGATGATAAGATATTTGTTTCTAATTCTTTATAGTCTACCAAACCGGTAGTTGTGTTTGCTTGACTCATTGTCAAACCTCCATTTTTTTATCAATTTATTACTTTACTTCTCGGTTTGACACAGTTTATTTAACACTCCCTTGGAACCTGGACAAACTGTTATCCTTGATAATGCTACTTTTCATAAGTCTAATAAGATTTGCTAAAGGAGTTGGTGCAGAAATTTTATATCTTCCTCCATATTCTCCAGATTTTAACAAAATTGAACATTATTGGTTTGCTATAAAAAACAGAACCAGGAAAAACATTCCTTTATTCAAATCTTTTCGTCATGCTGTCGATTCTTCTTTCTTATGACCTTTTTGGACTATTATGGGAAGGGCTATAATTTTGTGATTATAACCTCCATTTCCAAGTTTTTTTGACTGAAAATCTCCTGTTTCTTTTCTTCTTTGCTGCCACTCCCATAACGTAGTTCTTCCAATTTTAAATCTTGCTGCCACCGTTTCCCTGCTTTCTCCTTCTTCTAGTGCTTCCATTGCTTTTTTTATAACTATATGCTGCTGGCATCCTTACCTTCACTACTATAAAACCTTATTTTACCTCGTTTGGACTATTATGAAAAGAGCTATACTTCTCGGTTTGACACAGTTTATTTAACACTCCCGAGAAATAAGATTATGCTATTTTTTTAATGAAATTTCTTGAGTGGTAGATTATTTTTTACAGCTCTAGCTGAGGTAGCTGTCACTACCTGAAATGTAACAAATAAAATACCAATCTTAAATATTGCTATATTTCACGATAGTTTCTCAACTTGACGCACATGCTTTTGGAACATTCTCATTTGTCAAATAGTTTCTGGCATGCTACACAATCTGTAATGCAGGTTTTAACTTACTTTTACGCAATATTGATCATTCTTGAAAAGCAATCTAACATTTTCTATTCCTTGATTACGAAGCTTTGATGCAGCTGATTTAGCTACTTGAGCGTTTACAAAAAATGCTACATATCCCTTACTTTCTGCATTGTTTTGTTTTGGGTGACGTTTCTGCATTTCTTTTTCATATTGCCTTTTGTAATGAGGAGTATTTTGTATCAATTGTTCTGACCTCTTTCTTAAGTACTCGACTTTTACCTTCGCAAGCCCAGACTTATGAAGTCCTAAAACTTGTGCTGCTTTTTCTGACAAGTCTATTATTCTACCTTCAACAAATGGCCCTCTATCATTAACTCTTATAACAAGCTTTCTTCCATTTTCTAAATTAGTAACACGAACAAAGCAGGGTAGGGGCAAGGTCTTATGTGCTGCAGAAATCAAGTGACGATTAAACACTTCACCGTTGGCTGTAATTGTGCCATGATCTTCTATTCCATACCACGATGCTATTCCTACTTCTTCGTAACAGCTACAGTATTTTGGGTGGTAGGTGATACCATTTATTGTATAGCTATTGCCAATTTTATAATGACCTGCAGTGTGATTACACCTATTGCTAAAACTACAACTACTCATCAAAACGAATATTAGACATAGAAAGGCTAGTTTTTTTATCATTGTACTTAGTGAAATGGTTCGATACCATGAGGATTTTAAATTATACTATAATAAATTTAGTAATAAGTAAACGTCTACTGCCAAATATGCACAGCACTAAAAAAGGTTCTGTCGCATCTATAAACCATAGGAAAGAAGATCATTCTATGGTCCTGTGAATAAAATAATATTGGCTACTGATAAGAATAGAAAACTTAGTTATTATTTTAGTGATATAGGAAGCTATATTGAATTTTTCAATTATTTGAACATAATAAGGGCTGATGTTGTATACGAAGCTGGCTATGACAGCGTTCCTGAGCAAATAAAGCTAGGTATTATGCAGCATGTTTCTGCTCTCTATAAAAATCGTGAATCAGAAGTAAGTAGCCATTTATCTGAGGTAAAGAAGGTGTATTCTCCATTTCGCGAACCAAAGGTTGTTTTGTAGTTCCTGTTTGTCATTCAATAGCAGATACAACAGATGGTGTCATACCAGTACTTGGATCAAGATTGCGAGTAATGAATTGGGTTTTGTGAGTATGGGTTTTGCATTATAGAATGAAGTGTTTTTGGTTAAGAAAACTGGATTCCAGTGCTTACTGTACAAAAATTGTAACTTAATTCCATAAAGGAAGGTGTCATCCCAGTACTGGGATCCAGGAAAATTGATTCTAAATGAGCAAACATTTTCAATAAAATGACCAACAAGAAAAATAGTTAGGTAAAGCTGGATCCCAGTACTGGGATGACAAGAAAGAGCTACTGGAACGACATCATTATAAAGTGAACCAGTGTCTGGGGATGGGATGACATCTTCTTGACAGATAATGTTCGTACAGTAAGCACTAGGATGATACCATCTGTTGTACCTGCAAATTGCAATCTTCGTAACCGTATCTGTGAGATGGAAAAAATTCAAATTATAAATGAGTTGTATAATAGTATTTATGCAGCATTAAAAGCAAACTCTGATTTAAAGAAATATGTTACTAACATCTATGATTACCTGCCTAAGCAGGTTACTATTCCTTATCTGAGATTGTGCATAGTAAATTATGTTAACCTGCATATGCTATCTAATTTTGCTACAAAAGTAAGATTTTCATGCGACATATATACTTATCATATAAGCAGCATGCTTGCTGCTATAAAGCATGTTAGCTTGGTGGTAAAGAGCATTAGTAGTGAGACCATTTTTGAAAGTAATTGTGCTATGAATCAGCATGATGAAGTTTTACATTCAACAATTAATTTTGATATTTTAATACAAGGAGGTAGCGATGAGCAAATTACAGCTGAAAATTAAAGGTCATGACAATAATTTTGTTGTGCTGAATAATATACGAAACTTAAGGTTTACTTTGCGTAATAACAAAGAGGAGATGAAAGATATTTCCTCTTTTGGCTGGAGAAAAGTGCTTGATTGTGTTGGAAGTAGAAAGATTACAATAAAAATTAATGGCATTTTAAATTCAGTATTGGCTGATGAATTATTGCGTAATTCTGCAATGTTAAACTCTAATAATGATTATGAGATTAGTTTTAATGCTAAGGAGAAGATAAAACTCAGGTGTTCGGTTGAATTGTATGAGAGATATTATGATCCTGCCACTTTTGACAGCTTCACTGTAGTTTTAGCCAGTGCTGAAGTTGTGAACACTTTTCATTAGTGTTAATTTAATTTTTTCATATACAATAATAATAAGTGGGAATAAATTAAAAAAAAATTATGAACGATGAGGATCTTTTCGAAGAAGGCGATGATAATGTTGAAGAGAATAGCGATGACAGAAGAGAAAGGAATTTGAAGAATGAAAATCAGCTTGAAGAGCAGTGCAAAGAGTATTTAAAACCTTTCGAGGATATTTTAAGTCAAATTGATGAAGGAGTTGATAATTTAGATAGTTACGAAAGGACTATGCAAGTAAAGCGAAGTATAGATAGGCTCATAGAAACCTTATATAGCCAAGCAGCATCTGAGGATATTGATGTAGAACTTGAAACCACAAAGCACACTCGCGATAAATCAGAATCCAAGAAAAGAGTTCTGGAAAAGAGAAAGAAACAACTGATGGAAGAGATCTTAAGTTTTCAACAACAAAAGGAGCTAATGAATAGTAGGGAAAAACATGAAGTAGCAAGTGATGGGGATGTTCAGAAGGCAAAAGCACGAGTGAAGTCTTCAATTAGGGGGGTGTTGTTTTCAGTTATTGCTCATAGAATGGATCCACGAAGGAGGGCAGGGGAAACTGCTGATGACAATGAAAAGCAAGCTCGTATGTACGGTAGAGAAGCATTTGGTGGAGTTTTAGGTGGATTATTCAAGGCGTTTTTAACTGCAGTTGCTGCTGTTGTGCGCGAAATTGCTAAACCACTTCAACATATGAATACACAAGAGACGTCTTTTGCAAAACAAGTTGAAGAAAGCAGAAACCAGGATTCACAGAAAGGTCGATCTGTGTAGGTCAAAGTATAATTTCAAAAAAATTTTTGAAATCGTATGTACTAAACAATATCTACTCAACGCAAATTACAACAAACGCAGTAGCATAATCTTGATCATCACTTAGAGAAAGGTGTATCTTGTAGTCTTTCGAGATGAAATCCTTTGTGATAGCAAGATGTGGTTTTCCCCTGATATTACTGTATATTTCTATATCTTTCATTATAATTCCTTGGCTGAATCCAGTGCCTAGCGCTTTAACAAAAGCTTCCTTTGCAGCAAAGCGTTTAGCAAAATATTTTGCTCTTACTTCTTGGCTATTATATTTTTTGCTTATCTCTATCTCCTTCTTAGTATAGACTTTATTGAGAAATTTTTCCCCGTATTTTTGTGATATTCTCAATATTCTGGGTATATATACTATGTCAGTGCCAATACCGTATATCATTTTGTGCTAAAGCGATTTATTGCTTCTTCAACTTGTATTTCCTCTACCTTGCCAGTTGCTCTATTTTTTACTTCAACTATATTTGAAGTTACTGCTTTCTTTCCAATAATTATTTGCCATGGCAAGCCTATCAGATCCATTCTGGCAAATTTCACTCCTACACTTTCGTCTGTATCATCATAAAGCACTTCATCGCTTTTCAAAGCTTTGTATATTTTATCTGCAGCCTCCGTTACTTTTGTTTGTAAATTGATCAAACCAACTTTAAAAGGAGCTACTGCCTCTGGCCAGATAATTCCTTTATCATCATGGAAAGCTTCTATTATTGCGCCAACAAGCCTTGAAACTCCAATACCATACGAACCCATATGCATGTTAACATTTTTTCCATCTTGAGAAGTAACACTTGCCTTCATAGGTTTCGAATATTTATCACCAAAATAAAAAATATGCCCTATTTCAATACCCTTGCTAACATTTAACTGTTCTTGCGGTATAGGACAACTTTCAGGATCATGCATATCGTCTGCAACTGCATATATGCTCTTCAGACTTTCAATATCTTCACTCTCTAGCAGTTCAGAAAATTTATTGTCATAATATAAAGTGCTCTCACCGGTGCTTGCCAATATATGAAATTCATGACTTAAATTTCCTCCAATTGGTCCTGTATCTGCCCTCACTCCAATTGGAGTAAGTCCCATGCGTTTGAAGATTTTTATGTAAGTTTTATACATCAAATTATATGAATTCAGTGCACCTTCGTAATCTACATCAAAACTGTATGCATCCTTCATCAGAAATTCCCTGCCTCTCATAACGCCATAACGAGGTCTTACTTCGTCACGAAACTTCCACTGAATTTGATATAAACAAAGTGGTAAATCTTTGTAACTTTTTACCGTATTTCTAATCAAATCAGTTACCACCTCCTCATGTGTTGGACCAAAAAGCATATCGCTTTCATGCCTATCTTTAATACGTAGCATTTCTTTGCCGTAATCATCGTAACGTCCTGACTCTCGCCAAAGACTTGCTGGCTGCACACAAGGCATCAACACTTCAATTGCACCAATTTCATCTCTGATAATATTTTCAATATTTTTAAGTACCAAAAGACCAAGCGGCAGCCAAGAATAAATTCCAGATGCTGTCTGCTTGATTAAGCCCGCACGTAACAAATATTGATGAGAAATAATTTCAGCACCAGCCGGGGTTTCTTTTAAAGTTGGCAGATAATATTGAGATAAACGCATTTGATAAATCTGATTGTACTAAGTAATCTTAATACAATCAGGCCTGTAGGTAAACTTATTTTAAGAAGAGTGTACTACTTTCTCTTACCTCGATCTACGACACTTTGAACTTGAAATGGTTTTTGCACCTCACTATTCACTGAGTCAACATTATTTGCTTGTGCTGCAGGAGAAGCTTCAGATTTCGTTTGTAAACCAGCAGTCTTAGGCGGTACCAGTGGCTTACCTGCTTTTGGCACAGAATGTAACGGAGATGTAGGTTTAGATTTTTCATTATCATCAGATTCATGACCACTGTCAGGACTCTTGCTTCCTCTTTCATCTTCTGGTTGGGAGTTTGAAGGCGTAGGTTTTTTCCTGGATTTTGTCAGCTTTTTCTCTTTCGGTTTTTTCGATTTATCATTGCTCCAATCATCACTGTCACTGTGGTCAGAAACTTCACTTTCACTACTAGAAAGTTCTATTGCTAGTCTCCTCTTCAGGATATTAGCTATCTCATAATCATGACATTGAGCATTCCTCATTGTATGTTGCTTATTCTCTTGTATCGACTTCTCAATTCTTGCAGCGAGCTCTTCTCCTGTCTCTTGCTCAGCATTGCTCTTACTACTTTTAAACTCTTCCTTCAATTCATCTGAAAAATCTTGTGATTTCCCATCATTGTTATTACCTGGTGTCTTAGCATTTTTAAACTCATTGTTAACACGTTTCAACTTAACACCTCCTCCTCTTATCTGCGCAAACAGAGCAGAACGATCATGCTCAGATTCATTAGCCTTTTTCGGTGCACCATTCTTAGGTTTCTCCGTATACTTGGAAGCTGTAGGAGGAGGTGGTAGTGGTGCAGCATTTTGTGGCAATGGAGGAGGTGGTGGTGGCGGTGCACTGGGTGTTCCAGACATTACTGGAAATGATGGTGTAGGAGTATTGCTATGTTCAAGTTCTTTTGCTTTCTGTAAACTACTATCTTGTGATTGATTTTGACATACTTCGTTGTTTTGCTGTTGTACGTCGTCCTCTCCATCAATTGCTTTCCTTCGGCTTTTGAGCGTTTTGTTCAAATCAGCCATCAAATCTCCACTTCCTTGTTGCTTGCCACCTCCTGAGGGTATGGATTTATTAGTAGTATTATTCTTTAGAGTAGGTGGTGTCGGTACACTGGATGTTCTAAGCGCTACTGGAGGTGATGATGTATGAGTATTGCTGTGTTCAAGTCCTTTTGCTTTCTGTAAATCTTGTGATTGTTTTCTACCAGGATCAACTCCTTTCTCGCTGTTTATTGCAGAAAGGTGTGAATTGATAAGATATGCAGCTAAGCTCAACATAACCGATGCAGAAACAAAAGCAATAACTGTGAAAAGTACTGGATCACTTAGTGTTACTGAAATCGAAAGATATGTATATATACCAGCTGTAACACTAGATATACATAGCAACAAAGTAGCAATTGAATATTTTAAGGCAGCTGTCTTACTTATTCCAACTAAAGTATTAATCAAAATGGGAGTATCGATTTTTTGTTCTGTTGCAAGTTGAATAGGATTCTCAGATAGCCCTTTTTCTGATTGAGTACTATTGTTAGTTCCTGAAGGTTTGTTACTATTACCATTATCTTGTTGAGGACTCAAAACTCTAGGTGATACAGGCTTGGTAGTTGATATTCTATTTGGCTCACTCTGTCTAATATTGCTTCCTTTATCTGCAGTTTCGCCATTCGCATTGTTTGCTTCCTTGAATTTTGAATTATTTTTCAACTCTTCAAAAAGATTTGGATTAGAAACCTCAGATAGACCTCTTTTTAATTGAGTGCTATTGCTGGTTTTTGATGGAGTACTACCAAGAGTGTTTTCATTTTTATCGTTATTTTTCGCTGGCTTCCAATTTTTTCCCCAATCTGCAGGTGGTAGAGGTGGGGGTGGTAGCGGAGCTGATGATGGTGTGTTATTATTATTAGTAAGCATTTTTCTTCCTCATTATTAGTATTATATTAATGATGATTAAATTATTAGTACTTGTCAATAATTTATGAGTAAGTTAGTATTAAGATAATAAAATAAAAAGGAAAGAGAGAGGAGCAGTCTTCTAAGAAGAAATAGAAGCTATCTTAAACCTCAAGTCATCACTTTGTTACCACAGCACATCATCGATGTTTTGGTATAGAGTAATCAGAATCATAAAAATAGCTTAGTGTTAGCTATTTTTATGATAACCTCTCTTAAACAATTGATATTTTACAGTGTTTTTGGTAAAATAATAGCTTAAGGCTTAGAATAAAAGTTTATGAGTGAAGCACAAGGTCCAAATATTGCAGAATGGCAGGCACAGCAGCAACACCAGGAAGCCGCTAGTGAGAAAAGTGGTTTCGGTCTTGGTCATAGCGACTCTGTTGCAACAATTGTGGATGGAATGAAGTGGATGTTCAACTTTCATGAAGGAGCAATTGCTGCTTATAATAATGTGTTCGAAGGTTTGGTCAGTGGTAGCAGTCTAGTAACGTTATTTGGAAAATCAGGTAATATGTTTGGCATAAAATTTCTTGAAAGTCTTGCTGAATATTTTTCAGGTGGTGGTGGAGAAGATATGCCATCAGAAGGAATGGGTATGGACTACGGTGATGAGGGGCATCATCCGGATGATTATCCCCACTCTAACAATGAAATAGCTCAAAGTGCCGATGGTTTGCATGATATGCATGATGCAGGTGATCATCATGGCCAATCTTTTTCACCTGGTCCTTCACCATCTGTTGGTGATGATCATGAGCTTGGTTACTAAATAACTAAGAAGATTTTATTGTAATTAGTGAAAAAAGTTTCAGTTTTAGGATCAACAGGAAGCATTGGAAAAAAGACTGTAGATTTGCTCTTAAAGAGAAAGGAAGAATATCAGGTGGAAGCACTAAGTGCCAATTCTAACTTTGCTCTGCTAGCACAACAGGCAAATCTACTTAATGCAAAATATGCTGCCATTTCTGATGAAAGGTTCTACAAAGATTTAAAAGAAGATCTACTTGGTACAAACGTCAAAGTAGAAGTTGGTGCTCCAGGTCTAGCAAATGTTGCTTCTCTACCCGTTGATCTCTCAGTTATTGCAATAGTTGGCATCGCAGGCCTTGAGCCAGTTATAAAGGTTATAGAAAGCGGTACTAAAGTTATTGCTCTAGCAAACAAAGAGAGTATTGTTTGCGGTGGTAAGTTACTACTTAAAAAAGCTAAAGAAAGGAGCGTACAAATAATTCCCATCGACTCTGAACACAACGCAATTTTTCAAGTTTTGCAAAATGATGATAAATGTGTAGAAAAGATTATACTCACTGCCTCTGGTGGACCATTTTTAAATTATAGCCTTGAACAATTAAGAAATATCACAGTAAATCAGGCACTAAGTCACCCTACTTGGAAAATGGGAAAGAAAATCTCAGTTGATAGTGCAACAATGATGAATAAAGCACTAGAAATAATAGAAGCACATCATTTGTTTAATATTAGTCCAAATAGAATTGAAGCAGTAGTGCACCCTGAATCGATAGTACATGGAATTGTCGTTTATCACGATGGATTCAGCTTTGCTGTGCTTGCAGAAACTGATATGGAAATTCCCATTGCATATGCTTTGTCTTGGCCAGAAAGATCAACTTTGAACTACAAGTTAGACTTAACAAAACAAAAAAAATTGACCTTTCAAGAACCAGACCACAAATGTTTTTCTTCACTAAAGCTAAGCATGGAAGTGTTAAATTCTTCTTCTCCACATACAAATAGTATTGTTTTGAACGCTGCAAATGAGATAGCTGTTAACGAATTTTTGAAGTCACGAATCGGCTTTTTAGAAGTAGTAGAGGTAGTAAAATCAACAATAGAAAACTTTGACAAGTACTCTGATATTAACTCACTATCCGACATAATAAGTGTCGATTTTGAAAGCCGTATTCTTGCCAATGAAATCATAAAAAGTAAAGGTATCTGTTCAGCAGAGTGATAAAATAAGGTAGACGAGAAAAGACAACTAAATGGTCAAGTAGCCCCATTTCATACTCCTGTCATCCTAGTAGCTGACACTGGGATCTAGAAAAATTTACAAAGCTTATGCTAAATTCAATGAGATTAAATGAAAACCAGCATCAAGTGCTGGAATGATACCTTACCTGAACAGATACATCACTAGCACGTTCGTTCACAATAACTTGAGAGAAGCTTACATCATTAATAACTGTATTTGCTCTATACAGATAACCGCATCCTATTGCAAGAAAAAGCAACGAAGTTACAACAAGCGGAGTTGGGTTATCAACTGCGAAACATATACCAGCAGCAAGTACTCCAGATAACAAAAAAGCACAAGCATAATTAGTTTGTTTCCTTTTTTGAGCGACTGCTTCTATCTTTAGGAATTCTGGTTCTATTGCTTTCTTGACATGTCCTGCAATACAATTTCTTGGACTTTTGTTTTCATAGTTTTTAATATTAGGTTTGATATTTGGATGTGTAAGTAATATTTCTATCATGTTTACATTTCCCAACTTGCAAGCAATGTGTAGAGCTGTATTTTTTTCCTTCTTGCCGGTCTTAATTTCCTCCTCTGCACGAGCATAATTTTGAGGTATAAATCCTTCATTAACAGGTTGTAAATTGTCAAGGTATACACAACCCCTTATACCCTTATCTACTACTTCTCTCCCCTCAAATTCGTACACTGGATAACCATCATGTTTCTTTGGTTTTCTCTCAATAACAGCTTGCTTGCTTTTAATATTTAAATCGATTTTTTTATGTTCTACAAGCAACTTAGCCATAAGCTCTAAATATTGATGTTCCTCGTTATTACTAGTAACAAAAGCTGAAATAATGCACATCAAAGGTGTCATCCCATCCTCAAAAGCGTTAACATTCGCTCCTTCTTTCAATGCTTGTTGAAAATGATTCCAAGCTTCCTCAGGTGTTATTCTTTCACCACTAGCATTTTGAAATTCAATAGCTTTAAACAACTTTTTTGTTGCTTCACTTGTACTAAACATTTTAACCCCCTATCACAACAAACTTGATAAAATTATACATAGAAAAAATTAAAATATCAACTATTAAGCTAATGATCCAGAATATACTCCTTCGTTAAAGGAGACTGAGCATTTTCAAAGATTTCTTGAGTACTTCCGAATTCAACAATCTTGCCATTGCAAAAGAAAACTATGCTGTCAGATAATTTTTTAGCTTGCTTCATCGAATGAGTTACCATAATTATGGTGAACCTCAATTTCAATTCTTGTATAAGATTTTCGATTGCATTGGTTGCCATTGGATCAAGAGCAGAGCATGGTTCATCCATTAATAAAATAGTTGGCTTTACTGCAATTGCACGAGCAATGCATAATCTTTGTTGCTGGCCACCAGATAAATTTAGTGCACTATCTTGCAATCTATCTTTCAACTCTTCCCATAAACCAACCTTAGTTAAACTACTTTCTACTATTTCATCTAATTTTTGCTTATTTTTCACCATGCCATGCAATTTAGGCCCATAAGCAACATTATCATATATTGACTTTGGAAAAGGATTGGGTTTTTGAAATACCATACCAACTTTTGCTCTGAGCAATACAACATCCATATCACGTGAATATATATTACCCAGCCCATCGATTACCAGTTCACCAGTCGCTCTACATCCAGGTACGTAATCATTCATACGATTGAAACAACGCAAAAATGTCGATTTACCGCACCCAGAAGGTCCGATAAAAGTTGTGACTTTCTTTTTGCAAATATTCAAATTTATATCGAATAAAACTTGTTTAGAGCCATACCAAAGATTTAAATTTTTAACGAAAGCGTATTTATCGCTCATACTAAATCCTGCATTGAATAAAGTCCTGGTATTTCCTGTTTATTCTCGCACAACCATATTGCTGCTTGAACCGCCCCTCTAGCAAACGTTGTACGATCAATTGCCTTGTGATTTAATTCTACTCGTTCATCGGAATTGACAAACATGACACTGTGATCTCCTATTACTCCACCTCCACGAGATACTGCAAAGCCTATTCCTCCTTTCCCTCTTATATTTGAATTATTATGTGAATATTGATTGAGCTCAAAATCCACTTTTGCAGCGTTAGCAACTGCTTTACCAAACTCTATAGCTGTTCCAGATGGTGAATCCTTTTTTAAATTGTGATGCATTTCCCAAATTTCAACGTCATACTCATTACCTAAAAGCTTGGCAGCTTCTTTTACCAATTTCAGCAACACATTAACTCCAACACTCATATTTGCTGACCATAATATTGGAACTTTAGCAGCATATTCTTTTAAATTTAGACCTTCTATTCCAGTTGTGCCACTAACTAGCGGTTTTTTAAATTTCACGGCCGCCTTAAGGCATTCTAGCATACATTCTTTAGTTGTAAAATCTATTACAACATCGGACGATTCAAATACCTCATTAATGGAACTTGTAACTTTGATTCCTAAATTGCAATTATTGCCTACAATAGGCCCAATATCTAAGCCTATATACTCACTGCCCAAGCGAGCAACAGCACCTGCTATTTCCACTTTGGTATTCGTAATTAATTCATTGAGTATTTTCTTACCCATTCTGCCTAAGCAGCCTATTACTCCAACTTTGATTTTCATAAAGCTTTTTCCACTATGTTAGGCTTTTTTTGAAGCTTTGTCATCTTTATAAGCTTAGCATATTTAGCCTTACACTGATAAAACTATAGCTATACATCGATGAATCTATTGAAAATTGATACGAAAAATTGTAATTAGTCAATTTTCTCCTATGGAGAAAACTTATAAAGAAAAAAAGAGCACCAAAGGAGGTGCTCTTTTGTGAAGGATTTGGTTTAATAATAACCGTTTCCTACTATACTCGGATTAGAGACACAATGTCTTTCTGTTGCTAGTGCTCGAGTTGTTGAACTTGGTTATGTAACTTCTGCATCATAAAACTTCTCTGATTCAGTAGTCACTTCCTCAGAGTAAGATCAGATAAATCTTCTCTAAACTTAGAAAGAGATGCAGTAAAAGCATTTATTAACTCTTGTTTTTTTCTTCAATAGTAGTTTTACCTGAAGATTGTCCTTGCTGTGATATGCTTTGTTTCGCAACACTTGTTTCACTTTTTTTACCACCAAACAGCCGCTTACAGCCTGATGAAATTTTTCTTGCAATCCATGAAATTCCTATGTGATCAGCAATCCACTTAAAAAAGTTTTTTATTTTTTTAAACATATTTTACTCCTTAAATTAATAATTTATATTATTATATAAAAAGCATAGTATGTCAACTTTTTCTATAGAGAACGTATAAAGAAAAAAAGAGCACCAAAGGAGGTGCTCTTTTTGAAGGGTTTGTTTTAATAATAACCGTTTCAATCTACACTTGGATTAGTGACATAATTTCTCTCTGTTGATGGTACTCCAATTGTTGGACTTGGTTGTGTAACTTCTTCATCATAAAACTCCTCTGATTCAGTAGTCACTTCCTTATTGTTAACCATTTGTTGTGCCGTAGTAGGATTGAGATTATGCTGCTCCAACGCTGTACCTTCAAACGGCTGATTAGATATATTATCTATTTTAATCTCTGTTACATCATCTTTCAATCCTAACATTTCTTTTATACGGTAGGTGTTTTTTCTACTATAAATTGCATTACAACTTAAATACCTACCATCTTCATTCTTTTTTGTTATTGATTCTATATGTACACTTGTGATGTTATTAAAGTCATTACCATCACCAACGATTTTATATCCATTGTTATCGCACTTTACATATACAAGTAGTTTAGTCCATGAATTCACTCTATTATTGAGATTTTTATACTCTCCTTCTGCTAAAGGTCTATTTAATGAAAGATAGAATTGGTTATCCTTAAATTTAATCTCACCTACTGCTTTAGGTTCATCATTTAATCTTTCTGGAAAATTTTCTGCTGGCTCTACGTTTATATCTGTTTTAGATACAGATTCTTCAGTCTCATTTTGCATAGGGGTGCTAACAGTTGGACTTTTATTTACATTCTCATCTGAAGGTCTCTTTGGTGATATATTTTCTTGAGCAGTATTTGCTTTACTGCTAAATAACCAATTCCAACCTGATGAAATTTTTCTTGCAATCCATGAAATTCCTCTACGATCAGCAATCCACTTAAAAAAGTTTTTTATACTTTCCCACATACTTTACTCCTTAAATTAATAATTTAATTATTATATATAAAATTTAATTTGTCAATTTTCTCCTATGGAGAAAACTTATAAAGAAAAAAGAGCACCAAAGGAGGTGCTCTTTTGTGAAGGGTTTGTTTTAACAATAACCGTTTCAATCTACACTTGGATTAGTGACATAATTTCTCTCTGTTGATGGTACTCCAATTGTTGGACTTGGTTGTGTAACTTCTTCATCATAAAACTCCTCTGATTCAGTAGTCACTTCCTTATTGTTAACCATTTGTTGTGCCGTAGTAGGATTGAGATTATGCTGCTCCAACGCTGTACCTTCAAACGGCTGATTAGATATATTATCTATTTTAATCTCTGTTACATCATCTTTCAATCCTAACATTTCTTTCACATGCTCAATATTGTCTTGAACTAATATTTTATCGTCATCGATATAATTACCATCTTCTTTCTTCTTTAGTACTGATTGTACAAGTACACATTCAGAAACGCCATGGAGATGACTAATACCAGTAATGCGATATTCTCCTTTACCACACCTTAGATATACAAGAAGCTGAGGAGAAAATTTGTCCTGGGTTAAACTATATTTATAATCCTCAACTTTTATACCCTTTTCCACATTTAAAAATAAGTAATTATCTTTATCAAGTTCAATATAACCTACTCCTTTAGGCTCATTAGCAACAACTTCTTGGCTCAATGCCCTTTGCTGATCAGTGGTTGTTGTTTCAGAATCATTGTTAACTGTTCGTTGTATCGTAGTAGCATTAAGATTAGGTGTTGTAGTTTTCAATGGATTTATAGACATTCTAGTTATTTCAGCAAGATTTTTGTTCTCATCCAAGCCTACTTTATACATCATTTCTGATGGGTCTTTTGAAATAGTTCCCTTGTCATGCTGTTTCTTCACTGAAGTTATGGATACAGATTTCTTTCCATCATCTACATCTTGACATGAACTATAAGGGCCAGTAATACAAAACTTGTTACTTTCACACTCTACAAATATACGAAATTCTCCAGGTATAACTTTACCATTTTTGTCTTCATTTTTACATTTTTCTTCAAGACGTTTATAATTCTCGTTTGTTGTAACAAATAGTAATTTTTTATCGATAAATTCAAAATAACTCCCTGGCTTTGTGCTTTGTTGAATAACATTAGGTTTATTAGGATTTACGTGCCTTCTTGGTTGTTCTGATTTTTCTGGAAAATTTTCTGCTGGCTCGACGTTTGTACCTGTTTTAGATACAGGTTCTTCAGTCTCATTTTGCATAGGGGTGCTAACAGTTGGACTTTTATTTACATTCTCATCTGAAGGTCTCTTTGGTGATATATTTTCTTGAGCAGTATTTGCTTTACTGCTAAATAACCAATTCCAACCTGATGAAATTTTTCTTGCAATCCATGAAATTCCTCTACGATCAGCAATCCACTTAAAAAAGTTTTTTATACTTTCCCACATACTTTACTCCTTAAATTAATAATTTAATTATTATATATAAAATTTAATTTGTCAATTTTCTCCTATGGAGAAAACTTATAAAGAAAAAAGAGCACCAAAGGAGGTGCTCTTTTGTGAAGAAAAGATACTCTTTATGAAAATGTCATAATAGGTATTGATGAATTTATAGCTGGCTTATCTAGCACCTTACTAGGTTTACCAGCTTCTGAGCTTAGTACCTTGCTATCACTTGCAGGCACTTTAGATGTAGAACTTACAACTTCAGGTTTCTGAGATATTTTATCTATAGTAACAACTGTACGCTTACTATTTAAACCCAACATCTTTTTCATTCCTTCTAACTCACAAGACAAAGTTTTACCATCATCTACCGAGTCCACTATAAAGGATACCGAACTATCGTTCATGACAACAAGTTTGCTATAAACAATTTCGAATATAGCTTCGTCAGATTTGACATTTATATGATATCTTGATGGATCTTTAGAATTAATACCTCTCCCATCTATAATTTCTGGTACATTCTTTTTGTTTGTATGCAGTACTAACTGCTTATTACCATTTTCTTTAATAACACCCCAATGATTGGATTCACCCTTCACTAGTTCAATTACACTATTTTTTTGCGGTTTACTAGACCACAAGTTTTTAATGTTGTTCCAGCCTGATGCAATTTTTCCTGCAATCGACTGAAAAAAGTTTTTTATTTTTTTTAACATATTTTACTCCTTAAGTTAATAATAATTTAATTATTACATAAAAAGTATAATATGTCAATTATTTCATAAAAATTTTAGTACTTGCTTGCAATTTTCAATAATTTAATAGCACTGGTGTTGACAACTTCCCCGCCAACACGCTTAGTAACAAAAAATCTAACATAAGGTTTGTTTGTATAAGGGTCTCTAAGTATTCTCATTCCTCTGTTATCTACGATCTTATAAGCTTGTTTGAAATCCGCTACTGCAATCATTGTAGGTGGCATATCAGCAGATTGATATACTGGTATTCCCATTAAAGTATCTGGAGTTTCAAGCGATAAACTCGGCTGCCAAAGATACTGACCTGTTTCAGATTTTAGTAGCCTAACGTCCTTTAACGTACTCCTGTTCATCAAAAATGATGCATTTTTAGAGTAATGTTCATTTAGAGAGTAGTACAATATCATTATGGCATCGCTGTCTAGCTTATCAGCTTTAATTTGCTCTATCTTATTATGACCATTTCCATTTTCGTAAGTTAAAATTCCTTTAGGTTGAAAAGTGCCATCACCTTTAATAAAGGCTTCATTCTCCTTCTTACTGAAAGTTTCGGCAACCTTTTCTACAAGCCAATTTTCAACATTGACAAATGCATCATCGAGCAATTTTTGTGATATTTGCGGCTGAGCATAGAGCTCATAAGTTGTGATGGAAATCTTTTGAATTTTAGGTGTACTTGTGTCTTGTGCAAAATCATACTTGGATTTATAGCCACCATCTTCGTCCTCTACGACTTCACCACTCCAACCTGCACCAGCACGGTCACAATCTTCTATAATATAATCCAATGTTTCAGTAGAGATTCTTTGACTAGAACATATTTGCCGCATTGGAGATGAATCAGCTATACGCTTGTTTATCCGTTTTACAATGTGAGGAGTAACTAAATACCCTCCAATATCATTGTCATCTCCACTTAGGGTTTTATGTGATAACCTACTTTCTATTCCTTTGCGGATATAATCAGAAAAATATTTATCACCCATGTTAAAATCTGTGCTAATTTCTGGACGTTGAGCTGAAGTTTCAATAAAATCTAAGCGCTCTTTGCAATTATCAATATTACTATTTATCTTGCATAGCTGCTCAGGTCCTTTGCTTTCGATTTCTTTTAGTTTGCGATCATTTATTAATTTAAATTGCTCCCATGATGAAGCGAGTTCATTAACACGGTGAGCGATATCAGTAAGTGACATAATAGCCTCCTTTAAAAATAAAATTAGAATAGTATTGTAATTTGAAGGTAATCTTTAATCTCAGTACCTTTTCGTTGTTATGCAAACTGCATTCAGAAAAAAGACCGGTGAATGGCAGCTTAGTATAACTCAAACGCTTGTTTACAATATGGATCCCAGTGCTGGGAGGCGCCCTCATGGTAAACAACGTTCATACAACTGTATATGTATACTGCCATTCACCGGTCTTTTTTCTGGATTCCAGCATTGGCTTCATGGTAGATACAAATAAACGTCAGGCGCTTGGTAACGAGAGAAAAATGATACTGATTACTTGTTGAAGTAAAAAAAAGCAGTGTAGTATTACACCACGGTAAATATTATACTTAATTGTTAGCAATATACAGCATCCATTTTTTTGTGTCAAGCATTTTTTTTCGCTGCGTATCTGTTCAGAAGAATGTGCAAATAAAGTATGTAGCTGTACAAATTTGCCAAAACAATAAATGGTATCCTGTACTGGGATCCATTTTTCTATCATCACCAGAAACGTTGATTACTTTTATACCTGTAAATTTAACTGGATCCCAGTGTCAGGGCACTGGGATGACAGAAGAAAAAGGCCTGTATCGGCTACTTCGATGACACTCACAGCCCTGTCATTCCAGCGCGTGACGCTGGAATCCAGAAAAAAAAGAAAAATGGTCAAGCACTAGGATGACACCCATTTAGTTATCTTTTCTCGTCTACCTTGTTTTGCCACCCTGCTGAACGGATACATACCGTTTGTTGCTTTTATTCTATGGTACCTTATCTACCTTGCCGCTCTCCTGCTTCAATCAGTAAGGGATTTCAATATTAATTCTGAACTACTTGCGGGATTGCCGCTTTTTGTAATTGGTCTGCCAATTACGATATAATCAGCTCCTGAATTTATTGCTTCTTTTGGTGTTGCTGTCCTTTTTTGATCATCATGACCTCGATTTATACGGATTCCTGGAGTAATAATTTTAAAGTCTTTACCACATTCTTGGCGCACTTCTTGAGCTTCTAGTGCAGAGCAAACTACTCCATGTAGTCCAATCTTTTTTGCAAGCTTTGCTAGCAAAATTACCTGTGATTTTGCTTCCCTTGCTACTCCGAGTTCACTCAGATCTTCATTGCCCATACTAGTTAGTACTGTTACTCCAATTAGCTTTATTTTCTTTCCTTGCACTATACTTAGTGCTTCTTTAAGCATTTTTGTTCCACCACTGATATGCAATGTTAGCATTTCAACATCTAGAGCTTTTATTGCTTCAACTGTTCTAGCTACAGTGTTTGGAATATCATACAATTTTAGATCTAAAAAAATTGGTACATTGCATTTTGCAACTTCTCTCACTCCAGAAGGACCATGTGCAGCAAAAAATTCTAACCCAAGTTTTACCATGCCAACCTTATCACGCAGACCATTAGCCCAAGATATGGCTTCATTCAAATCTTGTGTATCCAGTGCGCATATTATTGGGTTCATTATCTTGTATAATTTTTTTTATAATAAAGCTAGTTATTATGTTTTGTAAATACCTTCACTCTGATTAAGTTCATAAGATTCTGTTAATAGTGAATTTGGCGATTTGGTTGGGGTTGCAGGTAGTGATTCATATCCAAGATCTCCCATTGAAGCTTCTTCTAATGGTCTATAATCTTCACCTGGCGTGAATTGAACAAGTTGCCCTAATATAAATTTTATTTTCTGAGTCTCCCCTAATATTATTTTTTTGCTATAATCTTTAATTGTTTCATTTTCTCTTATCGATTCTTCTATCTTATCTATCACATATTGAAGTTGTTTTATTTGACTGTCTCGCTCTAAAAGTGAATTTCTTAAATTTTTCACTTCGTTATTACAATCTTGTCTTATTCTGTCTAACTCCAAAGATTGATTTTTAATTAAACCATCTGTTTTATCTAGCTCTTCAAGTTTCCTTTTTAATTCTTGAGATAAGTTTTTATTTTTCTGATCAATTTCTTTAAATTTACATTGTAATTCATCTAATTCCACACAAAGTTCTTCTTGTCTTTTATGTAATTCTTCTTTTTTCATATATAGTATATGTTTCTCTTTACGTAATTTGTCTATTTCCTTAGATAACTCCTCTTTTTCTTTAGATAATTTCTCTACTTCCTTATATAATTCTTCATATTTATCATTGTCTATTTTTCTTTTCAATTCGATTATAAGTTTTTTCCTCTCAGTTAGATTAGCTTCTTTTTCCTGTAACTGTTTACACAAATATGAGATTTTATGGAGTAGTTCTTTTTCTTGTGCAGCAAGCTGATCTTTCTCCTTCGTTACTTTTTCTAATTCTTCTGTTATTCCAATTATATGGATCATTTTTGCTTCTAATTTCTCCTCCAAAGATTTTTTTTCTTTAAGAAAATATTTCCTCTCAGCTTCTATTTTTTGACAAAATTTTCTTCCTTCCTCGTATAAATTGTGCTTTTCTTGAGTCAACTCACGCTCTTTGTGAGCAAATTCCTTTCCCACTTTCCTAGTGTCAATAATTATTTTATACAAAATCATAAAAGCCAAAACAGATAATACAGCTAAAGCGAGAATTAAAGAACTAGGTACATTAATAAGAGCTAAAGATGTAAGTAATGTAAGAGTAGCCAGAGAACTAGCTATAAAATAAAATGTATTATATTTATTAAGTAAATTGCTCATCACCCATATACAAAACTTCAGCAGTCTTGTATATATTGATTAAAATTATCTTACCTGTAGAGGAGAACACTTATCACAATTGTACCAGTGATAAACTTTAGTTGATATTCTAACTAAACTCAAAATGCAAGGTGGCATCAGACAGGAGTAGAACATCTACTAGAATATCCAAAATCTTCTGAATATGAAGTTTCATCCGGCTCTTTATTTGGTAGTGCTGATAAATCCCCATTACTCATATTTGAAGAAGCAGGGCTATCATTAATTTGTTCAAATACTTCTTCAAGCATCTTTTGTATTTCTTGATCACTTTCTACACAATGCTTAATCAATTCATCAAATCTTCCGCAAATCTCTAGCATAGTACTCCTTGGCATAGTCACATTGTCTTTTTCTCCTATACTCTCTTGAAACAAACTTACCATCTCTGTTATCAAACCCGTACAATCCTTTACAAAGCTGACATAATTTTGATGAGATAATGAAGATTGATCATCTAAACGTGAAATTCCCCTTTTCATAGTAATTTTCTCAGATAGTAACTTTTCGTACTCTTCAGAACAATTTTGATCTTCTTCTTCTAGATCACTTCGCAATTTTTCAAATTCTTTTCTTCCTTGATCAAGATTTCTTTCTAATTCTTTGATCCTATTGAGATACCCAGCTTCTTTTTCTTCCAATTTCTTACATAGTTCTTCTAGATTAATCTCTTCTTGAGTTTTTTCATTTAACTTTTCTTGTAATCGTCTTTTTTCTTCTTCTGAATTACATAATCTAGATTCTAAACTAAAAACTTCCCCCTTTTCTTCTTCCAACAGCACCTCTAACTCTGCTATTTTTTTCTTTTTCTCTTCTAAGTATATTTCCAATTCTGTTATTTTTTGACTTTCTAATTCGTGTGATTGACTTTCTAATCTCTGGATTTCACTATATTTATCACCTAAATCTTTTTTAGTATCATTCAATTCTTGTTCTAACCTTTTATTTTCATTTATTGATTTATCCAGTTTAAGATCTGATCGCCCTATTTGATTAACTAGTTTTTGTATTTTGACAACTAGAATTTTAGCATATTCTTCCAAGCCTTGCTTTTCTTGCACTAATTCAGCTTTTTCTTTACTTAACTTTTGTATCTCTTTTTGCGCTTTCCTTAACTTCTCCTCTAACTTTTCCTTCTCTACTTTTCTCCTTTCAAATTCACTCTCTACCGAATCACTTAGCTGCTTGAGTTTTTGTGTTACTTCAGCCAAAACTTCATCTTTTTCCCTTACCTTTCCATTTAATTCCTCCACCTCTCTCATTTTTTGCTGTAATTGTTCTAATATAGTTTGATTATTTTCAGTTAATCTTGTATTTTCTTTTTCCAATTTATTAATTCTTTCGTTTAAGCTGTCATCTACAACTTGTGCAATTTTGTCTTGCATTTTAGTACTGCCTATTTGAGCTTCTTTGCTGCCACGCTCAATTTCTTGAGTTGTTTGAATGTTAATATTTCTATTACTATTTTCTATCACAATCTCAGATGATTTATGATTGCCTTTCTCCTTATTTCTAAATTTTATTTGATACAAGAATAAGTTACCTATTTTTACATCTTTATTTGCTTTCAATTGATCATCAGTAACACGATTACGCTCGATAAGTTCTATACCATTAGCATCAGTATTAATTATAATAGTGCACTTTTTTCCGTCCTCATCACACCAATTCAGAGTCATTTCGTATGCACCATCAGTTACAACATAGTGCCTTATTCCTTCTTCAGAAACAAAACCGTGCATTCCATTTTTTCCATTGCTATGCAGAGTTGAAAATCCTGAAATTCCATTATCTTGACAGAAATTACTATTCAAAAACTCACTGACTTTGAATTTGTTTTTATTAGCTCCCAATTTAACTTCTGCACAACTACCATATATTGACACTGTTTCAACACCACTTTCAATATACCCACTCAATACTTTTTTAGCATCATCTTGAAGCTCTAGTCTCGCTTCCTTTACATTATTGAAATCTTGGATAACGGCTTTATACACTTCATCTTCATTAAAATTGGCATTGTATTTTATTAAAAAAGATAATATGTGAAAACTAGCTACAGCAGTGTGAATTGATTTATTCTTTTCTTTTATCTTACCGAGCAAAAACAAAAACCTTTGAATGAAGTCATGATAATCATCTTTTTGCTCTTCAATTTTATTATTATATGAATTACCAATCATTATTACCTCACAACTAAATAATTAGTATAGTAATACGAATGCTAAGTTACATCAATCAATAAACTTACAGTAAATTTTCCATTCTCAGTTATAAGCTCTGCTTCTGTACTCTCAACCCATTCTATCACTTCAGCATTGCAAACTGACTGCAAATCATGCTGAGCAGAATAATTTAACTCATCCTCTTTTACACTCGCTTTTATCATCAACTTTTGTATAAGATGCTTAACTGATACGTTATTATCTGCTTTTATTTTTCTCACAAGGTTTAATATCTGCACGAAATTATCTCCCATTTCCTCAGAATACTTATCATAGGTAAGTTCTTCCTTGTTAGGCCAATTACTTTTATTGTGAACGGAGTTATAACTATACAACTGATGATATATTTCCTCTGTAATGTATGGCAAAAATGGTGCAAATAACCGCAAAATAATATTGAGTACATATGCCAAACTCTGTTTCGCACTCATGTTTGCCTCGCTGTCCAATGCATCTCCATATGCACGTTTTTTAACTAACTCTAAGTAATTATCACAAAAATCTTTCCAAAAAAATTCTTCTATTGCGCTCAAAGCTTCGCAGTATTCAAACTGTAATAGGTTGTTCGTCGTTTTTTCTATCACTTTATATAATTTGGACAATATCCACTTATCCATCGTCTCACTGATGGAATTTATGCTCAATGCTTGATGTTTTTCCATAAACATGGAAACAAATTTGCTAGCATTCCAAAGTTTCGTAACAAGTCGTTTGCCAATTTTGAAGATATTTTCAGAGTAGACTGTGTCAACTCCAAGTCTTGAGTTTGCTGCCCAATAGCGTACTACGTCAGCTCCATAGGTTTCAAGCATTACATGAGGAGTGATGATATTACCTTTTGATTTACTCATCTTTTTTTTATCATCAGCCAAACACCAACCACTAATCATGATATTTGTCCACGGCAGTGAATCTGCATGATAATGTGCCTTCAAAATCGTATAAAAAGCCCAAGTTCTTATTATCTCATGGCTTTGGCTGCGCAGATCTGCAGGAAATATCTTATCATACCGATGGCTTGGTAAACCGAGCTCACTGTTTACTGCCAGTGCACTTAATTGAGGAGTGATCGCACTTGTTGCCCAAGTATCCATCACATCTTGATCTGGAGTAACTTCTTCTTTAATATACCCTTTCGGCAAATCTTTGAGTGGATCTACAGGTAAATCCTTTACTTCAGCTAGAATGATTTTGCCTTCTTCTCCCTTACGTTTTGAATACCAAACTGGAAATGGTACACCAAAATAACGCTGTCTTGAGATGCACCAATCCCAACTTAGCCCTTCTATCCACACCTCCATACGTTTACGCATAGATTCTGGATGCCAATTACATTTACTCACTTTATCTAATACTTGAGTTTTTTGCTCTAAAGTCTTGACAAACCATTGATAAGTAGGTAATATTTCAAGCGGCGCACCAGATCTTTCAGCACATTTAACAGAATGAGAAATGCTAGTGCTTTCTATTAAAAGTCCTTTTCCACTGAGGATTTCAATGATCCTCTTTCTTGCTTCTTTAACTTTTAGTCCATGGATCCCAGTGTCAGCTACTCGGATGACACCGGCATGTGTCTCCTCTGTCACCTGAGTAGCTTGATACTGGGCATCTTTCTCCCCTGTCATCCCAGTGCGTGACACTGGGATCCATTTTTGATCACACACTGCATGCAGGTTTATCCTTCCATCCTGATCAATTATAATTGTCACCGGCAGATTATGCTTTTGCTGCCAATATATGTCGAGCTCATCACCGAATGTACAGCACATAACAAGCCCAGTGCCTTTATCTATTTTGACCTTATCATCAGCTATTATTGGAACTTTTGCCTCTGTAATTGGCACTACGGCTATTTTTCCAATCAGATGGGCATATCGTGCATCTTCTGGATGACAAAAAACTGCAACACATGCAGGAAGTAACTCAGGTCGCGTAGTTGCAATATGAATCTGCTCATTTTTTTCAGTGGAAAAAACTATCGTGTTCAAAGATGACTCAAAGACTTTATCCTCTATTTCCGCTTGCGCAATTGCGGTTTTATCAACTGGGTCCCAAAGAATAGGTTGCATTTTCCTATATATATACCCTTTGTTATATAGATCAACAAACGACGTTTGAGAAAGTGCCACAGCTTCCTTGCTGATCGTGTGATATTCCAAACTCCAATCATAACTAATGCCGACCGATTTAAATAACTCCTTGAATTCTTGCTTTGACTTCTCAATAACTTCATGGCACATCTCTATAAATTTTTCTCTGCCAACTTCTTTTGCACTAACTTTATAGGTTTGCTCAACTAACCTTTCAGTCGGAAGGCCATTATCATCAAAACCAATTGGATAAAACACATCTTTCCCCAGCATACGTTGGAACCTTGCAATAAAATCCGTATGGCAATAGCTAAATATGTGACCGATGTGCAACTTTCCTGATATAGTTGGTGGAGGAGTGTCTATAGTAAAAGTGTTATTCTCTTCACCATTCCATTTATAAACTTTACTTCCTTCCCATAATATGTTGTATTTATTTTCAATTTCTCTAAAGCTGTACTTTTCTTCTAACATAAATATTTTTCAGTTTTAAGCTTTAAGTTAGCACAATTGAGCAAATACAGCAATTTTAATGTCTGACATTTTAGTGTCCCCCTTCGGGGATTGTCTCGCTTTGAGGCGAAGGACAAGTTACAATAGTCGCGTATGCGACGTTATGGGTATAATGCACACTCTAAGTACGATATGAAAGTACACTTGGTATGATATCGCAAAAGGGTGCTAATAGGCCAAATTGCTGTTAGAGTTAGGGAGCTGCTAAGGCAGGTTACTATGGAAAATGAGATCCAAATTATCTCAGGCAAAGTTGCAGTAGATCATATTCATATGTTTATATCATATAAACCACAGCAAAGTGTTAGTAAAATTGTACAACTTTTGAAAGGAACAAGTTCAAGGTTGCTGATGCAAGATTTTGCAAGTCTAAGTAAGCAATTTTGGGGCAGGCACCTTTGGGCACGTGGATATTGAGCCGTAAGTTCTGACAGACGAGGTTATACAAGAGTACATATCTATCCAGGAAGGCGAGCCACTTCATGACAATGATCAATTTCAAATTGATTAAAATTTAACCCTTCACCTTGTAGGTGATGGTTGTTGAGTTTATAATACAAAATTTCTTGATTTTAGTTTTTTATGTATTACACGATAAATTTTTAGTATTGAGGTTTATTATGCCTGATTTTAAATTTTCTGATTTACAAGATCTTGTTAATGCTCTATATGATCCATACTATCTGCCCTCCAACGAAAAAATAAAACTAGCAGAATTGCTTGAGGACGTGTTGGAACTAGAAGTTAAAAAAAGCCCGAAAGAGGCAATAGCTATATTAAAAAGCAAAATAAAAAATGGACTAAAAAGTGAAATGTCGAATGAACTGAAACAAAAAATAGGTAAGCTTGAGCAACTAAAGGCGGAAAATAAAGACTTACAAACTAAAAAGGATAGAGCTGAACGGTTAAATAGATCCTTAGAATATGCAAGGAAGACAGCTCAGAACGAAAATATAGAATTAAAAGCTGAAAAAAATAAACTAAATACTCAAATCCAGCATTCACAGCAAGAAAAGAAAATATTAGAAGTCAAAAATGAAGCAAATAAACAACTAAAAGAAAAAGCAACATACATCGCTACTGCTAGTACTGGTCTTGCTGTTGGGTTAGTAGTGTATATTACACTTGAACATACAACTAAATTGGACATGTGGTTAATCGTTGTTATAGCAACAGTATCTGCATTCTTAGCTGGTGGTTTAATAATGAAACCTAGCTCTCAAGTAAATGGAACACAAGAACCACAAGGAGTAGCAAATAAGAATTCAGTCTAGCTTGATATAGTTTTTTTCATTTCACTGCCTTTCCAAATTTGAAGCAGGTTGTTTGAGCCATAGTACAAAGTAAATATAGTAATTTTACACTAAAATTTTTAGTTTTGTTTCTGTGGGTTAGTTGGTACGAGCCTTGCCTTTAAGAAGATGTAAAATCACAATTATTACGAATAACATTCCACCAATAACTGATATAGCTCCACCCGTAATAAAACAAGCACGTGCCAACATTGATGAAATACTTGGCAGATCTGCAACTTTTCTTAATGCACCATATCCACCAAGCCAAACAAGTCCAGTAATGTGGAGAAAATGTCCCAAGCTATATGCATAAATCTGTAATCTTACTATGGAGCTTTTTATTTCTTTACAGCCCAATTTTGGTAACAGCCAGTAGACAAAATTCATAAAAGCTATAGTAATACCAACCACAGAACCGTGATAATGCGCAGGGATAGTGACATTTCCTTCAATAGTTAGCACTCCAAGCACACCTCCATAAATGAACAATACAAACGAGTGGAGAAGATAATTGCCCTTATCATTGAGCAGAGTTTTTATGTTGCAATATACTAATATTGTTAAAAAGCACGGCAGAACTGCTCCAGCAATTCTCATATGCCAGGTAAAAAACTGTATCAATTCAGCACTATCCGCCGAATAAATAAAGTATATAAACGGCGCACCTACGGTCAAAACTGTGTTTATAAATAGTGGTAAAATGGTAATTTTATTTAGACTAATATAGCGAGCATTCAGTATGATCAAATAAACTAAAAACATTGCTTGAGCAAAGGCAAACTGCAGTAAATGTCCGCCTCCCCAAAAGAGATATTCATAAAATAAATTCTTGTCTGAGTGATATAGACCTGGAGGCATATTTTTATGTGCTAAAACAACACAAAGAAATGATGACACAAGTATAATGACCAGGCCAATTTGTCCGATTGAAAGATATGAGTCTTGTTTATTTGATATGTAGGCTAGAGCTGTATTGATCAATATG
The DNA here is from genome assembly GCF_947250575.1 of Wolbachia endosymbiont (group B) of Episyrphus balteatus. NCBI lineage: Bacteria > Pseudomonadati > Pseudomonadota > Alphaproteobacteria > Rickettsiales > Anaplasmataceae > Wolbachia > Wolbachia endosymbiont (group B) of Episyrphus balteatus. The sequence continues at coordinate 604,262 of NZ_OX366325.1, read as the reverse complement.
CTGGTAATGAAAAGACTGAGTCCAAGTAAAAATAATTTGTTTTGTAATACAGGTATATAGTTACTTTTGATAACTTCAGTATTTGGAACAAATGCAGATATAAACATTAGCAGCATGGAAAGGATTGAGAGAATCCATGAGAAGTTAAACCAATGATTGGTGTTTTTTAAGTTTATGATGAAGAGCAGAGATATTATAGAGCACATCCATACCAAAATTGACAAATTTACGTGTATCACCAGTGCATTATCAAAGATATATTGTGCAGAAGGAATGAGAGAAGAAATAAAAGGCAATCGTAGAAAAATAACAATTATTGACAGCACTCCAGAGCAAGCAAGAGCAAGTACTGCCAAGAATATCCATTGCCTGCAAAGTGAAGCGTTATTTTGTATGTTGAGCATTTACTTTTAGGTACTATAGCATAAGACAATGTACATTTTTCAAATTGATATGCATAGTTTAAATGAATGACATTACAACAATATCTTTCATCGTGAAAATGCTGCGTCCATTTCCATTTCCATTTCATATTATGGTAATATTACTGACAGCGTTAGTCTGGGCTATCGAAATGTGTTTTAATCAATACTTGATAAAAATTATTACAGTAAGAGAATCTTTACATAATGGCATGACATTACGTTAATGCTTTTGATCCACAATTAAGAACATTTTCGTTGTGATTTACGTTTCTAGTATGTATATTAATGAATCTTGTTTTCACTAAATAATGAAAATAATAATTGTCATGATAATGTTATTGTATAGTAACTATACAATGGCAAGCGAACGAATAAGTTTAGTAGATAAAAAATTATCTCAAGGATATGTAGCTCCAATACTCACAGAAAATAGCGTTATTTTACCAGACAAGCACGGTACCTTATATTCCTTTGATATCGATAACCCAAGAGTTATAAATTGGAAATTATACCTCTCAAGTAGGAAAAAAATTGGTAATATGAGTTTATCGAGCTACAAAGAAAATGTTTTCTTTGTAGTGGATAACATTCTACACACAATAGATGCGAAAACAGGGGAGATTCAATGGGAAAAAGAATTAAGAGCTCCGGCAAGAGGGAAAGCAATAGTAATAAACAATAAGTTGGTAGTATTGACTATTGATAACTATCTACATGTATTTGATATAAAAGATGGCAGCCCCATTTGGGCTTATCAAAATGGTATAAATGGGGTTCGAGGTTTATATTCCATCTCACCAGCAGTCTCTAATGATAAAATAATGGCACCATTTTCAAATGGCGAGTTAATAGCTTTTAATGAAGAAGGTAAAAAACTATGGAGCCAAAAATTAGCTACAAATCTTTTAGACACACAGCTTACAGATGTAACTACTACACCTAGAGTACACGATAATATCTTAATAGCTACGAGCAACTCTTATATTTATAGCATTGACGTAAACTCAGGAAATATTTTATGGTCAAGGCCACTACAAGTAAAAAGTATATCAAACATTGAGTCATATTATAGCCCTCTTATTCCTGCAGAGAAACAAAAAGAAGGCGGAAGAATTTTCATGGTGACTAAAGATAATAAGGTAATTGGCATCGACATACAAAGTGGAAAAACAGTTTGGACATCTGATTTTATAGAGAATGTGCAATTGTTTGTTCCAATTATGTATGCCCATACGCTTTGGGTAACAAGTAATAAAGGTTCAATATTTGCTTTTCCTGGATCTGAAAGTACAGGAAGGGTAATTAAAATACCCGGTAATGTGTTTCATGCTCCAGTATTTACCCATGGTAAGATGTATATAACGACTGAAGGAAATGGTGTTTATTCTTTAGAAAATAGGTTTGTTTTTTATGACTGATTATGATTTGATTATTATAGGTGGTGGTCCAGGTGGTTACAAATGCGCTATTGCTGCTGCAAAACTTGGACTCAAAGTTGCTTGTATAGACAAAAATAGCATTTTTGGTGGCACGTGTTTGCGAGTTGGGTGTATACCATCAAAAGCATTACTCCATTCCTCTTATCAGTATGCTAGCGCGAAAAATAATCTATCAAAACTTGGCATAAAAGTTAAGGATGTAAGTCTCGATTTGAGAGAAATGATAGGCTATAAAGACGCTAGAGTTCAGGAACTTGGAAAAGGCATAGAATATCTGTTTAACCTTTACAAAATTACTAAGATCAATGGACTTGGAAAAATTACTTCTTTTGATCAAGGCAACCTTGAAGTTTCAGTTGAAGGTAAGGTGCTGAAGACAAAAAATATAGTAATTGCAACCGGTTCTGACGTTATTTCTTTGCCAGGAATTAATATCGATGAGAAAAGTATTATTTCATCAACTGGTGCATTGTCTTTAACTGAAGTACCAAAAAAACTTGTCGTAATCGGAGCCGGGGCAATAGGGCTTGAAATGTCTTCTGTATGGAGGAGGCTAGGGTCTGAAGTCACTGTAGTAGAATTTTTTGACAGAATCGCTGCAGCAATGGATGGAGAATTAAGTAAGTCTCTACTTTCTAGTCTACAAAAACAAGGAATAAAATTTTTACTTAGCACTAAAGTTGAGGGAATAAAACAAAGTAGTAACTCTTTGAGTGTGAAAGTTTGCTCTGTAAAAGATAATCAAACAAATACTATAGAGGCGGATAAGGTATTGGTGGCAGCAGGACGCAAACCATGCTCTGAGGGTCTTGAAAAAATAGAAAAAGACAGTCGTGGCTTTATTAAAGTCAACAATAGTTATGAAACCAACGTAAAAGGAATATTTGCTATTGGTGATGTGATTGGTGGAGCAATGCTTGCTCACAAAGCTGAGGAAGAAGGGGTGGCAGTTGCAGAGATACTAGCAAGGCAATTGCCTCACGTTGATTATGAAATCATACCGTCAGTCATTTACACCCACCCTGCAGTTTCTTCAATCGGTAAAACTGAAGAAGAACTAAAAAGTGCTGGTCGAAAGTATAAAGTTGGTAAATGTCAATTTGCTGCAAACGGTAGAGCAAAAGTCACTGACGATGCTGAGGGATTCGTGAAAGTTCTGACTTGTAGCAAAGCAGATACAATACTCGGTGTACATATCATAGGAGCATACGCTGATACGCTAATCAATGAAGCAGCGGTTGCAATGGCATATGGTGCAGCAGCAGAGGATATATACAGAATTTGTCACTCTCATCCTGATATAAATGAAGCCTTTAGGGATGCGTGCATCGATGCTTTCTTTAAAAAGTAACTGTGGACCTCGGTTCAATCATTGAAAAATGGTATGATTGGCTAAAGTACAACAGGTCTTACTCACCAAACACTTTGGAGTCGTACATGAGGGACCTCAAAGATCTTATAAATTTCCTAAATACTCACATTGGTGAAGAAGTAAATGTTGGCTCTTTAGAAAAATTAAGCATACCTGAACTGAGAAGTTGGTTTACCTCTCGTTATGCAAGAGGTGTAAATGCGAGATCTAACACTCGCGCATTGTCAGTAATCAGAAATTTTTTCAAATATATAAAAAACAATTATGAAATAAATAATGAAGCGGTATTTTCTTTATCAAGGCCAATTCAGAGAAGAACTCTACCTAAAGCACTTTCAATATCTAACATAGAAACTCTATTGAAAGAAATGAAATTGCCTGATCTAGGCGAGCCTTGGGTGGTAAAAAGAGAAATTGCAATTGTCGTTCTGCTATATGGTACGGGCTTAAGAATCACTGAAGCACTGAATCTTAAGGTTAGTGATATTAGCAATGAAAGTTTAATAGTAACAGGTAAGGGAGATAAACAAAGGCAGGTATTTATTCTTCCAGTAGTAAAAAAGTGTATACAAAAATATATAAAAGCTTGTCCCCACTTTGACGAAGCGGGACATCTTTTTGTGGGGGTAAGAGGAAAAAAATTGGGAAGAACTTATGTTGCTAATCGTTTGCAAAAAATAAGAAGATTTTTAAACTTACCAGAAATTTTATCTCCACATGCATTTCGCCATAGTTTTGCTACTCATTTGCTTCAGGAAGATATTGACATAAGATCAATACAACAGCTGCTTGGCCACTCAAGCCTTGAAACTACTCAAGTTTACACTCACCTAAATTATCAAGATGTCTTCAATATGTATAAAAACTTTCAGAAGAGTTTGAATGAAAAATCGAAATCTTAACTTCGTCTTAAATCGATAATATTGCCGAACTGAGTGCTTGCAACATCATTCAGTACTATACTTGCTTTATATAAGCAATAGTGACCAGCAGAGAAGAAAGCAAAAACGTTTTGCAAAAGGTTATGAATGAAAGAGAATAGACAGCAGAATTTAAATTAGAAGCTATGTAAAGAAACAAGTCAAGCAAATAGCAAAAGATCTGGGACCGTACACCTAGGCACTCAATTTTAATTTTTCACTCAAAACCAAGTTTACGACATCAGGGCTGGCTTTTCCCTTAGTGGATTTCATAACTTCGCCAACAAAGAATCCGTATAATCTTGTTTTACCGCTTTTATATTCTTGAACTTTATCTTGGTTGTTATTGACGATTGTGTCGATAATTTCCGATATTTGATCTCTATCGGTTATTTGCTTTAGGTCCTGCTCTTCTATAATTAAAGATGCAGGTTTGCCAGTTTCAAACATACTATCGAATACTTGTTTGCCAAGTTTAGCAGAGATTGTTCCATCAACGATAAAATCTAAGAGTTCTGACAAAGCATTTGCTTTAATTGGGGAGCTAACAATATCAATATTTGCTTTGTTTAAACGACCGAAAAGCTCGACGGTTAACCAGGTAACTGCAATCTTTGAATCATGCTTTTTTGCTAATTTTTCAAAATAATCGGCAATTTCTTTATCAGAAGTGATAACGTCTGCATCATATTCATTGATACCTAATTCCTCTATGTATCGAAGTTTTTTTTGATCTGGCAACTCGGGTAAAGATGATTTAATAGAATCAATTTTGTCTTGGCTTATTTCAACAGGTAGCAAATCAGGTTCAGGGAAATATCTATAGTCACTTGAATCTTCTTTGCTTCTCATCACTTTTGTTTTTCCTAAAGTGACATCAAACAATAAGGTATCTTGACTTATTTCTCCTCCGCTTTCCAAAATTTTGATCTGCCTTTGTGCTTCATAATCTATAGCTTGTACAATATAACGTATTGAATTTAAGTTTTTTATTTCACAACGAGTGCCAAATGTGCTACTGCCCTTTGGGCGAACAGAAACATTTGCATCACAGCGAAGTGACCCCTTTTCCATATCACCATCACATGAACCGATGTAACGCAAAATCTGCCTCAATTTTTTCATGAATTCTGCAGCTTCTGCAGATGAACGAAGATCTGGCTCTGAAACAATTTCCATTAAAGCAACACCTGCACGATTTAAATCTATGTAAGTTTTGCTTTCTTCATGAATACTCTTTCCTGCATCTTGCTCTAAGTGAATTCTTGCGATTCTTATTTCTTTTTCATTATTTTTGATAAAAACTTTGCCATTTTTAACTATTGGCTCAAAGAACTGGGTTATTTGATAACCTTGTGGTAAATCGGGATAAAAATAATTTTTCCGGTCAAAGTAAGAGCATTTATTAATTTCTGCAGAAATTGCAAGTCCGGTGCATATTGCTTGCTCTATGCAGAAATAATTTAATATTGGCAATGTACCTGGCATTGCTGCATCAACTAGAGAAACTTGAGTATTGTGCTCAGTGCCAAATTCCGTTAGTGAACTAGAAAATAGCTTTGTCTTAGAAGAAACCTGAGCGTGTACCTCAAGTCCAATTACTGTCTCCCAGTTTTCTTTTGTCATGTATTTTATTCAATTAATAACTTTATATTCTGCAAACTAGCACAAAAAGTCAAATAAAACTCATTTAACCTATGATCCAAGAGCGGTGTATATCAATAATATAAGAGTTACTACAGTTTCTATTGACTAGGCTGTTATATAATAAAGTTAAGTGCTGCCAAAAAATATCTATAGTAGGCCAAAACATAATTTTGATGGCAACTGATTAGCTAACAAATTTATAAACATCAGTATATAGTTCATCAATGCCTGGCTCTTTACTATTTTTAGCAAAATCTTCTGACTTTTTTACTAAATCTCGTATTTCCTTATCAATAGCTTTGCATTCTTCATCAGAAGCGATTTTATTGTCTGTTATATACTGCTTTAGGGTGCTTATAGGATCATGATTTTGCTTCATATCTTCAACTTCTTCTTTTGAGCGATAAGTAGCAGGATCTGACATTGAATGTCCACGATATCGATATGTCTTCATTTCAAGCAAGATAGGTCCTTTTCCCCCACGTACGTGCTCAGCTATTTCACTTGTTAACTCATAGACAGAGAAAAAATCCATTCCATCAACTTGTTTTCCAGGAATACCAAAACTCTCTCCTCTTTTATATAGTTCAGTTACTAAAGTTGATCTTTGTACAGAAGTTCCCATTGCGTATTCGTTATTTTCTATGATATAAACCACAGGTAACTTCCACAAAGATGCCATATTAAATGATTCATATACTTGTCCTTGATTTGCAGCACCGTCACCAAAATATGTGAATACAACGTTATCTTTTTTCTTGTATTTATTAGCAAATGCTATTCCTGTGCCAATTGGGACTTGTGCACCTACTATTCCATGTCCACCAAAGAAATTTTTTTCAACATCAAATATGTGCATGGAGCCACCTTTGCCTTTTGAACACCCTGTTTCTTTGCCGGTTAGTTCTGCCATCACAACATTCGGATCAGAATTACATGCAAGCATTAAGCCATGGTCTCTATAGCTTGTGATAAAAGCATCACCAGATTTTGATGCAGCTTGAGTCCCAACTGCAACTGCTTCTTGCCCTATTGATAAGTGACAGAATCCGCCTATTAATCCCATTCCGTATAATTGTCCTGCTTTTTCCTCAAATCTGCGTATGAGAAGCATTTTTCTGTAGAATCCAATCACCTGTTCTTTAGTGAAATTTTCTGCTTTCATATTGACTTTCTTTTATTAAATTGAGATCATACCAGAAATTTTTAACATTTTATAATACTATCTATATGGACTACTATCACTGGTTTGAAGCTTTTCACGTTATCTCTGTAATTATGTGGGTGGCAGGTATGCTCTATTTGCCAAGGCTTTATGTTTACCATGCATCTGTAAAACCAGGGTCAGAAAATGACAGCTTACTTCAAATAATGGAGAAGAGACTCCTTAGATATATCATAAACCCTGCAATGCTTTTCTCCCTTAGTTTTGGAATTATGCTAATGATTATTAGGGAACCATATCACGAAGGGTGGTTTCATGTAAAAGCGCTAGCATTATTCTTAATGTTTGCTATTCATTTCCTACTTGCAAAGCATAGGAAAAATTTTGTAGTGGGCTTGAATAAGAAAACTCACGTTTATTTTCGTGTTTTAAACGAAGCAGTAACAGTGTTAATAATAATTATAGTTATTATGGTTATTGTAAAACCTTTTTGATTTTCTAGCCTAATGCTGAACCATTCAATAGAGTATAAGAATTGTTACTAAATAGTTTATTCTGATGTTCCATAGTCTAAGTAGAGTACTTAAGATATAGATTCTTTGTTTTTGTGTGTTATCCTGATTAACAAGAATTCGCAGTAGTATTATAATGAGTAAGTTAAAAAAGCTTAGTGCTGGACTTTCTTTGACAGGCCTGATTGGTAGTGATGATATAGATATGCAAAGGGCAGGAAATAGAAAGAAGAAATATCAATTTTTGGATAAGACGTTCGCATGGATTGATGCGATGATAAATTTTATTTTTAAACGTGAGAGTAATAACGCAAATGAAGTCCTAAAAGTCACATGGGGACCACTATTTTTTGGTTTAGTGGTGATATTCATCTTTTTTGGAATAGGTGGTATTTGGTCGGCTATAGCTCCAATTGACGGAGCAGTGCATGCAAGTGGAGAAGTTATTGTCTCTTCAAATAGAAAAATAGTGCAACACTTGGGTGGGGGAATAATAAGCAAAATTTTAGTAAAAGAAGGTCAAACAGTTAAAAAAGATGAGCCTTTAGTTTTATTAAGTGATGTTAACGAAAAGGCAAATTTGAGTATAATTAAAGAAAAACTCTTATCACTTTTGGCAACTGAAGCAAGACTTATTGCAATTAGGGGAGACTTAGATACGCTAGAATTTTCTGATGAGGTTAAAAGATTATCTAACGATGAACTTGTAAATAAAGCGATAAAGAATCAGGTAAAGTTGTTCAACTCTCAGAGAAAGAGTATATTAGGAAAAACTGACATACTGCAACAACGTATAAAGCAGTTAAATGATGAATTAGCAGGGCTAAATTTTCAACTAAATGCAGCCCATAAGCAATATGACTTGATAACTGAGGAGTTAGAAACAAAAAGACAATTACTTGATAGTGGCCATATAAGCAAACCACACATTTTAGCTTTAGAAAAACAGTTTGCTGAAATTGAGGGTAGAGTTGGACATTACCGTTCTGCAATATCTCAAGTACAGCAAAAGATTGGAGAAAATGAGTTAGAGATTATAAATGTGAAGAATGATGCTCAAGAAAGAGCAAATGCTGAGCTTAAGGAAGTCAATACATCTATTGCAGACTTAAAAGAGAGGCTGATGGTTGCTGAAGATTCGTTAGCACGTACAATAATTAAATCACCTCAAGATGGTATAGTTACAGATATAAGATACCACACTGAAGGTGGTGTTATACAATCTGGAGTTCCAATCATGAGTATAGTACCATCAGATGATGATCTAATAATAGATGCTAAAGTTCTAACCAGAAACATAGAAGAGATACTGTCAGCAAAAAAGAAAGATAGCAATATAGTCTCTATCGACGGACTAGAAGGGCTAAAAGTTAAAGTAAGGCTGAGCGCTTATAGTGCACGTCGCTTAAGTTTAATTAACGGTATAGTAAACCATATTTCCCCTGATGCTCTTGATGATCCAAGGATGGGGCGTTATTATTCAGTGCGAGTGGTGATACCAAAATCAGAACTTGCTCAATTTAAAAACGTATACCTATATCCTGGTATGCCAGCAGAAGTATATATAGTTACTCAATCCCGCACTCTTTTATCGTTCTTGTTTACACCTATAATTGCAACATTCGATAGATCTTTCATAGAGAGATAATTTATTTTGCTTTTCTAAAAAATTTGTTTACAGAGTTTGATATGCAAAAAAATTTACACACAAGTAGTGTATTATTTTATAATTATTTTCTATAATATGTAAATCTTTGATTTAAGATGCAAATGCTAACGTAAACATTAAAGGTTAATTAGTAAACTCAGCTGTATAATAGAATTAAAGGAATTAGTAAGATTTTTACCTTAATGAATTATAAATAGGCAAACTTACCTAAAGTTTAATAGTGTCTGTTACTGCTTTTAGGTGTGAGGCTAGAGGGTTATTAGCAATAACAGACACTATTAAACTTATTATAGAACTTCCTTAAAGTAAATACTTAACTTAAAATATTATAATATTTTAAGTTAAAATAGATTCATGTAAATGCTTTTTCCTCAAGTTAGTATCGTATTAGTATATTTATTAAATGCTAAAAAAACATTAATCATCATTTACTTTTGATTCAATATTTAGCAAAACACTTTTGTACATTCTATAATCTCTGTTTGCATAGTAAGTGTATATATATTATTATACAGTTAGTTTTACAGCAAAAAATATGGTGAAGTTATTTGCATTATTGATAATGTTTTACTCAAACATATCAATTGCTTCTGCTCCTACTTCTTGGCAATTTGGATTTCCTGCGCCTGCAACTGAGATAATGGAGGCTGTAGTTAAGTCACATTCGTTTGTGATGAGTGTAATGATTGCAATTATGCTTTTTGTATGGGCCCTGCTTGCTTATGTAGTATTTCGCTTTCGTAAGAGCAAAGTGAAAAATGTCAGTAAAATAACTCATAATATCTTTGTAGAAATTATCTGGTTTGTTATACCAACGATTATTGTTGGGGTATTGGCTTTTAAAAATGCTGAATTAATTAAACTACAGGAGAAAGTGCCAAAAGCTGACATAACACTAAAAGTTATTGGTCATCAATGGTATTGGAGTTACCAGTACCCAGAATATCAAAGTATTTCATTTGACAGCTATATAAAAGGAAAAGAAGACTTTACCGAAAGAGATTTAAAACTATTCTCTGTTGATAATAACGTTATTTTACCTATCAATACTAATATTCGTTTACAAGTGACAGCAGGAGATGTAATACATAGCTGGGGAATACCGGCTTTTGGTATAAAAATTGATGCAATACCAGGTAGGCTGAATGAAGCATGGTTTAACGTTACAAAGCCCGGTATTTATTATGGGCAATGTTATGAACTATGTGGTCAAGGTCATGGATTTATGCCAATTGTTGTTGAAGCAGTGAGTAAAGAAGATTTTAATAAGTGGATTGAAGATAAAAAATTAGTAAGTTAAGTTTGGAGTATAGATATGAGTGATGTACCAAAAGGTATAAGACGTTGGCTGTTTTCTACTAATCACAAAGATATAGGGACACTATACATTATTTTTTCCATATTAGCTGGAATTATTGGTGGATTATTATCGGTAATTATTCGTACTCAGCTAATGCACATTAATATACTTAACAATAATTACCAGCTATATAACGTAATGATTACAGGGCATGCGGTAATAATGGTGTTTTTTATGATAATGCCAGCCTTAATGGGAGGATTTGGTAATTGGTTCGTACCTCTCATGATTGGTGCACCAGATATGGCATTTCCTCGTATGAATAATTTAAGTTTTTGGTTGTTAGTTTCATCTTTTATTTTGCTTATCCTCTCGGTATTTGCTGGCGAAGGTCCTGGAACAGGATGGACTTTATACCCACCTTTGTCGCAAATTATGTCCCACCCAAGTGCAGGAGTTGATCTTGCTATACTTGCACTTCATATTGCTGGTATGTCATCAATTGTTGGGGCGATCAACTTTATAGTTACCATATTCAATATGCGTGCAAAAGGTATGTCACTAACTAAGATACCACTATTTGTTTGGTCTATTTTACTCACGTCATTTATGTTAATTGTTGCCTTACCGGTACTTGCTGGTGCTATAACTATGCTGCTCACTGATCGTAATATAGGTACCTCCTTTTTTGATCCTGCTGGTGGTGGTGATCCTGTGTTATTTCAACATCTGTTTTGGTTTTTTGGTCATCCAGAAGTTTACATAATTATTTTTCCTGCATTTGGTATCATCAGTCAGATTGTGTCAACTTTTTCTCATAGGCCAGTATTTGGTTATATGGGAATGGTTTATGCCATGATAGGAATAGCAACGTTTGGCTTCATGGTTTGGGCTCACCATATGTTTACTGTTGGGCTTAGCGAGGATGCTGCTATATTTTTTAGCACTAGCACAATTTTCATTGGTGTTATAACTGGTGTAAAAGTCTTTAGTTGGATTGCAACTATGTGGGGTGGAGCGATTGAATTGAAGACACCAATGCTGTTTGCATTAGGTTTTATTTTCATGTTTGTTGGAGGTGGTATAACCGGAATAATTCTTTCTCACGGTGGAATAGATAAGCTTTTGCACGATACCTATTATGTCGTTGCTCACTTTCACTATGTCATGTCGCTTGCTGCATTATTTGGAGCTTTCGCCGGTTTTTATTATTGGATAGGCAAAATGTCAGGTAAGCAATATAACGAGTGTTTAGGAAAGATACACTTTTGGCTCACTTTTATTAGCACCAATGTCACTTTCTTACCCCAGCATTTCCTGGGATTAGCAGGTATGCCAAGGCGTATACCTGATTATCCCGACGCGTTTATCCCTTGGAATTATATATCCTCAATTGGCTCATATATGTCCTTTCTTTCAGTTATGTTTTTTGTATTTATAGTTATACATCTCTTTAAGTGGGGCAAAAAAACTGGAGATAATCCTTGGGAAGGTGACACTTTAGAATGGACGGTATCTTCACCACCGCCTTTTCATACTTTTGAAAAACCACCAGTGATAAAATAGAATGTACACAAGTGTTTTGCTAAATGTTGAATCAACAATACTGGATTTTTGGCATTTGCTGAAGCCAAGGATAATGTACCTTGTAGTGTTTACTGCAATTGCTGGAATGGTTGCTGCACCAGGTAGCATTCATCCTTTCCTTGCACTAATATCTCTTATGTGCATTGCTCTTGGTTCAGGATCTGCAGGTGCAATAAATATGTGGTATGACAGAGATATAGACTTGCTTATGGAGAGAACAAAAAACCGCCCTATACCTTCAGGTAGAGTTTCTGCAGAAAGCGCGCTTGAATTTGGCATAACTCTTGGAATATTGTCAGTATTTATCATGGCAATAGCAGTGAACTATGTTTCTGCTGCTTTGCTTGCAATTAGCATATTATTTTATGTTTTTGTGTATACAATTTGGCTCAAAAGGCGTACTCCGCAGAATATTGTTATTGGTGGTGCAGCAGGTGCTTTTCCTCCAATGATTGGCTGGGCGGTTGTAACTGACTCTGTAAGCTGGGAAAGTTGTATTCTATTTTTAATAATTTTTATGTGGACTCCACCACATTTTTGGGCTCTATCCTTAAATAGATCTGAAGATTATACAAAAGCATCGATTCCAATGTTCAATATCGTTTATGGTCCAGAAAAAACGAGGAAATATATATTAATCTATAGCGTGTTACTCGTATTAACTAGCTTACTTCCAGCACTATTTTTGAAAAAGGCTCTATTTTACCTCAGTATGGCAATTATTGAAGGGTGTGTTTTTATTTGGTTTGCTGCATCCGTTATAAGGCTTAAGAGTCATAGCTCGCAGAAAAAAATGTTTTCTTATTCGATTTCTTATCTATTTTCTCTGTTTGCCAGCGTTATTTACTGCTCTATTGATTTGTTTTAACCATGAAAGAACATAAAAACTATCTTTTACTTTCTCTTCTAATAATGCTCGTTGTAGCACTTTTTTTTATTTCCATAATAAAATTTAAAGGTGCGGCTTAAATTGCCTCTATATCTATAAAAATTGTGATTTTATAGAAGCAACGATATACTTTATTAATTCACTACAGTTAAAGATGAAGAAAAAGGAAGTGACAATATACACAGATGGAGCATGCTCTGGTAACCCAGGGACAGGAGGGTGGGCAGCAATCATATTATTTCAAAATCATAGAAAGAACATCTGTGGTAGAGAAGAAAATACTACAAATAATAAAATGGAGTTAACAGCAGTGATCAATGGACTGAAGGTATTAAAATTTCCTTGTAATATCAGTTTGTATACGGATAGCCTCTATATTAAATACGGTATAACAGAATGGATAAATAAGTGGAAAATGAACGGCTGGAAGACAAGTAATAAGAAGTCAGTAAAAAATATAGAATTATGGAAAGAATTAGACGATGTTGCTTTGCAACATGAGATTAACTGGAAGTGGGTGAAAGCGCATAATGGTGATAAATACAATGAAGAAGCCGACAGCTTAGCAAGAAAAGCAATAATCGATGCTTAAAAAAATAGCTCTATCATTTTCTATAATTTTATTATTTATATTCTGCTTCTTTATCCCTTTTAAAGGGGAAGGTCCTTTAGAAATCAATATTAGTTATATTAATTTTTATATAAAGAAAAAAATATTAAAGATATTTACCAATTCGGATGTCAGCATGGAGAGTACCTCGGTTATTTGGCAGAAAGATGGCAAGCTAGTCATTACAGATTTAAAAATAACAAATCCTGACTTTACCATAGAAGTTCCTGAGCTTTTCGTACACTTTAAGTTAAGTTCCAAAAAGTTCTCTCAGGTTTTAGCTGGTAATGTACACATATATATCAAGAAGGAAGAGACCAGAGGAATAACAACATCTGTAATGACAGATAAGATGAGTAGTACAAAAAATCTGCTGAAGACAATAAGAAAAATTTTTTTCTACTTAAATGCAGACTCAAGGATTGAAATTACTAACATTGCTGTCAATAAAAGCACGGAAGGTGAATTCTTCATTGATAAAGTATATGTAGGAAAGGAGGAAAATTTTAATGTTTTGGATATTCGTGTTCATACAAAAGATAAAAAGGGGATTCTAGATGATTTATCTATTATGATAAAAAATCGCAATAATTTGTTAAATTTGTATGGAACATTTTATAACCTAAAGTTGGGGCTATTTAACGAGTTTTCCACACTAGTTAAAAGTTACAATTTGGACAAAGAAATAGGGTTCAAAGGGAACTTCTCAATGAGAATTAATGGAAAGGATGAAGTTATGGATGGAAACATATACGTGTTAAATACAGAGAGTCACTCAGGTAAAAACTTAGCCTTGACTAATGTAAATGTAAATTTGACATATAGTGATGAAATCATTAGCGTAAAAAACTTTCATTTTAAGTTAAATGATACTTACCTTTCTTTGATTGGCAAAATGAACTTTGGCACAAATCATGCTTTGCTTAGAGTTAATATTAGTAAACTTGTTGCAAAAGATTTATGTACTTATGTACCAGATGGTCTAGTGAACAATGAATTTAGAAAGTGGTATTGTAATAATATTGATGGGAATATTATAAATACAATTATAAGTTTTAACGGTAAAATCGATAGTTTAATAAATGATGATCTGTCAGGTATTGTAATCGTTGCTGATATAGAAAATGGCAGCGTTCAATTTGATGAGGATTTTGAACGAGTGGAGAAGTTGAACGGTGAGTTAACTCTCAAGGATAACAATCTCAAAATTATTGTAAATAGAGCTAAGTTTCAGAATTTTACTATCAATAGTGGTCATATTGAAATGAACTCTCTCAATAAAGAAGATTCTGTTCTTACCATTAATGGTCAGGCTGTAAGTGATGCTTATGGGTTATATGAGCCTATAAGATTTAAGCTGGATGATGTGGTAAAACTTGAAAGAGATAAAGTAGGTGGAATAGCAAAGTCTGTATTCAATTTTCGCATTTTTAATCTAAACTCTAGTGATAAAAAAGTAGATTTTTCGGCCAAATTTCATTCTGAAATTGATAATTTGGTGGTGTATAATGGAAGTTTTGGTAAGTATGATATTAAGCTCGATTTTGGGAGTGACTTTATAGAGTTAAATGGCAGTGGTATGGTGAATAATACACAGCTTCTATTTGACCTCAAAAGTAGCAATAAAAATGAAAATTTTGCCTGGAGTTTGACTGGAGATTTACCTGCTCAAATACTTAATTTCGGTGATGGTTATATCAATGCAAATATAGAGTCAGTAATGTATCAAGACAAAACAGGGTACGTTAATGGTAATATAGATTTATCAGAGCTCGAGTTGCGTTCAAGCTACTTAGGGTGGAAAAACCATTTTGAAGATCACAATGAAGTTTTATTTTCTACAAGGCTAAAAGGAGCAGGTAAGTTGCTAATAGACAAACTAGACGTTGTAGGAAATGATCTAGACATAAAATTCAGCGGAAGAGTAGAAAATGGAAATCTATATTTAAATTCTAGCAACTTTAAATTACCTGATAATAATTTTAGTATAGAAATTGAATCAGGTAAGGAGAAAAATGCCATAACTATTCACGGTGAGAAAATCAACTTAAGTGATGTGTTAGGTTTACTTGGCAAAGATAGTAATCGATTAAATAACAAAATAGAAGTTACTATGAATGTTGATAATATAATTATGAAAGAAGGAATTATCATAAAAGATGCTAAGCTAAATGTAACTTGTGCTAAAGGTGATTGTAGTGGAAGTCAATTCACAGGACAGTTTTTAGAAGATAACAGTAATATACTAGTAGAACATAGTGAAATAGGGCTTGAAATATATTCGGATAATTCAGGTATGCTTTTGCGTTCTTTAGGTATTGGTAAATCAGTTAAAAATGGCAAATTATCTCTTTATCTATCTTCTAAGAGAGAAAATGGAGAACATTATGGTATGTTATCTATCAGCAATTTCTATATCAAAGATGCTCCACTGCTTACCACTTTATTATCAATGTCTTCACTGCCTGGTATTGTAAATGCTATAAAGAACGAAGGTGTACATTTTTATAAGTGTAATGCACCTTTTTCATATAAAGATGGCACTGTTGAAATTGAAGAATCTTGGCTTGAAGGAGCGGAACTAGGCATTAGCACTAGTGGTACGCTCGATATTAAGGGTTATAAATTCCAGGTTGAAGGACAAGTAATACCGGCATACTCAATTAACAAATCTTTGTTGAAAATCCCTATAATCGGAAAACTTCTGACTGGTGGGAAGAGTAGGGGGATTATTTCAATAGACTACAAAGCAAATGGTGATGATAAAAACAACAACGTATCTGTTAATCCTATCTCTTCGCTAACCCCAAGCTTACTTAAGAGGTTATTAGGAGTATTTGATCGTATTATGACAAAAACTAATAAAAGCATTTTAAAAGGTAGTTTGAAGAAGAAATTTAGCTCAATATGACCAGAAGAAAAGTTGTTTATTGATGTTTAGTTAGATGGTAAACGTTAGATACAACAAACAGAGGAAGTTAGATAAAATAATTAAGGGAACAAGAATATAAAGGTTTAACTTGAAGTAACCGGATAAAATCTGAGTCACACTTCCAAGTGCTGGTACCCACGAAAGCAATGCAACTGCACAAATCAGTAGGTGCCTTACAATTTTTGGTGTTTTGTCTTCATTCTCTAATTTGTGATGTGATCTTCTGATAAAAATTGTTATTCTACCTAAATACCAGTTAGCTATTCCACCAAGACTGGATCCTAATACTCCAAAAAGTAATATAAGTAGTTGATCGTAGTTTGACCTAAAGCATAACATAGTGTAAAGTACAAAACCTTGATGTATGGGTAAGATAAGCGATGATACTAGGCTATCTATAAACAATAGGAGATAATTTTCCATACCAAGTTGTTGTACCATCTTCGTTGTCAGAAATTGTAACCCCCATTTGTTTCAATTGCTCTCTTATTTTGTCTGCAGTATCATAATCTTTATTTTGTTTTGCTACTTTTCTTAAGTCTATCAACCTTTCTATTTCTTGATGACTCACACCACTTGCAAACCACTCTTGATAACTTGACTCAAGAATACCAATGAACCTTGCGCTTTTAACAAACTTCTTAGTTAATTTGAGCCTCTCACATTCATTACTTGTCTTATTGATTTCTGTAGCCATTTCATGCAATATGGCTACAGCTTCAGGAATGTTTAAATCGTTTTTCAAAGCCTCTATAAAATCTTTAGAGACTTCTGCATCACTTTCCTCAATACATGTACTACGTAATAACCGATAAAACTTGTTTAAAGTTTCTTGCGACTCAGAGATAACATTTTCTGTCCAATCAAGTGGTTTTCTGTAGTGAGTTTTAAGCAGCGCATAACGTATTACTTCACCCTTTATTCCACTATCTAACAAATCCCTTACTTTGACTATATTAAATAAGGATTTGCTCATTTTCTCTTCATTTACCGTAAGAAACCCGTTGTGTACCCAATATTTTGCAAACGTTGACTCAGCAAATGCAGATTTACTCTGTGCAATTTCATTCTCATGATGAGGAAATTGCAAGTCTATACCCCCACCGTGAATGTCAAAATCTTTGCCAAGGTAAGCATATGACATTGCTGAACATTCTATATGCCACCCTGGTCTTCCCTCTCCCCATGGACTATTCCAGTGACTTGAAAGTTTATAGTCAGTTTCGTTTGCAGGTTTCCAAAGTACGAAGTCTCCTGGGTGTTTTTTATTTTCACCAACTTCAACTCTACTACCGTAGTTTAATTCATCAATTTTTTTTCCTGATAAAACGCCGTATTCAGGGTAAGATTCTACACTAAAATATACATGTTTATTGGATTCATAAGCATGACCAGCTTGCAGCAAAGACTCAATTAACTTGATAATGTTATCTATGTTTTCCGTTGCTTTTGGTTCATATGTTGGTTCTGCACAATTTATGCTTTCCATGTCTTCATGAAAAGTTTTAGTGTAATATTTGCTAATGCTTTCTATATTACTATTTTTCTCATTTGCTGCATTGATTATCTTGTCATCGATGTCGGTTATATTACGCACATAAGTAACTTTTCCATAACAAAATTTAAGCAGTCGAAATAATACATCGTAAACAACAATAGAACGTGCATTACCTATATGTGCTGTATCATATACTGTTGGCCCACAAACGTACATTTTTATATGATCTTTATCGATTGGTGTAAAGGGCTCTTTTTTTTTTGTTAAAGTGTTGTAAAGCTTAACCATATACAAAGCTTTTTAGAAAAGAAAATGCTCCAAATATAAGCTGTGGTCCTTTAACTATTACGACAAGAGTAAGTAATAACCCACACAATGATACTAATACTCCCATTATAGAGAGAAATCCATCTTTGCTCATGATACCCAGTGAAATGAGAGTTGTACCAATTGCAGGAATGAAGTTAGTTAAAGGAAGTGGGATTGCTATCGATAATGCACAAAGCAGCATTATAAATGCTAAAATATTTTCACCAGGACCACGAAAAATGAAAGACATTCTTGGTTTCATGAACTTTTCTATTTTTTTTAATGTAGGTGAAGTTTTCTCTACCACGAGAGCTAGTGTTGAACGTTGAAAAGATTTCCTTTCTAGCCAATTAGGCATCCAAGGGGAATCAAACCCAAATAGAAGCTGCAGTGAAAATAAGATTAAAGGTATAGAAAGAATGGTTGTATAGCCAGGTGGAACAGGTATAGGTACTGATAGCGGTAAAGAGAAGATGATTATTAAAATACCAAAACCGCGCTCATGTAAAGCTGTTTTAATATCAAATAATGTTACTTTATCATTATCGTTATTATTAGTATCTGCAACCTCTTTTAGAATATCAGAGGCCAATTTTTTATCTTCAGTCAATTTCACACTTTTTTCCACAGTTACCCTTTAATAACAATATAACTTCTAACTAACATAGTTATTGCTATATTTCAATATCGATTATTCATTTCATGCTGTACTTCATTCTTTTATTAAAGTGTTGTAAAGCTTTTAAGTTATAAGGCTTTTAAGAAGAGAAAGTGTTCCGGCTATAAGTTTTGGTCCTTTAACTATTACAATAAGGGTAACCAATAACGCACAGAATGAAACTAACACTCCTAACGTAGATAAAAATCCATCTTTACCCATAATGCCGAGTGAAATAAGAGTTATACCAATTGCAGGAAGGAAGTGAGTAAAAGGTAATGGAAGAGCTATTATTATTGCACAAAGCAACATCATAAAAGCTAGAATCTTTTCACCCGGACCAAGAAAAATAAAAGACATTCTTGGTTTCATGAACTTTTCTATTTTTTTTAATATAGGTGAAGTTTTCTCTACCACGAGAGCTAGTGTTGAACGTTGAAAAGATTTCCTTTCTAGCCAATTAGGCATCCAAGGAGAACCAAACCCAAATAGAAGCTGCAGTGAAAATAAGATTAAAGGTATAGAAAGAATGGTTGTATAGCCAGGTGGAACAGGTATAGGTACTGATAGCGGTAAAGAGAAGATGATTATTAAAATACCAAAACCGCGCTCATGTAAAGCTGTTTTGATGTCGAACAATGTTACTTTATCACTATCGTTGTTATTGGTATCTGCAACCTCTTTTAGAATATCAGAGGCCAATTTTTTATCTTCAGTCAATTTCTCACTTTCTTCCACGATTAACCTTTAATAACATTCTAACTAACATAATTATTACTGTACTTCAATCATACCTCTTCAATTCTTTAGCCTTGTTTAAACAAATGACACGCACTTTAGTGCGTGTCACGAAACATAAGGAAGCTAACGATCTGGTTCATTAGATGATAGTTTCTCTGAATCCTTAAGTTCTTGTTTAAGGTTTTTAATGCCTTTGCCTAAATCACCCATAACTTGTGGTAACCTACCTGCACCAAACAGAACTAAGATTATTATTAAGACTAGAAACAGCTGCCATGGACCTAAACTCATTTGTACCTCCGTTGAAAATATTAACTTTTAGGTATTAAAACTTGACTGAAGCCAAGTGATACATAAATTATATCACTTTTATTGAATTATAAATCAAGAGTTTTTAATTATCTTATAATAGTTTTAGCCTAACATTAAGTTTAGTTTAGCTGTAGAGTAAAAGGAAGCTCACTAAAAAATTTTGCTAACGTATCATCTTTAGGTCTGTGGTATATGTAGCTAGGAACTCCTGATTGAATAATTTTACCATTTTTCATCACGTAAATAAAATCTGCAACTTTCAACGCTTCTTGCGGATCATGAGTTACCATGAGTACAGGAATATTTTTGCTTCTAAAAAGTGACAATATATGGTGCCTTATTCGATATTTGAGCAGTATATCTAAATTAGAAAATGGTTCATCGAGCAAAACAACATCAGGATTTTGCGCCATTACTCTTGCTATTGCAACTAATTGTTGCTGTCCTCCTGATAAAGCATGAGGGTACATGTTTTCATATTTTTCTATATTAAATAGCTTTAAGATTTCCAATGCAGTAAGGTATTTTTCTTTCTTAGAAGTACTGCAAATAGCAAAAGTTATATTTTCTATTACTGTTTTATGAGGAAATAATGCAGAATGCTGAAAAATCAATCCGATATTTCTACGCTCTATAGCAATTGACACTTTGTTACTTGCAACTAATTTATCATTTATAACAATGGTTCCAGATTTTGGATTTTCTATTCCTGCGATTAATTTTAGAATTGTTGACTTGCCACAGCCAGAATGACCTAGTAAACAGGCAACACTTCCTTTCTTCACTTGAATGTTGATGTTGCTTAAAGCAAAGCCATCTTGATTACTATAAAAGTAACTAATATTGTTAACTAGCATTAATCTTTCAATTGGAATCGTATTATTAAATATAACAGTATTACATTCAAGAAATACAGAAATATTTTTTATTATTGTGAATTAATTGTACAGGGTGCCTAGAAAAATGCGAGACTTTTTGCTATAATTTTGCATAAATAGCAGAAGACATGGGACTATAGCTCAGTAGGATAGAGCGTTGGATTCCTAATCCGAAGGCCGTGCGTTCGAATCGCACTAGTCCCACTTAATTTTGATAAAGTGGTTTAACAATCAAGAAATTATAATTGGTTTGAAAAGTGATTCTAGGAGCTAGATTGCATGGTTTCTCAAACTTGAATTTACAGGTTCAACCTTATTTTCTCTCATTTCGCTGTAACTTGGAAGTGTAAAATTTTTTACATGTAATCCAGTTACCATTACAACTAAAATAGCTAGGACACTGCAAACTAATGCACCAGCTAAAGATGGAACCGTCACAGCAGCAGCAACAAACAATCCTGCAATAACAACTCCAACAACATCACTCCTTAATGAGGCGTAAAAACTCTCCTTACTTTTTTTGTATTTAGTTTCTTTTTCATTTGGTGGAGAAAATTGAGCCTCTACAAAGCCGTTAGCTTTCTTATCATTATTTGGTGTGACAGTTGGGCCAGTCCTTGTTGATACAGGTGCTTCATTTTTGTTATTATTACCATTAGTACTAACTGGAGGCGCTGTTGCCGTAGGTTTATTACTAATATTTTTGTTAGGTTCTGTTCTATTTTCTTCTACGCTTGGCGTAGTAACAACCTGGTCAGTCCCTGTTACTACAGGTGTTTCATCCTTGTTTACTGCTGATGCGCGTGTTTCTTGATCGTTCTGTATTAGCACTGTCGCTGCTACAGAATTATTTTCTGCAATAGCAGTGCAGAATGCATCATCCTTTAACTGTTGATATAATCTGTACAATTCACTTTCAGGATCTAGTTTTGATTGCTCTGCATTAACACTTTGCAGTAACGTGCTCAGAATCTCAGCATTGTCATCATCAGTGTAAGAGACAACAAAGCATAATATAGATTTTTCTCCTTCAATTTTGCTAACGTAATACCTTCCTTCTTGACCGATTGCATTGATGATGGTCATTCCATTTTGTAAGAGAAATTTTATAACGTTCAAATTTTGATCTTTAATTGCATATTCTAGTACAGCATTTTTTTCACATTTGCTCTGAAGATTAATTCCCTTCCTTTTTAACCTTTTTTGCAAATCTTCAAAACTAGTAACTGTGCTATCCTGTTTTGTAACCCTATCTATATCAAGACACAGATTCCTAATGTCATCATTATTTAGCGTGAGACCAGTGCTTGTATTACTGACATTGGACTCCGCTCCATCAGGTGTGTTTTGCTTCTTGTTTATTGCTGATCTAAGCAGTGCAATTATTACACAGCTTGAGAGATATTTATTGTGATCAGAATTGCTGAAATCGACTTTAAATTCAGAATCTATTTTAAGTTCTTTTCTAAGTGATAATTTTTTCTCTTCAATTATTCCTAAAAGATTTCTTATGCCATCTTCTGGTATACCTGTCATATACTTTAAAAGTAACTTAACTTTTGGTAGGTCGCCATCTACAGAGGCATTACTCAAAGCCTGAACTTTCTCTTCTCCAGTAAATCTTTTGTTATTCAAGAGTACCTTCATAATGTCAGTGTCCTCATTGCAAGTAGCTGTGTTGAGAGCCTCCAGTATTTTCGTATGATCTATGTAATCTAAAAATATCTCAAACTCTTGAACTTTACCTTCATTAACGGCGGTCAACAAAGCATTCGATTTTCTTTCTTGATCAAATTTATCGCTATCCAAAAATATCTTTATAACGTTAGGTTTTTCACCTGACACAGCGTAATCTAATACAGTTTTAGAAGTAGTATCTCCAATATCAATTTTAATATTTGACTTTGCGAGCAATTCAACAATTTTTAGAAATGTATCATAATCATTTAAAATACTGCTTGTCCCTGAGTGGAGAATATCCATAAACAAATCACAAATCTTTGCATCTGTTGGCCCACTTTGTTTTAGCTTCTCACCAAATTCCTGAGCAGCTATATTAGGATTATCAGTTACAAATTTCTTTACATCTTCATAAGTTAAATTACCGATCATATTCAAATCTTACTATTATTGCTATACGCTTATTATATCAACTTTTTCATTATTCCGTCAAGTAATCTTGCAGTATCAAATGGCATGATATATATTGATTTATGATTCTCGAGCAAATGATAGAAGATTTAGCCTATAAGTTAGTGAAAGTAACCGAAGCTGCAGCACTTGCTGCATATAAATTGGCAGGCCTTGGTAATGAAAAAAAGGCCGATCAGGTTGCAGTTGATGCAATGCGTACGGTGCTAAACTCAATGGAAATAAATGGTACAATTGTGATTGGGGAAGGGGAGAGGGACGAAGCACCGATGCTATATATCGGAGAAAAAGTTGGCACAGGAAGTGGCCCTGAGATTGACATCGCTGTTGATCCACTTGAAGGCACTACGATTTGCGCTCATTATAAACAAGGGGCAATGTCTGTTCTTGCTGCAACAAAAAAAGGTAATTTTTTACATGCACCTGATGTTTATATGGAAAAGATAGCAGTGGGAAAAAATCTCCCAGAGGGTGTAGTCTCACTAAAAAATAGGATTGAGAAGAATCTGGACAATTTAGCCAAGGCAAAAGGATGTAAAGCAAGTGATCTTATAGTAACTGTACTTAAACGTGAAAGACATGATGAATTAATAGCAAAAATTAGGAAGCTAGGAGCAAAAGTGAAATTAATAGATGATGGTGATGTTGCAGCCATAGTTTCGCTAATAAATGGCAATCACGATATGTATATCGGCACAGGAGGAGCTCCAGAAGGAGTGCTTGCAGCAGCAGCGCTAAGCTCAATCGGTGGGCAGATAGAAGGAAGATTAATATTTGACACGGATCAATTAAAAGAAAGAGCAAAAAATTTGAATATCACTGACCCAGAAAAAATCTACACCGTGAAAGACATGGCAAGAAGTGAATCAGTGTTCATTGCAACTGGAGTAACAAATGGAGAGTTTGTGGATGGAGTAAAGTTTGGCCAAGATATTTGTCTGACTAATTCATTAATAATATTGCCTGGTAAAGTAATAAAAATACAAACAAAATCAATATCTTAAACATTTGTTATATGCTAATTATAAAATTTTATAGAAGGAAGACTTATAATTGTCTTAAAAAAATGAATTTACATATTAATTTTAGCTTTACAACATTTGGCATTAAGTTATAGTTAGATAGTAATACTAAGAGGTGCTTAATGTTTAGTTCACTAACTAATTTTTTTACTAATACGTCTAAAAAGAAAAGTTCTCAATCTGAAGAAAATAATCATTCTTTCTCTAACAGCACAGAAAGTTTATTAGTCCAATCTACTAAAAAAAATCCTCAACTTGATGATCAAAGTAGAACTGACGTGTCTCCTCAAACAAATCTTCAATTTAGTGAGGATGATGTAAAAAACGTGCTCCAAGACTTCGAAAAATTGGATTTTAAGAACAGTAATGAGTGTTTTAACGAAATAGCAGAAGATTATGAAAGGAGGAAAAAAAGTGACCTTTTTAACTACGTAATATTGAATAAGCGAAAATACATAACAGATATATTAGATCAGAGGCTTGCCCACAAAGATCAAGAAAATTTTAGGAAGAAATTTAGTGAATATCTTCTTAAAATAAATGAGAAAATGAATTATGGGAAAGAATTTCAAAATAAACTTCAATTTTTTGAAGATAGGGTAGAAGAAGTATTATCAGATTTTAGAAAATTGAATTTTGGCCTTAAGGATAATTTGTGTAAAGATGATAAGGATAACGTAAATTATAATAAAGGCTGGCCTGCAGATCCATTTGACAAAATAGCGAATTATTATCGATGGAATAAGAACATTTTCCTTTTTAATTATGTAGTATTAAGTAAGCAAAAAGAAATAATAAGTATATTGAATGAAAAGTCTATTCCTGAAGACAAGAGAAAGAATTTTAAAAAGAGGTTGGGTAGATATCTTCTTCGAGTCGAAGAAGGGATGAGTAACGGACAGGAATTTCTCAAAACTGATAGTGCAGTTGCCTTTTTTGATGGATGTTATGTGCCATGCGCATATGCAAAACGTTCTCTTAATCATTATGATCATCTTAGTATTAATATTTCTAAGCCTGGGTGTAGCTTAGAAATCAGCCGTCTTTTCACTGACAAAATTGAAGGGATGGAAAGAAATAAAAATGAGGTAAAGATAGTAGAAATATACAGTAACGATAAAAGAATAGCAACGGTTGAGAAGAATGATAATGGAAAAAGAAATTACCGCTTTGCAAAAGATGCAACATGCGATATGAAAATTAGGTGGAGTGCAGAAGATGGGAAAGGTAATTCTGTTAACTGCTTTATTAGTTTAAATGTAAATCTTAGTGAAATTGAGATTGGTCAGGCAACTATTAATGGTAAAGATGTTGAACTAGACGAAATTTTGAAATTAGCTGAGCAAAGCGAAGATGTGCTTGTAGAAGGTAAAGCTTTACATGAATTTTTAGAAGAATGTCTGGAGAACGTATTATGTGAGGAAGAGAAGAATATACAACCACAGGGAAAAGAAGTTGTTACAACACCTAGCTCCATTCTCCATGGCGCGTGGAACTAGATAAGATCAGCGAAGAGGAAGCCATAAAGAAAGGCTCGATTCCCTGGTTCTTTGGGAGTTAGATGTATACTACACATTGAACCTAAAGTGCATTATATCACCATCTTGCACTATATAGTCTCTGCCTTCGAAGCGAATTTTCCCTGCATCTTTGCAAGCTAATTCGCTTCCATATTTTATATAGTCTTCAAAGCTTATGGTTTCTGCTTTTATAAAGCCCTTTTCAAAATCAGTGTGAATTACACCTGCTGCTTTGTCAGCTGTTGATCCTATCTTTATTGGCCATGCACGTGCTTCTTTGGGGCCCACAGTAAAAAAAGTTATCATACTTAGCACTTCATACATAATACGTGCTACTCCATCAAGTCCTGATTCTTGTAAGCCAAATTCTAATAAAAAATTCTGTTTTTCCTCTTCACTATCAAGATTTGCAATATCTGCTTCAAGTTTCGCTGAAATACAATAAAATTTGCTTTTGTTTTCTTCCGCCATTTTTTCCACCCTTTTAGATAGTTCATTACCAGTTATGATATTCGTATCTTCAACATTGCATACATACATAACAGGCTTTGTTGTTAGCAATTGAAGCAACTTCATCTCATCTTCATCGATATTCTCCAAGCTTCTTGCCGGTTTACCTAATTTTAAAGTAGCTAATACCTCTTGCATTAATTCAAGTTGTCTCTTTAGCTCTTTATCACCTTGCTTTGCTTTCTTTTCCAATTGAGGAAGCCTTTTTTCTATGCTATCAATATCAGCTAGAATTAACTCCATTTCCACTATTTCAGCATCTGATATTGGATCTATTTTACTGTTTACATGGCTGATATCGTCATCCGTAAAGCACCTGAGCAGATGAACAATGGCATCAACTTCTCTGATATGACTCAAAAATTTATTTCCTAGTCCTTCACCCTTGCTCGCACCCTTAACCAAGCCGGCAATATCGACAACTTCCAGTTGATTGTAGATTATTTTCCCTGAGTGAGCAATCGAGGCAATTTGTTTCAAACGCTGATCTCGTATTGGCACTTTGCCAACATTTGGCTCGATTGTGCAAAAAGGATAATTTGCAGCTTCAGCTGCACTTGACTCTGTAAGTGCATTAAATAAAGTTGATTTTCCTATATTTGGTAACCCAACTATACCACAGTTAAAGCTCATATTTGCTATTTAAAGCCTTAATTATTGCATAATTAAAAAATTTTTGCTATACCTAATTAGTTACTTATTAATAAGTTAGTTAATATAATAACATATAGCTTGAATTAAGGTAGAAATTATGGTTGGGCTTAGAAAACGGAAATTACCAAATGGTTTTGACAGTATTGAAAATGCTAAAGGACGCAAGACTTCAGAGAGTAATGTAGAAAAAGAACCTTCTAATAACCAAGTAGTTAAATATGATACTGCAGGTGATGGCAATTGCTTTTTTCATGCAGTGTTTGGTGATAACAGTTCTGGTACATATAAAGCTGAAAGAGCGCAAGATATGAGAATGGAATGGCACAAATTTTTAAGTCGATTTACGTCTTTAGATGATCCAAGTATGCCAGCTCCTTTAAAGGATCAGCTAGAAAAGGTTTTTAATATGTTTTTTAATAAGCCAGGGGATTTAACTGGCAAGTCTGATAAAATAAAGGGTCTGGTTAAGCAAACAAATAGGAAAATTGAAAATGCTGAAGGTAATGTGAAGAGGTTAGTAAGTAGAGCTGTTAGCAAATTTAATATATCGCATAATCAAGCTGTGCTTAATCTAAGTGAATATGCAGAGGCTCTTGATGGCATTGGTGAGAGTGACTATAATGCCGAATATAACAGTGATTTTATTACACGCTCATTTCTTGACAAGCCTGAACTCTATCAATCCTATCTAGAAGCAATAGAAAGTAAAAGTTATTTTCCTTTTATTGAAGAAATTCAATTATTAGCTTCTTTAGCTAACATTGAAATTAATGTCCATTGTAAAGTTAGCGGCAGAGAGAAACAACAAAAGTTTGAACCAAATCCTGAAATGATAAACAATGATCAACTAAATCAGATGTTTAATCGTGAGAGTTATAAATTAAATGACGAGTTATGGGGTAGTAAAGAGAGAGAAACAATATATCTTGAAGGAAATCATTACTCTAGGGCTAAAATTGTAACTCAAGAGTTAATAAAACAGCAGCAGGAGCAAGAAGACTTTCTATTAGCAAAACAACTTCAGATAGATGAAATTTTGGAATATTGTGATCTTTCAAAGGATATCTCTGAGAGAGTAGAGATTGAGAGGGAGTTTGATGAGTTATTGGCAAAAAATGCTGATGGAAAAATTGGTGATGTTATAGGGCAGTGCATTAATGATGTACAGCAACGTATAAAATGCCTTGAGGAGCCAGTCTTATCAAGAAGGTGCAGTGTGGAAGAAGCACGTGTAGAAAAAACATTTTATCAACAACAAGTACCACAACCTGTAAGATAAGTCTTCAGAGTCTAGTGTGCCGTAGAGACACAAGGAATGTTCAAGTAAGAGCAAACTAAGTGCAAAAGCTACGCAATAGATGGGGGTGGGCCCCTCGGAGCCGGCTTACAAGAGCAGGCTTCAAACAACCATAAGCTGCTTTGGTAAAAAGCTAAGGTAGTGAGCGTTATGGAAAAGGCGCAAATATGCGTCATGTGTAAAATAGAGAGATGAATGAAAATGAACCACTGATAAAGTGTCGAAAGGAATTGGATGATGTCAAAACCAGGGGTTAGACTTAACCTGGGATAAATCTATCGGGAGCTTGTTTACTGGATAGATGGCGTCCGGCATAGAGGTGGCATGAATCTATTTTGGGCTATTGCGTGGAACTGCGGGAACCTGTCGTTTCGATGATAAGGGAGAAATCCAAGGAGCTGATCTCTGAGGATGAGAGTACCGATGCGGAAAACAGGGGCGGATCAGCTCGTAGTAGTGAAGAAGTTTCTGTAATGGAAATGGAGCGAAGGAGCTGAGTTATTTAGTTTTAGTTATTTATCAACCGAAAGGGAGGAGTTAATGAATAAAACAAAGTCTTTTGATATACCAAAGCAACTTATTTGGAGAGCTTATAAACAAGTATCGAAAAATAGAGGTGCTGCTGGTGTAGATGGGGTTTCGATAACAAAGTTTGAGGAAAATCTAAAAGATAATCTATACAAACTATGGAATCGTATGACATCCGGAAGTTATTTTCCAGAGCCTGTAAAAGCTGTAGCAATACCGAAAGATATGGGAGGAGGACAAAGAATTTTATGTGTTCCTTCAGTATCAGATAGGATAGCGCAAACAGCAGCAACAATGTATCTCGAACCGTTAGTGGAGCCAAAATTCCATGAGGATTCATATGGTTATAGATCGAATAAATCAGCATTGGATGCGGTAGATACAGCGCGTAAGAGATGCTGGAAGTACGATTGGGTGGTAGACCTTGATATATCAGGGTTCTTCGACAATCTGGATCACGACTTAGCACTTCAGGCTATCAAGAAACACACAGACTGCAAATGGGTCATACTATATGTTGAAAGGTGGATGAAATCCCCTATACAACTTGCAGATGGCAGTAAAGTAGTTAGGGATAAAGGAGTTCCGCAAGGAGGTTCAGTTAGCCCAATCATCTCTAATATATTCATGCATCATGTGTTTGATATATGGATGAAAAAGAACTATCCGACGGTACCATTTGAGAGATATGTGGACGATGCGATAGTGCACTGCAGAACAGAGAAACAGACAAGATTTGTGAAAGTAATGATCGAAGAAAGATTGGCTGAGTATAGGTTGAAATTACATCCTAAAAAGACACAGATAGTGTACTGTAAGGATGACAATAGGAGAGATGAATTTCCTAAACAAAGTTTTGATTTTCTGGGTTACACATTCAGACCCAGGTTAGCAAGAAATAAAATAGGGAAGCATTTTGTTTCATTTCTCCCAGCAATTAGCAACAAGGCCAAGAAAAAGATTACTACAACCATAAGATCATGGAAAATGCTACGAAATACGCATATAACATTAGAGGAGATATCAGGAAAAGTAAATCCAATAGTCAGAGGCTGGTATCAGTACTATGGCAAATTTTACAGAACTGAGGTCTACAAATCTCTAAAGAATGTAGAGCGGCATCTAGAAAAGTGGGTCAAAAGGAAATATAAGAGACTCAGGAGTCACGGAAGACTAGCAAGACAATTTCTAGGAAAGGTGAGAGATAGGTCTCCAAATATTTTCTATCATTGGACACTAGGTTTAGGGTCAAAAAGGCTAAATAATGGGAGCTGTATAAGCTGAGAGGTTTATGTACAGTTCTGCGAGAGACTGGTAGGGGAAGTTCCACTGGTCTACTCTCCCTCTCCCTCTCCTATACTTCTATAGGGGGGCATTCTATAATAAAAGCCATGCTCATTTTTAACCACTGCTTAATAAGAATAAAGTCTTAGCAAAACAAACACAAGAACAATAGGATTTCTTGCTTGCAAAGCAACTCCAAGATCGGGAGGAAAAAGACTTTTTCCTTGCAAGGCAACTTCAAGAGCAACCCTCACGCACAATCCCTTAACCCAAATGGAGGAAGTAAAAATAGAAGATCAGCAGCAACAAATACTTATAAAATAATAACTCTATGGTTAATGTGCGAGATTTAATTAAAAAATGTTGTCATTCGAGTAGCTGACACTGGGCTCCAATGTCAATTACTCGGATAACAAAAAAACACAGGCTTCACATGCATCTGCAGTACTGTATTAGTCTACTATCTTCATTCCCACAACATTATACCCTGAATCAACATGTAAAATTTCTCCAGTTGTACCACTACTCAGGTCGCTTAATAAGTATAGTGCTGCCTTGCCAACATCTTCTATTGTAACATTGCGTCTAAGTGGAGAATTACTTCTATTCCATTCCGATATGGAGTGAAAGTCACTTATTCCAGAAGATGCCAAAGTTCTGATTGGACCAGCAGAAATTGCATTTACTCTGATGTTCTGTGGTCCGAGATCACATGCTATATATTTTACACTTGCTTCAAGTGCTGCTTTACATAAACCCATCACATTATAATTTGGCATAACTTTTTCAGCACCATAGTAGGATAAAGTAAGTAAACTACCGCCATTTAACATCATTTTTTCCGCTCTTTGCGCTAAAGCAGTAAAAGAATAGCACGATATATGCATTGCATTAATAAAGTTGTTTAGTGAAGTATTGACATATTTACCATTTAGCTCATTTTTATCGGAGAATGCTATTGCATGTACCAAAAAATCAATAGCACCCCACTTCTCCTTTATTTCCTTAAAAGCATTATCTATAGTTTCCTCATTTGAAACATTACAGTGCAATATTAACTCTACATTTAATTCACTTGCTATTGGTAATAATTTCTCTTTTATTGTTTCATTTTGATAAGTGATTGCAAGCTCAGCTCCATGTTCTGAGAGGGTCTGTGCTATACCATATGCTATTGACCTTTTATTTATTATTCCGGTTATTAACCCTTTTTTGCCCTGCAATATCATAGAATTATTTGCCTTTTTTATAATTTGAAATATTAACTAGGCAAAGTCAATTATGTTTTAACTGTAGCTAACGTATAAAAAAGGTTCTGTCGCATCTATAAACCATAGGAAAGAAGATCATTAAAGGTGGGATTATAGGAGTTATTAACATAGCAAAATTCTCAAAAGTAGAAACATTATTTTAATAATTTGTCTTTTTTGAATCATACGAATATTTTCGGTTCTGTCGCATTTGTAGGGAAGTAGAAAGAAGAATGATATAATTGTCTAAAAAAAAAGCAAAGATGTTTCGTATCAATCAAAAATTGTTGCCATATTTCAAAGGATTTAGCTTTTCAGCGGATGTTATCTGTATACATGAAATGTCGATTCTCTTTGAGCTATCGAGATTTGGAAGAAATGATGAGTATAAGGGGAGCAAAATGCTACGTTACAAAGGTGGGTTATCACCACTGATAGATGAGGCAGTAAGGAAAAGAAAGAAGCAGGTTGGTAGTAGTTGGAGAGACTTACATTAAATTAAACGGTAAATGGGTTTATTTATATACTGTAGACTTGTGTGTTAGTAGAGACAAGTCTGCAGCACTTGCATTCTTTCGTAAAGCTTTCAGGAGTAACTATCTTCCTGAGAAAATTGTAATTGATAAAAGCGGCAGTAATACTGCTGCTCTTGATGATTTGAATGCAGAAATTTCTGAAGATTATAGCTCTTCTTATAATAGTCCGAACGGAGGTAAAAACGTCTTTATAGCTATTATAAGCCAAGAGGCCAGCAGTATGTTATTATGACCTGTTCGGATTATTGTGAGAAGAGCTATACAGTTCTTCAAATAAAATATCTAAATAATATTGTTGATAGATTTATCAAAAAACTAATAAAGCCAATGCTTGGGTTTAAAAGCTTCCATTCCGCAAAGATTACCATCACAGGCATAGAAAATATTCGTATGATTCAAAAAAGACAAATTATTAAAATAATGTTTCTACTTTTGAGAATTTTGCTATGTTAATAACTCCTATAATCCCACCTTTAATGATCTTCTTTCCTATGGTTTATAGATGCGACAGAACCGTTGGTAAACATGAAAGCGCTTTACAACGTTTTTTATGTGAAAGCCAATGTCAGCTACTCAAATGATACCATTTGTTATAAACTCACTTTTACTCTATGGTCTTGTCGATATCCTGAACAGATACAATATTTTTTATTTATAAAATGAAGTAACTACTTATCGTAAAGTTGATCTATAGATATAATACTACCATTTGATGACTTTTCAGCACATTTCTCACTTTCATATTCTTTATCAGAATCAACGCTAAATACTAAAGTATCTCCTGAAATTTTATCATGAAACTCACTAATAGCAAAAAACGGTACAGTGACTTGTTCTTGTTTTCCACGAAAGCTCAAACTGACGCTAAACTTATCTTCAAGAACTTTTAGACCAAAAAATTGATGCTGTAATATAATAAGCATTTGAGTAGGGTATGATTCTTTCAAGTAGTCTGGTATGACAACACCATTAAAGCGCGTAAAAAACAGTATCTCTAAGTGAGGAGTAAAAACATTATCTAATATAGTATTCAAAGCCTTTTTGATAACTTGAAATTTAGCATAACTAATCGACTTCTGATAATCTGTTTTATCCATATAACCCTTACATGTTTGGGGGAACTTCTGTTACCCGGCGTTCCCTAAACCGTGCTTATAGCAATGAAGTTATAGTGCCTAAATTAAGCAGCTAATGCAACATTGTCTTCAGCAGCAAAGTTATCGTTTGCATCTAAATTGTGAACTCTTAGCGGTGGTATCTAACCGAGCAAAGCTACCATCTTTACTATGCATGTCGATCCTTACTCGCCCCCGTATCAATCAAAAAATATGGTGGAGGCGCCGAGTACTGCCCTCGGGTCCAATACACCTATTACAAGGTAATTTTATTGCCATAGTGTATAAAAAATACACATGCTTATTATACAGTAGTATTGAATAAATGTCAAGTTATTGAACTCCAAATTGATTGGCAACTAAAAAACTAATATAAAAATTACTTCGCCTATTTATCTAATCTTAGTATACTCACAGTAGAGGTATTTTTAGAGCTCAAAATCTATCTTCGTCTGCAGACTTTTCTATCAAATAATCAAACTCAGTAAAAATGTAGCGTATCTTCTTCAGCGCACATGGGTGCACACATATGCTTAATCTCTGTCGTATGTGCGTTACATTTTTTCTGTTCTTTATTAATAAATATGGGGGATTCTATGCCTAATTCTTAACAAAAAACTACTCAAATGCTTTTGTAGCTATTGAATTTCTGAGTTCAAGAAAGCAAGAGACAGTGTGAGAAATGGCACAAGCCGAAAAAAAGATAAGTTGTGGAACAAAAAATGCAGACAACTGTGGAAAATTACCCACTGGAATCCAGACTTTGATTGTCAAATAAAAAATTCACATCTTAAAAGGATCATATACATTAATTTCCTTAATTTTCACTTTTTCATTTAATAATCTTAAGATGGGCTGTAAATCATCGTCGATTGATAAGCACAGTACTTCTCTATCAAGATAATTGGCTAAATGATTCTTCTTCTCAAGAATTTCTGTTTCTTCCAATAAGTCACATTTATTTAACACTACAATTTCCTCTTTTTCAACAAGATCGCTATTGTAAAGCTTCAGTTCATTATGCGTACAATTATAAGCTGAAATAATGTCATCGTGAGTTACATCAATTAAATGCAGTAAAATTTTGCACCTTTCTATGTGCTTTAAAAATTTGTGTCCGAGCCCAACTCCAAGATGAGCATCAGCGATTATTCCAGGAATATCTGCTATTACAATTTCGCTATAATCCACTTTTGCTACACCTAAATGTGGTCTTATAGTAGTAAATTCATAATCGCCTACTTTCGTATCAGAATTTGAGCAGCGGGTTAAAAATTTAGATTTACCTGCATTTGGCATACCAATAATGCCAACATCAGATAAAACTTTTAGCTTCAATATTATATTTCTTTCTTCGCCAGGCTGACCATGGGTAAAATGTCTTGGTGCCCTATTGGTAGCAGATTTAAAATTGGTATTCCCAAGTCCACCTTTTCCACCTTGCACTACTTGAAATTCGATGTCGGGTTTATCAAGATCTACTATCACTTCCTCACTTTCTTCATCGATTATTTGTGTACCAACTGGAACTTTAAGTATAATATCTTTTCCTGCTGTGCCAGATCTATCTCTACTCGTACCACTTTTTCCATTACTCGCTTTAATGTGTCTTCGACAACGAAAATTAAGCAAAGTGTTGAGATTTGCATCACTGATGAAAATTATGTCTCCTCCCCTGCCACCATTACCACCGTTTGGACCACCAAATTCAACGAATTTTTCTCGACGAAAACTCGCGCAACCATCGCCACCATCACCTGCTTTTAAATATAATTTAACTTCGTCTATGAAATCCATGCTAACCCGCGATAATATTTAGCATTTTCTCCTAATGAACTTTCTATTCTCATCAATTCATTATACTTTGCAAGCCTATCAGAACGCGACAGCGAGCCAGTCTTTATTTGCCCACAATTCGACGCAACTGATATGTGGGATATCGTTGTATCTTCTGTTTCACCTGAGCGGTGAGAAATAATAGCCCTATAGCCATTTGATTTTGCCATTTCAATAGCAGCAAAAGTTTCCGTAAGTGTTCCTATCTGGTTTGGCTTGATTAGTACAGCATTTGCCATTTTCTCCTCTATTCCTTTACTTATTAGTTCACAATTTGTAACAAATAAATCATCCCCGACTAATTGAATTTTACTTCCCAATTTTGCAGTAAGTAATTTCCAACCTTCATAGTCGTCTTCATTCATTGCATCTTCTATAGAAATTATTGGATATTTGCCTACAAGGTCAAAATAATACTGAACCAATTCCTCTGAAGTGAGTTCTCTGTTTTCAAATTTGTAAACTCTATTTTCATAAAAAGTAGATGAAGCAACATCAAGACCCAGTGCAAAGTGATTTTTCATCGAATAACCAGCAGATTCTACAGCCTGAATTATCAGATTAAGAGCTTCTTCAGTGCTACCAATGTCTGGTGCAAAACCACCTTCATCTCCTACGTTTGTGCTATAACCTTTTTTCTTAAGAATGCTGCGCAAGTTATGAAATACCTCTGCAGATATTCTTATTGCTTCACTGAAAGTTTCAGCACCAACAGGAAGAATCATAAATTCTTGAAAATCGAGTTTATTATCCGCATGTACTCCACCATTAATGACGTTAATTAGCGGAACTGGCATCTGCTCTTCCCCTACTCCCAAATACTTATATAACGGCATTTTAAAGCTGTTTGCTGCTGCTTTTGCAACAGCAAGAGACACACCCAAAGTTGCATTTGCTCCAAGTTTAGATTTATTTTTTGTTCCATCTAGTTCAATTAAAACTTTATCAATTGCACTCTGGTTTGCTGCATCCATGCCAATGATTTTATTTGCTATCACTTCACTCACAGATTGAACAGCTTTCAGCACTCCTTTACCACAATACCTTTTTTCATCTTGATCTCTCAGCTCCAATGCTTCTAGTTTACCGGTCGAAGCCCCAGAAGGGACAGCGGCTCTACCTGTTGCTCCATCACATAGTTCTATTTCTACCTCAATTGTTGGGTAACCCCTGCTATCTAAAATTTCTCTTGCAAATACACTGCTGATCGTCTTTTTCATCATGCTAAACCTCCACTAGATTCACAATTGTGTTCACGTTCGGGAAATGTCACCCCAGCGCTGTAACATTTCAGTGTACGAACATTGTAACCTACAGATAAACAGATAATTTGAGTAGCAGATGGTGTCATTCCAGTGCTTGACACTGGAATCCAGTTTTTATTATACAGCCACTTATTTAAAGTTAAGTCTTCTGGATCCCAGTGTCTGGGCACTGGGATGACACCATTCTTAATGGAAGCTATCCCCATATCACAATGTCTGTACAGTTGTTTGCCTAGACACTGGGATCCAGTTTTACTACACAATTTTATCATATAAATCACCAATGCTTAAGTTTATTTTACTAGCAGCAGCTTTGCAGCTTCTCTTGCTAGTTTAGCTATATTACTACCAGCACCAATAAATAATACTACATCTCCTGAACTTGTCGA
This sequence comes from Wolbachia endosymbiont (group B) of Episyrphus balteatus, assembly GCF_947250575.1. Classification (NCBI taxonomy): domain Bacteria; kingdom Pseudomonadati; phylum Pseudomonadota; class Alphaproteobacteria; order Rickettsiales; family Anaplasmataceae; genus Wolbachia; species Wolbachia endosymbiont (group B) of Episyrphus balteatus. The sequence continues at coordinate 568,042 of NZ_OX366325.1, read as the reverse complement.
ATTACTAATAAAATGTGAAATGAGTAAAGCATCATTCATAATCTTCACATCATTAAACCCATTACTGATCAAGGCTTTTTGTATATCATCAATTCCACAGCCAGGAATAGGCTTATCTTCTGGAGGATGGACAGGAGTAAGAATTACATAATCAAACATCATGAAAATTCGTACGAACTCATCAAAAAAATTACGAACACGAGCAAAACGAAGCGGCTCGATAATTCCTGTTACCTTTCTTTTAGCAATCGAACGTGCTGCTGCCAGGGTTGCCTGTATTTCATTTGGGTGGTGAGCATAATCCTCAATTAACTTAACACCTTTAATATCGGCAATTAAAGAAAATCTCCTTGCTACTCCTTTAAATTCCAAAAGACCTTTTTTAATCTCTTCATCACTAATTCCAAGTTTCACTGCAACTGATATTGCAGCCAGGGCATTGCTAACTTTATGCATTCCTATTGCATTTGATAGCACTACATTCTTTATAATTCTGGTACAAGGTTGAATATCTTCTTTTTGTCTTTCGAGAGCGAGTTCTTTTAATCGAAACACTATATGTACATTATCATCATCAATTTCAATGCGTTGAACTAATTTTCTAATTATATTAAGTTTAGTCTCCCAATCTGCCTCTGATAAATCACACTTTTCCTTCGTTATGTGCTCTCTTACCATCTTAACTTCTTCCCATACTACCTCTTCTAGTATATCCGCGCGTATTGATTTGCTGTTACATTCACCAAAACGTTTTCCAGGACAACGATAGTAACTTCTTCCTCCCTTAGCATTACTCATTCCATAATAAACGGATTTGCAACACTGACATATCACTAACCCTTGTAATAAGTATTTTCTTCCACTTTGTTGCATTTTTTCTATTTGTAGCTTTTCTTTTTCCACACTGTATCTCTACGACTTATATATATTTTGCCTATAGTAAAATACGCACATAATGAGCCAAATCAAGGAAAGTGCAAACCAAGTAATTGCGTATTCAAGATGCTTTATTGGCTGTATAGTCAATTTGCCACCAAAATTATCTTGCCACAATATACATTTCTCTAGCTTAATACCTAGATCATTGGAGATTTCTTCTGTACTTAAGGTAAACCATGTATTTGAAGCAATATCATTTTTGATAAACCAATTTTTGCTACCATCACAATACAAAACGCCATCAGCAGCTACTTTTTCAATTTTTGCTTTTTCTTCTTTTTTTTCTCTGACTATTCCTTTATTTATTAACATGTAATGTCCATTGATAAGCAACATAGGAGACAGCACATGATAGCCACGTTGACCTGCGAAAACATATAGTTCTATATCACTTAAAATTCCGTCGATTTTAACGTTTCTGTAGTTAAACTTTGAAAGATTATCACTAGGCAGTAGATGAATAACTGGAAGATCCATATTTTTGATAATATTATTCTTCCAGCTCAATCTAAATAACTGCCATAACCCGAGTGAAAAAAGAAGTAAAAAAGGTATAATGAAAATAAATACTGTTTTTCTTAACACTCTATATTTGTGTTCTCAAGTAATTTTCAATACCCATAAGCTCAATAAGGTCAATCTGTTCTTTGATCCAATGTAAGTGCTCTTCCTCATTTTTCAGTAGTCCTTCTAATAACATTACACTCACGAAATCCTTTTCTTTTTCAGCAACGGAAATTGCCTCTTTGATGCCCTTAATACCTTCTTCTTCTAAGTTAGAATTATCTTCTAAGATTTTCTGCATTGTATCTTTTGTGAACTTTCCTTCATACTTTGAGATTTTATTTGTATCTTGAAAATTTGGCATGCCCTTAAGCAGTAAAATTCTTTCTGCTAGCCTATTTGCATGCTCAAGTTCTTCATTAAGCTCGTTTTTCATCTTTTCTGCAAGTTTATTAATTCCGCTATCTTTAAGAATCGCAAAATGCAAAAGATACTGGCGTACAGAAGTCAGCTCATTTGTAAGTAATTTATTTAAATGTTCTACTATTTCTTTATTCACAACCTTTCTTTAGCTAATATACCAATGTAATCTACATAACAATCAAGGCAACATCAATTCATTTTTCTCACAACAATCGTATCAAATAGCACATCATGAAATGCTTGTTTCCTCTGAGAGAAGCAAGCAACTAAATACCAACTGAAGGTAAGCATCACTATAATCACTTCTAGTGTACTTAAAGCATTTACTGATGTTTGAAAAAGTTTGATAAAGGTGATAATTGAATTATTTAGCATAGGAAGAAAAAACTGAGAGATAGTGCGATCAAATGCTAAGCTCAAACCTATTTTAGAACTATCTAAAGTGATAGTATATATATTCATTAACTGTTGACCAGGAGTTGCTTGAGCTGTTGAAGATATAAAATATGTAAAGTAGCCACAATTTATACACATGTATGACAGGTGTAAAATTAATGGAAAATCCCCTAATGACAACACAATTAGTAAGGTTGGAATTAATAAAATTGCTACATCTATTAAATATGCGCAAAAGCGCCTGTGTACACTAGCGATCTCTGTCATTACCACCTATCTTTCAAATACTTTACTATGAATTCTGTAAGTTTATTAAAATGTTGAAAATATAACAAATCTTCATAACCTCTTATTGATTGTCCGTATACAATAGGTAAGCAATTTGCATTTTGTGCACATAGAATGTCTGTGATGCTGTCACCAACAAAAAACACATTTTCTCTATTTACAGGTAGCGTACTCTCCTCTAGTGCAAATAGCAGTGGAGTTGCAGATGGCTTATCTTCTGCAGTATCACATGATCCAACTATTCTTTCAAAGTAAGAATCTAGTTTAAAGTAGGCAACTTCTTGACGTAAATTAGTATTTTTCTTATTGCTAACTATCGCTAGGTAAATATTGTGGCTTTTCAGTGTCTGCAGCATTTTCTCTACTCCTTCATTCAGAGTAATATTTTGTAACAATGCATTATCTAGGTATTTTTGATATATCTGATTCGCTTTTTTCCACTGATCACCAAACAAATTGACCATGTAGCTCTTTCTTGATTCATGAGAATTTCTATCAACAACTTTACTGCCAGATCCCATCAAATCTAAAGTATGCTTAATGGCATTAGAAATATTATCTTGAGTATCAACTAAGGTATTATCCCAATCGAATACTACCGCTAATCGGCTATTTTTCATTTTTATATTGTGACGTATTTTAAACTAATAAGTAAATAATATTTTGATGATAAAGCTTCTATGTTAATCATTTTTACATAGTAACCTAATACACTGGTTATATTATATGGTTCTGTCGCATCTATAAACCATAGGAAAGAAGATCATTAAAGGTGGGATTATAGGAGTTATTAACATAGCAAAATTCTCAAAAGTAGAAACATTATTTTAATAATTTGTCTTTTTTGAATCATACGAATATTTTCTATGCCTGTGATGGTAATCTTTGCGGAATGGAAGCTTTTAAACCCAAGCATTGGCTTTATTAGTTTTTTGATAAATCTATCAACAATATTATTTAGATATTTTATTTGAAGAACTGTATAGCTCTTCTCACAATAATCCGAACAGGTCATAATAACATACTGCTGGCCTCTTGGCTTATAATAGCTATAAAGACGTTTTTACCTCCGTTCGGACTATTATAAGAAGAGCTATAATCTTCAGAAATTTCTGCATTCAAATCATCAAGAGCAGCAGTATTACTGCCGCTTTTATCAATTACAATTTTCTCAGGAAGATAGTTACTCCTGAAAGCTTTACGAAAGAATGCAAGTGCTGCAGACTTGTCTCTACTAACACACAAGTCTACAGTATATAAATAAACCCATTTACCGTTTAATTTAATGTAAGTCTCTCCAACTACTACCAACCTGCTTCTTTCTTTTCCTTACTGCCTCATCTATCAGTGGTGATAACCCACCTTTGTAACGTAGCATTTTGCTCCCCTTATACTCATCATTTCTTCCAAATCTCGATAGCTCAAAGAGAATCGACATTTCATGTATACAGATAACATCCGCTGAAAAGCTAAATCCTTTGAAATATGGCAACAATTTTTGATTGATACGAAACATCTTTGCTTTTTTTTTAGACAATTATATCATTCTTCTTTCTACTTCCCTACAAATGCGACAGAACCCTAAAAAAGAAGTAATACATATAATCGGTATAGGTGGAATTGGAATGAGCGCAATTGCTGAAATTCTTCATAATTCCAGTTATAAAATTCAAGGCAGTGATACGCGATCAAACGACAATATAGATAGGTTACAAAAATTAGGTATAGAGGTCTATATTGGTCACGATGCAAGTAGTATTAGACAAGCTCAAATAGTTGTACATTCTTCCGCAATAAAACCTGATAATGTGGAGCTAGTTGCAGCAAGAAATAACAATAAAACAGTTTTGCATAGGTCAGACATGCTGGCTAAAATTATGAAAGGTAAATATGTGATAGCGGTTTCTGGTTCAAGTGGCAAGACAACAACAACAGCTATGATTGCTTCCATTTTTGATCATTCTGGTACTGATGCTACTGTAATTGTGGGAGGAGTATTAAACTCCTATCAGAGTAATTCAAAACTTGGCAAGAGTGACATTTTTTTAATCGAGGCTGATGAGTCTGATGGAACTATGTTAAAAATTCCTGCAAATATTGCTGTTGTAACAAGTATTAATGACGACCATATAGACCATTACGGTACATTTAACGAAATCAAAAATGCATTTTCTCGATTTGTAAACAACGCGGATTTTGCGGTTTTACCTGATTCTGCAAGCGTCAATTATGATGAGAATAATTCTATAACGTTTGGGTTTGGGAATGATAAGATTAGAGCTAGCAACGTCAAACAACACAATAATAGCATAGAATTTGATGTATTGATTAGTATAAACGAAAATAACTGGATTCCATTGTCAACTACTCAAATAGTTGATAGGGATGGGATAAAAGCAGCTCTTGATTCGTCACTTCAATGCTTGAAACGGGACTCTCGTTTCAATGTTGAACAAAATACTATAGAACTCAAGAAGACAATCCCTAGAAAATCTCTACATCCCAAAAAAAGTAAATCGTACTAATGCTATTTGAACGAACTAGCGCAAAAGTAAGCTAAATTTTTTAAGGTACAAAAATAGCAAGAAACAGTTGTTTGAAAAAAATTGGAATTTGATTGGATTGCTGAAATTTGGCTCTCAAACTTTAGACGCATGAGCAAGATAATACTCTTTAACTAATATAGATTAGGTGATTTGGAAGAGATACATCTAGAGCAGCTGGCAAAGTTACAATACATATTACCGCAATAACTAGAAATGAGAAGGATCTATATGGTGATTATAGATTTTTCCAGATCTTGAAAACAATAAATAGACAGTAAATTAGAACTACTGCAAAAAAAACAAGAATAGCTACACTGGTTGCTTGACCATCGTAAACGTAGCTTGTTAAGCCGATAAAAATAGCCATGATAGAAGCTCTAATAAATGAAATTGCAGAAGAAGTTGTGCCTTTCATTTCAGGGAAAACGTTTATTGATGAGTTAAAAACCACTGGCTGGCATATTGCACAACCAATAGAAAAAATAATCATAGATAGTGTTACCAAGTAAAAAGAATGGGGCATGATTACACTGAGTATTACAAGCAATAGAGATCCGATAGCACCCACGCTCGTACCAGAAATTACACACCATGCTGCTCCAAATTTTTTTAGGATCTTAATGGCAAATAGGCTAATTAGTGAGAAGGACCCAACTATTGCACCTTGATGTAGTGCATAAATAGTGCTGGATAAGCCAAAAGTTTCCATATACAAAAAAGGTCCGCAAGTAATGAATGACATATAAGCAGCAGAGAAGAGGCTCTGCTGCAAAGACAGAACCATAAATTTTGAACTCGATAATAATTTTCTGTAATCTTTCATCATTTTTTTCAAACTGAAAATATCGCGGTCCTTTTTTGTTTCTGGTAACAGAAAAAGCAGTAAAATCCAAGAGATCAAACAAAGTATTGCAACAGTTGCATAATTACCACGCCACCCTACAGCACCATTGATAAAACTTCCTAAAACAGGTGCAATTGCCATGACAACTGTAAGAACAGAATTCATGATTCCAATAAATTTTACTGCTTTGTCGCCTTGATAGCTATCTGCAATTATGGCAAACACAACTACAGACGTGCTGACACCAATACCCTGAACAAAGCGAGAAATTAAAAGCCAAAAAATCGACGGTGCAAAAACACAACCAACAGCGCCGACGAGTAGCAAAGTATTACCTATGATCATCATTCTCCTTCTACCATAACACTCGGATAATGGACCAAAAAACAACCCTCCTATGCAAAAGCCTAAAAAATTATAAGCAATAGTTAATTGAATTGTGCCTTCTGATACGTTAAAATAGTGCACCATATCAGGAAAACTGGGTACGGAAATGTCAATTTCAATGAACTTAGCAATTAGAGACAGGATTAACAGAAATGGTAGTAACATTTGAGATTTTCAATTAATGAATAAGAATATCACATTTAAAGCGTTGAAAGAAGGACATTTTTTACTGTTATTAAAATGGTTAGAAACACCTCACGTAAAGCTATGGTGGGATGCGGATATAAATTGGACACCAGAGTTAATTGAGAAAAAATATAGCAATTATGTCAAAGGATTCAAACGTTTAAAACTTAAGACACAAATTATTGAAAAACCAATGCATGCATTCATTATTAATTGTGACGGAGTTGATATTGGTTATATTCAATACTATAACAAACATGATTTTCCACCTGAGCAGGGCTACGATACTTCTGAGCTTCCAGAAAGCTGTGCTGCTATAGACTGGTATATCGGAGAGCTGGATTATGTGGGCAAAGGCATTGGTTTACAAGCTTTGAATATATTTTTAAACGAATTTGTCTTTAAAGTTTATGAGAATGCCTTTGTCGACCCAGGTATAGCAAATGTTTGTGCAATCCGTGTTTACGAAAAAGTTGGCTTTAAAAAAATTATGGAAAGTAATAGTGCGATTTTAATGATTAAGGCAAGAATTCCTGAGAACCATTCAAGATGAGTGTTTTTTCAACAATCTACCTAAATTACTACAAGTGGTTTATAAAAATATACAAGGAGCTTTATACAAACTTAACATAATTTAATCATAAAAATATCATTATTAAGTCCTATATAAGAACAAATTTTGGCACTCAGTGAATCTTTTTTTAACTAACTATGAACTTGATTAATTGGAAAATAAATTTTACTTACTTTTACAATACCTTAAAATCTAATATCACTTTATCAGCAAAGATATCACAATAGGCTAGTATGTTCTTTACTCTTTTCCTCAAAATATTACCTATTTACATTACAATACTTATTGGTTACTTAGCAGGAAGATATCTTAAAATTGATAGAAATACTATATCTCAAATACTCTTTTATATAGCTAATCCAATAGTGATTTTATACGGAGTATCTCATACAGAAGTTAATTTAAAAGTAATTTCTCTGCCGATTTTGATATGGTTTATAGGTAGTACTATGTCCTTATCAGTGTATTATCTTTCTTCTTTTTTATTTAAGGACAACACGAGAAACATATTAGCGTTTAGCTCGGGCAGCACAAGTATGGGTTATTTTGGTCTACCGATTGCCATGGCTTTATTTGATGAAGATTCAGTGTCTGTGTATGTTGTCTGTTACATAGGAATGGCACTATTTGAAAATAGTTTGGGATTTTATATAGCTGCAAATGGTATCTATACTGCAAAAGAATGCGTATTAAAGTTACTCAAACTTCCCTCATTATATGCAATGATTCTAGGTTTCTTTTTAAGTATATATGATATACAAATACCCACTTTTTTGACAGATGTTATGATAAATATCAGAAGTACATTTATCACATTAGGAATGGTGCTGCTTGGAGTAAGTATTGCACAAATTACAAATTTTAAAGTAGATTGGAAGCTTGCCTTGACCACTATTGTAGCAAAGTACATATTCTGGCCGTCATTTGTTTTGGGAATTGTCTTGCTAGACAAGCATGTTACAGGTATATACGATGAAAGCATCTATAAAGCACTGATGTTACTGGCTATTATTCCGATTTCTGGATCCAGTATAATACTTGCTAATATTTTAAATTACCAACCAGATAAAGCTACTTTATTGCTCCTAATTAGTACTGCAGTGGGACTATTTTATGTTCCACTTATAATATCATTATTTTTTACTAAACTTGTCCCTTTTTGATCAAAAATTTAAGCGCTAGCCTATTCACAAAACTTGAATTTAGACTAGACTTCTTGGATAATCATAAAAGAAACTAATCCTTTTTTCCTCTCCTTTCTTATTTTTTTACACAGAATAGGAAGTTATCAATTGATGGAATTTTCGCAATAATGTCAATAGCAGTAAGATTTCCTACACCTTTTAGCAGGTCTATAGTTGAATTTGGATGTTCTATGAGCAGCAACAAATAAATGTAACTTGCCTTTTTCTATATGATGCTATTAACCGAATAGGTATTCGCTTGACATTTCCATATCTTTGTTATCATTAGTAATACTAAAGGGAAAACTAAACTTAATAAGATTTGGAAGCATATTGTTGTTCTATGATTCACGTAATGCTGCTATGCCTTCGTTGCAGACGTTGTCATAAAGTAAATTAAATTCTTTAATATTTGAAAAACTACCACCCCTTAGCGCACTCATTAATATTATTTCACTTTCAACATCAATATCATTAGAAATTAAATCAAGTTTAATAAGATTTGGAAAGTTACCATTCTTTAACATTTAGTGATTGCTATTGAGCCTTCTGCGCCAATAATGCTAGAAGTTAATTTACACTCAGTAATATTTGGAAGATTAATATTCTCTAATGCTTCATTTAAAACTTCTCCGCACTGAGCATCAATATAACAATTAGATAAAGTCAAGCTTGTAATATTTTGCTTTTTCTGTAAAAAGTTTACTAGCTTTTCCATATATACATATAGATTATTTAACTCTAAGGTGTTACTATTAACATATTGATTAAAGTCAACTTCCATGGTTTCTGTAAGTTATAGAGCTGCTAATTATAGCATAAATTTAAATAATTGTCAACCTTATGAACAACTAACTTTACTTCTTTTTAACCTGATACCTATGCTTTGTTTCAAATTTCCATCAAAAAGTAACATTACCCCCTCCAGTCAACCTTTCTGCTTCATTTCGTGAAATCAATGCCTCAATAAATTCATCTAGTTCACCTTCTTTTATAATCTGTTCTAGTCGATGTGAAGTGAGATTAATTCTATGATCTGTTATTCTTGATTGTGGAAAGTTATAAGTTCTTATACGTTCAGAGCGATCTCCAGAACCAATTTGGCTTTTCCTCATTGTTGACCTTTCCATTTCTTTTTTTTGTCTTTCAATTTCGTATAGCCTTCCTCTCAACACTTTGAGCGCTTTAGCCTTATTTTTGTGCTGCGATTTTTCATCTTGCTGTATTACAACTATCCCTGTTGGCAAGTGGGTGACCCTTACTGCGCTGTCAGTTGTATTCACTGATTGCCCTCCAGGACCACTGGATCTATAAACATCTATGCGTAAATCTTTTTCTTCTATTTCAAAGTCAACCTCTTCTACTTCAGGTAATATTGCAACAGTAGCTGCGGAAGTGTGCAATCTTCCTGAGGATTCAGTTTCTGGCACTCTTTGTACTCTGTGCACCCCTGACTCAAATTTCAGTCTTGCAAAAACTTCTGTTCCATTAATGAGTGCAGAAGCTTCCTTATAGCCACCTATACCTGTATTAGAAATACTTATTGGCTCAAACTTCCAATTTCTTCTTTCTGCATATTTTTGATACATATGAAATAACATCGCTGCAAATAATGCTGCTTCTTCTCCGCCTGTGCCTGCTCTAATTTCTAATATTGCATTTCTTGAGTCATCTTCATCTTTGGGTAATAATGCCAACTTTAGTTTTGCTTTTACTTTCGGTAATAGTATCTTTTGCTTCTCAAGAAGTTCTTCTTTTGCTAACTCTTTTATATCACCATCGCTGTTCTCATCTTTCATGATTTCTTCTAAATCTGAAATTTCCTCTTTTAATATATTATATTCATCGATTATCTCGATAATTGGTCTGAGTTCAGAGTATTCCTTTGAAAAACTAACGAATTCTTTTTGACTCAAATTGGTAGGGTTTTCCAGATTTCTCTCTACATCAGAAAACTTTTTTTTTAAGTCTTGTAAATTATTCTCTATATCCATATAGTACAGGTCTAGTTTTCAGCTGTTTAAGTAAGTAATATATACTGAAATAAAAAATTTCTTATATCAAGCAATAACACTATAATTGTCTCGAATATTTCTACCTAAGTATAATGGCAAAACAGATAACATCAATCTGCAGCTTCATATTTGGAGCTTCAGACAAAAAATCATTACCAGATGAGTCGGCTCCAGAGATTGCATTTGCTGGTAGATCAAACGTAGGAAAATCAAGTTTAATCAACTTGCTGATAAACAGCAAAAAAGCTGCAAGAGTTTCTTCTAAACCTGGATGCACTAGACAAATAAATTTTTACTCTATGTACAATGATAAGTTTAGGATTGTCGACCTACCGGGTTATGGCTATTCTTGTGCAAGCAAGGAAGAAGCAGTACAATACTTAAACCTAATTGAGTACTATCTAATTCACAGGAGAAATCTAAAAAGAGTGTTTGTGCTTATAGATAGCAAGGTAGGATTAAAAGAAATAGACAAAGACTTTGTTTATTGGTTAATATGTAATAATATTAACTTTAATATTGTGCTAACAAAAATAGATAAAGTGAATCAGGAAAGTCTAGATGCTATTCTAGAAAATACTCAAAAGTGGGTTAATAATGAACATGTATCAATTCATCAAATAAGCATTCGTGTTAAGCATAAAATCACCAAGGTAAGAGATGAGTTTTTCAAATTTACAAGATAAAAAAATGAAAAGTGATGAATCTTTAAATGGTAAGATGCCATTGAAGGAAAAAACAGAAATATTATTTGAAGTTCTGTCTAACATACCTAAATTTGTAGGCGAAACTTTTATCATCAAATGCAGCAGTGTAATAATCTCAGATGAAACGCTGCTTAGTGCTTTTGCGCATAATGTTGTTCTGTTGAAACAGCTTGGTATAAATCCGGTGGTAGTTCATGACGGAGAATATGAAATTAACTTAGTGTTAAAAATGCTAGGTATGAATGATAAGTTTATAAATGGTGTCAGACTTACAGACAAAAGCACTATGAAAATCATTGAAATGGCACTGTGTGGTTCAATTAATAAAAAAATTGTTCAGCATATAAATTCTGCTGGTGGTTCAGCTATTGGACTATGTGGAAAAGATGGCAACCTCATAAAAGCTGAAAAGATAAGCACTACGCTTAGGGAAAATAGATTAAATAATATTGAAAAAATACTAGACATGGGATTTATCGGTAGACCAACTGAAATCAATCCTGATATATTATTCTTTATTGAAGAATCAGATTCTATACCAGTTATTGCACCTATCGGTTATGGAAAAAATGGAGAAACATATCATATTGATACTGATAGCACTGCAAGTGCAATTGCACTTGCAGTTTACGCATCTAAAATGATAATCTTGAGTGATACAGATGAAGAAATAAACAAAGTTGGCAATGGAAGAGTCTTGATTAAAAATTTAAAAGAATCGATTGATTGTGGAAAAATTAAAGGAGAAAAATTTGTTGAAAGGCTTATGTCATATACTAAAATGGTAGAAGAATGTGCAGGGGTTGTTCACATAGTTGATGGTAGAGTACCTAACATTATACTTGATTTATTTACTGAGAATAATTCAGGTATATCAATAATGGATGATTAATAGCTGTACTGCTTATAACCATATGAACATTGAAAATTTGGGAATAGCTTATGTCAAATTCCTATTCTCTTTTCCAGTTTTTTAGGTTTTTTTTTCTTGCAAGCATAATAGTTTCGTATACATAATGAAAGCAAATGGTATTTTTAGCTTGATAACAGAGGAAAATAAAGAGGGCTTGGGTGTAACACTCAAATAATGATTTACCTTATGGATACCGCTAGAAAAGTTGACTAAGGTATACAATTCTCTCTGCGTCAAGTTACTCAAGATATCGAATCTACAAACGCTTTGGATTGAGTGTGTTTGATCAATTTGAGTGCTTTAAATGAAAGGCGAAAATTGAGCATACTACGCCTCTGTACACAGTATCTTTAATGCAAATGCCCATGTGATTCCATAGATAATCTCTGTTTTTTTATTTTATCTGTCCATTTATCATTCTCTATATCTTGTTTGTTGGTTGCTCTTTTTTCTTGCTCAACAATTGCCTTATCTATCTTCTGATGAATTGCATCAATTGCATTAATTGCATTTTTTTCTTTGTATACTTCGCTTTTTCCTTCAACAATTAAATTGGTAAAAATATTTACAACAAACTGCACTTGATTATGATTAACCTGACCTTTTATCGAAGAAGGTAAAGAGTTTAATTCCATCAATACTTCTGATGCTGTTTTATCTTGAGTGGAAAGCCCTAAATTATCTGCTACTTCACTTATTAATAACTCTCTGTTTTCTTTATTATCTTCCAATTTAGTATAATCACGCAGTAGATCCATAACTGCAGATACTCTGACTTCAATAATATCATCAACATCTTCACCTACTAGAGCAACTCCTGATTCCAATAACTTCTCTCTGAGGTTTTTGCTTAAAAGATTAATAAATTCTTCATTTGCATCTGATCCTATGGTTGATATCGTACCATCTAAATAGTTATTTACTTTGATTTGAGTACCTAAGTCATGCTCTATTTGTATTTTTGTCTCATATTTAAATCCTAGTTCTGCACAGAATTTCTGAAAATATTCTTTAATAATGTCAAACAAGCTCTTGCCATTATCTTTATAGTTTTTTAGCTCTTCAGGAATAGTAAGTGATAACTTACCTTCTTTATATATTATACCATTTTTGCTATCTTGAGATTCAAGTGTGAATTCTAATGAGCTGGATAGGTCACATATTTTCTCTTTCGGATTGTTAAGCGTGGTTATAGGCATTGCCATATCAGACTTCACTTTTATGTGGTTGTGATCAGTGCAGTAAATGTTTAGCGCTTTTTTAGGACTATGTGGAATCAAGCTACAACTACTGAGTGCTGCATGAGATTCATTAAATATACCAGCTTCATACCCTGCTTGATTACAATTGGTGACTAGCTCTTCTAAAATAGCATTACTTGGAACTTCTGCCCCAGCGTACCTGAACATTTCCTTGAAAATTTCCTTTGCTAATGCACGGTAATCTTTTTTGGAGAATAGATGATAAGAGCTTCTCCCTGCGTTATAAAATCTCTCAAATTCCTTTCTATATTCATCAATTTTTTTTTCATCAGCAACTGTAGGGCTATTACAATGATTTTCCCAAACTTCAGATAGTCTATCTTGATCAAGCTCCTTAAGTGCTGGTTCCATAAAAGCTTTACCTTCTTCAGAGAGGTTATCAAAATTATCACGGTTAAAAATCTCATTTTTATAATCTTTAGCTCCTTCCTTAAATGCAATAATAAAATTTTTATCTATTTCTTTTTCATTAATAATAAAATTCATTCTTTGAAAATCTAAGAACATTGTTTCACCGGAATTCGCTAATTTATTATCTTGATCTGCTCTTAATTTACTAAAATTGAATTCTTTAGCTGTGGCCTTTAATCTAACTACCGGACTCTTCTTTGCCTCTTTCATAATTAACACCTTACTATAAATATGCTGTAAGTTGTACCATATAATGATGAATAATTTTATAATATATAAAAAAGTCGATAGTCTATTTCTTTATTTTAGGGATATAGGAAAGGCGTAGATTTCTCTTTTCATTTGTAGCATGCTGCATTAATATTTACGTATTAATCTAGAAAATAGTGATGAATAATATTGTAATTGTTGGTCTGCAATGGGGTGACGAAGGCAAGGGTAAAATAGTAGATTATCTTTCTGAGAATGCAGATGTAGTTGTGAGATTTCAGGGAGGAAATAATGCAGGGCACACTATAGTAATAGATGATGAGGTTTATAAATTAAATTTACTGCCCTCTGCTGTTTTGAGAGCGGACAAAATATCTATTATAGGAAACGGTGTTGCTCTTGATTCACATGCTCTAGTCTCAGAAATAGAGTCATTGAAAGTTAAAGGAGTGGACGTAAACTATAACAACTTGATGGTATCCGAGAGCTGTCCATTAATACTTAGCGTACATAAGGACAAGGAAAAGCTATTTGAAGATTTAAACGGAAATCACAAAATTGGTACAACAAACAAAGGGATAGGGCCATGTTATGAAGATAAAGTTGGCAGGAGAGCTATACGCCTTTGTGACTTAGAAAACACAGATGAGCTGAATCAAAGAGTGGATGCTCTCCTGAGTTACCATAATGCTATCAGAAAAGGACTTAACTACCAGGTAGTTAAAAAAGAAGAAATATTAAAGGAAATTCAAGAGATTTCAGAAAAAATTCTTTTATATAAAAAACCTGTGTGGAAGATATTAAATGATTTTATGAAAGAAGGTAAGAAAATAATATTTGAAGGCGCTCAAGGCGCATTTTTAGATATCGACCACGGAACTTACCCTTTTGTTACTTCAAGTAATACCGTAGCATCGCAAGCGATAACAGGCTCAGGATTATCCTACAATGCTCACATTATTGGTGTAGCAAAAGCGTATACAACAAGAGTGGGTAATGGTCCATTTCCTACTGAACAAAATAACGAGATTGGAGACAGCTTATTTTCTATAGGTAAGGAACTTGGAACAGTAAGCAATAGAAGAAGGCGCTGCGGATGGTTTGACGCAGTTTTAGTGCGCCAGGCCGTACAACTCTCTGGAGTTTCAAGCATTGTATTAACCAAATTAGATATTCTTGATTCTTTTGATACTATTAAAATAGGCACTGGTTATAAGTATGGCGGAAAAATGTATGATTATTTACCCGCATCACATTCAATACAAAAAGAATTAGAGCCAATATATGAAGAATTTCCTGGTTGGAAAGAGAAAACTCAAGGCAAAAGGTCAGTTAAGGAATTACCTGCAAATTTGATGAAATATGTGAGAAAAATAGAAGAATTAATAGGTGTACCAATTCATCTAATTTCAACTAGTCCCAATAGAGAGGATGTTATTAAGCTTAAAAATCTATGAAAACGTCTTGTTAACTTTTATCTAATAAAAAACGATACTTGTGTGACTTCAAGCAATCTATTATGCAAAGTAGCAGCGTAAACGTACAGTGAGCAGTGTGATTTTTCTTAAATACATGTTGATTGTTATAATATAAACATAGTTAAAGGAGGCGTATTATGATTGCAGGTTTGACTAAGGGAGACAAAGCAGTAAAAGCGGAAAAAACAAGTGATCAGCTGAGAGAATTGTCAGTTGCAGAATATGTAGTTAAGTCAATACATGACTTGCAAAAATTGCATAATAGATTATGTTCATCACAGGGCAACAATTGTGTTAATGATAGAGAGAAGTTTGTCCAAGATAGTGATGGGCTTGGTATATTTCAATTTCTCAAAAGCTATATTAATGATGCAGAAAAAAATGAGCCTTCCATTAAGAACCTTACTATAATGAAATTTCTTCGCTCAATTATAGAAGATAGGGAACTGTATAAAAAGTTATGCAGTTTCGATGATTTTCTCGATTGTGAGTTAGAAAATTTGAGAGATAAGATAAGCTTATTAGCGCTTTTGAGAGAAAAGATGGACTTTACTGATATACAAAAAGCTTATGGTAATTGGCGTTTTAGTAATCTAGTAGGTGATAATGATTTTAAGCGAATGTATGTGGATGAAGCAGTAAAAGAAAGAGAAAAGCCTGTTAATGAGGACTTTGAGAAAAATATAGGTAAATACATAGAGTTAGTAAAGGAAGGAAAAGAAGTTGCAAGTAGGTATTTTGGAAAATGGAAAGAGGACTTTCAAGTTTACTGTGAAGAAATTGACAATAATAATAAAGTTTTGAATATTAACCTTACTCATTACGACAATAGTGAGCCAACAAAGATTAGTGACGTTTTACAGCAAGAGAAAGATATTAAAGAACTGAATATCTATTGCAATAAAAAACATGAAATACACGCTCATAAAAAAGATAAGAAAAGATATTATGAATTTAAAGAAGGTGCATATTATGAAATGACAAGCACTTGGGCTGCAAAAGATGGATCAGGAATGTGTACCATGATTATGAATGTGAGTAGCGATGGCATAACTGAAATACTAAAATTTAATGGTGAAGATTTTGTTTCATCGAAGGAGATTTTAGAATTAATAAAGCAAAACGATGAATTATATATTCAAGGTCTCTCCTTATATGATGCTGTAATGGAATCACTAGAAGAGAATAGGGCTACTCCTATTAATCTTTACAATGAATCTATGGTGGCTTATCAAGGTAAGGAACCAGAGGGGAAGTTAGATCATAAAGTTGATGCTGATAATAGCCTTCCTTCTTCTCCTTCTATTAATAGCAATGCATTGGAAGCCAATTTACAGCATACTGAAACTCAACCAGAAATTGCTTCACAACAAATAACTGATTTACAAAACAGTTTTGGAAAAGAAGAGCGAAAAAACACGGAATTGCAAACTGAACTGGCACAAAAAGATGAAAAGTTAGCAAGTGTGTTAGCAGAGTTACAAGAGAAAGCACAAGAACTTAAAAATGTATGTGAAGCAAAAGGAAAGCTAGAGGGTAAGCTAAAAGGTGTTAATACAGAAAAGAAGGAGTTAGAAGACAAATTAAAAGAAGCAGCACACATAATGAAGGAAAAGGAGCAGTATGTAAGCAATTTAAAACTTCAAGTGCAAGAGTTGAAAGATGAGCATAAAGCACAACTGGAATCTTATGAACAAGGGATATGCAAACTAGCATGGGAAGTTGAAGAGTTAAGAAGCAAGCTAGAGTGTGAGAATGAATGGGATGATAAAGTTGTAGAAATAGCTGATGGACTGGGAGAAAAAATTCATGCTGATGAACAAAGAAGCCTCAATAATCAATTTTATACTCCAACAAGAAATATTTTTAATGAGACTAATAATGAGTCTTGTGTTCCACTGGAAGAAAAGATGACGTTACTCAGATCTTCAAGCTCTGATGGCGGGTATGGTAGTGATAATGGTTTATCTTCTAACATGAGTTCTATTGAACAAAGAAGCTTCAATCATCAATTTTATACTCTAGCAGGAAACGTTTTTAGTGAGCCTGATAGTGCCTCACAAAAGAAGACAGAGTTATCCAGATCTTCAAGTTTTGATAGTGGACTTGATAGCGATGAGGAAAATTGTGATAATGATTTATCTTCTAACATAACTTCTATTGAGAAGGTAGTAGAGAGTAGAAGCGTAGGTAGCTCGCTTTCCTCTTGCATTGTTAAGGAGATGATTGGAGTTAAGTTGCAAGAGCAATACTCAAGTAGAGTATAAAAATCTCCTGTATTGATAATAATTTAAAATCTATAGTAGACTGAAAAAGATTATTAAATTATAATACGACAATGATAAAAGAAGACAAATCAAAAACAATTTTTGAAGTGGAAGGGGCAGTAACTGCTTTACTACCTGCAGCAGAATTTAGAGTGAAGCTGGACAATGAACATGAGATTATCTGTCATGTATCAGGGAAAGTGAGAAGAAGTAAAATACGCATAATTATAGGCGATAGGGTGTTGGTTGAGATGAGTGTTTATGATAGGAATGCAAAAAAGGGTAGGATAATTAGAAGGCTTAAAGGTACAAGTGACAGAACGATCTCTAAATAATCTTATTCTTGCTTCATCATCGAAAAGGCGTATAGCTTTACTAAAACAAATAAATATTGAGCCAGGTTTAATTTTGCCAGCAGACATAGATGAAGTTCCTTTAAAAAAGGAACTTCCAAGAGATTACTCAATCCGTATGGCAAAAAGTAAAGCTGAGAAAACACAAAGTTCAAATCCAAATTACTTTGTGCTTGGTGTTGATACAGTTGTTGCTTGTGGTAGAAGGATACTGCTCAAAGCTGAAAACGTTGAGCAAGCAGAAAAATGCGTTCGCTTGTTATCAGGAAGAAGGCATAGAGTATACACCAGTGTGTGTTTATTAACTCCTGATCAATCTAAACAGCATATTAGGACTGTAGTTACAATAGTGAAATTTAAGCGTCTCAGCGAACAAGAAATTAAATACTATTTAGCATCAGAAGAGTGGAAAAACAGGGCAGGGGGGTGCAACATACAAGGTCTTGCAGGAATGTTTGTATTATTTTTACGTGGCTCATACTCTTCTGTAATAGGGTTACCATTACATGAAACCCATTGCTTGCTAAGTAATTACTTTAACCTATACTAATACCACTGTCCTTTTTTTGTTTTTCTTCAGCAATAAGTTTAGCCCAGATTCTATTTCTATTTGCTAATGCAATTCTATTGCGATCAGGACTATCATTGCGTTCTGTTAAAGTATCTTTTCTTTCCTCTTCTACTATTCCAGCTTTCAGTTGTGCTGCATCTTTTTCTAGCAATTTATATAGTTCGCTATTTTTGTCTATAGTCAGATTAGTATTATCATTTTCTTGTTCTGCTTCTTGTTCTGCCACTTTTCTTTCTAATAACTTACGTACAGGGTCATATTTTTTACCTTCTTTTATTTCTTTCAACATACTTTCTGAGAATAAATCTTTAGTAGCCTGGTGTGAAGGTTCTCTCAATCCTTTATTCAATTTTTCCAATGTATCTTTTGGTTCAATGGTTTCTAATTTCTTCTCTAATTGCTCAGAATTGACCTGAAAATTATAGTTACTAGTGTAAGTTGGAGATGAGTAACCTGAGTCGTTTATTTCTTTCTCCGCTGCATTGTCTTTTAGCAATCCAGCTGCTAATAAATGTTCTTTTGTTTGCCCACTCATTTTCTTTTGATTTACTGGTTTTAGCAGGAATTTCTGAGTTTCTTTATCCAACTTACTGGTAAATTCCGTAAGTAGGGTATCATCTCTTTGTTCAACATTCATTAAGCTCGCTTTTAACTGTCCAGAATTTACTCGAGATTTTTCATGATTAGAGTGAGTTGGAGATGAATAGCCCGAATCGTTTGTTTTTATGTCTGTTGAGCTGTATTCTAGAGATTCATTTTCTTGTTCGGTTTCTTTTTGTTCATCGTTTCCTCTTTCTTCGTTTTCCTTAGTGCTAAGATAATCTTTTTCTTGTTTATAATCTGATTGAGGCTTTGAAAGCGTTATATACTCATCTTCGTTATCGCTCCAACCATCTTCGAAGTCAGAAAATTCTTCATCATACTCACTTTCACTACGTAATAACTCATTTTTTGCTTTCCATGCAAGAATCGAAGCTACATCATTTAGTGGTTGCTTATTTCCAGTATTGCGTGATTCTTTAGCGTTTTCATACTTAAATGCATCTTTAACTTTTTTGAATGCAACGTCTTGTACTGGTGCAGCGCTTTCAGTAGTTGTAGGATCAAAAATTGCACCTTTTTGCCGATTATTAGATATTTGCTCACTTTCATCTGATTTTCGGCTTCCAGGTACAGCATGTCCAAATGTAGCAAATGTAGGATTGTCATACCGTTCATCCTCTTGTGTATTATCTTGATTGTAGATTACAGACTTGGTGAAAATAGTACTGCTTGAAGAAGCATCAGAATATGGAAAATTGTAGTTATTTCTACTATTAATCCGTATTGGCTGATACTCATCTTTTTTCTGATTATTAGGTAATGAACTAGCTCTAGGTGGAAGTGACGGTGGAATCTTTTTAGCAGATGCGTTATTAGAATTTGTAGTGCTAGTCGTTACATGCTTAAACTCAACTTCTTGATCTTGAGTAGCTTGAACGCCAATACCTTTACTAATATCACTTTCTATGAAAGTTTCAGATGATTGTTGTTTCTCTTGTTCTTGTCCTTTCTCCTTGAATTGTATTTGATATAGGAATAAGCCACCTATTTTTACATCTGTGTTTGCTTTTAATTGTTCCTCAGTAACACCATTACGTTCAGTTAGATCTACACCATCTTTATCAATCTTGATTTTGATAGTACATTTTTTTCCATTTTTGTCATGCCAATTCAAAGTCATTTCATATGAACCATCGGTTACAACATAATGCCTTATTCTTTTCTCTCCTTCTTCGGCAACAAAACCGTGCATTCCGCTCTTTCCATCACTATGCAGTGTTGAAAATCCCGAAATTCCTTTCTTCTGACAAAAGTCACTATTTAAAAACTCGCTGATTTTAAACTCTTTTTTGTCATCTCCCAGTGTAATACTTGCGTGATCGCCATATATTGAAACTCCTGCGATATCATCAACATACTCTTTTAACCTTGCTTTAACTTCACTTTCAAGCTTTTGTTCGGCTTTCTTTATCTTGTTCTGCTCTGGAAGAATAACTTCATAAGCTTTATTTTTGTCTTCATCTATCTCCAAATTCCAGATGGGGTGCTTTATTAGAAACTTTACTGCATTAAAACCAACTCTGGAATTATAAATTGGGTCGTCTTCCTTTTTTATTTCATCGAATAAAGTAAAAAATCCTCGAATGAATTCATGATATTGTTGTGTGCTTTGAGTATTCATATTTTCCCTCACTAATAACCCTCTGCCTTTTAGCCTTAGCTAGTACAATTATTACGGGAATTGATTTAGTTTTTATTAAAGAAGTTGTATTGCTAACGTGATGACATGAGCTATTTTATGTTCACATCAAGCAATTTAAGTTGTCATTCCAGTCTGGAATCTAGATTTTTCTAGACTTGATCCTATAGTCAAATTCATAACTACAAACGTTATAATATAAGAGTAATTTTCACCAAAAAGTATGTCATTCTAGTAGCTGACACTGGGATCCAGTCGCACTCAGTTAGTGAGCATAAAATTATTATGTTAAAACATAACATTTTTGATGAAGTTCATGAAAGGCTGGATTCCAGACTGGGATGACAACTTAAAATATTGCTTTAGCTCTGTTTTTGCAACTTCAAGTATTTGCTACTCATAGTAAATACTTCTGGATCTTGAGAAGTGAGCTTGAGTATAGCAAGTATGTTAATAAAAAGCAAAGCAGCAATCGAGATATCAGCTATATCCCAGAGTAACTTAACTCCACCGATTGCACCAAATGGAATGATTAAGGTAAAAACTACAGTCCAGATTTTGGTGTATTTATTATCCATAGATACATAGCGTATTGTTTGTTTTGAACAAAAAAACCAAGTAAAAATAGTAGTAAATGCAAAGCAAAACATTATGGTCATAATAAAATAGTCAATATAGGGCCAATTCATAGCTTTTCTAAAAGCAAATATGCACATGTTAGTGCTCTCTAAATCAGTAATCCAAGAATCTGTGACAAGCAGTACCATTGTTGTAATGAATACTATGAGTGCAACTATAAAAGGAGATATTATTGTGATTAGACTCTGTTCAATGATAAATTTATTGTTATTTTTTTTAGGAGTAATCGAGGAGTGTACAATTCCTTCGAGGCCAAGTCCTATATCTGTTGCAAAAATACCTCGCAAAGTTCCAACTTGAATAATAGTCAACATTTCTAAAATTAAACCTAAAGATAAACCAGAGTTAAAGCTACTAGTTGTAAAAAAACTGCTTGTTATTAATTTTAGAGAAGGAAGGATATTTTCACTAAACTTAAATAATATTATACCGCAAAGTGTAAGGTAACTCACCGTCATTATCGGTATCATAGCCGATATAAAAATTTTAATTTTTTTTAAGCTGAGAGCTGCAACAACAAAAAATATTATGGCCATTACAATGCCGCCAATAACTACAGGTACATCTACCATGCTGAGTGGTATTGATAGAGAATTTACCTGAACAAGATTACCAACTGTTATTGAAACTATTACCATAACAATTAGAAACACAATTGTAGCTTTGCTAGAGTTAAATGAGTCATTCATGTAGGCTACAGGTCCACCTATAAACCGTCCATTTTTTTCTTTTCTGGTTTTTATACTTAGGTAACAAGTAACATATTTTATCACAGAAGTAACAACAATAATGATTGCCATCCATAAAATGGATCCCGGTCCTCCGGTTTTTAGAGCAACAGCAGTTCCTGAAATATTTCCTACTCCTAAATTTCCCCCTAAGATTGTAAACAGAGCAGCTATAGAAGAAAATTTATTTTCTCCTCTTTTAGCTCCAATAAGTGAAAGGGCATACGGTAGTCTAAATATCTGCAACCATTTTAGTTTAACCGATAGGTAAACACCAGCAACTAGTATGAGTAGTATTGTTGGCAGTAATAAAACAAACTTTACTGTATCCATCTGTAAAAGAGAGATTTTTACTTGAGTATATAGCAAAAGTTGAAAAATACCTAACCTATTTTCTATGTATGACTTCGGTTCCATTATTCTAGCACCTCTTATCTTGTCATACCAATCACAACTGTATGAGCAGATCAAATTTTGCAACTTCTTCTTCAGCGCACAATTCAGTGCAAGAAAAAAGTAAAAGTAGGATTGAGTATATACGTATTTTCATAAATACTCTATTTATGAAGAAAATAATTTAAGTTCTATCTATTATAATAAAAATATTATATAAATCATTTGTTAATATAATATTATGCTAATACAAATATACTAGCAATTATAACTTTAATATATTATTTTTTTATTTTTAAGCAGTTATAATATTAAAGAGACGTAACAAATATAAATAGTAGTGGCTTTGCATAGAAAGTCACAAATTTATTTCCTTTATAAATGTAAGACTTTTTAGAACTAGAAAAATACCTTGGAGCAAGTTGCTCCAAGGCTCTTGTTTACTTAGAATCCACCCATTCCGCCCATTGCTCCTGCACCCATAGGTGATGAAGCATTTTCTTCTTTGTTTGGTAGATCAACTATCATAGATTCAGTAGTAATAAGTGCGCTTGCTACAGACACTGCCGTTTCAAAAGCAATACGAACTACTTTTGCCGGATCAATTACACCAGCTGTTGATGCATTAGCGTAGTTCATAGCCTCAACGTTGTATATAAGCTCTTTATCATTCTGCTTAATCAAATAGTCAATTATAACAGCAGATTCAAGACCAGCATTTTTAACCAATCTTTTGATTGGAGCACTGAGAACTTTTTTGACAATGTTGATACCTATTTGCTCTTCATCGCTTGAAGCTTTTAGCTTATCAAGAGCAGATGCAGCGTAAAGAAGTGCAACTCCACCACCGGGAACTATACCTTCTTCAATTGCAGCTCTTGTTGCGTGAAGTGCATCTTCAACTCTATCTCTGCGTTCTTTTACTTCTACTTCGGTTGCTCCACCAACTTTGAGCACAGCAACGCCGCCTGATAATTTCGCTAAACGCTCTCTCAGCTTTTCTTTATCATAATCAGAGGTTGAAGTTTCAATCTGAGATTTAATCTGGTTAACTCTAGCATCTACTCTGTTTTTTTTATCAGAGTCGCTGTCTTCACTAACAATTGTGGTATTGTCTTTAGTGATTTTAACATTTTTAGCAGTACCAAGATCTTCAAGAGTCAAATCTTCCATCTTGATTCCAAGCTCATCTTTTATGACATACTTAGCACCTGTTAAAGCTGCTATGTCTTCGAGCATCTCCTTTCTCCTATCACCAAAACCTGGAGCTTTTACTGCAGCAACTTTTAGACCACGTAATTTGTTGATCACTAAAGTGCTTAATGCTTCACCTTCAACATCTTCTGCAATGATAAACAAAGGTTTACCAGACTTAAAAATAGCCTCAAGAATAGGAAGTAAAGGTTGAATAATATTAAGTTTTTTTTCTGTAATCAGCAAATATGGATCATCAAGTTCCACGCTCATCTTTTCATTATTTGTAACAAAGTATGGAGAGAGATAACCACGGTCAAACTGCATACCAGTTGTAAGTTCAACTTCTAATTCTTTTGAACCCTTACTCTCTTCAACAGTGATGACGCCTTCTTTTCCAACCTTTTTAACAGCATCAGCAATGCTATTACCAATATCTTTATCACCATTTGCAGAAATTATTGCAACTTGTGCAACTTCATCCATTTCCTCTAAAGAAATTGTGCGAGACATTGATGTAATCTCCTTTAATATCACATCTTTTGCCTTCTGTATTCCATTTTTGATACAAATACGATCATTTCCAGCTGCAATTGACTTTGAAGCTTCCATTATCATATTGCTAGTCAGTATTGAGCATGTTGTGGTACCATCACCAACTTTGTCATTACACTGAGAAGCACTTTGAGCAATGGTGCTTACTATCGCAGAGTGTAATGGTTTTTCAGGCTTTATACCTTTCATTACCTTATAGCCATCCTTTGTGACCTCTGGTCCACCATATGGCTTGCTAATTCCTACTGTATTTCCCCTAGGCCCTGCAGTTGCTCCCACCGTTGAGTCAACCATTGCTGCAACTTCACGAAAGGCTTCTTGCAACTGTTCGCCTGATACTACTATGTTAGCCATTTTTATCACTCCTTAAATTAATAAAAAATTTAGAATATTAAAATACATAATGCACTATATAGCGCATTAGTTTAGTAAAATAGGAATACCTACTTGATAACAGCAAGTAGGTCTGACTCCTTCATCACGACATACTTTTCATTATCATGCTCTACTTCTGTCCCAGCCCACTGCCTGTAGAAAACCTTATCACCAGTTTTTACAGTTAAAGCTATACGCTCTCCGCTTGAGTTGCGTGAACCACTACCAATTGCTATAACTTCACCTTTAGTAGGCTTCTTTTCAGCACTTGATGGTAGTACAATTCCACCTTGTTTTTCTTCAGTAATAGGCTTTATTAGCACGTTATCATCTAATACATTCAAATTTACACTTGACATTTATGTTTCCTCATTAATAGATTAACCTACAATTCTATGTAGTCATCTAAAGGTTACATTTCAAGGGTTGGAGTTAGTAAAAGTGTATAATTAAGGTTTGAACAGAAGTTTTATGGGTTACATACCGCTAGCAAACCGTAGTCTAATATCTTTATACGGACCAGATACGAGAGATTTTCTTCAGGGTGTTATAACAAATGATATTAATAAACTAAGTAGCCAGCAGGCAATTTACTCTTTATTACTCAACCCTCAGGGAAAATATCTGTACGATTTTTTCCTCATTGAGCATGATAAATATATTTATTTGGAGTGTGAAAATGCCCATCTACAGCAAATAATTGAAAAATTAGACTTGCTCAAAACTTACCTTAGAGTGAGGATTAAAGACATTAGTTCACTATATAAGGTTGGAGTTTTATTTGATGCTAAGTTGGCGAAGTGTAGTAGTAAGTCACAAGTTATTTTTCAAGATCCAAGGCACAAGCTGCTAGGAATGAGGATCATACATGAAGATGAAATAAAAGAACCGGTTGGAGATTTTATTCAGTATGAAAAAGTTAGAATTAAAAACCTTGTCCCAGATGGAGCAAAAGATATGGTGCAAAATTCATCATTTCCGCTGCAATATTTAATCGATAAGATAAATGGTATAAGCTTTAATAAAGGGTGCTATATAGGTCAGGAAGTTGTAAATCGAATGAGCAGACAAGAAAAATTCAGAAGGAAACTTTACCTTGTTAAGGGAAAAAATGCACTTCCAAATATTGGCACTAAAGTAATCAGTGAACATAATGAAGAAGTAGGAGAACTACGCTCTAGTGTCGACAATATTGGACTTGCATTGCTTAATACTGGAAAAAGCCACGCAAATTTATATGTCGGTGGAGTTAGCATTAAGACGTTATAAAATATCTATTCGAGTAAAAGCCCCTTTTTCTTGTTTAAGTGTTTGTGATATTTAGTTAAATTATTGACTTTATTATTTAAATATATCATAATTAAAGTATATTATTATTTTTAGTAGGAGAGTTTGATATGGCGTTAACAGAAGAACAAAAAACTTTATGCAATGATCTAGAGCTTGTAATAAAAGGAACCGGAACTAAGGATATAGTTCAAATACTTGAAGAAGCTAAAACAGAAGATCTTTTTGCTGTTTTTAAATTATATAGAGGTGAAAAAGGAGACGAAGATTCTTCTTATACAAGAGTTAGCCTTTTATTCGATCTTCTTGGTAATAATAAAATTTGCGAATCAGCCGTTTTCGATATGGTTAAAAAGAGAAATATATTAAAAGAATTTTTAAGTATCGATCTTGGCTTTGTAGAATCGGATAATGGTATTCGCGAAGATTATAGAATGGTTGATATTATTGTGAAATCTTCAGTTAATATAACTGAATTTTTAGATTTAATCAAAGACAAATTTGGATTAAAAGAGTTTTGGAAAGCTTTACCTGAAGATTCAGATCGTAATATGATTAAAGGTGCTTTAGAAAGAGAGATGGGGAAACTGGAAGATGATCAAGAGAAAAGTAAATATAAAAATTTTCTAGAAGAAATCAGGATAATCGAATTGGAACAAGAGCTCAATACAATAACGTTAAGGGGAATGGAAAGGACACTAGATTTTGGAGATAACCGTGAGTTAAGGAAAAATGCAGCTAAGAAAGGAATGAAATTTGGTGCTATTGGTGGTGCTATAACTGCATTGGCAGTTGGGTTAGGATTGTATTTTGGTACTGGTGCCGCATTAACGGCATTGCCGACTATAATTGGTATAGCTTTAGTCGCTGCATTATTAGTTGGAGCTACGATTGGTGCTATTACGTACGATGTTTTAAAGCCTAAGAGTTGTATAGATACCGTTTATACGACAAAAGGGTTTGACACTGTAAAACAAGAAACTAATACAGCGACAGGTATATCAGTTTAATTAAGTAGAGCGAAGAAGTTTCTTCTTCCTTTTTCTCGAAATTTTTTACTTCGTTAGGTACCCTTAATCCTATTCAGGGTACCTAGATCTGATAATAGGTGTAACCATAAACTCGTGCAAAAGCCCCTTTTTCTTGTTTAAGTTATTCACAGAATTGTTAATAACTAAGTTGATAACCTAGTAGAGTATATAATTTTACATTTCTGAGTACTTTGGAGATCTATAATAAATATGATCTCCAAATACTAATATATATATATAATTGAGAACAAAAAAACTGTGGATAACTCTGAAAAAGATCAAAAAAGACATCAAAAAGAGTATGATTAGATTGAAATATTTACAGAAAAACTTACTCAATTGATAAATATCTTAACGCTTTTTAAGAAAAGACAAATAGAGGGTCGTATTGGAGCTAAAAGATAAAATTTTTAAGTGCTTTTGAAGTGATACTTTAGGTATTTTTAAAGTAATACTTTTAAAGTATCAATTGAACATTTTTGAGCATTAATCTGGAGGTTCAACAGGCACTTTTTTATGCTGTTTGAGAAGAGCAAAAATTGAATTTTCTCTTGCTGAAAGCTTGTGTTTCTTATATTTTCCATAATATACATTATGTAATTTTCAATACTAATAAAACTATTTCCCAATCTTTTAAACAACAACCTATCGAACCTCCGGATTAGTACTTAAAAGGAACTATTAAAGTACCTCTTTAAGTATTAAGAAGAACTTAAAATTTCAACCTTTAGCTCCAATACGACCCTCTATTTGTCTTTTCTTAAAAAGCGTTAAGATATTTATCAATTGAGTAAGTTTTTCTGTAAATATTTCAATCTAATCATACTCTTTTTGATGTCTTTTTTGATCTTTTTCAGAGTTATCCACAGTTTTTTTATTCTCAATTATATATAAAAAATTTGGAGAAAAGAGGAAGAAGTCTCTTCTTCCTTTTTTTACTTAACTACACTACCATACTTGCCGCTGTACTAGCTTTTTGTTCTGCATCAACGCTATCTAGCTTCTCACTAGGAACCTGCTTTGACATTGTATATGTAATACCAAAAACAACAAACCCTGTTGCTATAGCAACAGCTGCGCCAATAAAAGCCGATATTAGTAATGAAAGACCAGCAGCAGCAAAAAGTCCATTACCAACTCCCACTCCAGCCGTAATACCAACAATAGCAACAAATTTCATTGCTTTATTGCTTGTATTTATCTTCTGCCTTTTTTAAAAGCTGCTTTGATTCATCACGGGCATGTTTTCTTGCAGTCATTCCATAATGATCCTTTATAAAAAGATTAGCACCTGCATCTAGTAAAATTTGTGTTACCTCTTTGTCATGACTATTGTGCAAAGGAGTTTTTCCAAAAGAATCTCGTGCATTAACATTAGCACCTTTGTCTAATAGATATCGTATTAACTTCTTCTCCTCCTCCTCTAAGCAATCAAAATCTCCAACTATTACATGCAATAATGTAACTTTATATCTATACTCTCTTTTCTCTAAGCTAAATAGATGATTTATATCAAATTCTTCCTCCTTCCACCTTTGATATGTATCGCAAGCTTCCGTTGAAACGATAAAAAAGGGTGAAGTTACTGCTATTCACTTTTTGTATCTTTTTTAGCAAAAGCTTCCTCCCAAGTGCCTTGAGTTGCTGCACGGCTATACTCTGTTACTCTATTTTCAAAGAAATTTGTATGTTCCACGCCATTTAGTATTTCATCAAGCCACGGAATAGGGTTATCTTGAACATTATATATAGATTTAAGACCTAATTGCGTTAACCTTCTGTTTGCTATGTAACGTATATAATTGCGCACTTCCTCTGCAGATAGCCCTTCAACATCTCCTAAATCAAAAGCAAGACTTATAAATTCATCTTCAAGTTCAACAATAGTGCGACATGCAGAATATAATTCTTCTTTGAACTCGTCATTCCAAATTTCATTATTCTCTTTAATAAACGTATTGAACAAATTGATAATTGAATTGGTGTGCAAGGTTTCGTCACGTGCTGACCAAGCAATTATTTGCCCCATACCTTTCATTTTTCCAAACCGTTGAAAATTGAGCAAAATTGCAAATGATGCAAATAACTGCAATCCTTCAGTGAAGGCACCAAATACTGCTAAAGTTTTAGCAACATGTTTTTTATCGTGCTTTTTACTTTCCTCAAATTCTAACATGTATTCATACTTCTTTCTCATAGCATCATATTTTAAGAATGCTTGATATTCACTTTCTGGTATGCCAATCGTATCTAGAAGGTATGAATAGGCTGCAATGTGTATAGTCTCCATATTGGAAAAGCTTGCAAGCATCATACATATTTCTGTTGGCTTAAATATATTTGAATAATGCCTCATATAGCAATTATTTACTTCAATATCTGCTTGAGTAAAAAACCTAAAAATCTGGGTCAATAAATTTTTCTCTACATTAGAAAGTTTAGTTTTCCAATCTTTCACATCATCAGCAAGCGGAACTTCTTCAGGTATCCAGTGTATCCTTTGTTGCTGCAACCATGCATCATATGCCCAAGGATAATTAAAAGGCTTGTATATTGGATCTGCTTCTAGCAATGACATAAGGTACCTAATTATTTTGAAGTAAATATTATATTAAATGATATTGAGAATCAGTCAATTTAACTTTTTTGAAATTTGACGACAGATAGTTTATCAGTGTATTATGATTTCAAATAACTAATTGACAAAATGCGAGTATTAATATTTTCTGTTTTGCTGTTTTCAGTAGGCTGCATGCACACTATCTATAATCACGGAGTTCCTGGCATTAATGTTGAACTGTGGAGCAAAATAAAAGTAGGTGATGATAGAGAAAAAGTGGTTCATACTTTAGGATTGCCAACATTAGTATCAAAGTTCGACGAAAATGTTTGGTACTATGTCTCATATAAAATTAAACAAGCTAACTTCTTGGGAAAAAGGAAGTACAGTAGTAAGTCTCTGCAAATTTCGTTTAATCAGAATGACGAAGTTATAGATATAAGAGAAATCAACGTTGCAGAAAGGTCTTTAGCTGTTGTTGATTGAAAATTTGCTGATCTATTTTTCATCACAAGTAACTAATTCAGGTAACGTAAATTCACCTATTTAGAATAAAATCTAACGTGACTTCGCGCCAAATGTGATGATGCTCAGCAGGTAAGCCAATTAACGGGCTACATTTATACACTGCACGCATTGCATTATCTGCTGCTGATCTAAAAAGAGGATTATTTTGATAAGAACTACTATCTGCTACGTTGGCTACAACGATCTCGCCTTTACTGGATAATAATAAGTTAATTTTTATACTAAAATTTTCTTTATAAACTATGCCCTCAGGAATGCTCCAACACTCTGTCAGTTTATCCCTTATAGAATTAATAATTTCTGTTACAGCCAATTCATCATCTTTGTTCTCAATATTTTTCTTATCTCTTATTTCATTTTTCACCTCTTTGATGTCTTCTCTTAGTTTTCTTTCTACACCCTTTTTTCTTTTGGGAATTGGAATACCCTCATCAATTTCCTGTATTTCAATAATTTGCCTCGGTTGTACTAACTCAACTAATTCTTTTTTTCTTTGTGGTATAGGAATAACTGATGAATCATTCGTTTGGGCTTTCATTGAAAAAAGCAAAAAACAACATAGAGACAAAAGAAGAATATAATTAAAATAGAGAGGGCGCATATGTTAAGCAGCTTGTTTTACTGGTTTAAAGCTAATATTGCACATAAAGTCAATATATTTCAGTTGACTTAAACTCAAATTTGCTACACTAATTTTATTATCTCTATAATATCATATGGTCAATATACTCTAAATGAGATGGAAAGATGAAGGTGTTATTATAGCTGTTAAAAAATACGGTGATAAAAATTTAATTCTTTCTCTATTTACAAAAAATCATGGAAAGTGCAGAGGATTAACTAGGTTAACAAACAATAGCAATTATAAGTTTCAAATAAGTAATCTATTACATGCAGAATGGAGTGCTAAGCTACCTGAAAATCTAGGTTTTTTAAAGTGCGAATTGATTGAATCTCCATTTCATCATTTCTTTCAAGATAGGTTAAAAAGCATTGCTATTGTTTCTTTCTCGTCTATATTAGAAAAAGTGCTTCCAGAAAGTGAATCCTGCATCAAGTTGTATGATAATTTTAGACACTTCATCGATGTAATAAAACATAATAGCCAGTTTTGGCAAAGTCATTACCTTAACTTAGAGCTTCTGCTTCTTACGCAACTTGGATTTAAGTTAGACCTATCAAAATGTGCTGTAACAGGTGTGAAAGAAAATCTACAATTTATTTCTCCAAAAACTGGTAGAGCAGTGTCAAAAAAAGTAGGTGACTGTTATGCAGATAAATTACTACCTTTTCCACAGATGTTGCATGATGTATACAATAACAACCTACAAAATAGCTACTCATATCAAGAATTCAGACTAGGGTTAAAAATTACAGGGTATTTTTTAAATAAATATCTATTTCTGCAGTTAAATGCGAAATTTCCGGAGTTGAGAAATTTTATGCTATCATTTGAATCTTAGTTACTACTTATTTAAAAGAACTTCAACCAGTAACCACTCTATTTCTACCACTGTTTTTTGCTTTATATAAATATTTGTCAGCACGTACTATAAATTTTTTAACATCATCAAGGTCAGATCTTTGCATTGCTGAAATTCCAATGCTCACAGTTAAATTATGGGTTGTATTTTTATCCACAAGTATAAAAGGTTCTTTGGCAATAATTTTCCTTATTCTCTCTGCAATAGTATACGCATCTGATACATTGGTATCTGGCATTACAACAACAAATTCCTCACCACCAAACCTAGCTAATAAATCTGTCACTCTGATATTTTCAGAAATTCTTTTCTGTATTTCCTTTAAAAGTTCATCTCCAGCATTATGCCCAAAGTTATCATTCACCATCTTAAAATAATCTATATCAAGTATCATAAGAGATAAACTTCTATCTTTTTCCACAGAATCCTTAACAATATTTCTTAAGTGTGCATCAAAATATCTTCTATTATAACAGTTAGTTAATGGATCCTTTATAGACATTTCCACATTATTAAATAAATTCATTCTCAAGGCATCTTGATACCTTTTGCGTTTCACTTGCAAATTAACCCTAGCTATTAATTCACTCTCATCTAAAGGTACTGTTAAATAATCATTAGCACCTACATCAAGTGCCTTTACTAAATTGCTTTTATCATAATCTTCAGAAAGGATCAGAATTGGTGTATAACGTGTTTCTACTTTACTACGAAACTTAGAACACAACCGTAGGCCGTCAGTTTTTGAAAACTGCATGTCAGAAATAATCAGGTCGTAATTATCCTTAATACCAACCTTTAATGCTTCTTTTGGATCGTGCAGTATTTTAATTGATCTGAAGCGTTGCTTTAGAACATTGTGTATCTGCTCTGCTTGAAAGGTGTCCTCATCTACAACAAGTATGTTAGCATCAAAAATCTGATTAGAATAATCCATAATACTGCTTTCTGCTACTCCACCAATCTCAGCATTAGTTTCTCCTCTCAAGCACAACTCATCTATTATCATTTTTAAGCGCACAAGAGACTTAATTCTTGCAGATAAAGCAGTTTCATCTATCGGCTTAGTTAGAAAGTCATCCGCACCAGCATTAATTCCTTCCACTCTATCATGAGTGTCATGCAGCGCAGTTACCATAATTATTGGAATATAAGTCGTTAAGGGATCATTCTTTAGCTTCTTACAAACCTCAAAACCACTCATTTTTGGCATCATGACATCAAGTAAGATAATATCTGGCTGCTGTTCCGCTACTAAATCTATCGCCTCCTCGCCATCATAAGCTACAATAACTGTATAGTACTCTGCTTTTAGCTGAGCCTCCAAAAGCTTAACATTAGATGGTATATCATCTACTACTAGGATTTTTGCTGTCATTTTTTGTACTATCTACATTGTAAGTAGGATAAAGCTTGCCATCTTCACCAATTATGTAATTGACTTTTTCAACGTTATGCTCTTCATATAATTCTTTAATTCCGGTATCCTTCAACAATTTCCTAACTCTTGATTTTACAACCCAGAAATACCTATATATATTTTTAATAAGATTAAGAAATACAGGTACTTTACTTTTATCAAGAACAATTATACTCACTAAAGCTACAACTAAAACTTCTGACAGACCTATATTAAACATTTTTCCTATGAAGCAAGTATTTTAACTCTTCTGATTATGAGTATTAATTTACTTAAATCAAGTTTATAAGCGACCATCTCATCTAAAAAGCTATTGTAGCGCTCTATATAATCCTTATCATTAATAGCCCAAGTTTGAACCTTGTCTACATGATTATCAGTAGCTTTTATAACTTTAACAGCTAGCTTATGTTGATAATTGCTTAAATCATCTAATAAATCATTAATTAAGCTGCGATCCCAATAGGAAGAATGGCTTTTCATCTTGCCAGCAACTGTTCTAATCATATCAAATCTTAGCAGCGACTTTAATTCAAAGTATATTCTACCAGCCTCAAGGATGGACAAAGATGTCTGCTCAGCAACAGATATAACGTCCAGCGCATAAATAAGAATACGTAGATCAGCAACCCTTTTTGCTAGATCTTTATTTATGTTAAGCTCTAACAAAGAAGCTAATCCATGATTATAGACCTCTAATAGGTGCTCATCTAAAATATCATGGCCTAAAGTTTCAATTGCACCCCTAAATTTTGTAACACCATCTAGTTCTACAAGATTAAGCTTACCAAGATTTTTTACTAACCAAAATGATACCCTACCAATAAATTTTTGCACACTTCTCACTACTTGCAAATATGAATCAACATCAATTTTTCCATCCAATTCATCAATTTTCTGCCAAAGGCTAGTTAAATTATATAGGTGATTAACAACGATATATATGTTAACTGCTTCATGTACTTTAATTCCAGTACTCTCAACCAAATTATTAATAAATATACAGCCCATCCTATTTACTACATCGTTTGTAATGCAAGTAGAAATAATTTCCCTACAAAGTTGGTGTTTCAATATGGAATCCTTGAACTCTGTTACCATCCTTTGTGGAAAGTAATTTAGTAAGTAATCACGGCACAAAAAATCTTTTTCAGGTAGCTCAGAGTGTATAACTTCATTTTTTATTGCTGTTCTTGCATAAGACATCAGAACAGAAAGCTGAGGAGAACAGAAACCTTCTCCATCAGTTAACATTCTTGCTACCTCTTCTTCAGCTGGAAGAAATTCTACATCTCGGTTTAGCAGCCCAAATTTCTCTAAACTGAGTAATAATTTATGGTGCTGCTCCAACTTTTCTTTAGCTTGCAAGCACTCAAGAAGCAATGCTTTTGTTTCAATCCTGTTATGGTTTTCAAGTACCTTAGATGCAACTTCATCTATCATGCTAGCCAGTATTTCATTCCTTTTTTCCAAGGAAATTCCCCCTTCTTTCATAATTGCAACAAAAGCAATCTTGATGTTAACTTCAAGATCAGAACATATTACTCCTGCTGAATTATCAATAAAATCTGCATTGATATACCCACCTATTTTAGCATATTCTACCCTTCCAAGCTGCGTGCAACCAAGGTTGCCACCCTCTATAAACATAGAAGCTCTAATATCATGACCGTTTACTCTTAATTCATCATTTGCTTTATCGCCAACCATGCCATGGCTTTCACTTTTTGCCTTAACAAAGGTGCCAATTCCTCCATTCCATATGAAATCCACTTTTGCCTTGAGCAAATATCGAATCAAATCATTTGGAGATAATGTATCTTCCGTTATATCAAAGCACTTTTTCATTTCTTGAGAAATTTCTACTTGTTTGCTACTACGTTCAAATACCCCGCCACCATGAGAAATCAAATCTCTATTGTAATCCATCCAAGTGGAAAACGGTAATTCAAAGAGCCGTTTACGCTCCACGAAACTCTTTTCCGCATCAGGATTTGGATCAACAAAAATATGCATATGATTAAATGCTCCAATTAAACTCATATTTCTTGAAAGCAGCATGCCGTTCCCAAATAGATCGCCAGCCATATCTCCAATTCCAATAACAGTTGTATCCTGGTAAATATCCTTATTCATTCTCCAAAAATGGCGTTGTGCTGCAATCCATGCACCTCTTGCTGTAATACCCATCTTTTTGTGGTCATAACCTGCTGATCCACCAGATGCAAATGCATCTTCGAGCCAAAAGTTACATTCAGAGGATATTTCGTTTGCATAATCAGAAAATGAAGCAGTGCCTTTATCTGCTGCAACTACCAAATATGGATCATCTTCGTCATACCTAATCACATTTTCTGGTGGAGTTATTTTGCCATCAACTACATTATCAGTAATATCAAGCATTCCTCTGATGAAATTCTTATAGCATTCAACACCTTTCTCCCTTAAAATGTTTTTGTCTTTATAAACTTGCTTTATTACAAACCCACCCTTTGCGCCAACAGGTACAATGACCGCATTTTTTGTCATCTGGGCTTTCATGAGTCCCAAAACTTCAGTGCGAAAATCTTCCGTTCTATCCGACCATCTCAAACCACCACGAGCCAACTTCCCTCCTCTTAGATGTATTCCCTCAAAAAGGTTTGAATAAACATACAATTCACGGTATGGGCGCGGGTCAGGTAAACCATTTATTTTACTTGAATCAAATTTGATAGATAAGTATGGCTTATCATCTTGATAATAACTGGTTCTCAAAATTGCCATTATCAAGTTAAATATCGAACGCAAAACGTAATCATGTGAAACGTTGCTGATCTCTTTTAGTAGTTCTTCAATTTTTTCTATCAAAATGCTAGTAGTTTCTGCCCTATCAATATCTATTTTAGTATCAAATCTTGAATGAAATAATTCTACTAAATACCTTACTACTTTTGGATACTCTGATACTACTTTCTGGATATATTCTGGGTTATAGCTAAATGATGTCTGCTTTAGGTAGGCGCTTAGCGCTCTAATCAGAAGCACTTCCTTCCACTCGAGCCCAGCAATAATGATCAAGCTGTTAAAATAGTCATTTTTTATTTCCTTGCTGAACACTTTTACAAGTGTTACCTCAAACTGCTCTTTTAAAGTAATGTTGTCTATTAATTCATCAACTCTTGACAACACAAAATGATGTATCCATATTCCACCGTTGATTTCTATATAATAACCATTATGAGATAGAATCTTAGCCCCTAAATTCTTAGTAACCTTTAATATCTTTGACAATTCAAGGCCTCCGTTGCTTGGAGTATAAACCTTCAATTGATAGTTGAGATTGTCACGAGTAAGCCTCAAATCAACTTCACTGACTTTTTTCTTTCTCACTATCTCCAATTTTTTCATATCATAATACGCATCATGAGGTTCAAAATTCTCTTGATAACTTATCGGAAATGCCTTGCA
The DNA here is from genome assembly GCF_947250575.1 of Wolbachia endosymbiont (group B) of Episyrphus balteatus. Classification (NCBI taxonomy): domain Bacteria; kingdom Pseudomonadati; phylum Pseudomonadota; class Alphaproteobacteria; order Rickettsiales; family Anaplasmataceae; genus Wolbachia; species Wolbachia endosymbiont (group B) of Episyrphus balteatus. Next base: position 531,698 of record NZ_OX366325.1, on the reverse strand, counting down.
ATAGCGGATAAATATATCCTCAACAGTGCTAAAAGTATTATATAAATCGTCTATAAAACGATCTTCCCACTTTTCTGTAATGTTTCTTAACTTGTTTTCGATACGCAAAACTTCATCATCAAAAACGCTAGCGCTTTTGGTTCTTAGCACCACGTGTAATTTCATCAAATCATATTCATTGATAATGTGATTGTTATAAATATCTGAACTTTCTGCATTCGTTTCATCTTTCAATATATCGCGTATCTTAAACATTAGTCTTGCACTAGCATAACGCATCGGTATCAATACTATGCAACTAATAAAATTCCCTACCTTTCTCAAAAATAATTTGACTCTTGGTCTAATCGCAAGAGACATGATCGAGGTGCAAATTTCAAATAACTCGTCTTCATTTGATTGGAATAATTCGTCACAAGAAAATGCCTGTAAAATGGAAATTAAAGCTTTATTGTTATGGCCACCAGGAACAAATCCTGCCTTTTTTTCTATTGTTGTAACCTTATCCTTTATTAACGGAATAGTTCGAATATCTTGAACTTCTGCTATAGAAGTAAATAGCCCAAAAAAATGCTGTTCCCTTATTACATCACCCTGATCATTAAATTCTTTCACTCCTATACAATTCATATAGGTACGCCGATGAACTATTGAGATTAGGTCTGATCTTAGTATGTATAAAGAATTCAAGCTTTCAGAAAAAATTGATGAATTTTGGTACTCTTCACTTGCTCTCATTAACCCGAGGCTCTCCTTACCACTTAGAGCAAGCTTTCCTTCTTTATTAGTAATGTATTCTTGATAACCTAAAAATACAAAATTGTTATTTTTCAACCAAGCTAGAAAATCTCTGCCTCCAGCATCCAATGCCGGATGCTCAAGAAGCTTCTTGAGCATCAATTGCCAGTCCTTTACAACGCAGTTAACTGCTTTTAGCGTCTTTCGTAGAGATTCTTCTAGTGTATCAACAAAGCTACCACTTATGCCTTTAATAATTACATATATTACTGACTCTTTGATTCCATTACTTTCTTCCAAAAGATGAATTTTATCTATTAGGCTATTTTTTCTTTGAACATTAATTATGCTGTTACTATAATAGCATATAGTTAAACCGTGTGACTTAATAGTGGAAATGACAGAATCCACTAAAAAGGGCATGTCATAATTTGTGATTTTAATTATAGTGAAATTGCCTTCTATTCCTGAAATATCATTTACATTACTTACTGCCAATTTACTTTCTTCTTTTTCTTTTTTAAGAATGAAGTTGTATGCATCTTCTGCAATGTATAAAAGAAATTTATCGTTGACTTTTAGGTCACTATTATAAACAAAATTATAAAAGTACTGTATAAACTCTTTAATTTTTGCTTTCTCTTTTTTATTCCCTTGATCAACTAGCTTAAATAAAGACTCAACATTAACATTATGATTTATACACATTTTTCAAAACAAAAATACACAGCGAATCTAGATCTTTTTAACTAAGATTTCGTTACCAGAAGTATACACTATTAGCTCATCTCCTTCTACTATTTCCCCCGATAAAACTAACTTAGCTAGATTATTTTGAATGCATTCTTGTATTACCCTTTTCAGAGGCCGCGCTCCATATTCAGGGTCATATCCAGTTTGTGCTATTAGTTCTTTAGCTTCTTGCGATAAACTAATACTCAGTTTACGCTTAGCAAGCATCTTTTGTAAATAAGAGAATTGAACATCTATAATTTTATCAATGTCATCTTTGGTTAAGCTGTGGAATATAATAATTTCATCCAGTCTATTTAAAAATTCTGGACGAAACGCTGACTTAACTATTTTCATCACCTCATCTTTCACAGATTCGGTAGCTCCTCTTAGCATCACCTCAGCACCAAGGTTAGAAGTTAGAATCAGTATGGTATTGCGAAAATCAATCAATTTACCGTGGCTATCGGTGAGCCTGCCTTCATCCAAGATCTGCAGCAATATATTAAATATATCTGGATTTGCCTTTTCTATCTCATCAAACAAAATTACCTGATATGGTCTTCTCCTTACTGCCTCAGTTAACCTGCCACCTTGTTCATAGCCAACATATCCTGGAGGCGCACCAATTAACTTTGAAACGGAGTGTTTTTCCATATATTCTGACATATCAAAGCGTAGAAGTGCTGATTGATCATCAAACAAAAATTCGGCAAGGGATTTTGCCAACTCTGTTTTTCCAACTCCGGTTGGACCTAAGAATAAAAATGAACCAAAAGGTCGATTAGTATCCTGAACACCAGAGCGGGAGCGCCTTACTGCATTACTTATCGCTTCAATTGCATCTCTCTGCCCTATTACTCTTTTTCCTATTTCATTTTCCATGTTAAGGAGCTTTTCCTTTTCACTATGTATCATGTTATCAACTGGAATGCCTGTCCATTTTGAAACAATATTTGCAATATCACTCTCAGTAACTTCTTTCTTTAGGAAACTATCAGTAACTTTTTCCTGATTTTTTAACTCATTTTCAAGTTGAGGAATCACACCATACATCAATTCCCCTGCCCTTCCTAAATTTCCATTACGCTGAGCCAGTTCCAACTCTTTTCTCGAGTTATCCAATTTTTCAGCTGTTTCTTGTATTTTAGCTATCTTATTCTTTTCCATCTGCCATTTACTGCTTAAGTCAGCAAATTTACTGTTTAGACTCTCAATTTCCTCATTTATCTTTTTTAAACGTTGCTTAGAGTTTTCATCACTTTCTTTTTTCAAAGCCTCTGATTCAATTTTTAGTTGTATAATCTTTCTCTCAAGTTCGTCAATAACCTCAGGTTTGCTATCCATCTCAATTCTTACTCTGCTTGCTGCCTCATCAATTAAATCAATCGCTTTATCAGGTAAAAATCTATCTGTTATATATCTATTAGAAAGCGTTGCAGCAGCAATTATTGCACCATCTGTGATTCTAATACCATGATGCACCTCATATCTCTCCTTCAAACCTCTCAGTATTGAAATAGTATCAGTTTCAGTTGGTTGAGAAATAAACACAGGCTGAAAACGCCTTGCAAGCGCAGGATCTTTCTCTATATGTTGACGATACTCATCTAAAGTTGTAGCTCCTATACAGCGAATTTCTCCACGTGCAAGAGCAGGCTTTAGCAAATTTGAAGCGTCCATTGCACCACTTGTTGCTCCTGCTCCAACTAAAGTATGAAGCTCATCTATAAATAAGATAACTTTCCCCTCTGCTTTTGAAATATCATTGATTACTGCTTTTAATCTTTCTTCGAATTCTCCTCTGAATTTTGTTCCAGCAATTAACGCACCTAGATCCAAAGCTAAAACTTTTGCATCACGCAAACCAAGTGGTACATCATTTGCAACAATTCTGTTTGCTAAACCTTCAACTATTGCAGTTTTTCCAACACCAGGTTCACCTATCAGTACTGGATTATTTTTTGTTCGCCTCAACGATACCTGCATAGTTCTTCTGATTTCCTCATCACGACCAATTACAGGATCAAGCTTACCTTGCATAGCAAGCTCTGTAATATCTTTTGTATACCTCTTTGCCGCATTTAATTTTTCCTCGCTATTTGGAGAGTCTGCACTGCCACCTTTTCTCATTTCTGCAATAACTGAATTTAATTTTTGCGGTGTTACACCACCTTCTGCTAAAATTTTACCTACAATTTCATCTTTTTGTGCAGCAAGGCCCTGCAGTAACCGCTCAACAGTAACAAATGTGTCTTTATTTCTCCTCGCAATACCAATTGAATCATCAAAAACTTTTGCTACCTCTCTTGAAAGCTGAAGTCCACCACTACCTGGTCCTCCAACCACTGGAAACTTTTTAATTGCACTACTCACAGCATCAGAAATATTCTGAACATTTCCACCACAAGCGCCTATCAAATCCTGAACTAAACCTGACTCATCTTCAAGCATTACTTTAAGTAAATGTTCAGGCATAAAAATCTGATGCCCAGCTCCCAATGCTTTCATTTGAGCGCTCTGGATTAGGCTTTTTGCTTTTTCGGTAAATTTATTCAAGTCCATAATACAAATTTAACTCATACTTGCTGGTATATATAACAACTACTTTCTCAATTTTAAACTTAAAGTCATTCATCAATAAAAATTTTCTAAGTTCATACAAAACAAGAAAAAGCAGATTCTCTACAAAAGAGAAAACTTATATTAAAATATTAATTTGTTTTAAAACTAAACTAATATTAAGATATAAAGCATATAGCTTAATTTTTTTATAAAAGAGCAATGAATATCAATGATTTTAACATAAAGAACTTAACAACAATTTCTATAGTACAAGAAATAAAGAATGGCGTTAGGCTTGTTCCAGACATAATCAAACCTGGAATACAGGGTATATTTTAGGTTCTGTCGCATCTATAAACCATAGGAAAGAAGATCATTAAAGGTGGGATTATAGGAGTTATTAACATAGCAAAATTCTCAAAAGTAGAAACATTATTTTAATAATTTGTCTTTTTTGAATCATACGAATATTTTCTATGCCTGTGATGGTAATCTTTGCGGAATGGAAGCTTTTAAACCCAAGCATTGGCTTTATTAGTTTTTTGATAAATCTATCAACAATATTATTTAGATATTTTATTTGAAGAACTATAATCTTCAGAAATTTCTGCATTCAAATCATCAAGAGCAGCAGTATTACTGCCGCTTTTATCAATTACAATTTTCTCAGGAAGATAGTTACTCCTGAAGGCTTTACGAAAGAATGCAAGTGCTGCAGACTTGTCTCTACTAACACACAAGTCTACAGTATATAAATAAACCCATTTACCGTTTAATTTAATGTAAGTCTCTCCAACTACTACCAACCTGCTTCTTTCTTTTCCTTACTGCCTCATCTATCAGTGGTGATAACCCACCTTTGTAACGTAGCATTTTGCTCCCCTTATACTCATCATTTCTTCCAAATCTCGATAGCTCAAAGAGAATCGACATTTCATGTATACAGATAACATCCGCTGAAAAGCTAAATCCTTTGAAATATGGCAACAATTTTTGATTGATACGAAACATCTTTGCTTTTTTTTTAGACAATTATATCATTCTTCTTTCGACTTCCCTACAAATGCGACAGAACCGAAAAACTTCCTCTTATGGCTGTAAAAATGTTATGATAAGAGCTAATGTTCATGAGTAGGGAAATACCAAAATATTACTATCTTCCATCTTTTCTCTTTTCAATTCGTGCAACCATTTCTTTTACACTTACATTCGTGGAAGGTAAATTTTTGCTGGCAAGATGGTTGATCGAAGATTTTTTATTCCCTACTGGAAATGAACGAGATTGTTTTCTCTTCACACTGATATCCGTTTGTGTTACTGAAGTAGTTTTGTTTTCAGCAGGCAACACGTTCTTTACTTGATTTCGCTCAAATCTTTCTTTTAATGCCTTTACTTTACTACTCTCGCGAGTCACTTCTTTTTTCATAGCAACTACTAGTACTTTTGGTCCATCAGCTTTTTTTGCTGATTCTTTACCATCTTGATTTTCAGATTTTAGTGGTAGTATAGGGTTACTCTCAGCTGATTTTTCCACTACTATTTTTTGCTCTGTGCTTACTTTTTCGCCTAAATCTTTAGGCTTTGGTGGTACTGCAGGTTTATCTTTTTTCGGTTCTTGTCTAATTTTTTGATTGGCAGTAAACATTTTCTCTGGTACTGGTGGTACTCTTGGTGGTTTTGGTGGTGCAAGAGATTGAAGTTGTTGTTTCTTCCTATGTGCTCTTTTTGCTTCTATATGTTCTTTAGGAATTGTTGCATAAATCGGCTCCTCTTTAATTGATTGTAGATTACGCAAATCTTTTGTTAAAGATTTACTTTTTTCCTCTTGATAATTTGATATTTCTTCATACTCAGGATCTTCGTTTAATGAACCTCCATAACCTGAATCTTCTCGCTCATATAAGAGATTTTTCTTTTGCTGTCTATTTTCTAAATTTATTCCATATGACCTATATTTATCTTGACTTCTTTCTATTCGCTCTAAATCTGAAATTTTTTGAATAACATCTGTATATTCGATTACTGTTCTAGCAGTTGAAGGAGGCAATTTATCTTTTATAAAATTACTTATATTCCTAATCGAAACATCTCTTCCTAATATTCTATTGAATATCCTAAGAATTAATGGCTTTTTATTTACCTTCTTTACACAATTATTCAAGTCATCACGTATAACAAGCTTAGCTACATCTTCTGCCTTATCTGTAAAACCCTCTAAAGCATGAGATAAATCTGTTACTGTTTTACCATATTGTTTCTCTGAATTTCCTAGCTTTATAGCTTTGATCAGAGAATCGAGATTTTTTTTATAATCCTCACTTTTAAATGGATCATTCATACTAATTGTAATATTTTATTGAAATATAGATCTAAAATATTAAGATCTAGTGAATATTACTTTTTTAGTTCATATATAGCTATAGTTATACGGCGATAATGCGTAGCAGAATAACGATTTCGTCATTCTAGTATCTGCTGTTACCCCTTATCTAGGTGTGTAAAAGTGAAATCTAGTTTCGCTATATAACACAAGTCTCATACAAGTAGCTTCTCGATTGAGAGTTGTCTTCTGCATTGAGCTCAACATTATTTACTACTTTTTCAGTAATAATTTCGGCAAACTCAGGAGAAAGTTCTTTTGCAGAAAATGCAGCATGTACAGCATTTTTAACAAAGAAACACGTAGCAAGTGCAAATACTGCTGTTGGTACACAGCACCAAGGAGAAGCTATACTAAAAAAGTTGTAGAAGCTACTAAAGTAAATATTGCTTGAAGCATAATATACTGTTTATCAATGCCAACATATTCAGCCATCAATTTTCTAACTTTGTTATTGCTGCCGTATGGCAAAAAAATATCTTAATAAAAGCTGTTACACTATTACTAGCAAGATATCAATCACGCTCTATTGGATCTACATTTTGATTTAAAATCGCCTATTTTCTTGCACCTTTTTGCCATTCATAGAATGTTAACTTTAAACCTCTTGGCTACACATGCTCTACTTTCCCCTACATCCAATGCTTTTTTCCTTAAATCATAACTATATGCTGCTGGCATTCACATCTCCTCACTACTTTACCTATTCCATCATGTTCCGACTATTAGGAAAAGAGCTGTAATTTTCAACACTAACAAAACTACTTCCTAATCTTTTACACAGCAACCTATAGAACCTCCAACTTCAGGAAAATAGTTGAAAGACAATCAAGGAAACAAACCTTTCTTCTTCATTTTGATTGGTTTCTTATTTCTCTAAAGTTTTAATGTATTCCGTTAAAGCCCTGAATCCAATGTTAGAAACTGTATCTTTTGTTATAAAGGCTATTTCCTTCAATTTTTGATGTAAACTAGGTGGCAACCTTAACACTGACTGTGCTGGCCCTGGTTTTCTAACAGTAGATAAGGCTTCCTCATAAACAGATTCAAATTTTCTAATTGCTTTTAAATCGTCTGATTCAACAATACCCATACCTTTGCGAGAGGCACGTGAAATTGCAATTCGCTGACTCAAAAAACTATCGAACCTTGTTAAGTTGTCAAAACAGCTTAAAAAAGCATCACATTCTTCAATTCCTGTTTTAGTTACAACTGGATTAGTATTCATTCGATTAAGTAAGATTCTTGCTTGAAAGTTTTTGTTACAACTCTGAGCACCGGCAACTAAGTTGCTCAGAGTGTTAAACGTCCACATATCAGGTGCAGATGGAAGAATCGGAAATATAGCTAGATTAGCTAATGATAAGGCAGCCCTTAAAGTTTCATCTGCTCTTCTTGCGTCAACAATAATATCTTGATATTTGGACTGTAAAGCTTGTAGCTCATTTCTGATTATTACACCAATGTTAATTTGGCCTAACACCTTGTGAATACTGTTAATTTTCGGTAAACTTTTGTCCTTGTCTCGCTGGGATGCCCACAAGGTAGCTAGCATTAATGGGTCAAGATCATAGAGAAGGACATTTCTACCTTCCCTAGCACGCATCACCGCTATATTTGTGGCTATGGTCGTTTTACCAGTACCACCTTTTTGACCACCAACAACTATTATCATAACACACCTCATAATATTTTAATTCACTTGGCGTCTACTAAAAAATCAATAAGGGCAGTTTACATAATCCCATTTCAATGTTCAAGAAAAAGTGCTCCGGTGCTCATTCTTTGTTTATAAATAATATTCTTAATTCAATCCTTTGCTTTCTTCTCAATATATCTACATATCAGAATAGACAGCTCATATAATACCAACATTGGAATTGCAAGCCCTACTTGGCTTAGTACATCAGGTGGAGTTAAGATTGCAGCAATAATGAAAATTACTACTATCGCAATTCTACGTTTATTTGACAAACTTTGTGCAGTGATTAGCCCTACTCTCACCATTAAGGTTAGTATGACTGGAATTTGAAATGCAGTACCAAACGCAAACATGAATTGAAGAACAAGGTCTAAATATTCACTAACTGATGGCATAAACTCTATTGGTATACCGAAAGATTTACCGCTATGTTCAAAAGCAATAAAAAATTTCCAGGCTAGGGGAAATATGTAGTAGTAAACTACAGCGGCTCCCGTTACAAACAAAACCGGTGTTGCAATTAAGTATGGCAATAACACTGCCCTTTCTCTTTTATATAAGCCAGGTGCTAGAAACATATAGAATTGCCATGCAAACACAGGAAAAGAAAACAACAGTGCACTCATTATTGCAACCCTGAGATATACAAAAAACGCTTCTGTTAAGTCTGTATAGATTAGAGAAAAATCATTGCTATCTTTTGTAACTTCTATTAAAGGTGCAAGTAAAAAGCGGTATATATTTTCTTTAAAGTAGTAACAAAACCCGAAGGTAACACAAAAAAATAGAAAGCAAAAAATAACCCTTTTTCTAAGTTCCGCAAAGTGCTCATAAAATGAAGCATATTTTTGTGAGTTTTCGTTCATACTTTACAATAAAGATATATCTAACATTCTCAGTGAAAAAGCCCATTCATTATCGTACCACGCTGCAACTCTACAGATATCACCTGTGACATATGTACCAGCTAAATCCACAATTGCACTATAAGGGTTATGGACAAAGTCTATTGAAACTAAAGGCTCGTTACATATGGAAAGCACATGATTTGCTGAATTCTTAAACATTTCATTTATTTCTCCAGCTGTTACCTTCTTATCAGTCGTAAATTTAAAATCAACCATAGAAACGTTGCTAACCGGAACTCTAATAGCAGTACCATCTAGCTTACCCTTTAACTGAGGAATGACAGAACCAATTGTTTTTGCTGCTCCAGTTGTAGTTGGCACCATAGAAAGGCCACAAGCTCTTGCCCTACGTAAGTCTCTATGGTTGCCATCAAGAATATTTTGATCATTCGTATAGGCATGTATAGTGGTCATAAAACCGCTTTTTATACCTAAATTGGAGTGTAAAACGTGTACAATCGGAGCCAGACAGTTTGTAGTACAAGAACCTGCTGAGATCACTTTATGCTCCTTTTTTAGCATATCGTTATTTACGCCGTAAACTACAGTTACATCAGCATCTGAAACTGGAGCAGAGACAATTACTCTCTCTGCATTATGCTTTGCTGCTTCCGCACGCTTGTTGAATGCACCAGTGCATTCAAGCACTACATCAACATTCCAAGGAATATTTTCAGGGCTACGTTCTCTATATAAAGAAAATTTCCTGCCATTTATAGATAGCCAATTTTCAGACTCGTTAAAATCAATATCGCCGTTAAATTTGCCATGAACAGAGTCATATTTAATCAAATGTGCATGCTGCTCAGCACTGAGCGACCCATTTACCGCCACAACTTCTATTTGCTCGCTATAGTTTTCTACTTCAAAAATAGCACGCAATACACTTCTGCCTATTCTACCAAGACCATTAATTCCTACACGAATTGTCATTTTTCCATCTTAAAAGTTTAATTATAGAGGATATTGCCTGATATTTCATTCTATTCTTTTAGCTGTTAATCCTAATGTTATAATATATTGATTGACTAAAGAAACTGTATCACTTAATTAATAATATCTAAATTTTAACTTGGAGTAGGTTATGCATGGATTACCAATGACAAATTCAGATAATCAGTATCAGCAAAGAAAAATAGAAGCATTGCAAAAAGAAAATAAAGGACTGTCAGAAAAAGTGAAAACACTACAGAAAATGTCAGTGCTGCACAATGAAATGCTAGTAATGCTACAGTGGAAATCAATACCAGAGAAACTGCGCACAGAAATATTAAAAAAACTGCTAGAAACACCTCAAGAAGCAGCAGCATTTCAATTAGAAGAAAGAGATGAAGATCAGCAAGTAATAGAAGACATACTGGATATGCAAGAAGAATTTGAATCTTCACAAAATTTGGAAATGCGGGAGTGTTAAATAAACCATACGCGTCAAGTTAAGGAAAAGTGGTATAAGGAAGAAAGGAAACGAAAAAAAACTATTTTATATATTAAGTAATAAAGTTATTAATTTATAGATTCTTCTGAAAAAATCATCTTCTTCTAGATAAGAACTCCCTAAAAAAATAAATGTAACAAATAAAATGCCCATCTCAAATGTTGCTATATTTCACGATATTTCCTTAACTTGACGCGTATGGTTAAATAAACTGTGTCAAACCGAGAAGTAAAGTAATAAATTGATAAAAAAATGGAGGTTTGACAATGAGTCAAGCAAACACAACTACCGGTTTGGTAGACTATAAAGAATTAGAAACAAATATCTTATCATCTATACGAGAAGGAAGACCATTGATAGGAAGAGATGGAGCATTAACACCATTTATAAAAAAACTGCTAGAGGGAAGGCGAGATAGAAAACCATTTGTCGGCTGAAAGCGAAGAAAACAACCGAAGAAATTCAAAGACTTTACGGACAAGTATTTGAACTATTGACACCAAGAGATAGAGAAGGAAGTTTCGAGCTACAAGTAGTCAGAAAAAGGCAAACAACCGAACTTGAAGCAAAGGTTTTAAGTACATATGCCAGTGGCATGGGATATAGCATCGCATGTAGAAGAAATATAAAATATCTGCAGCAGAGATATCAAGTATTACTGACAAATTGTTACCGGTAATCAACGAATGGCGCAGTCGTCCGCTGCAATCTGTATATCCAATAGTGTTCATGGTTTTTTAAGGTCAAGGAGGACGGGCATTGTGTAAGCAAATGTATGTATAACATATTAGCAAAATGGCAGAAAAGAAGTTTTGGGTTTTTATTTGGCTGAAAGTGAAGTTCTGGTTGGGAGTACTAAATGACCTAAAGGAGAGAGGAGTAGATGATATTCTGATAGCTTGTGTTAAAAAGCTTTCCTACAGCTATAAATAGCGTATTTCCTAAAGCAGAAATGTATAGTACATCAGATAAGAAATTCACTGAAATATGTATCGAGCAAAAGTTTTCATGAATGATTTGAAAAAAACATATCAAGTAGAGAAATAGCCGAGAATTATTTACTTGAACTGGAGGAAAAATGGGGAGAAAAATATACTTTAGTTTTGGGAGAATAATTGGGAAAATCTGTCTAGTTATTTTAAATATTCCGGCCCTGTAAGAAAGTTAATTTATACCACAAATCCTATTGAAGGGTTACATAGACAGATCAGAAAATTTACTAAAACTAAGGGCTCATTTACCAGCACAAATGCCTTGCATAAACAGGTATATTGTGCTATAAAGAAGGCAGGAGAGAAATGGACTATGCCTATACATGATTGGGCTTTAACTATCTCTCAACTTGATATCTTTTTTCCTGGTAGGTTAAAAATCGAGTTGAACTAAAAATGCGATTTGACACAGTTTGTTTAACACTCCCGGAATTCAAGCATATTTCTCCCCTTAACATAACTCTACTCATAGCCAGATATATGAAATTTTCAGTGAGTAAATCTTATTCTTTCGATAGTCTTCTATTCCTAAAGCAAGAGTCCTTTCTACAACCCACCTTCTTGGCTGCACTTTAAACCCCTCATTGGTAGTAGCTAAGGCGGTGTGTCTTTGTTGACTTAGAACCTACATGAAGGCCTTTTGACAATCTCAATATCCATACCATATTCTTCCTTTATATGATTTTTTAAATTTTCTCCTTGGTATCCCATCACATAGTAAATACCGCCATTTACACCTATACACAATACATAGAAAATTGCTTCTAATATTTCTCTTTTGCTATACTTTGACGACCTTCCTCCTTTCCTGTATGATACTCTGGAGTAGCTTTCTATTCTTGTCCATTCCCTTTGACTTAGGTCTGCTGGATGCTTTTTTCTCATCTTTACCCAGCACTAAAACTTTAGATATTATAGCCTTTTACTAATCTCTGGACAAGCTCTAGCTTCGGTAAACTCAGTAGAAGGTTCTTTTGCAAAAAATGCAGCATGTACAGCATTTTTAATAAAAAAACACGCAGCAAGTGCAAATATTGCTGTCGGTACATAGCGCAAAGGAGAAGCTATACTAAAAAAAGTAGCAGAAGCGACGATTAAGCAACAACAAGTCAGTATCGTTTGATCACGTAGATAACGTCTATCAACTCCACCGTATTCAGCCATCAACCCTTTAACTTTATCATTGCTACCGTATGGCAGAGTAAGCGTTTTAATCAAATTCATTACACCATTATTAGTGAAATATGGAGCACACTCTATAACTCTGGAGCCATTAACCTCCTGATTAGGATCTGCACCATACTTTAGAAGCAACTCTAAATATTTTTCGCGTTTATCGTTGTCACAATTGATTGCTTGATATAATGGACCTCGACCATTTTTATCTACCATATTAGGGTCAGCACCATATTTCAAAAGTATTTCCATAGTATGATCATCATCACACAAAAGCGCTTCAAACAAAGGATTTTTACCATTTTTATCTACCATATTAGGGTCAGCACCATATTGTAACAATAACTCTACAATTCTGCTGTCATCGAGAACCATATAATAGTGTAACGAAGCTTCATTATGTAATAGCTTTATATTAGGATCAGCACCATTTTCTAAAAGAAGTTTCAAAATACTATAATCTCTTGAATTTTTGGCTTGCATTAAAGCAAGAGATAATGGAAAGTAAATACAAATAAGTTCTTCATTGATGTAATCACCAAATCTTCCATCTTTACTGCTTTTAAATTTGGAAAAAAGCTTTTCAAGAAACTTTATATCCTGATTATATAGAGACCTACTTAAGTAAAACCTCAAATCTCCAGGCGAATTAATTTCATTTAAATTTTCGTCAGTTAGATTTGTAACCTCTTCTATGCTTTCCTTAGTAAGAAATTCATATGCAGAACCTAGCTGCTTAAATTTTTCTTCATTTTGTTTCTTCACAACCTCATTTTTACCTGAATGTTTATCAGGATGATATTTCAAGGCTAATTTTCTATACGCTGATTTAATTTCTTGTTCACTGGGCGCATCGCTTGATTCAAAACCTAATATTTTTAAAGCTTCCTTTCTACCTACAATAAATTTCCCACTGAAATATGTTAAATTAAACGTAACCCAAAATTTCAAAAAGTAAAGCTTTTTATGTCAAATTACGTCTATTTCATAACTGTACAAATATTGTAGATCAGGAAACTTCAGTCCTTGATACTGGAATAACATCTCTATACTACTTAGAGTCAATCTCAATATTAAAAAATTTCTCAAATAGAAAAAAGGCAAAAGGAACCCTGTCAGATACTATCTAGTTTTTAAATTGGCGTTCTTTATTGTCTAATTTGACATCCACTCAATAGATACCATTTTTGCATTTAATTTACAGAATGTAGTCTAAGTACAAACTTGTGAAAGGCTTATGTGTAATGCTTCTCCACATAATCACTAATAATTTCCTTAAATTCTTCAAAAATATTATCACCTTGTAAAGTTTTGAAATATTTGCCGTCTTTGTAGACTGCTGAAACAGGTTTTTCTCCGTATCCAGGCAGGCTGATCCCCAGATTTGCATGTTTGCTCTCTCCAGGACCATTTACTATGCATCCCATAACAGCAACGTTCATATACTCTACACCAGGATTCTTTTTCTTCCATACCGGCATATGAGTTTTTATGTAGCCATTTACTTCCTTAGTTAATATACGAAAACGATCGCTACTTGTGCGTCCACAACCAGGACATGAACTCACCTGAGGGTTAAAGTAGCGCAAACCTATAGACTGCAGTATTTCCTGACATACTACCACCTCATTAGTGCGTGATTCACCAGGGCGCTGAGTTAAAGAAGCCCGGATAGTGTCTCCAATACCATTTTGCAATAAATAAGTAAGCCCTGCTGTGGTATTTACTACGCCTTTGTTACCCATACCAGCTTCGGTTAAACCCAAATGCAGCGCATAATTGGAAGATTGTGCAAGTGCCGTATAAACTAAAATTAAATCTTGCACTCTACTGACTTTACATGAAATGATTATTTTCTCTGCATTAAGGCCAATCTTTTCAGCTTTTTTTGCACTACCAAGAGCAGACATTACAAGCGTCTTACGTAATATAACATCAGAAGTTTTTGGATTACTAGACAAGGAGTTTTCATCCATTAATTTTTGTGAAAGGTACTTATCAAGACTACCCCAATTTACTCCAATTCTGACAGGAAGATCATGCGTTATTGCATACTCTATAATTTTTTCAAATTTTTCATCACGTTTATCACCAAAGCCTATATTACCTGGATTTATCCTAATTTTACCCAGAATTTTAATGTTGTCTGGATAATCCTGAATCAGCCTGTAGAGCTCATATTGTCCACAGCCTACTAATATCTTACCATCAAAGCCTTCTTTATTTATTTCCTCTACTATATAAGGTATTGCTTTTGCTACTTCCTCTGAGTTCAAAGCAATTCGCACCAATTCTGAACCTGCATGCGCTAGTTCTATTACTTCTTTTGCATATTTCTGAGCACTACTTTTTATGTTGTCAGAATCTATATGTGCACCAAGTGCCATGGATTGAACAACTATAGGATTATTTCCACCTATCTTCACTTGTCCAACTTTTACAGTATGAGTTTTATGCCTGGAAACCGGCGATGACTCATATGCATCATCACTCAATGTCAGGTCTCTATCTAGCATATTATTAATCGTGACACTATTTTACTGTGTCAACTACACTGCCAAATGAACTTGAACCATTTAAACTATGCTGTGGTGTTCTATTTAGATCAGTAATAGAATCATGAGAGCACGTTCTTCTTGATGGACTTTCTTTTATAGTAACATTTATAGGGGAAACTTTTTTTTCTCGTGTTGAAGTAACTTTTTTCCCTTTTTGTTGTTCACTTTTATGCTGCTTACTTTCATACTGAGAAACTGGCTCTTGATCTATAAATACAGCACCCTTTAAACGTGCAAGATTAATACCATGCTGATTGATCATAGCATCCTCCCCATCTTCAACTATGCAAGCTCCCACGTTGTTTGGCTCGTTATCAAGGCTAGCAATTTTTTTTTCTTTTAATTTTTTGATTAGATCTTCTTTATTTATGTTAGCATTAGATTGCACTTGTAACTTTTTTTTCTTGAGAATCTCCCTACGCTTTTCATATAATTTATATGAATCAGCAAATTCCTCATCTTCATGAAAGTTTGCACCACCAGGATTACCAGGAGGTATGTATCTCTTACTGAGCTTTACTTTAGACTTAGCTTCAACATTATGTACAGTTAAGAAACTAGAAACCAAAAGTATTAATGTAAATAAAACTTTAGAAAAGATCTTAAGCATGCTATAGTGAATATTGTACTTTAAAAGATACCAATTAACGAACTTTAAGTAAATCAGAATCTCTACTAACTTTATAATACAAACATCTTTCTAAAAAATTTACTACCAAAACCTGCAAAATCTAAAGAAAGTTTAAGGTGTTACAAATTTTACGTAACACCTTTTCAAGAAGAGCATTATCAACTCAAAAAGTCAATCAGTGGTGTTTCATGACTAACAACATTGCTTGCGTCAACTTTTCCATTTGGTGTACCTTGAGACAAGTCATTTTTCTTCTCTTTATCAAGTTTAACTCCCTGATAGATACAGAATGCAACAAAACTAGTTACAGCTATTGCAGCAACAGCACTGACTATGGCACAAGTTAGTATTGCTTGTTCTTGTCCCCCTACCATGTCTGCAAATGTTTCTACTTTTTCTTCTAAGCCTGTAAATTTTTCTTGCAAGCCGCTTAAGTGCTCTTGCATAGCTTGAAACTGCTCAGTACCAATCTTGTCTTCTAATGCACCAAAAACTCTTTCAAATTGCTCAGCATCTATCTTTTGAGCTTCTTGCCATTCTTTTAATGCACTAAATACCTCTTCAAACTGTTTAGCATCAATATTTTGAGCTTCTTGCCATTTTTTTAATTCACCAAAAACTTTTTCAAACTTCTCAGCATCTATCTTTTGACTTTCTTGCAATTCTGTTATACCTAACCAATTGCGGAAAATTCCTTTTACCATTTTAACCCCCTAGCTAATTAATATATTATAATTTTACATTCCCAATGTTTAAATTATTATTAAATTAACTATCACTATACATTGATCTTAAAATAACTTTCCTTGGTTTAAGTTAAGGGTTATTCTACCAATATCTCTCTCTTTCCTGAGTAACTCGGAGCGCTGACAATGCCTTCTTTCTCCATTCTTTCAACAATATTTGCAGCTCTGTTATAGCCTATTCTAAGCTGTCTTTGAATATAACTAGTTGAAACCTTTTGATCCCTCTGAATGATGGCTACTGCTTGCTTGTATAGATTGTTCTCTTCATCTTCTGTTTCACCTTCTGATTCCGCGAAAGAATTTTCATCTTCTTGAGTGATTTCCTCCATGTAGTTTGGCTCACCTTGCGTTTTTAGATGATCAACTATATTTTGCACCTCATCATCACTTACAAATGGACCGTGAACTCGAATAATCTTACCACCAGAGGCCATATAAAGCATATCACCCATACCGAGCAATTGTTCAGCCCCTTGTTCACCAAGTATTGTACGGCTATCTATCTTAGAAGTAACAGCAAAACTAATTCTCGTTGGAAAGTTTGCTTTTATCACACCTGTTATCACATCTACAGATGGGCGTTGTGTTGCCATTATGATGTGTATTCCTGCAGCACGAGCCATCTGAGCTAAACGTTGAATAGAGCATTCTATATCTTTGCCAGCAACAAGCATTAAATCTGCCATTTCATCTACAATCACCACAATATACGGAAATGTCTCCATTTTAATCGGTATTTTTTCAAACAAAGGTTTACCAGTTGTTGAGTTAAAGCCAATCTG
Source organism: Wolbachia endosymbiont (group B) of Episyrphus balteatus (assembly GCF_947250575.1). Classification (NCBI taxonomy): domain Bacteria; kingdom Pseudomonadati; phylum Pseudomonadota; class Alphaproteobacteria; order Rickettsiales; family Anaplasmataceae; genus Wolbachia; species Wolbachia endosymbiont (group B) of Episyrphus balteatus. The sequence goes on along the minus strand of NZ_OX366325.1, from coordinate 514,353 downwards.
TACAACACGTTCCAATTCTATTCCGCTATTCATCGCTTCTGTAATTTTTTGATTATAGTTTATTACATTCCGCACATTTAAATATGACATCATACGATAGCGATTTTCCATCTCTTTCACGATCCACTTAAGAGCAATAACAGCTTTTTTTGGCTCTGTTACCACTGGTGTTATTAGATGCGGTATTGCATCATATATTGAAAGCTCAAGCATTTTTGGATCGATCATTATCATCTTGCATTCATCAGGACTTAGTCGATAAACAAGCGACAGAATCATCGTGTTAATTGCAACCGACTTACCTGACCCTGTAGTTCCGGCAACAAGCAAGTGGGGCATTTTAGTCAGATCTGCAATAACTGGTTTTCCGCTTATTTCCTTGCCAAGCGCAATTGGAAGATTTAAGTTTGCATTTTGGTATTCTGGCGATTCAAGTAAATCACGCAGCATCACAATCTCTCGCTCCTTGTTTGGCAATTCTATTCCCATGGCATTTTGTCCACGAATTATTGAAATACGTGCAGAGAGTGCACTCATTGAACGTGCAATATCATCTGCAAGACCAATTACTCTTGCAGATTTTGTACCTGCTTGTGGTTCAAGTTTGTATAAAGTCACAACCGGTCCATAACATACACTTATAATTTTTCCTTGCACGCCAAAATCACTCAGCACCTGTTCGAGCAGAGATAAATTCTTATTGCTCTCTAATGCATTCAACTGTTTTCTCTGCATAGATTCTTCTACTTTAGAAAGTAAGTGAATGCTTGGAAACTCAAACTCGCTAGAAGGTGGTTTAAAAATCTCTTCGGTAGCTTTTTTCTGTCTTTCTTTTGATTGTTGTCTAGTGGTTCTATATTTTCCCTCTATTACTAATGGTGCTATTGAATAATCAGTAGTTTTACGTAACCTGAAAAACAGAAACTTTGCAAAAAAGGAAGCTATTTTTTTGCATAGGAAAAGTAAAGAATAAACTGTTCTCTTCCAACCAACCAACCCTACAACACCTATTGATGCTACTACTGTGAATATGTAAAATGGGCAGTGGTCAATTAGAGCATTACCAACTATTCCACCGTGCATGTATCTAGCAGTAATGCCAAGCGAAAGTTGCGACAATATAGCATATATTGCTACATTGATTAACGTTAGGTAGATAATTTTCAGCAATGATGCTCTGAAAATTAAAAAGTAAACTATGGTTGTAGCTATTGTAATACTAGCGAGTCCAAAAAATTGAACTAATATATCAGCTAAATATGAACCTACTATTCCACCTAAATTTGTTACTTTCTCATCTGTAGCTGTATTTAAGGATGGATCTTGATAATTATAGCTAAAAACCAATATATATATATACATTAAGAGTAACAGGTATATCGCTGATTTTAGCTGTTTTTTTAACATCTACTTAAAGTAATAAGTAATTGTATATTTTACAAAGTGAATTGCTATTATCAATATCATCACGGATAAATCTAATCCATTGAACGGTTGTATATACCTTCTGATAACCTTTAGTGGAGGATGGGTAAGTCGGTTTAAAGTTTGCATTATGTTTCTTACAACTTCATTATACATGTTCACTACATTCAATTTAATCAACAAATCGAGAACAACTGAGCATATTAGAATGAAGCTGTAAAGATCAAGTAGCAGGTTAAGTAAGTATATGATTGGATGCATATTACTAATTTATACTAAAGTCTATTATGTGTAGTGATATATATAAAATCAAGCCTCACAATAATTTTCATGCTGAAATAGGTATAAACAATAACTGATTAGTCTGTTTATCAACTGATATGTCGGTTCTGTCGCATCTATAAACCACAGGAAAGAAGATCATTAAAGGTGGGATTATAGGAGTTATTAACATAGCAAAATTCTCAAAAGTAGAAACATTATTTTAATAATTTGTCTTTTTTGAATCATACGAATATTTTCTATGCCTGTGATGGTAATCTTTGTGGAATGGAAGCTTTTAAACCCAAGCATTGGCTTTATTAGTTTTTTGATAAATCTATCAACAATATTATTTAGATATTTTATTTGAAGAACTGTAATCTTCAGAAATTTCTGCATTCAAATCATCAAGAGCAGCAGTATTACTGCCGCTTTTATCAATTACAATTTTCTCAGGAAGATAGTTACTCCTGAAGGCTTTACGAAAGAATGCAAGTGCTGCAGACTTGTCTCTACTAACACACAAGTCTACAGTATATAAATAAACCCATTTACCGTTTAATTTAATGTAAGTCTCTCCAACTACTACCAACCTGCTTCTTTCTTTTCCTTACTGCCTCATCTATCAGTGGTGATAACCCACCTTTGTAACGTAGCATTTTGCTCCCCTTATACTCATCATTTCTTCCAAATCTCGATAGCTCAAAGAGAATCGACATTTCATGTATACAGATAACATCCGCTGAAAAGCTAAATCCTTTGAAATATGGCAACAATTTTTGATTGATACGAAACATCTTTGCTTTTTTTTTAGACAATTATATCATTCTTCTTTCTACTTCCCTACAAATGCGACAGAACCCTTAATCCACTCTATTATGTTCTGAGACCATACATCTAAGACTTTTACTTGTTACAACTACTGTGCCTGCAATCTTATCGTGCCAAGTTTGGCAACGTTTGTCGAAGCTTGCCCATATGAAACCTAAGAATAGTGGTGAAGTTGACAATATAAAGGAAAAAAACCTCTTTATTGCTTGTTTTAGAGTCAATTTTTCAAAAGTTTGTGCATTTACAACTCTGAGTCCAAGTAATAACTTTCCAGGTGTAGCGCCAAATCTTATCCACATATATGCTACATAACTAAAAAGCATAATAAATTGAACTATCTGATTTAGAACTAGTAACTTGATTAGTTTACTCTGCATTGCTGTTTCCTCTGCAGATAATGGTGTTTGCATCTGATATTTCGCAGCAATTTGGCCTAATATTTTACTGCTCTCTGAGTTCATGAAGAGTTGGCTTAAGGCTTGGCCGCAAAGCTGCAAGAACAAAACGATGATAATTAAATCAAGCAGCACTGACAAATAGCGTCTAAGTCCTGTTACGTAACATATTCCATTTTCATCTTTCTTTACCCTTTGAATAGCATTTATCGAAGAAAGAATGGAAAATAAACGATTAAAAAACTTGTGTAACATAAAGCATTTTCCAATATTTGAGTGCCCCTGGCCGGACTTGAACCAGCATGCTTTTGCAAGCAACAGATTTTGAGTCTGCCGTGTCTACCATTCCACCACAGGGGCCTACTTTAATGCTATAAGCAACACAGGATTAGTCAAATTTTTTCTCTTTCAAGTAAGGACTGAATATTCTACAATAATCAATCATTACTCTGAAAAATTAAAATGAATGAATTAGCCAATCTTATTGATTCAAGAGAAGAAATATGTAAATTGCCACACAATTTAGAAGCAGAGCAAATGCTCATTGGTGCAATGGTTCGTGATAATAGAATTTGTGATGCAGTCGAAGATATAATTGCAGCAGATAATTTCTATGATCCACTACATCAAAGCATTTTTACCCAGATATCTAAAACCAGAAAACACGGTATAGTTGCTAATGAACTGAGCCTCAAGATGTTTTTCGAGAATGATAAAGCATTTGCCGAATGTGGTGGAGTTGAGTACCTAGCAAAACTTGCAGCAAAGGCAAGCATTGCGCTTGACATCTATAGCTTGACCAGAATAATCCGTGATACTTATTTAAGGAGATGCTTAATCAAGCTCGGACAGGAGATAGTTGACGATAGTTACAACTACGACATTGAAAATCCTGCACAGGTACAAATTGAGCAGGCAATGACAAAGTTGTTCAACTTAGCAGTAAAAAAGCAAGGTGATAAGACATATATAAAGCTTGCAAGTTCAATTAAAGATGTGGTTGAGAAGATCAGCAAGCTGAAGAATAACCCAGAGGCTCTAGGTATTACAACCGGACTTCAAGACCTAAACCAGCTTCTTGGTGGTTTGCAGAAATCTGATCTGTTAATTATAGCTGCAAGGCCCTCAATGGGAAAGACAGCATTGGCGCTGAACATCGCACTTAATGCTTGTAAGATTTTGCAAAAAAGAACAGATAAACAACATTATGTAGCATTCTTTTCACTTGAAATGTCAGCAGAGCAATTGACCGCAAGATTGATTACTATAGATTCAGGCATTGGTTATTATAAGGCACTGACTGGGAGAATTAGTGATTTTGAATTACACGAATTCATTAATGCTAGTACAGATCTATCCGAATTACCTTTCATCATAGATGACACTCCTGCGTTATCAATTAGTGCTCTTCGTACCAGAATACGTCTTCTCTATCAACTATATAATGTAGAGTTGGTCTTTATCGATTATCTGCAGTTAATTCGAGGAACAACAAAAAGGAGTAGTGAAAATAGAGTGCAAGAAATCTCAGAAGTGACGCAGGGTTTAAAAGCAATTGCAAAAGAACTAAATATTCCCATTGTTGCACTATCACAGCTCTCTCGTTCTGTTGAGCAAAGGGATGATAAAAAACCACAACTTTCTGATTTACGTGATTCAGGAAGCATAGAGCAGGATGCGGATATAGTAATTTTCCTTTATAGAGAAGAATATTATGAATTAAGAAAGCAACCAAATGAAGGAAGTAATAAACATCGAGAGTGGCAAGAGAAAATGGAGAAAATTAGAAATATTGCAGAACTGATCATTGCAAAACAAAGAAACGGGCCAATTGGTAGTGTGAAACTACATTTTGACTCCAATAGAGGTGCATTTAAAGATTATACAGAAAGATATAGTCTGTAGCGGTTTTGAGTAATTCTGGAAGTGTTTAACAAACCATACGTGCCAAATTAAGTAGCTATCGTGAAATATAGCAATATTTAAGATTGGCATTTTATTTGTTACATTTATTTTTTTAGGAAATTCTTATCTAGGATAAGATATTTTTTTAGAAAAATCTATAAATTACTAACTTTATTACTTAATATATAAAATAGTTTTTTCTTATTTCCTTTCTTCCTTACGCCACTTTTTCTTAACTTGATGCGTATGGTTTATTTAACACTTCCGATATAGAACTAAAAAATAGCAAATTCTCTATAACTTGAATATAATTTTAGCTTTACCTAAACAGAAAGATGAATTACTTAATGGATTTTGTTTTAATATCTCTTTCCTTGCCACTTTTTATTACTGAGAATTATTTGTTAATTACTGCGTTGATCCCACTTTTAAGTGCATTAGCTATTTCTTTTACTAGTAAATGGCCCAGAGTGAACAGTAGCGTTACTGTTGCTTCTTCTATGCTTCTGTTTGCGTATACATCTCTATGCACTTTATATTTGGTGTATGGTGATCATTCTCAATTTATTCTCATGGATTTTGGTAATAATTTGCATATTAGTTTAAAGCTAGAGTCTAGTGGAGCAATATTCAGTTTATTAATATCATTTTTGTGGGTACTAACCAGTATATATGCAATATGTTATATGAGAAATAACTATGCTGATAGCAATCACTCAAGTTTTCTATGCTTTTTTTCAACATCAATCAGTTGTGCAATGTTTATTGCTTTTTCTGGAGATTTGCTCACTACATTTGTCTTTTATGAGCTTCTAACTATTAGTACATACCCTCTGATTACTTACAACTCAACAAATGAATCAGTAATTGCAGGACGCTATTACTTTGGTTTACTATTTCTCTCTTCTTTAGTATTATTTTTTCCTGCAATAGGCCTATTATATAATGAATTCCATACTTTAGATTTTGTAAGTGGTGGAATATTCAAGTTTGATACTTCACTCATCACTTTTATTGCAGTGTGTTTTGCTATGCTGATTTATGGAATAGGAAAAGCTGCATTAATGCCAATGCATTTTTGGTTACCAAAAGCAATGGTTGCACCAACTCCTGTGAGTGCACTATTACATGCTGTTGCTGTTGTGAAATCCGGAGTTTTCATCATCATCAAAGTTATATTATACACTTTTGGCGTCGATAATATGCAACGTTTTGTGCAGCAAAATTGGTTTGCTGGAGGGTGGCTTCCGTACGCTGCTGGATTTACTATCATTACTGCATCGTTGATTGCATTAAAGCAAAAGGAATTAAAGAAATTGCTTGCTTACTCTACCATCTCCCAATTGTCGTATATTATATTGTTCGCTTCAATTTTTAGTGAATTCAGCATGAAGATTGCAATCTTTCAATTAGTTTGCCATGCATTTGCAAAAATTACTTTATTTTTTTTTGCAGGTATCATAATAACGAAAACGGGTGAAAAATATATAGATAGAATTCACGGTATAGGACGTAGTATGCCAATTAGCATGATAGCATTCACTATAGGTGCATTGTCCATGATAGGAGTACCTCCTGCTCCGACTTTTTGGAGCAAATTTCTCATCTTTCAAGCTGTTTTCAACTCTAGTAATGTAACACTTTCTGTGTTTGTAACTCTAGTGTTAATTGTTAGTACTATACTCAATGCTCTATACTTTTTACCAATAATTTACAACGCCTTTTTCTCAAAACCTTCTAGAAATTATTTTATTAAAAAGACACCAATGCTTCTAGTTTTACCCCCAGTTATTACTGCTATATGCACTTTAGTTATTTTTTTTAGCTACCAAATAATGTTATAAATATAATCATCTATATTTATAGCTATTAACAATAAATTTAAATGGCACTATTCCAGCTAGAGTTGCTTTTATATTTGACAAAGTGAAGCTGACCTCCACAGCATAATCTTTCATCTTCTTATTTTGCTCAGCTGTAAAAACTACAGTAGCGTTTCCAGCAAATGTAACTAAGTTCTTGGTCAACCGGTCAATAGATAATGTTGTTACGTTTATGTTGGTAATTTTTCTTGTGGATGAAACAGCTTCATTGTTCACTTTTTCCTGAAAGTTTTGGTAGATTTTGTATACAGAATTGTTTTTTATAAAATTTTCTTGATACTTTGGCTCAACAGTCCGAGAGGACTCATATGTTTCAATATATTTACTTATTAAATACCTTGCTATGGAAATGTACTCATCTTCTTTTTTACTAAAACTAAGTTTATGTATTGCAGAGAACTCATCTTCTGTGTGGTTCATATACTTCACAAAATTTAAATCTTTTTTAACAGGAAGTAATAGGTATATGTTTAGTAGTGATAAAAATAAACATACTAAGAGAAGTAACGCTATTAACGCCATCCAAGATCTTTCTACAACGCAGAACAGGTATCTGTGGCAATACCATTCAACTGCTTTCCTGAAGTAACTTTTGTTTTTTACTGATTCAAGTAATTTATCTTCCATAATACAAACCCAATTATATAATATACTGGATACTCTAAAAAACTTTAAAATATGTCTAAATTTTCCAAAATAGGATGAATTATTATATCACCTTGTTCTGCAATAAGGTGAAATTTATCAATTTTGCTCACATCTAAATTTATCATTTTTACACTAAAGCTTTCAGGATCATAAGTATTACTTTCTGCACTTTTGTGATAATTATAATAGTGTAATGTGTTTTGATCATCGAAATAACCAAACTCATCAGCAAGGGTTCCCACTTTTTTGCCTTTACCATCTCTGGCTAGCTCAAAAAGATCAATTACATGATTTTCAGATCCAGGCTCAATAAGACCTTCTACAGCAAAAAATTTAGGTGCATGACCAACATACTCCTTAAATTTTAGATTATTAGTCTTTTTTACACTACCAAAATCCACGAATTTATATTCATCTGAAAGATTAGAATATTGTGGATCATACTTTTTATATTCAAAAAACTCATTACCTAAAAAATTACAAAACGTTAGTTTATAGTCATCATGATTGAGTTTAATAACTTTAAGATAATGAAAATCTCTAGGAATCTTTACTTCTTCTTTCGTAATATGATTAAGTATGACTAACTCGCCACTGAGCATGCGATAGCCAATTTTTGGCAAAGTAGCTATATTGATTGCCTTGTTTAGCTTAAAATTTGCCTCATAGATGCCACTTGATAGCTCCTTCCCTTTTTCTAAAGTGACGTCTTGATCTAAAGATGTATTCTTGATTAAACTCAATTCTTTCTGCATGTTCAGTATAGTGTTTGTTAAAACTTCTATTGATTGCCATACAGTTAATTTATTATCATTCAAGTTATATACTTTCAGTATTAAATTAGCAGAATTTTATCATAAATTTATGTTAAAAGTATTACATTTTTGTGTCATGATGTTAACTACATTAGCTAAAACATGCTTTTTATCTAAGCGAAATTGCTTTGCAGCAACGAAAAGTTCATCTATTTCTTTCCATTGACTTAGTAGAATTTCAACATTATTTACTTCTTTCTTTATACTTTCTAAAATGGAGGTTTGAATTATATGTGATGCTAGTTCTAGCTCAATCTCACTATTAATTATTTTATTAACTATATCAGAATTATTTAGATTACGGAAAAATGTATAAAAATGCTTATGTGACTCATAAGCACCACTGTTTATTGCATTTATTATTACTCCCGGAGTTCCAGGAAACAAAGTAATGATCTCACTAAATATTTTATCGTCGAATTTACACTGAGATGAAACAACCTGCTTTGTTTCATCGTAAGTTAATGGAAGTAAATTCAGCTGAAAACACCTACACCGGATGGTGGTTTGTACATCATATGGCTTATGGCTAATTACAAATATTTTAGAATTTTGTGGCGGCTCCTCTAATATTTTTAATATTGCATTTTTAGCATTATTAGTCATTGACTCTAAGCTATCTATTATAGCTATTTTATATTCTGATTGAATGGGGCTTAAGTGCAAAAAGTTTTTCATTTCTCTCACCTTTTCCACTCCTATTGTATCACCTTCAACAATGTGTAAGTCTAATGCTACTTCATCGTAATTTTTGATAAGAAACCAATTAGAAAAGGATTTTGCGAATGTTGCTTTTCCTATACCTTTTTTACCACAGATCAGCCAAGATTGAACAGACAAGTTGTTCATTATCTTTTTTTTTGCTTGGTTGTGGCCTATCACCTTTTTCATTCTTTCTCCTATAGATCTTAGTTTGAAAATTCGTTATTTATTGTTTGTAATGAAATTTTACCTTTTCTTAAAACCTTAATCTTGTCTCCAGTTAAGTCAATAATAGTAGATTCTATACCAGAAACTAATTCATCATCTTCAATTACTGCAGATAAGTGTTGCTTAATAGACTGAGGTATATCTCTTGCTTTGCATATACTTTTTTCTCCTGAAATGTTAATACTAGTTGCAACTACTGGAGTTTTCAGTTCATTTAATATTGAAATCGCAATAGGATGATCAGGAATTCTTATGCCTATACTATCTTTAAAGAACTCATTTGGTAATATACTGTTATCTTGAAGTGGTAAAATATAGGTCATTGGTCCAGGAGAAAAATAGTTTATTAAATCGATATACTCTTCCTTTACCTTTGCTATATTTATCAAACTATCAATATTACTAACAAATACAGAGAGCGGCTTGTTTTGAGAACGCTTTTTTATTCGATATATTTTTTCTATAGATTCGTTACCTAGCGCATTACAAGAAAGAGCATATACTGTCTCTGTTGGAAAGCATGCTAACAAATTATTTTTTATTGCATTTATTACTTCAAATACCATATAGCTAAAACTTATGTCTACAATAGCTCTGGGTTTACAGTTATCTCGCTATATGGTAGCAATTAAGATACCGAAATGGCTAGCACGCATCTGTTGTATACTTACAGTAAATTTTATTAGCAACTGCTCGTTTTTACAACAGATTTACTACAATCCGAACTCCGCATTGATTTTATCGACTATATCCTGTGGCGGATCATCTCCCCATCCTGAATGTAAAATCTCTCCATAATCTGCAACATCTATAGAGCCAGTTCTACTTTTTGCCAGAAACATTTCTCTTTTATCTTTATCAACTAATACATAGTGCCAAGCTGATCTTCCTCGATCTTTACCACGAACTAGATATATGAGATCTGATCTACTTCTTCTTGTTGCATCAGCAAAGGATCTTTCGTTGATAGTTCTGCTTTTACTCTTTATGCCGCCACTTTCAGAAAAAGCTTCCTTGGCTTCAGCTTTTTTGTTTGCCAATTCAGAAATTTTTCCTTTTGCTCCTAGTGCATGTTCTTTGGTATTTTGAGATGAATACTTACTGGAAAAACCTCCTCTTGTCTCATTAGAGGTCCTATTTGTAAAACGCTTAGTAAACGAGTTATCGTTATCATTTTCTGCCATAAAAGTCTCCAAATTTTAGATTGTAGAATCCAAATTTTTACTACACCCTATCATAGGTTAGTTAAATTAATATAAATGAAGGATAATATAGTAATTATTACAGGAATTACAGCCTCAGGTAAATCAGAATTATGCGATAACTTGATAAAAAAGTATAAAAACATTAGCATAATAAACTGTGACTCAAAGCAGGTATACAAAGAGATTCCCGTAATTACTGCTCAACCACCAAAGCAGAAAGAATTTTATAGGCTATACGGTTATGTTTCAGCAAGAGAAAATTATTCCGTAGGTTTATGGCTAGAGGATTTAAAGAGGGAAGTTAACAACGCGCTGAAAAATTCACGAATACCCATCATCACTGGAGGAAGTGGGCTTTACATTAGCAGCTTAATCAAGGGATTATCATCGATTCCACAAATAAGCCAGGAAGTGAGAGAAAACGTAAATGAACTTAGGAAAAATTTAAGTAAAGAGGAATTCTACAAATTAGTGCTAAGCAAAGATCCAAGGATTCAAGGTAAAATATTTATTAATGACTCACATCGCCTCTCAAGAGCACTTGAAGTTATCACTGAAACTGGCAAGACAATCTTTGTATGGCAAGAAAATAGACAGCCTCCTTTGTTCAATAATTTTAAGGTATATACAATTCTACCTAAACGTGAGGATATATACCGAAAAATAAATTCTCGTTTTATTGAAATGGTTGAAAATGGAGCAATTGATGAAGTAAAAAACCTACTTAGCATGAACCCATCTCCACATTTGCCAGCTATGAAAGCACATGGAGTACCAGAAATTATAAGATACTTAAAAGGGGAGATTACTTTAGACGAAGCAATACAGATTGCTCAAACAAACACAAGGCATTATGCAAAACGCCAGTACACTTGGTTTAAAAATCAATTTCCGAATTCTCAAGTGATTGACTGTGCAAATAAATTGACAGAATTTTAGATATTTTGATTATTATGTATTATATTGCTATGCCTATGCAAACTTTTCTTGATAGTATTAAACTTTTTTCTTAAAGAACTTTCATCATTGCCTAAATTGTGATTATTAAATTCTTTGTAAAAATATTCTTACTTATGAAGCGCTACTATACCTGTAAGAGCCTTTATCACTAAATGAACTATATCACGCAATATTTCATCCTCAATTTTTCTATATTCTCTCACTAATCTTGTAACCACAATCTCCACTTTCATATCCTTGTATAGCTCTTCTCATAATAGTAGGAACAAGATAAGATAGTGATTTAGTATAACAAGAAGGTAAAAATGCCAGCAGCGTACAGTTATGACTTAAGGAAAAAAGCCATTCAGGCGTTGGATGAAGGAGAGAGCAAAACAGCAGTAGCAAATTTTTGGCCCTCTCTAATAACTTCAACATCACTAAATTCAAGGGATTGGTCTTCTATTATTTGGAATCTTTCATGTCCTTTTCCTGCAACTAGCAGAATCATATTTTCATCATGTGCTATATTTATACCTTTCTCTATAGCTTTTTTTCTATCTCCTATCTCCAGTGCATCAGGGCAATGTAACAAAATATCGTGACGAATTTTCCCAGGATCTTCATCACGCGGATTGTCATCTGTGACTATAACTTTACCTGCAAGCATTTGTGCTATTTTACCCATCTCTGCACGTTTTGTTTGATCACGATTCCCGCCACAACCGAACACTAGAACTATCTTTTTATTGAAGTGCCATTTTAAAGACAACAGAGCTTGTTTGAGTGCACTTGGAGTATGAGCGTAATCGACAAATGCAAAAGTGTTCACTTTTTCCATTCTTCCAGGTGGAGAAGCGAGTTTATCTATACACATTCTTTGATAGTCCATACCAGATGAAATAACTACACCGATTGCACACAACAAATTATATGCTTGAAATTGCCCAAAAATCGGAAAAAATGCGTTATAAATTTCATCACCGATTTGAATTGTTAGGTATTGACCATTGGCAGTGGGTATCTGCTTTAATAAAGTAATGTCAGAGTTTTTTTTTCCATAGGTTATAACTTTGTTGCCACGCTTTTCAGCTATGTTGAGCAACTCTCCATATTCGCCTATATCTGCATTTAAAATCGCTGTTTTTTCTTTTGGCAATACCTCATCAAACAACCTTTTCTTGGCCTCAAAATACTCATCGATACTTTTGTGATAGTCCAAATGATCTTGAGAGAAATTAGTAAAAGCTGCAGCATTGAGCCTAAGTCCATGGATTCTGTATTGATCGATTCCATGGCTTGAAGCTTCTAATGCTAAGTGTTCTACGTTCTTATTATTTATGTCACGCAATGTGGAATAAAGATCATCTGCACTTGGCGTTGTAAGGCTATTATCTTTTCTATTATTATTGACACATGTTCCCAGTGTTCCTATAGACGCTGCATTATCTTGCCAAATCTGGCGACAAAACTCCACTACTGAAGTTTTACCATTCGTACCAGTTACAGCAGCAATATATTTAGGTTGTTTGAATTGATAAAACCTGCTGACTATTTCACTGTATATTCCTTGAGGGTCCGAGTGGTAAAGCACTGCAAAACTTGGAGTACTTGTCATTCGAGTAGCGGACACTGGAATCCAGTTTTCATTATACAATTGTCTAGTATGCTTATTTACAATTAAATTTTCTGGATCCCAGTGTCTGAGCACTGGGATGACATCTTTCTTGGCCCCTTGTATTACAACGTCTACACAGTTGTGTACACATCCATTAGGAAGACATGTTACGTGTTCTTTACTCCTTTCTGACACACAAACAAAAAGGTAACCTTCTTTAACTCTCTTAGGATTACATGTGACGCCTTTGATTTCAATATCAAAGTCAGCATTTACAATGTTATGCAGTAGCTCTTTCAGTCTCACAATCATCTTTAACACTTGAACATGGCAGTCTTATTAATGCAGTATTCAAGTCAAAAATCAAATCTTCAGGATCTTCTAGTCCGCAAAATATTCGCACAAAACTTCCACCATAATCTGAATTCATTACAGATCTTGACATAGATCTATGGTCTACTGGTAATATCAAACTGTCACATCCTCCCCAAGAAGCACCAATGCCGAAAACTTTCATGTGATCAACCATGCAGCCTAGTTCTTCACATGAATATTCTCTATCGAGTACTATACTAAATACGCTACTTGCCCCTTTGAAATAACTTTTCCATAAATCATGCTGAGAATAGGAAAAAAGTGCGGGGTATAAGACTTTTTTGATTTTTGGATGTTTTTCCAGCCACTTTGCTACTTGCATTGCTGTACTTTGATGCTTCCTCATGCGTGTTTGCAGTGTTCTAAGTCCCCTGTGTGCAAGGTAACAGTCATGCGATTGAATGGTGACTCCATAATTTTTATAGCTCTCATAAAGCAATTTAAAAATTTTACTTTCAGCAACCATAGCTCCCATCACTAGATCTGAGTGACCGGCTAGATACTTTGTCACCGCGTATAGTGCAACATCAATTCCATAATCAAGCGGCTTAAACAACAAAGGAGTGGCCCATGAATTGTCACAAACGGTTACGATTCCAAGTGCTTTAGCAACTTTTACTATATGCTCTATATTTGAAATCTCAAACGTTATAGAACCAGGAGTCTCAATCATGATGAGTGAAGTATTACTCTGAACTAAATCAGTTATATCCTGTGTCGGATTATAAAAAGTTACTTCTACTCCTCTTTTTGGTAGTTCATTTTCGGCAAATCTCTTTAGCCTATAATAACTATTATCTTGTATCAGGACATGTGAACCTGCTTTAGTGAAAGTCAAAATAGCAAAAGTAAGTGCAAATAATCCAGAAGGGTAGATGAGTGCTTGTCCCCTACCCTCAATTTCAGCCAGTGCATTTGAAAAATAATGAACAGTAGGCGTACCAACATTACTGTAACTGTAATCCCTTGCAACACCATCATTGATTACATCGTATATACTTTCTCCATTTGCTGCATTTAAGTAGTCCTTGTAAGTAGGAAATAATATAGTAGAAGAATGATAAACTGGTGGGTTCATCGACCCTTTATAATCATTAAATTTTCTTCCTGCTTTAACTAATAAAGACTCTTCGTTCACATTTTTATTATTTATTTTTTAGATTGTATTCGCTTTGCGTATACAAGTGAAGAGAAATCGCATGTAATCGCTCTATTTCACTCTTTAATAATTCATAGATCAATTTATGCCTCTTTAAAGAGCTCATTCCAGAAAAGTCGTTAGATATTAATACTAATTTGATATGTGAAGGTAGTGTCGAAGAAGAAGCAAAATAATGATCTACATGCTTTGCTGATTCATCGATAATATTAATATCAATTACACCTATTGAATCGCGTAATTTTTCTTCTATTGTCTTAATAATATCCACAATAGTTCCTTTAAGCAACAATACGCTCCTCTTGTCATCCCACAGTATCTGGGCACTGGGATGACAATCGAATTACTTATTCTCTTCTTTATTATCCATGTCTTGATAATCAGAATCTACTACTTTTTCTTCCTCATTATTTGTTGTGGATGAGCTTTCTCCACCTTGTTGTTGTTGAGATTCCTTATACATAGCTTCTCCAAGTTTCATAGATAACTGAGAGAGGTTAGTAACTTTCTGTTGTATTGAATCAGCATCATCAATGTTGTCAGATTTACTCACTTCCTTTAACTCATTAACTGCATTTTCAATAGCAGATTTATCTTCTGGAGAAATTTTATCACCATATTCTGTCAGAGATTTTTCTGTAGAATGAACTAAACTATCCGCTTGATTCTTCACTTCAATAAATTTCTTACGCTTTTCATCTTCTTGTGCTTTTTCCTCAGCTTCTCTCACCATCCGATTTATTTCATCCTCCGATAAACCACCTGAAGACTGAATACGTATTTTTTGCTCTTTTCCAGTAGCTTTATCCTTTGCAGAAACATGCGCTATTCCATTTGCATCTATATCAAATGTCACCTCAATTTGAGGAACCCCGCGAGGAGCAGGTGGTATTCCTTCTAAACTAAACTGACCAAGCAGTTTATTATCAATCGCCAATTTTCTTTCACCTTGATGTACCTTAATTGTAACGGCTGTTTGGTTATCTTCTGCAGTTGAAAACACCTGAGATTTTTTTGTGGGAATAGTAGTATTACGTTCAATAAGTGGAGTGAACACTCCCCCTAGAGTTTCAATACCAAGAGAAAGTGGAGTTACGTCAAGTAGTAACACATCTCTTACATCACCTTGAATAATTCCTGCTTGTATTGCAGCCCCAATTGCTACAACTTCATCAGGGTTAACTCCTCTATGTGGATCTTTGCCAAAGAATTCTTTAACTTTCTCTATGACTTTTGGCATACGAGTCATGCCACCAACAAGAACTACTTCACCAATTTGACTAGCAGACAAACCAGCATCTTCAAGAGCTTTTTTGCAAGGAATTATAGTCCTTTCAATTAAATCATTCACTAAACTTTCAAGCTTTGCTCTTGTTAGCTTCATATTTAAGTGTTTTGGGCCACTTGCATCAGCTGTAACAAACGGTAGATTTACTTCTGTTTCCATTGCACTTGACAATTCTACCTTTGCTTTTTCTGCAGCTTCTTTGATTCTTTGCATAGCCATTGGATCGTTTTTCAAATCAATGCCATTACTTTTCTTGAATTCACCCAGTAAATAATTTACTACTGCATTATCGAAGTCTTCTCCTCCAAGGTGAGTATCACCATTTGTAGCCTTTACTTCAAAAACTCCGTCACCTATTTCAAGAACTGAAACATCAAATGTACCACCACCAAGATCATACACTACTATTGTGTGTCCGTGCTTTTTATCAAGACCATAAGCAAGTGCTGCAGCAGTTGGTTCGTTAATTATTCTGAGGACATTTAATCCAGCAATTTTTCCTGCATCTTTTGTTGCTTGACGTTGAGAATCATTGAAGTACGCCGGCACTGTTATCACAGCATCCTTTACTTCTTCCCCAAGATAAGCCTCAGCTGCTTCTTTCAGGTTTTGTAGTATAAATGCACCAATTTGACTAGGAGAGTATTCTTTACTATCAGTTGTTTTAACCCATGCATCACCATTTTTTGCTGCAAATACCTTATACGGTACACCTAGATTCTTCATTTCAGGATCGCTATATTGGCGACCTATCAATCTCTTAGTTGCAAAAAAAGTATTACTTGCATTGGTAGTTGCTTGCCTTTTTGCTGGAGCGCCAATCAACCTTTCTCCAGATGAAGTAAATGCAACTATAGATGGAGTAGTTCTTGCTCCTTCTTTATTCTCAATTACTTTTGTATCCTTGCCTTGCATTATTGCAACACAAGAATTTGTTGTTCCAAGATCTATACCTATTGCTCTTCCCATAATGAATACTCCCTTTTAAATATTATCTGATGTAAAATATATAAGTATAAAACTCGTTAATTACAAGTCCCGTTTAGTTGTTAGAGCCCAAAAGGCGCGAAAGCCATTTAGTTAACCAAAAGTTGCCCGGTAGTTTATCTGAACTACCAGCTTCTTTATCCCTGCTATTCACAATTTGACATCCAGAATTCTGCAATGGCTTATAATCATTAAAATTAATATGGTCTCCTTGCTTTAAAATAAATGTATCTGCATCTAAGCTATTATCAATACTAACATTTAATGTAATATTGAACTCTTTTTCGATTGTAGAAACCATATCACGCTTATTATTAAAAATGTGCGCTATAACTGCACTGCGTGCTATTAAATCAAAGGACTTATTTTGATTTTTATTAGCAATATGTTGCAAATCCCTTAGTATCGATGCAACAACCACTTCGTTTGATTTCACTCTTCCAATACCTTTACAGCGTAAGCACTCTGTAGTATTAATTTCCTGTATATTTGGTTTAATTCTTTGTCTTGAAAAGACCATTAAACCAAAGTCATTGATAAAGCTAAATTGAACTTTAGCTCTATCATCTTTAAACGCCTGCTTGATAGCAAATTCAACATTTTTGCAATACTCAAGTTTCAACATGTCAATAAAATCAACAACTATTAACCCTGATAAGCCCCTGAGATTCGCTTGCCTTGATATTTCAGATAATGCCTCCATATTAGTTCTATAAGCTGTTTCTTCTATGTTATCTTCTCCTGTCATTTTCCCTGAATTTACGTCTATTGAAACAAATGCCTCAGTTAAGGTTATCACCAAAGACCCACCAGATGGCAATTCTACTCTATTGCTATATAATTCAGAAATTTGATCTTCGACTCTATAGTAAGTAAAGATTGGAACAGAACCTCTATATAATCTAGGACGCAATTTCCCTTGTAACACATTTTTAGTGTATTTTCTTACCGCTTCACAAACTTCTCTATCAGATACTATAATTTCTGTATCATTACTACAAAAGTCACGTACAGATCTCATAACTACATCTGCTTCGTTGTAAATTAATGATGGAACATTTAAAGAAGAGAAGTTTTGCTGGATATTTCGCCATAATAAGGTCAAATTATCGTAATCTTGCTCAATTTCTTTCCTACTTTTTCCTGCACCAACAGTTCTTACTATTAAACCTGAGCCTTTTGGTAAATTTATTGAATTTAATATATCCTTTAACTGTTTTCTAACGTTGGTATCTTCAATTCTGCGAGATACTCCACCCCTACTTATGGAATTGGGCATGAAAACACAGTATCTACCGACCAAAGTTACGTATGTTGTAAATGAAGCTCCTTTATTTCCTCGTTCTTCTTTAGTTAATTGAACCAATAACTTTTGATTTACTGAAATCACATCTTGTAACTTATATTTTCTATGTAAAGGTACCTCCCTCACAAAACCACTGCTGGATTCATTACTAGCTGTAGAATCCAGGCCTTCTTCTGTGCAATTATCATTTGAACAGTCCACACCGCTCGAATAGCCTTCGTCAGGGAAAATTTCCTTCTCTTTTTCTGGAATATTAAAGTAATTTAGAGATATCTCAGAAAAAGACAAAAAACCTTGCTTATTTTTTCCATACTCAATGAACACGGCCTGCAAAGCAGGCTCTATACGCTTTACATAAGCAACGTATATATTACCTCTTAATTGTCTTTTTTCCTTGAATTCTTGTTCAAACTCTACAACCCTACCATTAACTAGTAGGGCAACCCTTACCTCGTTAGAACAGGTAGTACTTTCTATCAATAATAACCTTTTGCCATCACTCGCCACTTATTTACCGTCTGCTTTTCATTCTGAAATCTTTTTATACTACTTAATATATTATTGATTGTCAAGAATTTTGCGACCTGCATTATTGGGTTGACTTTCAGTGTTTTGCGTTCTAAACTTGCATAGAGTTTATTATATCACTAACAATTATGGCGAAAAAAAATGCTTCTTTGCTTGTCAAGCTAGTTAGCACTGCAACTAAAACAACAAAAACTGGAGAAGAGAAACTAACAGGCTATTTTTGTGTAAAAAAACGTAATCCTAAGAACCTTCCCAAAAAGCTCGAGTTTAGGAAGTATGACCCAGTGGTCAGAAGACACGTATTATTTAAAGAAGAAAAATTAAAGTAAGTTTATTGTTATATATAGTTTATAATCAAGTTATACTCTAATAATAGAGCTCAGAGATATAATGGAAGGGAAGGTGAAACTCATAGTGTTGATCATTACACAATTAATAAACATAAAGTATAAAACACAGAAAACGCTCTAAAACCTAAAGTGTCACACGTTAGTAGGTCAAAAATCTAAGGGTTTTCCTTAGAGGGTTTATTGGACTAGATCGGATCAATATATAAACGTAAAAATAACCTGAGCTTGACTAATATAAAAAGGTTCATGTAATTTGAATACAGAGTAAGCAGTAAAATGGCAAAATAAAATAGATAAAAAAATAGAAGTAAATGCAGATACTGATTTTTCATAAATCAAAAGGTGTGCTAAGAATTCCAGCATCACGTGTATAGCCGTGCGGACATTGTGGTAATTTGCGTAGTAGAAGGTGTCATCCCAGTACTTGATACTGGGATGATATACTTCTGGTAGATAATGTCGGTATAGTTGTGATTGGAATAGAAAGCACTAAGTTTGCAATGCTATCTGAATAGATAAAAGAACTCATTACTCAGTGAAACAAGACTTGAAATTTTGTGCAATGCTGCTGATTATATCTAGATATGCATCCTTTCCAGGCTCTACATCTGATCCAATAGGATCAAGAATCACCATTTTTACGTCACTAGAAAAGACATTAGGCTTTATGCTATCCTCTCGTGAATGAGAAACAATACATTTAACGTTTTCCTCTTTCATTACCTTTTTTAATTTCATTAAACTCTTCATACCTATGTAAGAATCCTCTTCTATAGAAAGAATGGCGCTTGGGTAACTTAAATCAAAATATTTTTCGAAATATTGATAAGCATCGTGAGTAACTATGTATTTTTGATTTTTTAACTCATCCAATTCTTTCGTAATTTTTTCTACTTCTTGGTCTATCTTTCTTATAGCCTCCTCTGCGTTAGTATTGTATCGATAGGTATTTTCTTTATCTATATTAGATAATGTTGCACTGATAGAAAGTATCATACTTTTTGCATTTTTAGGACTCAGCCAAATATGCAAATCTTTTTCATCTTGAATGTGACTAGAAAATGAATGTGGTCGAGCAGGAAGTAGATCGATTGCACTTGATAGCGGTATTAACTTCTTATTTTCTTTAGCGAAAGTTTTAATGAATGTTTCCAAAGAATCATCGATATAAAATATAATATTACTAGATTCTAATTTACTTGCATCTGAAGGCCTGAGCATGTAGTTATGTTCAGACACTATTTCGTACATTAGTAATTCTGGCTTTGAAATCCCATCTGTAACAGAAGCTACAAGTGAGTGTATAGGTTTGATTGTAGCTACAATTTTTAAATTGGATGAAAAGGCACTATTGTAGTATAGTGTAAGTGAAAGTAATAGAAAAAAAATCAGTAAATGTCTCATATAAATATTGAGAAGAAGTCAATTTTCGCCAAAAAGTTAAGTAATGTCAATAACTGCATTCTAAAAATAGAAAACCTTACTCTTTCATACGGTAATAAAAAAGTTCTTGATAATATCAACATATCAGTACAAAGAGGAGATATAGTTACAATACTTGGTCCAAATGGCGGAGGTAAAACCTCTTTAGTGAAAGCAGTTGCTGGTATAAATAAAGGCTATATTGGCAGTATTTTATTTGCCGATAATGTAAAAATTAGCTATATGCCACAAAATTTTAGTATTGGTAATTTGATGCCAATAACAGTTGAGTCTTTCCTTTTCAATAGCTCCTCGAAGAGATTCAAAAAAAATCAATCTATCGTTACAGAAGCGATAGAATTGGTTGGCATCGGTAACATTTTAAAGAATCAAGTATTAGAAATTTCTGCAGGACAAACACAACTACTGCTACTTGCACGTTGTTTAATTTCAGAATCTGATTTGATCATTTTAGATGAACCAGTCAGTGCAATGGATATTAACGCACGAGCTAAATTTTACGATATTATAAATAAAATCGCAAAAGAACGATCAGTGTCGATTCTCATGACTTCTCATGACCTTAACTCTGCTCTACCATCCTCAGATTACATAATTTGCATAAATAATACTATCTATTATCAAGGTAAACCTGATGAAATTATGGAGATAAATGAAATATTTGGCAGTTACGCAGCGAAATGATTCAAAATATTCTACGTCTTCTGCAAATAACTACAGTGCTAACACGCTACAATGTGTTACCTTATTTACTTCCACCATCAAAAAAATCAATAAATAAAATACAAGGTCATAAACTAAAGCGTGCTCTTGAAAGATTAGGTCCGGTGTTCATTAAATTTGGGCAATCCATTTCATCACGCACTGATATTTTAAATGAGGACATAACAAATAACTTGCTATTGATATGTGATAGATTGCCATCATTTTCGTATAAAATAGCAGTTAAAACTATAGAAAGTGAGTTTAATTGTAAATTAAGCGACATTTTTTCAAGTTTTTCTGAAAAGCCAATTGCAGCAGCATCAATTTCTCAGGTGCATAGAGCAGTTACAATTGAGGGTAAGGAAGTTGCTGTAAAGGTTTTGAGGCCAAATATTGAGAAAACATTCTCAAGGGATATAAAAATGCTTTCTTGGCTTGCAGAAATTGCAGAAAAATTTAGTGAACAATCAAAAAGGCTGAAGCCAGTTGAATTAGTCAAAACTTTTGCTGAAATTTGCCGATTAGAGTTAGATCTACGCTTTGAGGCTGCCCACTCTTCGGAACTGAAGGAAAATACTAAACATGACAGAGGTTTCTACGTACCTGAAATAGATTGGAGTAGAACTTCAAAAAAGGTTTTAACATTAGAATGGATGGAAGCTATACCAATATACGAAGTTGAAAAGCTGAATAACCGAAAGCAAATAGCTATCAATCTTATAGAATCTTTTTGTAATCAGGTATATAGGGATTGTTTTTTTCATGCTGATATGCATCCTGGAAATTTAATGATCGATAGTAATAACAATATTATTGCCCTGGATTGTGGAATCATGGGTAGAATAGATCGTGAGACATGCTATTACGTTATAGAGATACTCAAAGGCTTTTTAAATAGGGATTATGATCACGTTGCAAAAATGCACTTTAGAGCCGGTTATGTTCCATCACAGCATAGAAATTTTGTTACAGCTTGCAGGGCAATAGGTGAGCCCATTGTTGGACAGCCTATACAGAAGATTTCATTTGCTCGATTACTTACTCAGCTACTAAAAATAACTGGTGATTTTGATATGAAAGTTCAAACACAATTGTTATTGCTGCAGAAAACTATGATTTTATTAGAAGGAACATGTAGGAAAGTCTATCCAGAAATCAATATGTGGAAAGTAGTTGAAACATGGATAAACAGTCAACATGAAAGTAAAATAGGGTATAGGGAAAAAATTAAAAGCTCTTATCCCATCAAAACAATCCAAGGAATATTTAGCCTTATAGAAAAATTAAACCTAATAGCTGACAAAAAATTACAAGTGAAAAATAGATCAAATGGAAAAGCCTACTTTTTACTTTGGTCTGTAATTATAATTCTCATCGTTAAACTTTTAATTTCTTGAACTAAAAGATAATAAAAGCAAGTTTACAACAACTATTTAAGTCTTGAAACCACTCAGGTTCACATTCACTCGAATTATCAAGGTATTTTCAGGATGTATAAAACTTTCAGCAGAGTTTAGAGAAGAAGTAAAAACCTTAACTCTATCTTAAACTGATAACATTACCAAATTCAGTGCTTGTCACATCACTCAGTACTGTACTTGCTTTATATGAACAGTAGCACCCAATTGCAATGAAAACAAGTGCAGCTACAGCAAGTGAAATACATATTTCTAAATTCGATATTGTTAAACATGCACCAACAGCAAACGCTCCAGATAACACAAAAGAAGCATAGGCATAGTTACTTTGCCTTCTATTATAAATGTTTGCTTCTGAAAGTTTTCTGTTTTTGTTCTTTAAGTCTTGATTTTGAGCTTGAAGTTCTGATCTCTCTTGCCTAAAATTCCTTTCTAACTGTGAAATTTTGTTAGTGTCTCTTTCACTTACAACCCTATTCAGCTCTTTCTCTTTTTCTGTAAGTCGAATTTTTGTTCTTTCAAGCTCATTTCTAAGGTTTTCGAGCTGCTGCAATTCTTGAGCAATCAAATCGTCGTTTATTTCCGGGGCAACATTATGTACATTTGCTGAAGACTGTTCCACAGTTGCAGGGAATTTTCCATTTAGATATTCTCTGACAGGATTAAAACTTTTAAGCAACTCAATAACAATTTGATCATTCATAAAGCAATTATCTTCTACTAATTTTTTTATATCATCCAAATCTTTTCTATTAATAGCATCAGTTAATCGCTCTTTCATAACTTGCTCAATTATTTGCTTCACCCATGGATTTTGCTCTATAGCTGATATTGGCTTTATTTGACTAAAATCTAGCTCCTTATGTTTTAAAAGTTTTCTCAATACTTCTTTGTTACTTTCTGTTATTCCTTGTAAACATGATTTGATAATCAGGCTAAGTGGTGTTTCTATTTCTCCATTTGAATTTCTTTTCCAACAATTAGGGTTGAGTTCTTGATTTAATAGTTCTTTTGCTCGGTCAATATTTCTGTTAGAAAGAGCATTCAATAATTGTTTTCCTGTTTCTGCTTTTTGTATTTCTATGATCAAATGCTCAGCACGATTTTTTTTAGCACATTTCTCAGGATCTTGAAGTCTTTTATTTAGTAGATACATCATTATTCTCGGATGACTTAGTAAGAGTTGTAACACTTTCCTTTGTTGAAAGGACATTGCTAGATGCAAAGCTGTATTGCCATCACCTTTTTTTTGAATATTAACATCTATGCTTCGGTGAAGTAGAAGTAACCTAATCATACTCTGATATTCTTTTTCTTCTTCTGTTTCAGAGCCTGCAGATAAATCATAAATTATAGATATCAAAGGTGTCATGCCTTCTTCATTAAACGCATTAACATCCGCACCTTCTTGCAATGCTTGTTGAAAATGATTCAAAGCTTCTTCAGGTGTTACTCTTTCATCATCAGTGCCTTGAAATTGAATAGCTTTAAATAATTTTTTTGTTGATTGTCCTGAAGTTGTTTGATTTTGAGCTCGTAATCCTGTATCATTAACAACACTTCTTCTAAAACCTACATTACTTCTCGAAAGCATACTAAATTCTCCTCAATCTATAATTTATTAACATAATTATAAAAAAAACAAAGAAAATTGCAAGTAATTTAGTTAAAAATTTTAGAACTAATTATGATTCCAAAAATTTTTCTGCATCAAGTGCAGCCATGCACCCTGTACCTGCTGCAACTACTGCCTGGCGATATACCTTATCTTGAACATCACCAGCAGCAAACACCCCTGCCCTACTGGTTAGAGTTGTTCCAGGTTTCGTAATTATATAACCTTGCTGATCCATTTCAACAAAGCCCTTAAAAATACCTGTATTTGGTGCATGCCCAATTGCAATGAACACTCCATCTACTTTCAATTCCTGGGTTTTATTGATGTCTGTCGATTTAATTGTAATGCCAGTAACTTTTTTAGGATTTTCTTCTCCAAGAATCTGCTCTACGGTATGATTCCATATTACCTTTATCTTATCATTTTTAAAGAGCCTGTCTTGCATTACTTTCTCTGCTCTTAACTTATCACGCCTGTGTATCAGTATAACTTCCTTAGCAAATCGAGTTAAAAATATTGCTTCTTCAACAGCAGTATTTCCACCACCAACCACAGCTACAACTTTATTTCTAAAAAATGCACCATCACAAGTTGCGCATGCCGAAACTCCGTAACCTTGAAATTTCTTTTCACTCTCCAGGCCAAGCCATTTTGCTTGTGCACCAGATGCAATTATAATTGCATTTGAATAGTAGTCACTAGCATTACCACAAGATCTAAATCCATATTCACCAGAACCTTCAAGTTGTTCTACACTTTTTATCTCATCGTCTATTATTCTTGCTCCCGCCTTCTCTGCATGCAACCTCTTTTGTTCCATGAGTTCTGGACCTTGTATAGAAATAAAACCTGGATAGTTTTCAACATCCGTAGTAATTGTAAGCTGACCACCAGGTTGCATTCCTGTTACTACAATTGGCTCTAAATTTGCACGTGCTGCATATATAGCAGCAGCATAACCCGCTGCTCCAGATCCAATAATAAGAACTTTTGTACTCAATTTATAATTCTGCACTGTGTGAGTTTAGATAATCAGCCACTCCTTCATCGCTTGCCTGCATTGCTGGCTTACCTTTTTTCCACCCTGCTGGACATACTTCACCATGCTCTTCATTATGTTTTATTGCATCAATAATTCTAATAAACTCATCGATATTACGCCCTAAAGGAAAATCATTTATCGATTGGTGACGTACAACAAACTTATCATCAATAACAAAAGTTGCTCTTAGTGCAATTGAGTCATCATATAAGACCCCATAGTCTCTTGATATAGACTTTTTGATATCAGACACTAAATTGTAGCTAACCTCTCCAATACCACCATCATTAACTGGAGTGTTTCGCCATTTATAGTGTGAAAATTTTGAATCTATACTTATTCCTATCACTTCAACATTACGTTTTGAAAAATCTTCTATTTTGTTGCTAAATGATATCAACTCAGTTGGACAGACAAAAGTAAAATCAAGTGGATAGAAAAAAAGGACAGCATACTTATCCTTTATATGTTTACTTAAACAGAAATCATCAACTATTTTTCCACTAGCAAGAACAGCCGAAGCAGTAAAATCGATAGCGGATTTTGTTACAAGATTCATAACTAACCTATTCATTCTTAATATTTATAATTTTATACCTTGATACATTTACATGCAAGTTTTCTTTAGCCCCAATCCTATAAAAACGGTTCTGTTGCATCTATAAACCATAGGAAAGAAGATCATTAAAGGTGGGATTATAGGAGTTATGAAGCCATTAACATAGCAAAATTCTCAAAAGTAGAAACATTATTTAATAATTTGTCTTTTTTGAATCATACGAATATTTTCTATGCCTGTGATGGTAATCTTTGCGGAATGGAAGCTTTTAAACCCAAGCATTGGCTTTATTAGTTTTTTGATAAATCTATCAACAATATTATTTAGATATTTTATTTGAAGAACTGTAATCTTCAGAAATTTCTGCATTCAAATCATCAAGAGCAGCAGTATTACTGCCGCTTTTATCAATTACAATTTTCTCAGGAAGATAGTTACTCCTGAAGGCTTTACGAAAGAATGCAAGTGCTGCAGACTTGTCTCTACTAACACACAAGTCTACAGTATATAAATAAACCCATTTACCGTTTAATTTAATGTAAGTCTCTCCAACTACTACCAACCTGCTTCTTTCTTTTCCTTACTGCCTCATCTATCAGTGGTGATAACCCACCTTTGTAACGTAGCATTTTGCTCCCCTTATACTCATCATTTCTTCCAAATCTCGATAGCTCAAAGAGAATCGACATTTCATGTATACAGATAACATCCGCTGAAAAGCTAAATCCTTTGAAATATGGCAACAATTTTTGATTGATACGAAACATCTTTGCTTTTTTTTTTAGACAATTATATCATTCTTCTTTCTACTTCCCTACAAATGCGACAGAACCTTTTCATGATACTGTTTATAATCCTCAAGACTCTTTGATATTTTGCCTTTTAACTCTTCTTGCGAATCTTTGCTTTTTAACGTTTCTTGCAAATTTTTGTCTTTTAACAACTCGTTAGCGTGAGATTTTTCAATTTTTTGCTTCCATTCATCATACGTATATTTACCACGTTGTGTATCTTGACACTCGCCTCCTACATTAAATAGTTCTTCATTACAGATTGTATTACCCTGATAAAAGTAATCGCTTATATTAATTTTATCGCTAGTTAAAGTTTGTCTAATTGCTGCTTTATTTTCTGCAAGTTCTTCTCTGTACTTGTTAATGCAATTTAGTAATTCTTTTTTGCAATCTGTAGTCATAAGCTGTTTCCTTTAATAAAATAAAACCTATTTTAGCATAAAATAATTAATACTTTATTACTAATCTGAGGTATACTAAGGTAGTGATAAGAAGTCCAGCATCTACAAAGTTTGTTTAAACTATTTTCAAAACGAATAAAATGTAATTTTAGGTAAATAAAATGAATTACGATGTAATCATTTCAGGTAGTGGGCTAATTGGTCTTATTACTGCTATTGGCCTGAGTAATGACTCTGTATCTGTAGCCGTAATTGAGAAAAATAGTTTACCACGTGCAGTTGATGATAATCGAGCATTTGCTATTTCTCAAGGGTCAAAAAAAATACTAGAAAAATTAGGAATTTGGCAGTTCTTAGAAGATGAAGCTGAACCAATACTTGATATATGCATATTAGATGGAGATAGCCCATTTACTGTTCATTATGACCATAAAATGGTTGGTGAAGAGCCAATGGGTTATGTAATCAAGAGCGCTATTATATGGAATGCAATTAATAATAATTTTTTGCATAAACTCAATATATATTCTCCACGTTTCTATAAAACAATCGCTTGTGACGAAGGATACGTGGAAGTTACTCTTGATAATGATCAAAAATTGATATCATCGCTATTTATCTGCGCTGAAGGTAAAAACTCTAAGCTGCCAGAGTTGTTTTCTATAACAATAATAAAATTTGATTATAAACAAAATAGCATGGTATTTAATGTAAAACATGAACTACATCACCAAAACTTAGCTGTAGAGAGGTTTTTTCCTGGTGGTCCATTTGCAATTTTGCCAATGAAAGGTGGCTATACTTCTTCAATAGTTTGGACAGAAAAATGCGAAATTTCAAAAATGCTGATGAGCTTATCTGAAGAGGAGTTTATCATAGAACTCAAAAAAAGATTTGGTTCTTATTTGGGAGAAATTGAATTAGAGGGTGAAAGAAAATCTTACCCTTTGAGTTTTACTTTTGCGAGAAAGCTTCATAAAAGCAGAATTTTGCTTATTGGCGATGCAGCACATTCAATCCATCCAGTTGCAGGTCAAGGACTTAACCTTGGAATGAGAGATGTAGAGAGTGTTATTAGACAAATAACTGCTGCAAAATCCTCTGGCATTGATGTTGGCAGTAATTATCTATTGAAGAAAATTTCACGTGATAGATACTTTGATAATTTTACTATGGCACTTGCAACTGATGGACTAAATAGAATATTTTCCAACAGAATACTTTGCGTTAAAGTTCTGAGCAATCTTGGTTTAATGGTAGTTGAAAATTCAGATTTTCTTAAAAAAAGCTTCGTTCGACATGCTATGGGGTTGGTTCTGTCGCATTTGTAGGAAAGTAGAAAGAAGAATGATATAATTGTCTAAAAAAAAAGCAAAGATGTTTCGTATCAATCAAAAATTGTTGCCATATTTCAAAGGATTTAGCTTTTCAGTGGATGTTATCTGTATACATGAAATGTCGATTCTCTTTGAGCTATCGAGATTTGGAAGAAATGATGAGTATAAGGGGAGCAAAATGCTACGTTACAAAGGTGGGTTATCACCACTGATAGATGAGGCAGTAAGGAAAAGAAAGAAGCAGGTTGGTAGTAGTTGGAGAGACTTACATTAAATTAAACGGTAAATGGGTTTATTTATATACTGTAGACTTGTGTGTTAGTAGAGACAAGTCTGCAGCACTTGCATTCTTTCGTAAAGCCTTCAGGAGTAACTATCTTCCTGAGAAAATTGTAATTGATAAAAGCGGCAGTAATACTGCTGCTCTTGATGATTTGAATGCAGAAATTTCTGAAGATTACAGTTCTTCAAATAAAATATCTAAATAATATTGTTGATAGATTTATCAAAAAACTAATAAAGCCAATGCTTGGGTTTAAAAGCTTCCATTCCGCAAAGATTACCATCACAGGCATAGAAAATATTCGTATGATTCAAAAAAGACAAATTATTAAAATAATGTTTCTACTTTTGAGAATTTTGCTATGTTAATAACTCCTATAATCCCACCTTTAATGATCTTCTTTCCTATGGTTTATAGATTCGACAGAACCTTTTTTTTGACTCTGTTGAATTAAAAAGGCTAACTACAGAACGGCCAACTCAGTCTAGTCTTGTAACGGCTTACTAAGGATTCTTTAAATATCGATCCTCAAAAAAATCGGCGTAGGTTTAGGCAGTGTAATGCCTAAGCTTACACATGCGTTGCACAGAGATTTTAAATCACGTTGTTCTTTTGGAATTTGCAACTGATCGAGTATCATTTTTGCTGACTTTGGAGCAATTGGCTGCAGCAAAATGCCAATCATTCTAATGTATTCAAGTAATTTGTAGATTACTAAATCCATGCGCTCTCTATCGGTTTTACTGAGTGTCCAGGGTGCACTTTTATCTATGTAAGCATTGGCCTTGGAAGAGATATTGATAATCAGGAGTATAATCTGGTTAAATTCATACTTTGATAGATGATCCATTACTTGATCAATTATGGCTTTGCAATTTGGTAAACTCTCATCATCTTTAAGCAAATTGCGATCGACCACTGGTACAACTCCAAAGCATTGCTTGTGCAGAAATGAAATTGTTCTTTGCACTAAATTGCCTATATTGTTTGCCAGCTCTGAGTTTATGCGGCTGATCATGTTCTTCTTACTGAAATTACCATCTTGACCGAAACTTGCTTCCCGAAGGAGAAAATAGCGTAGTTGATCAACACCAAACTCTTCTGCCAGACCAATTGGATCTATAACGTTACCAAGGGATTTGGATATTTTTTCCCCCTCGTTCAGCCACCAACCATGAACTGCAATTTGCTTTGGCAGTGATAAATCTGCTGCAAGGAGGATCGCTGGCCAGTATACAGCGTGAAAACGCAATATGTCTTTACCGATCACATGAACGTTGAAGGAGTTTGTCCAAAATTTCTTATATTCCTCATCTTCTATATTAGGAAAGCCTATTGATGTGAGATAGTTAGTGAGCGCATCTATCCAAACATAAATTACGTGCTTGTCATTCCCTGGTACTTTTATTCCCCAATTAAAACTAGTACGAGAAATCGAAAGGTCAGTAAGTCCTGATTTTACAAACGATACCACCTCGTTTTTTCTGCTCTCAGGAAAGATGAAATTCGGCTGATTTTCGTATAACTCTAGTAATTTATTTTGCCAACTTGACAAACGAAAAAAGTAGCTCTCTTCTTTTATCCACTGAACTTCAGCACCTGTTGGTGCTCTGCCATCTATCAACTCTGATTCCTGATAAAACGCTTCATCACGAACTGAATACCAACCTGAGTAAGAATCCAGATATATTTGCCCTCTCTCTTCAAGCCTATTCCATAGAGCTATAACTGCTTTTTCATGACGTTCTTCTGTGGTGCGAATAAAATCATCATAATCAAAGTTCATTAGCTCAGCCAATTTTCTGAACGTAACACTTATTTCATCTGTAAATTCTTTTGGCTCTATTCCCTTTACCTTAGCCGCTTTTTCAATTTTCTGTCCATGTTCATCTGTACCAGTGGTAAATTTGACGTTCTTTCCAGCTAATTTCATAAATCTAGCTGTAACATCACAGATAAGGGAAGTATATGCGTGGCCGATATGTGGCTTGTCGTTTACGTAATATATTGGCGTAGTGATGTAAAAGCTCTCAAATTGCTCCATCTTGTAGTGCTTAAAGCTTTATCGTATCTGCACTAGTAATAAAAATCAATATATATCCTATCGTACAAGCAATCTGAAAAGCCATTATACCGCTGCGTTTTGCAGCGGTATAATGTGAGTAACTTACGTTTGAGTTGCTATGATATTGTTGTCCATAACTTCACAACTGTACAAACATTCGTCTGTGAAAGCAGTGTGTTAAATATTATAGCAGATTTTGCCTCAAACACAAAAATGTCATCCCAGTGCCCAGACACTGGGATCCAGAAAAATTAATTGTAAACAAACGACTATACAACATGTTCAATAAAATTACAAAAAAGCTGGATTCCAGTGTCAAGCACTGGAATGACACTATTTGCTGTACAATTTACCTTCTAAAATCAATGTTCATACATTACATCCATGATTTCCAGAATGTTTTTCCGCATTAGAATGAGAAAACAACCCACTAGGTCTGGTGTCATCATAAGAAGGAGCAGTTGGATCAGTATTAAAATCGTAAGGAGGTGGTGCCTCGCGATGAGAAGAATCTCCCAAATCATATCCAGGTCCTGATTTATGATAGTTAATTACCGCTTCTTCAGCCTTCTTAATATTTTCTGACTCTTTCTTATGTTTCATATGAAAAGCCACACCACCAGCAAGACACACAAGAGAATTAATGCCAAGAATGACTAAACCCCAAACTGGTAAGACTGGGTTAATAGCGAAACCTATCAAAGCTGCTAAAGAAATTGCACCAACTGCAAATTCTATATTTCTGAACATTTTAAGTTGACTATCTAGATAATCTATTTTTTCTGACTTTCTAGCCGTTTTTTCGCTGCTGTTGTACCAAACACACATTAAAGCATGGAAAGCAACACACGCAACTACAGCTACTATCCCTAAAGCTAATAATTTCCTGCTGTCTTCTGAGTCTTTTTTCTTATCTTCTCTGCTTTGGTAGCCAACAGTATCAAAACCAGGGTTATTTATAACTGTAGTACGACCACCAAACAGGTTGCTAAGTAGTAAATAATCCCAAAAATCTAAACCTCTATTATCGTTTATATGTACGTGCGTGACTTGAGGGCCTGTAGTTTGTTGCCTATTGCTTCTATCATATTCTGTACTGTTCTGCTCATTAGTTAGATTACTGAGCTTAAATTCCTTATACGCATCTTCAAAAATTTTATCACTCCAGTTCTCAATATTTTGCATACCACGAGAACGTAAAAATTCTTGAACACCATTGTCACTGCCATTTTCTTTTATATAGGCAAGTGCATACCTTTTTAAAACACTACTACGCATAAAAATTCCCCCAGAATTAAGATTAAATTAATAAAGAATTATTATAACAGAGTAACGTTTTCTTGTCAATTCAACCATACCCTAATACCCAGTTAATATCCTTTCCACCAATTCTTTTACTGTCGGTACGTAGCCATTCTCATAAAATGGGTCTTGCTTAAATCTGTAAACATTGTGTCCAGAAAACATGAGTTCATTTTCAACATTGCCGTCATGTACAATGTTTTGCAGTGTCTTTTGTATACAGAAACTCCGTGGATCTGGCTTTCGCCCTGTTGAATGGTCACCATGATCTTTCCAATTGCTAAACAGACAATGGCTCAAACATCCCATGCAATTAATTTGATCTTGTCTTATCTCCGCAAATTTGCTTGGTGTCACAAAAATAACAGTTGTATCTGGAGTTTTCATTGCCTCTGTATAACCTTCCTGAGTCCACTTATCTGCCAGTTCTTTGTCTTGTGCAGTAAGGTAAATCTTTCTACCTCTGCTGCCCATTGCAAATTCATTGTTAAACTCTCCGCTTGCACTTTCCGAAAATTTTATTTGACGTGAATTCCTCTCCTGTAGCTCACGTATGAAGTTATTTCTTACTGCAGATGAGTAAAACCCTGTTGGACTAAATTTGTTTAAAAATACATCACCTTCTTCTAAAGTAAGTAACTTCTTTTTCCACTCTGTAGAAATCGGGCTTTCTTTTGTTAAAAGTGGACGAGTACCAAGCTGAAAAGCTATTGGTCCGATTTGTAAATTGTCAAACCAATGTTCCCAATCCTTCAAATGCCACACTCCCCCTGCCATAACAATTGGCGTTTCAGCAAGACCAACTTCGTTCATGAAAGATCTAAGCTCTGCAACTCTTTCAAATGGAGCCTGTAGTAATTCCGGATCTTCACTATTACTTAGTCCATTGTGACCACCAGCAAGCCACGGATCCTCGTATACTACTCCACCAAGTAAAAAAGAAGATATTTTTTGGTAAGCACGTTTCCATAACGCTTTAAAAGCGCGTGCTGATGAGATAATAGGGTAATAATAAACTTGATATTTAGCTGCAATTTCTCCGAGTCTGTAAGGCATACCAGCACCGCAAGTGATGCCATGAACTAAGCCTTTTGCTTTTTCTAATATACCATGAAGTACATGTTCTGCTGCCCCCATTTCCCAAAGCACATTCATATGTACTCTCCCATGGCCTTTTGATATTTCATTTGCTATTTTTACTTGACTAACTCCAGCCTCAATGCTATATTTAATTAATTCTTCGTGCTTTTCATTTCTTGTTTTACCTTTATAAATTAGTGGTACCAGCTCGCCATTGCCATCGATAAGTTTAGCATTTGCACCAGAAAACGTACCAACAGCATCCGCTGCAGCAAATGCCCCACTTGATCCTCCATCACTGATTGCAATACCTTTACCGCCCTCAATGATTGGCCACACTTCTTTCCCTGAAATCACTATCTTTTTTATCTTATCTTTCAAAATTTCCTCTTAATCTTTCACTCTATTTTACTTAATTACTAAAAAAATAATAGCTTTTCTTTTTATACCTATGCATTCAGTTTTAAATAGGCATAGGAGATGCTATAAATATAGTTTTATAAGAAATTTGCTATATGATCATAGGTTTAACAGGTGGGATTGCAGTTGGAAAGAGCTTTGTAGCCAATTGCTTTAAAGAATTTGGTGCCGCTTTGTTTGATGCCGACTCTGTCGTGCACCAGCTTTATAAAGTGGACAAAAACATAATAAGTTATGCAGAAGAAAAATTTCCTGGGGTGGTAGTAAATGGTAAAATAGACAGAGCAGTATTGTCTGAATATTTTTTAGCCTATGATGAAAATTGGAAACAATTCCAATCTTTAGTGCATTCCGTTGTGCGAAATGAATTAGAAATTTTTATTGCTCAGGAGAAAAAAAATGATAGAAAATATCTAGTTCTAGACATTCCACTCTTGCTGGAAACAAGATTCCGTTTATATTGCGATTTTATTGTTTTTATCCATGCAGATAGCACTGTACAAGCTCAAAGGCTCAGTGAGCGTAATATGGATAAAGAAAAGCTGAATCTAATGTCCAGTATTCAGCTACCTATTGAAGAAAAAAGGCAAATGAGTGATTTCATCATCGATACCAGCGCAAATGTTTTTTCTCAAGTGAAAAAAATAGTGGATTCATTAAACCTAAACACGTAGCTTTACGTCATACCGTCACTTGGCCGCTAACAAGCAGCGGGATGACGGTTATCAGGGTAGCTGTCATCCCAGTAGCCTCCCTCTCCTGTCATCCCAGTGCTTGACACTGGGATCTAGCTTTTTGGTAATTTTATCGAAAATGTTTGCTCGTTTACAATCAATTTTCCTGGATCCCAGTGTCTGGGCACTTGGGATGACACCCTACTTAACCGTCATACCGCCGCGGTATCTCTTAGCCACTAACACGTAGCGGGATGACGATTGTCGATAAATCTAAGTTACTTTAGCAACAGTTATTCTCCACCAGATTACTCCGAATTTTAGCTGTACTATCAGCAGATTTTACCATTAAAATCTCAAACCTTGAGCCTGCGTTCAAAAATGATTCAACTGACTTACCGAAAAAATCATATCTCCACCCCTTGAATAGTTTATCTATCTGCCCAGATATTGAACCAGCTAACTCATCTTTTGATGAAACTAACTTTCTTGATATGTTATTTTCCTTACATTTGCTCTCTAAAATAATCGAGAGTATATCAAATACAGATTTATCATAATTATCTGACAGAGTATAATTTTGCTGCACAAACTCCTTCTCATTCTCATTGAAAATATTCATAAATTCTAATAAATCTTCCTCTTTTATATTTTTTGTGTTCCTCTCAAGATCATCTAAAACCTCGTCAATACGCTCCACATTTTTTTCAATAAGACCAATTATTACAGCATTATTAATTACTTTATTACGATTGATGTTATAGCGTTGTGCTAAAGTCTCTTGCCACTCACTCACTGCTTTAATAACTAACATTAGCCTCGGATTTGCTTCATAGTTAAATTTAATCCTCCTCCATGCATCTTTTGGACTATGCAAATACTTATTTATATCAACCAATAATTCCATCTCTTCTTGAAACCAACTCATCCTATTACTTTCTTCAAGTTTATTGCACAATATTTGGTATAGATCATATAGATATACCACGTCGTTTATTGCATAGTCTAGTTGATCCTCAGACAATGGACGCCTTAACCAGTCTGAATTTTTAGCTTTAATTTTATCCAGTGCTATTCCTTGATATTGCTCTACTACTTTTGAATAACCAATAAAGTCATGATAATAATGGCAAAACATAGCAGCAACTTGGGTATCAAAAATAGGAGTGGGAACACATTTAAACACAGTGAGTAAGGATTCTATATCCTGCCGGCAGCTATGAAACACTTTGATTATTCCCTGATTTAGCATCATTTTCTTAATGAATGATAAATCAATTTCTGGCACTAATGCATCTACAATAAAACTCTTCTCTCCGTAAGAAATTTGAATTAACGATAATTTTGGGTAGTAGGTTAAATTATTTCTAATGAACTCCGTGTCAATTGCTATAAATTTTGGATCTTTTTCCATCAATTCTTTACATGCATTTTCCAGTTCCGATGTCGTACTAATTAGCATATATTTTTTATTCAGTGGCTATATTTTACCACTTATATTAAATCTTTACAATTGATTGAAATTGAGAGCACAATTGTATAATAACTAACTCTTCTGTAAATATACAGTTTTGCCAGACACAACGGTACGTACTACGTGCCCTTTCACTTTGCGTCCACCGAAAGGCGAATTCTTTGATTTACTAGCAAAGTTGTCAACTTTAATTTTCCATTCATGATCCAAATCAACTAAAATTAAGTCCGCTGCAAGGTTTTTCTGTATGCGGCCACGTGACACATGTATGATATCTGCAGGCTTATATGTCAATTTTGCAAGCACATCAAGTAGACCCATTTGTCCACTGTGATATAGTTCAAGTGAAATGGGCAGCATTGTTTCAAGGCCAACAATACCAAATGCAGCATTTTCAAGTGGCAAATCTTTAGAACTAAGATCATGCGGAGCATGATCGGTTGCAATACAATCAATCACACCTGTCTTTAAACCTTCAATCATAGCTAAACGATCTTCCTCTGTACGCAGTGGCGGGTTCATTTTTGCGATTGCTCCATGTTGCTTTACTATATCTTCAGTTAAAGTAAAGTGATGAGGAGTTACTTCACATGTAACATTTAACCCCAAATCTTTTGCTCGTTTAATAGCATCAAGTGAATCTTTTGAAGAGACATGTAAAATATGGTAGTGTACATTTTTTATGTCCTTCATTAGTAGTATATCACGAGTTACCATAACCGATTCTGATGCACTCAAGATCCCCTTTACTCCCAATTCTTCAGAAATCTTACCCTCATTAATTGCGCCATCAGCAGATAGATTTAAATCTTCTGCATGTTGAGCAATAGGAACACCAAGCATACTTGAATAAAGCAGTGCCTGTCTCATAATCATTGGATTCATAACTGGCATACCATCATCGGTGAACCCAACCGCACCTGCTTCCTTTAAAAGCGCCATTTCAGTTAATTTTTCTTCCGAAGTGGTAATTTTGGCGTAAAATTCAACATTCACATGTGAAGTTTCAAGTGCTCTATATTTCAAATATTTAGCCAAGACAACACTATCAATTGCTGGAACAGTGTTTGGCTGACAAACTACAGTTGTAACGCCTCCTGCAGACGCAGATTTGCTGCCTGTATGTATAGTTTCTTTATGCTCTTGACCTGGTTCACGAAAATGTACGTGAATGTCAATAAGACCTGGCATTAGAACAAGCCCTTTACAGTCTATTGTTTCATCAACCCCATTTGGAACTCCATTTGAAAATAATGATTCACCAAAGTCAACAATTTTATCCCCTTCAGTCAATAATGAACCTTTTATATCAAGCTTAGTTTCGGGATCGATAACACGAGCATTGGTATACGCAATTTTATAGCCTTCCTTTTGTCCTGCCTGCAATAAACTCCAAGTTTGTGTCATTATATTTGAATATCGATTATAAAATAAATCTAAAGTTTTCTTTAGTAAAACACAACCAAATTAAAGTGATGATATAAAACTAGCAATAAAGAATATTTAAATTAATACTCAAGCAGCTATTCTATAACTACCATTTTCGATTTCAACGTTATTAAGTGCGGTATTTGCGTTATAAGAACAGTAACATCCTACTGCAAGAAAAGTTAATGCAGCTACAGCAAGCGAAACACACATTGCTAAATGAACCATTGTTAGACTTGTACCAACAGCAAATGCTCCAGATAATACAAAAGAAACAGAAGCATAATTACCTTGCCTTTTACTATAAATTTTTGCTTTCAAGAATTTTTCATTTAGCTCTTCATCCTTGCTTTCAGATTGTTTCTGTTGAGTTACTTCATCAGTTAGACCTTGCCTTGTATCATTCAGCTGCCCTTCCGGTTCTGTCGCATCTATAAACCACAGGAAAGAAGATCATTAAAGGTGGGATTATAGGAGTTATGAAGCCATTAACATAGCAAAATTCTCAAAAGTAGAAACATTATTTTAATAATTTGTCTTTTTTGAATCATACGAATATTTTCTATGCCTGTGATGGTAATCTTTGCGGAATGGAAGCTTTTAAACCCAAGCATTGGCTTTATTAGTTTTTTGATAAATCTATCAACAATATTATTTAGATATTTTATTTGAAGAACTGTAATCTTCAGAAATTTCTGCATTCAAATCATCAAGAGCAGCAGTATTACTGCCGCTTTTATCAATTACAATTTTCTCAGGAAGATAGTTACTCCTGAAGGCTTTACGAAAGAATGCAAGTGCTGCAGACTTGTCTCTACTAACACACAAGTCTACAGTATATAAATAAACCCATTTACCGTTTAATTTAATGTAAGTCTCTCCAACTACTACCAACCTGCTTCTTTCTTTTCCTTACTGCCTCATCTATCAGTGGTGATAACCCACCTTTGTAACGTAGCATTTTGCTCCCCTTATACTCATCATTTCTTCCAAATCTCGATAGCTCAAAGAGAATCGACATTTCATGTATACAGATAACATCCACTGAAAAGCTAAATCCTTTGAAATATGGCAACAATTTTTGATTGATACGAAACATCTTTGCTTTTTTTTTAGACAATTATATCATTCTTCTTTCTACTTCCCTACAAATGCGACAGAACCCTTTGTAGTACTCTCTCAATTTCTTCTGTAAGTTTTTTACCATTATTCATAAAATATACTCCTCGTTAATAACAAATTGTTTTTAATTATTTACTGCTGTTTTTTATCAGCATTGGCATAAAGCTATAGCTTTCGAGTGAAGTCAAATCAATTTTTCAATCTTTTTTACTTATTTTTTCATCAAGAAATTAAGATATTAACAGATGCTTATTTTATCTAATTGAAAATTAATTCTTTATGTAAAAGAAGTTGTTACTATTTTAGAAATAACATCAGTAGAAAAACCTAACTTGAGTAAATTATTTGCAACTTTCATTTCCTCTACTTTATCAATCTTCTCTTTGTAAATTTGCTTTCTTTGCAATAAAAATTCTACCCATATATTCAGTTCATCTAGTGATTCTTGATTATCAATTTTTCTATATTCTCTTGCCCAACTTAATAATTCATTTTCTGCTTCACCATCTTTGCAATCATTTTCTTTATATTCCTTTATCAAATCTTCAACATCCACTGATAATTCTCTTGCTATTTCCCATAACCTTTCACTTAAAATCGTAACACTCCCTTGCTCGTAGTGATGTATCTGTGAAGGTCCTATATTAAGCTTTTTTGCTAATTCTTCTTGCGTATAGCCTCTTCCACTTTTTTATCTCTTGTCCTCTGTTTGGCTCTTATCTCTCTTTATCAGCATATTCTTCGGTTGATAAGCCTGTTGCTTGATAGATAATCTCAGTATCAAGCCCTACCTTAACTAGATCCTTTGCAATTTTTATTCTTGCTGCTTTTATATTACTTTCTTCCTCAGTTCGGATAGATTTGGTTAATGCATAAATTGCTTTGCGTCCTTCTATTCTTTTGTATTTTTCTATGAAATTATACATTTCCTGGATCTTAGCTTTGTCAAAACAACTGCTTTCTTTTAGTACTTTTCGCCCAGGAAAGAGATTTCTAATAGGAATTGATAACACCTCTGCTATAACTTTTAGCTTTTCAGTTGGAATGCCACATGTTCCTTGCTCATATCTTAGCAGTGTATGATAGTTTATGCCTGCCTTTTCTGCTAAGTTTTTCAGGGTATATTTTTGTTTTAACCCCCAGCTCCTTACTTTTTGTGCTATCTGGTACCTTATCGAGATGTTTATCATAAATATTATACAGGTTAATACTACCAAATAAAGATATACAAAAGGGATGCTTCTTTCTATGTTTGAATTTTAGTTGAATATTTCTTCACAATTGTGTATAATTATTAATGCTTTTTAAGTGGATTTTCTATGGCTCTCTCAAGATTTTTAGATCCTAAGCTTGATTTAACATTTAAGAAAATTTGTAGGGTCGAGAACTGGCGCGCCTTCTTTAGGGTTTAGTGGCTATTCCGTCGTTTTCACTGTGGGCCTCAATCCAAATTCCCATGTTAACGTTTCCAGCTCCCGCCTCGTCAAACGCAGCATGCGGTTTTCCCGCACTACGCTTTCCTAGCAAGTTCTTTACCAAAGTTTATCACATATTGTGTTGGTGATGCTTTCGGTCTGTAATACCTTATTCTGTAATCTGAATATAGACCCAGCGTTTTGTATATCCATTCGCTACTCCACTTCTTCCACCCAAACCCTTTCTTTGCTTTCCTGGCTCGCATTAAGTTGCGTCTTACCTTCTTTTCCACCCAATGTTTTACGTAATTGAACTTTCGACCAGAGTTCCCTATCCTAAAGTAGTTTACCCACCCTCTCAATATCGGATTGATGTCATTTATCACTCTTTTTATCGGTTGCGATTTATGGCGCCGAAATATTTCCTTCAACTTGCGTAGCAGGTTTGTTCGTGCTTTCATCTGCGGTGTTTTCCTGACATTCCACTTTCCTTGTCTTGTGATATTCTCTTGAAAATCAAACCCTAGGAAGCTAAATGTTTCTCCTTTCTTTAGGTCGATGACTTTTGTCTTTTCTTCATTTACGCTCACTTCTAGTTTTGCTAATTCTTCTTCCAACCTTCTGTATACTGCTCTTTCTAGCCATTCCCGTTTCGGGTATTCTCTGATCAGTATCACTAAATCGTCTGCCCATCTGGCATATTCCATACGTTGGTACTTTCCTTCTTTGGTCACACCTTTTGCTTTCTCCAACATTTTATCTACCTCATTTAGGTATATATTGCTTAGTAGTGGCGAAAGTGGTGATCCTTGTGCTATTCCTCGTTTTCCTCCTGTTTTGAGGATTAGCTTAACCATGTGCATGATTTCTTTGTCATTTATTCTTTTGGCAATCTTTTCCATCAGAATATGATGTCGCACATTGTCGAAGTAGGATTTCAGATCTACGTCAATTACTTTTGTATTGCCTTTGATTGCTGCTTCCGTTACTTTTTGTACTGCTTCATGCGCATTACGCTTAGGTCTATACCCGTATGATCCTTTTTGGAAGTCTGATTCGAATATCGGTTCAAGTATTAGCTTCAGTGCTGTTTGCACTATTCTATCCCGGATGCAGGGTATGTTCAACTTTCTGAATTTTCCTCCAGATTTTGGTATTTCCTTCTGCCGGTTCCTACTTGGGCTATAGGTCTTGGTTATTAGTCCGTGTCTTATTTGTTGAAGATACTTCTCTAAGCCTTCTGCCTCTATCGATTCGAATGTCATCCCATCTATTCCTGGTGCCCCATTACTCTTCTTTGTTAGCTTATATGCTTCTTCCAGTGTCTCCATCTTGCAGACGTGAACATAGATTCCCCAGAATCGCCATTCCGGTTCTGCTTTCGCTTTGATATATATCTTTCTTCTCAGGTCTTGTAATTTTATTGGCATTTTTATCATTTTTACCTTTACCTTCCTTTTGTTAAAAGATTTCTACTAGCAGGGTGCCTTTGCTCCATGAGCGTTACCTCACTTCTTCACTACTACGCACCCATCCGCCACCCTCTCATCTTCGGTTCACTTCCTGTTTTCCAGTTATAGAACCTATCTCTCCAAGGTATTTCTCCTTGGGATGAGGAGGGCTTCTCCAGTTGCTTTGTATGTCCTCATTGCCATGCCGTTACTAACACCCCGCTGAAGTAGACCAATCGTTTCATCCGTTTTTCGTCTGGTCTATCCTGTCTTCGCCAGTACCAAGATGGCTCGACCTTCAGAATATTTCTTTCGAGGCAATCTGTGTATTCGCTTTCGCTACGGCCTGGTAATTCGCCATTATCCTACGATAATGTTGTCGGTAGGCTTCAACATTTTGGTTTCCCTCCATGCTGCTACCCAAGCTACAGGATTCCGACTTTTATCCTGGTAGGTCTATCTCCTACTGAACAATACTCACCTTCTCTGGACGCACTTGGTACTGAAAAAAATAAGAATATCCTTATCCACTTTTTGAATGATATTTTGGGGTTTACTGAAATAAATACTATACAAGAAGTTGAATTCCTTAGCACCATTATGGACCCTGAAATTGCCTCTGATAAGCAGAGTATTGTCGATGTTCTGTGCAGAGATTCTACTGGGGCCAGATACGTGATTGAGATGCAACTCGCTCGTGATAAAGGCTTCGAAAAACGGGCTCAATTATATGCTGCTAAGGCTTACTCAAGGCAGGCTGATAAAGGTGGTAAGTACATTGATTTAAAGAAGGTTTTCTTTATTGCTATTTCTAACTGTAATTTATTTCCTGATAAGCTTGATTATATATCTAGCCATACCATAAGAGATGAAAAAACTAACGAGCATGACTTAAAAGATTTTCAATTTATTTTCATTGAGTTACCAAAGTTTCCTAAGAGTAGAGAAGAGCAGCTAGAAAATGTAGTAGATCGTTGGCTATTTTTCTTTAAATATGCAGAAGAAACTACGGATGAAGATTTAAGAAAAATAGCAGAAAAATCACCAATAATAAAGCTAGCATATGATGAGTTAGATAAGTTTCACTGGAATGAAAAGGACTTAGTAGCTTATG
Organism: Wolbachia endosymbiont (group B) of Episyrphus balteatus; assembly: GCF_947250575.1. NCBI lineage: Bacteria > Pseudomonadati > Pseudomonadota > Alphaproteobacteria > Rickettsiales > Anaplasmataceae > Wolbachia > Wolbachia endosymbiont (group B) of Episyrphus balteatus. Next base: position 472,360 of record NZ_OX366325.1, on the reverse strand, counting down.
AAGAAAGGGTAATGGATTTACAAAAAGAAGCTGCTATCTTGGAACAAAAACTCGATGATGCTACTCAAAAAGGCATCCAAATCGGCCATAAAAAAGGTAAAGCGGAAGGTAGGGAAGAGGGCGAAAAACAGGCTAAAATAGCAGTGGCAAAAAATTTACTTGAAGCTGGTGTATCTATTGACTTAATAGCTGAATCTACTGGTCTTCCTCAAGCTGACATTACACAACTTAAGGAAGAAATTTTTTAGTGTCCCCCTTCGGGGATTGTCCCGCCTTGAGGCGAAGGGCAAGTTACAATAGTCGCGTATGCGACGTTATGGGTATAATGCACACTCTAAGTACGATATGAAAGTACACTTGGTATGATATCGCAAAAGGGTGCTAATAGGCCAAATTGCTGTTAGAGTTAGGGAGCTGTTAAGGCAGGTTACTATGGAAAATGAGATCCAAATTATCTCAGGCAAAGTTGCAGTAGATCATATTCATATGTTTATATCATATAAACCACAGCAAAGTGTTAGTAAAATTGTACAACTTTTGAAAGGAACAAGTTCAAGGTTGCTGATGCAAGATTTTGCAAGTCTAAGTTTGGGGCAGGCACCTTTGGGCACGTGGATATTGAGCCGTAAGTTCTGACAGACGAGGTTATACAAGAGTACATATCTATCCAGGAAGGCGGGAGTGTTAAATAAACTGTGTCAAACCGAGAAGTAAAGTAATAAATTGATAAAAAAATGGAGGTTTGACAATGAGTCAAGCAAACACAACTACCGGTTTGGTAGACTATAAAGAATTAGAAACAAATATCTTATCATCTATACGAGAAGGAAGACCATTGATAGGAAGAGATGGAGCATTAACACCATTTATAAAAAAACTGCTAGAGGGAAGGCGAGATAGAAAACCATTTGTCGGCTGAAAGCGAAGAAAACAACCGAAGAAATTCAAAGACTTTACGGACAAGTATTTGAACTATTGACACCAAGAGATAGAGAAGGAAGTTTCGAGCTACAAGTAGTCAGAAAAAGGCAAACAACCGAACTTGAAGCAAAGGTTTTAAGTACATATGCCAGTGGCATGGGATATAGCATCGCATGTAGAAGAAATATAAAATATCTGCAGCAGAGATATCAAGTATTACTGACAAATTGTTACCGGTAATCAACGAATGGCGCAGTCGTCCGCTGCAATCTGTATATCCAATAGTGTTCATGGTTTTTTAAGGTCAAGGAGGACGGGCATTGTGTAAGCAAATGTATGTATAACATATTAGCAAAATGGCAGAAAAGAAGTTTTGGGTTTTTATTTGGCTGAAAGTGAAGTTCTGGTTGGGAGTACTAAATGACCTAAAGGAGAGAGGAGTAGATGATATTCTGATAGCTTGTGTTAAAAAGCTTTCCTACAGCTATAAATAGCGTATTTCCTAAAGCAGAAATGTATAGTACATCAGATAAGAAATTCACTGAAATATGTATCGAGCAAAAGTTTTCATGAATGATTTGAAAAAAACATATCAAGTAGAGAAATAGCCGAGAATTATTTACTTGAACTGGAGGAAAAATGGGGAGAAAAATATACTTTAGTTTTGGGAGAATAATTGGGAAAATCTGTCTAGTTATTTTAAATATTCCGGCCCTGTAAGAAAGTTAATTTATACCACAAATCCTATTGAAGGGTTACATAGACAGATCAGAAAATTTACTAAAACTAAGGGCTCATTTACCAGCACAAATGCCTTGCATAAACAGGTATATTGTGCTATAAAGAAGGCAGGAGAGAAATGGACTATGCCTATACATGATTGGGCTTTAACTATCTCTCAACTTGATATCTTTTTTCCTGGTAGGTTAAAAATCGAGTTGAACTAAAAATGCGATTTGACACAGTTTATTTAACACTCCCGAAAATGCTACCACTGAACAACAAAATATTCAAGGACAGAGCATATAGCTACTTTTACCGTTATCCCAGTGTTGTAAAACTGGGGTAACACCTTCCGCTACGCAAATCACCTACAAAACACAATCTTTTTATTCCCCCAAACAATTAGCTGTGAATTTAAGCAATCATATTAATATAGTAAATATTTACTTAATATACTAGTATTTACCTTGACTAAACAATTATAGTGCTGTATGATTTGTACTTAAGCTTTAATAGTGAGGTGTTGATGGACACACAAGAATTAGAAAACTTACAGAAAAGTTCATCAACAAAATCCCAAGATGCTGAGGAGAAAACATCAGAAGAGTTGGAAAGAAATTTAAACCCGAATGAAGCCAATAATGATATATTCTAAAATCTATCAAGAATACGAGGGAGAAACATGGACAGAGTCATTAATGAATGGTTTTATAGCAGCTGTTTCTTTGGGATTTGGCTTCCTTCTAGGAAAAATAATTACTCCTACAAACGAAGCTGTTTCTACAAATCTAGAAAACGCTGCTGTTGAACAACCCAATGTGCAACAAACCCTACCCTTATATATATAAAATGACAAATTTTATAACTAAAAAAGTACTTCCCCATTTTCAAAGCACTGCATACAATAGAATTATATTGCAGTGCCTTATACTCATCCTGAGATATAGGAAAACAATCTATACAACATTTTAAGCTGGCTCAGAGCGCTGGCAAACCCAATACCATAATTTACAAGGAGGACTTATGAATAAGAAATTTCTCTATTCACCATTGTCAATAAAAAGCATAGAAGAAAACGGAGTATTTTCTGGCTATGCGAGCGTTTTTAATATAGTTGATAAGCAAAATGATCTGATATTACCAGGAGCATTTAAGAATAACTTAAATAAAAGTCAGATAAAACTTCTTTGGCAGCACAATCCGAGCGAGCCTATAGGTAATATTACGGATATTTGCGAAAATGATGTTGGCCTATATATAACTGCACATTTGCTTTTTGGTATTCAAAAAGCAGAGGAAGCATATTTAATGCTCAAAACTGGAACTATTAACGGGCTTTCGATTGGCTATATACCAATAGAGTATGATGTTGATCATGAAAGCGGAGCTCGAGTGTTAAAACAAGTGGAGCTATGGGAAGTTAGTTTAGTCACTTTCCCTGCAAATTTGTCAGCTCAGGTAATCAATGTGAAGAATCATTACAATGAACAAGAAATGTTAGCAAGAGCAATAGAAAAAGCAAATTCTGTGCTTACGAACATGTGTATTTCTACTTAAAATCTATAAAAATTTTCACACAATTTAACATTTATATTATTATTTATTTAATAATTATATTAATATATATAACTTCAATACTTTAAAAATTAGGTAATTTTATGCTAAATGCTAACAATAAGGTTAATTACGAACCTAGTATTAAACAAAAGGAAAAAAAATACAGCTTATCCACTGTGCTTGCTTGGCTATATCTAAAAACAATCGGACGAATATTGCCAGGGAGATGGAATCAATGGGCAAAGAATATCCTACACCACAATAAAGTTATTGTGAATAATGGAGTTCAAACTGATGCTCCCGAAGTAGTAGATCAAAGTGTTCAAATTTCTGAAGTTGTAGCACAAGAGGTCCAAAGTAAAATAATTAGTGAAGGTAAAACTACATTTAAAGATACAGAAATTCAGACTGAATTTGTTGAGACAGAGGATAAGAATGAAAAATTAAAGGAGCAACTGGAAGGTGTAAGTCAGGCACTAGAGGTGTTCATTGGGCTCTATAATAATCAAGCAGAGTATATTGAAAATTTACAATTAGAGAGTGATTTTTTAAAAGAGGAAAAAGAACAATTAAACTCCTTAATTAAAAAACTTAAAGAGAGTTATAAAGAATTAGCAAAAGTTGCACGAAAAAGAGGAGAAGAATTTTTAGTACAGTTGAAGAAAAAGTCTGAAGAGATATTACGTTTGCAGAAAGAATTAACTGAGCGCAGTAAAGAATTTGCAAATAAAATAGAAATGCTCTCAGTAAGGTTAGAAGAAAAAGATGGGGAAATAGGTAGATTAACGCAATTAAATGAAGTATTAGAACAAGAGAAAAAGGAAATGGAGACTAAAAATAACGAACAAAAGCAAGTTATATCTGATCTAGAGAAAAGAATAAAAGAGCAAGAGGATTTAATAAAGTCATTTCATGAAAATAAAGATATAAATGAAACTGTGAAGAAAGAGAATGAAAACCTACGAGTGCAAAAAACAGAACTTGAGAATGAAGTTAGTAAGTTAAAAAACGAATTTGATACTAAAATAAAGCAATTAAATGAACAAAAAAAAGCAGAATTAGAGCAAGCTAAGAAAAAAGATGCTGAATTTAGAAAAAAATTGGAAAGTGCTCAGCAACAATTAGAGCAAGAAAAGACTAATCTAAATACCATTGAAAAAAAGAAACAAGATTTAGAAAGTGAAATTAATGAATTGAAAGAACAAGCTAAGGAAAAAGATGCTGAAGTAGAGAATCTTAAACAACAATTAGAGAAAGAAAAGACTAATCTAAATACCATTGAAAAAGAGAAAAAAGACTTAGAAGGTGGAGTTAAAGAATTGAAAGAAAAATTACAGATATTAGAAAAAAATAGTGCTGAAATAGAAAAACAAAAGACCGATTTAGAGAAAAAATTAGAGCCTTCACAAAGAGAGAATAAAAAGTTACAAAAACAAGTTGAACATCTGAGTCAAGAACGAGAAAAAGCAACAAGTATCGCAATATCTTCTGTTGAAAATAATGTAGAAACACTTAGTGAAACATTAAAAAATCAACAGATTGAAAGTTCAATAGCTGAAGATGGACCACAAGAGTTAAAAGAAAAGTCAAATAATGTTGATACAAAATTAGAAGGGATTGATGAAAAAACTAAAGCACAAGCAAAAACTAAAGAGGTAGATAAAGTTAGTACAGTATCTATTGCAAAATCAACTACTTATTCTATAATTCCAAAGAGTTTATCTAAGCTTCGCGGGAATGAGGATCTCAAGAACTTTTTATCTAAGAAAAATGAGGAGTTGAAAAAAGGTTTTCCTGAATTTAAAGAAAAACACTTTTGCCATAACGTGTTTGAGAAAACTATACAATCTCTACCATATCAAAATGGTTATAAATTTAAAAGTGATAAGTTACTTGCACTGTTGAAAGAGAATTTGGTTAAATCTGGAAAAGCGATCATAGAAACTAAGGTTAACACAGTTGTTGAAAAAGTTGGTAAAAAGCATTCTATCGAACAGGTAATTTTTGTTCAAGAGTGTGCAAAAGGGTTATATTTAAATGAAGAAGATAGTCAAGCAATAATAAGTTCCTTAATGGAATTTTTAGCTCACAAAAATAATAGCAATAATGACTCAGTCAAAAAATTTGTTGTGCAGAAGTTAACGGAAGCTGAAATGAAATGTTTTTCAGATAAGATTCAAGGATTACAACTAGCATCAAGCATACGAGATAAATTTTTATCTCCAGATCAGAAAATGTGCGTTCAAACTTCAGAAGAAAACAATGAATACCAATTAACAAAAAAAGCTAAAGAAAAATACAAATTAACACCTAATCCTTCCATGAGTCACACTAATAGCACTCCGGTAAGTGTGAAGCAAGAAGCAAAGTCTAGATAAAACTTTTAGCATAAAGTATCAGCTCCTCCTTTGTTAAAGTGTAGGAGCTGTCTTCCCAATGTTGTCGTAGCAATTCCAAGTTTCTACCTAAACTTTTCCCTGGTTGATGACCTATAGTTATTAAATCATCACCAGATAAAGGAAATTTTGGAATGTTAAACATCTTAGCAAATGAAATATACTCATCAACATTTATTCCAGACTCAATACCACAAATCTTCATTAAGTCACAATATAATTCCTTACCAAATAAAGATATGTATTTCTTTTGCTCTTTTTCTGAAAGCTCTGTTTTGATATTGTTTGATAATAAAAATAATATTTTTTTCTTTTGCTTATTTGAAAGACGTAAAAACTTGCTCACTTCTTCCCCAAGACTAACTCTATCTTCAGCAGTCCTAATAAGCAACGCTAATTTTGTTAGTGCATCGATTGTGGGATCTAGGAAAGGCGTATGGCCATACGCTGAGGGTTTTGTAGGAGGTTTAGTGTTGATAAGAAGTGGTGAAGATAAAATTTCGCATTTTACTTCTTTTGGAATAATTTTTTGTAAAACATCAGATTTTTGCATGCTCTTAAGTGTTGGAGCAGGATCATTGCATTCCAAGAGTTTAAATATTTCTTCTCTTATTCTCTCTCCAGAGAGGTTTTGAATCATGTGCGAATGCTTTTTGCACACATCCAATATTTCATCACTTAAATCTCCTATGCATATTTTAGCGTGAAAACGAAACGCTCTTAAAATACGTAGATAGTCTTCCTTAATCCTATCTTCAGCGTTACCTATAAAGTTTAACTTTCGTGCTTTTAAGTCCTGAATGCCACCAAAGTAGTCGTATATATGGCCATATTTGTCTGCATAAAGAGCATTAAACGTAAAGTCGCGCCTTGAAGCATCAGCTTGCCAATCATTAGTAAATTCTACCTTCGCATGTCTACCGTCACACTTTACATCATGCCTTAGCGTTGTAATCTCAAAGGATCTTTTATTTAAAATCGCAGTAATAGTTCCATGTTTTAAGCCAGTTGGAATAGTTTTTATATTACGGAGTTTTAACGCTTTAACTGCTTGATTAGGCAGCAGATTAGTAGCAAGATCGATGTCGTGAATGTCACGCTGTAAAATTGAATCTCTAACACATCCACCAACAAGCCTTGCCTCACCACCAAATTTCTCTATGGCCTCAATAATTACACTAGTTTCGTGATCAATTTGCATTTAGGTTACACATACTGAAAATCATGTTACAAAAAATGCGAAACTTTTGCAAAAATCCTCATATAAAAATATATAGGCAGGAGAGTGGTAAAATAAGAGGGTAAAGTGATAGAGTAAGTCTACAACAAATCCAGTGCCTAGAAACTTATAAGTATAAAAGTAATGTTAAAATACAATGTTTTCGATGATTATAAAAAAGCTGGATGAGCTACTTGCATGACACCTTTGTAGCCTTCTCTTGTCATCCCAGTACCTGCTCAAGTAACTGACACTGGTTCCCTTTATGATGGTGTTATCCGAGTAGCTCATCCAGCTTTTTATCAGGAACGTTGATTACTCTTTATTCTTCGCCCTTCCTGCACGTTTACGTTCATTTGGATCGAGGAACTTCTTACGCAAACGTATAGATTTTGGAGTTACTTCTACCAATTCATCATCGTCTATATATGCTATCATATCCTCCAGTGTCATTATTTTTGGTGGAGTAAGCTTTATAGCTTCATCGCTACCTGAAGCTCTTACGTTTGTTAATTGCTTACCTTTAAGTACATTTATTTCTAAATCATTGTCACGACTATGCTGACCGACAATCATACCACAATATACCTTATCTTGTGGCTTAACAAACATAATTCCCCTATCTTGCAGATTGAAAATTGCATACGCTACTGCTTCGCCTTTGTCTGTTGAAATTAAAACCCCATTACGCCTTCCGGAAATTGAACCTTTATGTGGAGCATAACTGTGAAATAAACGGTTGATTATACCAGTGCCGCGAGAATCAGTTAAAAATTCTCCTTGATAGCCAATTAATCCCCTTGATGGCACTAAAAATGTCAACCTAGTTCTGCCACTACCAGAAGGTCTCATATCAGTTACTTCACCTTTTCGAAAGCTAAGTTTTTCCATGATGATTCCACTATACTCATCATCTACATCAATTACTACTTCCTCTATAGGTTCAAGTTTTTTGCCATCTTCTTCTTTAAACAGCACTCGAGGCCGTGAAACTGAAAGTTCAAAACCTTCCCTTCTCATATTTTCAATCAGTACCCCAAGCTGCAACTCACCACGTCCACCTACTTCAAATGCTTCACCACTTGGAGCCAAAGTTACAGTAATTGCAACGTTTGTTTCTGCTTCTGCATATAAACGATCTTTTATAACAGTTGAGGTAAGTTTTGTTCCCTCTTGCCCAGCAAAAGGTGAGTCATTAACGCTTATAGTAATCGCCATTGTTGGCGGGTCAACTGGAGTTGAGCTGATCGCAGTTGTAACTTCTGGTGCTGCTATAGTGTCTGAAACTGAAGCTTTCTCAAGTCCTGCAATGGCAATGATATCACCAGCTACAGCTTGCTCTACTGGAACGCGTTTTAAGCCAGAAAATGAGAGTAACTTAGTTAATCTCCCTCGCTCAACCACTTGACCATCAAGATCAATTACCTTAAGATCTGAGTTAACTTGCGCGATTCCTTGGTAAATCTTTCCTGTCAATATTCTGCCAAGAAATTTATCAGATTCAAGTAAAGTAACTAGCATAGCAAAAGGTGCATTTTGATCATAAACGGAAGGTTTTATGTAATCTATCACCGTTGAAAATAATGGGCTTAAATCTTTTCTTTCATCAGATAGCTCCTTAGCACACCAACCATTTCTACCTGAAGCATAGAGTACTGGAAAATCTAGTTGCTCGTTGGTTGCATCAAGGTTAAAAAATAACTCATATATTTCATTTAGTACTTCATCAATTCTGCTGTCTGGTCGATCAACCTTATTGATTATCACAATCGGTTTTAAATTTGCCTTTAGTGCTTTTGACAACACAAACTTAGTCTGTGGCATTGGACCTTCTGCAGCATCAACCAGTAGTAATACACCATCTGCCATGCAGAGCACCCTTTCCACTTCTCCACCAAAATCCGCATGTCCTGGTGTATCAATGATATTGATTTTCTCATCACCCCACATTATTGACGTACATTTTGCAAGTATTGTAATCCCACGTTCACGTTCTTGATCACCACTATCCATCACTCGTTCTTGAACTTCTTGATTCTCACGAAACGTGCCACTTTGTTTTAACATGTTATCAAGTAAAGTAGTTTTTCCGTGGTCAACGTGTGCAATTATTGCAATATTGCGGATTGATTTAAATTCACTCATTTCTTATCATTTCAAATTTAATTTAATAACAAGTATACGTATAATATATTTAGAGTAAATAACTAAAGCCGTGCTTTCAGAGTATTTTAGGCAGATCATGGAACTCTAACAAAAAGGTTTCATGTTCGCTGTACTTTGTAGCAACTAACACCAAGACAAAGAAGAATCTTGCTTTAGCAGTACATTTATATAAAATTAAAATAAACTAAAGTAATCATTTAAATGCTAACAAGATTCGCTCCAAGCCCAACTGGCTACCTACATGTAGGAAACATACGCACTGCACTCATTTGTTGGATGTACACACGTAATCAAAATGGAAAATTTTTACTACGTTTTGATGATACTGATCTTGAGCGTTCAGATATCAAATATGTAGATAATATCATAGAAGACCTAAAATGGATTGGCATAAATTGGAATTCAAGTTTTAAGCAATCAGAGCGTTTTGAGAGCTATAACGAGGTGTTCTTACAGTTAATGAAAGAAGGTCATATTTATGCATGTTATGAAACAAGAGAAGAATTAGACACTAAACGAAAATTTCAATTAAAACAAGGTCTTCCCCCTGTTTACGATAGAGGTGCGTTGCTTCTAACTGAGCAAGAGAAAATTCGTTATGAGCAAGAAGGACGAAAACCACATTTCAGATTTAAATTGAATAGAAACGAAATTGTAAAATGGAATGATGAAGTTAAAGGTGAAATAAATATTGCAACAATTCACATTAGCGATCCTGTGGTAAAAAGAGAAGATGGAATTTATACATACATGTTACCTTCTGTTGTTGATGATGTTGACTTTAATGTAACCCATGTTGTACGCGGGGAAGATCATGTAACTAATACCGCAGTTCAGATCCAAATTATTAAAGCATTAAAAGCGAAAATTCCTATATTTGCTCACCTTCCCCTACTACATTTTGATGATAGCAAGATATCGAAACGGAAAGGTGGGTTGGATATTAAGTCCATAAGAGAAGATGAGATTGAGCCAATGGCGCTAACTAGCTATTTAGCAAAACTTGGCACATCTGATCCGATAGAAGCTCATGTTGATATGCAGTCTTTAATTAACTCATTTGATATTAAAAAATTTAGCTCAGCATCTGCACAATTCAGCTTGAGTGAAATGTATAAGCTAAATAGCAAAGTGCTGCAACAAATGCCATTTGAAATGGTGCAAGATCGTTTAAGTCAAATTGGCTCAGAGTTTTGGTATTTTATAAGGAGTAATATAGAAAAGTTTTCTGAGGTGGCCAAATGGTGGAAAACATGCAAATTTGGTATAGAGCCTGTGGTTCTTAATAAAGAGTTTATAAAAATAGCGCTAAGTTCATTGCCTAAAGGTGATTGTAATGAAAACACATTATCAGAGTGGGTTAAAAATATTCGACAGACAGTTGATATAAAGGCAAAAGATCTATTTATGCAGTTGCGCCTCGCTTTAACAGGAACAGAAACAGGTCCAGAACTCGCTAAATTATTAATTTTTATCGGTAGAGAGAGCATTGTTGCAAGGTTAGAAGAAAATCATACAAAAGGTTTAAATGCACCGAATGTATTTGAATGACACCAATAAGCATTGTTCAGGAAATGTGAAAATATTAGATTTCTTGTCATTCCAGTTTCTGCTCCTGTCATTCAAGTAGCTAACACTGGAATCCATAATCTTGCCAAAACGTTGTATTTTAAAATAACTTCTACACATATCCCATATTTCTGGATCCCAGTGTCAGCTACTTTCATGACAACATTTAGTTGTTTTTTCTCGTCTACCTTATTTTACTACTCTGCTGAACGAATAACACCAATAGTTAATCTCATGCTGAAAGATCATTTTATGGTCCAAGTCAGTTCTTTTACAAGTCACTTCCAAGCTCATCAAATTTTCTAAGATCTTCTTAAGTTCTGAAAGTTGCAAACTTTTCAAATGAGATTTAAAACTCTGCAATTGTTTGAAGAACAATGGAGGACTCAGCTGGTCAATTGCAGCTTGTTCATTCATTCCATTTTGTATTAACAGCAAAACGCTTTCTAGCCGTAGAAAATAATTTGATATAATACGGATTAATGCTATCGGTGAAAAATTCTCTTGTAATATCAATACATCGGAAATTTTGATGAATTGTCCCATGTCTTTACTCACTATTGCAGAGCACAGATTATCAAGTGTAACATAATCATTGCCGGAGGTTGAAAAGCATAGATCTATATCAGCAAGTTTAAGATCTTTTTTTTTTCCTAGATATAAAACTAATTTTTCAAGCTCTGAATATATAGGCAGTTTGCTATGATTAAAATAAGACTGCAAGTGGTAGATTATCTCACTTGTGCACTCTATATCATTTTGTTTCAAGTAACTTGATATAATATCACAAAGATTACTACCGCTGTCCTTATAGCAGGTAATGACACCGAAAATTTTTGAGCTTTCCATATAACTTTTAGTTGTAGAACTATATGGAAGATCATTTGCTATCATTACTATATAATGATCGCCTATATTATGATCCAATATGTTTCTTAACTCTTTAGATATACTTCCACTGACATTTATCAGCTTAACTAACCTTTTTTTAGTAAACATCGAAATGTTTGCCAACTCGGAAAATAACAAGCCAGGCGACTTATTCACTACTGCAAAATCCATCACCTGAACTGAATACTCATTCAAGTTGGCAATTATTTCCTGTACAAAAATATCGACCTTACTATTGTCACTCCCATGAATTAATACACCACTTAAAGTATCGGGTTTCTCAAGGAATTTTTTAACTTTAGATGGCGTGATTCTCATGCCATCTATATTATATTATCACTACTTGGTGGTACATCATTTGATTGCACATCAGTTTCCAACAATTCTGAGCTTTCTTGATTTGCTGTATTCTGCATATCATCAGACACTTCTTTCTTTCCCGTAACATAATTATAAAAATTTTTTATAGGCTGTCCTATATATCTAGAAAAAAATCCTTCGGCCATATCTTTCACTCCACAAATTAACAATTAGCACATAAAAACAACGTAGCAAAAACTACTTTACGCTCAGATAGTTACACTCATTTGTTAATGAATTATGAACTTCGGAGACCAAAATTAAGTCGATCTACTTAACACCAATCTTATAAAATAAGCAATGATTAAATACACAGCTGCGATAAGTATAATTGCAGGTCCAGTTAATAAGTCAAAACTTGCAGATAATATCAAACCTGATACTCCAGAAATCACAGAAAAAACTGTTGCAACAATAATCATTTGCATTGGAGTTTTTGAAATGAGTCTTGCTGATGCAGCAGGTATTAACAAAAATGCAGCAATGAGTAATATTCCTATTAATTGAGCAGAAATTGCAATAAAGATAGCGAGTATAATCAAAAATTCTAGCCTAACAAAATTAACATGTACTTTCTCAACTGTTGCCAAATCTTGATTAATCGAAATCATCAGCCAATAGCGCCATCTAAATATTAATATCAAAGTAACTATTACGGAGGTTAGAAAAATTGATATTATATTACTTTGGTCAATCATTAATATGTCACCAAAAAGTGAGCTAATAATACTATTATTACCTGATGGAAGAAAAGACATAAGTATTAAACTCGATGATAAAACTACATTGGTAACTATGTTCAATATCGTATCAGCAGAGTATAATTTATTAAAATTAAGAGAAAGTAGTATAGCAAACATAATTGCAATGAGCATTATACTTACCGATGGGCTGATATTAAAGATCAAAGCAAGTGCAATACCAAGCAATGAAGAATGGGACAAACTATCACCCAAATACGATAACCTTTGCCATATCATAAATGACCCTAGAGCTCCTGTGACTAGGCTAATCATAATTACCGCAATTAGACTGTTTATAAAAAAACTCTGTGTAAATATCTCTAACATGCTATCAGATAACTGACAACAAATCTATCTTCAGATATTAAAACGTTATGGGTTCTGCATGCAGAACCCGTCGTCATAAATTCAAAATTTAAATTCTTTTGCTCCATAAGATAAGACTTCATTGAACAATCGCGTATCTTACCAGTACCTATTATCAAAATCTCTATTTCCTCTGTTAAAAAAGATTTAAAATACTCCTTGTTATTTATATCACTTTCTTTCAATTTAATCACCTTTTCAGGAAAAATTATAATTGAGCCATGATATTCTTGATTATTTACCCAAAATCTTTCTTCCCTGTAACCATCTATAAGATTTTTCTTCTTGGAAATTAAGGGCATAAATCAAACCATTAATTCCGTGTCGCACACCCACCATTCTGGATATTCCTTTTTGATATTTGCCGCTGCAGCTTTTGCACTTTCTTCACTATCAAACATTCCAAAACACCCTACACCACTACCTGACATACGAGAAAGTATAGAGCCTTCTTGTGACTCTAGTGTTGATATTACATTCTGAATTTCAGGTACAAGACTTATTGCTGCTTCTTGCAGGTCATTTTTTGTCTCTTTAAGAAGCTCTAACAAATTCTCCTCAGTGTTATCACTCCACTTAATTGGCTGAGAGAAATCCTCTTTATACTTGGAAAATACTTCTGATGTATTCAAAAACTTTTTTTTCGGTTTCACAAGTACCAGACTTGTGGGTAAAGAGCATTGTTTAATGGGGCATAATTCCTCACCAACACCTCTGACAAAAACTGGCTTACTATCTATACTTGCAGGCACATCAGCACCAACGCTTAAAGCTATATCATTTAAAATTTGCCTATCAATGTTCCAAAGCTCTCCCAGCATGCGTATCACAGCTCCAGCATCTGAGGAACCACTACCAAATCCCGCAGCAATTGGTACATTTTTTACAACCTTCACAGTGACTTTAGTGCGTACAGGAGCATGCCTAAGCAGTAGACTCAATGCTTTCGTTATAGTATTATATCGATAATTTATTTTAAACTCAGAGTTTACAAATTGAACTGTAGAGTTATCATATCTAAAGTTTTTTTCTCCTACTTTTATCTCTAAAAAATTAGAAAGTTTAGCAAAGACAACCAAACTTTCAATTAAATGATACCCTCTTTCTTCTCTATTTATAATATGTAAAAAAAGGTTGATCTTTGTAGGAGCCTTTACACAAAAACTTTCCATCTGTATATCTTCACTAACACTATCTTATTTACTATACTTGAAATGCCACTTCAGTCAAACTTTATACACTCCTAATGAGATCAAATACCATAAATCCTAACTTCTCTGTATGGGTAAGTGCATCAGCTGGTACAGGTAAAACAAAGATCTTAATAGACAGAGTATTAAGACTTCTATTAGAGAATAAGAGAAATATTCTCTGCTTAACATTTACCAATGCTGCAGCAAATGAAATGGAGGATCGCATTTACAGTACACTTAGTAAGTGGGCAATATGTCCAGAGGGTATATTGGTCACAGATTTAGAACAATTAGCCCAGTGTGTGACCAGAGAAAATAAAGATTATTTAACAAGAGCAAGAAGGCTTTTTTCTGAACTGGAAAATATTGGTCTTAATATTCAAACTATACACGCCTTTTGTTACAAATTAATCTCCAGCTTTCCTACAGAAGCTGGTATCGCTCCAAATTGTACGTTGAGCGAATGTAAAGAATTGCATTCCATCGTATTTGAAAAAACGCTTCATAATGAAACTGTGCAGGACGATATAAATATCATTGCAGCTGAAATTGATGAAAACAAGCTGAGTGATTTACTCTATACCTTATGTATAAAGAGATCAGCTCTAGAAAATAATTTAGGGTATATCAAAGATAAACTAAGTGCCCCAGATAAGATTCACGATTTACAGAGTGAAACGATTGAGCAGATAAAAAGATTAGCTAAAATATTAAGTGAGGGCAGCAAAAGAGATCAGAGTTACAGTGCGATACTTTATGATTGGTGTAATAGCACAAAATCGTCCGTACCAAATGTTGTCATCCCAGTGCTTGACACTGGGATCCAGAAAAAAAGAAATATGGATCCCAGTGTCAAGCACTGGGATGACAACAAGATAGAGAACTTAGCTAAAGTATTTCTCAAATCAGAATCGTACGAAAAAAAGAGCATATCATCCATTATAACAAAGGGTGCTTTGGAAAAATTTGAAGACGTAGAGCAAATGATAGAAAGCATTCAAAATGCATTGTTTACCCATGTAAAGGATATAAATTCTTATCAAATATTCGCAAGAACCAGTAGTTTACTTAGTATATTTAAAGTATATGTTGATCTATATAATAGTGAAAAATCAAAGAATGCACTGCTTGATTATGATGATATCATCAATTTAGCAACAAATCTCCTTAGCAATCCAGGCTATAAAGATTGGATATTGTTTAATCTAGATCAAAAAATAGACCACATTCTTGTTGACGAGGCACAAGACAATAGTATCAGTCAATGGAAAATTATAACAAATCTCTGCAATGAATTTTTTACCGGTGGTGACGAAAAGAGAACTTTATTCGTTGTTGGAGATGTAAAACAATCAATTTACAGATTTCAAGGAGCAAATCCCCATCTATTTAATTACATGCAGCAATATTTTCACACGAAAACCGGTGGCAGAGATTGGGTATCATGTCAACTTGAAAAGTCATTTCGCTCAACTCCAGAAGTTTTGATGCTTGTAGACAGAATATTTAACAATTTTCGTGAAGAAATATCTTTCAATGATAACAAGATAAAACATATTCCATATAGAGAAAACGATCAAGGGTACATTGAAATCTGGCCGTTACTGCCAAGGTATAAAGAGGAAGAGCAGCAAGCCTTACAAATTCATTTAATACAGAGGAAAGATTATGTAGTAACAGATCGATTACTTGCTCAGGCAATAGCCCAAAGAATTCACAATTGGTTAAACGAAGGGCGGATTTTAGTCGCCAAAGATCGTCATATAGAACCAAGGGATATTATGATTTTGGTACGGCAGCGAAATGTATTAGTTGATTACATAATAAGTGAACTAAAAAAAGTAAATGTACCAGTTATAGGCCGAGATTATTTTAGAATTATGGATTACATAGCTGTGCAGGACTTAATAGCTTTAGCTGAATTTTTGCTCCTCCAGGCAAATGATCTTGCTCTTGCAAATGTTTTAAAATCACCGCTATTTAACTTCACTGAGGATGATTTATTCAATATTGCATACGATCGTAAAGAACAGTCGTTGTGGGAAAAACTTCAAGATTATCAGGAGATTATCTCTAATGAATTAAACTATCTAATTAATTTATCTCAGACAGAATCCCCCCTTACACTATTCACGCATATATTGCGCACAGGCAAGAAGAAATTTGCTGCAAGGCTAGGTCTTGAGTGCTTCGAGATTCTAGACGAATTTATGAACCTCGTATTGCAATTTGAGCACCCATCTCTTCAAGCATTTGTTCAGTGGATCAAAGAAAATAATCCTGAGATTAAAAACGATATGCAATCAGAACTCAATGCTGTACGAATAATGACAATTCATAAATCAAAAGGTCTACAAGCTCCAATAGTGTTTTTAGTTGACACAAATACAGTACCAAGAAACAGCGAAAATATTTTGTTTGATGCAACGGAAGCACCATTTTGGTGTGGCAAAAATAGTAATGCTTATTGTAATCAAGTAAAAAGAGAGAAAAAACTAGAGGATTATAACGAATATTTGCGTTTGCTGTACGTGGCACTTACGCGTGCTGAAGATGAGTTATACATTTTAGGCAAAGAGCCAGTGCAAAAGGGCTCTTGGTATGATCTAGTTATTCAATATGGAGCATTATATGAGAGGAAAAAACTATACTTACAGCCGATATTTAAAGAAAAAGTTGAAGTGCTATGCATGAATGCAAACTACCCTTCTATTTATAAAAAACGTGATTATTTTGATGTTCCAGTGATTTCACCTCCATCAAACCTATCAATGTCATTGCAGCACGTAACGCTGGAACCTGGAGAAAAAAAGCCAGTGTCAAGCACTGGGATGACAGATGAGAATGCTGGAATGACAAAAAGGAGCATTGGGACGACAGACAGCTATGCAAGAGGCTTAATAATTCACAGTATATTGCAATATATGCCCAAGATAGAGAAAGACAGGAGAAAAAATTGGGTTAGGAAATATCTTGATAGCATAAACACTAGTGAAGATAAGGATGAAATTTACAGCAAAATATTAACCTTTAATGAAAAATATGATTACCTGTTCGACTTGGAGGGCAAATCAGAAATTCCACTTAGTGGAACAATTGACGGAAAACCAGTATTAGTGCGGCTAGACAGACTGTGTATAACAGAAGACAAAGCAATCATAATTGACTATAAATCACACCATAACGTTTCTATTTCCTCATTAAATGAAATAAAAAAGCAAATGTTGATCTATAAAACCTTAGTGCAAGAAGTCTACCCAGATAAGCAGGTAGAGTGCGTGGTTATTTGGATGGAAGATTTAACCTTACAATCTTTGATCTAAACTCAAATGTTCGTATAGTAGCTACTTGCATTTGTTGTAAACTCACTTTTACTCTATAGTTATCTTTTTACTACTTTATCTATTTTCTGAACTGATTTTCGTATTAGAAAACATCCAATAAGAAGAATTATAAAAGGAATAAACCATAAAATGTAGGTACTAGATTTTACAGGTGGTACAATGATAATTGAATCTCCATAAGAATTTTTTAACTCTGAAACTATTTGCTCGTTAGTATATCCATCACTGATCTTCTTGCGAATTGTCTTACGCATACCATATGCAACTTGAGACTCAGATTCGGATAATAATTCACCAGAGCATACTGGACACTTTATTACTGCAAATAAGCTACTTGCTCGCTCTTCCATGCTTTCGTCTCTTAGTTTATCATCCAAAGTAAAAGCATTTATGCTTAAATGGAATATCAATGTAAAAAGTAAGCTAATTACTATTCTCATTCTTGGTGAATTGAGTGATAAAATCAGTAGTGGATAATTTTCCAATAAAGCCTGAACCTACATTATTGTCGTACTTTATTGAAAATTGAATGTCGTTATCAGTGATTTTTTCTGATAAGGAAGATATTGATTTTTCCAATTTATCTGCAGTCTTTGAATCATTAGTCATAAACGAAATTAATTCTTTATAATTTGATATGGCTACATTGATTTTATCTTCAAATGAAGATGTAACTAAATTGTAATTACTTACTCCACCATTCGCAGCAATAGAAAAGTTATTACTCTCAATCAAAAATTTTTCTATGTTGAAATTAATCTTAGAAGCTGAAATATGGTTTACAAATTCATAATCTAATTTAGCGTCGACACTAAGGTAATTTTCAGGACTTGCAGTATGTTTATAACGGTAAGTATAAAAATCAAATTCTAGTTTAGTATTTTCATTCAGTTCTTTATCAAAGTGAAATTGAATGTAATTACTTTTATCATTCACTTCAGTTATAACACTTTGCTGATTTTCTAAAACATCACATTTTAATCCATAATCTTCGTAACGAAATGTATCTATATAGTCTATTACAGTGCTATTTCTGTTGAATTTTAATGAAGATAGTAAATCATTTAGTTTAACAACAAAGTGGCTACTCACGTGTGTGTGACACTTTATATTCTTTTTCTCATCACTACGGACAGCAATGTTTACTTTATTGCTTGGTATATAGATATATACTGACTTATCAAATAATCTGTTTTTTATCACTAAAGCTTCAGATGAAACAGTTAATTGCTCATTAGAAAATTTTGGATTCGTTACACGAAAAACTAGGTTAAAAGGAAATCCCTTAAAATCATGTGAAATATCAACTTTTTCGTCATTAATGTAATCAGTTAAAAGACTTTTTACCTTAAATGCAGAAAAATACCAAAAACCACTATACGCTAGAGGAATAAACAAAGGTAAGGAGATGAGAATATAGATAAAAATTTTACGCATTATCCTCTTATTTATCTAATGATATATTTCTTGTACCTCTGGGCACGGTTACGCACAAACCGTCAATATCTTTTGTGATTTTTATTTGGCATCCAAGCCTCGATGTCTCTGTTAAACCGAAAGCTAGATCCAGCATGTCATTTTCCTCATCAGATATAGGATTATGTGTTTCTACAACATCATAAGATTTTGGATCAACAATCACATGGCATGTAGAGCAAGCAAGAGAACCTTCACATGCACCTTCAAGCAGATCTGGATCACTTCTATGGGCTAAATTAAGAAGAGTTTCTCCCTCTGCAGCTTCATAACTTTTCTTACTTCCATCAGGTAAAATAAAAGTAACGGATGGCATACTATTAAAATCTCTACTAATTTCTCTATATTCTACAAATAATAACTAATATTTGCAAACTCTTTGTAATTCCATTGCCTATCTCTTGTCATCTATATTCCTATCAAGAAAGTAAGATAGATACCACCAGCATCTCACAGAGTTGCAAGTATAGAATTTTCTTAGTTTTAGATTTTACTAAATATATTACTGAATTAACATTATTAAACTTGATCTGCCATTTCTTCTGATCTTAAGTTATAATTTTACTAATGCCATTTGATTAATTGCAACTTCAGCATTGCTATCTTTCAATAAATTTGCAGGACTATTACAATGGTATATGATTGCAGCAACAACAATACAACAAACTCCAATTCCTATCCCTAACGCTAACATTCCTGAGTAAACTGCAATAGCTACTTCTAAAGCAACTCCTACTACTGCTAACGTAGAAGCAACTATGATAGAAGTATTACGACACTTAATACGAAGCTCATTTAGTTTATCTAATGCAGTAGTACCATCTTTATATTTTAGCTCTCTTAGTACATCTTTATTTTCACATTTGTTAAGCAACTTCCAAGCATAACTTAACCTTGACGCTTGACCATAAAACCCCTTCTCAACATATTCAACCAAGAGATCAAACGGAGTTTCACCTTGGTCATTTTTAACATCAAATCTCGCACCTGCACTCACAAGTGATTCAACTTTGCAAAGCATTGACTTATCGAAGTGCAAGTTTCTTAAAGCATGATGTAGAGCTGTATCCCCACTTTCATCTTGATAGTCAATTTTATTTTTATGTAAAAAGCAACCAAAAATCTCTTCATTGCAATCGCTTGTCACGATATTTTCTAAAGTAATACTTGAAATTTTTATGTTATTTTCGACTAGGAGATCTAAAGCTTCTTTATGGTTACATTTAACAATAATATCTACTAGTTTATTTAATGCAGGTGTACCTTCTAGCTTCTTTAGCTCATCAGTTTTACAACAACTAAGCACCACCGAAAGATTATTTAATCTTTCTATTTTTTTCTTACGAGAGCAGTATGTAGCATAATTGACCAAGAGATCAAATGGAGTTTCATCTTTGCTATTTTTAACATCAAGCCTTGCACCTTTACTAAGAAGTGACTTGACAAAACCTTGGTATTTTGATTTATCCAAATCCAACCATTTTAATGTATGATGTAAAGATGTATTTCCTTTTTCATCTTTATAGTTGATATTTAATTTATCTAAGCACTCATTAAAAAAATAATCCAAAAAATTTTCAGATTGGTATTCATAAGCATATCTTAAGATTTCATTTAGTGATATTTCTATCCTTCCTTCAAAGAGCTCGAAAAATTCCACACGATCGTACGTAATAGCAATTTGCACTAGAAATGTAATGTCACCAGCAGCAATTGTAACTTTCTTTATTATATCACAAAACTCTTCATACTCATTTGACTGGATATTTAACAACAATTTCGGAATAGTGTCTACATATTCGAGTTCGGTTAATTTTTCAGTCTCTTTAGCTTTGCCCATCTTGCCTATTTGTTTAAAACGCTTGATTACCCTTTCTGATTCCTCTTTGATTAATTTTTGACTTTTCAACAAATACATATTTCATATTTCATAAAAAATTTTCATTCTTTTATTTTCTTGTTTAAGTTTACTTATCAGTTCCATCAGTTTTGCCCGCAACAACTCCAGTTCATCACTACAATCCCCATCCTCATACTTTCCTCTATCGTACTGGCTTCTTGTTGTTGGGTTAGATAACACTTCGTGTGCTACTGATATTTCCTTGAACTTTGTCAATTTCTCTTCAAGTTGAGTCCGTTGATCTTCTTCCGACTGTGATAGTAGCTTTCCGTCCTTCTTCTTTCCTTCTAGCCTATCTAGCTCTTTCACTTCCTCAAGCAATTTATCTGGATGAAGCTTCAATGCTAATTTGCGATATGCTTTTTTTATCTCATCGTGAGTAGCATCTCTTTTTACTCCTAATATTTCATAATAATCAGGCATTTGTTTCTCCACTATTTTGATACATTTTTTATAACATTAGTAATACTATGTCTTTAAAAGAATTGGTACTATATAAGTATTTTAGCAAATATTATAATATTTATCAACAAATTGAGTGAAAATTTAAAGAGTTATTTATGGTAATTGAGGAGCTACAACCGCACGACGTCTGCCGTTAATAACTATTTCACCTATCGCAACTGCTGCAAAAACAAAACAATAATATACTTTTGTTAGTACGATGATAGGTGACAGAGAGGCAATGCTGCTTGCTAGTAATACGTGAGAACCATAAGGTAAGATACTTTTTGTGATAGAAGTAAATATCTCTAATAAGTACGCACTACGGTGTGGTGCAATGTTATATCTTTGCGCAAGCCTTTTAGCAATATTACTAGTTAATAAAATAGCAACAACATTGCTGGAAACTAAAATAGTAAACAGAGATGATATTCCCGCAATCATAAATTCAGCTTGAGTTTTTGTCATATTCACCTTATCGGTGAATATATCTATCTTTTTCTGACTGTATTCGTACATTAAGTGGCTTAATCCACTACTGAAGAGAATAAATATCATTACTTCATTCATCTTATAAAAACCCCTATATATGTCACGAGAATATTCAATAAGAGAATAATCAAAAAAAGCTATTCCTAATATCCCAGCAATAACCATATTAATAGCTAATGTTACCAGAGTGTTTATTTCAAATAAACCCATAATTATTAAAGATATATAAGGGATAATTTTGATTATGGATAAATAATTCAGACTTGAGATAGAAACAACTTCTCTACTATTTGAAATTATTACCAGATAAATAAGTATTATAGCACCTGTAACAGATCCTGTCTTGAGAGTGAGTTTTATTTTATCCTTTACTGAAGCTCCTTGTGAAGAAGTAGCTGCAATAGTAGTATCAGATATCATTGAAAGGTTGCTGCCAAACATAGCTCCACCTATCACAGCTCCAACACCCACTGCACAATCAAAAGCTCCATTTTGTGCTAAATTAACAGCTATTGGTGTTATAAGTGCAATAACTCCGATTGATGTGCCGATTGCACTTGAAATAAAAGTAGAAAGTAAAAACATTCCAGGAAGTAATAATCGTGCTGGAAGAAAGCGAATAGTTAAGTTAGTAATAACATTTATACTACCAAGCGATTCAGTAATAGTAGAAAATGCTCCAGCAAATAGAAAAATCAAACACACGGTAAGAGTAGTTTTATTACCCATACCTTTTATAAGTGTATCAATACTATGCTGAATTTTGTTTTTATTGAATAGAACAGCAAAAAATAATGCTGGTAATAAGCAAACTAACGGTGAAATTTGATGAAGAGGATTGCCAAGTCCGATAAAAGAAAAATAAATACCACTTCCAAGGTATAAAGCTAGAAAGATAATGAGAGGAAGAAATGCAAACACTTATCGTAGTTGAACAAATCGGAAGTATACTAGAACAAGCTATTTTAAGCAATCATCAATATATTGTTTTTCTACCAATTTTGAACATCTTAAGCCATCTACTTTTGAATAAATTCCATTTGCATTTCTTGTATACTATCCTCTATTTGCTTTATTTGTTCTATTAGCCTTTCCTCTAAGTCAAAATTACCGCCCAGCCTTGCTTTAATTTTTTCTTCTTGTAATACATTTAATTCTTTCCGTAATACTATGTTATTCCAGACAGTTTCTGCCGATCTCTTCTCACTTAATTGACTATTTAGTACGCTAGTTTTTTCAAATATAAACTTTATAACACTAGACTCCTGTAGCAGAATTTCTTTATTAAAGTTGCTCTCATTAGTTACCATATTAATTACGCACTGTTGTAATTTTTTCATCTCATTAGTAAATTCGAAATGAGAAAATTGCTCAAAAAATATAGGACGGTTCAAGATTTCAGGAAATTCTACGGCTATACGCAAAATTATGGCCTGATTTTGCTCTGCTTCAATTAGCTCTGGAGATTTATTGTAAAGATACTCACCTTTTGTTGCTTTGCTATTAAAAATCAGCTTTTTAAAGTTTCTTCTTAATTCACTGACCTTATTGTAAAAATAATCTCTATAATACCTTCTAATACTGCTGTTACCGATAGCATTGACATATTTCATGAACTTGTGCTCAAGAATTGAATATTTTTCCGGAGCAAATTTTTCATAATTTTGCAAATTGCTACCAATTATGTGATGCCATAAATATTCAGAGTGCAGTTCTGTTGAGCGGTTAAAAGCGGATAGTACATCTTCCGTCTTATATTCTAGTTCATTGCATATATCGTATGGGTCCTTGTTGCTTGGCAAAGTCACGAACTTCAATGTGTATCCAGGCTCCAGTATCGGCAGAACAAGTTCTGCAATTCGAATAGCAGCATGACATCCAGGACTATCGCCATCCATACAGATAGAAATTTCTTTAGCAAGTTTCCAAAGATTTTTTATCTGCTCTGCAGAAATTGCGGTACCAAGCGGAGCAACTGTATTGCTAATTCCCGCTTGATGTAGTGCTATTACATCCATATATCCTTCAACAACAAATAGATGCTGTTTTTTGCGTATTTCACTCAAAGCAAAGTTTAATCCATATAAATTTTCTCTTTTCTTAAAGAGCTGACTCTCTGGGCTGTTTAGATACTTCGGCTGTTGCTCAGAGTTCAGCGCACGTCCGCCAAAACCAATAACTTTGCCCGTGATGTTGTGTATAGGAAATATCAGCCGATCATAAAAATAATCACGAGAATTCTTATTTATTAACCCAACATCGATCAAAATCTCGTCTTTAATACCAGAGGAGTTCAAATATTCCTTCAAGCCAGAACTTGGTGCATAACCTATCTTAAATTTATCTATGATTTTGAGTGAGATCTTGCGCTGCCTTAAATAAGCCATAACACCTCGATTTTTCTGCGCGAACCAACTTGCAGCTAAATTCAGTGCTGAAAACAGTTTGTCATTTTCTTTAGCAAAACTGAGGTTTTTGGGTAACTCAACACCTGCAACAGATGCCAATTTTTCCAACGCTTCCTTAAAACTTAAGCCCTCAGTTTGTGAAATAAATTCAAACGCATCACCATGAGCTGAGCAACCGAAACAGTAATATAAGCCCTTAACATTGCTGACCGAAAAAGATGGAGTTTTTTCGTTATGAAATGGGCAGAGTCCAACAAAACTATCTCCTCTTTTTATTAACCTAACTTTTTTTCCTACTATGTCGGACAACAATAATTTTGACTTTATAATATCTATATGATCCATTTTACCGAATGAGTAGTGGTAGGATAAAAATTATATAGAATTTATGCATATCTGACTCGAAATTTATTCAGAAAGATCAGGAGAGCTTGACAAAAAGCTCAAAATAAATTACCCATATAAATACCCTTAAGTTGCAATTTCTTATATGTCAGATGTGATATCAGTTGCTTCAGACCACGCAGGTTATGAACTAAAATCAGAAATAAAGGCTTACTTGGAAACTTTAGATTATACAGTGATAGACCGTGGCTGCACTGCTGAACAAAAGAGTGTAGACTACCCTGACTATGCTGCTGAAGTTGTAGAAGATATAACAAACAAAAAAGCAAATTATGGAATATTAATTTGCGGTACAGGTTTGGGCATGAGTACTGTGGCAAATCGTTTTGAAGGAATCTACGCTGCTTTATGTAATAGTGTTGAGATCGCAAAATTAGCTCGCGAGCATGGCAACGCGAATATACTTTGTCTTGGTGCAGGGTTTACTGCGAGTGGATTAGCAAAAGACATAGTCAAACAATTCCTCGAAACAGAATTTTCAAAAGAAAGTAGACATAAAGAACGCCTTGATAAACTTAGCAATATTAGCAAGAAAAAAACCACAAAAACTTATAACGAAGATGAAATATCAAAATTCGCTAAAATAGCAGGTGAATGGTGGAATGAGAATGGCAAATTCAAGCCATTGCACATGATGAATCCTGTGAGAGTATCATACATCGTTGAGAAAATAAAAGAATTAAAAAAATGCGATTTAAAAGAACTATCATTGCTCGATGTTGGTTGTGGTGGTGGCATTTTGTCAGAGTCAATGGCGCGTATTGGTATTAGCGTTGCAGGAATAGATGTATGTGAGGAAAACATAAAAGTGGCACAATCGCATGCGAAGAAAGTAGGGTTAAATATAGAATACACACACACTAGCATTGAAGAGTTAAGCAATGACAAGAAGTATGACGTGGTTTTGTTGATGGAAGTGGTTGAACATGTCGATAATTTAGAGTTTTTCATGAAAAAAGCAATAGAGCTGTTGAAGCCAGAAGGGCTAATTTTTATATCGACGATAAATAGAACTATTAAATCCTTCTGTCTTGCAATAGTCGGCGCAGAGTACATATTAAACTGGCTGCCAAAAGGCACACATAATTGGAATAAATTTCTCAAGCCATCAGAAATTGCAAATCATCTAAGGGAAAACAACGTAATACTGCAAAACATGGCTGGTATGGAATATAATGTAATAAAGCGTGAATGGAACTTGACCAAAGGTGTGGATGTTAATTATATACTTTGTGGAAACGTTGTAACTTGAAATCTCATTCAAGTACTAGAAGGTAATGCAAATATTTTAGGCAGTTTTACTTTACTTAGCAGCTAATTTATCATATGTATTTCCATAGGATATCGCTATATTAGAATATGTTACAATTACTAACCTTACTTGCTGTTATCACTTCGGTTGTATTTTTTGGTCATCTAGTTCCAATGGAAGTGAAAACCTTCTTGTATTCAATAAGCCTTAGTATAAAAGAGATCTTACTATTTATAATGCCTTTTATTGTTTTTGCATTAATCTTTAGTAGTGTTAACAATCTTAAGCAGTCGGCTATAAAGTTTATATTGTTACTTATTATAACGATTTTCTTGTCGAATCTAGCTTCAAGTTTAATAGCTTATTCTGTTGGGTATTTCATCACACAAAACACTTATTCAATACAAGATATAACATATGAAGAAACAATTGTTCCTTTATGGTCATTTAGGATACCTGCATTGCTTTCTAATTTTTATGCCCTTGCTTGTGGATTTGTGTTAAGCATATTAGTGTCCACAATATTACCAAAAAAAAGCAAAGAGCTCTCGAACAAAATGTTAGATTTAACTCTCTTTATTTTGAAGACATTTTTGACGCCAATTATTCCAATGTTTGTACTTGGTCTTGCTTTAAAAATGGAACATGATCAGGTTTT
Organism: Wolbachia endosymbiont (group B) of Episyrphus balteatus; assembly: GCF_947250575.1. NCBI lineage: Bacteria > Pseudomonadati > Pseudomonadota > Alphaproteobacteria > Rickettsiales > Anaplasmataceae > Wolbachia > Wolbachia endosymbiont (group B) of Episyrphus balteatus. Next base: position 445,877 of record NZ_OX366325.1, on the reverse strand, counting down.
ACCCATAATATTTAAGGATTACTCAATAATTTTTATTATTATATCATCTGCAACCTACCTTTATGTTTTTCTCTTATATGGAGCAGCAAATTCGTTCAAGATCACAAGCTGGATAGCTAGTATAGGTAATATGATACCAGCATTTATTACTTCAATGAGCACAATGTCTAGTAATATAGCTATGCCGCTTACTCTTGAAGGAAGCAAAAAAAATGTAAAGCAGCATGATATAGCATCGTCTGTTGTGCCAATAACTGCTAGCTTTCATTTAGTAGGTGATTGCTTTTTTATTATAATACTATCAATGATAATGACTTTTGGTGGTGCATTGTCTGCAACAGACTATGTGACTTTCCTTCTCTACTTTCTGTTATTTAAATTTGCTATTGTTGCAGTTCCAGCGGGAGGGATTATGGTAATGTTGCCTGTTCTTGAGAAGTATCTTAAATTCTCCCCAGAGATGCTTTCATTAATTACAGCATTGTATATAGTATTTGACCCAATAATAACTTCAGCAAATGTTATGGGTAACGGTGCGTTCACTATGATGTTTACAAAGCTCTATGATAAGCTTAAGTGATGTCCATTCTAGCAATTAATACTGTAGGTGCTGGTAGTTCAATAGCAGTAATTGATTACGATGGTAATTGTTTTGTAGAACGCAATTCTGCAAACAATAGTCATGCAGAATCATTTTTTCAAATACTGAATACTTTGTTTGATAAGCATAATTACAGCTACGATAAAATAGACCATTTAGCAGTGATAGTTGGACCAGGAAGTTTTACTGGAATCAGAGTTGGTATATCAACTGCACAAGGTATAAATCTTGCTACAAATAAGCCGTTATATGGGGTTAGTGCCCTGGAAGCTCAAGCATATGCAATATCGCTACTTTGTACAAATAGCAAAAAAAATATTAAAGCTATAATCGAAGATGATCAAAAGTTTTATACGCAGTTATTTGATTTCAATTTGTTACCGCTATCAAATCCTGCTGTAGTAAGTGAACTCCAGCCTGAAACGCACTGCATTACATATATGGATTGCAGTTTACCAAAGTTGGATGCTAGCCATGCAGCGCTATTAGTCCGTTATAGACTAAAAAATAAACAAAAATTAAATGGAGTTGAGGCTCTATATTTAAATGAGCCTCAGTATATGAAATCGTTGCCTATTGCGTAAACACTATTAATTTGGCCAAGTTTGTACATTTGACTTACTCTTTCTTCTGCTACTTCTTTTATACTCATATTTGAATTTTCTACCTCTATAGCATTTTGTGGTACAAACAAATCTTCCTCCCTAAATTTAATACTATTTATATTAGTAACCTTCCTATTTTTTCTTTGCTTTTTTGATATAGTACGCTCTTGTAATATCAATGGATTGCACCTAAGTACTATAGGGAGGATTTTTGTGCTCATTTTTTTACTAAGTTCTACTACTGAGTTATATATTCTTATGTTGTAATCATTATTTTTAATTAATTCATCAACAAATATATAATTTTTTGAGTCAATAGGATAGGCTTCTATTGCCTGAAACATAACATGTGTAGTGTTATATATTCTATCTCGAGCTTCTTTGGAAGTTTGATTATATTCAAGTCCACTTACAATTACTGCATTTATCATACTAGATAATACTATTGCTGTAGAAAGTTTACCACTTCCTGGAAGACCAGTGATATATATGAAAAATTTTGTTAGCTGTTTTTTTATGTCAACGTTTATCATATTATTTTTAATATTAAAACCTACAATTATAATAACATAAAAACAAGGCTTTAAAACATATGAAATATTACATAAAAAGTCGCTTTTATAGTTAAAATACTATGTAATCTAGAAATGTAAACTCTAATCACCTAAGGCAAGTAAAAGTGCTTAGTATTTTAACGTAGGTTCACCTTTTAGTTTGTAATAAACTTTTTTTTACGTATAAATCTTTAGAAAATTTTAGTCAAGAGCTATGTTATTAACAAATAGTGAGTTGAAAAGAGACCTAGTTAACGCCTATCAAATTTTATCTTATCTTAAATTAGATGATCATACGTATACTCATCTCTCTGTACGTTCTGAAGATAAAAAGTCATTTTATGTTTATCCGTTTGGTATACGTTTTTATGAAGTAGATGAAAGTTCATTGATGAAAGTATCGTTTGATGGGAATATAATTGAAGGCAAAGAATATCAATATAATAAAACTGGCTATGTAATCCATGGCTTCATTTATCAAGCAAGGAAAGATATTCAAGCAATTTTTCATCTACATACACCTTCTATTGTAGCAGTTTCTTCTCTCAAGGATGGATTACTCCCAATAAGTCAGTGGGCGCTGCACTTTTATAATAAGGTATCTTACCATGATTATAATTCCCTGGCACTTGATGATACAGAAGGAAAAAGATTAATAGCTGATTTGAAAGAAAATTTTGTGATGTTAATGCGTAATCATGGATCTATAACATGTGGTCAGACTATACAAGAAGCAATGTTTTATACGTATCACTTAGAACAAGCTTGTAAAACTCAATGCCTGACGCTAGCAATGAATAGGGAATTGTCAATTCCAAGTGAAGAAATTTGCTCAAAAGCCGTAAAGGATCTTCTGTCTTTCGAAAGCAATCTTGGTGAGAGAGATTGGCACGCATGGGTTAGGTTGATTAAAGGTAAGTTATAAAAGTTTCTGACTCTTCGATAGATATTAGATTTCTTGCATAACCAGCCAGTCTGAAATCCAATAATGGTTTCACACGCTGTAACTCTTCAATTCATGTAAGAAGTCTAATGTCTCCATCTCTACTTAAGTTAACACCCTTAACTAAGCAGATACAAGTAAATATAGCCCTTCCCATAATAGTCCAAAAAGGTCATAAGAAAGAAGAATCGACAGCATGACGAAAAGATTTGAATAAAGGAATGTTTTTCCTGGTTCTGTTTTTTATAGCAAACCAATAATGTTCAGTTTTGTTAAAATCTGGAGAATATGGAGGAAGATATAAAATTTCTGCACCAACTCCTTTAGCAAATCTTATTAGACTTATGAAAAGTAGCATTATCAAGGATAACAGTTTGTCCAGGTTCCAAAATCGGTGTCAGAAACTGCTCAAACCATTTATTAAAGATATCCATATTGCAGTGGCCTTCAAAGGTTAACGGAGCAATTATTTTTCTTCCACTTAAGGCTGCAACCATGCTAATTCGTTGAGTTTTCTTCCCAGATTTTAGGGCATAAAACCGCTGTCCTTTCTGGCAATACCCATAGGTTCAGTGTCCAGACTCATCTATATACACTAATTCTTTAGGTTCTTTTGTTGCTATAACCTTTGAAAATTGAGCTCGCTTTTCTTCATTTCTTTCTTTATATCCGTAGGTCTTTTTTTTCTTGTGAATCCTATATTTTTAAGTGCTCGATGAATTGTTTGTCTACTAATATTGCCCCAGCATCTCTGACTGAGTTTTGCCACCTTGCTCATTTGCAAATTCGGCAAATGCATTCCAGTCGGTAATTTTATGCCACGCTTCCAGGCTTTTTTGACTGAAAATCTCCCGTTTTCTCACGTCTTTTCTTCCACTCATATAAAGTTGTTTTTCCGATCTTAAATCTCTTGGCAACAGTTTCTCCACTCTCTCCTTCATCCAATGCTTCCATTACCTTTTTTCTTAAGTCATAACTATATGCTACTGGCATCCTTACCTTCCACTACTATCAATCCATATCTTACTCTTTTTGGACTATTATGAGAAGGGCTATAACTAGTAAGTTTTTTCAATCCTGCTCCACAGCAAATTTTAATGCTATGTGAGTAGTTATAGTGCTGTTAACAATTAAAATGACAAAAACTAAGATGGTGATTAGTAGTGTATAAATATTCAAGGATAAATTTTCAAATTGAGTTAGCAATTTGAAATATACAAAAGTTGGCATTATCATTGGCAAAACAAGAATTTGCGACACTCCTGATGCTAAGTTATTTCGACCAATCATCAATGCATTTCCAGTAGCTGAAATATTAATGATTATCAGCGTATTAAATAATAAAGACACTCCAACTGCTATTGAATGTTCAATATTATTGCCTAGAATTGCAAAGCTGAACATGAAAGAAATCACTGAAATCGGTAACCCAAATAACAACCAGTGAGCGAAGATTTTATAAGCAACTATCAGCCTAGAAGAGAGTGGCTGTAAAAAGATTTGCTCTAATATTCCATCATGATAATCAGATGTAAATAAATTATTTGTAGAGATCTGCAAAACAAATGTAGCACATATCCATGTTAATGTTAATATGACTTCTTGTTTACTGTTGTTTTCAAGTGTATATGAAGATAAACTTAACATTATAATAAAAATACATACTATATAAGTAAGATTATTATCATTTATTACTAATTTTTTTACCAAACTAATCATACCAGGATTTTAAATGTTTATTATAAATTATAGTGTTTACTTTGAGGGTAGTATAATTTTTTGTGTTTACAAGTTATATAAGTTTTAATATATTTTATTGATAATGCTATGGAAAAATTAATAAAAATAAAGTTACCGGAAGATTACGTTCCTTCAGAAAATGAAGAATATATGAACGTAAAACAACTGGAATACTTTAGCTTAAAGTTACAATCAATACTCTCTGAACTGGAGAAACAAGATCTAGAAGATAGTAGTATTTATTCTGATAGTGAAAATGGAGAATTAATTAAGCGCCGAAAAGATAGAAAAGAAAAAATTAAGGAGGCGTTGGAAAAAATAAAATTAGGCATTTATGGTTACTGCGATGGAACGGGAGAAGAAATAGGAGTCGAAAGACTTAAAGCTAATCCGCTTGCTATGTATTGTATTGAAGAACAAGAGAGAATAGAAAAAGAAAAGAACGTGTATAACATTAATGATTAGAACTTGTCGGGAGTGTTAAATAAACTGTGTCAAACCGAGAAGTAAAGTAATAAATTGATAAAAAAATGGAGGTTTGACAATGAGTCAAGCAAACACAACTACCGGTTTGGTAGACTATAAAGAATTAGAAACAAATATCTTATCATCTATACGAGAAGGAAGACCATTGATAGGAAGAGATGGAGCATTAACACCATTTATAAAAAAACTGCTAGAGGGAAGGCGAGATAGAAAACCATTTGTCGGCTGAAAGCGAAGAAAACAACCGAAGAAATTCAAAGACTTTACGGACAAGTATTTGAACTATTGACACCAAGAGATAGAGAAGGAAGTTTCGAGCTACAAGTAGTCAGAAAAAGGCAAACAACCGAACTTGAAGCAAAGGTTTTAAGTACATATGCCAGTGGCATGGGATATAGCATCGCATGTAGAAGAAATATAAAATATCTGCAGCAGAGATATCAAGTATTACTGACAAATTGTTACCGGTAATCAACGAATGGCGCAGTCGTCCGCTGCAATCTGTATATCCAATAGTGTTCATGGTTTTTTAAGGTCAAGGAGGACGGGCATTGTGTAAGCAAATGTATGTATAACATATTAGCAAAATGGCAGAAAAGAAGTTTTGGGTTTTTATTTGGCTGAAAGTGAAGTTCTGGTTGGGAGTACTAAATGACCTAAAGGAGAGAGGAGTAGATGATATTCTGATAGCTTGTGTTAAAAAGCTTTCCTACAGCTATAAATAGCGTATTTCCTAAAGCAGAAATGTATAGTACATCAGATAAGAAATTCACTGAAATATGTATCGAGCAAAAGTTTTCATGAATGATTTGAAAAAAACATATCAAGTAGAGAAATAGCCGAGAATTATTTACTTGAACTGGAGGAAAAATGGGGAGAAAAATATACTTTAGTTTTGGGAGAATAATTGGGAAAATCTGTCTAGTTATTTTAAATATTCCGGCCCTGTAAGAAAGTTAATTTATACCACAAATCCTATTGAAGGGTTACATAGACAGATCAGAAAATTTACTAAAACTAAGGGCTCATTTACCAGCACAAATGCCTTGCATAAACAGGTATATTGTGCTATAAAGAAGGCAGGAGAGAAATGGACTATGCCTATACATGATTGGGCTTTAACTATCTCTCAACTTGATATCTTTTTTCCTGGTAGGTTAAAAATCGAGTTGAACTAAAAATGCGATTTGACACAGTTTATTTAACACTCCCTGCAACGGAGTTATCGTAATAACACCCCTTATGTACGTTGCATGAGCAAATTGGTCAAATATACGAAAGAGTTATAATACAGATTTTACTCAAAAAATATTGAAACAATCTCACACATCTTAAACTAAGTTCTCAATTTCTCAAAGAAATCTTTTAACAAAAGAGAACATTTTGTTTCTAATATTCCACCATAAACTTCAGGTATGTGGTTACAGAATTGAAATATTCTAGTGCCGTTTTCAACTCCTCCACCTTTGGGATTGTAAGCCCCGAAGTACAGACGTTTAATTTTTGCAAAAGAGATAGCTTGAGCGCACATCGGGCACGGCTCTAACGTTACGTACATTTCAGCTTCATAAAGCGTGGAAGTTGAAAATGCTTGTCTAATTGTTAACATTTCTGCATGTGCAGTTGGATCATTAGATATATTGTGTGCAGAGGAGATGATATTGTTTCCATTAACTATTACAGCACCTATTGGCACTTCGCCATCTTTCTGAGCAAGTTTTGCTTGCTCTATGGCAAGTTCCATGTATTGGTACTTAAACATTAGGTGCTTGGGTAAATATAATTTTCTTTTCTTGGCTTTTCTATTTTTTCTAGGTTATAGAATTCACTAAGGACTATTGTCCTTTTTACAAGGCTATCTATTTCTCGCTTTAAATATTTTTTTATTTCTTCTACCGATTTTAGTTCGTTTATAGCTACAACTACTTCTTCCATTATATCCTCTATAATTTGATCCTCCTCTAATTTATATATTATTTGTTCTACATGCCTATTCAATTCCTCGAAGGTCGCAGATCCATATGTAATGCTATCTTTACTATTTCTTAGTAACATTTTTTACCTCTCTATTAGAATAGAGTTTATTCAGTTCTATTAAACTCTATTGTTAATAGCTGCCTTAATAAATGATGTAAAGAGAGGATGAGGAGAAAATGGTCTTGATTGAAATTCTGGATGAAATTGCACACCAATAAACCATGAGTGATTTTTTAGCTCCACTGCCTCTATGCATGTTTTATCTTCTGATATACCACTGCATATCATTCCATTCTCTTCTAAGTTATTTTTATAATCTAAATTAACTATATATCTGTGTCTGTGTCTTTCTGAAATAGTGACACTACTATACACATTTGCCATTTTTGAATTTGGATTTACATTACACTTGTATGTTCCAAGTCTCATGGTTCCACCAAGATCAACGTTCTTACCATCAGCGAGCTTGATGATTGGGTGTTTGCAAGTATAAAATTCTTCAGAGTGTACATCTTCAAGCTTAATAACGTTACGAGCAAATTCAATCACTGCAAGCTGCATACCAAGACATATTCCTAAAAAAGGAATGTTATTTACACGGGCATAGTTTATTGCTAATATTTTACCTTCTATTCCGTTATCACCAAATCCTCCTGGAACAAGGACTGAATTAGAGCTTTGTAATTTTTCTCTGATAAACTTTGCATCTATAGATTTTCCATTCTCTTCTCTTGAGTTGACCCAATTTATCTTCACTCTAGCTTTATTACTAATTGCACCATGGTTTAATGCTTCAATCAGTGATTTATATGCGTCAGAAAATTCAGTATATTTTCCTACTATGGAAACGATAACTTCTTGTGTTGGATGTCTCATAGAGTGTACTATTTGGTCCCATTCAGGTAAGCTTGGTTTTGGCTTACTTAAGTGAAAGTGATCCAAAATTTGTGTCCCGAGCCCACATTGATTATACAAGGACGGTAACTCGTATATATGGTTTACATCAGGAGCAGGTATTACGTTAGATAAAGAAACATTGCAAAGATTGGCTATCTTTTCTTTTTGATTATCGGAAATTTCTTTTTCACTGCGACATAATATAATATCTGGTTGTAACCCCGCAGAGTTTAACTCTCGAACTGAATGCTGTGTCGGTTTTGTCTTTAATTCTTGTGCTGCAGTGAGATATGGTATTAAAGTTAAGTGAATAAGGATAACTTTTTGCTTTCCTAGTTTATAATTAACTTGGCGTATAGCTTCCAAAAACGGTTGGCTTTCAATATCACCTACGGTTCCGCCTATTTCGCATATTACAAAATCTAAATCTTCTGTACCATTAAAAATGAAAGATTTGATTAAATCTGTCACATGAGGAATGATTTGCACAGTTTTGCCTAGATAATCACCACACCTTTCCTTCTTTAATAATTTATTATATACTTTACCAGTTGTTATATTGTCGTCCTTGGTTGCTTTAATTTTAGTAAAACGCTCGTAATGTCCAAGGTCTAAATCAGTTTCAGCACCATCCTCAGTAACAAATACTTCCCCGTGCTGAGCTGGGCTCATTGTTCCAGGATCAATGTTGAGATATGGGTCAAGCTTTCTGATGCGAACATTGAATCCATGAGCTTGAAGAAGTGCTCCCACACTTGAAGCAACTAAACCCTTACCAAGTGATGAAACAACTCCACCTGTAACAAAGATAAACTTGGTTTCTTTCATTAATTTTCAAATGGAACAGAAGTTGATTGGCCTTCTTGCTTCTTTTCTGATATAATCTTCTCTGCAATTGATTTTTTATGTACATCTTTTGAACATAATCCTGATAGTAACAGTGTATTTATAATGAACAGCCCAGCAACTATAGAAGTTATTCTACTGAGTGGATTTTCAGAAGACTTTACCGGAATTATTGAATTCATTCCCTGTTGTGAATTACTAAAGCCACTTAATGAACTACTTCCAGGTGGCTGCAGGAGCACTAAAATTACCAATACAACAACTAATATTATTTGAAGTACACTAAGTACTGTTACTGACATTATAAATAGAGCTAAAAATAAAGATTTTAGGAGCATAAGGATCATAAGTCAAGAATATCTTTACCCGAGTAACTTGACTACTGGAACCCAAGTATGTATTAAACCTTATTTAAATTATGAGCTATCACATTCTAAAATACAAAGATTATGAACCAAAAATGGATGAAAGTTCTTTTATCGCAGATGGTGTGCGTATTATAGGTAACGTTGAAATAGGAAGGAATGCGAGTATCTGGTTTAATTGTGTGATCAGAGGAGATGTTGGATCAATCGAAATAGGTGATGAAACGAATATTCAAGATGGCACCGTAATTCATGTAGATAGAAATCCAGGCGGTGACACGATTATTGGTAGTATGGTGACGGTTGGACATTTTTGTGTGTTACATGCATGCACGATACATGATAAAGCATTTATTGGTATGGGCTCTGTTATAATGGATCATGCGATTGTCGAGTCTGAAGCTATGGTAGCTGCTGGTTCACTGGTGACACATGGAAAAGTGATAAAAAGTGGTGAAGTATGGGCTGGCAGGCCAGCACAATTCTTCAAAAAAATGTCAAATGAAGAAATAAAACATATTACACAATCTGCACAAAATTATATCATGCTGATGAAAGAATATAAGGCTATATGCTAGGTTGAGAAATCTTCAGCTCTGATGCACATTCTACGTTAACTACTTCAAAAGTTTCTTCAACTATATAATGCTTATCAATATAAGCTTCTTCAACTCTAGGAATATGCTGATTAATAAAACTACCTCTGACTAGAATATCCTTTATTGGCCAGTTTGTTTCTGTTGGAGTACCTGATAGCATAGCTGCATATTGTGCTTTTGCTGATTTTAGAGAAAAAGACATAATATTGTTTAAGTTAAGAAAGAAATTTACACGACCCCTGCAGTATTCAAGCGATTTGCCCACTGGATAATATGGTATTTCACCTACAACCTTTCTTATTAACCAATTGCACTCTTTGGTAAGTATGCTTGCTTCTTTTGGAACTTGTAGCGGTATTATAATATCATTGCTAATTCTATTTTCCTCTTGAGAAAAAAGTTCGGTGTAAGCTCCTTTTTTTCTGTGTTTCTCAAAATACTTAGGAAAATAAATATTGAGATATTCAGAGTGTAATTCTATTCGATTTTTCTGATCATTTTCTAAGATAAACGTATATTTATCACCATTTTGCTTAAGTTCGCATAACTTAAATTTACTAAGGTCAGAGTCTGGAAATGGCTTTTCAATTTCAAAAGCAAGTGTAAGAGTGTGCGTTGTGTGATCAAATTCATTTTTTTCTTGTAGACCATCTTGTAGACTATAGTACTTATTTTTTTCATACTCTTTTCCTTCTATGTTAGCACTCACTTCCTCTTCATCCAAATTTTCAATAGCATCAAAAAATTCTTCTTCATCCAGATCTCTTTCTTTTTCACCTGGCTCTTGTTCTTTCAGAGAATCATACCATACATCCTCTTCATTAACTTTCGCCTCTATTGTATTTTCTACACTTATTTTTCTTGTATGATCATTTCCATTGCTAGCAGTTGTTTGATAATGTGTATCGTTAGTTTGAAAAAAGCTCTTTACTTTTGATATTAAGCTAATCCATGAAAGTCTGACTTGATTAAGTAGCCATTTAAAACTCTTCATTGTTTTATCCCAACCTAATTACTAAAAATTGTAACAGAATAAATTAAATATGTCAATAAGATATACAAATTGTACTAACTGGAAATTAGTGGCAGCACTTAACATCTGTGTAAATTTTGACATAGGCGTTTTCTGCATTTTAACCAAATCAGTAAGGAGAACACCATTGATATTCTCCTTTCAGAAGCAACTTGAATAAAACTGATAAAGTTTGAATTAAAGTGTGATTAGGAAAGTGAGTGATGAGAACTCTTTATTTGGACTTCTTTTGATTCATCTATTTTAGTATTAGGTCTTAGTGCTGCATATGTAGCACCACCAGCTACGAGTGCAAATGATGTAGCTATGCCAATTATTGCTAACATACTTAGTCTAGTTGTATGTTCAAGTATAGTACTTGCTACCAGCCCAACAGCAAGACCAACACCAATAACAGCAGTGTACAACATTCTAGGATTATTTGAATTAGGCATATAGCTCACTAACTCTCTGCAACACTTTTCTGATTCTTTCTTTATGTCCTCGAGCTTATTTAGATCTTCTTCTTCTATTTTAGCATTTAATTCTAGTTTCTTACATAATTCTTGCATTTCTTTTACTTGTTTTTCTAATTTTTTTAAAAAATTTATTATTTTTGTTCCTTGTAATTTTATTATTGTTTCCTTAAGTAGTAACGTTGATATTGGCATTGCTATTTCTTCTATCTCTTTTTCTGTTTTCCTTTCCAATTCCACTACTTTTTCTATTCCTTCGTCTGATATTTCAGTGTCTTTTTTTAGTTCTATTTCAAACTTTCTTTTTTTTAACTCTGATTTTGCTTCTTGTAATGATTCTAATGCATTCCATAGCTTTTCACCAGAATTCCGACTCCGTTTTGGTGACATTTGTTGACTACTTTTGGACTTTTTTGGTGACATAAGCTGAAATTTAATTTCTTTGAGCTTTCTTGCGCTTTCACCTGCATTTACTTTAGCCATAATAAACCTCGCATATTAAATAATGCTATTACATAATATCTTTAAAGCTCAAGGTCAAATAGTATCTTTACATAATATAAATCATAAACAGAAAATTTTAGTGTAAATTGCCATATTTACTTTGTGCTACGGTTTGAGATAGAATAACAACTTGCTTCAAATATGGAAAGGCAGTACAACTCTATAATCAAGTTACTGAACTCTCATTTACTCCTCTTTTTTTGTAAAACAATCTACAATTCATTAGAAGATCTTCAGATAGACGTTGATCATTGGTTGTGTTTTTACAATGAGACAAGACCTCATTCTAGTAAATATTGTTATGGCGATGTAGACTTTCCTGAATAGAAAACATATTGCTTTTAGAAAAATATTAGTAGCATTACATAAGAGACTGATATTAGTTTTCAATTTTTCTGTTAGTTAATTCTTGCTTGCTAGATTAAGTTGTGTCTGGTAACCATAATGGCAAATCTTGTTAATTTGAGGCGTGGATTTTAGCCTCTCTCATCCTTACATTAGTTACATATTCTTTCGCAGAGGGCTAATGATAGCAATGAATTTATTAGTAAAATTCAGTAATTTATAACTGACAATTAGAGCTGTTAATTAGCAACTCACTTTAAATAAGTTACTCAACTGTGACAGATTTAGCTAAATTTCTCGGACAATCTACATCTAACCCTTTTTTTTCTGCAATAGAATAAGCAAGAAATTGCATAGCAACACTGTAGATAATTGGAGAAACAAAATTGTCAACTTCTGGAAGTTGCACCACATCTATGCAAATTCCCTTTAAGAGCGGTGCTCCTTGCTTATCACTAAAGGCAATTACTTTACCTTTTCTTGCAATAATCTCTTGTATATTGGATAGCGTTTTAAAGAATAAATTATCGTAAGGAATAATTGCGATAACAAGTACAGTAGAGTCTATCAAGGCGATAGAACCGTGCTTCATTTCTCCCGCTGCAATACCAATTGTGTTGATATATGAAAGCTCTTTTATCTTCAATGCACCTTCCATTGCAACTCCATATGAGCTTCCTCTCCCAATTATAATTATATTATTGTGCTCTAATATACTGCCTGATATATGTTGTATTTCCATCACATTCAAAACATGCTCTACATGTTCGGGAATGGAATTAATAGCACCGCTTAGTTCCTTTATCCTCTCTCTACCCAGTATACCTTTTATTTTTCCAAGCTCTACAGCAAAGCATGCTAAAATTGCAAGCTGCGTAGAAAAGGTTTTTGTCGAAGCAACACCAATCTCAGGTCCAGCAAGAGTATGCAATACAATATCTGAGGCTTTTTCTATGCTGCTATTAAATGTATTAATTATGCTAATGATCATTTGTTTCTGAAATCTCGCATAACGTAGTGCTTCCATAGTATCTGCAGTTTCACCAGATTGAGAAATGAATAAGCCAATACTACCTTCTTCGAGCTTGACGCTGCTATACCTAAATTCTGACGAGATTTCTAGATATACCCGAATTTGAGCAATACTTTCCAGCCAACACTTTGCTATTAGTCCAGCAAAATAGGATGAACCGCATCCAACTATAGTAATGTAACCTAGTTCAGAAAATAATTCTTTGTTGATTTCTTTATATTGTTTATAAAATTGATTTATTGTTTTGTTTAATGCATACGGTTGCTCAAAAATTTCTTTTAGCATAAAGCTAGGGTAACCATTTTTACTAATTAGAAAATTTCTTGGACTGCTATTTTCTGTTCTGCGTTTAACTTGTATACCATTATTATATATACTGAATTCGTTAGATTTTATTACTGCAATATCATTATCTTCTAAATGCAATATTTTTTCTACAAATGAATTCAAAGTATTAGTATCAGAAGCAGCAAACACTTTATTACAGTTATATCCTATTGCTAAAGGCAAATTTCTTTTTGCAACAAATAAAGTATCTGGATATTCTGCAAATAATAAAGCCAAAGCAAGTGAACCTTGTAAATTGTTTAGACACTGTAATATAGAATCAACTGGTGATAACCCTTCATCAAGATATGAAGTTAATATGTTTGGTATCACTTCTGTATCAGTATCGGTGTGGAAAGATACTCCCTTTTCCTCCAGATCCTTTTTTAATATATTGTAATTTTCAATTATGCCATTATGAGCAACAACAACATTATTTATATAAATGGGATGAGCATTTTTAAGATTTGGAGCTCCATGTGTAGCCCAACGAGTATGTGCTATACCAACTTTGCTACTAGATATCTTGCTCTCATGAACAACTTCACACAATCTTTCAACTTTACCTTCTGATTTTTTTACTTCTATCTTACCTCTATTATTTATAATTGCTATACCTGAAGAGTCATACCCTCTGTATTCCAATTTTTGCAACGCGGTTAGTAAAATTGGTATTACTGAATCACCGCTACTTACTATACCTAATATTCCACACACTTCTTAAATTATGAAGCATTTTTGTCTTTTTTACTTTCCTCTAGTTTATTTTTCTTGCCATTCTTTTCAACTTTGCTTTTTTCAATAGATTTAGCTACTGGCTTTTGAATTTCTTTATTTAAGATTTCAGATATAGCAGACTTTAGGATTTTTATTTCAATTTTTGGTGCTATTTCTAGTATTAGTTGTGCATTTACTTCGTCAACTTTGTTTACTTCACCTATTATTCCACTAGAAGTAATAACCGTATCACCACGTTTTATTTGATCTATCATCCTTCTATGTTCTTTTAGTTTTTTGTGATTGGGGCGAATAATGAGAAAATAAAATACTACAAATATTAAAATGAGTGGAATAAAGCTAGCAACAGATGCTGATACATTGTTAGTCGCATCTGCCGCAAAAACCTCAGAAAGGAACATATTTAATCCCAATTATTAATGATAAAATTAAATAGATTAAGCAGCAATTACAATATCATGTCAAGTCTCTGAAAGAAATTAATTCAAATTAATAAGAAAGTTAAAGAATTTTAAGATGTTTCTGCTGTAATGGCGGGAGTGATGAGACTTGAACTCACGACCTCATGCGTGACAGGCATGCGCTCTAACCAACTGAGCTACACCCCCCATTGCTTTTTAACGTTTGCAACCTTAAAGCTAATCAACGTGTTGCCACTTGTCAATATTTTTTGTTTGCGCTTTTTTGTCTTTTTTATTACTATGTAAATAACTTAATTTCACACATGGCTTATGCAAGTAGTCCCGTTAGGGTTATGCCATGGAGGATAAACTATTTGGAGGAGTAAATATGACAAATTTGCCTAAAGTCACTATACGTGATTTAGCTGAATCTGGTGTGCATTTTGGCCATAAAGTTAGTCGCTGGAATGCGAAAATGGCCCCATATATATATGGTATACATCAAGAGAATCGTATACACATAATAGACTTACGAAAAACATTACCATTGTTAGAGGCGGCGATGAAAGCTTTATACGATGTTGCATCTCAAGATGGTCGCATTTTATTTGTTGGTACAAAATTTCAAGCTTTAGATATTGTTGCAAGTGAAGCAGTTCGTTGTGGTCAGTATTATGTAAATGATCGATGGCTTGGTGGTATGCTTACTAATTGGAACACTGTTTCTTCTTCGATAAAAACTTTGATACAATATGAGAAAATATCCAATGATGAAGATAGCATCTTAACAAAAAAAGAATTAGGAAACATTGAAAAGAAAAGAAAAAAGCTTGATAAAGAATTGGGTGGAATTAGAGAAATGGGAGCAGTTCCTGATATTTTATTTATTATTGATACTAACAAAGAGCATATAGCGGTTAAAGAGGCCAAAAAACTGGGTATTCCTGTAGTTGGAGTACTTGATACCAATTCTGACCCAGATGGTATTGCCTATCCTATACCAGGAAATGATGATTCAAGAAAATCAATAGAGCTCTATTGTAAATTAGTTGCTGATTCTATATTAGCTGGAATAGAGTCTAGTTTGACAAGGTCTAGAGTTAAGGATGATGAGCTTATTCAAGAAAAAGAAGAGGATATTGTGCAAACTAAAAAGAAGCGTATTAAGGTTGAAACAGAAAAGGAGGTAATAGTAAGTAAATGAAGATGGATTCAAGTAGTATAAGGGAATTACGCGATAGAACAGGGCTTGGCTTAAGCGATTGTAAGAAAGCGTTAGAAGAGTGTGATGGTGATATTAAGAAAGCCGTTGATAGGTTGCGTACAATAGGATTTGCTAAAGCTGACAAAAAGTCTGATAGAGTAGCTTCGGATGGGCTTATTGCTATGTGCTTGGCTAAAAATTATGGTGTATTGGTTAAAGTCAATTGTGAAACTGATTTTGTTGCTAGAAATGAGAAGTTCATAGCATTAGTTTCAAATTTAGCATCAATTGCTTGTCAAGAACGTTGTACTAGTCTTGATGAGTTAAAAAATGCCAAATATGAAGATGTTGGTACAGTGCAGGAAGCTATTATGAGTGGTACATCGGTTCTTGGTGAGAAGTTAGAGTTAAGCAATCTTTGCTACCTAGAGACTAAAGATGGGATTATTTCTGGATACGTACATGGTGATATGCCTGGCTTAGGTAAGATTGGTGCTTTAGTAGCATTGCAGTCATCTGGTGATAAAAAAGAGATTGGAAAGCAAATAGCTATGCATGTAGTTGCTATGAAACCTGAAGCTTTATCTATAAATGATTTAGATCAAGAAAAATTAAAAAATGAGCGTTCTATAATCGAGGAGCAAGTAAAGAGCTTAAATAAACCTGAAGAGGTAGCGAAAAAAATAGTAGATGGACGAATGGCTAAATACTATGAAGAAGTTGTTCTGCTAGAGCAGAAGTTTATAAAAGATGATAAAATGAAGATTGCTGATTTTATAGAATCAAGTGCTGTTAAATTAGCTAATTATAAGTTACTTACTTTGGATGGTGCAAATAAGTAACAAAACTTCAGAAGTAAAGTACCCCAGAGTGTTATTCAAAATCTCTGGGGAGGCTTTGATGGGATCAAAGCTATTTGGCCATGATATGGAAGTTATAGATAAACTATCCAAAGACATAGTTGAAGTTTGTAATCTCGGGGTTCAAGTTTGTATTGTTGTTGGTGGTGGGAATATTTTTCGTGGTGCATCAGCGTCTTTAAGTGGCTGTGAAAGAGCAAGCAGTGATTATATTGGAATGCTTGGTACTGTCATTAATGCTTTAATTTTGCAAAATTTTTTAGAAAAAAGCTCTATAGTCTCTAGGGTGTTGTCTGCTATACCCATGACTACTATATGTGAGCCTTATATAAGAAGGAAGGCTATTCATCATTTAGAGAAAGGTAGAGTGGTCATTTTTGCAGCAGGCACAGGTAACCCATTTTTTACTACAGATACAGCTGCAGCTTTACGTGCTGTTGAAATGAATTGTGATGTTATTTTAAAAGGTACTCAAGTAAGTGGTGTATATTCTGCCGATCCAAAAAAAAATGAGAATGCTGTGATGTATGATAGGCTTTCTTATACAGATCTGCTAACTCGTGATTTAAAAGTTATGGATGCATCAGCAATTTCACTTGCTCGTGAGAATTCTATCCCAATTGTAGTTTTTTCTTTAAAAAGAGAAAAAATGGTTGATATTATTAAGGGTCAAGGCACTTATACTATAGTTTCAGATTGTAAACATTAGGTAATTTATGTTAAACGAAATAAAAGCTAAAACAAAAGAAAGAATGCTAAAAACTATTCAGTCTTTTCACGATGATATGAAAGGTGTACGTACTGGTAGAGCTAACGCATCATTACTTGATGGTATAGTTGTAAATATCTATGGTGGACATCAAAAACTGAACCAAGTTGCAGGCGTTTCAGCTATAGATAACAAAACTCTATCAGTTAAAGTTTGGGATGCTACTGTTATCGGTGAAGTAAAAAATGCGATAATCAATGCTAACCTGAATTTAAATCCTGTTGTTGAAGGAAATACTATACGTATAGTTCTTCCAGACTTAACACAAGAAACTCGTGAAAAATTAGTGAAATTATTGCATCAATTTTCTGAAAATGCACGAGTTGCAATTAGAAATATACGCAGAGATGTTATGGAAGAAATAGAGGAAATGAAGAAAAATAAGGAAATCTCAGAAGATGATTTTCATGTTGCCAAAAAGGAAATACAAAACATTACTGATGATAATGTAAAAAAAGTCGATGATGACTTATCTATTAAAGAAAAGGATATATTGCATCATTAAGTTAATATGAAAGAATTTTTCAGTATTGAAAAACATAAGAGGATTCGATATAGATACAGTTGTATGAATGCTGTGATTCAGATCTCATCATTACGCACACATTTGATCGTTATACCTTTTGAAATCTAGAAAAAAAGCTTTTCAGTTTGATTTTTTATTACGATAATTAAGTTTACACTCTTGAGCGAAAACGATGCTGAAACGCCTTTTCCTTATTTTTGCATTTGTATTACTCATCCCACTGTCAAATGTTGATGCCAGAAGATATATCAGAATTGTTGGATCTTCAACTGTTTTTCCTTTTATCTCATTTATATCTGAAGAATTCAGCCGTATATTTTCCTTTAAAACTCCAGTTGTAGAATCGATAGGAAGTGGATCAGGGTTCAAAATGTTTTGTTCAGGAATAGGGGAAGGCACACCAGATATCACTACTTCATCTCGCCCTATGAAGGAAGTAGAGAGAGAATTATGTAAAAGAAATAAAGTGAATGAAGTAATAGAGATCATAATTGGCTATGATGGAATTGTTATTGCAAATTCAAATCAAAGCCATAGATTTGATTTTACAAAAAATGACCTGTTTGAAACTTTATCTTCATATTCTGAAGACAATGATAGATTAGTAAAGAATAACAAGAAATTTTGGTCTGATGTAAATCAAGCTCTACCAAAAACAGAAATTAAAATCTATGGCCCACATCAAAATACAGGTACACATGAAACTTTGATTAATTTTATTATGCTTGATCAATATTCATGTATGAACTCAAGGATTTTCAAAGAGAATTATCAAGACCAAGAAAAAAGAAAGAAAGCATGTAGTAATATCAGAGATGATGGAAGATATATAGAAGTTGGAATTAATGAAAACATAATAATACAAAAATTGAAGAGCAATAAAAATGCTTTAGGAATATTTAGCTTCAGCTTTTTAGCGAAAAACCAAGATGAGATTCAAGGAAGCACAATCGCAGGAATTGAGCCAACTTATAAAAATATATCATCGGGGGAGTATATGTTAGCAAGGCCTTTATATCTTTATATAAAGAAAGAACACTTAGATATTGTTGATGGATTAAGGGAATTCATTAGAGAAGTTATAGACTCTATTAGTACTGAAGGTGGATATTTATCTAGGCTTGGCTTAATTCCACTTTCAAGCGAAAATATGAAAAAAGTCTTGGAAAAGGTTCGTGATATAATATGATGACTTTGATATTTTTTTATTTAACACTCCCTTCCTTTCTGGATTACAGCGTCACGCGCTGGAATGACACCTATTTGTTTTAGTAGTTCCTTTCCTGTCATTCAAGTAGCCTTTTCTTGTCATTCCAGTGCCCAGACACTGGTGCTCACAAGCAAACTAATCATAGGAGGTATTATAATAAAAACAACGTTTTCAATGAAACTACATAAAGCAAGTGTCACGAACCGGAATGACACCTATTATTGTTTTTACTTTATATCTTTATTTGTCTATCTTATTTTGCCATTCTGTTGAACGAATACAGGAAAATAAACTGTAATATCTAACTTTGATGCAAAAAGATTAACATATAACACGTAAAAGTTACTGAATCACTTTAGCCATATATAGAATTATTTTGTTAAATATTCTCTACTCCCAGGTTTCATTATAGGTAATTGTTTTAATTCACTTGGCAGTTCTTCCTCGCTATAGTTTTTGATATTTAGTTCAATCAAAGATATTACAGGAAAGGGCAGTTTTGTTTCACTATTTCTCTTGATCAAAGAAGCTCCAGCAACAACTTTACCTCCCTTCTCTTCTGCACATTTTACTGCTTCAAGTGAAGATTTACCTGTGGTAATCACATCTTCAATTAATAAGATTTTCTCACCTTGTTTAATCTCAAATCCACGGCGTAATTCAAATTTACCATTAACACGTTCGCAAAATATTGTTCGGATTCCAAGCTGTCTACCAATCTCATAACCCACGATTATTCCACCAATCGCAGGAGATAGTATTAAATCTATGGGTTCAATAAGCTCTTTTCTTATTTTATTCGCCAATAGCTCACAAACGTTCATTGCTCTGCTTGGATTTTCAAAAATTTTAGCGCATTGTATGTAAGTGTTGCTGTGCAGCCCTGACGAGAGTACAAAATGTCCGTGCAAAATCGCACCAGCCTCTTCAAATTCTTTTATTATTGTATTATCTAATATCATTCTTGAGTTTGAAATTCTTTATTAATTATCTGCGTTATACAGATATCAGACCACACATTTATTGCAGTTTCAAACATATCAATGATTGTATAAATAGGCAAAATCAATCCCATAATGTACAAAGGAACATTCATTGATACCAAATAACTAGTTGCCATAAAATAGCACCCCATCGGCACTCCAGCGTTACCAATTGCAGCTCCTGTAGCTAAAAAAATCCATATGAACATCTCACTTAAGGAAAATGTGTGCCCATTCATCTCTGCAACAAACATCACTGTGATTAAAATAAATGCAGCACACGCATTCATATTGACTGTTGTGCATATTGGTAGAATAAAAGATGACAATTTCTTTGGTACCTTTAGCTGATTTTGCACACATTCTATAGTTGTAGGCAGCGTTGCACTAGATGATTTAGAAAAAAACGCAAGTGTAAGTGCTGGCATAACACCTTTCATCGTTTGAATTGGTGATATACCTTTATACCACATGAGTAGTGGCAAAATCACAAATGCTTGCACGAAATTTGCAGACATTATGCAAGCAAAATACCAAAAAAGACTATGGAATTCGCTGCCACCTTTTAACTCGTATAAAAAACATGTGATAAAAGACCATACAGCAAGAGGAATAAACTTTAATAACCCTTGAGCAATTCTAAGAAGTGTATCAAATAGTGCAGAAAATATTTGGTGTAATATATCTTGTTTTTCTTTTGAGAGCGAAATAATAGCTCCACCCATTAAAAAAGCGATCAGTATGCTGCCAATAACGTTATTTTCAAGAAAAACTTGCACAAAATTTGATGGAATGAGTGATTTTAAGTATGAAAAGTAATTGTGATTGCTGTCACTCACACTTTCTATTGTGTTGCTTATGAAATTTTTTCTTACTGGGTCTATGAATAAATAGAAAGATAACGCAACAAATGCAGCTACAATTGTTGTAAACAGCGTGTAAAACAGCGTCTTCTTAAGTAATACTTTAATTTCAATTGAGTCTTTAAGCCCTGAAATTGTGGACACTATAGATAGAAAAACTAAAGGTAAGCTAATCAATTTCAACAGACTGATGAATATATCGCTAAATAGCTTTGCTATTTCAAATATTACTTCATTGTTTAAATAGTAAGCAATTACCGCAAACAGTATAGAAAAGAGTATTGCAAGTTTGCGCATTGAAAATAAAACCTCAAAATGATATTATACAATAATTTTTGAAATTAGGTTAAGATAACTTTACAGGTTAAGTAAAGATGAGTAACATTTTATTATTAATTAAGTGTAAGGAGGGGTATGGATAAAAAAACTAAAGAAGAGTTAATCCTTGTTGGAATATTAATGGGAATGAATATTTCAATAGGAGTGCTTGTAGGTCTTGGTCCAAGTTTCGCAATTTTATCACCTTCCATTATAGGTGGAATTATTGCTGCTGTTTCTACAATATTATCTATCGCATACCTTACATATTGTGATTATAAGGAAGATAAAGTAAATCGAGAATGCATTTTCCCTATATTTTGTATGGGCGTTACTAGCACTGCAATCGGGATTGGTCTTGGTGCAGCTATAGGTGCTATTTTTCCTGGTGTAATGTTAAATACAGGATCAGCAGTTTTGATTGGTGCGACAATAGGAATTATTGCCCCAATTACAGGCCTTATTGTTGGAAATATGATTGTAGAACCTATGATTAAGAAAATAAATCACTACATTATAGAGCCGGTAATTGAAAAAATAAAAGAATGCTTTTCTTCAAAGGAAGCATAAATTATCCTCGCAAAATAGTGTACCTTGGACTTAAATTGAAGTGTACTCAATTGAAATAGGTCATATTAGAGAAGGTTAGAAGTTACCTACCCAAAACCCTTATCTCCCACTCAAGTTCAATGTTAAATTTATCTTTTACTGCATCTTTTACTCTGTTGCCAAGGTTTTCTAAGTCAAGTGCAGTTGCATTATTGTAATTGAGTAGAAAATTACAATGTTTCTTAGAAATTTTAGCTACACCATTATCTAATCCTCGGCAGCCAGATTCATCAATCAGTTTCCATGCCTTGCAGCCTATTGGATTTTTGAATATACAACCAGCAGTTTTTCCTCTTACTGGTTGACTTTTATTTTTTTTATCAATAACTTCTTTCAATCTTTGCAATATAAGCTCATACTCTGAACTTACTCCTTTAAATTCAGCTTCAATAAAAATCCACCTGCCTTTTAGACTATGTCCACGATAAAAATATCCCATTTCTTCACTGGAAAATTCATATAAATTCCCATCTTCTAGATTCACTGCCCTTATAAACTTTACAACACTCGCAATATCACTACCATATGCACCTGCATTCATCTCTATCCCACCGCCAACTGTTCCTGGAATTCCAGCAAGAAACTCAAGCCCACTAATTTGCTGTTCCCCTGCAAAGTAGGCAAGGTTACTAAGCAATGCAGCACCACCTGCAACAATGGAGTTATTATCTTTACATTTTATATATGCAAATTCCTTGCCTAATTTCACCGTTATTCCTCGAATGCCACTATCTCGAATTATTATGTTGGATGTTGCACCGATAACGCTAATTGGTAACTCCGCATCTTTTATCAAGCACATTAGATCTTCAATGTCACGTGGCTTAAATAGTACATCAGCTTGGCCACCAACATTTAACCAAGTCATTTTAGACATTGAAACATTATAACGGTAGATTCCACATACTTTAGGTAAGCTTATAAGCATTTTGATTTTAACTCTAATCCTGCATCCATACCCATTTTTTCTGCATCTTCTACAAACGAAGTACGCTCAGTGAAATATATACCTTTCTCATCTGCTAACATACAACAAAGATTCAGCATGTTTTCACTCACATATTCTGCTAAAGCTGCAAGCGGCGTAAAGCATGAACCATTTATTGTCTTCATGAAACTGCGCTCTGATTTTGCCCTTATAAAAGACATATTATTATTAATTTTCTCTAAAAGATCGATAACTTTTATATCATTCTTTCGGCATTGAATGCAAATTGCCCCCTGCCCTACTGCGTTTAACATGACTTTTGGTGATAATACTTCTGTAATTAAATGGTGTTTTTTTAATCTTATCAGTCCTGCTTCGGCTAAAATCATTCCATCAAAATTCTGATTTTGCAGTCTAGTTGTCACATTTCCACGCAGTGGCACTACATTTAAGTCTGGCCTGAGATTTAGTAGCTGAACTTTTCTTCTTATTGAAGAAGTTGCAATTGTAGCCTGCTGTGGCAAAGTTTTTAGGCTCTTATATTTATGAGAAATAAATACATCACATGGACTTAGCCTCTCTAAAACACAAGGAATTGTTAAGTCCTTCGAGAAAAACGCAGGTACATCTTTTAGCGAATGAACCGCCATATCTATATTATTTTTGAGTAATTCAGCCTCAATCTCCCTGAGGAACAGTCCTTTACCTCCTATTTCAGCAAGATTTACATTAACATACTTATCACCAGAAGTTTTGATTTTAATGATCTCAATAGATAGGTTAGGAAAAAACTCTAATAATCTTTGTTTTGCTTCCAAAGCTTGAGCAACCGCAAGATTGCTTCCCCTCGTACCTATTTTAACTATCATACATTCTTCATATTGTACATCTATATTCTATGTCCATTTTTTATTATCTCCAATTTAGTTATTGAACATTTTATAATTAGCTCCTAGTATCATGCACGTTAGTAATTGAGGAGTATGTATGTTTGATATTTTAAAAGACTCTAATGGCAAATTTAATAAAAAAAATGTTTTACCCCTTTTCAGTGCCACTGTAACTAGTATTATAATATTATTAAGTGCAACAGTAGTAATTCCAAAGTTTTTCTCTCATCCTTCTCTATCTAGTCCTCTCGGTTGGAAAGATCCAAGTTATAGTGAATTTCTTGCTACTCACATACCAGCTACCATAGTTACTTTCTCAATACTTGGTTTATGCATTTACCTTCCGATTGATAGCATTAGAAAAAACAAACAAATAGAGAATCTTAAAGCTAATTCTCAACCTAATTCATACATTTATAACACTTTAGTAAATGATGTTTCAGAAGAGCAAAGTATAGTATAAAGTACAATCAATTATAGATTAAGGCTTTAGAATCTTTTCATTTAGGTGCTTGTGATTAGCAACCATTCAGTTTACACTGTACCTAAGTATAGTTTAAATTTATGCTAAACAAGCTCATAGTTAAATCTCTTTCAGTATTACTAATTTTTCTACTATCTTTATATATAATACTACCAAATTTCTTTGATAATAAGTTTTTCACCTCAAAAAAGAGGATAAATCTAGGGCTCGACCTGAAAGGTGGATCATCTCTGCTTCTAAATGTAGACTTAGATTTTTACTTCAAAGAGAAACTAAGCATGCTAACCGATGAAATAAAAGAAGGTCTGTTAACACAAAAGATTGAATTTAGCGCAAAAAACGATAAACAAGTGGTTGTAACTTTAAATAATATTGATGATTACAAAAAAGTTTCAACGTTAATACATAAAATAAACCCAAATTTAGAATTGAGTAGAAAAAATACTGCAATTTTCATTTCATATAAACCGCATTATAAGAATTCATTAATCAATGAAGTAGTTTCAGAGTCAATAGTTAATGTTCAAAGACGCTTAGATAAGCTTGGTACTAAGGAAGTAAGTGTGCAAAAACAAGGACAAAATAAGATATTAGTCCAAGTTCCTGGAGTAGAAGACACTCAGCAGATAAAATCTCTGCTTGGCAAAACAGCCAAGCTGGCCTTCCATTTGGCAAACACCAATGTAGCTAAAATGCAAGATATCGATCATGACACTACGATTATGCTCAAGGATTCTTTGGGTAATTCCTACCCGATATTCCGCAAAACTGAAATAGGCGGTGATTCATTAGTTAACGCATCAGTTAGATTTGGCAATTTAGGTAAACCAACAGTACATTTCAAATTCGACAGCATAGCAAGTAAAAAATTTGCAAAAATTACTAAAGAAAATGTAGGAAAGCCTTTTGCAATTGTTTTAGATAACACAGTCTTAACTGTACCAACAATACGTGAACCTATTCTAAATGGAGAGGGAGAAATTAGCGGTAATTTCACTGAAAAACAAGCGAGTGAACTTGCAATACTTTTAAAATCAGGTGCACTACCTGCACCACTTAAAATAATTGAAGAAAAAAACATTGGTCCAAGCCTTGGAGAAGAGTCAATAAAAGCAGGAGAAATTGCAGCAATAATCTCTATCATAGCCGTTGGTTTATCTATAATCATTACTTACGGCAAATTAGGCTTATTAGCGTCTGTTGCACTCGTTTTTAATGTAATCTCTATACTACTCATTCTTACCTTACTTGAAGCAACTCTTACTCTCCCTGGAATTGCTGGAATTGCGCTAACTGTTGGCATGTCAGTGGATGCAAATGTTTTAATATTTGAACGCATCCGCGAAGAAATAAGAGCAGGAAAAAGAACAGCTCGTGCCATTGAAGAAGGATTTAAAAACGCAATAAAAACAATTCTTGACTCAAACCTCACTACACTGATTGCTGCAGGAATAATGTTCATTATTGGTAGCGGAGCAATTAGAGGGTTTTCTGTCACTTTATCGATAGGAATCCTGTGCTCGATGTTTTCTGCAATTATAGTCACAAAACTTCTGATAGAATTGTGCATTAACCCACAAAAGCTAGTACTTTAGTATCTGTTCAGCAGAGTGACAAAATAAGATAGACGAGAAAAGACAACTAAATGGTTGTCATGAAAGTAGCTATCCAGTCTTTTCGTCGTCAAAAACGTTGTAACATGCTCACCAATTTAGTGAGCATAAAACCAATATATTTGTGGAGGAAAAGGAAAAAAGAAACAGAAACCATCTTCAGGCTATCACAAAGGATATGGCCATAAGATTAAAGATATGGATAGATTTATCAAATTTCTGAATGGAAATCAGGATATTAGAATTGAAAAGATATTATTACTAAAAATTAAACATCAAACCAACTTCAATATTATGAGTGGATATATCGTCTGCAATAGGTGTTGGAATATTAAAGTAACGATAGCCGAGAAAGGTTTTAACTTCTGGAATTACTGAGTAATCAACACCAAGCTTTATTTGATAAACAAGCCAAGGAACATTCAGTGGCATTAAATTTTTAGATGATTTATCAATCCTTTTTAATCTAAAAACTGTTGATCCTATACCAAGACCAATATACGGAGCAAATTGAGTATTTTGAACATTAGGGTTATAGTAAAAATTTAATAAGAATGCAGATACACTTGCTGATTTATCAAATACCGGAGGAGAGTTACTATCTTCAATATTGACTTTAGAATACATGGTCTCAAAATCAACTCGGCCATTTTCTCCAGCATAGTAACCTACAGATATGCTGCTAAGCCACTGAAAATCAATTTTACCGTTAAATTTTTTTATGTTTTTAATTTCATCTCCTAAGAATAGGTCTAAAAGAAAACCACCATAACGGCCCTCAGCTAAAGCAAGAATTCTTTTTCCTATTGCACGTATACCCTCCACAAATACTTCTGAGCTATCAGAATATATCTTACCACCATTAGCACTAACATAGAAATCAAGTTTTTTTGATTTTTCCTTTGTAGGTTCAGCTTGATCTGCAATACTTGGCCACATATTTTTCTGATTAGCTACTTGGAAAACAGAAGGTGAACTACTTTCAAGTTCTTGACATTTTATTGGCACTTCTTTTTCAGTAACTTCTTCAGAATGTATCACACTTTCATTATTGTCCGTTTCTAATTTTAAGGGCTGCACTTGCTCAATGTGTGTATTGTTACTGATATAAGTAATAAAAAAATAGACACACGGAATGAAGATGAAAAATAAAGCAATAGATATTCTAATTATCATAAATGAATTATCACTTATAGTATAACTACTATATCATATATTCCTTTAATGTACAAAAATTAAGAAATAATATTTCCAATTAAACAATTATTTTCTATTCCTTTAACATGAGCTTTCACAATACTTTTAGCTTGAACTCTTGATGTAAGTTTTATTAATGCAAAATTTTCTGTTCTACCAATATTATTCTGCTCAACCAAAACGCTTTGCTCAGTGCCGAGCAAAGATTGATAAAAACTGCTCATCATTTCTTTATTTATTTCTCTTAGATGCTTTACTCGTTCTTTACGTACATTCTCTGGTATTTGTGGCATCCGTGCAGCAGGTGTGTTTTTCCGCTCTGAATATGGAAAAGCATGTAGATAAACTACATTTATTTTTTTCAGTAAATCAACTGTATCCTGAAACATTTCATCAGTTTCTGTTGGAAATCCAGCAATAATATCAGCGCCAAATGCTATATTAGGTCTTAAGCTCTTCATTTTATGATAAAATTCTATCACTTGTTCTCTATTGTGACGACGTTTCATTCTCTTTAGTATTAAATTATTACCAGACTGTAGACTCAAGTGTAAGTGAGGCATAAGTCTTGACTCATTAGCTATTAAATCCATTAGTTCATCATCAACTTCAGCAACATCAATAGAGGAAAGTCTTAGTCTCTTTAACTGTGGTATATCCTTTAAAACTCTTCTAATCATTGAACTGAGTGATTGCTTACCAAACAAATCTGTACCAAAGTCAGTAATATCAACACCTGTAAACACCACTTCTTGATACCCATTTTCTATAAAAATCTTAATTTGCTCTATAATATTGTTTACTGGCACAGATCGATTATTTCCTCTTGCCTCAGTAATTGAGCAAAATGTACAACTATGATTACAACCATTTTGAATTTCAATAAATGCCCTTGATTTATCTTCAAATCCATTAATGAGAATAGGTTCTACTTGGTTATCACTGACTAAGATTTCATCATTATTTAGTAGATAATTTTCAGCTCTTAGCTTGTCTTGATTACCTAGCACTTTACTTACACCAGGAATATCACTATATGATTTAGGATCTAATTGAACGGCACAGCCAACTACGATAATTTCTTTACTTGGGTCGTTTTTATAGATCTTACGTATTTTTTGCTTCACTTGGCGTTCTGCTTCGTTTGTCACTGCACAGCTATGCACTACAACAACATTTTCTCTCTTTGCTTTTTTTAATGCTTCTTTGATTAACTCACTCTCGTAGAAATTTAGACGACAACCAAATGTTATTACTTCATTCATGCTTTTGCTTTAATAGATCTAAATTATATCAAATATCCAAGCAAAATGACTATTTTTTTGGTAGATATTATAATTTAAGCATAACCTCTAGAGTTGAAAATCACAGGAAGAATTTGTAGATATACAGTAAGATCATTTAGCATTAAAAAAAGCTTAATGCCAATGATGTTAACCTCAAGCAAATATAAACCAAAAAACATTTTGCTAAACCTTGAAGCTCTACCATGCAAATTCATCTATATCATTTGGTACATAAGTGTCAGAATAAGCTTCATCCAAACTTTCTGCTTTCCATGGAAGCCATGAAGAAGGTTTTATCTTCTCTAAAACTTTACCTGGTATTGATGTTATCTCTTGCTTCACGTCTTCTTTTAATTTTTCTATTTGTAACCGAGCAAAATCTTCCACGCGAACCATGAGTTTATCTGTTAGCTCTTTTATCATGTCTTGATTTTGTTCTGCAACTTTCTTTGTAATAGGTACGACAATTTTACTTATAATCTCCGTTCCTAATGGAACAACGATTTGCTTTGCAACCTGATCACTAACAGGTTTAATAAGGTAATCTGCTATACTCTTTGCTGTATCTCCAGTCAGATTTGTTATTTTTTTTAAACTATCACCAATAATACCATAGTTTTTTTGGTACATCATATCTTCATCAGCAACTTCATATCTTCCTAAATCATCATACATTCCCATTTGTTGGTGAGACAATCCATTTGCATCAGATACATATCCGTATTTATTAAGTGAATTGGAATTAGAGCGCATAACATTTTCCTAATTACTTATATATGCCTATTTTAGCATGAAACAACTAACAAAACATTAACTTTTAAGAACTCTTCTCAATTAATACATCAATAAAGGTAAGACCATATAATTTTCTCCTTTCTTGATACTATTCTCCTCCGAACTTAGTTCACACAGTTATTCAGACACTTCTGAATTTACCACCCCCAATTCCACTGCTTTTTTATATTTTGACTAGGTCTTCTCCTACAATTAGATAATCAGTACTCTTATCTGAAATGTACCATATAACTACACCAAGCTACAAATATGACACAAGAGTTTAGATTATTTTAGTTATTCTCTTGTATAAGATACTCTTTATATAAAAAAGAGGACCATATGAGTGAAGCAACTTTTTCTGAAAAAAATCAGCTTTCTAGAGAAGACATAGCAGAGTTAACAGAACTTATGTGTCTTGAACGAAGTGAAGTAAGTGAAAGTGGAACAGGGCTATTAGAACTTATAGCTGAACAGGAGCAAATACTTGAGGATTTAGGAATAGAATCAAAAGAGCTTTTATGTTCTCAGCATACAGGAATGTATGAGAACCTTAGTCAGCCCTATTCTACGGATCTCGAGGTTTTATAGCAGATATATAGATTATCATTATTATTGATACCTACTCAAGAGTTGCTATGGCAAACAGAGAAAACTGCAATTACTGCCGCTAATCTTTTTAATATACCTTTCTTTGATGGTGCTATTATCGCGCATTTTGACTGATATGGGCTATGATAAACCAGAAAATCACAGCTATATTTAGGAATTGAGACAAGGCCTCATTTAGGTAAATATTGCTATGCAGACTTTTCTTGATAGCAAGCATATTGCTTTTTAGAAAAATATTAGTAGCATCAAACATAGAGATTGATATTAGTTTTTCTGTCAGATTAAGTTGCGTCTAGTACAACTGACTATGCAAATAAGCTAACAGAACTTGAGATATTTTAATTGTTAGTTTTAGGGTGTATTTTCGTGTTCATTGCTATGAATGGGCAGAGCTACCTCTTCGAGGTAGCTCATCGGATCACCTAAATCATGCTCTATTTCTACTTCAAACTTGAACCCTAACTTCTCGCAGAATTTATAGAAATATTCTTTAATAATATCAAATAAACTTATGCCATCAGTTTTATAATCTCTCAATTTCCGGGGCACAGTAAGTGACAATTTGCCATTTTTGTATATCACATCATCTTTCCCATCTTGAGATTCAAGTGTAAATTCCAGTGAGCTGGATAGATCACATACCTTGTCACCGCATTTACCGTCACTTTTTTGGAAGAGTATTGGTAGTGTCATATCAGATTTAACACTCACATTATTTGGGCTAATACAGTCAATACTTATTACTTTTGTAGGATTTGCCATCATGAATGAATGTTGGAAGAGTTCATCTTGAAACCCCGCATGTATAACAGCTTCATATCCTGCTTGATTACAATTGGTAACTAGCTCTCCTAAGATAGAGTCGCTTGGAACTTGAGCTTTAGCACGTTCAAATATTTCCTTAAAAACTGCTTTTGTAAATAGTCGATAATTTCCGTTCTCTTCCTTTGGTAATAGGTGAGCATAATCTGTACCAAGATTGTAAAATTTTTCAAATTTCTTTTTGTATTGGTCAGTTTTTTTATTATCAGGAGTTTTCTCGTTTTTGGAATGTTCATCCCAAGCTTTTCTAAGCCCATTTTCCTTAGCTCCTTCTGTTAAAACAAAAGTTAAAGTGCTATCTATACTTTTTTTGTTAACAATAAAGTTCATTCTATGAAAATCTAAGAACATTGTTTCACCAGAGTGTGCTAACTTGTTGCTTTTGTCAGCCCTTAACCTGCTAAAATCAAACTTTTCTGCCTGAGCTTTTAGTGTAACGACTGGATTTCCCTTTTTTTCCTGTATAGAGTTGTTCATTGTTAATACTTTGATATGAATTGCTGATAGTATAATAATACATAAAAATAGTTAATATGTCAATAATATACTTAACATAGACAGTCATAATAGGGTGACAGGATTTTAGTAAGGCTCTATTATGAATAAACGGTTTTACACAGTATGAATGTTGATGAGCAGTCAAGTGTGCTGACTTTTCTAAATAGTAAAATTGAGAATATACCAAGGTTTCATTCCGCAATATTGCCTAAACTTTGCGGCGGAGACAGAGTAATGGACTTGCTGTTTTATAGGCCTCTCAGTTATGTGGATAGAAGTAAATCACTACCTGATGCTCAAGTGGGAGAATTTACAACTTTTATGGCAAAAGTGTATGAGCACCAGCGCCCCACTGTTAGAGGTAGGCCATATAAAATAATCGTTGAAAGTGAAAGTCAGTATTTATTTATAGTTTTTTTTAATTACTCAGTTAAATATTTGTATAAATTATTTCCAGTTGGAACAGATATAGTAATCAGTGGTAAACTTGAAAAGTTTGCCGAACATTGGCAAATTACTCACCCAGATTACATGTTGTCTGATATCAATCTATTTAAAGAAATAGCCTGCATAGAGCCAGTTTACCAATTATGTCGCGGTATTACTAACAAGAGCATTAGAAACATAATAAGTTCTAATCTAAAAGATTTGCCTGATTTGCCAGAGTGGATAGATGAAACATTAATCAAGCAAAAGAAATGGCTGAATTGGAAAGAAAGCATCATAAGATTGCACAGACCGAGCTCACTCGCAGAAGCAGAAGTTTGCAGAGAAAGACTTGCTTATGATGAGCTATTTGCGTACCAGTTGGCACTAAAGCTTGCAAGGGAAAATCATGTAAAAAAAGAGGGAAAAGAATTTATAATATTGAGTAAATACAAAGAGCAGGTCTTAAATGAATTACCGTTCCAATTAACAAATGATCAAATTCGAGCGATAGATGAAATCTCAGAAAGACAAAAATCCAGATACCGCATGGTAAGTCTGCTGCAAGGTGACGTTGGGAGTGGCAAAACTGTAGTTGCACTCTTTGCGATGCTGAATGTGGTAGAAAATAACATGCAAGCAGCTCTAATGGCACCAACTACTATCTTGGCTGAGCAACATTATAATTGGATCGAAGAAGCTCTATCTTGTACTGATATAAAAGTTGCTTTGCTTACCGGTAAAACTGCGCGCAAGGAAAGAAAGATTATTATGAACGAACTTGCAAGTGGTATTTTAAATATAGTAATTGGTACTCATGCATTATTTCAAGCCAACGTTACATTTAAAAATTTAGGACTCGCAGTCATAGACGAACAACAGCGATTTGGAGTGATACAGAGGAATCGGTTGGTAGGAAAAGGAGAAAATACCGATATACTTTTTGTTACTGCAACTCCCATTCCAAGAACCTTGCAGCAAGCTATGTATGGTGATGTTGAATGTTCTATTTTAAGGGAAAAACCAAAATCTAGATTGCCAATAAAAACCGTTATTATGAACGTTAAAAAAGTATCAGATATTATTCAAAAACTGAAAGATGCTATAAATAGAGGCGAAAAAGCATATTGGATTTGTCCATATATAGAAGAAAATGAAGAACTCAATGTTGCCGCAGCAGAAATACGCTTTCAGGAGTTACAAAAGACATTTTTTGATAGAGTTGGAATAATACACGGAAAACTAACTCAAGATCAGAAAGATCAAGTCATGTTTTCCTTCAAGAGAAATGAATTTTCTCTGCTTGTTGCAACCACTGTGATAGAAGTTGGCATAGATGTACCAGATGCAACTATTATGATTATAGAGAATGCAGAACAGTTTGGGTTATCGCAATTACATCAGTTGAGAGGTAGAGTAGGACGAGGAAATAAACCGTCTTTTTGTGTACTGTTATATGACAATCTCAGTAAAAGTTCGTATTCAAAGTTAAAGATTATGTGTGAGTCACAAGATGGATTTTATATTGCTGAAAAGGATATGATGCTGAGGGGTAGCGGAGATATTCTAGGCACAAAACAATCAGGGTGCATGGAGTTTAAATTTGCTGATTTATATGAGGACAGAGAATTGCTCAACCTTGCATATAATAGTGAAAAAGGTACAATAGCTAATTTTGAATTACTGCTTGATATATTTGAATATAGAAGTAGACTACATTTTTCAAAATTTCAGTAATCTTTCAAGCCATAACCCTCATGAGTAGAAATTCCTTGACAGACGGGAGTATTTAACAAACCATATGCGTCAAGTTAAGGAAAAATAAGAGTGAAGAAGAAGTTTTTACCATAAGAATAAATTGTGCAGAGTTAATAGCAGGCCCTGTAAACAAAATGTTAGCAGGTCAAATTAATCAAGGGCAGGAAGTATAAAAATGGAAAAAAAGCGGTAACTTAGCCTAATAACAATAAATATATATAGAAGGTACCGTTTTAAAGAGCACAAAAGGAATACACAGTAAAAGCGAGAAGAAGTTGAGAGTATGTATGGAAGCAGTGTGGAGAAATGGCTGCCAATGATCAAAAATTTACTGCAATTACAGAAGTATACATAAGAGGTTTAAAAGGTGGTGTAAAAAGGGAATTTTGGCAAAATGACTTAAGTATGCACAACAAGATCCAGATTTGCATAATTGATGATCAGATGTCATTCATGCTCAGCCTATATATAGAAAAAATTCTCAAGCTCAAGAGGGCTTAGGGTGGAACTAAAATTCATGGACTTGTTGACGCACGTAATTAATTTCTTTTTTTAAGTTAATTAATGTTAACAAGCCACGCCTGCCTGTAATCAGGTTAATACCAAAATATAATGTAGGAGAAGAAATGGGCAGTGCTATGCAACAATTTTTGTTTCTTTCTAACCATGCTTCCATATGAAAAACATATGACATAAAAAGGAAAACAAAAAGCTAAGAACCTTGACGCGCTTTACATCTTGGCTTTACCTTATTTATAATATAAACCTTACCACCCCTTTTCACAACTTTACAATTTTTATCTCTGTTACGATGAGATTTTAGTGACCCTTTAACTTTCATATCTACAGTAAGAATAGAATTACCTTACATTATGATCACTGACAGAGAGTTAGTCAATTGATAAATTTTTCACATTTTATTAAAATACTGTATAATTGTTGCTGATACTTCTTCGATTGACCTTTGCGTGACATCAATAATTGGCCAGTTATTTTGCTTAAAGAACTCCTCTGCTTCTTTAATTTCCTTTTCTACTTTTCTAGGGTCAGCATATATATTATTACCTTCATTATTAATTGAAGTCAGTCTATTTTTGCGTATTTCTATTAGCCTTCTTACGTCTATTGTTACTCCTATAGTCAGTTTATTTTTTAATTTTGCTAAGTCGACGTAAAAGGGTATCTCGCTAACAAAAGGAACATTTGCAACTTTATAGCCTCGATAAGCTAAATACATACTGGTGGGAGATTTTGATGTGCGTGAAACTCCAACCAAAATTATATCGGCTTTATCAATATCTTGAATATTTTGTCCATCATCATGATTAATGGTATAGTTTATTGCCTCAATGCGCTGAAAATATTCGTTATTTATTTCAGTATATAGGTCAAGTTTTTCATCTTTTTCAATTTCAAGATAGGATGAAATTTCTCTAATAATATGTGATAATATTGCTCTATATGGAATTTTTAACTTGATACAATTATCTTTTAGATATTTTCTGAGTCCATCATCAGTAATAGTACATATAACAAAGTTATGCTCATCACTTTTTCTATTAATTTCCTCTAAAATTTTGTCAATCTGCTCTTCTCCTTTTACAAAAGACCAAACATATTCGATCGTTTCTACAGAACGAAAGTGTTTCAGAGCTGATTTTGCAACTGATATAACAGTTTCACCACTTGAATCTGACACTAAGTGTAGGTTAAGCTTTTTAAGGGTCATCAACGTTATAATAAAAATAATAGCAAGCAATCTGCTACTGAAATTGTGCTAATTTATTATACTACGTAAATATAGAAAAACTATCTTGTTGATAAAACTCAAACTAATTGATAAATTCTTAACACAATTATTCTCAAAATGAATGTTTTTATTAAAGCCTACAAATTTCACTTCTTTTGCTAAAAAAGCTCTACCTTGGCTTGGGGTTATTTGTTTCGCATGTTTTTTAATTGGAATGTTCTTGGCATTATTCTTCTCCCCAGGAGATTATAAACAAGGAGAAATTGTACGAATTATGTATCTTCATGTGCCTTCTGCATGGCTTGCTCTTGGAATATACGGACTCATTGCATCACTCAGTTTCATTTCGTTGGTATGGAACAATAGTGTTGCTAGTGTCTTAGCACATGCCGCTGCTCCTGCAGGGACAGTCTTTTCGGCAATATGCTTAATCACAGGTAGCATCTGGGGAAAAGGAACATGGGGTACTTGGTGGGTATGGGATGCAAGGCTTACTTCAATGCTGATTTTGTTTTTTCTGTATGTTGGTTATCTTTCATTGTGGAGCGCTTTTGATAATCAAGCAAGAGCAGAGAAATCATCAGCAGTATTTGCCATTTTTAGTGCTATAAATATTCCCATAGTAAAATTTTCTGTGAATTTATGGTCTACTCTTCATCAGCCAGCAAGTATTTTTAGAAAAGGTGGAGTAGCAATAGAAGGTTCTTTACTGCTGCCACTCATTGCAATGTTTATATTTTGTACCACACTTTTTTTAGTAGTGTGGATACTTAATGCCCTTCATTTAATTAATTTGCAGAAGATAAAGAGAGAAATCAGCATGCGATATTAGGTATATAGTTCCAGAGTGTAATGTTGTGAACAGCGACGGAAATTAAAATGTAGAGCAATCATCAGCAGAGACTAAGTGGTATAAAAAATAGCTGAAGAATGTAAAAAAGGAAGTGGTATAGATAAACCTGTTACCGATAGAGAAGGTGAAATTGATACGGGCGAACCTGTTACTGATGAAGGAGAGAATGAAAATGGAGAAATTACATCTCGAAAAGTAACCTCAGATTGTTCCAAGTATGAAAATTGTGGGCCATATTCTCATTTTTATAAAGTTGATAATGAGATAGGTTGTCAAGGTTTTAGTGCATCTGATTTACTAAAGGAATTATATCCTGAGATGTACAGTAATCCTAAGATTGCAAAATATATAGAAGAGGGAGCAAATGGTAATTATGGTGCAGTAAATTTTAAATTTGCCTTTACAGAGGATCTTAATTCAATATCCTGGCTTGGTAATATAGAATGTGAAAAATGTGTCGATGATCAAATAGAGTTAGCGTGTCAAGAAGAAGAGATTAAGAGTTTCTGTTACCCGAACGTTTACCGTAGTAATCCAGAATTCAACAAGAGCTTTTTTTCCAGAGGAGCATGTCCTAATCTCTTTAGAGAGTCCAGTGAAACAAGTGTTGTAAAAGCAAAACAAGTTGCACCATTGATACTTGTTAATACCTTAGGACAAATGATAGATAAAGAGGGTAATAACACTAAAGTATACTATGATGCATTGAAGCGTTATCTAAATGATGATAGTAAAATCAAGGATTGTGGAGATAATCAAAAGTGTAAGGATTATATTCCAATTATGGAGAAAGTTGCATGGAATAGTGATAAGGAAGTACTATTAAAAACTGCTGTTAATAATACGCAAGAAGCAAATCCTTACTATTATGGAAATGAGGATAATTCTACTTCCGTTGAATTTGGTTCTATATAATGCTGAATTTGTCTAATTTTTTCTACACTAGACACAATTTAGTCGTATCTGAACAAATACATAATCTATATAAAGAGGACGTAGGTACCATCTGTCCTTTTAAGGCATTTATGTCAATGATATGCGTAATCCATGATTTTAAACATGATGATCCTCCTAAGTAATACAAAAAAACTCAGAAAAATGTATATAGCTATGATAGAAGTTATCTATACATAAGTACAATATACTTTAACTAGAGATTATAAATTAATGAAGTTGAAAAGTCTGCAGACGAAGATAGATTTCGAGCTCTAGAATATCTTCACTATCAAAATAACAAAGCTGTCAAAATTTGTCAAGTAATTTTTATCGCAACTGTACAAACATTGCACAGGACAAATTTAAAATGCTGTAAAATGGTGTCTGTTCAGACGCATGTGAAACCAGTGCTTCTTTTCATCCCACTTCCATACGGCTAAAACCCTTTTCATAATCTCCTATCTATCATTTCTTAAACCACTCCCCTGAACGGATACAATTAAATACATTTTTAACATTTTTATAGAAAACTATTAGTATAGATTTGTATGCTGCCCTCATGGCTATTTTAAAATGTTTAATACTCCTTTTCATTATTTCTTGTACACATCTACCTAACAAGCAACATTCTGTTAATATAGACAATTATAAGCACGATTATTCGTTGCAACAATATAATACTCCTTTGAAGAATAACGAACCAGCAATACCAGAAATGATACCTTTACCGGTAGAGTTTCCCGATCTTACAACCAGTAATCAGTTTCTTTCGATTAATGTTGATGAAAAAGTACCAGTAAAGGATTTACTGATTGAGATAGGAAAACTTTCTGACGTTAACTTAGACATAGATCCCAAAATATCAGGTAATATTATTTTAAAGCTAAAAGATAAGAACATAAACGAAGTAATTCAGAATATAGCCAACAGCGCCAAATTGCGTTACTCAATGAATAATGGTGTAATTAGAATTGAACAAGATTTGCCATATGCACAAAATTATTACGTAGACTTCATCAATATTCAACACTCTGCGCAAAGGAGTTTTATCATTGGTAACAATATTACCGACAGTGATGGTGATAGAAACTATATGAAATCTCAATATAGTAGTGATTTATGGAATTCATTAGAAGAAGGCTTAAATGCAATAATGGATGTTAACGGAGTAGATGATGGTGAGTTTCTTTCATCCAACAGAGAAGCTGGTGTCATTATTCTAAATGCTAGAAAAGATATTCACAAAGCTGTTGAAGAATATATTAATAAAGTTAAGAAATTGGCGTCTTCTCAAGTAATGATCGAGGCCAAAATAGTTGAAGTTTTATTAGACGATAAATACCTTTCTGGTATCAACTTAAATGATTTGCATAATGAAACCAAATCTATAACAAATCAAGGTAACTCTATTATTGACCTAGCAATTAACTCTAGTGTGAGTGATTTAGGAGATTTAGTAAAAATTTTAAATAAATTTGGCACTTCAACCGTAATTTCAAGCCCTAGAGTACATGCTATAAATAATCAGCAAGCAATGATTTCATTTACTAAAAACCATATCTATTTTACTTCCGATATACAGAAAGATACCGGAAACTCCAATCATGCCTTAATTACCAAGATGAATAGCACTCCAATAGGTGTGGTGTTAATAATCCACCCAAGCATTAACATTGATACTAATGAAATATTCATGGATATACATCCAACCTTATCAAGAATTAACGATTACACTAAAGACCCAAATATAGAATATGTCGCACAGCAGAATAAAATGAAATTAAATAGTGACATTCCAATTATTGAAACCAGAGAAATGCACTCTACGTTAAAAATTAAGAGCGGCGAAGTTATGGTAATTGGTGGGCTTATAGAGCATAGAAAAGAT
This sequence comes from Wolbachia endosymbiont (group B) of Episyrphus balteatus, assembly GCF_947250575.1. Classification (NCBI taxonomy): domain Bacteria; kingdom Pseudomonadati; phylum Pseudomonadota; class Alphaproteobacteria; order Rickettsiales; family Anaplasmataceae; genus Wolbachia; species Wolbachia endosymbiont (group B) of Episyrphus balteatus. The sequence goes on along the minus strand of NZ_OX366325.1, from coordinate 407,371 downwards.
AACCAAAACTTATTGCATCAAAAGTCAAAAAAACTGGCTAAGACAGTAGAAACCGTCATCTTCCTGAAAGCAACAATCGTACCAACACTTGGTTTATTAGATATAAAAGATAGGAATTTATATATATATTAAACGTATCCGTTCAGGCAATGGCATCAACTTAAGGAAAGATGTTGGGGTTGCTATTATGATAAGAAGAGAGTATCAGAATGATAATTAAGACAGCTTAATCACAAATCTGTTGCGGTAAATTTAAGTTACTTTAGTCATATATTAAAGTTTTTAAACAGGTCTTAGTTTACTTACTTTATTGTTTTCTTTATTATCAAATATTGCTTTAAATAATATGGAGGAGCACATTGTCAGCAATTGCCGTTATTGATTTTGGTTCACAGTTTACACAGCTTATTGCAAGACAAATCAGGGAAATGGGCGTTTACTGTGAAATATTTCCAAGCAATATCGATTTCGAAACAGTATCAAAATTCAATGGATTTATTTTTTCTGGAGGACCGCAATCTGTAAATGACAATTGCTCTGAAGTAAGTGAAGTAGCACATAAAATTATAAAACTTAACGAAACAATAAACACTCCTATACTTGGAATATGTTATGGACAGCAACTCATTTGTCATTATTTCGGGGCAAAGGTAAGAAAAGAATTCAATCAGGAATTTGGCAAAACTAAAATCAAGATACTAAAAGAATCCCCAATTATAAAGGATACTTGGAACGTTAATTCCGAAGTCGATGTGCTAATGAACCATGCAGACAGTGTCGAAACTATACCGCAAGGATTTACTGCTATTGCCTCAGGTATAATAAATCAAACAATCGCAATAATTGCCAACGAACAGCGGAAGATTTACTGTACTCAGTTCCATCCTGAAGTTAAGCCTACGACAAATGGTAGTAAACTTCTCTCTAATTTCTTAGATATTGCAAATTGTGAGAGAGATTGGACAATGAAGTCATTCGTTGAAAAACAGAAGGAAAAAATTCAAAACTTAGTAGGGGAGAAAAAAGTAATTGCTGCAGTAAGTGGGGGGGTTGATTCAAGTGTTGCAGCAGTTCTTACACACAAAGCTATAGGAAAACAATTAAACTGTATTTTTATCGATACTGGGTTATTGCGTAAGAGCCAGACCACTGCTATGTTAAAAGAAATTCCAATAAATTACGTTGATAAATCAAACTTGTTTTTAAGTAGGTTAAGGGGAATAACTGATCCGGAAGAAAAGCGAAAAATTATCGGCAATACTTTTATCGAAGTATTTGAAGAAGAGGCAAAAAAAATAGGTGATGTGGATTTTTTAATGCAAGGCACCATTTACTCTGATGTAGTTGAATCAGGGCACGCTTCAGGAAACACTAGTACAATTAAATCTCATCACAATGTTGGTGGGTTGCCAGAAAAAATGAATCTGAAACTAGTAGAACCTTTACGCTATCTCTTTAAAGATGAAGTAAGGCTGCTTGGCAAAGAAATTGGGCTTTCAGATGAGATAATATTTCAACATCCATTTCCTGGGCCTGGACTTGCAGTGAGGATCATAGGTGAGGTTGATGAAGAAAAGGTACGAATATTGCAAGAAGTAGATGAAATATATATCAACACAATGAAAAATTATGATCTGTATGATAAAATATGGCAGGCTTTTGCTGTACTGTTACCAGTAAAAACTGTGGGAGTTATGGGAGATAATCGTACATACGGATATGTTTGCGCTTTAAGGGCTGTGACTTCATCTGATGGCATGACAGCTGATGCATTTCCATTTGAAAATAAAGATCAACATTCGTTAGTATTTTGGAGGTTTTTGCAAGACGTCAGTAGTATAATTGTTAACAAAGTTTCCGGAGTAAATCGAGTTGTGTATGATTTAACTTCCAAGCCACCAGCAACTATTGAGTGGGAGTAGCAATAATTTCATTCCAGTTTCAGCTACTCGAATCACACCAAAGAGGCTGCTTGCATAACTCAAATTTTAAGGAAAACTATTTAATGTCATTCCAGCGCGTGACGCTGGTTCCTGGATCCCATTACTGGGATGACAACGAAGTTGAATGACACCACAGAGGCTACTTGAATCTAATTTACTATTCACAATCCCAGTTATTAGCTTGTTTTAATTGACTTTTTATCATAATCATGTAATAATTAAACATATAGTTTGATATTGAAGGTAAAATCATGACAGGAGAATGTGAATCACTGGAAACAGTACTGAGGACGATTGAGGCTAAGAAAGATTTAAATAAATATAATATAATTCAGAAAATACAAGAAGAACTAAAGGAACAGAATCAAGATCTATATCAAAAGTGGGAGAAAGGTAATTTTGATGTAAATCATGTATTTTATACTTTCCGATACGAAAAGTGGACGTTATTAATTCTAGCTGCTGATAATGGTTACAAAAAGACAGTAGGGTTTTTAATCGGAGCAGGAGCAGATGTTAATGAGAACAGTGGAATTGGGGAAACTGCTTTGCACTATGCTGCTTTGTTTGATAGAAAAGAGATAGTAGAGGTTTTACTCAAAGAAGGAGCAAAAGTTAATGCAGTAAATAAAGATGGAGAGACTCCTTTAGATTGTGCTAAGAGTCAAGACGTAGTAAAAGCTCTATTAGACGCAGGAGGAGGCTCTTTTGTAAAAGCGCGTAATAAAGCAAAGATTGCCGGTGGAGTAACTGGATTATTAGGCACTGCTATAGCAGTGGCACTTTTTACAACTGGAATAATTGCAGCTCAGTTGATACCTATCGTTATAGCAGTGGTTGCAGTTACAGCAGCAGCACTGGTAGTTGGTTGTGCTACATATGCATTGTTAAAGCCTAGTACTAAAGTTGGTGAAGCAGAAGAACCATCTGCCGTTTTAACAACAAATGAACAGCAAGGAGCTGCTTGACAGTAGAGCGTGTGACGCACAGCTGTATGAACATTATCTGTAGGATGCCAGTGTCTGGGCACTGGCATCCAGTTAAGTTGGTAAGCATAAAAGTAATGTAAAAATACAATGTTTTTGATGATGGAAAAATGGATCCCAGTGTCAAGCATTGGGATGACACCGAAGCTGAATGACACCTTCCTGCTAGAAAATGTTCGCACAGTTGTACATCACGCACTGATTGGATTTTTGCTTCGTGTAAAATAGTTTCAAGGCTGTATTTTCTTTATTTTGCTTATAGCTTCCACAAGCAATGCAAACATAAATGAAGAATACAAACATGCTTTTGGTAGTTCTATGTGAAGCCCTTCAAGTGTTAGATATACACCGACGAGTAAAATAAATAGAATGGCAATTACTTTTAAGCTTGGGTTGGATTTTATTACCTGAGCGGTATAACTTGATGAAAATAGCATCGCTAGTATGGAAAATGTAAATGCTATGGCAATGATTATCATATTGTGAGTTAATGCTATGGCAGTTAATATCGAATCAACCGAAAAAACTAAATCTATTAATATAATTTGTAGCACAACTAAAAAAAATTGTGATTTAACATTTGCCTTTGTTTTATTCTCCTTATGTACAAAAATGTCGCTCCATAACTCCATAGAGCTTTTAACAATAAGGAATAACCCTCCTGCAATCATAAGTAAATCCTTTACTGAGATATCCAGAGATACAGTGTGAAATATAGGCTTTTGCATTGATAATATATATGATGTAAAAAATAGTATTACAAAACGCATCAATAGCGCCAAGCCAAAACCTATAAGGCGGGCTCTTTCTCTCAGCAGATTTGGCACCTTATCTATTGCTAGAGAAATAAAGATTAAATTGTCTATACCAAGTATAGTTTCAAGTAGCGTAAGTATCAATAAAGTCCAAGCATCAGCTAGCATTTTCATTCCAAAGTCAGATTTTGTACTTTACAATAGATGTGTAAAAATTAAGTAACTTCGCCTAGGTAATTAAAAAATCAGCCTTACCCGAAAAAGGAAGAGAAAAAAGGTCATTTTTATAATAAAAGTACTTTTGTAAGAAGAATAATAAAATTAAAAATCTAACTCTCTTTACGAAAATTTTAAATAGATTATAAAATAGTTGTACCATGAAAGTATATGCCTTCTTTGTAGACTAAGATTTTTCTTTAAATTAAGATAGATACATAGTAAAAGGAATTTATGACAAAAGAATCATTAGCAAAAACTGATATAGTGAAAGTTGAAGATCAGAAAGCACCAAAGAGCTTTTTTAAGATACTAGGTGAAGTAGCAAACGCTGTAAGATCATGGGTTGGCAATATTAACCCTGATTTAAGTAGTAGTCGCGATGTCGATAGTTTAGTCTTGAAGATGAACGAATGCTTAAACCCAAAGGGGGGTGAAGTCTCAGCACGTAAGAACACCGTATCTCTTGGTAATTTGTACTTGAGTTTATCAGAGGCAGGTCAAATAAAATTTTTACAAACCCTGGCAGAAAAATTCAATCCGGATAAAACGAAAATAGATGAAGAAATAAAAGTATATAAGAAAAATCAAGATTCTGAGTCGAGCTATAAGTTTGAACAAGACTTAATAAAAGTCCTTGAATCACCACGCTCTAAAATATTGAAGCAGTTTATCTCCTTACCAGAAGGTCTTAAGTTTATTGTTGATATGCGTTCTGATGTGCTTAAGCTAAAGAACCAATATGAAAATCTAAACCCACTAGAAAATGAATTAAAAAATATACTCTGTACTTTGGTTGATGTTGATCTACTTGATCTTCATCAAATCACCTGGGATTCACCTGCATCATTGTTGGAAAAACTTATAAAATATGAAGCTGTACATAAAATTTCTTCTTGGGGTGATCTAAAAAATAGGCTAGATTCTGATCGTCTCTGTTTTGCTTTCTTTCATTACAAAATACCAAACGAACCTCTAATTTTTGTAGAGGTTGCATTGATGAATGAGATTTCAGATAGTATTCAACACCTTTTGGATGAGTCAGTGCCCTCAAGTGACCCAAGCAGTGCAAGTACTGCTATATTCTATTCAATATCAAACACTCAAACTGGTTTATCTGGAATTAGCCTCGGTAACTTTTTAATAAAGAGAGTCGTAGAAAAACTATCGCAAGAATTTAAAAGCGTAAAAGTGTATGCAACTCTTTCTCCAGTTCCTGGATTTACAAAATGGCTAAAAAATCAAGACGTAGCTTTATTAGGTAAGCTTAATATAAAACAATCAGGTACAGAAATTTTAGAAAGCATAAAAACTAACATTGAATGCGAAAAACAGTCCCTACTGAAACTTTGTGCACATTATTTGCTAAAGGTTAAAAGCAGTGGTGGGGGTGCTTATGATCCAGTAGCACACTTTCATTTAAGCAATGGTGCATCAATCAAACAAATCAACTGGATGGCTGATACTTCTGAAAAAGGCATTAGTCAGTCAGCCGGAATAATGGTGAATTATCTGTATGAGCTGCCTAAAATAGATAACAATCATGAGAATTATATGATTAATAAAGCGATTTCTCATTCAAAAAAAGTGTCAGCTATGTTAAAGGAATAATAGGAAGTGCGCAAGCATATAGAAAGTGCTAACATTCCCTAATGTTTATGTATATAATATTGAATAGTTTTATGAGGTAAAATGTATGGTTTTGGAAAAGCTTCAAGATATCATAAAAGAACTAGATGAGTCAATACAGAGCAAGTCGATAGTAAAGTCGCCTGTATCTGATAATTTAGTTAATGATATTAAAGAAAGCCTGGAGCTAATTAAAAAACATCCTGATCAAGAGAAAAACATAAAAGAAAAGCTTATAGGAGCAGGTTTTATTGTTCAACACGAGTGTTGGGATAGCTTTAAACACTCTTTAGCTAATAATGAGCCTTTAAGTGACAAGTATGATGTTGTAGTAGCTTATGAAAATTTAAGTATAATAGTAGAAGCTTTAAAGTTGCTTAATAGTGTTAACCGGAGTGAAGAAGAACTTAATCAAATTACATCACTTCAGAAAAAAATGAAAGAAGAGTTAGAAAAAATGCAACAACAAAGTGCAGAAAGGCAAAAAGAATTAGAAAAGAAAATTGAAGAAAAGTTTAGCGAGTACATAGAAAGCGGCACTATTGATGCGGTATCAATTACAAAGCATGGGGATAAAAATCTTCTTTATGCAACAATTAAGCTAAAAGAAGACAATAAAAGCACAGATATTAAAATAAGCGAATTTTTAAATAGTGAATTTTGTAAAGAAAACAATATTGCCGGTTTTCTTCTTTCAAGTGGAGATCAAAAAGAACCTATCAGTGGCTACATACATGAGGGGGTTAGATATTATAATTTAGGTACTGCAGCTCAATATGGAATAAAGTTTAACTGGTATGTAGACGGAAAAGAATTTAGCATTACATTAGGTGCTAACAGTGATGGTAGTATTAGAATAATAAGTGATAGACCAACTGATGCGGATTTAGAAAAAAATAAAGATGTAAGAATTAAAGTTGGTAATGATTACCTAAGCCTTGCTGATGCAGTAAAAACATGCAAGCAGGAAAAGAATGAGGCAAGTAGCAAACTGAGTCAACCATCAACTACTGAATACTTCCGACCAGTACAGACGCCAGCTTAATGTTTTCAGCAAAAAGGAAGATAAGTAATTGCTCTTGTAATACTTAAAATGTAAAATAGATCTACTTAAATAAGTAGATCTATGAACAATATAAGAAATTTTGCAATAATAGCACATATAGATCATGGGAAGTCAACTCTTGCTGATCGTTTGATAGAAGAATGTAACGGTCTTGAGACAAGGGAAATGACCAATCAGGTACTTGACTCAATGGATATAGAGCGTGAACGCGGAATCACAATCAAAGCACAAACGGTAAGACTCAATTACACTGCAAATAATGGTAATAAATATTGCCTCAACCTCATGGACACACCAGGTCATGTTGACTTTTCATATGAAGTCAGCCGAAGCTTAGCCGCATGTGAAGGCTCACTTTTGGTAGTAGATAGCAGCCAAGGAGTTGAAGCTCAGACCCTGGCAAATGTCTACAAGGCAATTGACAATAATCATGAGATAATAGTTGTGCTTAATAAAGTCGATCTTCCTGCTGCAGATCCAGAAAGGATAAAGCTTCAGATTGAAGAGGTAATCGGAATTGATGCAACTGAGTCAATTTTGATATCGGCAAAAACTGGTCTTGGGATAAAGGATGTACTTGAAGCTATAGTGACAAAACTTCCCGCTCCTCAAGGTGATACAAATGCTCCACTGCAAGCAATTTTAGTTGATAGTTGGTATGATCCTTACCTAGGAGTAGTAATTTTAGTGCGAGTTAAAAATGGAGTACTAAAAAAAGGCATGAGAATCGTTATGATGTCTAATAATGCTACATATCAGGTCGATAATATCGGTATTTTCACTCCTAAAAAAGTTATGACTGGTGAACTTTCAGCAGGTGAAGTTGGTTTTATAACTGCTTCAATGAAAGAAGTAGCTGACTGCAAAGTAGGAGACACTATTACTGAAGAGAAAAGGCCGTGCAACAAGGCATTACCTGGCTTTAAAGAAGTACATCCTGTAGTATTTTGCAGTATTTTTCCCAATAACACAGATGATTTTAAATATTTAAGGGAAGCACTAGAAAAATTACATTTAAATGATGCTAGTTTTACATTTGATGCTGAAACGTCAAATGCCCTAGGTTATGGATTTCGTTGCGGTTTCTTAGGAATGCTACATCTTGAAGTCATTCAAGAAAGACTCGAAAGAGAATTTGATTTAGATCTAACAGCAACTGCACCGAGTGTTATATATAAAGTTGCAACACAAAATGGTAAAGTTTTAAATATCCATAACCCAAGCGATATGCCAGACCCTACAAAAATTGAAATAGTGGAAGAACCGTGGATCACTGCAACTATAATGGTACCTGATCAATATTTAGGAGAGATTCTATCTCTGTGTGAAGAAAGGAGAGGAGAACAGCAGGATTTATCTTATGTTGGTAATACGACAACAGCACTACTGAAGTATAAATTACCGCTGTCTGAGGTTGTTTTTGATTTTTACGATAGACTAAAATCAATTTCCAAGGGATATGCAAGTTTAGATTGGGAAATATCCGATTATCAGGAAAGTCAGATAGATAAATTAAGTTTTTTAGTTAATGGAGAACCTGTGGATGCGTTAGCCTGCATTGTTCATAAAAGCAGGGCAGAAAAAAGAGGCCGTGAAATATGTGCACGTTTGAAAGACTTGATACCACGCCAGCAATATAAAATCGCGATTCAAGCGGCAGTAGGCGGAAAAATTATTGCTAGAGAAACGATTAACCCGTATAGAAAAGATGTAACAGCCAAGCTCTATGGTGGAGACGTCACACGAAGGATGAAGCTGCTTGAAAAGCAGAAGAAAGGTAAGAAAAGATTGCATTCTGTAGGAAACATAAACATCCCACAAAATGCTTTTATTGAGGCTTTGAAAATAAATGATTAATATATATCCAAAAACATAAATTTAAAGAACTAAGTGATATTTTCTCAATAAATTTACTGACATTGATATGGGTAAATTTGAAATAGCTATGTGAATTTGTAAAACACTATATAAGATACCATACAACGAAATCATCCCAGTGTTAAACGCTGGGATGACAGAGAGCAGCTCAATTGCTCCACTCAATCAGTAAAAATCAGATATATGTAGACATTGGCTAAAACCATTCCAACAACATTTTAGTGAAACTTAACAAGCTTATCTATAGTTTTAGTGATGATTCTTGGAGTATTTGGAGAGACTTCTGAGCCCAGTCTATTTAACCGCTCTATAGCAAACCCGCTGTTCTCATTTATTATGAAATCACATAAAATATTTTCTATATCTTTAATAACACTTTCATGCTTTCTCAGAGGATGGTTATTCGGATATCTATGAATGGTTTTGATGCTAGAATACTCAACGAAAGCTTGATCTTTAAAAGCAAGTTGTCTCAATTTCTCTTTGAATTTTTCTTCTTCATCTCTTGCTAAAAGGCAAGACTTTATCAGTGATTTTATAATCGAGTTTATAGCCTGATGTATTTCAGAATGCACTATAACTTTGATGATATTTTCTTCCACTATGCAATCATAAGTGCTTTTTTCGCTCTTTAATGACTCTATAAGCATTTTGCTATTTTGCGAATTCAATTCCAGATTCTCTTCACTTATAGGAGTCATTATAAAGGTATTCTTATTTACCCTGATGTAAAATTGTGGCAACCCTTTAGAACAGGCAAATGCTACATCCTTAGACTCAAGTGCGTGATTGTATGAAGAAGAAAGGGTGCTTGCTATAACGCTACTTGGTACTTTCATTCCATGATTACTTAGGTGATTTAACACATTCTCAACATCATGATATGTAAAACCTGTATCTTTTATCAATTCAACAACTTCTATGCAATTGTGTTGTTTATACTCTATTGTCACTTCTTCTGTAAAAAGAGTTTTAGCTGCTATATGCTTATCAAGCACTGTGAAAATCTTGATGAAACTCTCTAAATCTTGTTTGTTAATTAATTCAATACTAATTAAGTTTTTGCTAACAATTATAATATTTTTTATCATTTTTTCCCACTAAAAAAACTCACTAGATGAATTGTATTTTTAATTCATTAAAAATTGTTTAAAGTGGGTATGCCAGCAACAGTAAGACAAAAAAATCACATAAAATCTTCATTATGTATTATATTACATCCCTCGTGTTCATCACTGCCGCTTGTGTAAGCTGTTGCATTAATGCTATCTTCATTGTTATTTAACATATTATCCAACTTTCCTTCTTTTTCAAGATCCATCAATTTGTCACATCCAGCAATATGATGTACATAATCACCATTTTCATCAGTAATAAAAATTTGTGGAACTGTCCTGACGTTATATTTTGATTTTATACCGTCAAACAAATCCGAGTTTCTAAGTACATCAATTTCTTCGTATTTCACACCTTTTTCATCCAATAACTCTTTTGCTTTCTTGCAGAATGGGCAGTACTTCTTCACATATATTACAACTTTTCCTTTAGTGTTTTTCACGATTTATCTCCATAGTTTATAAAATACAACTATTATATATAAAAAATATATATAAAATATCAAATTGTATGAAAATTATTTACAACTGTGAGCAAGGGATAAAAGATAATGTGGCACTAACTTTCGGAAATTTCGATGGCGTTCATTTAGGACATAAGTTTGCAATTTCCAATCTAAAGAAGGTAGCACAAGAAAGAGGATTACCCTCTGCAGTTTTAACTTTTGAGCCTCACCCATCAACTGTTTTATTTAGTAGGAACAATTTTAGGTTAATAGATCAAGAACAAAAAAAGGAACTAATCAGCAGCTATGGTATAGATTACTTGTATATTATTAATTTTAGTAGAGGTTTTTCTGAGGTTAGCTGCGATGACTTTATTGGTAAGATTTTGGTAAAGAAGTATGGTGCTAAACATATAACTGTTGGAGAAAGTTGTACTTTTGGTCACAAACGATTGGGTAACATATTAACTCTAGAAAAATATTCTCAGATGTATGAATATTCTTTAACTAAATTAGAGCCATTGATAATCGATAGAAAAATTTGCTCTTCTTCCTCAATCAGGGAGTGTTTACAAAAAGGAGAAATAGAAATTGCTAATAAATTGCTTGGTAGGTCTTATCAAGTTTCTGGTATTGTAACAAAAGGTGCATGTAGAGGTAGAGAAATAGGGTTTCCAACCATAAACATTCCGATAGAAGATTACATGATAAAACCTAAGTTTGGTACATATTACGCCAAAGTTGCATTTTCTGAAAATAGTTCAAGTTGGCTATATGGAGTAGTCAACATTGGTATGAGACCTACATTTAAGGACTTAAAAAAACCTATAGTAGAAATGCATATATTTGACTTCAACGAAAATGTATACAATTTTAAGGTTGATATACAACTTTTAAAATTTATTAGGGCAGAAAAAAAATTCCATAGTATTAACGAGTTAACAAAACAGATAGATCGTGATATAATGAAGGCTTACCAGTTAAAGATAAATTTATGAAAAGGATATGTTTAGTTATTATATTGATTATAGTATCATTCGATCAAACAAGTAAATTGTATATAAACTCTTTGATTGATGAGGGGGAGTCAATCGAGATTACTAGTTTTATGAAATTAGTTGAAGTTTGGAATTCAGGAATTAGCTTTGGAATGTGTAGTACTCTGCCGCATGGCAGCTTCTTTTTTTCAGCATGTTCAATATTAATAATTGGTATACTTGCATACTTGATATATAAATCTAATGATAAGTCAATTTACCTTAGTTTTTCTCTGATGATTGGTGGAGCGATCGGAAATGTAATTGATAGAATCTATTGGGGAGCTGTATATGACTTCATATATTTTCATATCAATGATTGGTATTGGCCAGCCTTTAATTTAGCAGATCTATCTATAGTTTGTGGAATGTGTACATTGTTATATAAGTGGTATATATATGATAGGTCTATCTCTAAGCAAAATGAGGAATGAAATAATGCTTCGCAAATTCTTTAGTTTTTTTATACTATCTGTGTTTTTTTTCATTTGTCCGATTTCTTTGGAAGCTGAAATCATAAAGCATGCTAAGCTCAGTAACGGATTGGATGTTTATGTAGTACCTAATCACCGAATTCCAGCTGTTTTTCATGCAATAATATATAAAGTTGGGGGAATGGATGACCCAATTGGCAAAGCAGGCTTGGCTCACTACTTTGAACACTTAATGTTTGAAACTACAGGAAAATTTAAAGACATAGAATCCACTTTGGGCAGCATTGGGGCCCAATTTAATGCTTTTACCACTAAAGAATACACCTGCTACTACGAATTAGTTCTCAAAAAAGATTTACCACTAGCAATGGAAATTGAAGCAGATAGAATGGGCAATTTTGATGTTACTCAAGACAAAATAGATAGAGAAAAAAATATCGTATTAGAAGAAAGAAAGATGAGATTTGATAATAATCCTGAAGCTTTACTATGGGAGGAAATGAACAGTGCATTTTATCGTAATGGCTATGGTAGGTCTGTTATTGGTTGGGAGAGCGATATTAAAACTTACAATCAAGATGACATAACAAGGTTTCATGATAACTATTATCATCCAGGTAATGCTATACTGCTCGTTGTTGGTGATGTAGAATTTGAAGAAGTAGCGGGATTAGCAAAGGAAAAATATGGTGCAATTAAAGCTGAGCCTGTAGTTAAGCATTATCCGAACCAAGATTCAATACATAATGCAGATATATCGGTAATTTTAGAAAGCACTGAAGTAAAAGAGCCAGTTTTATACTTTCGCTATAGTGTTCCTTTATTTGAGCAAATAAGTGAAACTTTTCCTGTTGATTTGGCAGTTGATGTTTTGGGGAATGGCAAGTCTAGTAAGCTATATAAAGATTTAGTTCTAGATAAGAATGTAGCAGTAGAAGTGTTTGCTTATTATAATAGCTTAGCTTTTAGTAATGGTTACATTGAGATTCGGGTAACTCCAAAAAGCGGGGTGAATTTGGATGCTGTTGCAAGAGAGTTAGAAAATTCTATTAATCACTTTAACTCTGAAGGAATAACAAGTGAAGAGTTGCAAAGTACAAAGTCTAAATACAAAGCAGCACAGCTTGATAATCTATCTGATTTAACTAATATAGCAATGTTTTATATACCACGTCTAGCACTAGGTATTCCACTTGATGAAATAGACATTTCATATAGCAAAATTAATGATGTCAATCTAGAGGATGTAAATAATAAAGTTCACGCTATCTTTTCTACTAATAAATTAGTTGGTCGTTTGCTACCAAAAGGAGGTAATAATGAAGATAAGTAAATATGTATTTCTATTTTTTTTCTGTCTAGGCTTTAATTTGCAAGCAAGCAGTCACTTAAATATAGAGGAGGTTACTACTAATAAAGGATTTAAGTTTTTATTTGTTGAAAACCATGATCTACCAAAAGTTTCACTTAATATATCATTCAAAGATGCAGGTTGTGTGTATGAAAGTGCAGAAAAGCAGGGGCTTGCTTGGTTTACTTCTCTTGTAATTCAAGAAGGAGCAGGAAAAAATGATGCCAAAGATTTTGCGAAAAAGCTTGAGGATAAAGGAATTAGTTTAAATTTTACTGCTGGTTTAGAAGCATTTAGGGTTTCATTAAACACTTTATCTGAGAATCTAGAGGATGCAATTTCACTACTGAGTGATGCTATAATGCGCCCTAAAGTTGATCCTGAGGGGTTAAATAGAGTATTCGAAAAAGTCAAAGTAAACTTTAATAATTTTGAAAAAGACCCTTATTTTATTGCTGCAAAAGAGTTAGATACATTGTTGTTCAAAAAACATCCTTACTCAAGAGATCCATATGGAACTCTAGACACTATAATGAACATTACTAGAGACGATGTTTTAACATACATAAAGCGTAGTTTTACTAAGGATAATATCGTTATTAGTATTGTTGGTTGTGCAACAAAAGAAGAAGTTAGTACGCTGCTCGATAAATATTTATCTAAGTTACCATCAAAAAGATCGAAAGTTAGGAAGGTATCTGTAAAAAATGAATTTGGGCCTGCAGAAAGTAAGAGCGTTTTTATGGATATACCACAGAGTGTAATACTTTTTGCTCAAAAAGGCATAGCATATGAAGACCCTAATTACTATAATGCTAGTGTTTTGATTAATGCGCTTGGTGGTATGAGTCTAAACTCAATACTGATGAAAGAGTTGAGACAAAATCTAGGTATTACTTATGGTGTTAGTGCAAGTAATGTTACCAATAAACATGGAAATGTTATACTTGGGTTTATGAGCACAGATAGCTCTACTGCTAGCAGAGCTATCTCAGCAGTAAAAGATACATTTAGCAGAATAAAAAAGGAAGGAATTGACGAACAATTATTCAAGGATGCAAAAACCAGTTTAGTAAATAACCTTATCTTCTCTTTTCTATCCAATAATGCGAATACAGCAACGTTACTGGATAGTATGCAGATAGATGATCGTGATATTAACCATATAAATAATTATGCAAATATCATTAATGATGTTCAATTGGAAAAAGTAAACAAGCTGGCAAGTTCTTTACTGAATCCTGAAAATTTATTTTTTGTTGAAGTTGGAAGAAACGCTCAAGGTCAATAGTTAATACCTTCTGCTATTGATCTTACTGCTTTTACATAACACTTATGCTCTTCAGCTAGAATGCGCTCTGAGAGACTGTGAACATCATCATTTGGTAACACTGGAACAGTAGCTTGAGCGATTATGGCTCCAGCATCAATTTCAGGAGTAACATAATGCACAGTACATCCTGTAATTTTTACACCCGCTTTCAGAGCTTGCTCCTGAGCATTTAGGCCCTTAAATGACGGAAGTAAAGAGGGATGAATATTTATAACTTTGTTATGCCATTTATTCAGGAAATTGGCCTTTATAATTCTCATAAACCCTGCAAGGCAAATTAAATCAACCTTATGTTGAACAAGTATTTCATGAATTTTATCAGTATCAAGTGGCTTATCTTCAACAACAAACGCTGAAACTCCTGCTTGCTTTGCTATTTTAAGGCCTCCAGCTTCACTATTATTTGTGATAACACACACAGTTTCAGCAGGGAAATTCTGATCTTGACATGCTTCTATTAAAGCCTGCATGTTTGATCCTCTACCTGAAATTAGTATTCCGAGTTTTATCTTTTTCATTTTAGTGCAGCCGTAAGAATGGATATTAATAAAATAGCTCAAAAGGAAAGTTTATTTTAGAATAAATACTATTGTGTAGCAATATTTTACACTGCTGGATAACATGGAATTAAAGAAATCATTCAGTTTGAAGTAACTTTAACATTTAATTTTAGGAATATTATACAATTTATGGTAAATAAATGCATATTTTTATGGCTGCGTTATTATTTATTTAACAAAGTATTAGTATAATTTACTACACTGAATTAAATGGAGAAAATTCAATGAATAAATTACCAAGCAATGCAAAAACAAGCAAGTCTCAGGTTACTCAGTGGGAGGTAATAAAAAATTGTGAATATTCTGATAATTGTTTATCAAAAGTAGTAACTTTATACGTCATTAAAATGGCAGAATTATCAGATATTTATACGAGTAATGAACCTGAAATTAATACTATACTTACAAGAATAAGCATAACAAGTGAAAATGCATTTTTAAATAAGGTTGTTGATATTGAAATTATGGAGGGCATTTTTCCGTACAAATTCAACAGCAAGAAGAAAAATAACATATCAAGGCTAGAAGATTTGTACAATTATTTATGTTCTACTGTTATTGATAGCCTTCCAAAAGAAATGCTTGAAAGCCTAAGAAGAGAATACAGAGACGCTGTTAACTTATTTAAAGCAATTACTTAACTAGGTGTAGCATTTTTAAGACTTTACCTTCTATTTCAGAAATGCCACTTTCAAGATCTTTATCTATCAAACATATGGTAGATAAATATGTTTTCTGCTTCTTTTCAACATTGATAGTTAAAGTTCCAGGAGTAATCGTAACCGAGTTAGCAAATAATGCAATGGTCTTATCATTATGTCCTATGCATTCTCTTACAATAACAATTGGCTCAACTGTAGATTTGAATCGTAGCACCTTTTTTGTTACATAAATACTTGAAAAAATAATTTGGTAAATTAGCCAAGGTATATAACTTATAAGCTGATAAAGTGACAGCCTACCACTATCATTTAGAATTTGACTAAGGGCACTTTCAGCATCAATTAACCTTTTAAAGATAATCAATGTGAACACAGAAGAAAATACTCCACAGAGAATAAAAAAAGGCTCAAAATAACCAGACAATGTAATCCATAGAGAAGACAAAATCACAAATGATAGAGAAAAAAACTTAATATTTTGCCTGACTTTCATGATTTGGAGTATAACTTAAATGATTTTTTAGGAAAATAAAAAGTTCTTGATTTTTGTGTCAAAGAACATAATAACCAAGTTATTTTAATAAGTAGTGGAGATTATGACGCTTGATGATTTTCTAAAAATGCTTGAAGAAATAAATGATACTTCAGGTTTAAGCAAGAACAACATAGTTGAACGAATAAAAATAAAATTAGAAAGAATTGATTTACGGAGGTGGGAAGATAGTGGATTTAATATCAATCATATATTCACTACACATAGTGATCTAGATCCTGTAGAAACTACATTGTTGCATTTTGCTGCTAAGAGTGGCTATGAGAACATAGTAATAGCTCTAATTGAATATGGAGCATATGTTGATGCATGGGACAGCGATGGATGCACTCCTTTACATTTTGCTGCTGAATGGAACCACAAAGGCATATTAGATATTTTAATTGAAAGTGGAGCAAATGTTAATGCGTGGGACAATGATGTATGTACACCTTTACATCTTGCTGCCGAAGGTGGGAATGAAAGTGTAGTAAGAGCTCTAATTGCATGTGGAGCAGATGTTAACGCGCAGAACAATGATGGACACACTCCTCTACATTTTGCTACTAAGAGTGGCTATGAGAACATAGTAATAGCTCTAATTGAACACGGAGCATATGTCGATGCGTGGGATAATTATAGAAGCACTCCCTTGCATTTTGCTGCTGAAAGTGATAATGAAAACATAGTAAGAACTCTGATTGAACATGGAGCATGTGTTAATGTGTGGGATAGTTGTGGACGCACTCCTTTGCATTTTGCTAGCGATCATGAAAGTATAAGAGATATTTTAATTGAAAGTGGGGCATATGTTAGTAAACAGAACAATAATAGATATGCTCCTTTACACTTTGCTATTGAATGGGGCTGCAAAGATGTGATAAGTTCTTTGTCAGGTAATGCTAGTCCTAGGGCTGAAATGGCAGTAGGAAGAGTGGAACAAATTACACTTGCAGGAAGATTGGAGCTTTTTTAACCAAACTTGCATTTACTGAGATAATTGTTTTGTTATGAATTAAACCAAAAGTTCTGTAATATATTGAAGCTTAAAGATATCTTTAGATATGGAAGTTATTGCAGAAAATAGAAAAGCAAGGTTTGAATACTTTATCTTAGAAGAATTTGAAGCAGGTATGATCCTCTTAAGTAGTGAAGTGAAATCACTAAGGGAAAGAAAAGCAAACATTTCTGATGCTTACGTTACTGAAAAAAAAGGTGAAATATGGCTAAACAATATGCATATCGCAGAGTATAAAGCTGCAAACCAAAAGAATCACAAGCCAAAAAGAGAACGAAAATTGCTTTTGCATAAAAAAGAGATAAATAAGCTAATTGGTCAAATCAAAACCTCTGGAATAACTGTTGTGCCACTTTCTATCTATTTTAATGATAAAGGGTTGGCAAAAACTAAAATTGCTATTGTTAAAGGAAAAAAACTCTACGATAAGAGAGCAACTATAAAACAGAGAGAGTGGGACCGTGAGAAAAGTAGATTGTCTAAGAATAATTTGTAGTAAAATATGTCTTTAAGTCCAGTTATTTTTAGCATCGGTCCTGTTTCTATATATTGGTACTCTTTAGCATATGTTTTGGGTATAGTTTTTGCATATTGGTATTTACATAAGCTAGACAATCAAAAAATATTTACTAAGAATTTTTACGATTCGTTATTAACAGCCGTTATTATAGGCATTATCCTTGGAGGTAGGCTTGGGTACGTATTGATATATGATCCAGTTCTCTATATAAGCAATCCTATCGAAATACTAAAGACCTGGGAAGGAGGTATGTCATTTCATGGCGGTGCTATAGGAGTTTTGCTTGCAGTAATAATCTCCTGTAGAAGACATAACATTCCTATATTTTACACACTGGATCTAATTTCTTGTGGAGTTCCGATAGGTTTACTTCTAGGCCGCATAGGTAATTTTATAAATGGAGAGTTATTTGGCAGGGTTACAAATATGCCGTGGGGTATGGTATTTCCAGAAAATGGTGATAATTTATTGCGCCATCCAAGCCAACTTTATGAGGCATTTTTTGAAGGAGCGCTACTTTTTGTAGTTGCAAATTCACTGTTTTTCTTGACTAGAGTGAAACTGTATTACGGTGCAACAACTGGTATTGCAGTTATGTGGTATGGAATAGCACGTTTTGTGGTTGAATTTTTCCGCGAGCCAGACTATCAAATTGGCTATTTATGGTTCAATTTAACTATGGGACAATTTCTTTCTATACCTATGATTTTGCTGGGAATGCTTATATATTTAGGTGCGTTGAGCTTAAGATTTAATACGAAATCTGTTCAATAGAGAAAAGGTAAGTTTAATCGAAAAATATAGTGGAAGTTTATTTATTCCATACTATGTACAATTATGTGAATTTTTTGTCTTGCAGAGAATAAATGTAAGACCAGCAAACCTTCGTTGTATAGCTATAAGAAAAACTTAGTAGCTACTGACCAAATTCATTACTAAGTAGATATTCATTTTCCACCAGAATATTCCTGATTGAGAAGCTGCTTTATTAAAACATATTTTTAAATTTTTGCCAAAAACCTGGTTGATTATCATTAACCTTTGTGAAGGCTATGTTTAAACTGTATCTCAGATCATTTGGCATATCATATCTAATATTCAGTATTGAAACTTCGTTTTTATTATGAACAGAAACATCGTCATATGATAACTTTGTCGTGTAGCACTTTATATGCTTTTGCTTATCATATACTATATCACCTGATTCCCCTTCTAGTTCTACAAATTTAGTTTTTTTCTGACATTCTTTTATTTTTATTAGATCCTTGTCTAGTGATATTGAAACCGGTAGTGTATTACCAGCATACTCTTTAGCTAAAAGCTCACTTTGAGGATACATTTTTATTTCCCTTCCAAAATGTGAGTCTATAAAATTATTGCTCCAAAATTTGTCTCCAGAATGTACATATTCGTCAGTAGCATACGGTACACCACCATAATTGCATTGAACTTTGTAATCTCCAACACCATTATTTTGAAAAAAATCATGAATGGCAGCGTAACTATCAGCAGCATCATTTATGTAATCCATTACCTACCCCTTAAAACCTTTTAATTTATTATATCACAAGAAATTAAATCTATCAATAAAAAGACTTTTTTTGATATCAAGTATCTAGGGAGCATATTGATAGGATTGTGACATTCGTATTTCCCAGTTCTTCACATACTGCTGGACTAATTCAGGATAATTTTCAATAATTAATAAATTTTCAGCGTTTCCCTTTTCAGCTGTCTTACTGAGGTTAAACGATCCTGTGATGACTTTTTGATTATCAACAATTATTACCTTATTATGAGCAATTTTTGGCTTATTATCGATCCAAATCGGTATTCCATTTGAAAACAATTCGCTTATGACACTATATTTTGAATGGAGTTGTGATTTATCTAAGACGACTTTAACATCAACACCACGCTCTTTGGCGTTAATCAAAGATTTTGCAACTGTTCCAAGAGTAAATGTATATTCTTGAACTAAGATAGATTCTTTAGATTGGTCTATCTCGCTGATTATCGGTACAGCACAGTCTTCTTCAGGTGAGAAGCAAACTGTTGCTTTTGGGCAAGGCGAGAATGTAGGACCCACATAGTAATACAGAGAAAAACATGCCGACAAAAATAAAAGATATAAAAGCCTCACAAACCACACCTAAATACACGGCGGTAGTCTACATCATATCTCAATCATCTGTCAACCCATATTCCTTCCACTTCTCTGTAACTTTCTTTATTATTTCCTCGCTCATTTCAATTTTTCTTCCCCATTCTCGTTTGGTTTCAGGTGGAAGTTTGTTTGTTGCATCAAACCCTATTTTACCTCCGAGACCGCTTTCAGGGGAAGCAAAATCTAAATAATCAATTGGGGCATTCTCTATCGTAATTGTATCACGCACAGGGTCCATTCTTGTTGACATTGCCCACATTACCTCTTTCCAATCACGTATATTTATATCATAATCAACAACTATAATAAATTTCGTGTATAAGAACTGTTTGAGAAAAGATAGTGTGCCCATAACAATTCTTTTTGCATGCCCTGGATAAGCCTTTTTTATCGACACTACCGCTATTCTATATGAACAACCTTCTGGAGGCAGATAAAAATCTACTATCTCCGGAAACTGATTGATGAGAATCGGCACAAAAATTTCGTTGAGTGCTTCACCAAGAATTGATGGTTCATCTGGTGGTTTGCCAGTGAAAGTGCTGAGATAAATTGGATCTTTGCGCATTGTAATTGCAGTAATGTTAAACTCAGGAAACTGTTCAACAGCATTATAGTAACCGGTATGGTCTCCGTATGGCCCTTCATCTCTATACTTATCTAAACTAACATATCCTTCCAGAACGATCTCAGCATGAGCTGGAACCTGAAGAGGAATAGTTTTACAATTTACAAGCTCAAGTGGTTTTTTTCGCAGCAGCCCGGCAAATTGGTATTCTGATAAAGTCTCCGGCACCGGAGTTACCGCAGCAATAATCGTTGCAGGATCGCTACCAATCACAGCAGCCGCAGGAAACTTCATATTTTGCCCCCTCTCCTCCTTCCACCGTTTATGGTGACCTGCACCACCACGATGTGCAAGCCAGCGCATGAGAGTCGTTTTTTTATTCACAACCTGCATACGATATATTCCAAGATTGAAATTATCTTGCTTGTCTGCTGTTGGTCCTTTTGTTACCACAAGTGGCCAAGTGATAAGCGGTGCAGGCTCGTTTGGCCAGCATGTCTGAATAGGTAGCAAACTAAGATCCACCTTATCCCCAGTTAGCACCAGCTCTTGACATGGGGCTTTGCTCACAACTTTGCTCCGCATCGACAATACAACTTTTAGTAGAGGAAACATTTTCACAGCATCTTTGAAGGTTTTTGGCGGCTCAGGTGATCGCAAAAATGCTAGAAGTTTACCC
This sequence comes from Wolbachia endosymbiont (group B) of Episyrphus balteatus, assembly GCF_947250575.1. Classification (NCBI taxonomy): domain Bacteria; kingdom Pseudomonadati; phylum Pseudomonadota; class Alphaproteobacteria; order Rickettsiales; family Anaplasmataceae; genus Wolbachia; species Wolbachia endosymbiont (group B) of Episyrphus balteatus. Next base: position 386,476 of record NZ_OX366325.1, on the reverse strand, counting down.
AGATCCCTTAATTCATCAGAATTTATACCAAGTCCGAATGCAATTCTCTCAATAGTACCAAATAAATTCACTAAAACGGGAATTGAATTTTTGCCATTTTCTGTGACAACATTTTCAAAGATGATAGCTGGTCCCTTGTTTGACAAAACCCTACGATGAATTTCTGTCATTTCAAGAATAGTTGAAACTTCTTTTTTAATTCTAATTAGATCTTTTTTTTCTTCTAATGCTCTGATGAAGTCGCGTAAGTTATTGTACATATTTTAAAAATTTTAAGCCTTTTAAGAAGTGCTTTTCCCAGCACAACTCATTCACTTATTATTATAGAGGCTCTAGAAAAATTATTCTCCAATTCGCTTTTTAAGTTTTTATATTCAGCAGTCTTTAACTCTTCATTGGTAATAAAACTTTTCTTTATGGTTATTAAATTGCTAAATTCGGTTCCATCATTTTGATATTTACACGACCTATTTACATATAACCAAGGAGAATTTATTTCAAAATTCAAATTTTCACAATTTTTAATTTTGATATCTTTTATTATCATATGGCTTTCCTTAGTTTTAGGAACACCAATAAAAAGATCTGACACTTGGTCAGAAGCTGTATTCACAACATCATTAAGCCAATTATCTCCTAAATTCAAAGCCGGCCCTAGATTTGTCTTGAAAATCTTATTTTTTTGCTGGAACTCATATTTAATTGTCAGATCCTCTACATTACGCAAGGTAAGGTCAGGCAATTCTAAGAACTTCTTTTCTTCTTCATCAAGATATACTCCACTAATCATACGAAAAACAGAATCTCTTAATTGCTCATCTGAATAATATAATCCAACACCTGTTAAGCCTAAGGCTGCTTCCCCTTGCACGGTAAGCTGGCCATATTCATTTACAACATTATCTTCTATAGTTAATTCACTATGGGATATCACTTTTGAATTTTCACCTTGTACAGCAGGAATCTTTATGTAATCTGCTTCCTCAGAATTGAGTACTAGAGCGTTCCTATCAGCAATGTCTGGAAAAATACCCTGTGCCATACTGACGGTATTAGTTGGATCGATCCAATATATTTTCCCACCTCTATTTGTTACTTTGAGCATCACATGATTAAAATTACCCATATTAGGTAATGCTTCAGGATTAGAAGTGCTAGTAGTTCCTCTCATAACTAAAATAGGTTGAACTTTATAACCAAGTTTTTGCAGAATAGCAGCCGTGCTAGCAGAAAAGTCTTTGCAATCCCCGACTTGAGAATCAGCAATTTTCTCTAAATCTCGTGGAAAATATTTTCCTGAGACTGTGCGCCAATCTCCCATATATTGAACTTTTTCATTCAATAAAGAAGTGACTGCATTAATTTTCTCCTCATCAGTATTTTTATTGGCAGCAAATTCTGCTATAGCTATAAAAGTTGCAGGAAGTGGCTGATTAATGACGCTATGATATCCAGGAGCTAATTTTTTAGCTAAATCATCCCATTTAGATAGGCTCGACAGTGATACCCAAGTGTTATGTTTAATATTCAATATTCCATTATGTGGTTCATTTATTGTGTTTTCATAAATTGCTTTCTTTAAGGTAATGTTTATATAATGTACACCATCCTTTTTTTCCTCAGCAATCTCTAATACTTTTCTTGGATCATTCACTTTAATCTCTAGAGGCAATTCAGAGTTGATTTTAGTATTTTCTGCTTGTAAATAATCTCCATAATAAGAGAAGCTCAAGCCATAAAAATTATCAACAGGAACCTTTTTGTTAACTTTTTTATATCTTAAATATACTTCTGTGCCAATTTCTATTTTGGGAAATGGTATGGTTACTTGCCTTAGCTGATCAAAGCCTTTGCCAGGACTAGCCAGTGGCTTATCCTCCATCATATCTTCAGTAACTATATATTCCTCTCCGTTATAAGCTGTTTTAGCTTCTAAAACAGTCAAATCTGCACTATCATCATTGTAGATTAAACTATACAGAGAAAATCTATCACGCCCAGACTCCTTGAGTATTTTTGCTTGAAGCTCTACTTCCGTTTCGTAGGTACCATCTCTATTAACATTAATGTTAACATTAGAAAACTTAACCTCGACAGAAGCATCTTCGTACTTACTCCACCTTGCTTCAGCTGTCGAAGCTACAAAAAATGCTAACATTGCTAAGTTAAAGACAGCTTTTAAAAACCTCATTTTTTACTTACATTTATTGAAAAATCATTCTATTATATCCGAACAACACTATCGGAAATGTAAGACTTAGTGTGTTCATATTACTTAGCGACGCGCTTACCGATATTATATGCAGCGATTACAAGATAATCAACTTTTTTGCTTACAATTTACTAGAAATAGCGGTAAAGACTATCTAAATCTTTATAAATGCCTTACTCTGCAAAATTTTTCATCACCAAATCTTATGATGAACTTTACAAAAATATCTTAAATTTCATTTTATAAAGTTTGCATTTCTTGATAAAAATGTTTTAACATTGAGCATTTCTTTAATATTTGTATTCTTTAAGTAAGTGTATGTCTAAAATACCATTTTTATTGATTTTTATACTTGCAGTAGCAAGTTTACCAGTAATAAACAATTGGCTTTCGCACCGCAGTCAGAACTTAAATGATGATTATATAGGTGAGAGATTGGATAATTACATCAGTAAAAATTTTGATAGAGTTCTAAAAGCTCTCCAGGAAGAGTCAGCTAAAAATAGTTATGCTAATGCAACCAAAAATAAAATTTCTCAGCATAAAAATGAAATATTCGACTCCACTTATCCTTACTCAGGAAATGAAAATAGCAATGTCATAGCTGTAGGGTTCTTTGACTATTCTTGTGGCTATTGTAAGGCAATAAAGAATGACATAAAACAGTTGATCAATGATGGCAAAATTAAATATATCTTTAGGGATGCTCCAATACTTGGTAACAACTCCTTAAAGGCAGCAAAAGGTGCTTTAGCAACTTATTTTATCGATAAAGAAAAGTACTTAGATTTTCACTATGCTGCACTAGATCACAGAGGAGAATTTTCAGACGAAACTATATTGGATATAGTAAAAAGTATAGGGATTAACGAGGAAGATTTTAATAACTCTATGAAAAATAATGCAGACAAAATTGAGCACATGATAAACAATAGTAAACTTTTAGTAAGGGAGTTGGGAGTAGGCGGTACACCTTTTTTGATAATAGGAGATAGTCTTTTTGTAGGAAAAACTGATTTGAATATATTACGCAAAAAAGTGAATGGGTTAAAAGATTAATAAATTTCCTGCTTGACAGCATAAGAGAGTTTAAGTATAGTTAAGATATACTAAGTAACAATATGTATATGCTACATATTAGTTCAAGAAGAATAGGTGATGTTTGCTTGCAACATAGCACGACCTTAAGTAATTAGCCTTCCTAGGCTGATTAATCTATTAAAATACAATTATTATTTTGGAGTTATAACATGAAAAATTTCAACAGAGAACCAATTGCTCTTTTTCAACAAATCGAAGAAAAGAAAAAACCAAGTAATTTATTGGATAATTTAAAGAGTACTTATCCTAGAGAACTAAAAATCGGGGCTGCTATAAAGACAGGGGATTGCTTTTTTGACTCTGTGGCTCAAGGGTTGAATGAGCTAAATATAAAACCTGGTCATTATTTTACTGCAAAATCATTAAGAAAAGACTGCGCAGATTATGTTGAGCAACATGGTGAACAAGATAGTTGGACCTATAAAGCAGTAATAAAAGACGCTGCTATTGGTGGCTACTTTGCTGCGCTAGAAGGTCCATATGGTCCTATACAAGATCCAAAAACTAAAATAAATATGATAGATGAGAAAAAGACTTTTCATGAGTACTTAAAAAATATTAAGAATATGGCCACAGGAGCTGGTTCTGCACCTATATGGGGTCGTCCAGAGATTGAAGGGAGAATGATATGCGACAAGTACAAAGTGGAACTTTATATTTATTCAATAGAGGAAGGTAGTCAAAAAGTTACGGGAACTAAAATTACAGCACATGATGATGATCCAGCAGTTTTTATACAAGATATAGATCTCAATCAACTAGAGATAGATAGTAGCAAAAAAACTGTAGGAGTAGTGAATTACATGAGGCATTTTGTGCCACTTCTAAGTGAAATTTCTGAAGATATAACAGAAAGTCAACCAGTTTCTAATGAAGAAATCTTTGGCGAGGTTACAGAAGCTTCTGCTTATGAGAAACCAGTACAACAAAAAAGCAGCGCTGGTGAGACGATTTTTTCGAATAGAAGAACTCCTATTTCTAATCAATCAGAGCAGAAACCACTAAAAGAAAGAGCTGCTGATAGAAGTATTGATGAAACAAATTCACAAAATCATGAAGCAATGTTAGAAAAAACACACAATAAAATTTGTGAAAATACAGCAAAGATCTTGAGTGAAACTTCTAAGGATATGAAAAAAAATTCCAGTGAAGAAATTCTTGAAATAGGTAAAAGAGTTCCTGCTTCTGATCAATCAGAGCAAGAAGAACAATATAATATCAGAACTAGCAAAGCAGCAATTGCGCAAGATCATAAAGAACAAAAAACACAAAAAGAGAGAATTGATACCAGCGCTAGTGAGCCAATTCATACGGATACAGTAATTACTATTTCTCATCCACACGAGCAAAAAACACAACAAGAGGCAATAGAAAAGAAATTAATCAATAGTTACAGAGGCGAAGCTATTTATAGCATAACTACTGTAATAACAGCTATAGCATTCACAGCATCTGCTATAGCTGCTGTTTTTACTCAACCAATTCCTTTAGCATGTCTTGCTGGAGTTGCTTTAGCCATTGCATGTGTTTGTGTATATCAGTTAACGCAGAGTCATCAAGACATTAACGAACTGAAAGGTAAGGTAGGAGAAAACAACACCTTTACTTTTCTAGAAGAAACGGGATTTAAAATTTATAGCCTGATTGATAAAGCAGCTTCAAAAATTTAAGATCTTTCCTACTTCATCTATATCAACTCAATTTTATTTTTACAGGAGGGCATATGTCATTTACAGAAATTAGATTTCCAGAAAATATATCTTATGGCTCTACTGGAGGACCTGAATTTTCCACTGACGTTGTAACAACTCATAATGGTTGTGAGCAGCGCAATATTAATTGGTCTCGTGCACGTGCCAGGTATAACATAGCTTATGGAGTTAGGTCAAACGAGCAGCTAACAGAACTCATAACATTTTTTCAGGCACGAAAAGGTAAAGCAATAGGGTTTCGTTTTAAGGATTGGTCAGACTTTACAGTTATCAATCAAGAAATTGGCATAGGAGACGATAAAAAAACGATCTTTCAACTGATGAAAACTTACATAAGTGGAAAAGACAAGCATACACGAACTATTAAAAAGCCAGTGCATGATACAATAAAAATTTACCTAGATGGTGAAAAGACAGAAAAATATTCAGTGAATTATTCAACTGGAGAAATAGCATTTATGAAACCACCAGCAAAAGGTACAATAATCACCGCAAGCTTCGAATTTGATGTACCAGTACGATTTGATACAGATTACCTAAACGCTTCTATTGATAACTATGGCAGCAATAGCTGGAACAATATTCCCTTGGTGGAAGTGAAATAAATTAAGTGGGCTACCATAAGCAATGCTAAGCCTCAGTAATCAACCATATATTTATCGAGGGTTGCTGTAAGTTATCTGGGTGTACATAGGCTCAACGAGCCTATGTCTAAATTCTATTGAGCACTATTGATTTCAGATTAAGCACAATATTCAACGCTGATTTTTCTGACTCCATTTATTTTATTCTTAAAAGTGCCTCTCTACCTTTACGTCTTAAGTTTCAATCCAGGTAACTGTTATTATAGCAGCATTAAATGCATCCATACAAGCTTGGCATTCACTATCATTGCACTCTCCTTCAAGCCTATCGTATTGGTTAAGTGTAATATTATCTTTATTCTTTAGCATAACTTTAAAGCATTCTTCATAATTTTTGCCAGTAGATTCACCTGTTTTGACATCAATAAGCTCGTCATTTTCAACCTTAAGTTCTATTCGAGAATTTGGTCTCTCTTCTTTTTTTGTAATAGCATGGGATTGTAATGGAAAAGTGTTATTATTACTCATAAAATACTCCTTAAAATTTATTCTAGTTATAGAATATAAAGTTTAAGAATCTGTAAACTAGTTTTGCTTGCCAAAATCTTCTTTGTGATATGGAAATTTTTTTATTGCTATAAGTTATCTAGGTACAATTAATGAGCCTGACCAATTGCCATTTAGTGTTTGCACAATTGTACATGCACAACTTGCTTCAAAATTTCTGCTTGTTGTTGAGCATGGACATTAGCATAACCACATGCAGGAGATGCAGCAGCAGGTCTTGCAATGCACTTAGGTCTTTTTGCTTGAGCATTGAGGCCAGACAATACCTCTTCTATCAATGGGTTGACAAAGAACCATCCTCCCATATTTTTTGGTTCCTCTTGACACCATGTAATTTCAGCGTTCTTATATTTTTCAAGTTCACTGCCTAGTTTATCGGCCGGGAATGGATAAAATTGTTCTAAACGCACTACTGCTATATCGTTTATTTTTTGTGCTTCAAGCATTTCAATTATGTCGTAATAAACTTTACCACTACATATTACAACTTTACGTATTTTATCACTTGCAACTAAACCTTTTCTACACTCTGGAATTACCGTAAGAAATTTTCCTTCAAAGTCAGAAAGGTTAGAAACTGCGCTTTTATGACGCAATAGTGATTTAGGTGTAAACACCACTAAAGGCTTACGAAAATCTCGATTAATTTGTCGGCGTAAAGCATGAAAATAATTCGCAGGAGTAGAGCAATTAACCACCTGCATATTATCCTCTGCACAGAGCTGCAAAAACCTCTCTATACGAGCAGAACTATGCTCAGGCCCCTGCCCTTCATAACCATGAGGCAAAAGTAAAACTAGACCACTTGACCGCAACCACTTTGTTTCTGCAGATGAGATAAATTGGTCGATCATAATTTGCGCGCCATTTGCAAAATCACCGAACTGCCCTTCCCAGAGCACAAGTGAATAAGGAGAATCAAGGCTATATCCATATTCAAAACCCATCACAGCATACTCAGATAGTGCGCTATCTATAACTTCAAAGCGAGCTTGCTTCTCACTTATGTTGTTCAGTGGAATAAACGTTTCTTCTGTTACTTGATCAACAAGTCTTGAATGACGGTGCGAGAAGGTACCGCGACCAGAATCTTGTCCTGACAAGCGCACTCCTATTCCTTCTTTAAGCAATGACGCGAATGCAAGACTTTCAGCAGTTGCCCAGTCTATGTTGCTACCGGAATTTATACTGTCTATTCTGCCATCAAGTATTCTTCTGACTTTATTATTGAGATTAAAACTACTTGGAATATTGCTATTTATGTGTACACCTAATTTTTTTAGCTCATCTGGTGAAACACCAGAGTCCGTATAATATTCACTCAAATCGTTCAACTTTGCTCTCCTGAGTTTTAACCACACTCCATCAAACCAGTCAGCTTTCTTCGGAGTATAAGTCGTTGACTCAGTAAGGCTTTTATCTAATCTTGTTCTAAATTCGCTGCGTAATTTACTTACTTCATCGCTACCTAGCACTTTCTCTGCAGTCAGCTTCTCTTCGTACAGCGTGCCTGGAGTTTTATGCTTTGATATTGCTTTATACATAAGTGGCTGAGTAAAATTTGGCTCATCGCCTTCATTATGGCCATATTTGCGGTAGCATATTATGTCAATCACCACATCCTTTTTAAATTTCTGCACATACTCCATTGCCAAATTCGCAACAAAACTCACAGCTTCTGGATTATCTCCATTAACATGAAATATTGGAGCTTCTATTGATTTTGCTACATCAGTGCAATAAAAAGATGAGCGTGCGCAGGATGGGTTGGCGGTAAAACCAACTTGGTTATTAATAACAATATGCACGATACCACCTACTGTATAACCTTCAATGTTGCTCAAAGTCAGGGTTTCAGCAACCACTCCCTGCCCGATGAAAGCTGCATCACCATGAATTGACACTCCAAGCACAGATCTTATATTTTGCTTCGCTCTTACTCTTCCAGCTAGAACTGGATTTACCGCCTCAAGGTGAGATGGGTTAGGACATAAACTTAAGTGTATTTTTTTACCACCAGCAAGTGCTCGATCAGAAGAGTAACCAAGGTGATATTTGACATCACCAGATACCTCAAGACCACTTGGGTATGCAAGATTGCCTTGAAATTCAGACAGCATTGCCGCATATTCTTTCCCCATAACTTTGGTTAGAACATTAAGCCGTCCTCGGTGGGCCATACCAAGAACTATTTCTTCAATACCAAAAGCTGCAGAATCACTAATAACTCTTTCAATTGCAACAATGGCTGACTCCCCACCTTCGATAGAAAAACGCTTATATCCAGGAAATTTCATATGGAGAAATTGCTCGAACATCTCAGATTCAATCAAGTGCCTTAGTATTTCTTTTTTATCCTGAGGGCTTAGCGTATAGACCTGATTTTCAATTTTCTCCTGCAGCCACACTCTTTCCTCATAAGAGGAAATATGCATAAATTCAAACCCGATGTTCTTGCAGTAAATATCTCTATATATTTCAGCATCATACGCTGGAGAGATATTCAAATATTTCTGATAATCTATTTCTTTATTTACATGCGGTGATAATGGATTTAAGTCCGCAAAAAAATGACCGTAAGATCTGAAGAAATTTGCTAAGCTAGAAATTGAATCATCCGACTTGACTGCGTGCTGTGCATTGCAGGCTTCCGTTTTATTCATTTCTAAATTGCTTGAAAAAATCCTATTCCAATCCTCCCCGATTGATTTATCGCCCTGCAGATAACGGCTATACATTTCTTCTACAAATTCTGCATTATCACCATAAAGGCAGCTTAGACTTAGCATAATCACTACAAAAGATATCAAATACTTATAAGTATAACTTAAGTTTTTTAAAAAAGAACTCCTTTAGTTTCTAATTATTAAGTTATACAAACACTGTAATCCGAGTTTTCCAGAAAGGGTGTCATTCTAGACTGACATCTAATCTTTCCATAAATGCTGTATTTCAACATAAAACAACTATACTCATCAACTTGTGCCCAATCATAATTCCTAGATTCCAGTGTTAGCTACTTGTTTTTTGGATTTCTATACTATTGCTGATTGAAGATTATTGAAATTTTTTTGCACATTAAGGAACGCAAGCGTTTATGAGTCAGAGGATAAGTCATATAACATTTACTCGGTCTTAATACTTTGAATTTATATTTAAGTAAACGATAAACAGTAATTGGTATGAGTGATCTATTTAAAAGTGACAATTATGATAAAAATCTCAATTCTTTGATAAGAGTCATAAAGCTGAAGGATACAAAAAAAATTAATGAACAATATGATGAAACACTGAAAGATTTATCTCAAGCTCTGAAGAATTTTACAAACAACGCAAAAGATGTAGCCAAATTTGTTATATATAGCGACTTGAATAATTATGTAGAACCTTTGAGCACAAAGCCACTCGGTTTTATTGGAACATTAAAAGGGATATTAGATAGAGTCTTGGGAAAAGATATTCCAACTAATGATAATGACATAAAAAATTTTGTTGGTGATGAATTATCAGGTTTCACTATAGAAAAAGCAGCCGAATACACAAATATTTTAAGTACAATTAATCTATTCAAGAAAGGACTTAAAGAAATTTTAGATTCGAAACAGAGTGGAAAAGGCAATAAAGCACATAAATCATACGAAGTAAGCACGGAAAATAAAACGACATCAAAGCAGAAGGAAGATACTCCTAAGCTGCAAGAAGGAAAACAGCCGGTAGGAAAATTAGTTATGAAGAGAATAAAACGGCCAACAACAGCACCTCCGCCACCTCCTACTGCCTCAAAAAAGGTACACTTTAAACCAGAAATAGAGAATGTATCTCCTGAAGATTCAGGCTATGAAAGTTCATTAAGTGAAGAGTCTGGACATGAGGAAATATCAAATTATCAAGAGAAAAGTAGTAAATCTTCAACAAAAGATTCGGAAGACTCAAAGTTAGCTAAAAAGGAGCCAACTCACAAAACGAAACCTAAGAAAAATGCAGGAACAAGAAGAGGATATAAAAAGAGACAGGCTCCAGAGCCACCAGCGCTAAACGCTACCAATCAAGAAATTAGGCAAGAAACTAAAGAAGATAAATCTGAAATACTGTCAAATCCTAAAAGGCTAGATATTGTTGATCAACAAGTGAGCACGAAACCAATAATAGTAGAAGTGACTTCGCAAAAATCAGCTGAAAGTAAACCAATCCTGAAAAAATCTGCTGATAAAGCAGCATCAGAAGTAAAAGCGGTTATTATAAAAGAAAAAGTAAATAGCAAGAAGGACGGTAGAGTAAAGTCAATAGTAGGAAAATTTGAGCAAAATCAAGTTGCTAAGAGCAAAGCCACCCCTGCAACACAAGCAGATATCGGTATGAAGAAAGATCCTGCACCATCGCAAAAAACTGCCTCCCAATCTCACTCATTTCCGGTAGGAAATAAAAGATCTAAAATGAACCCCATAACAGCAAAGTCCGATTCTAAACTTCCGGTTAGTAAAAAACCTCTTCTCACTCATGTTAGTGTAAAGAAAATAGCTGCACGATTTGAAAGCCATGGGAAGAAATAGTTGTAACCTATTGAACAAACCCTATAATATCCTTGATCTTTTTTATATTGTTATTTGCAATCTCTGCTGCTTTTTCTGTACCTTCTTTTAATATTTTATGTAAATGGAGCTGATCCTTCAAAAGACCGTTCAACTTCTCACGTATGGGTGATATAACACTGATGATTAAGCCAGCTAACTCTTTTTTAAAGTGTTTCATATCATGTTTATTCACTTCTTCACACACTTTTTCCACATTTAAATCACTAAGCACTGAATAAATGTTTACCAAATTGTTTACTTCTGGACGGCACTTTAAAGTAGCAAAATCAAAGCCTAGAATTGAATCTGTTTTTGCTTTTTCTATTTTCTTGACAATCAAGTCATCTGTATCGTCAAGGTTAATGCATGAGTATTCTGAAGAATCAGATTTGCTCATCTTGCTTGCTCCATCTCTTAAGCTCATTATTCTTGATGTGCAATCCAAAGTTAAGATTTCAGGTATGATGAAATGACTACATTTATAATGATTGTTAAAAGCTGATGCAATATCACGTGCAAGTTCTAAATGCTGTTTTTGATCATCGCCAACAGGAACATATTTAGTTTGATACAGCAATATATCCGCAGCCATAAGTACTGGGTAGCTATATAACCCAAGAGAAGCTTTTTGTCTATCGCTTCCAGCCTTATCTTTAAATTGAGTCATACGATTAAGCCAACCAATTGGTGTATAGCACCCTAGCAGCCAGCCCAATTCTGCATGACCACTAACTGCGGATTGATTGAAAATAATCGACTTTTCCGGATCTATTCCACATGCAATATAAGTTGCTGCTGCTTTAAAAATATTATTTTTTAATTCATTTGCGGGAAGCTTATTTGCTGTGATTGCATGCAGATCAACAACACAAAAAAGAGATTTATATTTATCCTGCAAGCCTATCCACTGCTTAATTGCACCAAGATAATTGCCCAAGTGTAATACTCCACTTGGCTGAATACCTGAGAAGACAACTTCTTCCATACCTTGAGTGTGTTATTAGTTACTTTCGCAATCAGCAGATTTTTTAGAAAGAATAACCATTGCAGGACGAAGCAACCTATTTTTAATTGTATAACCAGTTTGTAGTACTTCTACAATAGTGCCAGGCTCTTTTTCATTATCTTCTCTTTCCACAACAGCTTGATGTAAATTGCTGTCAAAAGAGTTACCTATTGGATCTATTTCTTCTATTCCATGTTTTTTTAGATCACTCACAATCTTTTGGTGCGCCACTTTTATTCCTTCATGAATAGGATCATCATCTTTCAAGTTTTCCATTGCTTTTTTTAAATTGTCACAAGAGTCGATCATATCACGTGCAAATTTTGTGACTGCATAATCACTTGCATCGCTAATTTGCTTTTGCATTATACGTTTAACGTTTTCATTATCCGCAACAGCGCGACGTAAATGATCTTCAAGCTGAACTGCACGTTCTTTTAATATATTAAGCTCTTCACTTAAATCACCTGTTTGCTGATCTTCTTGATCATCCCCTTTTCGTTTACTGACCATATCGGCAAATTTCTTTTTTTTCTCTTTATTACTATCTGACATATCATTCACCCTTACAAACTTAATAAATATATAACAATCAATCTAAAAATATCAAGCGTTAGCTATCCTTGTCTTTCTATGCTTGCATTTAAAAAGTCAATTAAAGCAGTTTTATAAAGAGAATCAGAAAAAGTATCAATATTACTTTGCGCCATATTAATATAGTGTTTAGCTTCTTCCATAGAAACATGAATGGCATTATGATGATTAATATATTGTAATGCTTGGTCAAAATTGTGTCTAGCTGAAGAAAAAGATTTCTCCCAGAATTTTTGTTCTGATGGGCTGCCTTTTTCATATGCTATAATAGAAGGTAAAGTAACTTTACCTTCAAAGAAATCTTTTCCAAGTTGCTTTCCTAAAGTGCCTTGATTAGCAGTATAATCTAGCACGTCATCAATTATTTGGAATGCCATACCAAAATTAAACCCGAAATTCCTTAGCCTCTCTGTTTCATCACTTGTGGCTCCAGATACTACTGATGCAGCCTCGCAGCATGCAGAAAATAAAGATGCTGTCTTTTCTCCAATGATATTAAAATAATTTTTCCTAATTGTGTTAGGGTCAAAACGCGTTGTCATCTGCTTTATCTCACCCTTGACAAGCAAATTAGATGCCTTAGATAAAATAGAGAGAACACTTAAATTCCCACAGTCTATAAGCCATCTAAATGCTAAGGTCAATAATAGATCACCAACTAAAATGCTTGATTTATTCCCCCAAATTTTATTTGCTGTTGCAACTCCATGGCGTGCCTTACTTTCATCAAGCACATCATCATGAAGTAAAGTAGCGTTGTGTATAAATTCTACCGATGCAGCAATGTTGATCCTACTCTCTCCAGAGTAATTCAGCATTTTACAAATAATAAAAATGAGCTTAGGCCTTATCTTTTTTCCTCCTGAATTAATAAGATGAGATGTAATATCGGTAGCAAGCTTAGTACCTTCATCATTGACATTTTTGAAGATAAAGTCATTCATAGCCAATAAATCAGAAGATACAATATCATCTAATTTACTACTTTTTGTTAAATCAGTGTTTAGCATTTAAGAGGACTTATGCTTCTTGCCCTTGTACTTTCTCAACTTTTTTCTTTTCTATTTTTTTCGATTCTGTTTCTAAATCTACTATGCCTTTTTTAATGAACCACATTACCCTTTCAGTTGCTTGCGCTCCTACACTTAGCCAATGTTTTAATCTATCAGCTTTTACCACAACACGATTTTTATTGTCTTTTGGCAACATTGGATCATATTGTCCTATTCTCTCAATAAAGCGCCCATCTCTTGGTGCTCGTGAATCAGCTACAACTATCCTATAAAAAGGACGTTTCTTTGCCCCAAACCTTGCTAACCTTATTTTAACTGCCATGTCAACCTTTATTCATATATTAATTACAATTTAAATACAATAAACAGCTCAAGTCAAACTAATTGTACCTCTTTTACCTAAAAATACAATATAGCCCCCTCCAATCACTCATAAAAGGAAGATAATAAACTTTTTTATATATCATCAATCATAGCATGATTAACTTCTACTCTATACTTTGATTTTAGATAGCTAATTAACTGTTCCTTTAGCGATATCATCACACGTTTTCCGGTGTCAAGCATGTTTAATTTACCATTTGATGAATGCATTTCTTTTAGAACGCCTATTATAATTTCATTATTGTATTGAATAGGATCTGTTACCGAATTAGTTGTTTTCATATTGAAAATCTCTTCTATGAAAGAAAAAGGGTAGTTTTGTTCATTGCGTTGTATTTGCTGGCCTTTAACCAATTTTATACCTTGCATTTCTTCCAAATCTGTCTTTTCTCTTAATTGAACTGCTACTTCTTGTCCCATTTTAAACATTCTTTCTTTTATAAATTCACTACGCCAAAGCTTTATGGCTGATTCCCTACTTTCTTCAAAATTTTGTAATTTAGGAGGAACGATATCACTGATTTTCACACCAACAACAGTATCTCCAACACCCTTAAAATAACTCTTCTGATCTTTCTCGCGTGAAAAAATGAAAGAAATGAAATCACTGGAATTTCCTACTTCATTACCACTTTGGTCTTTTCCACTAGCATCTACTGGACCAATGGTTTGTATAGGTAAATTGTAATTATTGGAGATTTCTTCAATCGTTGCACCATTGTATATCTTATAATTCACTTGATTTATGAAATCATTGACTTTTTCAAAAGACTTTTGATTGGTTAAAACTGACCTTATGTCTTTTTTTAAATCAACCAAGTCTTCATCAGAGATTTGATGTATGCTTTCTACCTTTATTACGTGCCATCCAAAATTGCTTGTTAAAACTTCACTTACTTCACCTGTTTTGAGAGCAAATACCTTTTCTCTCATATTTTCAGGTAAGAAATCCTTAGTTATATTATTTACTCTGGTTTCATCGAGTTTCACTTTATTAAACTCTTCTATTATTTGTTCAAAGCTTGCTTTACTTTCTTCAAGTGCTCTTCTTGCTATTTCAGCTTTTTCTTTGGTAGGAAATATCACATTGAATATGTCTCTTTGATTTTTAAGTTCCTGATGTTCTATTATACTATCAACCTCTTCATCTGAAATTCTGATTTGATCTTCAAAATATTTTTGATCCAGAGAAATGTATTGCGCAGTTCGATACTCAGGGTAATAAAAATTGGACTTATTTCTTTCATACAAATCAAGTAAGGCTTGATCATCTGGTTCAGGAACGTCTGTAATTGCATCCTCAGTTATTTTAACAATATCAACTACTCTAGTTTGGTAGCGATTTTTGTATATCTGCTCATCAACACCCTCACCAAAAGTTACCGGATAATTATCTTTAAATAACGAAGTCATGAACATCATTGCAGGCAGGATTTTCTCTAGTTTTTCTATATATTCCTTTTCTGTGATATGCAGGCTATTTAGAGTTTGATGGAATTTATTATGGTCAAATTCTCCTTTATCGTCCTGAAAGTACTTGGTATTTTTTATGTGGCTTTTGATAGATTCTTCTCCAACTTTTAATCCAAGTTCGCTAATTAGGTTAAACAATAGTTTTTGCTCTATAAGTGCGTTAAGTAAATCATATTTCAGCTTTTTTACTTGTTCTTTACTTACATCAGATCCAGAAATTTGCTTTTCATAATTTTGATATAGTAATTTATATTCATCTGATGTTATAACTTCCTTTCCTACTTTAGCTAATTCTTTCCTTTCATCATCATTTGATAAAAGATTGCCAATCCCCATAAAGATTAATAAGCAAACTAAAAGGAGAACGATTGCCTTGGTAAAAAAATTTCTAATACTCATTGTAAACTCAGTTAACTAACACTTAAATTTAGAATAGCAATAATTTAATATTTGTAAATCTATTAACAAATTAGCTAATATATGTAATATTGTAGTGTATTAAATTGAGTGGAAGCTTATATTAACCTAAGAGCCTGTAAGTGATCTCTGAATATGGTAAGATGAGGTATAGTTGACATGAGGCAAAGAAAGTATGAGGAATACATATCCAAGTGACATAAGTTGTGAAAAATTCGAAAAGATTAGACTAATTTTAGAAAGCGTGCGAAAGAAAACAAAGCCAAGAAGATTAGGTTTATATGAGTTATTTTGTGGTGTGCTTTATGTACTAAAAAGTGGCTGTCAATGGCGAATGCTTCCAAAAGAGTTTCCAAGATGGCGAAATTTTTACGATTACTTCAAGAAATGGAGTAAAAAAACGAATGAAGATAGAGAAAATGTTCTAGAAATTGTCTTAAAAAAAATTGGTTGGAGAGAACAGTGGTCGGAATACCAAAACAAGCTTCTGCATCATTGATGCCCAAAGTGTAAAAAATACCGATACTGCTGAAGAAAAAGGTTATGATGCTGGCAAGAAAATTTCAGTAATAAAGCGTCATATCGCAGTTGATACACAAGGTTTGACACACGCAATTCATATAACAACGGCAGAAATAACTGATCGTAGCAGTGCTTTGACAATGGTTAAAAATGCTAAAGAAAGTCTCTCTGAAGTTAAAAACATACTGGTTGATGCAGGCTACACTGGAGAAAATTTTGCAACACAGATGAAAGTAACTATTGGTGCAACTGTTGAGGTGAAGCACCTTTGCTGTATTGCCAAAAAGATGGGTTGTTGAGAGATCTTCTTTTGCCTGGTTGGAAAAATGTAGGCGACTTTGGAAAAATTGCGAGCGTAAACTTAATACTAGCCTACAAATTTGCTTTTACTTCTTTCCTCCTCAAAAGATTATGAACCGGTTCTTTGATGATAGAGGGTTTATTTCTAATAGTCTTTATGTTGATGTAACAATATTTGGTACTTTGTCATTGTTAGCACTGCTAGCTACTGAGATATTTAGTCCTACATTTTCAAAAGGTTGTGAAATATACACTGAAAAACACATGAAAGATTTACTAGAAGAGGATCCAAGAGATAGAGTACAAAAGGAAACTAATCTGTTAGGACGGTATGATCCACGAAAACTGTTAATGCCAATTATCATGCCTCTTGTTAGAAAATGTTTTGCAGAAGTAGCAAGCGAGTTTGCTGAAAGGAATTTTGATGAGGTAAAAACTGATATGTCTGATGTTAATACTGAAGGACTACCTCATCCTCGAGCAATTGAATTTGCACAGCAAACAGTATAGTATAAGCTTTTAGCTCTATGCATGGACTCAAAAAAAGTAGAATTAATATTTGAAAAATTTCAACAGTCAAATCCTGCGCCAAAAATAGAGCTAAATTATACCAATCATTTTACGTTATTAGTTGCAATAGTTCTGTCAGCGCGGACAACCGATATAAGTGTTAATAAAATTACAAAGGAGCTATTTAGTATCGCTGATACGCCAGAAAAAATGTTGAATCTTGGGCAAAGTGAGCTGAGAAAATGCATAAGCAGTATTGGTTTATATAATTCTAAAGCAAAAAATATAATCGGGCTCAGTAAAATATTGATTGAGCGGTACAATAGCAAAGTGCCTACTAATTTCGATGATTTGGTATCTTTACCAGGGGTTGGGAGAAAGAGCGCTAATGTATTCTTAAATTCAGGGCTTGGTATTCCAACATTGGCAGTTGATACTCACGTTTTTAGAGTGAGCAATAGAGTTGGGCTTGTGAAAGAAAAAGATGTACTTAAAACAGAGCAGTCTCTTTTGAATGTAGTGCCAAAAAAATACCTACTTTATGCTCATCATTGGCTAGTTTTGCATGGTAGATATGTTTGCAAAGCGCAAAAACCTTCGTGTGAAACATGCATAATTCATGATTTATGTGAGTTTGAATGTAAGAGGTATAAAGTCTAGCACAACACTTCGATATTTCTTACTTTTATCATCCAAGTAGCTGATCTCTATGATGGTGTCATCCGAGTAGCTGACACTGGGATGACAATGAAGGGCTACTTGATGACGCCTCTGTGCACTGCCGTTATAAAGCTGCTACTTTGATGAATAAAATGATGTCATTCCAGAGCATGGAGCTGTAATCCAGTTCTTATTACCTGATATGCTCATTTGACAGTTAAGTCTTCTCTACCCCGATTTGCATAACACCTTCGCTCATGGTTAAAAGATACCGAGGCAGTAGAGTGTATTAGTTTTTGCAAGCTGTTATTTTGCTATGGATTGCTGTAATGGCATCATCTATTTTATTGTTATCACAGCCTGTTTGGGCAAGTTCGGCATTTCCACCGCAATCCCTTCTGGTTACAGTAGATACTAGCTCTTTTGCATTGATCTTATTAGTTAAATCTTTACTTACTTTGACAATCAAAACTGTTTTATCCTTTTCTGTTACCATGAAGGCTATTACAGTTTTCGGTTTTTGTTGCTGTAGAGCAAATTCCCTTATTATACTTCCTGGAACGTTATTGAAAGTGTGGCTTACGAAATTTATTCCATTTATTTCGGTACTTTTTACAGTTTCTACACTGATAAGCTTTTTATAAAGATTTTTTATTTTGACTTCAAATTCTTTGCGCTCCTGGCTTAAAATACTGAGTCGACTTATTATTTCATTTACTGGTGCTTTTACGCATTCTGCAACTTTTTTTAAGCTAATTTCGTTATTGCGTACATAATTAATTGCTTCTTGACCGGTTAAAGCTTCAATTCTTCTTACTCGAGATGCAACGGAACATTCTGCTGCTATCTTAAACAAACCAATTTCTCCGGTACGCTCCACGTGTGTACCACCACATAATTCTTTTGAATCTCCAATTTTTACAACCCTAACATTATCACCATATTTTTCACCAAATAAGGCCATCGCTCCTTCGTCTATTGCCTCATCCATACCTTGAACTTTTGTGGACGTAGAAAGATTTTCTCTGATTAGAGAGTTTACTATATCTTCTACTGAAGACAGCTGATCCTGAGTGACTGGCTTATTGTGACTAAAGTCAAATCTTAGTCTATTTGGTGCGACTAGAGAACCTTTTTGAGTAACGTGATCACCTAAGATTTTTCTGAGTGCAAAGTGTAGAAGATGTGTAGCTGAATGATTTCTTCTTAAGTCTTGTCTTCTTTTTTTATTAATACTAGCTGTAACTGTGTTACCTTTACAAATTGAGCCGACGCACCTGTGCAAATACAAGTCATTAATCTTGTTGGTATTTTCGACTGTTACCATACTTCCATCAGACTGTATAAGATTTCCAATATCTCCCACTTGTCCACCTGACTCTCCATAAAAAGGTGTTTTATCAAGTATAATAGTTATCTTTTCTCCTTCTTTTGCAGAATCAATTACTTCATTTTTAGAGGAAATTATTGCGAGTACTGTTGCATCCTTTACTTCATCACGTTCATAACCAACAAATTCCGTTTTGCCAAACTGATCGATTAAATTAAACCATACTTGTTCAACAGATTTTTCACCAGATCCAGTCCAATTAGCACGTGCTCTTTCTTTTTGCTCTTTCATTGCATTATCAAAACCTTTTTGGTCAAAATTTATTTTCCTTTCTTTCAAAATATCAAGTGTGATATCCAAAGGAAATCCATAAGTGTCATATAGTTTGAATGCTGATTCTCCAGATAGAGTGTCACCTGATTTTAAATCTGCAGTGAATTTGTCCAAGAGATTAATGCCTTTCATTAAAGTGTCTTTAAAGTTTTCTTCCTCTGATTTTAACGTTGTTTCTATTAAGCTTTTAGCTCTGATTAGCTCTGGATAAGCATCTCCCATATAAGCCAAACTTGTGCCATCTATGAGTGCAGGAAAAACAAGGTTCAATAGAGAATCATTATATCCAAGTAGGTGGATATAACGTACTGCTCTCCTGATCAATCTGCGTAGTACATAATTTCTTCCTTCATTTCCAGGAAGCACTCCTTCTGCGATGAGAAATGCAGCTGCACGAAGGTGATCTGCGATAATCTTATGAGCTACTTTATTTTCCGTATTTCCACAGTACTCTTGCGATTTACTTACCAGAGCAGAAAATAGGTCAATATCATAGTTATCATGAACGTTCTGCATAACAGCTGCTATTCTTTCAAGGCCCATTCCGGTATCGATGCATTTTTTTGGTAATTTTTGTAAATTACCTTCTTCATCTTTATTAAATTCCATGAACACCAGGTTCCAAATTTCAACAATTCTGTCGTCTTCATGTAAAGCGGAATTTCCATGATCGTAAAAGATTTCAGAACATGGGCCACATGGACCAGTATTGCCCATGCTCCAAAAGTTATCATCTGTTGTAATTCTTATGATTTTATCATCTGAAAAGCCACTTATCTTACGCCAAATTTCATATGCTTCATCATCAGTGTGGTAAACAGTTATGGATAGTCTGTTTTTATCAAGAGACAATTCTTCAGTAATAAATTTCCACGCAAATTCTATCGCAGTTTCTTTCAAGTAATCACCAAAGCTAAAATTTCCGAGCATTTCAAAAAATGTGTGATGCCGAGATGTATAGCCAACATTTTCAAGATCATTGTGTTTACCACCTGCTCTGAGACACTTTTGACTTGAGACGGCACGTTTCATTTCAGTTTTTTGCGTGCCGGTAAAGATGTTTTTGAACTGTACCATACCAGCATTTGTAAACATGAGTGTTGGATCATGCTCTGGAATCAAAGGAGAAGAAGGAACTTGCTCATGATTATTATTTACAAAAAATTTTATAAATCTTTCTCTAATTTCGTTTAGCTTCATCGTTTTTACTGAGGTTGTCTATGCATAATAAGTTGTAACAGAAGTAAAATCAATTTATCAATCTAAATATTAATATATACATTACTTAGTATAACAAAGGTAACTTTTACATAAAAATTTTAATAAAAAGATATAGGTTTAAATATTTTATCCACTAACATAGAGAAGTATTTGTTAATTCAAATAATACTTTTATTAATTCATTTAAGGAGTGTGAAATGCCAAAAAAATTCCAAAACACTAAGAATAGCATGCGAAAGAGAGAAACAACAAATAAGCAGGAGATGGATGGTCCAACAATTAGAATTGTATCTGACTTGGAAAGTATAAAACAAAACAGAAGAGTAGAATTTTTAATTAAAGGAGAGAATTTAACAGTAAAAGACCTCTCTATATCTTCTAGAGCAGCTGAGATAGGCTTGGTTACAGGAATAGTAAATTCAATAGACATTCCTCAAGCAATTCGTGAATCGACAATAGATGGAATTATTTTAGGTCTTAAGAGTGGAGAAATAGAAAAAGGTAAAGAATATAATTATAGAGAATTTAAGAAAATATATCTAAAAAACCTTGTAGATGAATTGGGTAAGGATAGTTCAAAAAAGCTAAAAGAAAGAACTGATGAAAATAGCCAATTGAGAGAATCTACTACTGAAGAAATTGATTATCAGATGCAGGAAGATGTAACTATCGAATCAGCTTCTTTAACAAAACAAGAATTCGATTTTGCATCAAGCAAAGTAACTACTAAAGAGATTAATGACGTAATAAATGAAATAGAAGAATCAAATGCTAGTTATGGAATTACTCCTGAAGATATAAGTAGTGTTTCCCGTTTTGATAGTAATTCACAAGAAGTGTTAGATCATTCTATATTTAATAGCACAGATGTGGAAGGGCCTAAATTACCCGAAATAAATGGAGGACAGTATATAGGAATAGCAGGGATTGCTGGTGGTATATTGGGTGGAGTGCTAGCAGTAGCTTTTGCAGGATTAGGATACTTTGTATGGCATAGAAAAAATAGGGAAGGTAGCTACGATGTTGAAAAAGCGATGAAAAACCTTCCTGAACAAGCTCAACTTGAGCATTCCGGATCTACATCAGAAATAGAATCTTTGCTCAGCAATGCTACATCGGTAGCACATCTATCTTCTCAGATTAGTGTCGAGTAAGATTCCAGAGTTTGATGGCACAACAGTGCCATCAACTTAGCTCTTACAGCACTTATATGCTCTGGAACCAAAGGAGAAGAAATTTTCCTGTCTTACAAAAAATTTTATAACTCTTTCTCTAATTTTATATCGTTTTTACTAAGGTATAATAAATTGCAATGAGAAATTCAGATATTAATATATGTATTATTTAGTATAATAAAAATATAAAAATCTTAGTGAAAAGATGTGGACTTAAATAATTTATCTTTTATACATAAGGAAATATTGGTCAGCTTGGGGGTCATATATGTCAAGAAGATTTAAAAATACTGTAGGAAAAAAAAGATCAATCAATAAAGAAAAAAGGAATAGATGGATTAGTATTGAATCAGAATTGCGAGATGTAGAACAAAACAGAACAATATATTTTCTATTGGGAGGAGGTGATTTAAAACTTAAGTATGTATGTATGCTTGACGATACATCTTATCGTATTCTTGTTGCTGAAGGAGAAATAGTGCATGCAGAAAATCCAAAAGTGATGATTGATGATATTGTTTCTGATCTCAAGAGTGGAAAAATACGAAGTTATAAAAGATATAATGCCAAAGAGTTTTATGAAAAGTATCTCAAAGAGTTTTTGAGTAATGAGAACTTGCAAAAGCTGGAAGCTGGTGATATTGAAAATACAACAGCAGAACTACCAAACTTAAAACAAGTAATGGAAGAAATGAAAAAATCAAACGCTAGCAATGGAATTACAATGCGAAATATAGAAAGTGTTCAAAATACGACGAATATTTTGGGTAATCCTATGATTCATGATACAAACTTGAGAGAGTTTAAATTATTGGAAACACCTTCAAACGAGAAAAATAATATAGTGTTCACAGTAGGTATGTTAGCAGTAACAGTAGCTTTGGTAGCAGCTATCGCAGCAGCTGTACCATTTAAATGTTGGTTTTATAATAGAAAAAATAAAAGCCATAGTAGTGCTAAGGAAGAAACTCCATCTAGTTATTTATTAAGTGCAATAACTTTAGAAAGTGGAACTAATTCTATTCGTTAGCCAAAATATTGCAAAAATAGAATTTTTTTATTATTTTTTTACAGTTTCCTCATTTAATAATTTTTATGCTCTAATTATTATACTTAATTTATCATTACCTGTTGTGTAAACAGGATGAGAATTTTCAATAATCTACATCCTTTAGTAAGAAAAAATCAATACATTCACGATAAATTTACCTCATATCTGTGTTTTATATGTGGAATTTCGAATGGAAAATTATGCAGGCAAAGAAAGAAGAATAGTGAATATAGTTACTCAACATTGGAGTGATATAAAAGGATCAGATAGAGAATGGCCAGAAAGACATGAAATAGACACTGCAGAAATCATGGAGTCATGGCAGCATTGTTTTATCATTGAAGTTAAAGATCGAGGTTATATTTGTGAAAATGCAGGAGAAAAAGCTATTGAATTTTATGGTTTTGAAAAAAAGATGTACATCGATAATAAATATGCAATTGATGCACCATTTTTGCGGCTATATAAAATAGATGCAGTTATTGATAAACTTGAGACTATAATAGAAAGTAAATGCCCAATTAACGAAGAGGAAGAAAGTGAAAGTGTTAAAATGAGACAAGTATTGTTGCCAATTGGAGATAAAGAAGGTATAACACATATACTGGGTGTGATTACATTCAAGCTGCTTTAAAATACAATTTTAATTTGATTTTTTAATAAAGTTATCTATACTCATACTTAATTACTAATAAAGAACTAAATAGTGGTGTTTGTAAATTTGTTTAGAATATGACGAAAATAAAATTAAAAACCAAATCTTCTGTCAAAAAGCGCTTTCACCTTACAGCTAAGGGTAAAGTCATCTCTACTCAGTCAGGTAAAAGACATGGTATGGTAAAGAGAAGTAAATCTAATATTCGTAATCAGCGTGGTACGACGATTCTTAGTAAATCTGACTCGCGTATAGTTAAGCTTTATATGCCTTATGGTATTTAACAAAATGGAGGTAAAATAAAAATGGCTCGAGTAAAACGTGGAGTCACTACTCATGCTCGTCATAAAAAAATATTGAAACTAGCAAAGGGTTATAGAGGACGGGCAAAAAATTGTTATAGAATTGCATTACAAAGAGTTGAAAAAGCACTCCAATATGCTTACAGAGACAGAAGAACCTGTAAACGTGATTTTCGTGGTTTGTGGATAATACGTATTAATGCAGCAGTAAGAGAACATGGACTTACTTACGGTAGATTTATGCATGGTCTTAAACTTGCTGAAATTGATTTAAATAGGAAAATTCTTGCTGAGATGGCTGTTAATCATAAGGATGATTTTGCTAAATTAATAGAAATTGTAAATAGTAAGTTAGCTTAAAGCAAAAACACCATGAGAATTATTTTCATGGGGTCACCGGAGTTTGCTGTTGGTGCGTTAAACTTACTATTGAAATTACAGAGTGAAATAGTAGCAGTATATACCAAAGCTCCAAAACCTTCTGGACGTGGGCAGAGGTTAACAAAATCCCCAGTACACATCGTTGCTGAAAAAAGTGACATAGAGGTATGTACTCCTGCCTCTTTAAAATCTTCGATAGAGCAAGAAAAGTTTGGAAATTTTAAGCCAGACGTTGCAGTTGTTGCTGCGTATGGATTGATACTTCCAAAAGAAATTTTAAATATTCCCAAATATGGTTGTATTAATATTCATCCATCATTGCTGCCTAGGTGGCGCGGTGCAGCTCCGATACAGCACACAATTTTAGCCGGAGATCAAGAAACCGGAGTTAGCATTATGCAGCTAGATGAAGGTTTAGATTCTGGCCCTATTTTAAAACAGAAAAAATTTCTTATTGAAAAAAGCGATAATTATAAGACGTTGTATGATAAATTGTCTGAATTAGGTAGTGATTTACTGCTGAAAGTACTAAACGAAATTGAAAAGCAAGTTCCCTTAAAACAGAGCGATAACGATGCGTGTTATGCTGACAAAGTAAAAGACTATAAAATTTACGCAAGTGACGCCTGTGAAATTGCTTATAGAAAGGTTAAAGCATTTTATCCAAAAGCATTCATTAAGGTAGAGAATAAACGTATCAAGATACTTGATGCTGAATTTGAAGCCTTCACTTCAGGACAAGGTGAGATCATTAATGATAATATGCATATAAGTTTAAAAGGTGGTACTTTAATTCCTAAAGTTGTACAAATGGAAGGAAGAAATCCTTGCGATATTAAAGACTTTGTTCGTGGCTTAAAATCAAGTTTAACAAAAAAATTTATAGAATAGACTACTTTGAAAGGAGGGTGAGGAGAGCTAAAGCAACTTCTACAATTTGGTATTCCGCTGCTTGTTAGCGGAATCTACAACAAGATACCGCGTTTTGGTGTACGAACATTGCAATTTGCAGGTAATTTGAGTAGTAGATGGTGTCATTCCAGTCTGGAATCCAGTTTCTATTGTACAGCCACCTGGTGTGCTCATTTAAAGTGAAGTTTTCTGGATCCCAGACTGGGATGACATCTTTCTTGGTCTCTTGTATCACAATGTTCGTACAGCTATGTGCTTGTTAGCGGAATCTACAACGAGATACCGCAGTGGTATGACGTAGTAGCTATATATAGACAAATTTTCTTTTCTTAGATATAATCTTAAGAAACCTTCCATATGAAAATTAAAAGAGCTTTAATATCAGTACACGATAAGACAAATATAATTGAACTTGCATCGTTTTTGATGCAGCAACAAATAGAAATTCTCTCAACAGGGAATACTTATAAAGTGCTATCAGGTGCGGGAATAAAAACGCAAGAAGTTTCAGATTACACACAATTTCCAGAAATACTAGATGGCAGAGTGAAAACTTTACATCCTAAAATTCATGGAGGAATACTCTGTGATCGAAAAAGGCACGAAAAGGAAATGCAGAATCTAGAAATTAAGCCGATAGATCTGCTTATAACTAACTTATATCCATTTTGGAAAACGGTTAATAGCAACTCAAGTGAGAAGCAAATCATAGAACAAATAGATATAGGTGGAGTAGCATTAATTAGAGCTACAGCAAAAAACTTTCATTTCACTTCAGTGATTTCTAGCATTCAAGATTACGAAACACTGAAAGCTGAGATGATCAAAAATAACAATCAGACAACATTAGAATATAGAAAACATCTAGCAACTAAAGCATTTGCTCTGACTGCACAGTATGATTCTAATATTTACAATTGGTTTTTATCACAGGGTAAAAGCAATGAGTTACCAGAGTTTTTTACTTTATATGGATGTAAAGCACAAGGACTCAGATATGGTGAAAATCCTCATCAAAAAGCTGCATTTTATAGCAATCAATTTAGCAAGTATCCACTGGAGAAAATACATGGAAAAGAGTTGAGCTATAATAATATAGTCGACATAGAGTCTGCACTTAACATAATTTCTGAGTTTCAAGAACCTGCAGCAGTGATAATAAAGCACAATAATCCATGTGGCGCTGCTGTTAGTGATAGTGCTTTAAAAGCATATGAAAAAGCTCTATCATGTGATGAAATAAGCAGTTTTGGTGGAATAGTTGCTTTCAATCGGGAGATAGATTTAAAGCTAGCAGAGAAATTAAACGAGATATTTTTGGAAGTGGTGATAGCACCATCGGTAAACAATGAGGCACTAAAAATTTTACAAAAAAAGAAAAATTTAAGAGTGATTATTCATCAATCTCTTCAGCAAAATGCAAAATATCAAATCAAAAATGTTGTTGGCGGGTTCTTAGTGCAAGAAAATAATAACCATACAGTAAAAGTAGAAGAAATAAACCGAGTGACAGAATGCACTACAACAAAAAAAGAGAAGGAAGATCTTATTTTTGCTTGGAAAATATGTAAACATGTAAAATCCAATGCAATAGTGATAGCAAAAGACGGTTGTGCTATTGGCATCGGTGCAGGACAAACAAGCAGAATAGATAGTGTGAATATTGCAGTAAAAAAAGCAGGTGAAAAATGTAAAGGCGCAGCGCTTGCTTCGGATGCATTTTTTCCATTTCCAGATAGTATAGTAGAAAGTGCAAAGCATGGAATTACAGCTATAATTCAGCCAGGTGGCTCATTGAAAGATCAAGACGTGATAGCAGCTGCAAATGAGAATAAAATTGCCATGTTTTTCACTGATGTTCGTAACTTTCTCCATTAAGCTTTGTATCCTGTCAAAATTATACCCACACAGGGCTTTGTTGCATAGCAGCTTATAGGTATGAAAATTGTAGTAAATTTATGTAGTTACTTTAAACTCAACTATACCTATCTGTAATTGTAAGCTGTACTCTTGAGCTCCTGATGCGATTTATAGCAAATCCTAAAATGCCTTGCTGTTTTTCCTTATAGACATTCAGCTTACCTTGTACATTAGCCTATCTGGATGACATTTTACTTTTTCTAGAATATAATAATTCCCTAGAAATTACCCTACTCAATTCTATTGTACCTTGTTTAACATTGAAACATGAGTCTGGAATCTAGAAATTTTTTAAGAACAAAAGTTATTCTAAGTTTTTGTTGGTAAGAAAGACTGGATTACAGCTCCATGCACTGGAATGATATCTAGGTCTAAAGTCTACATAAAAATCGTTTACAATCGGCGTTCAATGTGATAAGTTGAAAGCAGTTTATTCCTCGGTAGCTCAGTGGTAGAGCAGTTGGCTGTTAACCAATTGGTCGCTGGTTCGAATCCGGCCCGGGGAGCACTATTTTATACAATCTGTACATTTCACTTTTAGCCCAAAATTCACTACCTTTTTTTTGTCTCTTAAACAGACAAAACGTGTGAAGTTATATAGTTTTAAAGCCTTTACTGTCAAAATGCAAAGATGTCTGCGCTTCACTTAGCTTGCTATCTGGCTCCTCTCCTATTTTTCTTTTATTACATTTCCTTTTTAATTGAGGAAGGACATTTTTTGGCAATGTTTCATCAATACTGCAATAATTGTAAATGAGCGAAGTAAGACGCACCAAATTTCCACTCGCCAAAGTCTGTATATCTCTGTAATTAATGCTGTTATCATATACTTTAAGTGTAATAAGATTTTTAAGATTTCCACTTGCTAAAGCCTCTGCACCTTCATTACTGATTTCATTCCATCCTAAACTCAGTAAAATAAGCTTTTGAAGGTTTCCACTTGCTAAAGCTTTTGCCCCCCTATCGCCAATTTTATTATCATATAATTTAAGCTCAGTAAGACTTGTAAGATTTCCACTGGCTAAAGCCTCTACACCTTCATCACCAATTTCGTTTCCTCCTAAATCAAGCGAAGTAAGATTTATAAGATTCCCGCTTGCTAAAATCTTTGCACCTTCTGTACCAACATAACTGCAACTTAGATCAAGTGAAGTAAGATGAGAAAGCTGAGCTAATTCTTTTATAAACTCATAATTAATTTTTGAACATCGTAAAATAAGTCTTGTAATGTTTGTATTGTTTTTTAAAAAGTTTACTAATCTATCAACATTAATTATAGCACCTGATGTTGCTAAAGTATTATCCTTTACATATTGACTATAACTCATTTGACCTCACTATTAAAGCTATGCAAGTGTTTTAGTAAACACTTCAGCAACTGTCAATCACTTTAATAAAATATTTTATGAAAAACTTCATATACCATTGCCTCCAAGCAGCTTTTTCTATCTCTTATTTTAACACAAAAGTTGTGAGAAGAGTTTGTTTTTGGTACCATTGAGGGTTTCGATGTTAACTTCTATATGAACTTTAAATCAGTCGTTTTATGTATACTAGATGGCTGGGGTAATGGAATAGAAAATAGTAAATACAACGCTATTAGCAATTCAAATCCACCTTGTTGGCAACATATTAGCTCTAATTATCCAAAGTGCAGTTTATCTGCCTGTGGAACTGATGTTGGATTACCAGAAGGCCAAATAGGCAATTCAGAAGTTGGTCACATGAATATTGGTAGCGGTAGAGTGGTAATGCAAAGCCTTCAGCGTATTAATCAAGCAATCGAAACGATAGAAAATAATGCAAATCTACAGAATTTTATTAATGATCTAAAAAGTAAGAATGGCATATGCCATATAATGGGATTGATATCAGATGGCGGTGTTCATTCGCATCAAAAGCACATTTCAGCTTTAGCAAACAAGATATCACAGCGCGGAATTAAAGTTGTAATACACGCATTTTTAGATGGCAGAGACACACTGCTAAATTCAGGGAAAAGATGCATTCAAGAATTTACAGAAAGCATAAAGGAAAATGATATAAGAATCGCCACTGTCTCTGGGCGTTATTATGCTATGGACCGTGATAATAGGTGGGAAAGAACAATTGAAGCTTATGAAGCCATCGCATTTGCAAAGGCGCCTCGTTATGATGATGCAGTATCGCTTATTGATGAAAATTATCAAAATAATATAACCGATGAATTTATCAGGCCCGCAATAATAGGCGATTATCAAGGTATAAAACCAGAAGATGGATTGCTATTGGCTAACTTTCGTGCTGATCGAATGATACAATTGGCAAGTATTTGTCTTGGTAAAGCAGGCTATACTGAAGTGGCAAAATTCTCTTCAATTTTAAGTATGATGCAATATAAAGCGGACTTAAAAATCCCTTATCTCTTTCCTCCTGAATCTTTTGCCAACACTTTGGGACAGATAATAGAAGACAATAAATTACGGCAACTGCGCATTGCAGAAACTGAGAAATATGCGCATGTGACTTTCTTTTTTAATTGTGGAAGAGAAGAACCTTTTTCTGGTGAAGAAAGAATACTCATTCCTTCACCAAAAGTTAAAACTTATGACCTGCAGCCTGAAATGTCAGCCTTTGAGCTCACAGAAGAGCTTGTAAAAAAAATTCATTCTCAAGAATTTGCGCTGATAGTTGTAAACTACGCTAACCCTGATATGGTGGGACACACAGGTAATATAAAAGCAGCCGAGCAAGCTGTGCTCGCTGTAGATGATTGCCTTGCAAAAGTACTCAGCGTTGTCAAAGAAGTGGGTAATACTGCACTCATTGTTACAGCAGACCATGGTAATGTGGAATGTATGTTCGATGAAGAAAATAATACACCTCACACAGCGCACACTCTAAATAAAGTTCCATTTATTATATCTTGTGAAAATTTAAAACTGAGAGATGGAAAATTATCTGATATTGCTCCTACTATTTTACAGCTACTTGGACTCAAAAAGCCAAATGAAATGACAGGTAGTTCGTTGATTGTATAATTTTTCGCATTACTCTCTATGCACAGCTGTTGTAGTTTGAAACATCGTAAGGGTGTCACTCAAAGTAGTCCCGGTGTTATTTCAGTAGCCCCTTCAGTGTCATCCCAGTGCTGGGATCCCATTCTTCTTGACTCCTGGATTCCAGCGTCACGAGAAAGTAGCAGATTTATGACGGCAGTGCCCAGAGGTGTCATTCAGTAGCACCTTGTCGTTCCAGTAGCTCTTTCGGTATTATTCAAGTAGCCTATTCGGTGTCATCCCAGTGCTTGACATTGGCATCCAGTCCTTTTATACAAAAAACGTTGTAAAGTGTTTACCAACTTAATGCCCAATCTGGATCCCAGTGCCAAGCACTGGGATGACACCATCATAAAGGAACTAGTGTTAGCTACTTGAATGATATTACATAGATATGCTTTAACTTAACCCAACTTTTAAATTTTTCGCTGTTAGTACTAATGATTCATCAAAGAAGCTATTAATATCACCAATACTATCTATATTTTTCACACTGATAGATTGGTCAATTCTTTTAACTAGATTAGATAAAACTTTGTTAGGGCCAACTTCAACAAACTTATTAGTGCCATGGCTTATCATATATAAAACCATCTCTCTCCATCTTACTCTACTTACAACTTGCTTAGCGAGCAAAGCTCTTATGATCTCTGGATCACTTTCTTCCTTAGCTGTAACGTTTGATACAAAAGGAATCGAAGGGCGAGTTATGTTGATGCTTTTTAAAAATTCCAGAAGTTTTTCATCAGCAGGTTTCATAAAAGATGAATGAAAAGGCCCACTAACTTGTAATTTTATCATTTTCTTGACACTTGAGTTTTTGAATAAATCAGGTAAGACCTCAAGAGCCTCTGCAGTACCACTCACCACTACCTGCCCACCACCATTATCGTTTGCAATTTCACAATCAATTTGAGCTGATTTTAATATACCTTCTACTTCACTTATTTCTGCTCCAAGTAGAGCAAACATTCCACCTTTGCATTTTAGTGAAGCTTCATGCATTGCTTCGCTACGAACTTTTAGCAACTTGACTGCAGACTCAAGCGTCAATGCCCCTGCAGCACACAGCGCTGTATACTCGCCAACTGAATGCCCACAAACATACTGAACGCTGTAAAGAGATTCACCAAATACGTGCTTCATAACACGTAGCGTTGCAATTGACACTGCCATTATAGCTGGCTGAGCGTTTTCCGTGATGGTTAATTTCTCAATAGGGCCATTGAAAATCAAATGAGACAGCTTTCTACCCAATATGTCATCTACTTCATCAAATACGTTCCTTGCAACTGAAAATTCATCATATAAGCTCTTTCCCATTCCTACAAATTGGGAGCCCTGACCAGGAAAAGCAAAAATCATAAAAAGTTTTTCATTCTTCATTGAGAATACTACTTTATTTATTTTTTGTCAATATTTCACAATAATGATTGACCAAATGAACCAGATTCACTAAAATCTTAGCTGGTAAGAAATTTGTAAGAACAATGGCAGAAATCGACTATCACAAAGTTACTATAGTTATGACAGATGGTCAAGAGTTTGAAACTTATTCCACTTATGGAAAAGAAGGTCAAAGAATAAAGCTTGATAGAGATCCTCTTACTCATCCTGCATGGACTGGAAGTTTGACAAGCGGTTCAGGGGAGAAGGATAGTAAAATAGCTAAGTTTAATGATAAATACGGGAGTCTTTTTTAGTTCCTCCCCTCTTTATTTAACATGTATAAATATAAAAATGTAGGCTATATTGCTTCTTCGCTACCCAAGTCTCAGGAAGTATCTAAACTACTACAGAAACTCAATTTTATCAATATAGCAGAAGCAGGTAAGCATGAAGTTGATCTGCTGATAGTTGTTGGTGGCGATGGTTTTATGCTACGCACCCTACACAACTACGTCATAGGAAATAAAGATATACATGTGTATGGAATAAATACCGGTAACGTCGGATTTTTGATGAATAAATGCTTTGAAGATCTAATTGATCATATAGAACATGCAGTTCCTACTCAGCTAACTTTACTAAAAATGGAAGCCACAGACATAAGTGGCAAAAAACACCATTACATCGCAGTAAATGAAGTGTATGTCTTTAGAAATGCAAATCAAATAGTGGAGATGAATATTACCATTAATGATAAGCTAAAAGTAGAAAAATTCAGAGGAGATGGAATTATATTGTCTACCCCAACAGGTAGCACTGCATATAACTTCTCTGCCGGTGGGCCAATCTTACCACTTAATTCAAATTTACTTGCACTGACTTCCATTAATAGCTACTACCCAAGGCGTTGGAATGGAGCGCTAATCTCAAATGATACAATAGTGCAAATTGATATCAATGATGTGAAAAATCGTCCAGCACTTGTAGTATCAGATTACAAGGAATTTCACGACATATCGCAGGTAAAAATACAGAAAGATCACGAAAATACAGTCACTCTACTTTTTGACAAAGATTGCCCTTTGAATGAAAGGATCTTTGATCAGCAGTTCTTATACTAATATTTATTCTTAAATTAGTATTCACTATATCTTAATAACTATAGCGTAATCAACATAACATTGTAATTAATTTTGGAGCGAATATGCCTGGATCAGCAAACGTAGGAAACGTCAGAATAACTGAAAAAGATGGAATAGAAAAAACAAGTCTACCAAAACCAGCACGCAGAAGCACAGTGCCAAAAACAAATGGTGAAAATGAAACTTTACAACATACAAGTTCGGCTAGCGAATCAAGTTCTTATGAAGAAAGGCAAGAAGAATCGAATGGTGCAAATACAGAACCTATTTATGCATCCATAGGTCCAAATACAAAATCTCCAAAAAAGAGTTCAGATAGTCGAGAAGGTAATCCAAGCCTAAGCAGATCACCTTCTCAAGAAACAGTATATAGCGAACCTTGGAATAGTCAAAAAACATCAGAAACTTTAGAAAAATTAATGAAGGCACATCCAACTCCTACACCATCATATCAAACAGATGGCTCTGAAAAATCTTTGCTTGGAGATAATAAAAAAACAAACAGATTTTTACAGAAAGTAAAATATACGATGCAAAAGAAGAAAGTTACAATGCCTTTCGTAGGTCTTATTACGGCATGTTGTATTACGTCAATCGTTTTAGCTGTGAAGCAAAGAGAATTCATTGGATTCATCGGCAGCATAAATCCTGTTACTATATTTGGCGGAGTATTAGCGTCTTGTTTAGTCTTGGGAATTACGTGGGAACTTATGCAAGCAGTCCGTACTAAGGAGCACAAGATTACAAAAAGAGACACTCGAGAAGTTTTAGGTGAGATATTAGATACACTTAAGCAAGATGAGAAATGCATCAAGTCTTTGGTATTAAAATATAGCAACGGTAATCGTGTTTACTTTACGTTTCACTCTCTTCCAGAAAAAGCAAAAAGTAATTCAAACATCGTAGAACTTACAGGCCAGCCAATCTATTACAAGAGTAAAGTAAATTCATTAATCAATGATAGAATATGGCTTCCTATCTTAGGAACAGTTCTTATTACTGGAAACATAACCTTCCCTTTAGCACTTTATTCAACAGGTGGTTTGAGCAATATAGTAAGTTCATACACAAATCCTACTATTTACTGGCCAATCGTTGCAATTTCAGGCACTCTACTGCTTTTCACTTTAGCTTGCACAATTCATCATTGGAGCAAAACTGATTTTAAAGATTATTTGTTATTACATAAACAAAATGCTAATAGTGAAAATCCTAATGAAACAGCTATTGAAACTGTAAAAAGCAGTCAAGAAAAGATTAGTTCAAAATTGTTACAAGTAGTTGCTGAACGATGTGGCCATCCAGATATTACTTATATTATTAATTAAATCTGGCTCGTACTTCTTTTTATCGCTATTCCAGTACTGTAACTGCAACGTTTTGAAGATTTACACTTGCTAAGACCTTGCTATTTTGATAGCTTGAGATGATGACAAGGAAGGGGTTTGTTTATGAAAAAAGGTTTAATATTTATATCTTTAGTAGCGGCTTTATTGATAGTCGTTAATTTTTTATATAAAAATAGCGGAATTGATGATTCACAAGTAGTAAACGTTTATTCATCTCGTAAAGAAGAATTAGTACATAGTTTGTTTGATGATTTTACAAAAACCACTGGCATCAAGGTACGTTATATCATTGACGATTATTCCCAATTGCTTTCACGTATGGAAAATGGCGGTGAAGCTGATTTGTTTTTAACTGCAGATGCAGTGAATTTGATTTTAGCCAAAAAAAGAGGGCTCTTATCTCAAGTGGATTCAGAGACTCTAAAAAATGCCATACCTGCAAAATTTAGAGATAATGAAGATTATTGGTTTGGTCTCACAAAAAGAGCTAGAATATTGGTTTACAATAAAGAATCAGTAGATCCTAAGGAATTAAGTACCTATGAAGATTTAGCGAATGAAAAATGGAAAGGGAAAATATTAGTACGCTCTTCCACAAGTCCATATAACCGATCATTGATCGCTTTTATGATTGCAAAAAATGGTTTTGAAAAAACAAAAGAATGGGTGAGTGGAATTGTAAGCAACATGGCAAGAAAACCAAGCGGTGGTGACACAGATCAAATTTATGCTGTAGCCGCTGGTGAAGGCAATGTTGCAATAGTAAATAGCTACTACTTTGCAAGAATCCTTTCATCAGAAAATAAAAAGAATATCACAGAAAAGTTAGGAGCTTTCTTCCCGAGTGATGGTGTAATGGTGAATATTAGTGGTGCAGCAGTAACAAAAAACGCAAAACACAGAGAAAATGCCATAGCTTTATTGGAGTTTTTTGTAAGCAAACAGGCTCAAGAGCTATATGCTAAAAAAAATCAAGAATATCCTATTGTTGAAGGTATTGAAACTTCTGATGTGTTAAAATCTTGGGGAAATTACCTACAAAGTACTCTGCCTATAAGTGAGCTTGAGAAGCATCTCTTTGAGGCTGTTATGATAGCAGATGAATGTAAGTGGAAATAAAATTTTATAGCTTCCTTCTACTTTACTTTAGAGTTGTGTAATTGAAATTAAGAAAGTAGAATAAGCTCAAAAAAGGAGCTATGGACAAGAGAAGGAATTTATTAAATATCTCAGACCTCACAATCGGTGATGTAGAAAATATAACTAAATTAGCCAACCAATACCTTGAAGAAAAAGTTGAAAATAGTCATGTTCTGAAAAATAAAATAGTCATAAACCTATTCTTTGAAGATTCAACACGTACGCTCGCATCTTTTGAAATAGCAGCAAAAAGCCTTGGAGCAAATGTTATAACTTTACCAATAAAATCTTCTTCTATTAACAAAGGGGAAGATCTAAAAGATATGATAAAAACACTAAATGCAATGAATCCTGACTATATGATAATCAGGCATAAAAGTAGTGGTATTATTAATACATTGGCAAAGCATGTCAACTGCTCGCTAATCAACGCAGGCGATGGAAGCAGTGAACACCCAACTCAAGCTCTTGCAGATTATCTCGTAATTATCAGTCATAAAAAGCAAATAAAAAACCTCAAAATTGTGATATGTGGAGATATTTTGCACAGTAGAGTTGCAAGATCAAATATAAGATTGCTAAAAATGTTTGGAGCAAAAATAAGCTTAGTTGCACCACCAGCTTTGATGTGTAAACATTTTTCTGAAGTAGATTCACTTCACTACTCACTAACTGAAGGTATAAAGGATGCTGACGTAATTATGCTTTTAAGGTTGCAAAAAGAGCGCATGAATAATAATTATTCAGAAAAAGAATATTTTCACTTGTATGGACTTGATGCACAAAAACTATCGCACGCAAAACCAGATGCAATTGTTATGCACCCAGGACCAACAAATAGAGGTATCGAAATTAGCAATGATATAGCAGATTGTGTTATTTTACAGCAAGTAAAGTTTGGATTAGCAACGCGTAAGGCAGTACTGCACTATTTAATAAATGTTTAAGTTAAAAATTAATGTTTAAGGAATTTTAGACATAATGACCCTCCTATAAAGAAAAGATTTAGAAAAATATAACACACCTTATGACAGAAATTAAGCGTACGTGTACGCACTGAAGTAGACTGTGCTATATTTTTTATTGAAAAATTAATTGAAAAGTCTGCAGACTTGAATAAGGTGGATTTCGAGCTCTAAAATACCCTCATTTTTACTGATAATAATTAAGCTACCAAATGTGTCAAGTATTTTTTTGCATTTAATTTACAACTACGAACGTTTATTTGCAAAAAATACTATAAACATAAAATGATAGATGTCATAAAAGTAGCCAGCACTGGCATCCAGTTAAATTTGTGAGTTAAAAGTTATGCTAAAATATAACGTTTCTAATGATGATGGAAAATGGATCCCAGTGTCGGAGCACTGGGATGACATTGTTTAGTACGCAAATTACCACAATGTTCATACAGCTGTATACTGATTTCTTTAATGTCCGTACAGTTGTATGTCAGCTACTCGAATGACAATTTCAGATAAAACCTAGATAAAAGAGAAAAATAAATTTTTACATAATCATACTTGTACAATAACTAAAGCACTTTTTACTGTAGATTAATCATTTGATTATAGTATCATTTTAATTAAGCCTATATTTGCAATGTTTATGAAATATAAAGCATTCTTCATACTATTAATTGTTATATCTAACCTGCTTGCTGCAGAACAGCCTGAAGAAAATAAAAATGAAAGCAGTATAAATCAAGAAGACGTATCGAAAAGCAACACTGATGCTGAAAAAACTTCTCCGCTTCTGAGCGAACTCAAAGAAATCACAGACCCAACAAATGTAATCAATGAAGAAGTACCTTCAAGTAATCAAACAAACCTACAGTCTGAAGAGGAGACTAATATAAAAGATACCAAAGCTCTAACAAGTCCTTTATCAGAAGAAAAAAAAGAAGAACCTGAAGAGAAGAAAATCAGTCACAATAATCAAACAAACCTACAGCCTGAAGAGGAGATTAGCAAAAAAGACACCGAACTTTCAACAAGCCAATTAACAGAGAAAAAGAAAGAAGAACAGCCTGACAATATAACACCTGTGAAAAAAGAAAATGAAGAAAGCGAAAAATGGACAAAGCTAAACAAAGAAATAAAAAAACATAAAAGCAAGTCTATATATAAAAGACAATATGATAGCCTAAATGAGCACCTTCCTAAAACTATATTTACTGATGATTACAGTAAGCAATTTTTTTACTGCATCAAGAAGGGCAACTTAATTTGTCTAAGAGGAGTAATAAATAAGCTAGAAAAAATTGGATTAACAATTCAAGAAATACTAAGATTTAGAAATAAATTGGGTGATACTCCTCTAATTTATGCAGTGAAACAAGGTGAAATAGACACAGTTCGCTTTCTCTTATTACAAGGTGCTGATCCTAGAGTAGTTGACAATAATTTTAAGTCCCCTATTGAAATAGCAATCGAAAGGAATCAGATCAACATAATAAACGCAATTGCCGAAATGATGCCATACCTTTTAGAGGATAAAGAAATAAACAATCAAGAAAACTCAGAGATGTATAACTTTGCTATAAAAATAAAAGAAAACACGTGTGATGCAAAAGATAATTAGATTTTTGATATTAATTTTAGTTGGTCATTTATGCTATGGAGATGATGCAATCAATGATTTTTTAAGCGCTCTGCATGATGTAAAATACGTATCTTACAATACAAAAGACTTTGCTAAATTTTTAGTACAGTGTAATAAAGCCAGCATACCACAAGATTTTAAGAAAGGTTTTGGTCCTAATTTAAATGGTGCTAATTTTAGTCAATTGTATTTAAGCAAATCTATTTTTGATGGAGTAAGTTTAATTGGTGCCGATTTTTCTAACACCGATTTATCAGATGTGTCTTTTATCGATGTTGATTTACGTGGTGCCAATTTTTCCAATGCTAATTTACATGGCGTTAAAATAAAAGGCACAAATTTAAGTTTTTCAAAATTTGCTTCTACAAATTTAACAGATATCATATTTGATCAGTCTAATATCAGTTATGCTGATTTTATCAATTCTAATCTCAACAAAGTAAGTATGCGTAATATAATTGGTTTGCATACCAAGTTTTTGAATGTAAAAATGAATTTCTCCAATTTATCAAACTCAAGTGCCAGCTACATCAATTTTAGTGATAGTGAAATAAATGACACTGTTATGCAGAAAAATAATTTCGACAACGCAAGTTTCTTTGGAGTGGATGCATATAAGCTCAAGGTACAATTTTCTTCATTAAAAAATGCTAACATATATGGTGCAGAAATAAAAAAATCGGATTTTACAGGTAGCAATCTTTCAAACGCCTATTTTAATTCTTCCATTATAGTCAACAGTAATTTCGAAAAAGCCAATTTAAGCAATTCACAAATTTCCTATGTGAAAGGGGATAATTCAAACTTCATTAAATCTATACTAAATGGTTCCAAGATAAAACATGCATATGTTTTCGAAGCAGACCTTCAGGATGCTGACTTATCTAATATTGATTTTAGTTTTAGTGAATTGTATAAAGTTAACGCCTATGATGCTAACATTTGTCACGGAAAGTTTCATAATACTAAAGTTGTGAATTCTGACATGCATGGTTCGTTCTTTGACCATTCATTGTTTACCTCTGCAAAAATAGAAGATTCAGATCTTTCCACAACTTCAATGTATAAGACAAAAATTAAAGACTCTCAAATTTATAATAGTACTCTTTCCCACCATAATATGGATTCGAGTGAGATAGAAAATTCAATATTCTTCAAATTATTAGCTGATAATTCGAGCTGGTCTAAGTCAAAAGTCACTAATTCAAACTTTATTGAAAGTGATTTCAAATCCTCCGTGTTTTATGATAATGCCTTTAGAAAGACTAGTTTTTTTCTTAGCAATTTGAGTAATTCAACAGTGAGTGATGTCTCTTTCCTCTCTTCAAGCATATATAAAAGTTCAATTGCTGATATTCATTTAACAGATTGCAAATTTGATAATTCAATTTTGATTGACAATCAAGGACAGACAAAAATTACAAATCTAGAGAATGCCATAACTTCAATTAAAGATCTGCAAGAGAAAATATCGCAGGGCAAAAAATTTGATGTAAATTATTCTTACTTTGAGTTTAAGGATATGAATTTAGAAAATGCTAATTTTTCTAATTCAATATTAAGTAGAGCAAAGTTTGTAAACGTTAATTTGAATAAGGCAAATCTTGAAAAAGCCGATTTACGTTATACTGTCTTTGATAATTCCTCTCTTATTGATGCCAATTTATCAAATTCTAATTTAGAGGGCTCTAGTCTTTTAAACTTTGATTCAAAAAATACAAAGTCTTAAAAAAGCTCTATAATGTACTTGTTAAATAAAGAAAAATGACCGTAAAAAATGAGGGCATACTACTGATTCTATCCTCTCCTTCTGGAGCTGGAAAAACTACTATATCAGAAAAATTACTTGAGCAATCAACTGATTTAGTTATGTCTGTTTCTATGACTACACGCAAACCTCGTCCCGGTGAAGTAAACGGAAAAGACTATTTTTTCGTTACTGAAGAAAAGTTTCACGAACTATGTAAGGCTGGTCAAATGCTTGAATATGCCAAAGTTTTTGAGAATTTTTACGGTATACCAAAAGATTTTATAGAACAAAACCTGAGTAGTGGAATAAGTGTTTTACTGAATATAGATTGGCAAGGAGCATTTCATTTGTTTGAAATCTTAAGAGAAAAAGTTGTAAGTGTTTTTATACTACCTCCCTCAATGGAAGAGCTTAGACTGCGTCTACAAAGGCGTAATAGTGATGATGAAATTGAAATAGAGCGTAGATTAGCCGAAGCGCAAAAAGAGATAAGTAAAAGTAATAAATATGATTACGTAATAATTAATGATGATCTTGATAAAAGCGTAGAAGAGATAAAATCAATACTAAGTAAAGGAATGCTTAAAAAATTAGAAGAAAAATCAAGTTTGAAAGATCTATAAAAACATTGGTTTGTCTCTTTCAGAGCACTCATGCTTCACAGTTTAGCCACATTTATTATTTTTTAAGATAAAATAGTTAAAATAGTAGACAAGTGCTAAAGTGGGGATTTGACTATGACAATAGATTTTCTAATAGAAACTAGTTTTCTGCCTTTTCACCTATATTTCGATAACATCTAGCTCAATTTAAAAGTTTAATACAATTCGTTAACGCCAAATAGCTTTTAATATTGAGGTTTTAATATGAGTATAGATCTAAGTGTATCAGTTACTAATGCAAACAAACTAGATAAATATATAAACAAAAATGAAAAACAAGATAAAAAAGACAAGCAATTGTATAATATTATAGAGAGAAAGGTAAAAAAAGAAAAACATCAGCATGAAAAACCAGGAAGTCGAGATGGAACACTCAAGGAATGTAAAAGGTTATTTAAGGAAGGCGCTAGTCCTGAAGTATTAACTAAATTAGAAGAATCGCTTAGAGAACAGGAAAAATATCACAGATATT
Organism: Wolbachia endosymbiont (group B) of Episyrphus balteatus; assembly: GCF_947250575.1. Taxonomy (NCBI): domain Bacteria; kingdom Pseudomonadati; phylum Pseudomonadota; class Alphaproteobacteria; order Rickettsiales; family Anaplasmataceae; genus Wolbachia; species Wolbachia endosymbiont (group B) of Episyrphus balteatus. The sequence continues at coordinate 346,024 of NZ_OX366325.1, read as the reverse complement.
ATGTCCAATGTTTCCTTCCAGTGCTAGGTGAAGTAATAGAACGATCGAAAAGAATATCAAATGAAACAAAAAAACAAGTAATTTCTGAAGTCACTAAAAGTTGTTTTAGTAGGCACAGCGAACAAGACAGTGGCTACGGTAGCGATTTTGAAGATGAAATAAACGGAATATCAGATTCTGATAGCGATTTTGAAGATGGAATAAACGGAATATCGGATTCTGATAATGACGTTCAATTACTAAATGCAATCCAAAATGGAAACAACAGGAAATTTAGAAAATACCTAAAAGATTGCACAAATGTCAGTGGCATAACAGATGAAAAAGGAAATAATATTTTACACCTTATTGCATCGCTCAAAAAGAAACAAAAGCTTAAGTTTCTAGATACCTTGATAAAAATAGCTAACGAGAAAAATTTAGTACAACTTGTTGATAGTGAAAATCAAGAAGGAAAGACTCCTTTTCAGGTAGCACTAATTAACAAGATAACAAAAGGGAAACATGAGTCTAATACAGTTAGAAGTAGCGATAATACACTTAAGTTTCTTGCAAAATTGTTAAAGTATGGAGCCAAGCTAAGCTTACCTACAGAGGATTTAGAAAAATTATCTAAAAAGCAAAATGAATACTATCTTAAATTTTTAGAGAAATTGGCTGAGCGAAAACCAGAAATAAAAACAAAAGTTGAAGAAGTTATAGCCCATACCATAAATACTCCAGATAGTAATGATAATTATCAATTACATTTAGCAATTAAAAATAAAGATGAGAAATCCTTTAAGGAGTTATTGCAAAAAGGAGCAGATATTAGCCTGAAAGATACAGATGGTAATAATGCTTTACATCTAATAGTTTTAGAATTAAAGCAAAAACGAAAGTTTGAATTTTCAAATATAATATTAAATGTAAGTAAGGAGGAAGAAAAAGAGTATCTTAAAGCACAGTTTAAAAAAGCTATAAATGCTGAAAATACAGCAAAACAAACACCTCTTTATTATTTATTCCAGCATATAAAAGAAAAAAATGAGGATCGATCATGTACAGATAAAAAATTTGAAAAAACAAATAGATATAAAGCCTTAGAGTTATTTCTCCAAAATAGTGCAGACATTACTGCTCAAGACAAAGAGGGTAATAATGCTTTGCACTATATTGCTTCGCTAAAAGGAGAACAAAAGGTTGCATGCTTGGAGTTGATTTCCAGTTTAGTAAAAGAAAAAGAAATATCTGAAGATCAGTTAGGTAAGGCCATAAAGGCCATTAACGAAGAAGGAAGAACACCGCTACAAGTATCATTAACAAAAAAAGCAGAAAAAGGCAACCACCTTTCGCAAATGAAAACAATTTTTGATCTAGGGAAAAAGTACGACAATACAACAAAGTTTTGTGCAAAGCTGCTAGAAATAGGTGCTGATTCCCGTTCTCTGAAACTAAAAGATCGAGAATTTCATACTGAAAAATATTATTGCACTTTACGTAATTTAGAAAATTACTCAAAAACTCCACAAGAAGGAAAGGTAAAAGCTAAAGAACTAAGGAAAAAACTTGAAAAAAAATATAACGTTAGAACTTTTTCAAAAAAATGTCAGCATATTCTACACAAAACAGGAGATGGCCTAAAAGCTGCATGGAAATGCATTGATCCGGGCAGGAGAGCTAGTGTATTGTTAGCAATCACAGTAGCAACTACTATTATTACAATGGTAACACTTTCTTGCTTCCAAGGACAAATTGCAATTGGAGCAGCGTTACCCATCATAGCTATAACAGGAGTGGTGTGTCTGATATTCACTTTGGGACTTAGCGACATTAGGAAGTCTGTTAAGGAATTAACCAACGATAAGCAAAGCCGTAAAGATGATCACCTAGCTGCAAAACAACCTGAAAATATTACTGAACAACAAAATTTAGCTAACAACTCAGCAGAGCAAGAAGTACAAAGATCGTCAGATCAATCAGAGCATACAGAAAGTCCAGCTACTCAAATGAGCAATATATCAATATCACGTCAATTTACAAATATGCTAGATGGGTTGACTAATAAATTCTCTTTTCCGGGGCGATGAAATTAATCTCATCGCTCAGAGTTTTTTTAGCAACTTTTTTATAGTCAATTTCTACACTGACTTGGCTTTTCTCTTCTTTAAGCCATGCCATAGTATGTTTCATCCAATTTTTATCATCACGCTCGGGAAAATCTTCACGAGCATGGGCACCTCTGCTTTCCTTACGATTAGCTGCGCATTCCATGGTAATAACCGCTTGTGGAATCATATTGGCAAGCTCCAGTGCTTCAACCAAATCACTATTCCATATCATACTGCGATCTTCAACTGCAATTTTAGGCATCATTTTTGCTACTTCTTTTATAGCTTTTTTACCTTCTTCTAAAACTTCAGCAACACGAAATACTGATGCATATTTCTGCATAGTGTGCTGCATTTCACTGCGTATTTTTGCTACTTTGAACTCTCCAGAAGCAAATCGCATTTTATTAAATCTATCTACTATCAAGTCTGTGCAGTCTAAATGCAATTTTTTATGTGGTGCATCAGGTTTCAATTTTTCTTTTGCTCTGAGCGCTGCAGCTCTACCAAAAACCACAAGATCAAGAAGCGAGTTAGAGCCAAGTCGATTTGCACCATGTACAGAAACACATGCCGCTTCTCCAATTGCAAACAATCCATCCACTACTTCTTCCTTACCTTCCTTCAGTGTTATCACTTCTCCATGATAGTTGGTTGGAATACCGCCCATGTTGTAGTGAACAGTTGGAATAACAGGTATCGGATCTTTAGTAACATCAACTCCTGCAAAGGTTTTTGCTGTTTCACTAATACCTGGCAATCTGAGTTTGATCACTTCCGGATCAAGATGCGATATATTCAAGTACATGTGATCTTTCTTTGGCCCAACTCCCCTTCCCTCTCTAATTTCAATTGTCATTGCTCGACTTACTACATCACGAGAAGCCAAATCTTTTGCCTTTGGCGCATAACGTTCCATAAACTTCTCACCCTGAGAATTAACGAGGTACCCACCTTCACCGCGGCATCCTTCCGTCATCAAGCACCCTGAGCCATATATTCCTGTTGGATGAAATTGCACAAATTCCATATCTTCAAGTGGCAACCCAGCTCTCACCACCATGCCATTACCATCACCTGTGCAGGTGTGTGCACTTGTTGCAGAGAAATAAACACGTCCATAACCACCTGTTGCTATTACCACAGAATGTGCACGAAATCTATGCAACGTACCATCACACAGCGACCAAGCTATCACCCCACAGCATGTCCCTTTGTCCATAATCAAATCGATTACAAAATATTCGACAAAAAATTCAGCGTTAAATTTAAGACATTGCTGATATAGAGTATGAAGAATTGCATGCCCAGTTTTATCTGCTGCTGCACAAGTACGCTGAGCCGATTTTCCTTTACCAAAGTGAGTTGTCATTCCACCAAAGGCACGCTGATATATTTTTCCATCTTCCGTACGAGAAAAGGGTACACCAAAATTTTCAAGTTCAATCACAGCTTTTGCAGCATTTTTACACATATACTCTATTGCATCTTGATCGCCAAGCCAGTCTGAACCTTTTATTGTGTCATACGCATGCCAGCGCCAATCATCTTCAGCAATGTTGCTCAAGGCTGCACTAATTCCGCCTTGTGCTGCAACTGTATGACTTCGTGTAGGGAAAATTTTAGAAATGCAGGCAACTGAAAAATTAGTTGCAGCCATTCCAAGTGTTGCTCTAAGCCCTGCTCCACCTGCACCCACTATCACCACATCATACTCATGCTCTATGATTTCATACGCTGACTTATCCATATCCACTTATTTTATCATCACAGGCTTATAATATCACAGAAGTAGAAAAAATCTATACAAGTTTTCTGGATGTAAGCTTCTGAAACAAATCTATAGTAAACGATGTAATAACAACCATAGGGTGTTATGAAAGTAGCTGACATTGGAATGACACTACCATAAAGGAATAAGTGTAGTTACTTGCATAACATTGATGACTTATGCCTATTTAATTAGATCTAAAATTAGATAGAAAAAGGTAATCTTGATAAAACTCATTTACAACAAGTTCTCTCGCACTTGAATTTTCCGTTTGCACTTTTTTGTATCCTAATTTATGGCTTATTGAATCTTTATATGAACTAACTGCTTTATATATCTTACTTACCTCTCCTGGAAAGATACCACCAACAATTATAACGCATAACCCTGCAACTGTTGCAAAAGCTAGAGTTAAACTTTGCCTCCAGCTAGCTTTTTTTTCTTGTATACCAGCAGGGCACAATTCACTTGACATTTCTTTTAGATACTCATGCCACATGTGATTGCAGTTTGTACATTTCACTTTTCTTCCAGATTCACCTATTTGCCCACGAGATACTAAGTAAGTTTTAGTACAATTATGACATTGTATTTTCATAGTGCTTACGTATAAAATAATATAAATTTGATATCAATATGTATATAATAAATGAAAAATTTGCAACTAAAAAATTACAAGATGAGATAGAAAATATTTGGAAAGATAAAGAAAAACTTAACGACTATAATCTAAAACACGAAGCAAGATTAATAATCAAAGAGGTAATTGAGTTACTTGACAGTGGTAAAATTAGAGTAGCAGAAAAGCTATCAAGTGGAGAATGGATAGTACATAAGTGGATAAAGCAGTCAATATTATTACATTTTCTCACTGAGGAAAGCAAAATAATAGACAATACCAATTGCTGGTTTGACAAAATTGGTAGCAAGTTTAGTGAATGGAATGAGGAAAAATTTTACCAGTCAAAAATTAGAGCAGTCCCTGGATGTTTTGTCCGCCAATCTGCTTACATAGGTAAAAATGTTGTTCTAATGCCAAGCTTTATCAACGTTGGTGCATACATTGATTCTGGCACAATGATAGACACTTGGTCAACAGTTGGTAGTTGTGCACAAATAGGAAAAAACTGTCATATTTCCGGTGGAGTGGGAATAGGAGGAGTTCTTGAGCCTATTCAAGCTTCTCCAGTCATTATAGAGGATAATTGCTTTATTGGAGCGCGCAGTGAGGTAGCCGAAGGTGTCATAATAAGAGAAGGATCAGTCCTTAGTATGGGGGTGTTTATTGGAGCATCAACAAAAATTATTGACAGAGAAACAAGCAAGATATTTTATGGTGAAGTACCACCTTACTCTGTAGTTGTACCAGGATCTACTCCACCTAAAAACAACATTTCAACCTATTGCGCAGTTATAGTAAAAAAAGTGGACGAGAAGACGAGATCAAAAACTTCTATAAATGAAATATTGAGAATCTAACTACTTACCGTCACTTTTTTTATCATTATTACTAACTATAGTAATGGCATATGCGCATAATTCTGGAAAAGAGATCCCGTTTTCTTGAGACAGCTTGTATAATTTTTGCAAACTTTCTTTAACTTTATTAGGAATGTTTCCTCCACGCTCCTTTGCAAGCCATGAATCTTGATGGTGAATTGGATGAGTATCACCCTTTGGATTTCCTATATATACTGCAAAAGGTGCATTCTGTCCTTTGAAATCACACTGTACAGTAAATTTTTTTATAGACTCAGCCATTTAAAGACCTCTACTTTTCTTTTTAACCGATTTTATAGAAGATACAAGAGGTGGTTTTTTGATAAAATCTTGCCTATTAAACACACTTTCTTTGCCTTCTAAAGCTCGACGAACATCGGCTCTGCTTAGCTGTGACTCTTTTGCTACCCTCATTCCATGCTTTACCATAATATTAGTATATGCTAACACTTTTTTTACTAACTCTAGATCACCATTCAGCATTTTAACTAATGCTTGAAATACCTCCGCTAAAGTTAATCCATCAGCACCTACAACCTTATTTTCTACAAAATTGACAACTTCTTCAAATTTATATTCAACACCATCATCTTGAGGTATAAGGGTAACATAATCCGTATCTTGACTATTCATAACCAAAGCACTATCGCCTTTAAACTTATATTATATATATAAATACTCCACTATTTTATAGTATGGCACGCTATAGTTAAACATTTATTAATAATATGCTTACTTATATACACGAATTAATTGATAAAAGCCAAGGATCAATATCCATCAGTAATTTTATGAATGCTGCTCTATATCATAAAGAGTACGGCTATTACATGAATAAATTACCACTTGGCAAAGATGGTGACTTCATTACTGCACCTGAAATTAGTCAGCTATTTGGTGAAACAATTGCAGTGTGGATAATGAATACATGGGAAAAATTAGGAAAGCCATCAAAATTTTCTCTAGTTGAACTTGGGCCAGGTAAAGGAACACTCATTCATGATGTAATAAGAGTCACCAAAAAATATAGCTGTTTTTTTAGCTCAATGGACATTCATCTAGTTGAGATAAGCCCTATTTTACAGAAAATACAAAAGGAAAAATTAAAGGGATTAGATATTAATTGGCACACAGATGTCGACAACTTACCAAATCAGCCAACTATTTTTTTTGCAAATGAGTTCTTTGATGCTCTTCCAATTGATCAGTTTGTTTATCGTGATGGGCAGTGGTATGAAAATAGAGTAATAAAACAAGATGATGGCAGTCTTTCATTGTCACTCCAGTGCTTAACCAGACCAAAAACTGGATTCCAGACTGGAATGACAGGGGGTTTCAATGGTGCAGTAGTGGAAGTATGCCTAGCCGGAATCGAAATATTAAAGAAACTTGAGAATAAGATAGTCAATAACGGAGGAGCTGCCCTGATTATAGATTATGGTTATGTATTTCCTTCATACAAGAGCACTTTGCAATCGATAAGGCAGCATCAGTATGCTAATTTTCTTGAAAATATTGGTAACAGTGATATTACTGCACTTGTAAACTTTCAAGCGTTAAAAGATTCATTAAAATACTTAAATTGTGAGATTTTAACTCAAAGAGAATTTTTATATTTGTTTGGTATAAAGGAAAGAGCGCAAGCTTTAATGGAAAATGCAAGTAATGAACAGAAGAATAAGATCTTCAGTGAATTTTTAAGGTTAACTGAAAATATGGGTACTCTCTTTAAGGTAATGCTGATTCACCATTTGTAGTCTTGTGTAGTTCTTATGTTAAACATACAAATACTAAAAAATTTACAGAATAAAAAAGGTAAAAGAAACGTATCTGTTCAGCAGAGTAGCAAAATAAGATAGACAGATAAGACTATCATAGGAACAAATAGGTGTCATGCAAGTAGCTGACACTGGCATGACAACAAAAAAGTTACTCAAATGACACCCTTTTGATGCACAATTTTTGGTGCATCACGTACTGATTTTCATCCAAGACGATGTCATGCAAGTAGCTGACACTGGCATCCAGCCTTTTCGCGCAAAAAACGTTGTAAAGTGTTTACCAACTTAGTTGGATCCCAGCTGGAATAACACTTGGTTATGCAAGAAATCTATTGTCAAAAAAAATTACTTCCGCATATTTTGAATCTGATTATAATGACAATTAGAGATATTTTAAGAGCTCAAAATCTATCTTTGTCTGCAGACTTTCAGTTAACTTTTCAATAAAAAACGTAGCGTATCTTTTTCAGCGGTCTGTCATATGTGCGCTGCATTTTTTTCTAATCTTTTTATACAGGAGGATTTTATGTCCAGAATTCCAGATACTTGACCTTTACTTTAGCTAATAACAGGCGCCTGTGATTTTTATAAAGAAAGTGTAGGAAAAACTGTTTCCAGGCATAAATTTGCCATGTATACCTAAAAAGTAATTATATTAGCATAATATTCATACTTATATGCCAATATTAATATTCTTTGAATGGAATACGAAATTAATGTTGAAAAAATATGTACCAAAAAATTTATGTGGGATCTATGCCGAAGCTCAAATTGCATGACACCATTTATTTTTATGGTTTTGTCTATTTTATTTTGCCACTCTGCTAAACGGATACATTTAATTCCATTTTTATCGAGCAGATAATTGTCATATATTAGCTTAGTTCTCCTGTTATACTTAAATATAAATCAGCATAGCCCTAATTTTTTTATATATTTTACTTCTTTCTCTATATTTAATAATAGGCTTGAAAATAAATGGTAAACCTATAATTGTTAAGCTTAGAGCTAGGATTGAAAGTACACAAAAGGCTTTGTGTTTACTATGTAGCTCTTTCAAGTAAAGCATCAAAAACCTACAAAATTTTTTGTAATTTTCTTCAATATTTTTTTTGCTATGAGCCTTGTCAATAAACATATCTATTGCAGTATAATCATTACTACAATTAATTGCCCCTTTTTCCATTAATAGCTGAGCTATATCAAAATAATCCTTTTGAATAGTAAGATGCAGAGGTGTAAAACCTTGTTGATCACAAATATTCATATTGGCTTTTACTGCTAACAACATTCTTACAATTTCTACATGGCCTTTTTTAGCTGCAAGTAGCAGAGGAGTTCTGTTGCATCTAGTGACGGCATTAACGTTTACCTTAAGCTCCAATAAGAACTTAACTGCTTTAGTATCACCATTATAGCTAGCTTTATGTAACCTGGTGTTACCGCTACAATCTTGGTCATCTGCTTCTATTCCCTTTGAAACAAGAAATGTTACCATTTGCCTATTATTATGCTTAATAGCGCAATCCAGTGCATCAAAACCATGTTTATTTTTTGTGCAAATAAACTCTTTTAACTTAGCTTTTGCTTGCTTTACAATAAGCTTTACCAGTTGCATTTTGTTGTTATATGCTGCTAGAAAAAGCGTAGTATTATTTTCTGCATCTTTTGCTTCTATGTTTGCACCTTTCTTTATCAGATATTCTATAATCTCTGCTCTACTTTCATAATGTGTAGTACATTGATAAATGGTCAAAAATAAAGGAGTACGAAAGTTGTTATCTTCACATTCAAGATTTGCTCCGCTATCAATTAAAATCTGGACGCTCTTTTTAGAACCGTATAATGAAGCTATGTGAAGAGGAGTATAGCCTTCCTCAGCATCTTTTTCATTAATTTTTGCGCCTTTTGTTATTAAAAAATCCATTAATTCTGTGTCATCTTGTAGTGTAGCAAGGTGAAGTGGAGTAAATCCATTTTTATCTCTAGAATTAATTGTCAGTTGATTAACAAGAAGTTTAGCAATTTTTTTGTGTCCATGCATAATAGCATAATGCAGTGGATTTCTATTTTCATTGTCCACAACATTAAAGTCAGCTTCGTGCTCTAATAATGATTTTACTCCAACTAAATCGCCTTCTTTTGTAAACTTATGCAAGAGAGTGACTCCGCTTACATCTTTTGAGTTAATATCAAATCCACTTTCTACCAATTGATGTATGTCTTCCTCACACGCCATACCATTTTAATTAAACCCTTTTCGCATTAACAATACTCCCACTTAATTAAGTTTGAATGAATCTGTAAGAGATATATCACAATTTATTGAAGTTACTAAATTCCGATATATTAAAGTCCACAATTTCCTGAATAAAGCCCTGACGATATTTTGCACACATCCATCTGCACACGCTCTCCAGGTACTTTACAGTTATAACGCTTGACCTGTTTGCGATAATGACGTTTAACATGCAGAAGACTTACATCATGTTTTTTGAAAATTTTGTGTATAGTAGCCAATGACAAGGATAAATCATATAGACGTCTTAACTCGGTTTGAATACGCCTTGCCCCTAGCTTTCTAGTTTGTCTTAGATGAAGAATAAGCTGCTCATCTGATTCATTGATCTTTTGCAAAGGTGAAGTTTTAGGCTTACTACTGAGATCTACTAATCCTTTTTCACCTAACTCTTCATAACGTTTGTACCATTTACGTAAGGTAAAACGTGAAATACCATAATGCTGACATACCTTTCCTGCATGACCCAACTCTTTGTATAGTTTTATCCAACTCAGACGTAGTTTAACCCTAGATTAACTAATTTATCCTTTGCAATTGTAATAAGGTCTATAAACTACTGCAAATCCAAATTTCTATTTGATCTTACATTCTTATTGTAATAACCTCTATGGATCACACAGCATTAGTCATGTATCTGAACAGATACTTTTGTACATGGATCAGCTTTATGTGTATCAATTCTGTCTACTTCAAGTTTCCAGCAAAACTACTTTCTAATGTATTGCTTTCAATCAAGTTCTTTGTTAAGCTCACTGTTAGTGGATGTTCAATTATCTTAACATAAAAATCAAGGCAGCTTTAGGTATAAATACGAGTAACTCGTATAAGTAAAGAGGCTATAAGAAGTTTCTTACCATTCTATTCAAACGGGTTTTAAACTTTTGAAATGTCATGACATTGTTGATACGTTTGTCAAGAAACGACAGGGTATCTGCAAAATCTTCTGAATAATCATTGATAAAAAAAAGTATCGTACTTAAGTACACTCCAGCTAATATTGCTCTTTTTGTATAGTAGTTAAAATCTGTTGATTGATCATGAATGCCATACCAAATCGCGCTAACAGTTCTGTACAAGAGTTTACTAGAAAAATATGTATTTTGGGGTAATATAGAGAATGATAAAACATTTTTTAAAAACTCTCTGTAATTTTGTAACTTAGCATAGTTTGAAAGGCGTATTTGGACAGCTAACTTTATCCGCTCTCTTACCTTCATATCTTCTAAATTGGAATTCCAAAGTTCAGTTTCCATTGAGCTATTTAAGTCCTCTGCTATGTACTCCAAAGCACTATATATTCCATTTTGAAATTTACAAAAACTATTGGCTAGGTTAAGGTTCGTGCACACTTTCAATAAGGTTGCATCACTTATTCCTTCAAATGGAATAACCTTAATCAGCTCATCTACTATTAACTTTTGTTCCATACAATATTATACTAAACATCACATATAATTATACCTGAGATTTTCAAACATTCTGCAAAATGCTTCACCGCGCTCTTCAAAATTTTTCCACTGATCAAAAGAAGAACATGCAGGAGAAAGTAATATCGCTACTTCTTCTTTGCTATTTATGGCCTCTTCAAAAGCCAGTTTAAATGCGTTTTCTAGATTATAGCACTTCATATAATCTATTTTGTTCTCCATAATGTTTGCAAAAACTTCAGTTGATTCTCCAATAAGAAAAGCTTTTCTAATCTTGGTGAAATGCTTGCTTAATGATTCTATTCCGCTTTTTTTGCTTTTTCCGCCAACAATCCAATATATGTTTTTATAAGATAAAATTGCCTTTTCGGTCGATTCTGAATTGGTTGCTTTGCTATCGTTGATAAAAAGTACATTATGTATTTTGCCAAGAAATTCATTTCTGTGTCTTAGCCCTGGAAAGGATTTGATTTCATTGACAATAGTGCTGCTATCTACTCCAAGTAACTTGCACACAGCGTGTGCAGCTACTATATTTTCTACATTGGATACTAGGTTTACTTTCATATCACTCATTGATAAGTTGTGATTCTCTAGTTTTAGCGAGATCTCCTGAATCTCAGCACTCCTTTTGTCATCCAAGTAGCTGACACTGGGATCCAGATAATTTCGATCTATACCAGTAATCTGTTCACTATAATCAAGCAAATTGTTATCTGCCAATGATATTAGATCTCTTGCACTACCCTCTATCATCTGAGTAGTTGGCAATGGTTTTTCTTTTCTGGTCATGCGCTGGAATGACACCAGGGAATATGTTACTGAAATTGGAATTTTGTTCCCAGTGAATTTATTGAATACATCAGCGGTAATTTTGTTATCACATCCTATCACGGCAATCTTGCTACTGTTTATCAGTTTTAATTTAGTTGCTATGTAGTTATTCATACTTCCATGTCTATCTATGTGGTCTGGTGTGATGTTTAGCAATACAGAAATGTCTACATTAATTTTATTTATTAGCTCCAATTGAAAAGAGGAGAATTCAATTACATAAATTTCTGCATCTCTTTCTAAATCCAAAATAGGCACACCTAAATTCCCGCCAATAGCTACTTTTTTGCCTGTGGATTTTAATATGTGCCCTATTAATGACGTGGTGGTTGATTTGCCATTTGTTCCAGTGATGCCTACAACCTTCTGATTTGTAGTTTTAGTTTCAAGAAATAGCTCAATGTCTGATTTTATTTTGCAGTCAAAGCTTCTTGCAAGTTTTACTACCCAATGCGTTGGTATTGGCACTCCAGGGCTCAAAATTAGTGTGCTTATCTCATGCCAATTATACTCATTGGGATGAGTAAAGTTACACTCTTTATATATCTTTTTTGCATTTGCTATTTGCTCTTTATTATCATCCCATGCATATATTTTTGCACTGCTTTTTGTTAGAGCATTAATAACGGACAAACCAGTTTTACCAAGGCCGAAAACCGCAACACTTTGATTTTTGTATTTGTTTAGTTGCACTTCTAGATAACTTATGCGAACCATTTTATAAAGATATAATACAAATTATAATGACTTCTTCCATAGTTTTTGGCAGTGCTTAACTTTATTGTCACAACCTTAGCCAATAGAAAACTCCTTGACACATTTTGCCAACTCCCTTGCCATGATAAGTATAACAATGTTACAAAAAATAATATCATAGAATTCAGTAGGATAATTCCTAGAAAACCCCTACATACTAAAAAAAGCAAAATGCTGTTAAAATGAGCTTAAGAATAAATAGCAAACATCTAACATAACGAGTCTATTTGTAAATCAGGTGAGGCTTATCCTATAGAAAGCTTTCGAACTACGCAAGCGTATCTTTTGCCTTTAGTATTTCTTTATTGTTTAAGATAACTGTCTGAGCTCCTCTGCCTTAGCATTATATCTCCACTTTCTGCAAGTTATTCCATTAAGTAGTAAAAATATTAGACTTGCCGCAAAACTAAGAAAAAAAGACCAAAGATAGAGCAGATTGAACTTACAGTAAAAATAGAACAAAAAAACTCCAACAATAAATTATACAAACTTCATCAGGTTAACTTTAACTTAAGAAAACATAAATCAAATTTTCTTGCTCAAAGACCTTGCTTTTTCTCCAACCTTACTCAACCGTACTCTAGCTTAATGCATAATTTTACCCATAAACAACCTTATCTTTGGTACTTTTATTAGTTACAAGTCATCTAGAAAACCCAGATGCTCTACGAAGCCCACCAATCAATATCAGATCCTGCTCTTGTCCTACAGCATTTAATATAGCGTATAACAAAACCATCGCATCTCCCCCAGTAATACGCTTGCATCCTCCACAAAATTCGTATTCACTTAACTGTCGATTTGCCTCCACCCTTTTTCGTTCAACTTGTTCTGCGGTGTTAGCATACTTCAACTCTATTCCAATTGGATGAGTATCATCATTTTCCGCAGATTTTGATAATACTAGGTCTATTTTCCTTCCTCTCTGTAGCTGGAACTCAATAATTACCTTGGCAGGATTATCGCAACTTTGAAATATCCCACGCAACAAAGCCTGAAATTTAGCTTCATTGTTCACGAGTAGACGGTTTCCATTTAATAACGGAGACAACAGACGAGAAATCTCATTAAATAAAACTTCATACCTAGCCCTGTACTCACCATTAACATTACTATCATTACTAAAATTAGGCTCAGCACTCATCAACTGATCTGCAAGTTGATGTAAATTCCTAACATTACCCATTTGTTCTGAAAACCTTCCCTCGAAATAACCTTCACTATGAGAACGTGAGTAAGCACGTAGTGATTCGAATTTCTTTGCAGAAGCCACTTCCAGATGACCCTGGACATCTACTTCACAAAGTACTTGACGCACCTTAGCATCATCTGTGGCTTGAGGCAGTAACGACAGGTTCAATGCCTTGTCTGGTAAAGTCTGCCACTTTAAACGACGAAAAATGTGAAGCACAAAAAAACCAATATTTGATAAAAATAGAGCTAAAGTTAACGCATGGCTTACAATATCTGCTGCATCTCCCCTACCACCTGTACGTTTCATTTTCTCTCCCTGAGAGTGGTTAAATAGATACTTGGTAACCCTTACCTCCCGCCCATCATTTGTTTCTAAGTCCCTCCTTGTAGATAAAACATTTCCAAAAACAAACGATGATGTACAGGAAAAAGTGTTACAATGAGGCGATTGAGTGAACTCTGATGCTATGGGTTGTAAAAAACGTTTTACATTTCCCCTAACTCCATTTCCATGAGGATGTAGTAAACCCGGTATTAAGGAAAGACCACCTTCTGAAAAGGCCTGCACAGAAGTTCGGAGACCAGCACCTCCACGTAATTGAAAATTTAACGCTACACAAACAGCACTTGGTGATGAGGTATGAATAGGCAAAGACGAAACAGAACAACTTTTAGCATAATCTTTAGCTTGCTCTAATCCTTCCTCATCACCAACCTTCAACTCAATTATAATTGGAACCGAATCATTTGTCTGATCAACACCACGAACAAGCAAAACAACATCTGCATAACCTTTTCCTATAAGTAGCTCTGGGTAGAAATCAGCCATAGCTCGGTATCTAAAATTTACTAAAAACCCACACAGAAAACCGTGGTAATCAGACTCTGCACGAAACACTAGGCTATCTTCATGTTCATCATGGATATCAATAACATATTCCAAAATTCTTTTAACATTAGTACGCACTTCTCCTGTATCGTCATTTGCCAACTCACTCATCAGGTCTAACAATTCACCTTGTTCTCTGATTGGGTTAATTTCATGAAAAATTGGAGCTCCAGGTTCATCACGTTGAGGAAATCTATCTATTTCATGAATAAACCTACATTCTTCTCCAAACCGAAATATTTTATACTTTTCCCAATCCAGATCCTCATCTTCCTGTAATTCTTGTGGAAGATTCTCTTCTACCTGCTGCTTCTCTTCTGCACTAAACCTTGACCCAGGGCTGTTCTCATTATCAGCAACAGTATAACACCTGACTATTCTTCTATTTTCTTTATTAGTGAGAACAGCAACTTTTAGATTTCCATAATTGTCAAAACGAAAATAGACTCTTTCATCTTCAACTAATATACCTGCATCATGTGCAGTAGAAAACATACCAAAAAAGAATGTAGGAAAAAAGCCAGGCTTATTAGCCGAATGCAAAAAAGATGGACAGTTGTTTAAAAAACCTACAAATTGTCTACTAAACTCATCACAACCTCCACTTAATAAAGCCCTAACTAATTCACGATCTTCATTATTACCATGCATAAATACTCCTATTTGTTAACAACTGCAGCAGGCGAAATACTAACATTAGTACCCACTAACGTAGATTGAGGACCTTCAGTGCTAGCAGAGAATAAATTCAAATTTCTCGCTGACTTACACAACTCTTCTATTAAATTGCAGGAGCTAGTTGCATCTATCATCTTAGAATTCCTTGTTTTATCTAAACTATTTGCTATCCTCTCTTTTAATGATTTAAAGCTTTTGTCTGAACAACAATCTTTAGCAAACTTTAAAATACTCAAGACCAAATCAACTTTTTCACCATCGCCAGCACTTTGAGTATCCTTGCTGTTCTCCTGATCTACAATCAAATTTGAAATTGCATTTTCCATTGCAACAAAAGCAATCCTATCTTTAAAAGGATCGACAACATTTATTTTATTTTGGTTAAATACACTAGATTCCCAAAGACTGCTAATAGCTGACCTTGCTTCATTCCTGTTATCCAAGTCATAATCTTTAGAAACTACAACAAATGAAAGCGATGAGAGAAGATGTGCATATCCTCTAGGTGAAAGCATTTTCTCTACTTCAGATCTTGAACATCCCTCGCTCAAGTACTGGATAACATACTTAGTTGTGCAAAGAAAACCGTGCTCTACTAAGTAACTAAGAGGACGATAGATCACACCCCTATCTTTCTTATTCGGTAGCCCAAGTAGTGACTTATGATCTACTTTTGCGCTTATGACTTTACCTAGAAGGGAATTTAAGGTAGGAGCAAGTTTATAGCTAGATTGCAATGGAGATAATTTTGCAATAGCAGAAACTAGCAATTTTTCTCTCTCTTCTTTCACTAATTTTTCTTCAGAACACAGACGATTATAGAAGTGTTCCACTCCCTTACTCCACTTGAAATCTACAGCCTTATTAAATCCATCTTCTGCTTCTATATTTTCTCTAAGGTTACCTGATTCTTGATCAATCCAGAAATTGAAAACAGGATCACGTCTTCCCATGGAACTTAACAATTCAACTCTTGCAAGCTTATCACTGCAAGCTAAATTCCTATCTTCCTCACATGCACCTTTATGAGATAAGTCAGATCTAAAAGACTCTAACGCCTTGTCAAATAATTGCTTAATTTCACTCTCTACACACTCAATACATGCTATTTTATATATAGCAAATGGATTCAACACACCTGATTTAGCTAATTCTCCTACCAATTTAGCAACATCTAGTGTCGCACCTGACCAACAAGATTCATCACGAAACGCATTACATAAGAGGTCCGATTGCTCAACGGTTAGACCCTCTACTGTTACAGGGTGAGACTTGACCCATTCCTCAATAGCTGAAGTTCTATCACCTTTAACAACATCCTTCAGCTTACTTATTACTTTGCTAGAGATAATCTCTTTATTTTTTTTAGGATCAGAACTGAGACGAGA
Organism: Wolbachia endosymbiont (group B) of Episyrphus balteatus; assembly: GCF_947250575.1. Classification (NCBI taxonomy): domain Bacteria; kingdom Pseudomonadati; phylum Pseudomonadota; class Alphaproteobacteria; order Rickettsiales; family Anaplasmataceae; genus Wolbachia; species Wolbachia endosymbiont (group B) of Episyrphus balteatus. Next base: position 329,414 of record NZ_OX366325.1, on the reverse strand, counting down.
TCTTTTGCTTGGGCCTGCATTACCCTTCAAATCTTCCGTTCCACGTTTAGTTTTACTTTTTGGCATCTAATTACCTCAAAATCAAATATTCAATGAAGGTATTATACAAGCATTAGAATAATATATAAATCGAAAAATTAGTGTGCACCTAAATTTAAGCAGTAATTATAGACCTGCTGCAAAAGAGGAGATATTTAAAGAGAGATGTAGCAAGAGGGAATGAGCTTAAATTATCAAATCAACGTTATTCTACTTTACCTCACTAGCATTTTCCTTACCTTGAGCCTTACTATTACTCACAAATATAAACGTTCGTTACATAGCTCTTAATATGTCTAAAGAGACGAAATTTCCCGAATTATTTATAATGAACCCTTACGATCACATTCTGGGGACGTACATCAGAAAACTTTTATATTATTAGTTTTGTAGTAAAATTATATGAGTACATCGTATCTATTAAATCAGAAGCTTTATGGATTACAGATTGAGAGCTTATTTGTTTGGGGTTATCTGGTTTATACTTAGCTTACTTAGTAGTGTAGCTAATGATACTATATCAAAATATCTAAGTTTACATCTTCAGAGTTTTGAAATAATTTTTTTCCGCTTTCTGTTTACCACTATTACCCTTGTACCTTTTATGTTTTACTATGGAATAGAAACTTTTAAAACAAGTCAAATATCTACTCAAATAACCAGGGGTGGGTTGTTGTTTTGTGGAATGACCTTATGGACTTACGGGTTGACTGTTTTCCCCATAGTAACTGCAACGATTATAAGTTTTTCTATACCATTATTTGTTATACTTCTTGCAATCCCTTTGCTAAACGAAAATATAATTTGGCAAAGATGGATAGTAACTGTTATTGGCTTTGTTGGTATTGCTATTACTACCAAAGCTCATAGTGAAGATTTTAATCCTAAAATTCTTATTTTTATTGTATCTGCATTAATCTTTGCTATATTAGACATACTTAATAAGAAACTTGTAATAAAAGAGTCAGTAATAAGTATGTTATTTTATTCAGCTCTAACGACAACTATTTTTTCTACTCCACCTTTGTTATTTTATTGGCATATGCCTTCCTTGTTGGAGTTAGTATTACTGCTGATTTTAGGAATAAGTTCAAACCTAATTCTGTTCTTCATGTTAAAAGCTTTTGCTCTTACTGATGCTACTGCACTTGCACCGTATAGATACATAGAGCTAATAATTTCTGCAATAGTAACATACGTTATATTTAATGAATTACCTGATAAAAGTGCTTTATATGGTACTTTGATATTAATACCATCAACCTTATTTATAGCTTATTCGGAAGGTAAGGCAATTAAGAAAAATAATCTAACAACAAAAGTTTATAATTGTTAATGGTATTTATTTTAGATGCTAAGCTATATTTTTAAGGTGATAATAAAATGCACATAACTATTATAGGAGTAGGGTATGTAGGATTAGTATCTGGTACAATGTTATCGGAGCAGGGCCATAAAGTTGATTGCATTGACATAAATACTGAGAAGATTGAACTTTTGAAATCAGGGAAAATTCCTCTATATGAACCTGGATTAGCAGATTATTTAGAGAATAATATAAAGTCACAAAGAATAAGATTTTTCGATTCGTATTTTCAAATAAATCCCAATACAGAAGTAGTATTTATAACTGTAGATACTCCATCAGACTCCCTAGGAAATGCAAATTTAAAGAATGTATATAATGCAGTAAGTGAAGTTTCTGAGAGAGTTAATCAAGATTGCTTAATAGTGATAAAGTCAACTGTTCCTCCTGGTACTGCAGAAAATATACATAATTATTTATCTAATAAGGGCTATAACTTTGATTTAGGAGTTAATCCAGAGTTTCTCAAGCAAGGCTCTGCAGTATCAGATTTTTTATACCCAGATAGGATAATAATAGGAGTAAAAACTAAGCTAGCTAGGGCAAAACTAGAAGTTATATATAGATCATTTATAGATAAGAATATTCCGTTAATAGTCACTGATACAGTTACTGCTGAAATGATTAAATATGCTTCTAATGCCTTTCTAGCAACAAAGGTTGCTTTTATCAATGAGATGGCAGGTTTATGTGAGCTATTAGGAGCAGACATTGACCTTTTAGCTAACAGTATGGGAATGGACCATAGAATAGGTAAGGAATTTCTCAAAGCTGGTCCAGGATTTGGAGGATCATGTTTTCCTAAAGATTTGTCAGCTTTAATAAGGCTTGCTGAAGACCACAATGTTAAGCTACAAATTTTAAATTCAGTTAAGGAATCTAACTATAATCATATAACAAACATTGCTAAAAAGGTAGAATATGTATTAAATGGAGTCCAAAATAAAAAAATAGCAATATGGGGGCTAACTTTTAAGTCTGGTACTGATGATGTAAGAAATAGCCCAGCTATAGATATTGCAAAATTGTTAGTGAATAACAAGGCTAAAATTACTGCATATGATCCAATGGGGATGGATAATGCTAGGCAAGTTCTAAAGGATATAGAGTACGCGGACAATGCTATAGGGGCTGCAAGAGACGCGGAAGCCTTATTATTATTAACGGAGTGGAAAGAATTTAAAAATCAAGATTTTGCAAGTTTAAAGAGTATTATGGCTGCACCTAATGTTTTTGATTTCCGTAATTTATTAGATAGCGAGCTATTACTAAGATATGGTTACCATGTTTATTCCTTGGGTAAAAAATCTATCTACAAAGTTTAACTGTTGAGAAATTTTTTTTACACCGCTTTACTTAGTTTTTTTAGATCTTTGCTTGATAGTATGGAAAAGCAAACGAGTGCAACAACAGAGCAAATGGAAAAAAATGAAAACATAATACTGTTACCATAGTGCTTAACAAGTACTCCTAAAACCACGCATGAAAATATTGAACTTGCAATATACCCAAATAATCCTGTTAAGCTTACAATTGCACATACATTATTTTGTGGAGCAATTTCTATAGCTATAACACCTGTCAGTACTTGCAATCCAAATATAAAGAATCCTGATAAGATTGCACCAAGGTTCATAAGAATTATGTTTTGACCAAAGTTCATTGCAATAAAAGTGAGTGCTATACCCAACATGTAAAGTAATGCCAGCAAGCTTCTATTTTGAAAGAAGTACATATCACTAATTCTTCCTGTGATTAAAGTTCCAAGGATTCCACCTAAATCATATACACCTGTTATTAGTGAGGATTGTACAAGAGAAATTTGTAATTTATCCCTTAAAATTATAGGAAACCAAAAGAAGATTCCCATTTTTATAATATAAGCACAAAAAGTAGCACAACATAGAAACCATATGGAACTTGTTACCTTGATACCTATTTGAGATTTATGCACCTTATAATAGGTAGTAAAGTTGGCACTTTCTTTGTAATATGCTTTTAATATTATATAAATTCCAAAAAGTAAGCATAAGAGACCAGAGTACAAAAATGCACTTTTTGCATCATATATTTTAATTATACTTGGTAATACAATTAAAGTAATACAAGAACCAAGTTGCTGAGATGAGCTCATAACTCCCCATGATGATGCAATTGAAGAGATGCTAGAGTTTGTAACCATAAACTTGGTAATAGCTGGCCAACCTAACCCTTGTGTCCAAGCTAATAATATTAATGTTAACAGTAATAAAGTTAGATTATTATATGATAAAGTTATACCAATGGTTAATAATCCAGTTGCAATATTGCATAGCCCAAACATAAATAATGGATTATTTTTGGAGTCCATTATTATTCCATTAACAAATTTTGATACTCCATAAAAAAAAGAAAAGCAGGCAAAAAAATAGCTTAATTTTACATGGTCAGTATCTATTAACAGTGGTAGAGCAATTGGTATACTTTGTCTTGATAAATAAAGCAGCATATATCCACAGAAGAATAGTAAATATTGAAAGAAGACAAAGTTCACACCTATTCCCAAATAGCTCTATGCAGATGCTAGCATAATACTATATTGGTATAATATTGTTTGACAAGAAGTTTGCAAACAATTAGTGCAAAAAATTACTTACTTAGTATCTTTCTTATAGCAGATACAGTAGTATTAATATCTTCATAGCTTATATCTCTATGTGTTATAGCTCTGATTTTACCTTTGATGTTAGCCATTCTAATTCCATAATTTGTCATTAGTACGTTTATTAATTCTTGAGTAGATATACAATTAGTACGTAATGAAAAATACGCTATATTAGTTTTATACAGGTCGATATCAATTATAACTTGATCTATGGAGTCTAGGCCTTCTATAAGGTGCTGCATTTTTTTATGATCCTCTTCTAAAGAATTTACATTATTATGTAGAGCATATAAACATGCAGCTGAAATAATGCCAGCTTGGTGCATACCTCCGCCAATTTGAAACTTATAGTACCAAGCTTTTTCAATAAACTCTTCACTTCCAAGCAATATTGCGCCCATTGGAGCACCTAATCCTTTACTAAAATCAATGAATACCGAATCAAAATAACTTGCATACTCCTTTGGAGATATTTTAGTATGAGCACAAGCGTTGAACAGTCTTGCTCCATCTAAATGAGTGAATACGTCATTCTCTTTGCAGAGACTTGAGATCTCTTGAATATATTCTAAAGGCCACACAGCTCCACCACCAAAATTTGTCGTTTGTTCGATAGAAACAAGCCCAACTCTCGGAATATTTCTTAAACTAGGACGAGTAATAAACTCAACAATTTGTTCTCCAGTAAATATTCCTCTCGTACCTTTGATGGGCAAAGGAGTAGCATGTGCCTGGGCCGCAATCAAGCCAGATTGTACTATGAGCGGATGTGAAGTTTCATCAAGCAGCAAGTAATCACCAGGTCTTTGAATGTGTACTTTATAAGCAATTACATTGGACATCGTTCCTGAAATCAAAAAGATTCCTGCAGGTTTACCTAATATTTTACATGCGGTTGCCACTAATTCGTTCACAGTTGGATCTTCACATGCAGCTTCGTTTCCAACTTTTGCTTTAGCCATCGCTTCCCTCATTTTAGCTGAAGGGTCAGTGTTTGAATCGCTAAAGAAATCTATTTTTATTCTCATATTAAATTTAACACAACCTCCTTTATAATTTCAGCAGCTTTCATGATGTCTGTTTTCTTTGTGCCAAGATGGGTAACTGCTCTTATATGAGACTCGAGCCAAGGAAAAAGCAATAAACCATAAGCTTGGCACTTACTCAAGAAAACCTCATTAGTTACATTTAGTGCTTTTATACTAAAGCTTACTATATTAGTTTCTGGATAAGGTAGTACCAGTTTTATGTGTGGAATTTCTTTAATCTTATCTGCAAGTAATTTAGCGAGCTTATTATCTTCTTTAAGCCTAGAGATATTATTCTGTAGTACGTATTTTGCTGCATTAGCACAATACCCTATCTGATGATAACCACTACCTAGCCAAACCTGTAGCTTTTTAGCCCTTTCAATTATCTCTCTTTTACCCATAAGCATTGAACCAAAAGGAGCTCCAAGTCCTTTAGTAAAAGAAAAGCTCATTGTATCCACGTATTTAGCATAATCTGCTAAAGCAATATTCGTTTCGATATGAGCATTAAATATTCTTGCACCGTCTAAATGAAGATTTACATTGTGAGCTTTTAAAAAGTTATATAACTCAACTTGTTTTTCAAAAGGATAAATTTTACCATTAAACCCATTTATACTATTTTCTATAGAAACAAGACTCACCTGAGCAAAAATTTTATACCTCGGCTTAGAATTAATAGCATATTCTACTTCATCAACATCTAAGATTCCGCTATTATTTCTAATGCAATTAAATACGATATTATTTACTTTTGCATTGCCTGCGCTATCGAAAAAATTAACGTGATAATTATAATGAGTTATGAGTTCATCACCAGGACTTGTTTGACTGGCAATGGCTAATCTATTTGCAAGCATACCGCTGGTTACAAATAATGCTTCTTCTACTTTGAATAGTTGTTTGCAATATTCTGATAAGTCATTACAGCTTTTGTCTTCACCATAAGCAAAATCTCCAACAGTTGCATTACTTATTGCATGTATAACGTTGAAGCTCTGCAGAGTTGTAGTGTCACTTCTCAGATCAATAATTTTTTCCATCTTATTTCTTGCCATTCAAACAACCAATTTGAGCATTCCAAAGTTCTTTATAAAGACCGTGCTTAGAAACTAGTTCAGCGTGTTTACCATCTTGGACAATTTTTCCTTTGTTAAATACTAGAATTCGGTCCATGTGTAAAAGTGTAGAAATACGGTGTGCTATAGTAATCGTAGTTTTATTTTGCATCAGTTTAAATAAACTCATTTGAATTGTTTTTTCTGTTATAGAATCTAATTGACTAGTTGGTTCATCAAGAAATAATATTGGAGCGTTTTTTAAAAATGCCCTTGCTATTATTATTCTTTGTCTTTCTCCTCCAGATAGCTTGATACCTTTTTCTCCGACTATAGTTCCATATTGATCTGGTAGAGTCATAATGAAATCGTGAATACCAGCCAGCTTTGCAGCTCTCATTATTTCTTCGATAGTAGATTGAAGTTTACCATATATGATGTTTGCTAAAATAGTATCATGAAATAACAATGGGTCTTGAGGTATTACAGATATTTGTTGCCTCAAAGAACTCTGTGTAACTTCTGATACTATTTGATTATCAATCTGTATATTACCTTTTTTAACATCAAATAGCCTTAGAATTAAGTTTATAAAAGTAGATTTACCACCTCCAGAATAACCAACTAGACCTACCTTTTCGCAAGGATTAATGGTAACTGAGAAATCTTGAAATAATGGCTCCTGACCTTCATAAGAAAAAGAAACATTATTAAACGTTATTCTTCCACTTAATAAATTTAATTCTTTAGCATTTTCCTTATCTTGAATTTCTGGTACGGTAGTCAAGATTGGCAATGCATCTGAAACTTTGCCGAAATGAGTAGAAAATTGGGTAAGATTCCTAGTTAGATGGTTAAGAAACTCTATAATCGATATATTAATTCCAAGTACAAGAGCAATATCTCCTATTGCAACCTTGTTCAATTGATAATCATGAATTAAAAAATACAAGTTTACTGCTTGAAGTATATCGAATGAATATCCATATATAAACCAAAGACAAAAGTATGCCCATTGTAATTTTCTCTCTGCAATAGTTCTTTTCTTGCATATTTGAAAAAATTTGTGTCTCTCATGTGCTTGCTGAGAAAATAACCTTACTGATATAACATTTAAAATACTATCTGCTATACTAGCTATTACTTGTGAGTTTTGTTTAGAGTAATTATCAGCTAGTTCAGTAAGTACACGAAAGCTGAAAATCGATACTAAAATAAAAATGCTTACCCAAGTGAATGTGGCGATTGCAAATTTTATGTTTACTAATGATAAGGTATAAATAGCTAAGACTAATGCTATGCTGTAACCGAAAAAACAATCTATAAGCAATCTTATTAACTCTATCACACTATCCATTAAGTTACTGACCTTATGTACTAAGCTTCCAGATAAATTGTTCTGATAATAGGAATGGTCTTGCTGGAGTAGCCTACAAAAAGACATATCAGCTATCTTTTGACGCATTAAGGTAAACATTCGAATGTCAACAAAATAGCCATAGAATCTAAAAGCAGTAGTGATAAGTAATGCCATACCAAGATAAGCGCTTACAGGTAATAAAAGATTCTCAATTACATTACCTTCCTGATATTTTACAGCTGTATCTAGAATATTTTTTACTAAATACTTTCTAAAAGACAAATCAACAGCTACCACCAGGGCAACTAAAGACATTACAAGCACATTAAGCTTGAATTTAGATACTATATTCAAGATGAACATCAATACACATTTGAAGCTATCAACTCTACTTCTGTTCATTTACAATGCTAGCTCCACTACGTTGACTTTTTTATTGAGAAATACAAGTAGTGAAAACCATAAATTTTTGTATATTTTTCCTGAGATGTCTCCAGCATCATGTAGTGCTGATGCTTGATTCAGAATAAGTAGCTTATATAAATCTCGCTTAGCCTCAGTAGTGTCGATCTCAGAAATATTTGTAGTTGTGTCTGTAATAAAGGCTAACCAGCTCTTAATAAGTTCTTTCATGTTTTTTGCTTTTATACTTTCTTGGTAGCCAAATAATGACAAGCATTCTCTCAGTATAGATTCTGTTAACTCACCACAATTGAGTATACCAAAAACTGAAGGCTGAGGTTTTGGCACATAGGGAAGGTCTTGATCTTTTACAATCCACCTTGTTACATAAGCAAATCTATCTTTAGCATCTGTATTCTTATCACTACCATGCCATAACCGTGAATCAAAAACTATCGCATCTCCTGCTGAAATAGGTAGTGACTTAATTTTATAATTTTCTCGGTTATTTGAGTACTGATCAAAAAAATATGGGTACCAAAAATCAACTAAAGGCTGTATTTCCCATTTATGACTGTTTTCTATAATTTGCAGTGCACCTGAAGTTTCACTTACATTATTCAAAGCTAACCAAACGGAAAAGTGGTAAGGATCATTGAAACTATAGGAGATGTCTTGATGGAAGGGAACTGCATCTATTAAATCAGCAGTTTTACATATAACATTTGATTTTTTCTGCAGTATCTGACACTGAAGTGACTTTTCAAGGTAATTTTTAATAATTTTATCTAATGCTTGAGATATAATTCTAGTTACTTGAGATAACATGCCCCATCTGCCGGTACAGTTTAAGTAGTCAGAAGTTGAAACACTTAGTTCTTGGGATAGCTCTGATATCTTATTTGTTATATCACTTAAAGACTGAGTTATTAGCTTTAAAGGAACCAGATTTTTGATAATAAAAAAACCATTTTTTTGTAGTATTTCCATATGATTAACACCTGACATCAATGACTGATAAGTAATCTGTTAAAGGTACAACAGAAGAAATTTTGAATCCTTTTACTTGTTTGAGTATTTTTTCCCAATCGCTTAATGTTCTTAGTTTACCTCCTGTTTCAACCATTACATTAATATCTACAGAGCCTCCAGCTGGAGAGCGGTAATCTAAAATAGTTTCTATCAATAAAATACGAGATATTCCTTTGACCAATTTTAAATAAGACAATACTTTATCATCATCATAATGCTGTAGAAAGCGGCAAAAGACACCTAATTCATAATTTGTAGCTGATAGTTTTTCCTGAGTTATAAGTTTGACTTTTAAATTTTCTACTAACTGTCTTGGCACTTTATGTTCGTTATATAGGCCTATAGAACCTTTATTGTGTATATCAGAATAAGCAAGAAATAAAGAGTGTACACCAAATAGCAATATATTCTTAGCACCATCTATATTAATCCTAGAATTAAACTCTTTAGTATCAAATCTAGAATATCCTAGCAATGCTTGGTAAAACGCTATTTTCTTATCTTCTGATGCTTCTCTTTCCTTAAAAGATTCAAATGAAGAGATTGACTTCTGTTTTAGTATATCGGCAATCTTTAACCAATTCTTTTCAGCGGCAACTCTTGCCCACATTGTTGCTGCTTTTGGCAAAAATGGTATTTCCTTAAAACACTTACCTTTTGATGATAGTTTCCATAAGTCCTCGTCCTTATCGTAATCAATAAACCCTATTTCCCACAACGCCCTTAACAGCCTTTCTAGATTTGGTACGATAATGTTTAACTTTTTAGATAAAAACGGCACAGTTGCAGGTAAAATATTTAACAAATCAAGTTCAATAGCAACGCTTGTTAGGTAAGTTTTCCAAAAGGCTGAAAGTTCTGCAGAAATCCTATGCACTTGAGATTCTTTACCTAAATCAAAAATACTAAACTTTACATTTCCGGTAATATCGATTTGTCCTAACACACCTTCAAAAGTTTCAACTTTTGCCATGCCATTATAGAATGCTTCTACCATTTTAAATCTCTGCTGGTAAACAGGATCACCATTAATATCTATATGAAACCAACCATGTTGATCTTCTGCAATAGAATACCCTTTATGAAAAACATTAAGTTTTTTATACCATTTATTATGTACTAACTTTCCATGATGATTAATATGTGTAGCTTTGCCATCCTTATAGACTACAGCGATACCATCCTTAAAATCTCCAACATAATCATATTCCTCCTGATAAATCCTGTTGCCATTTAAATTAATATGAAAACATTTATCATGTCTTCTAACTACACAAGCATCTTCCTGATAATTTCCAATCCATTGATACGACTGTTTGTATACTCTACATCCAGATGAATCAATATGGTAACACCCTGTATCATCTTCTACGGCTGCTCTATTGAAGTAGAATCCAAAAGTTTTTAGAAATCTATGATGATAAACTGCTTCTCCTCTCACATTGATATGATAAGCACCTGTCTGATCATAAACCGGTGCAAGACCGGGCTCATGAAATTTACCAACCTTTATAAACCTATTTTCATACAAAGGATTTCCTAGTAATTCGTGAAAACTCTCACACGGTGAAATTTTAATAGATTTAAGATTATCTTTGATTAATTGATCAAAGGTTTTCTCATGTTGCATGTTTTGCATAATTTGTAATTTAAATAATTCTTTTGTAAGCTTAGGTACTCACTACTCTGCCATATTTCCTCGAGTTTAACCTCATTAACATTACCAAAATTTCCTAATGTCTTACGGAGTTCATCTGGAGCACAGCAAGGACTAAACTTTCCTTCATTGTTTATCCATGCTTCTTTACCTAAAAATGGGCATTGACCACCTGGAGCCAAATCCTTAATACCTTCTTGAGAAAGGATTGTGAAATTTTCTAATTTTATCTTTTTACCATTTGGCAATAGCATATTATCTCTAAGTTCGTATAACCTTCTCACCTCCGTGTTCCATCTACTAATTGCTAACTCATCTCTTCTCATAGATAGATCCTTAATTTCCTCAAAATGTGCCCAAAGATGATGTCCTTTAACTCTATCTATGCCGTTTTTTATGGCCATCTTAACTATGTCATAGAGTTCATGTAAATTACTTTCCAAAAATGTTAATTGTAAAGTAACGGTACACCTTTCACCTGTATCGCTAAAGTATTTATCTCTAACTTCAAGGAAAGTTTTTAAATTTTCTGTCACTACTTCCCATTTTGAACCTTTCATGATTCTTTCATGAGTTTCTTTAGTTGCCCCATTCCAGGAAATCTTAACATCAGATAAAATTGGTACCAATAGTTCAGCCCATTTTCTAGCTCCTTTAATAGGAAAAGAACCATTGGTTGTGAGGTTAAGCTTAAGGTTGAACTCATGGCACAAATTGATTATTTCATCAAAGCTTTTATACATTAAAGGCTCACCCATAGTAGAAGGAATGATTTCCCTTAAAGGTGTGCCAGCTGCTTCCTTAATTACTTTTCTGATAGTTTCTATCGACAGTATCTTAGGTTTTATTCCTTTAGCTTTCTTTTCTTCTTTAACTTTGCTGTATGGTGAAAAACATTCGCACATTATACAAGCAAAATTGCAGTAATCTGGATTAGTATCAAAAGTAATTCTCCAAGGACCGGGTTTCAAAGCTACTGATTTGCCTTTCTTTTCAATAGCATTACGGTAAATCTTGTTAAGTTTTTCAGTATGCTCACTTATAGAAGGTATATTTCCATTTTCAGTATAAGGATAGCCTTTTTGGGTAAGTTTATTGTATAACTCCTGATTTGTAGATAGGACTTGCATTTTTTCTGATAAACTACTTGCATCTCTGTGCTTAAACAATAGTCCATCTCTTACATATTCTGCCATACCACCATAATCGGCTGTTATAAGTGGTATTCTAAGTTGCTGTGCTTCATGTATTACTAATGGTGAATTTTCACCCCAAATTGAAGGAACGACTATTGCATCAACTTTATTAAATACGTCAGTAACTATATTCTTATTATCATAACTTCCCATCCACTCTATTCTTTCTTTAACAACAGGTGAAAACTGATCGGCAATCGCTTTTAAAGCTTTAGTTTCTTCTCTTGCTGCTCCCCAAATTCTAAGTTTTGCTTTAGATGATAAGTGAGAAAAAGCCTTTAGTAATAGGTCAACACCTTTTTCGGGAGTATGAGTACCAATATAACCGAAAATAAACTCTTTTTCTTGTGCTCTATTTCTATTCTTAAGACGATTGAGATCAAAACCATAATCAAGATAAGAAATTTTGTTTATCGGAACATTGAAATCCTGAGTAAATTTATCCATCAAGAATTTTGATGGGGAAATAAAGTAATCTATATAGTCTATTATTTTCCTTGTGTGCTTCATTCTAGTTGCAACCCATTGTTCCCAATAATTTATGTCTAAATTCAGGAATTCTTCATCTCCTGTAAAATATCCTTTGTAACATTGGGTTGCACATTTTTGATCCTTTTGTCCATCACAAAGCCGCAACAAATCTTCAGAATTGCGTTGAATAAACCTTCCTCTTGGACACATTAACCAAAAGTCATGTAGCGTAAAAATTGTAGGTATATTTTCTTTAAAAGCAATTTCTGGTAAAGTAATTGATAGATGATTAAGATGACCAAAATGTATAAGATCTGGCTGAAAGTTATCTATTACTCTTTTAAATTTTATATCTACTTCTTCATTAATAAATTTATAACGATATTTAGTTATGGGTATATTAATTAAATGCAGTAAGATTCGTGAATCACTACGATCTAGGACTGTAGTATAATAAAAATCAGGTAAAAAGCTATTTTCATACCTAGTAAATACTTGTACCTCATTGTTATTTGCTAGTTCATGAGCAAGAGTTTGGCTATAAACCTCTGAACCAGCACTATAATAAGGAGGGTAACCATGAATAACTTTTAATATTTTCATATATTACCATATCTATATTGTCAGGATATTCTTGTGTATTGTTTTGTAGACTTTTTATAAAATTACTTAATCCTACTTCTAATGAATGTTTTGGAGACCAACCAAGTAGCTCTTTAGCTCTAGTAAAATCACCATGGAACTTAGTTACATCAAAATTTCTTGGAGGATAAAAATCAATCCTAGAATCACTTTTCGTGACTTTTAATATTGTTTTTGCTAAGTTTTCTAAAGTACATGGGCTATTAGTAGTAAGATGAATAGCAGGAAGAGAAGATTTTTCGCTTTGTAAATATTTAACAGTTAAGCATATACCCTCTATAACATCATCCAAATAGGTAAAATCAAAAACACATTCTTTACCTTCTATTTTAATTGGATCACCTCTTAATGCATTAATACAGAGTGCAGGAATTACTCTACTGTTATGATCTAGTAAACCACCGTATACATTTGAAAAGCGTAATATTGCTACATTAAAATCTTTTAAGCTTGTTATTTGTTTCTCAATAAATGCTTTACCTTTGGCATAATTATTTATTGGATTGATACTAGCAGATTCTGTAACCGGCAGTTCCTTCTGCTCTCCATAGACTTCCCTACTACTTGCATATATAAACCATGGTTTATTTGAAAGTGACTTACATAACCCTAAAAACTGCATTGTACCATCAACATTAATTTTTTTACACAGTTCAGGATAAAGTTCACCATGTATAACCCGAGAAATTGCAGCCAGATGAATAATTCCTGTACACTTAGCAAGTAGTGGTACTATATCTTCTGAAAAAAAACTGAGTGGATTGTTGTGAAACCTAATATCACAGCTTATTACTTCATGGCCCTGGTTTTCTAACTTTTTCACCAAGGTTGACCCTATCAAACCTGCAGCACCTGTTATTAATATCCCCATGTATACCCTCTCACTACAACTAGGAAAATTTGTCGTACCAATTATCTTACAAGTAAGAATCAAAAGGTATTATAAAACCAGTATAAAATAAATGTCAACTTAAATTAGTGAATAAAAAATGTGATTATGAAAGAAGAGTTGTTGCTTGAAAATAGTGTTCAGCTTTAACCAAATCCTCTTTATTATTTACTCCCATTGCTTCTCTTTCATCAGTAACTACATAACCTACACTCAAGTTATTGGTTGCTGCAATGGGTACTATATCATTAAGACAATATTCATTGGTCGAATTATTAAATTTTATTTCTTTTACTAAGGTAGAGAGATCTTTAGCATATGAAGCTATTATTCCAGAGTTTGCAAGAAGCATTTTATCTCCATTTTTTAGGATTTTTTGAACATTGCCGTAATTATCAATTACTAATCTTCCATATTGTTCATCTTGACTATTGAATCCAAGAAGAACTAAATTATTATACTTTAAACAATCAGTCATTTTCATAACTGTATCACTAGATATAAAAGGAGTGTCTCCATACTGTATTAAAACTATGTCTTGATCAGATAACTCCTCCAGATTTTCTAGAGCAATTTTAACTGCAGTGCCAGTACCTGTAATATCTTCTTGAATTATTAGTTTTATATTGTATTGATCGATTATACTTTTTAGAGTATCAAAGTTTTCTAAATCTTTTAGAAGGGAGTTGTTAACAACAATTGATAAGCTTTTTAGACTCAGCAATTTTGCATTAGAAATTATATGTTCTAAAAGAGTAAGATTTCCCACTTGGTGCAACGCTTTTGAATATTCAGAATTCATTCTACTGCTCTTTCCTGCTGCTAATATTATCAAAATGTTACTCATACATGACTTAGGGATTGATTAGATAGTAAGTTAATTTATAATTAATAAGATGTAAAGCCCACTATAATTTTCTAAATGATCTAGATCTTGGCACCCTCATTAGAGTTTCATTTAAGAGAACTATAACTTTAAACTCTTTACTCGATTTTCTACGCTGACATCTTGTAAACTCTGATCTGGACTTTTTAATATTTCTAATAATCTACTTGCAAGGTTTGAGTGTTTATTGATTACTGCAACCTGGACTAATGACTTGCCTTGATCATCACGAGCATTTGTTACAGCTACGCGCTCATCGGGTTCTATTGCTCTCAGCTTACTGATAATTTCAACATTACCATTTTTTGCATTTTCAAATAGCTCTTCTACTAATTTCAATAGGTTAGTAATATTCTGGTCTCGAGAAAGATCAAGTGGTGTTTTACCTTCTTTATTCTTGATGTTATAAATTGCACCATGTTTCAACAAAGATTTTACAGCTTCGAAAAAGCTATTTTCAGTAGCAACATGCAACGATGTAGTGCCTTTAACTATTGTTTTAGCATTAATAAAATCACTCAATTTATTGTGGCTTACACGTTGTAACAAAGCTTCAATAATTTCTTTATGACCTTTGGAAGCAGCAGTGTGTAATGGTGTATTACCCTTGTTAGTAACTTGAGTAGCATCAGCTCCATTTGCTAGCAAGATATTTACAACTTTTATGTGCCCATTATTAACAGCATAATGTAATGGCGTTCTTCCATCCACGTTCTTCGAATCAATGATTGCTCCATCTCTAATGGAACTCTCAATTCCTAAATAATTATTATCTTCTATAGCCTTAAATAACTTCTCAACCAATTTTAGTAATTTTATTACTTCTGGGTTTCCTCTTCTTTCCGCAAAGTGTAATGGTAAAACATATCTACCTCCTTCAGCTCTAGCATTAAAGTATGCTCCGCTCATAAGTAGAGACCTAACTATATCTAAATTACCAATTTGTGCCCCTAAGTGTAAAGGCGTAGCATTTTTATCCATTTTTGCATTAACATCCGCTCCATTTATAATAAGAGTTTTAACTACCTTAGGATGACCATATTGAGCTGCAAGATGTAGGGCTGTGCCTTTATTTTGATTTTCTTTTACATTTACATCAGCACCATGTTTCAATAGAACGGTTGCTATCTGATCATAACCTTTTTCTGCTGCAAAATGTAAAGGAGTCCAATTTGTGTGATCTAAAGCATTAATATCTGCTTCCTTTTCTAAGAGCAATTCAACCACCTCTAAATGATCATGGTCTACTGCAAAGTGTAGAGGTGTAGTACTTTTAACTGTTTTAGCATTAATGTCTGCTCCTTTATCAAGCAAAGATTTAGCAACTTCTAAATTACCATCATATGCTGCACAATGTAGAGGAGTCCAACTTCTGTTATCTAGAGCATTAATATCTGCTCCATTTTCAATCAAGAAATTCATTATTTCCAAGTGATTATGTTCTGCTGCCAAATGTAGAGCTCTTCTACCATCATCCATCTTTGCATTTATATTTGCTCCTTTTGCAATTAAGCTCTCTACTATTTTTAAAGAAAAACCATTATATGCTGCATTATGTAAAGGAGTCCAATTCTGATCATCCACGGTGTTAATGTTTGCTCCATTTTTAATTAAAAAATCACTCACCTCGAAATGACTTTGCTGAATTGCTAGATGCAAAGGTGTAAAACCTTCGTTTTTTTTAGCATTAACATTGGCTTTTTTCTCTATTAGTAGCTTCACTACTTCTAGGTGACCATTCTGAGATCCTATATGTAAAGCTGTGGAATTATCGTGGCCTTTAGCATTAACATCAATTCCCTTTACGAGAAGAAGAGACTTAACTACTCCAAAGTGATTACGTTCTGCTGCTAAATGTAGTGGTGTAAGATTTTCATAATCCTTAGCATTAACATTAGATTTTGCTTTTAGTAAAATGTCTACTAACTCTAAAAAGCCATTTTGAGACGCTAAATGTAGAGGTGTAATCTTATCATCTGTTTTTGCATTAACGTTTGCTCCCGCTTCAAGCAGAACCTTAACTATATCTAACCTACCAGTTTGTGTTCCCAGATGTAAGGGTGTAATGTTTGCATCAACTTTATGATTACCTATGCCTGAAGATCCAGCGTTAATATCAGACCCTTGTGAAATAAGAGCTTTAACTACTTCGAGGTTACCATTTTGTACTGCAGAATGTAAAGGTCTTGCTCGATCATTATTTACAGCATTAACATCTAATCCCTTTTCAATAAAAACATTTACTGTATCTAGATGACCATTCTCTGCTGCTAGGTGTAAAGGTGTATTAAGTTTATCTGTTTTAGTACTAAGATCTGCTCCATTTGCAATCAAGGTGTTGACTATATCTAAATATCCTTGCTGGGATGCAAAACTTAAAGGTGTAAAGCCTAGAATGGTCTTATGGTTTACATCTGCTCCATGAGCAATAAGAAAATTAACCATCTCTAAGCGATTTTTTGCAATTGAAAAATACAGTGGCGTAAAGCCATCGTACTTAATCTCTGAATTAATATCTAAACCTTCTTCTAATAAAGTGTTGACTAAATCCAACTGACCATTTCCTGCTGCTAAATGTAGTGGTGTAAGACTAAGATGTTTCTGAGTTTCATAATTTTCATTTAAAAACTCTACAAAAAATTGTAGCTGATCCAGATTATTAGATATTCTATTAGTAAACATAAAGGCCTCGCATGAAGAATTTATGTAAAATATAGTATCTACAAGTTTTTAAGCAAGATAAATCTTCTTCTTAAAAAAGATACTGTATCCAATCTGTGTACTTATAACTTTTTTATTTGATCATGGGTGATCAGCTGTCTCAGCTGCAATAGAGACACCTACCTTAAGTAGCTACATCAAATTTCTCTGTTTTTTGCCCCTTTTCTCTCTGATGAAGATGTCTTCATTCTTCTCAGTAGCCAATATTCTTTTTAAAGAATAATCGTTACGTGCACCAAGGAACTTAGAAAGAACAATAGGAAATCCACTTAAAAAGCATTAATAATTATACATAATTCTAATGATCTTCATGAAAGGGCTTAGAATAGAATTTAATAGACAATCTGATTTTAATTGATATTAAACTGATCAGACTGAGAGTTGAAAATATGGCAATAATTCTTTTAGACACAAAAACTATAAATCGTATAGCAGCAGGAGAGGTAATAGAAAGGCCAGCGAGTGTAGTAAAGGAATTAGTAGAAAATGCAATAGATGCTGGAAGTTCAGAGATAGAGATCAAAATAGAAAGTGGTGGACGTAACCTTATAACTGTGACAGATGATGGAAATGGAATAGAAAAGGACGACTTAGAACTAGCATTTATGAGGCATGCCACTTCAAAATTAAGCGATAGTGAGTTAATAGAAATCAAGCACCTTGGGTTTAGGGGAGAAGCTTTACCTTCAATTGCAGCAGTAAGCAGAATGAAATTATCGTCTAAGGCAAGTGGAGCAAAGGAAGCATGGTCTATAAGGTATGAGGGAGGAGAAAAAATAAGAGAGATTACCCCTTGTTCTTTGTTGCAAGGTACATATATTGAAGTTCGTGACTTATTTTTTGCTACACCAAATAGACTAAAGTTTCTAAAAACCGAAAGGGCAGAAACACAAAGTATTGTTGATATTGTGAATAACTTAGCGATGATTAATTATAGTATTGGGTTTACTCTCACTTCTGGTAATAAAAAGCTCTTAAAATATGTTAAGCAAACTTCGCTGTTCAACAGATTATGTGAAATAGAAGAAGAATTTCAAAGCAATTCACTGGAAGTTAAAGAGGAAGAAGAAGGCATCAAACTTAAGGGACACATCTGTAAACCTAATGTCAATCGTGGCAACTCAACTCAGATTTGTACGTTTGTTAATGGAAGGCCAATAAAAGACAATCTACTTGTTGGTGCAATTAGATATGCGTATCACGATTTTATTCCAAACAATAGGTATCCTTTTGCAGTGTTGCATTTAGAAGTACCATATGACCAAGTAGATGTAAATGTGCATCCAAATAAATCGGAAGTAAGATTTCAGAATAAAAGGCTAATATATGAAATAGTGAGAAGAGGGATAATAAAAACACTATCAACGAGATTTGCAGCGGGTGATCAAGGTATTGAAGAGGAGCTAATTTTTAATGATAGTAAAAGCCAAGAGCAGGTTGATAGTCAAGAGAAAAAAGATCAAAAAGAGTTTTATGAAAAGAGACCAAGTCTTTTAGAAAATCGTCTAATGAAAGAATTCAATGCACCAGATGAAAGAAGGCAAAGCTTACCAGAAACGTTTAAATATGGAGAATCTCCACCCCAAAAGGGAACGATGGTTTTAGAAAGGAAGCAAATTGATTTAATAGAGGATTATCCTCTGGGATATGCACGCTGTCAGGTCTACAATACTTACATTGTTGCTGAGGCTAAAGACAAATTAATTATAGTAGACCAGCACGCAGCTCATGAGAGGTTGATCTATGAGTGCTTAAAACAAAAATCAAGCATAAAAAGGCAAAAGCTTCTTCTTCCTGAAATAGTCGAGATTAAAAACCAAGCTGGAATGGAGATGGTTGAAATGTATAAAGATAAGCTTTTCGAAATGGGTTTTGGTATTGAAATAGAATCAGAAGATAAAGTAAGGGTGAAAGAAATACCTGCAATTTTAGGAACAATAAATGTGAAAGAGATGGTGATGAATATAGTTGATAGATTAATGGAGATAGGAGATACGCTACCTATAGAAGAAAAAGTGTTAGCTACCATTGTGTGCCATAGAGCTGGAAGGGAAATGAAGTTGGAAGAGATGAATGAGATACTAAGACAAATTGAGAAAACTCCATATTCTGGTCATGAAAGACCAATTTATATAGAAATGAAACTAAGTGATATAGAAAAATTGTTTGAAAGGAGATGAGTTCAGTTTGTCAAAAAGGTTCCCAATTAGGTATACGTGATAGCTCTTCTGGTTATGGAGTATAAAATGTGAAAAAAGAGAATAAATGCTCTAATTTTTTAGATTACAAAGTAATAGGACAGGAAGTAAGAAATCGTAGATTAGCAAAGGGATATACTCAAAAAGATTTAGCAAAAAAAATCGGAACAACATATCAGGTAATACTGCAATATGAAAAAGGAACGCGCAGAATTTCAATTAAGAAGTTATATGAATTAGCAGAAGCATTATCAACAACTGTTAGAGATCTAGCTTGCGGACAAGAAGTATCAAATGAGAAAGGGTATGAGGGAGAGGAGGTACTAAATCTAGTAAGAAGACATAAAGAGATTAAGAACCAAGAATTACGTGAAACGTTTTATTTATTAACTAAATTCATCCGTATTGGTGAGGAAGAAAGTGGAAAGGTAGTAAAAATAGAGGTGGCAAAGGGTTTAGTTAAGGAAGGAGTTTCTGCTCATGTTATCTCTCAAACGACCAGTTTATCTATTGATGAATATGATAATGATGAGAAAAAAATTTCTATTCCGTATAAAGTAGGTCAAAGAATAAAAGAATGGAGGTTGAGAAGAGGATACACTCAGGAAGATTTAGCAAGTAAAGTGGGCATAATAAATCAAAGAATATATGAATATGAACAAGGACGAGCTGCTGTTTCACTTGAAATGTTAGATGAAATAGCAAAGGTACTATTAATTAATATTACAGATCTGCTTCCAGAAACAAGAGAAAATGAGAATAGTGAAGCAGAGCTATCAAAGTTAATAGAAGAATACAAAAAGATCAAGAGCCAAGAACTACGGCATGTACTAATAAAATCTCTGTTTGAAAGCATACAAGTTTGCAAAGAGAAAGTGAAGAGAGTAGAAAAGATGAAAATTGCAAAGAATTTAGTTAAGGAAGGAATTTCTATCAATATTATTTTAAAAACAGTGGGTATCTCTTTAGACGAAATTCAACAAATTTGAAATAAAAAATCAGTATCTATTAATATCTTTACTTTTTGATGAAAAAATAAGTAAAAAAGATTGAGAAATTGATTTGACTTCACTCAAAAGCTATGGCTTTATGCCAATGCTGACAAAAAAAACAGCAGTAAATATATAAAAACATTTTGTTATTAGTGAAGGGTAATTTTTATGAATAATAAGAAAGATCGTAGAGAAGAAATAGAGTTCAGAGCATTAGAAAGCAACGGTAAAGCTCTACTTGATCGTGAAGTAATAGAAACGTTTCTAAGTGCAGTGCATGACAGGGAAGAAGCTCGAGTTATTGCTAGAAAGCTAATAGATAGTTTTGGAATAGGAGGAATTTTAGGTCAGGAAATAGATGACTTGAAAACTATAGAAGGGATAACTGACTCTACAGTAGCAGTAATTTTATGTCTAAAGGAAGCTGCAAAGAGAGTACCAAGAGAAGAGTTAAAGAAAGGACCTGTAATGGATAACTTGGAAACCATAGTAAAATATTTAAGGGTTAGTATTGGCTATTCAGAGGAGGAAAAGATGAAAATAATATATTTTGATCAAAAGTGCCGTTTAAAGTGGGAAGAAGTGTTCACTGGTACAGTGGATAAGGTACCTTTTTACATAAGAGAAGTAACAAGAAAGGCATTAATAAGAAAAGCGACGTCAATAATAATATCGCATAACCACCCAGAAGGAAGGTTAAAGCCATCTGATGAGGATGAAGCTGTAACTAAAGACTTGGCTAAAGCTTGTCAGACTATAGGGATTAGGTTACTGGATCACATTATCATCACAAGTGTTGGGTATTTTAGCTTTAAAGAGCAAGGACTGTTATAAAGCAGATATTTGAAGATTTTCATGAGTTGTTTAACTACTTGAATGAAGAAAGTATTTGCAAGCACATTAATTATTACTTATAATTAATGAGAAAGTATATATTAAGTTAATAATAAAGTAATAAAGTCGGTTGTAGACTTAGTAAAGTATATTTAATAGCGGAGGCTAATATGAGTAATAAAATAATTGTACCTTTTGATGATCAAGAAGGAGGTACTTACGAGTTAAACATTGATCTTGATAGATTATCAAAAGGTGAGGTGTTAAATGCTATTGTAGGAATAGGTCGTACTAACACCTTTGTAAGCAAAATTAATAAGGCTAAAAAGCCTGAGGAAATAGCACCTTTCCCTGGTAGAGAAGTTCGCGAAAACAAAATCAACTGTGGGAAAGGATTTGACTATGTTTATGGCACAAAACCTGCAAGTGATCAAGAAGATAAAAATCCATTTACCTCCGCCTTGCAAAAAATAAAGCCAAGTATAAGCGAAAGTGAAAAGTTGAGCTGGTTTAAGAGTGGAGTGGTAAAAGCAAAAACCCCAAAAGAGATGAACAAAGTTATAGATGAAGTAATAGGTGATGGAACAAGGCTAAATGCATGTAATGATGGGGAATGGAGTTTCTCAGAGTATGTAGTATTAGGTACACATTTTCATAAATTTGATAAGGTTGATCGTAAAAAGGTAATACGTAAATTAATGTTAAGCGGTGCAGAGTTTCATGATACTCTACTACAGAATAAACTGATAGGTGAAATCTATGATGAGCTACAACCAGAAGTTCAGCTACAGATAGATAAGCAACTAGAAGAACTAGAAAAAGCTGGCGAAAGTGCTGTTCAAGAAGGATCCTTAATAGATCTCGAGATAGACAATACAACATCATATATAGAATTTTCTGATAATAGCAAGGTAGAGGTAGCCAAAATACTGGAAGCAAACAGAAAGTTAGGAAGTAATATTTTAAAAATTGGTAATGATGCAGTTGAGGTTAAAAGCGAGAAGGGAGGTATAAGAAACTATATCGATATGTCAGATGAAAGCTCTATTATATTACAATTTCCTACAAGCATTGGTCAGCTAAATATTATATTGTACCACGATGTAAAAAAATATGATCAAGTACAAGTCAGAGTAGAAAACAAGGAAATGTGGGCTGAGTTACAAAAAAGAGGCGAAGAAATAGGAAAAAACTGCCTTTTTGGGGGAGTGAAACTTCAAGAAGCAGTAGAGAAAGGTAATTTCACTAGATGTGGCATATGGAATGAAAAGTATGCTATAAAAGAGATTGGCAATGATGAAGTATTGTCTTCATGGGTAAATAGGGTATGTGGAGGTAGTAAAGAAACCTTTAGGGAACTTTAATTCATTTATTTTAAGGTTCCAGAGTTTAGTGTGCCGTAGAGACACAAGGAATGTTCAAGTAAGAGCAAACTAAGTGCAAAAGCTACGCAATAGATGGGGGTGGGCCCCTCGGAGCCGGCTTACAAGAGCAGGCTTCAAACAACCATAAGCTGCTTTGGTAAAAAGCTAAGGTAGTGAGCGTTATGGAAAAGGCGCAAATATGCGTCATGTGTAAAATAGAGAGATGAATGAAAATGAACCACTGATAAAGTGTCGAAAGGAATTGGATGATGTCAAAACCAGGGGTTAGACTTAACCTGGGATAAATCTATCGGGAGCTTGTTTACTGGATAGATGGCGTCCGGCATAGAGGTGGCATGAATCTATTTTGGGCTATTGCGTGGAACTGCGGGAACCTGTCGTTTCGATGATAAGGGAGAAATCCAAGGAGCTGATCTCTGAGGATGAGAGTACCGATGCGGAAAACAGGGGCGGATCAGCTCGTAGTAGTGAAGAAGTTTCTGTAATGGAAATGGAGCGAAGGAGCTGAGTTATTTAGTTTTAGTTATTTATCAACCGAAAGGGAGGAGTTAATGAATAAAACAAAGTCTTTTGATATACCAAAGCAACTTATTTGGAGAGCTTATAAACAAGTATCGAAAAATAGAGGTGCTGCTGGTGTAGATGGGGTTTCGATAACAAAGTTTGAGGAAAATCTAAAAGATAATCTATACAAACTATGGAATCGTATGACATCCGGAAGTTATTTTCCAGAGCCTGTAAAAGCTGTAGCAATACCGAAAGATATGGGAGGAGGACAAAGAATTTTATGTGTTCCTTCAGTATCAGATAGGATAGCGCAAACAGCAGCAACAATGTATCTCGAACCGTTAGTGGAGCCAAAATTCCATGAGGATTCATATGGTTATAGATCGAATAAATCAGCATTGGATGCGGTAGATACAGCGCGTAAGAGATGCTGGAAGTACGATTGGGTGGTAGACCTTGATATATCAGGGTTCTTCGACAATCTGGATCACGACTTAGCACTTCAGGCTATCAAGAAACACACAGACTGCAAATGGGTCATACTATATGTTGAAAGGTGGATGAAATCCCCTATACAACTTGCAGATGGCAGTAAAGTAGTTAGGGATAAAGGAGTTCCGCAAGGAGGTTCAGTTAGCCCAATCATCTCTAATATATTCATGCATCATGTGTTTGATATATGGATGAAAAAGAACTATCCGACGGTACCATTTGAGAGATATGTGGACGATGCGATAGTGCACTGCAGAACAGAGAAACAGACAAGATTTGTGAAAGTAATGATCGAAGAAAGATTGGCTGAGTATAGGTTGAAATTACATCCTAAAAAGACACAGATAGTGTACTGTAAGGATGACAATAGGAGAGATGAATTTCCTAAACAAAGTTTTGATTTTCTGGGTTACACATTCAGACCCAGGTTAGCAAGAAATAAAATAGGGAAGCATTTTGTTTCATTTCTCCCAGCAATTAGCAACAAGGCCAAGAAAAAGATTACTACAACCATAAGATCATGGAAAATGCTACGAAATACGCATATAACATTAGAGGAGATATCAGGAAAAGTAAATCCAATAGTCAGAGGCTGGTATCAGTACTATGGCAAATTTTACAGAACTGAGGTCTACAAATCTCTAAAGAATGTAGAGCGGCATCTAGAAAAGTGGGTCAAAAGGAAATATAAGAGACTCAGGAGTCACGGAAGACTAGCAAGACAATTTCTAGGAAAGGTGAGAGATAGGTCTCCAAATATTTTCTATCATTGGACACTAGGTTTAGGGTCAAAAAGGCTAAATAATGGGAGCTGTATAAGCTGAGAGGTTTATGTACAGTTCTGCGAGAGACTGGTAGGGGAAGTTCCACTGGTCTACTCTCCCTGGAGCCTTTGAGCTATAGTAGAAAATATTATATATATGGTTTTTTGCGTGGAAAAAAGTCTAGATTATGAAGTAGGACAAAAAGTAAAAAGTTGGAGGTTAGAGCGAGGTTATACTCAGAAGGGTTTAGCTGAGAAAATTGGTGTAAAGTACTGGGTAATACTGCAATATGAGAAAGGGAACCGTAAAATTCCAATTAAGAAGTTATATGCTATAGCAGAAGCATTATCAGTAAATGTTAAAGGTCTAGTTTGTGGAGAGACGCTACCAAATGAAAAAAGATATTTTGAAGATAAAGAAATATTAAATTTAGTAAAGGGGTATAAGGATAAAGAATTAAGCGAGGTATTTTATTTATTAACCAAATTTATTCGTTTGAGTGAGGAAAGAAGCAGAAAAGCGGTAAAAATGGAAGTAGCAAGGGGTTTGATGAAAGTAGGAGTTTCTGCTCATGTTATCTCTCGAACAACTAACTTATCTATTGGTGAGTATGAGGAGAACAAAATTCCCATTCCATACAAAGTAGGGCAAAGGATAAAAGAGTGGAGATTGATACGAGGATATACACAAAAAGATTTAGCGAATAAAGTTGGCATAACAAATCAAGGAATATACGAGTATGAACAAGGGAGAGCTGCTGTCTCACTTGAAATGTTAGATGAAATAGCAAAGGTATTATCAATCAGTATCATAGATCTACTTCCCGAATTAGATGAGGATAGTGAAGCGGAAGAAAAGCTATCAAAGTTGATAGAAGAATACAAAAAGATTGAGAGTCGGGAATTACGCGATATGCTAATCAAGTCTTTATTTGAAGGTATACATGTTTGTAGAGAAAAGGTCAGAGAGGAAAAGAAGATTGAAGTTGCAAGGAATTTAGTGAAAGAGGGAATTTCTGTTGATATTATCTTGCAAACGACAGGCTTATCAAATTATATGATTGAGAAATTTTTGTGATTTCATAAAAACTTAGCCAATAGTGGATTTTTTTGTGATAGAATATATGTTTGCTTCTATAGGAAAAACAGCTTTTAGAGGATTTATCTATGATAATTCAGAGCATATTGGCTCAGTAAGCTACGAGCTAGGGAAAAAAATAGAAGGTTGTAGGATAGTACAAGGGTATACTCAGGCAAAATTAGCAAGAAAAATTGGTTTAACACATAAGGAAATACATAACTTTGAACTAGGGTGCAAGGCTATTACAATCAAAGAATCGTATATAATAGCAGGAGCATTGTCAGTCAATGTTATAGATCTACTTCCAGGACCAACAGTACTAAGAGAAAACAGTTGGTATGAAGATGAGGATAAAGAAATAGTCTATCTAACAAAAATACATAGAGAAATTAAGGATCAGGAATTACGCAAGAAGCTGTATCCATTAGTAAGGTTTGTATATATTAGCGAGAAAATTAGCCAAGAAGAAGCGAAAATAGAAGTAGCAAAGAATCTAGTGAAAGAAGGAGTTTCAGTTGATATTATTTCCCAAGTGACTCGCTTATCTACTTATGAATATGATGATATAGAGAAAGAAATTTGTACTGATTCTATACTCTACAAAGTGGGGAAAAGGATAAAAGAGCAGAGATTAATACGGGAATACACTCAGGAGGACTTGGCAAATAAAATTGGTTCAACACCTAAAGAAATACACGACTATGAACGAGGATATACAGACATTCCAATTGAAATATTATATAAGATAGCAAAGACATTATCAGTTAACATTAAAGCTCTTGGACTAACAGAATATGAAAATGAGCCAGTTTTTGGGTTTATAGGTAAATGCGAAAAAATTGAGGATCAAGAATTACTGAATACGGTAGCCAGATCTTTATCTGAAGGAATGCAAACTGGTAAAGAAAAGGTTAAAAAAGCAGAGAAAATCAAGATTGCAAAAGATCTAGTTAAGGAAGGTGTTGCTATTGATATTATTGTGCGAGCAAGTGGCCTAACTGCTGATGAGTTGGGTGAGTGTGAAAATTGAATGTGTTTAAGATATAAGTAAAATTAGTTAATGATTTAACCAACAGAATTTGCTAACCAACTTTTTTGGCTCAGTTGAATTTTGCTTGGTATAAATTAAGATATGAAATCGCAAAGTTTATCTATTAATTTCTGATTGTCCTCTATCATTGCCTTTGCCTCTTGTTGAAGAGATTTGATATTTTTTGATGTAATGTTATCCATGTCAGCCGACGCTAGCTTCAATTGCGATTGTATTCTTACGTATCTATTGCCTATTACTTGATTCATCTGATAATTTACGCAGTCCAATCCAGAGGCAAACATCACATTTAACAAAGGTTTTATCCAGCCTATTTTTCCAAATCTCTTTGAATTGGCATACTCTATGCTTCTATCTGTTCTTCCAGTACCTATCGATAACAGTAGAATATCATCATTTGGAAATAACCTCTTACCACTTGCATATGCACAAGCCGCTGGATTATTTGCAAATACCCCGCCATCCACTAATACCATTTCCTTGTGGTTGATTTTAAGATATTTAGGTGCAAAGTAAGTAGGTGCAGCCGTTGCAGCTCTGAGTGCATCTTTCAGCTTAATATTACCTTCTTTCCAGCTTTTGAAGAAAAATGGGCAATTATTCTGAATGTCGTAACTGGTAAGCAGTACATTATTTAAAGTGTTTTGTAGAGTATCATCACCAAAATATTTGTCCAATACAAATTCAATATTTTTATATGGGTATTGTGCACAGTTAAACCAAGATAATATTGATCGCCTAAAAAATGAAGACTTGAAAATATATGGTCCATATTCCCGATAGAACTCGACTAAATCATTAGCAGAATATTGAGGTTTATCTTTTTTACATAATCCAGCTACAACAATTCCACCGGTTGAGGTCCCTGCCATAAGATCAAAGATTTCAGCTATCGGTTTTCTTGTCCTTTGCTCTATTTCTGCTAGAATAATGGCTGGTATGATGCCTCTAATGC
Organism: Wolbachia endosymbiont (group B) of Episyrphus balteatus; assembly: GCF_947250575.1. Lineage (NCBI taxonomy): Bacteria > Pseudomonadati > Pseudomonadota > Alphaproteobacteria > Rickettsiales > Anaplasmataceae > Wolbachia > Wolbachia endosymbiont (group B) of Episyrphus balteatus. Next base: position 301,762 of record NZ_OX366325.1, on the reverse strand, counting down.
CACCTCCATCAACGGATAAAATATATTTAATCATTGTGAATTTGGGTAAAGGTATTAAGATTTAATTTTTCCGCTTAGAACGTGTAATTTAAACTCATCCAATTCCTCAGAAAGATTTTTTACCCTTTCCTCAAGTACTAACACTTTTTCCATTAAACCATATTCAATAAGTTTATCGTGAAATTGTACCCTTGAGTCTAGCTTGGATAACCACCATATAAATGCTACTGTTTGTATTAATAACGTGATAATTACTGTAATTGGGATTTTTTGATTTTGCATGTTTCTCCTAACTGTGTAATCTTTCAACTACTTCTTGTTTCCGGTTACGAAATATTACTGCTCAGATTCGTGTTCTTTTTCAGCATTATAGAGCAAGTGTATAATTTCATCGTATGGTTTATCTTTATTGTGCCGTGATCTTAGCACAGCTACATCTCTTGGGTTTTTTCCATCTATATCTCTAATATTAGGATTTGCGCCTTTCTCCAATAAAAACTTAATAACTTCTAGGTGTCCTTCACCTGCAGCGTGATGTAAAGCTATTCTTTTAAATGCATTTCTATCAAGTGCGTTTATATTTACTTTTTCCTCTTCTATTAAAAATCTGATAATGTCTAAACATCCTTTTCTTGCTGCACAATGTAATGTTGTTCCACTCAAGTTTGGAGCCATATCCTTTACTAAAAGTTTTACTATTTCTAAGTTGCAATTACTAGTAGCCACTTGTAATGTTTTGTTATAATTATCTGTAGCTTTAGATTTTTGATAGCAATAAGTAATAACAATGCATACTATTAATAGTATGAACCATACGAAATGTAGTTTATCTCTTTCATTATACTTTATTTTTTTCATATTTGGCACACAGTTTCTTCATATTAAATAGATCATTACTCATTTTTTTCTTAACATTACTTACTCAAAGATGCTGACAACATAGTAAGGTAACCCGAGCTATTTAAAGTATGCTCCGCTCTATTAATTATCCATTCACCATCTAACGCTTGATTAAAACCTAGAAGATTAAGTTTAGCTTCTGCAAAAATTTGAGGATTACCAGGCATAGTTACATCTAAAGTTTCATTGTTACGCTTCAATTGTTTCAACTTGGCATTTGCTGCACTTAGTGCTGACTCTGCATTTGAGTAAAGTTCCAGCATAATATAACTTGGCTCACCGCTACCAACTGTTTCTTTAATAGTTTCGCCCTTTTCATAGCTATGCCACTTTGCCACTACTGAATTATACTTATCACGTACGGTAAAATGCACTTTCCAATTAATTGTGTCTTGAGGTCTAATATTTGTTGTTCCTAAAGCTTTTCCTGTGGCTGATTTTGCCATGTTTTTTGAAATAAATAATATATACCCACCAGCTAATTTTGCCATTGCTTCGTTTTCTATTGCTATTTTAGTTAACAAGCTGATATCACTTTCATCTATTTGGTTGATGTGGGGTATCAATATATCCTTAAATTCCTCAGCGACTTTGTATCCATATCCATGTTTTTGAGCTATTTCTTTTACTAAGTTTTCTATGGTAATTTGGTGCCATTCTTTTGATACTTTTGCCTTCAAAGATATTCTTAAATTTGTTGCATGAGCTTTTATTAGTAGGGTCTTAGGTGGGCCTTGTATCGTAACTTCATTGACTGTATATACACCCATTGGAAAGATTCCCGTTTCCTTATAACCTAGTGCTATGTTCAATTCATTTGGAACTTCTACATTTTCATTGCCATAATCAACACATACCTCTGCGATATCATCTATAGTACCAGATTCATCAGTAAGATACACCGATATTACATGATCTTTTATTCCTTCGATGCTAAATTCAGGTTTCATTTATTCCCACACTTTTAACTTCGATTTTTTCAACTGCTCTTGTATTGTAGGTAACTTGATTTTTAATCCTGCAGGCAAAAAACTTCCATAATCTGCAAGTCCAGGATTTTCTTCCAATACTATTTCTACTGCTCCAGAGCTATGTCCATAGTGTTTAAAGCATATATAATCCAACATTTCATTTTCTTGTGCTATATAATGTAATGTCATACATAACGCCTTAAACTTAAGCTAAATTCAACCTTTTTTGCTAATCCACATGGAAAATACGACGTTTGCTTTTCTTCTAATCGTGTAATTACAAACTGCCCTAAAACATTACCCGTATTATCCACTAAAGGATAGGATACTTGATTTTCTATTGATTCCTTTAAATTTTTTAGTTGGTTTAAGCCATTAGAGTTATTAAGATAAATGACTCCTTCTAAATCTATATTTTCTACTCCCTGGCCAATATTTTGCAACAATGGAGCTTTGTGAATACACTCTATGGTATTCCAACGATTCTCTTTACTGCACCTTAACCCTGTTGGAGAAATTTTATATGGACCAAGTGAAAACATTAGTAAATAGGTTCTATTGAATCAAATAAAACATCTCGCGATTTTTCTCTTATTCTTTTTATTACTGTATCAGCAAGACTACGTACATCTTGGTTAGGTTCTGCTTTAATACTTATATTAAATGTAAAAGTTTGATTGAAAATTTTTTGTTCACACTTTTCACAGTCTTTTAAAACTTTCTCTGAATTATCTGCTACAGAACCTTTTTCTGTAATCACGCTAGCACTTTCAATATTCGTTCTACTATTCGAAATTCCACTAAAAGCATTATTATTTAATAAAGGATTTCCTTTACTAAAAACATTTCTATTTTCACTAGTTGCACTGCCTATTTTTGCTTCTACTGTTTTCTCTAATGCTTTTATTGGATTATCATTAAACAATTTTCCTATACCAATCCAATTTTCTATAGGTTTTGTAATTGATTTCCAGATACTTGAGAAAAAGTCCTTTACCTTTTGCCAATTAGCGATTACAAGTGCTGCACCAACTGATAGTCCAGCAATAGCAGCTCCTATAGGATTGGTTAGCGTTAAAGCTTTCAGTCCCATGATTACTGCTGGAATTACTCGTGCTGATAACGAAGTTAATACTGGCAAAAGTGTTCCCTGCAAAATAGCATTAAAAGTTAATAGTCCACCTCCAGCCAATGCAAATGCATAACCAAAACCTACCACTGCAATCTTGCCAATAATAAGAGCTGAAATTATGCTCATAACTCCTGTAGTCAAAATTGGACACTTCTCTGCGAACCAAGCTATACCTGTAGATATAGACCTCAAAATCTTACTTATCCAATTTAAAGTAGGTAGCATAACTGACCCTAAGTTCATTCCTAGCTCTGCTATTGTATTTTTAAGTAGCTGCAAGTTATTTGCTGTAGTGCTTGCACGGTTATTAAATTCCTTTTGCATAGATTTGTTATACTTTTCTTTATCAGCCACAAAATCTATTGCTTTTTTATATTCTTCCAAACTCCCAACTATCAATGCAATATCATCTTGATATTCTTGACCAAAGAGATTGAGAAGGATTTGTGAACGTTCCTGTCTATCTACTTTTTCTAAAGTTTCAAAAAAATGAAGTAGAGCGTTTTGCCCGTTTTCAGCAACCTTTTGTGACATTTCCTCTGCAGTGATACCTATCGATTCCAATGCTGCTTTGAACTCTTTTCCTTGCCCTTCAGCAGTTTGAAGTTTAGAAAGCAGAGCATTGACAGCAGTTGCTGCTTTTTCAGGTTGTTTACCTAAACTAATGAAGGCATTTACTAAACTACTTGTCTGATTAATATCTAAACCAAATTGTTTTGCATTACCACCCACTCTAGCAAGTGCTTCAATCATATCGTTTGCCTTAGCTGCAGTATTATCTGATAGGTAATTTATAACATCACCAACTCCTTCCATCTTCTCTACTGCAATTCCATAAATGTTAGCGAGTTTAGCTATGGAATCACCAGCTTGTTCAGCAGACATATCAAATGCTGTGGCCATTTTAGCTACTGTTGTGGTAAATTCAAGCAGCTTACCTTTGTTGATACCAAGCTGTCCGCCACTTGCAGCTATTTGTGCTAACTCTGCGGCTGATAATGGTATTTCACGGGATAATTTCTTCAATTCTCGAGTAAATATATTAGCTTCATTATCACCATTAAATTCTACTACTTTCCTAACGTCAGCCATAGCACTTTCAAAGTCAATCGCAACTTTAATTGGCGTTGCAAGCGAAAGTCCTAGTCCTATAGTTTCCATTACTTGTGATCTATAATGCGCTTTTTTTGCCAAAGCATTTTGCTGTTTTTGTATTACAGATCCTAATTTACTGTATTTTCCTTTTAGTACTTCAATAGATGAACCAAGTTTAGTTTGATCTCTCACTAAAGATTTGACATCCTTTCCACTTTTCCTGATTTCTTCATTTAATGTGTAAAGTGCATCTCTCTTTTTAATATAAGCCTCTTTTGCCTTTGATGCCGATGCTTTCAATTTTTCAAATTCATTTTTCAGTGCTTTGCTTGGTTCGTTTTTTTCCTTTTTTTCTTTAGTAATTGCTGCAGCTGATTCTTTTGCTTTCTTCTCCGCTTCCTTCCAATTCTTCATAGCTTCAAGGGCATCATGATTTAGTTGCTTAAATTTGGAAACAGATTTCATTGACGAATCAAGCTGCTTTATACTATCACCCAACTTAGAAAGCTTTGCTGCACTACCTGTCATTGCACTATTAAAACTGCCATCTAATGTTGCACCGATCTTTATTGAAAGCATTGACATTTTTTTGCTACTCCTTTACTTATTTCTATCCAGGATAAAAATTCATTTACATCCATATTAGTAATCTGCTCAATTCCACTTCCTGTTATTGAACTAAGTTTTAAAATATTGAATCTTAATTCCTCTGTTCTAAAGGCGACAAAAAATCTTTTAGCACCTTTTGTATTTCTACATAATCTTTAATACATAAATCTTCAACTGCTTCTTTTGGCACAGATGCTAGATTAGCAATTAAAGCTACCTCTTTCAAAGCTTCGCCTTCTATGCGTTCTATAGCAAGTAAATCTCTTACTTTAGGTTCACGCATCGATAACTCTGAGACAGAGATACTATCAACTGTTATTGATTCACTAAGTGTAATTGTTTTCATATTTTCCTCTAAAAAAATAAAATTTCAAATAAGTTTTCATATTCCTAAAACCGTTTGTAGCAAGGCCATTTGATCAACACCATTTATCTTTCTAATCATATTTTCAGCATCGATCTCTATTAATTCATTACCACCTATAGTAAGTTTATAGTAATGAGCAGCTATAGTACACTTCAGCGTTGCTTTTTCAGCAGGTTTCCAGCTACCAAAATCAAATTCTTTGAATATGCCTCTTAGATTGATTACTACAGCTTCAATATCGTTACTACCACTCCCTTGCATTCCACCTCTGAGCGTCAAAGATACTGAATTTCCATTTATCAACCCAAATAGCCGAAAGAGTTCTGTATCGTATTCAGAAAAAGTGAAATCTGCTTCAAGCTTTTCCATGCCCATGTCAATATTTATTGGAATATCCATACCACCAGCTCTATATTCATCTGTTTTTATGGTAAGTTTTGGCAAGGTTATTTCATCTATTTTTCCTGCATAACCACGACCATCTACAAATACGTTAAAATTTCTCAGTATTTTGGGTAACACTTCGCTTTCTCCTAACTTATTACACTATTATTTACAAGATGGGATCTGAATATTATTTGCTCAGCCGGATATGGTGGTGTAAACTCAAAGTCAAAGTATACTTTTCCGCTTGCAATATTCGCCGGTGTATTGAGTTCGGGAGTTGCATAGCATTTTCCACTGATAATCGCTCCTTGGGCTTTTAAATTGGCCAAATAAGAATTCACCCCCTCGATCACATCATCTATATAAGTTTTGGTAATATTGCGATCAACTGCCCATAAATGAGCTCGAAGTAGACTATCATTGATTAAATCTGCAGTCCTTCTCACTGACAGAAAAGCCCATTTCGAATCGTTTGAACATGTTCTATTTCCCCAAAGCCTATAGCCATTTTGATGAATTATCGTTGTTACTTCATTTTCATTTAAATGGTTTGCTCTACAATTTGTATTACCGAGCGTAAAATCAATAGGCCTGCTTGTTCCAACAATACCATTTATCTCTTTATTTGAAGGTGAGTGCCAAAATCCTTGTTCGCTATCTACTTTTGCTATTAAACCAGCTACAAATGGGCTTGCTGGCAAAATTTCTTCTTTTCCTTCAATAAATACCTTAATCCATGGATCAACTACGTAAACTCTTGAGCTGCCTACACTTTTTCTCCACTTGATTGCTTCTTCATCATTGGTATTTGGTCCATCTGCTACTATTATGCTTCTCAGCTTTTCTGCTATAGGAATTAATGCTGCAACCACTGCATCTTCTGGTAGTTGGTAAGTAAACTGAGGTGCAATTAATATTCTTGGGGCAACATGAACTATACTTTCACTACTGAGGAATGCCTCTATCCCTTGATACTCTCCAGTCTCTTTATCAACTCCTCCAATTATATTCTTCAGCGTCTCTTCTTCTTTTAATTTTGGATCGCTGTTTTCACTTTCTTCAACTCGAATAACTACTACTGTTGCACCGATTTGGGAAAATATTCCATTTACTGCAGAAGGTAAACTGCCACTCTTTCCGAGCTTTGCTGCTTCCTTTAAGCTTCCTGCAACTAACACTGGTTTATTTAGCGGAAATTTTTGCTCATCAGCTTCAGGTGCAGTACCGATTACACCTATCACTGATGATTTAGCTGCACGTACTGTTTTTGCCCCTGAGGTTACCTCAATAACATTTACTCCGTGCAAAAATTCTTCAGCCATTTCTTTGCATCTTTTGTTTAAAATCGTTTAGTAAGTTCTCTAGCTCTCGTTCACTCTTGGCTTCTTCAATTTTCCTCTTCGCCATGTCTTCCAACTCCTCGCATTTCACTATCGCTTTTACTGCTTTTTTCACTTTTTCCTCAATTATTCTTGCCATTTCAATAACCGTAATACCACGGACTTTTGCTAAAGGTTCTATAATTTCTTTATCCTTTGCATTCATAGATTCTGGTGCTGCTAAGATGTTCTCTGCGGCTTTCGCTTGAATCTCATAAGATTTAGACTTCTGGTAAGAATGTCCTGCGTATTGGTGAGTATGATTATCATAATAAAAACGCATACTATCAAGTGCAGAAAGCTTTGCATTATCCAGTAACTCCAACTCAATATCTTCTTGATTTCGCTGAGCAATTTCTCCTCCTTCTGTTAAACAATAACTTTTTTGCCAATCAAAATTCTTTGGCGCTTCATACCAATCATTTCCTGTTGGCTTATTTTCAAGTATTGTTGTTTCAATCTGCTTGTGGTTTTCAAAACGTATATAAATAGTCACAAATTCCTCCTCATCGCCATATTTGATCAGTTCGTTCTAATCCTGGACATTGCCAAGCTTTTAGCGTTCTCTCCACATCTACTTCAAGTCCTGTATTTAGAACATTGCTACGTATGTTATAAATCCCCCACTGAATAAATTGACCATAGTTGTGTACATAATTTGATGCAAGCATACCTTGACTGACTTGTGTTCTGGAACATAGGTAAGATGATGTGTAAAGTAATATTGCAACTGTTTTTCCTGCTGGAATCTCCACATTACCAGATCCGGCTAACTTGCTATCAGAACTCGTGTATTGGTAAACATTTTTCCATACTATTTTTGAAATACTTGATTTATTAGAATTAGTGTTATCAGGAGTTCCCACAAATAATCCTGCTCCCCCATACTCCGTACTCGAATACGATGATCCAACAAATTCCATTGTCTTATTTATGTTCACATTGGTTGTATTTTTTACAAATACTACTCCAAGTGCAGCATACGGGTAATAGTATATCTCATCATAACTACCAGAAAAACTTTTTGTGCATAACTCTCCGTAAATAAATGTTCCTTTACTTCCCTCTATAAAACTTAGTTGTCTTGGCCGATAAAAACTAACGTAATCTGTATTGTACGTATGGCTACCTGCTAGTAGTTGTAACATATAGTCAGTTTTTGTTATATCACTACTCCACTTTCCAAGCTCTGTCGTAAAAGTTCCGTGGCCAAAATAATTATTTTTTCTGCCAAGTACACCAAATAAGAAAGGTAATGACCCTGGTTCAACCATGTTGCGCTTTCTTATTTCATTTATAAGAGACACTTTTAACTGTTCATCCCGAGTTTTTACCTCATTTATCAGGGATGTTTTTAATTGGTTATCACGAGTTTCTATTTCCCCAATAATTGATGAGCCAGATGGTACATTATTAACAGCACGAAAATCTTCTACTAAACCTTTAAGACCATCTTTATGACTATTACTAATGCTATTTATTGCTTCAATATTGGCATTCTTTCTCGTATCAAGTAGCGATAAATTTGTTGTTCCTTTTTCATCAATTCTCTTTAATAACTGCTTCTCTGATTCAGAGATCACTGCTAAAGAACTAGCTTTTTTATTATCCAGATCAGTTAAGTGTTTTTTTGCACTATCAAGAAGTTCTTTTAGCTTACCATCAGTCATCTGTACAATTTCAGAAACTGCACTTTTGTCGACTATTGATTCCAATGCTTTAGCAAGATATGCTAATTGATCTGGTGTACTGTTTGCTGCTAAATCCTTAAGCCTCTTTTGTAGTGCATCAATTATCTCTTTTATCTCAGTCATCTGCACAATGTCAGCAATAGCTTTTTTATCTGCTATCAATTCCAGCGATTTTGCAAGATATGCCAGTTGATCAGGTGTGCTGTTTGCTGCTAAATCCTTTATCCTTTGGTATATTGCTTCTTTCATTTCCAAAAATCTAAAAAAGTCTCAAAATTAAACCGCTCAAAATTACTCTTAAGTTGATTATGCTCATCTTCTCTTTCGGTAATATCTGCATCTATTTTCTTAATTGTGGTACGGATACGAACAACATCTTGCACAGCAATGTTTTCTGGATGAGGCAAAGAGTATCCTCTACTTGTTTTATCATCTGACATTCTGCTAAGTGATAATGATTCGTAGATTTTTGACTTTTGGACGATAGACAACCGTTCCACTTAAAACCAATTTTATCCTTGTATCATTACCATTAAAATTTGATAGCACATGAGTTCTCTCTACCAAATTTTCTCCAATTGGTTTTCCTGATGTTAAATTTACTAATTGCCAATCCACGTTTTTTTGTACATATGCTTTAACATCTGCAGTGCCAGGTATCAGCGCATCATATGTTATGGTAATCTTAGTGTTAGCTCCTGCTGTAATGCTTCTTGTAACATAATCTCCGAACTCTGAAAGATTACCCAGAACTAGCTGTAACCCAGGATAGAGAACAGGACTTTTTTCTCGCCCTCCTTTTAGGCTTGCTTTTACCGTTAATTCCCCATTTATTCTTTCACGCAGCGCGAGCGGCAAATTATCAGACAAAAAGTTTTCTCTTCCCTCTTCATCTGTCAGAATAAATTCTACATTGGTATCAAATGCTACTTTTTCGACGTTCGTCAAAACAATTAAATCTGATACATTATTTACAGTAACTTTGCCCAGGTCAACAACATAAGAAACTTCACTAAATTTTGCAGCTAGTAGTCGAAACGTTAAATCTAAATTTTGATGTGGAGTCCAGGTGCTTGCATTGCTAGATGACAGTAATACTCCTACTTGATATGGTTGACTTGTTACCCAACGGCTATTTACTGCATCATATTTGCCAAGTTCTGCTATCTTTACTGCAGTACCAGGATCATCAGTAAGCAGTACTATTGCATACTCCTCTCCTGCATGGCAAAACACTGGTGGCCATTCTATACGTGTTGCTGTGCCATCTACTTTTATATCTTTCGGCTCAATATAACTTTCAGCAATGACAGTCTGCGAGGGCATTCCCACTGCTGTTTCTCTAATCTGCACAACAACAGGTTTTTTGCCTTTATTTATGAACCATAGCTCTACACCTCCTATGTGTCTGCTCTCATATAAAGTAAATGTTTGGGCTAAAGGATCAACTCTTCTTGCTGCGATCACTCTTCTTCTTTCTTCTATGGTAATTGTTTTTTTACCAGTATACGTTGCTTCTCCATAGCTTCCTTTATTCCCATAAAATTGCACCAATTTAGTACCTGCTGGAATGTTTGCTGGGATTTTTATTTTTCCCTTTAATTTTCCCTGTTTATTAGCTGTGAGCATATTTTTTACCTCTTACGCAGTGGGCTGAATATAGCTTCCTTTATTCCCATAAAATTGCACCAATTTAGTACCTGCTGGAATGTTTGCTGGGATTTTTATTTTTCCCTTTAATTTTCCCTGTTTATTAGCTGTGAGCATATTTTTTACCTCTTACGCAGTGGGCTGAATGAAGATATCATCGAACTTTACCTCCTTGAGCTTTTCACCTGGCTCAAAACCTTCAATTTCAAAATCCTGTACTGCTTCTCTCATAAATTCAGTTTCGTGTGTTCTGCTTGACAATAGCTCTGTGGTTTCCATAATATTAAAACCTCTTGTCACTGGACTTTTCCAATTAGTGGTAATCTCCGTCCAGTGGTCGATGTTTTTATTTAGGGTAACTTTTGCTGGGACTGGATCAAAAGCTTGATACGGATTAATTTTAGCCTCACTGGTCTGTAAAAGCTGCTCCAATACCGGCTCAAGTTCATACGGCAAAAGATATCTTTCTCTACCTTTTTCAATATCTGCAACTTCTACATCTATTGGCAGAACTAGCTCTCTATTTACTATTGCTGCAGACTGCGAAATTCCTTGATCGCGCATATCATCATCAAAGAATGAATCAACAAATACTCCTTTTTTGGTGGTAGGTTCTCTTGAATTTGCATCATTACGTAGACGCTCCTGTGCAACAAGTGCATAAAGATCATTTATTCCTTTTTTCATTGCTTCAAGCTCATTCATCGGTACAGCATGAATAGCATTATTCACTATTTTTACCCCTTCGCCTTTTTTCCACGTCTGATGAATGTAGCAGAGCAAAAGTTGTCCGCTAGGTGCTTTAGGCATTGATGGTCGCCAAGGGTGAGCTATACCTTTTATTCTCCTTACTACTCCTTTGCTATCGATAGTAATTAAATCAAAGCGTGGCATCTTCCAGGTGTAATCAATCAGAACCAAGCTATTATCAACTGCTCCTTTTACTTTGCATCCCTCTTCACTTATATCTTCAGGGCTTACATGAGTACGACAGCGGTAAGTTATTTGATAACTACTTCCAGGAGCTGGTTCTTTACCTGGTAATGACCAATCAACGTTTCCTGCGTTTAATTTGTAATCTATACTATTTTCATAAATAACATTGCCTTGTTTAACTTGAATAATCTCAAGTACTGCAGAGTCAGGTATCGGATCAATAGCTCCAGAGTATGAACCATGAGTAACAGTAATGGTTTTCTGAACAGTTATATCTACTTTTTTAATTTCACTTATTGGAAAATCATTAACCTTCAGTTCCATTACCCTTTGGCTATTTGGCTGAAAAGTATGTGGTTCTGACTCAACTGCTTTTATGTCCGGATCTTGATCAAAAGAAACTCGAATACTGTGAGGAAGTTCAATCTCATAGCCATCAACATGAGCTTTGCCCTCATTAATCACAAATATTTTTTTTCCTCCTTCTCCCTCTTCCTTTTGCAGGAACATTACTTCAAGACCATTTACGACATAGGAACCATTGGCTTCTTTGTCATAACGAGCAAGAGCAGTAGTTACTATATTTGCTTGTGGTGGCGGTGAATGTTCTATTAATACTCCATTTTCAATGTTATAAATTGGATAAAATTCTCCTTCAGAAAAACGTGGAGAAAGACCTTCTGCTTGATAACCCCAAATGGTGGAAACTTTAAGCCTTGCAGCTCCTACTTCCTGATAGTTTCTTGTACCAACAGCAGGATCACGAAGATTTTCGTCCTCAAGTTCTGTAATCGTAGATTCTAGATAATAAACACCTATGCGAACTATAGTACTCAGTGGAATAATAAATTCTTCTTTTTCGACTTTTCTAACTGCTCCACGAAGATAGATTTTTCCTGATTCAAGCGTAACTTTACCAGTTTCTCTATCTATAATACAATTGCTTCCTGTTATAACATCACCATCACGAAATATTGCATCGCCTATGCCTTTAAGCTTAGAGAGAGCATACTCCTGAGTTTCGTTTAATTCTGCAGATTGCAAACCTCTTCCTGCTAGAAACAAGCTTTTCTCATATTCTTTGTCAGGATTAAAGCGGTTATAATAGGCGTTTAAAGTCATTTTATGCTAGAAAAATTCAAAAAGTTACAACAAATGAAAAAGTTTCCCGAGTTGCTGCAGTTCTGATAAGTGGTACTGTATGTTCTAAAACTAACAAAATTCCGGGATTTTCCACGTCTTTTGGTTCAAAATATCTCTGTCCTATAGGTAACCCTTCTTTTACTTTAGTACCAACCATAACCCCAAGTTCCCTGATAACTTGATTTGCAGCGTCGTTAAAATCGAAAGTAAATTTGAGATAGAGATTATTAGTTGGTACATTAGAGGGTTTAAACCTACCTGTAGGAGTTATAAGCTCTCCATTCTCATCACCTATGCAGAATAGTACTTCATCTGCAGTACGTCTGCCAAGCTCATTGAGCAGTTTTTCAGAAGTTATCAGCTCTGGTGGTGTGCTTTCACTATATTCTACAGTAACTGCACTATTTGCCGTGATAGAGCTATTTTCCGTAAGTTTTATTACACCAGTACTGCTATCAACTATATAATCTATACTTGGCTGATAAGTTGTTTGTCCTGTAAAAACCCTTACATCTTTAATAGTGTGGTGATCTAGAGCTATTTCACCCTCAACAAAAACTTTTTCGACCTGATGGCTACTTCCAGAGCTTGAATCACCACTTCCCCAAGCAAGATGTAGAGATTGCTCTTTTATGCTGGCTGCTATTGCTGCTCTACCTGATTGTGTAAGAATTGACATTTGAAAGTTTGACCCCTATATTATATATGTACGATGACTTCAAAATTCGTCCGCAAAAATCAAAATATTTTTTTATATCAGAAAAATTTTTTAGGAGAATAGCTCAGCTCCACAGCTAAATTTTCCAACACCACGAGCAAATGGTCCGCTAGGAATGTCAAGCCATTTATCTTCTTTTGAACCAGTAGCCATTCCCTTAACCAGCTTCCGTGCTTGTAACAGCTCTTGAACTATACGCTCCATTCTATCTCTTCCTATACTGTGAAACTCCTCAGGTAGTCTATGCCGCTGTTTATACACTCCTGTACTTCCTGTATGGGTAAATGGATGTCCAGAAATTGCTGCTCGTGTAATTGCAGTTATAAGATGCTGCTTTGAATCTTTTTCGTTCATATTTTTTATTCTTAATCTTTCAGTTATGTCCTCTAACAATCCTGTTTCTTCATTTCTTAAATAGGTGCGTAAAGTGCGATCAGCCAAACCGTTTGCTTTAACAATTGCTCCATAAAATAATGCGTTCTGTCTTACAGATTCTCCTATTGATTTAAAAATTGTCGGTTTAGCTGCATCTTCCACAGACCAAAAAGCGTATGAACACCTAACACCATTAACAAGAGCAGATGTACCTCTAATGGCATCACGTGCTTGCTCAACAGTCGATATAGGTTTTTCACTTTTTGGCTTTCTCATATGATGGGCAGTAATTATTGATGCTCCAGTGCTACCTGCTAAATCAGATAATAAAGACATCAAATAATCGCCTACGGCTGGGTCAGTATTTAAATCAGCATGCACAAATGATGCAAGTGGATCAAATACGATTAATTTTAAGTCTTTTATTTTATTAAGTTGTTTTGTTATAGATTCAAATTCAGGAGAAGTCTCTATAACTTTACCTGAAACACTCTTTATGATTGTAAGTGATCCACTAACATTTGGTAATGGTACAATAAAGAGCCTATCCTTATATTTTAATCTCTCGCATTGCGAATCAAGACGTTCTAAACGACGATGTATTTCACTCATATCATCTTCTGCAGAGAATATTACAACAGATCCATGTTCAGTAACTAAAGGACCAAAACCACATGGCTGATCTTTTCTACTCGCAACTTTCAGTGCTAAATCAAGCAGAAGCATACCTTTACCAGTATCTCCCATTGCAGCTAGAATAGATGTCACTCCTAAAGGAAATAACCCTTCAACAAGAAACTTTTGCTCTGGTACTGGACCTATAAAACGTTCTACGCTCCATTCTTGAATATTAAGCAATTGCTTAACAATTACTTTTCTCGAGTTACTTTCAATGAATTCAGAAATATCTATATTTGTTTGTACGCTATCTGCTGCATCCCATCCCTTTGGTTTATTCTCCGGTATTTCAAGAAGAGTAAGTGATAAAACACCAAGAAAAGTAAGCTTTTTCACAACTTTCTCAGCATATTGTTTACCTGGTTCATCATTGTCTGGCCAAATAATAACATGCTTACCCTTAAGTGGTGACCAGTCTGTTTTTTCTATTGGTGCATTTGCTCCTAACATTGCAGTTGTGGCAGTCATACCTTGCTCTATCAGAGCATCTGCACACTTTTCACCTTCAACTAAAATCACCTTATCAGATTTCATGATACCTGGAATATTATATAAAGGTCTAATTTGTGGTGGAGTAAAACTAGACCTTTTTACATCAAAAGGAAGATATCTTTTTCTTGAATCAGTGTTATAACGATAAACTGTAGCAATCACTTGATCACTTTCATCGTAATAGTTCCATGATGCCGTTGGTTGTCCCAGAGTGTTATTTTTTTCCGAATAACCAATCCACTTAGCAATATCTTCTATCGTGTCAGTAAATTGATTTTTTCCAGTAACAGCAGCCCAAAGATCAAAAATATCTCCTCCTTCTTCGGTAGAAAAATCGTGCCATAATCCTGCTTTATTGCCAGTTAACTCTACTATCATACTTTGTCCTTTATTGCCTTGTAGATTACCTACATAGAACTTATCACCACGAAAAGTTCCTCTTGGCAGTAAATAAGAAAGACATGACCTTATATTTGATAGGAGTTGAGTTTTTAACTGTTCTTTCTCCCCTAATAATTTATAACGTCCATTTCTTTGTGAACAACAAATATCCATATCTACCTGAAGAATTTGTGTTTTTTATGTTCTAGCTATAACATTAGCAGTTTTCCAACATCCATTAATCTTGTTGATGAATTTTGTTGGTATAGATCTACCGTTTCTAAGTTCATATACTACTTGCAAGATATTTGTACGTTTATTGGGTTGAAATATTACTATTCCAGATGTATAAAAACTTCTTAAAGCATTAGCACCAACGAGAGCTTGAAATGGATTCTTTTCCAATGTAGAGGTAGATACTTTTTTGGTGTGATTTGTAATGATTATTCCAGCCATAGGGTTAATCTTGGAACGTAGTTTTTCTATTGCATGCTGCAGACCATTGTTAACGGAATTATAAGGAGAATCAATCACAACTAAATCAAACTTTTCAGCTATCATATCTTTTATTTTTTCTATACCTTCTTCATTTAAGGTTAAGTTCATCTTGTTCGTCACAACTAAGTTTTCTTTTGCTAAATGAGGAAGTTTGTTGAGTTGTTGTATACGTTCTCTAATATAGTCATATTCCATTTCATTTTGTAGATAGAATATTTTTAGCGGTCTTGTAGGTTTCATGCCAAGAAATGATCTTCCTGCGGCCAGATGTACTAATAGAGAAAGAAGAAAATGACTTTTGCCAATCTTTGGAGTACCACCTATGACCAAAAGACCACCTGGTGTCAAAATTCTTGGGCCTATTATATCTTGTGGCATTGGTGATTTGTCGTTTAAGTAATGGTTTATAGAAAATGCTTTTTCTTCGTTTTGTTTTTCTTGCAGTATGGAACTTCTTTCATCTTTACCGTTCAACCATGTCTCAGCAGAATCTATATTACCTTTAACTAAAGTCCAAAGATCTATTATATTTCCTTTCTTTTCTTCGATCAGGTTGTACCAATTTCCTGCATTTTCTCCTTCCATTTCAACTATTATCTTATTTCCATTTCTACTTCCAATATAGAATTTATCTTGGTAAGATTTGCCATCAGGCAACAAATAAGATAAACAATCTTTGATATTATCAATTAATAACGATTTTACTTTCAAAGCATTTTTAGATGAAAAATCCATAAAGTTCTCCTTGTTTATTCCAAATTTGTTCAACATATTTTTTAGACGTTTAAAGTCAAGATTAGCCAGCTCACAAACAGTTTCAAAAGATCGTGAGCGAATCCATTGACAAGCCTCTTTTTTAAGTTTAGGGTTTCTTCCTACTGCATCCTGAATAGCTCTAGTAATAACAGCAGCCCACAACTTTCCTTCGTCATACTTCAAAATGGCAACCAATCATCTTGAAAACTTTTTTGTAATTCTGGAGTAATAACTGTAGTAATCCTATTTCTATCTCCGTATGTATTATTAGTTTCAACGCCTACTTTCGCTGTAAACTCTAAATCGTTGAAATCAGCTATAGAGTTGATTTTTCTAGCAGTAACTGCTTTCTCTGAAGTGTCATTTGCATGAATATTTCTGGATGATTCCAAAATACTACGCAGCATAGAACGTCCAGATTCTCCCCAGATGTCTTCTTCACCTTCTGCTTTGCCATTTTTGATACCTATAATCTGAAAAATCTTGCGTTTTGCATATGGGCCTTCAGTGACAGTAAATTCTACATTTAAATAGATACTGCCAGTAGTGTAGTTTTTAGTGAACCAATTTTCATAACCTCCAGGCTTTATTGCCATTTTTACCTTGACTATTGTACCTTTTGGTATTAAACTGCTTTGCAGTTTCGCGTTATTAAAATCAGTTAAAAAATCTTGTAGCATACGCTCTCCTATAAGTTGACTTTAAAGTGAAAATTAGCTATTCCATTAGCTGCCAATGACCATTTATCTTATCGACAAGTTTATTTTGCACGCGTTCACCATTACGAAGCTCAAATACTATCTGGCGTACACTACTTTCTTCATCATGAGCAAACATCACCATACCAGTACTGTAAAATCCACGTAAAGATCCAGCACCACTTAGGCCTTGGAATGGATCTTCTTCGAGCATCTTTTTTGATAATTTTTTTGTATGATGAGTAAGTACAATACAAGCATCTGGATTGACAGCACTGCGTAGCTTTTCAAGAGTCTTTTGCAGAAAAAACAGCATAGCACTATTGTCATTTTCATTTCCATATTCACTGCTAAAGATGTTACGTAATGGATCTATGGCCAAAACATCAGGTTTAAAGCGTTCATTTACAATCTCCTTAATTTCACTTATTTCATCATGATTAAATGATAAGTGCACTTTTGGCGTAATGATTAAGTTGTTAGCAGCTACATTCAAAAGTTCATTATCAAGTTGTTGCAAACGTTCTTTCATATATTCATATTCAATTTCAGTTTGCATGTAGAAGATTTTCAAAGGTCTATTTGGTGTCATACCGAGAAATGATCTACCAGCAGCCATGTAAACAAGCCAAGAGATCAAAAAGTCGCTTTTGCCAATCTTAGGAGGGCCACCAAATACTAACAAACCTCTTTTAGTTAGAATTCTTGGTGAGATTATATCCTCTGGTATTGGCGATCGATCGTCCAAGTATTCTTTCACACTGAAAAAAGGAATTTTTTGACCAATAGTTAAAAAGTTTTGTAGCATATAATAACCTCCTATATGTTGGGCGTGACAGGTTGAATTGCAAAAGCTTTAGTTTTAATTTTTGTAAGAAGTTTTCCTAGATGCGGTTCTTCAACCATATTAAGGCAACCACTTCGATCTTTAGCAGGATATCCCCAAGAATTAATCGTCTGACAGACAAATGAACGAACCTCTGTACCATCATCTTTCTTGATTCCAACCATACTGATTACCTCATCAACAATACCTGGAATTTCACTTGCAGTTTTAGCTCCTTCACATTGAGGTAGCCAAGTTGAGCGATTGAAATCATCGAGGTATTGTCCAAGAGTTCCAACTGTAATGATGTCTTTATTTGGAATATGTTGAAACTGATTGAGCCAAGCCATCATTTCTTGAGCAAGTAACCCGTAAGCAGCTCTCATATCTTGTTTTCCTGATCTTTCAGAAAAAGCTTCAGGTTGCATTTTTGCCCACAATAGACATAAACGCGAGGCTACTGTAATACTATCGATAAAAATACATCGATACTTGAGAAACTCTGAAGCAAGCTCTTTGTATTTACTGGATACATGCTCATAGTGTTTTTGGCTATATGCTGAGTCAGATTTTAACGCAGGATTAGGACCACCTATGAGACATGCAATATCTCTTGCCTCATTCCAAGTACGAATACTTACAGAATCCCCTTGCCAATCTTGAACAGCAAGTAAACCTGCCTCAAAATCAAGACAAAGTGTTGGTTCATTTATGGTCTTTAAGAGACTAGTTTTACCTATACCATAAGGACCAAAGATGACCATTTTTATACCTGTTTGAACTTTTAGCCGTTCATTGCTGTTCATTATTTTCATTTTTCTCCCAGTACCTAAATATATATGTACGATGACCTAGGCAATTCGTCCGCAATTTGCAAAAAAAAATTTTGAGCAAATATAATCGAGAGCTTATAACTTCTCTAAAACTGAGAATTTATCGCGTATTCGTTCTAGTGTGCGATAGATAGTTGTCTTTGGTATTTTGGTTATTACAGAAACTTCAGTAATAGTAAATACCTTAAGTAATTGACATAAATTACTATCTTTTTCAGACAAAGTTGAAATTATATTATTTATGTCAGTGCGAATTATCGCTTCGATTTCCGAGTTCCTATGATCTGGAATATCGTCGTTTATATCATCAAAAGTTATATTACGTTTTAGACATAACTGATTGCGTAACATATTGCGAGCACAATAATTAGCTAATCTAGCAACGAAAGTACTAAAACTACTTCTTTTCTCATCGTGCTGGTTAAGATATTGCCAAACCTGACAAAAAAGCTCTTGTTCTATATCTTCGAGACTTTCGTTAATAAAACAGCTTTTGGATTTAAGGCGCGAAGCTTGAAATCTCACATGTTTAACAATTGTAGAATCGATTCCTTGATAAGAATTCTTCATAAAAACTCCAAAAGTTTCATGAATAGAGATTTTTACCAAGACTTTGTATGACTAATTTATTATAAAAAAGTAGTAATAATTTTTTTATCTAAAAGAATAAAATCTTTAAAAATTAAAATAAGATTTAAACGTTTTGATACACTACTGAAGCTACTTTTTCATAGGTAAAAAACTACCAATTTCGTACCTAATTTCTGAGTTACTAATTAGTATTTCAGAAAGCAGTAATCGTTAAGTTATTGATAATATTGTCTTTTTTATGTTCTATTCCTAAAAGCCGTTTCTAAAGTTAAGTGGCTAAAATCGGCCAGTAAAGAGGGTTTACGGATTACTGAAGTCTTATATATATTATATATATATTTAAATACAGGTAAAATATAATATATAATAATATAAATATTGGCGTAATATAAGTTATGTAAAATAGTTATTAAGATAAGTAAAGATGAAAAAAACTCAAATGGCAGGATATGAAATTTTTTTTAATTTTTTTTCAAAATTGCGGACGAATTTGCGAGTCATCGTACATATATATTATACAGGGCATTGAACTTTAATTACACAAAGGAGTTTTTGTACGTCAATCTTAACGCTAGATCTCGGCAAGCAAACCGGCTGGGCAATTCTAACAGATGGAGTAATTGAAAGTGGAAGCAAAAGCTTTCATGGTAGCCGTTTCAGTGGAGGTGGAATGTGTTTTTTAAGTTTTCACAATTGGCTTAATTCTTTGAAACATGAGTTCACTGCAGTGTATTTTGAGGAAGTAAGAAGACATCTAGGAACTGATGCAGCGCATTGCTATGGCGGTTTTCTCGCAGTTCTGTCTGCTTGGTGTGAAGAGAACAATATTCCCTACCAAGGTGTTAATGTTAAAACTATAAAACGCTTTATAACAGGCAAAGGCAATGCAAGTAAGAGTGAAGTTATTGAAGCGATACGTGAAAAAAGTTTTTCACCTAGAGATGATAATGAGGCCGATGCTTTGGCATTAATGTTCTATATTAGTAAAGATATTAATAAGACAAAAAACCCATAAAAAGTGGGTCCTTTCGGCCATAATGGCGGGTTTGGTGGGTTCGACCCCAGGCCTTCTTTAGCGTCAGAGATATTTTGAATATTAACTTTTTAATTATTAAGATATGAATTTAGCAATCCACTATTATCCTACTCAAAATCTGGTCGAATATGAGCGTAATCCACGTAAAAATGATGACGTAGTAAATAGAATGTGTGCTTCAATCAGGGAATTTGGCTTTCGTATACCAATAGTTGCAAAAAGCGATGGCACTGTGGTTGATGGTCATTTAAGACTTAAAGCAGCAAGAAAACTTGGTATGGAAAGTATACCAGTGGTCTTAAGTGATAATTTAAATGAACCACAAACTAAAGCTTTTCGATTACTGGCAAATCAATCAGCTAATTGGGCAAAGTGGGATGATGAGCTTTTGAAAGTAGAAATTCAAGAGTTAGAAGATTTACAGTTTGATCTTAAAATGACTGGATTTGAATTAGAAAAAGTTCAACATTTCCTTGATGATTTAGATAGTGAAAAAGAAGATTTTTCTGACTTGGTTGGTGATGACAAAAAGGTAGAAATAACAAAACCAGGTGATCTATGGATTTTAGGTGATCATCGAATCTATTGTGGTGATAGCTCTGTAGTTGAATCATATAAAGCGCTGTTAGATGATAAAATGGCAGACATTACTGTTTGTGATCCTCCATATAACGTTGATTATGGTAGCAGTCAAGAAAGAGAGGATAAAAAGATACTAAACGATAATCAAGGTGAAAAGTATGAGCTTTTTCTCTATGATATTTGTACTCATATTTTAGCATATACTAAAGGTGCAATTTACATCTGTGCATCATCATCAGAGTTTTCAACGTTGCAAAAAGCATTTGAGGAAGCGGGAGGAAAATGGTCAACTTTTATCATTTGGGCGAAGAATCACTTTACGCTAGGAAGATCAGATTATCAAAGACAATACGAAGCAATGCTTTATGGATGGAAAAGCGGCAATAAACGTGAGTGGCATGGCGGTAGAAATCAAAGTGATCTGTGGTTTTATGACAAGCCAACGCACAATACACTACATCCAACGATGAAGCCAGTAGAGCTAATGGAAAGAGCAATAGTAAACAGCAGTAGACCAGGAGATATAGTACTTGATCCATTTAGCGGCTCTGGAAGTACACTAATTGCCTGTGAGAGGACAGGAAGAATCTGCAGAACAATAGAGCTAGATCCCAGGTTTGTAGATGTAACGATAAAACGTTGGCAGGTGTATACGGGGAGAGATGCTATTCTTGCTGATACTGGAAAGACTTTTGCACAAATTCAAGAATCAAGACAGTAAGGGGCGAAATAAGGAAAAAAAGAGGGGAAAGAAAGTTGGAAGAAGGGAAAATCACGCAGACGGAATGGGCAAGAGAGATAGGAGTATCAAAGCAATATGTCTGTTATTTAGTAAAAAAAGGAATAGTTGAGTTGGAGGATGGTTTGATCAATAGAGAACAAGCAAATGAAGCGGTGGCAGCAATAAGAGATCCAAGTCAGCCACTTAGGAGGAAAAATCCAGAAAACGAAAATACAAATAACCTTTCTACAATGTTGCTAAAAACGCGAATAAAAAATGAGATGGAACGTGGTAAACTGCTTGAGGCGAAAGCTAAGGCTGAGATTGGTGAACTTGTAGCAGTAGAGGAAGTAAAGCGCGATGCATTTAATGTAGCAAGAGTTGTCCGTAATAATCTGCTTAATATTCCAAATAGAGTTTCAGCGCTGCTTGCATCACTGAGTGACACTGAAAAAATTCATGGAACATTGACCGAGGAAATTACAAACTCACTTGAAGAGTTATCTAATATTAAATTTTAAATAATGGCTGATAACTTAAGTTTAGAATTAATAAAATGCCTCATCAATCAACCTGGATTAGATGTTAATGTTAGAGGATTAAATGGAAAAACCCCACTACATTGCGCTATAGAGTTTGATGAATTAAGTATGGTGGATCTGCTACTCACAAAAAAGAATATCAATCCTTTTGTAGAAGATAATGAAGGTAAAACATCTCTTGATTACGCCAAAGAAGCGAAAAAAGCAGAGATATTACAAGCGCTAATTAGTAACAAATACGGGTCAGAACAAGATAGCTTACTTCATTTGGCTGCAATGATAGGTGAAGTGAATGCAGTTAGATATTTGATAGGAAAAGGTATTGACGTTAATGTACGAAATGCTTTGCATCATACTCCATTACATCTAGCAGCAGGCATAGGACATGAAAATGTTGTCAAAATTTTAGTGGAAGAAGGAAAAGCCGAAATAGATGTCTTTGATGCACGAAATCAGACACCAATGCACTATGCAGTTAATAATAAAAAGTTGGAGATAGTAAAGTTACTGCTAAAGCTAGGAGCAGATGTAAATAGCGCGCGCATGGGACAAAACTCAATGAAATTGTCGCCTGTGCATATAGCTGTAAGTAATACTAATTATGATGAAAGAGACTTATGTCTTGATATCCTCAAATGCTTAATAAGGGAGCCTAATGCTCAAGTAAATTTGCAAGACTACGAAAATAAAACACCTCTACATTACGCTGAAAGACTTAAAACAATAGAGGTCTTACTAACTCGAGAAGATATAGACCCTCTGGTAAAAGACGATAGCGGCAAGACACCATTTGATTACGCTAAACCTGAGATAAAGAAGGCTTTGATGA
Organism: Wolbachia endosymbiont (group B) of Episyrphus balteatus; assembly: GCF_947250575.1. Lineage (NCBI taxonomy): Bacteria > Pseudomonadati > Pseudomonadota > Alphaproteobacteria > Rickettsiales > Anaplasmataceae > Wolbachia > Wolbachia endosymbiont (group B) of Episyrphus balteatus. The sequence goes on along the minus strand of NZ_OX366325.1, from coordinate 278,946 downwards.
GTAATAAGTACGGTTCTGAAAAGAATAGTCTACTCCATTTAGCTGTACAAACGGGAGAAATTGAGATTGTAGATGCAATTTTAAAAGAAGAAATCGATATTGATATTGTAAATAATAAAGGTCTATCACCGATTTACCTTGCTGCGGAAAAAGGGCATTTACATGTAGTAAAGTTATTGCTGAAAAAAGGAGCAAATTATACACCTGTTCTGCACTTAGCAATCAAATCAAACAATTTAGAGTTACTCAAAGTTTTGTTTACTGAAAAAAATGGGGCATTGCTCTGCAGAGATACCGTTGTTAATTTTCCAACCATTCATAATAAATATATAGCACAGAGAGAAATAGCAGATAAAAGGATGAAAAAACATAATAATATTGTCTGCATCTATGTTTCAATTAGTGCAATAGCAGTAGCGGCATATATAGGTTTAACGGCAACAACAATAAGCAGTGCAATCATTTTTGCAACAATAACAGGAGTATTTGCGCTTGTTATAGCAATAATGATAAGTGAGATGAGCAAAAGATATATAGAAAAGGAATTTCAGAAAAAGATGTTTATGGAATTGGAGGAGTGTAGTTCTACTGTTAATGATATCGAGATAGAACCAATTATGAGTAGATGCAGACAATGATATACGCCACATCTTTTTCTGAAGGTTTAAGACCAGATCCACTACTTAAAGTATCAGAGTGGGCGAATGAGTATCGAGTTCTAGCATCAACTGCAGCATCAGAGCCAGGTAAATGGAGAACAGAAAGAACTCCTTATTTAAAAGAAATAATGGATTCACTATCACCATCTTCACCTGCAGAAAAAGTAGTATTCATGAAAGGAGCGCAGATTGGGGGAACAGAAGCTGGTAACAATTGGATTGGCTACATCATAGATCAGACACCAGGTCCAATGCTGGTAGTACAGCCAACAGTTGAAATGGGAAAGCGTTGGTCAAAAGGAAGATTTGCGCCACTGATTGAAAGTACACCATGTTTAAAAAGTAAAGTAAAAGACCCAAGGTCAAGAGACTCAGGAAATACTGTGCAAAGTAAGGAGTTTCCAGGTGGAATAGTAGTAATAACCGGAGCAAATAGCAGTGTAGGACTTCGTTCTATGCCAGTAAAATATCTCTTTCTTGATGAGATAGATGCATATCCAGGAGATTCAGGAGGAGAAGGAGATCCAGTTTTACTCAGCATAGCTCGTACCAATACATTTGCACGGCGAAAGATTTTTTTAGTATCAACACCAACGATTCATGGAATAAGCAGAATTGAGAAGGAATTTGAAGCAACAGATAAGAGATATTTTTTTGTACCATGTCCGCATTGTAATTACTATCAAGTTCTAAAATGGTCACAAATAAAATGGGAAAACAACGACTCAAGAACAGCACATTATGTCTGCACTGAATGTAGCGGCAAAATAGAAAATCATCAAAAGACAGAGATGCTTGAGCGTGGAGAATGGAGAGCTACAGAGGCAAAAGAAGGGGAGAAAAAAGGATTTCATCTTTCAAGTCTTTATAGCCCAGTTGGTTGGTATAGTTGGCAACAAGCAGTAGAAGATTTTCTTCATGCAAAAGAAAGTGAACAATTACTAAAAGTATGGATAAATACTACGCTTGGAGAAACTTGGGTAGATAAAGGAGAAGTACCTGATTGGAAGCAATTATTTAACAGGAGAGAATTTTTTCAGATTGGCACAGTACCAAGGAGAGAAGTGGTACTTACTGCAGGAGTAGATGTCCAAAAAGATCGTCTAGAGGTGGAAGTTGTAGCATGGGGAAAAAGTCGTGAAAGTTGGTCAATAGACTACCGAGTATTTGAAGGAGATACAGGAGGTGGAGAAGTATGGGGAAAGCTTTCGGAGCTCCTCAATCATCATTTTATCGGTGAAAATGGGCTTGAATATATGATAAGTATGATGGCAGTAGATGCTGGATATGCAACGCAAGAAGTATACAACTGGGTAAGAGGTCATCAAGGATCTGGAAGAGTAATGGCAGTTAAAGGTGTAAATAAAGCCCTAGTGCCACTTAGCAGCCCAAGTAGAGTTGATATAACAGTTGGTGGTCAAAAGCTAAAAAGAGGAATAAAGCTCTGGCCAGTAGGAGTATCGATATTAAAGTCAGAGCTTTTTCAGCTACTTAATATTTTAAAAGAAGAAGAGAAAGTGCCAGCAGGATATTGTCATTTTCCTGAGTATGCACCCGAATATTTTAAGCAGTTAACGGCAGAGCAATTAGTCAGTAAGGTAGTAAAAGGATACACCAAACAGGAGTGGCAAAAGGTAAGAGAAAGAAATGAAGTGCTAGACTGCCGAATTTACGCAAGAGCAGCATCTATTGCGCTTGGAATCGATCGTTGGCCAGAGAGTAAATGGAATAGTTTAAGTGAAAAGCCAGAAAGCAAAAAACCTAAAAAAGTGAGACAAAGCAAATGGTTGAATGAGAAGTAAGATGTACAGCGAAGAGTATTTAATTCAAGTCGAAGAAGCGATAAAGAAACTACAAAACGGAGAGCGAGTAGTATCAATTGCATATGGTGACCATGTGGTGAGATATGCTGAAGTTCAGATAAATGACTTGCTGAATTTACGGCAACGTATTAAGGCTGAACTGAAAGTTGCAGGTATGAAGCCTAAACGAAAGATTATTTTTGCAACAAATAAAGGAGTTATATGAGGGAAAATTTTCTGAGAAAAGTTGTAAAAGAGGAATATTCTGAATTTTTAGAGCAATTAAAAACTTTCATAAAACTATGGGACAATAGAGAGAGTTCAGTAAATGGAATAATAGATTTGTCACATTGGCAAGAAAATGTGGATTTTGAGTTAGCTAAAGAGAGTGGTATAGTTGGAGTAATTCATAAGGCAACGCAAGGAACAGAGTACATAGATTCAAAATACAAAGAAAGAAGAAAAGAAGCTGAAGACTTGGGTCTATTATGGGGTTCATATCATTTCGGTGTAGGGGAAGATGGAAAGGATCAGGCAAATCACTTTTTGAATACAGTGGGTAAAGCTAAAAATACAATTGTTGCTCTTGATATTGAAGAGAACGAAAGTGGAAAAAATATAGAACCAAGACAAGCAGAAGATTTTATTAAAAAAGTTCAAGAAGAAACAGGGCGTTCACCTTTAGTGTATGGAGGTGCTAATTTTTTGAAAGATTTTGCCACACCAATTTTGACTAAATGTCCATTATGGATAGCAAGATATGGAGATCAACCTGTTTTACCGCAAGGCTGGAATAAGTGGATTTTATGGCAATACACCGACGGTAAAAATGGTCCAGAGCCACATGAAGTAAGTGGAATCGGAAAATGTGACAGAAATAAATTTAACGGCACATTAAAAGAATTAAGAGAATTTTGGTTAGTATGATGCTGAAAAATTTCAAACAACTATTTAGCAAGCCAAAAATCAAAAGTTCAGCCTGGGATGCAGCAGGGTCAGGAAGAAGATTTTTTCACTTTCAACCAGAGTTAGGAAGTATAAACAATTTGCTGTCTCAAAGCCTTGAAACTTTACGTAGTAGATCACGTGATATGGTGAGAAAAAATCCATATGCAGCAAATATTATTGATACAATAGTAAGTAACTCTATTGGAACAGGAATAAAGCCGCAATCAAAAGCAAAGAATGCAGAATTTAGAAAGAAAGTGCAAGAATTATGGCTAAAATGGACAGATGAAGCAGATAGTAACGGAGTAAGTGATTTTTATGGTCTGCAGGCTCTAGTATGCAGAAGTATGATAGAGGGAGGAGAATGTTTTGTACGTTTAAGAACGAGAAAGCTGGAAGATAGATTTTCTGTACCATTACAACTGCAAGTACTTGAGTCTGAACATTTAGATAATAAAACAAATCAAACTTTAGGAAATGGTAATGTAATAAGAAACGGGATTGAGTTTAACAGGCTTGGGCAAAGAGAAGCATACTACCTATTTAAAGAACACCCTGGTGAAAATACCTTTGGAGAGTCAGTAAGAGTGCCAGCAAACGATGTTTTACATATCTATAGACCACTAAGACCTGGGCAAATTAGGGGAGAGCCATGGCTTTCTAATATACTGCTAAAGCTTTATGAACTTGATCAATACGATGATGCAGAATTGGTAAGAAAAAAGACTGCTGCGATGTTTGCAGGGTTTATTACAAGACTCGATCCTGAAGCAAATATTTTAGGTGAGGAGCAAGCAAATGAGCAAGGAGTAGCACTATCTGGCCTAGAACCTGGAACAATGCAGCTTTTAGACCCAGGAGAAGATATAAAATTTTCAGAGCCATCAGATGTTGGAGGAAGTTATGAAGCGTTTATGAGACAGCAACTCAGAGCAATAGCGATTGGTACAGGGATAACATATGAGCAGCTAACAGGAGATTTAACCGGTGTTAATTATTCATCCATTCGAGCAGGGCTGATAGAGTTTCGCAGAAGGTGTGCAATGTTACAGCATAACGTGATAGTGTTCCAGTTTTGTAGACCTATTTGGAATAGATGGCTAGAATTAGCAGTGCTTTGTGGAGAACTAAGTATAGATGAAAAAGTAGCAAAAGCAGCGAAAGAAGAAGTGAAATGGATACCACAGGGATTTGATTGGGTGGATCCTTTAAAAGATCAACAAGCACAGCAAATGGCAGTAAGGAATGGCTTCAAAAGTCGATCGGAAGTAGTATCAGAAATGGGTTACGATGTAGAAGAAATAGATCAAGAAATAGCAGAAGATCAGAGTCGTGCAAATAGTCTCAACTTAATGTTTGACTCTGATTGTAAAGGATTATGATGCTCTTAGGAAAGCCATTAATGCTTGAACCAAGGAGTTTTGAGCTACTATCGCTATACAAAGGAAAACAGCCAATTTTCAAAAATCACTCTATCAAAAGTAACGTAGAAAGAACTGCAATTATACCAATTCATGGAATCTTGACGAAAAAACCAGGTGCGTTTGATGAAATGCTTGGGATGACATCATATGAGCAAATAGAAGAACAAATTGCACAAGCATTAGCAGATAGTAGTATAGAGACTATTTTACTGGACATAGATAGCCCAGGAGGAGAGGTAAATGGAGTATTTGACTTAGCTGATTTTATCTATAGTGCAAGAGGAAAAAAGAGGATAATAGCGATAGCAAATGATGATGCATATTCTGCAGCGTACGCTATAGCTTCTAGCACTGAGAAGGTATTTGTGAGTAGAACTTCAGGAGTAGGAAGTGTTGGAGTAATAGCAAGTCACATAGATCAAAGTAGGTTTGATGAAAAGCAAGGTATTAAGTATACCACAATCTTTGCTGGTAGTCGAAAGAATGATTTAAATCCACATGAGCCAATGACGTCTGAAAGTCTGGGAAGCTTACAAAAAGAAGTAGACCGACTATATGAAATGTTTTTGCAGCTAATAGCAAGGAACAGAGGTCTTTCAATTGAAAAGATTCGATCAACAGAGGCAGGGCTATATTTTGGGGAGAAAGCAGTAGAAATAGGCCTTGCAGACGGAATGACAATTCTTTCATCTATTAATAAAAATAGGAGTATTACTATGAATGAACAAACTACAAATGACCTAGAAACTGATAATTTAACCAAGTATCGTACTGAAGTTCTTGAATTAATACGTTTATGTAATTTATCGAAGATGCCAGAAAAGATAGGAGAATTTATTGAGCAAAGTGTAAGTGTTGAGCAAGCAAGGGAGGTTTTAATGGAATTACTTGCAGAGCGAACGAAAAAGACAGAGATACTGAGTGCAATACCACAGAATTCAGGAGAAGAGTTGATGATGCAGGTAGCGAAAAGTCGTGCGCAATCAAACATTTAAAGTATGTGTATAACCGCCGTGTATAACAACCACAAATATGGCGGTAAAAAAATAAAAAAAGGAGAGAAAAAGACATGATAAGTATAACTGAAGGAAATAATTTAGGAGATCTTCTGAAATATGAAGTGTCCAACTTATATTCAAGAGATCAGATAACAGTAGCCAAGGGACAAAATCTAAAGCTGGGAACAGTAGTTGGTTATGATACTAAAGATGGTTTTATTAAAGCTTTAAATCCAACTGCCACAGATGGTACACAAACGGCGATAGGAGTGATAGCAAGCGATGTAAACGCAAAGGAAAATAGTAAAGGAGTAATTATTGCTCGTGGTGCAATGCTAGCTGATCATGCAGTTGTGTGGCCAGCAAATATTACTGAAGAACAGAAAGCTACAGCAATAAAGCAACTTGAAGGACGAGGAATCATTATCCGTAAAGCGGCCTAAAGCTATATTAAACAATAAAAAACACAAAGGGGGAAAAGAAAAAATGCAAAATCCATTTACAAATACAGCATTTAGCATGACGGCACTAACAAATGCGATGAATATATTGCCGATAAATTATGGACGGGTTGAAAATTTAAATTTATTTCCAAATAGGTCAGTAAGATTTAGACATATTACAATAGAAGAACATAACGGAGTTTTAAGTTTACTACCAACGCAAGTTCCAGGGGCGCCAGCAACAGTAGGAAAAAGAGGAAAAAGAAAGGTAAGAACGTTTACGATTCCACATATTCCACATGATGATGTAGTACTGCCAGAGGAAGTACAAGGAATAAGGGCATTTGGATCAGAGAGTGAACTGAAAGCGCTGGCAGATGTAATAACTGACCATTTGCAGCTAATGAGAAATAAACATGCAATAACGTTGGAGCATTTGCGGATGGGAGCGCTGAAAGGAATAATTTTAGATGCTGATGGGTCAGAATTACTAAATCTGTACAACGAATTTGAAATAACACCAAAAGTAGTAAATTTTGCACTAGGAACAGCGACAACCGATGTCAAGCGTAAATGTCTAGAAGTATTGCGGCATATTGAAGATAATCTAAGTGGTGAATATATGACCGGGATTCATGCTTTGGTAAGCCCTGAGTTTTTTGATGCATTAACTTCGCATAGTAAAGTGAAAGAAGCATACGAAAGATGGCAAGAAGGAGCAGCACTTCGGAATGATATGAGGTCAGGATTTACGTTCTGTGGCATAACATTTGAGGAATATAGAGGGCAAGCAACTGACCCTGAAGGAACGGTTAGAAGATTTATTGAGAAAGATACAGGGCACTGTTTTCCAGTAGGAACAGCAAGCACATTTACAACATATTTTGCACCAGCAGATTTTAATGAGACAGTAAATACTCTTGGACAGCCACTATACGCAAAACAAGAGCCGAGAAGATTCGATAGAGGGACCGATTTACATACGCAGTCAAATCCTCTGCCAATGTGCCATCGTCCGGCCATTTTGGTAAAAATTACTGTGTAAATTTGTGAACGTATTGTAATCTTAGCAGTATATTTTTATTTATAGGTAAAATATGACAGAACTATTAGGAAAAATAATTCCAATATTAATTATAAAAGACGCTACGTCTGCTATTGAATTATATAAACAAGCCTTAAATGCAAAAGTATTGGAAATTCACTTTGATGAAAACAATAAGAATATGGTAATGCATGCAGCAATACAGATAGGTGATTCATTAGTATATATCGATGATGTACAAAGTAATTCTATCGCTGGCGGGAATGTTTTACAAGCTGCTAAGCTATGTGTCTATGTTGAAAATGCTGACGAGTTGTTTAATAAGGCAGTAAGTAAAGGAATGCAAGTAGAAAAGTCGTTAGAGAATATGCATTGGGGTTACAGATTTGGTGTAGTAAAGGATGAATACGGTATTCAGTGGTGTTTCTCCAGTCCATTGAAAAAGTAGCAGAAGGTGAAAAACATATCAAAATTATTTAAAGATTGCTTCGAACATCTGGGGCAGCAAGCTTTGTATGAGTCAAAGGATAAGTCATATATGGTACAAGTATTAAAGCAAGAGCCAGATAAATTATACGAGATTGGTGAAGGACAATTTGTGGGAGAGATGCTTTTTCTTGAGGTAAGCATTTTTGATATACTGAGGCCAATTGTAGATACCGTCTTGCAAGTCAACAAAAAAATTACAAAAATTGTTCAAGCTGTATCATAAAATTAAAAAATACTTCCAATTCACATTTTGTGTAACGGTACACAGATTATAGTTAGTGAATATGTTGATAAGTAAATTTCCGCTTTTTTGTACGTATAAAATTAATTTACTTATCAACATATTCACTAACCAGTTACAAAATTTGTGTAAGATACTATTTTACATAATTGGAGCGTTTTTTGATTTTAAAGCACTAAACTTTCAGCCAAACTCCTAGCTCTGTAGTTTTTGATATGATCTGGATCAAAAGCCTTCTTTGACCTTAAAACACCAAAAACAATATGGAGTAACTTACGCATTGCAGCTCCCACAATGGCCATGTTATGCTTGCCTTTCTCTTTTAACCTTTTGCAAAAAGTCATAATAGTAGGATTATGATTCTTAGCTACTATGGCAGGAAAGTACATTGCCTTACATAATGTTCGTGAACCGGATTTACTTAATCTGGGCTTGGCATGTACAGACGTACCTGACGTTATATTTCGTGGTATAGCTCCAGCATATGCTGCCAATTGCCTGGCATCCTTGAAAGCTTTTATGTTAGGAACTTCAGCCAAAATAGCTACTGCTGATTCTTCTCCTATTCCTGGAATGGTCAATAGAAGTTGAAAATTTTCCAACAATTCTTTGTGTTTATTTAATAGTTCACGTAAGGAGTTTTTTATTCTTTCTATTTTTTGTTTTATGTTCATTGCAAGGTCTTCCCAAGCATTTGCAACTTCTTTAGGCAGTCTCTCTTTTTTTTCTAAGTGGTTATTTACTAATGTCAATTCATCTTTTAACGCAGCCGAGCAACGATAAAGATGCTTTAATTTCTTTAACTCAGGAGAAGGTGGTGCCCAACGAATAGGTTCCTGTCTTTGGCAATAATCGGCAATTATCTCTGCATCAGTCTGATCATTCTTTTGTCGTATAAGCTTACTTTTTGCATAAAATCTTATACAAGCTGGATTAACAACACTCACAAAATGTCCAGTATTGTGTAGAAATTCAGCTAAGGCTTCACTATAACAACCAGTAGCTTCCATGCAGGCTTTTACTTGTTCTACATTATGCTTTTGTAGAAAGCTCAGTAAACCTTGAAACCCATGATCATTATTCTTGAAACTCCTTTTCCTGGTTTCACGTTTTCCTTTGTTGCTTATGAATGAAAGAGAAACATCAAAGCGATCTTTTGATATGTCTATACCCAAAAAGTTGTTGATCATATATAACTCCATACGTTACTATTAAAATGAAAAGTAAGGCTAACCTTGTGGATACAGAATTATAACCATTTAGGTCTTTCTACGATACCGTTCAGCCTATACTTTTGAGAAGGGAACTCTTGTCTACCACACAGATTTTATATCTAAGGAGATATTCAAAGTTCTTCCCTTCTCCACCTAATGCTTAAGCTTAAAACATCAGATGCTTTTGACAAGATACAAGGAGATATTTTTGTTATAGGTGATTGCAAATACAAAATACACACGCCACCACTTAGGGATAAGTCTGGAATGATCTGGAGAATCGAAGCATCTGGGGTGTAAAATGTCTGTGCATATAGAAGTTGAGGTAATAGAAAGTGTAAATGCTAAAAGAAAAAAAATAGAATTAGCAATAGTGAGAGCATTAAACAAAACAGCACTATGGTTAAAAGCGCAAGCAGCTAAGGAAATCAGTGAGGAAAAGAAGATAAAATTAAGTTTGATAAGAAAGAGATTAAGAATTTTTAAGGCGAAAACTAGCAGATTAGAAGTGTTAATTAGAGCAAATCTCTATGACATTAGAGCATCGGCAATTGGCAAAATACAAAAAACAAAAAGAGGATCGAAAGTAGGAAAGCATGAGTTTATAGGAGGATTTGCAGCAGTTATGCCAAAAGGAAATAGCGGTATGTTTAAACGTGAAGGAAGAGCAGCATTTCCAATAAAGGAAGTAAAACTACCACTGGAACCAGAGGCTTCAAGGATAATAGGGAATCTTGTTAATTATGAAGTTGAAGAAGTCTTTACAAAGTTTTTTGAACGTGAATTGAGCTATAAAGGATGAATTTGAAAGATTTACATGATAAAATTTGTACCACGCTGAAGAGAGAAATACCAGCAATTCAAACTTGTGAAATTTATCCATCGATAAGAAAAGAATTATTAGCGCCAGCGTTATTTGTAGAGCTTGTGAGTTTAGAATCGGGAAAAGATCCTGGAACAGAGGAATTAGCGCTGAAAGCAAGATTTGAAGCACGCATTGTGACTGATAGCACAATAGAAAATGCCCCTATTATTGTCAGAACATTAGCAGCAGAAGTAGCAAGAGTAGTAAATAAAAATACTTGGAATGTGGAAAATGTTTCACCAGGAGAATTTATCTCTGCGGAAATTGACGGATTTAGACCCGAATTAGATGCGTATTTGTTGTGGTTGGTTGAGTGGAGTCATCAGCTTCATTTAGGTAAATCGATATGGACAGAAAATAAGATTAAACCACATACGATTACAATAGGAGAAAATGTTAGAGAGTAATTTTGCTATTTCAGAGCTGCAAAGAAAATTAGCAAACATTGTACGAATAGGGCTTGTAAAAGAAGTAGATTATGAAAAAGCAAAAGTAAGAATTAAAATAGGCGAATTTTTAACAGATTGGTTGCCATGGATAACAAGCAAAGCAGGAAAAGATAGAAATTGGTCTCCGCCAGGTATTGATGAGCAAGTAGTGATACTTTCCCCGCTAGGAGAATTATCTTTAGGAGTAGTACTTCCTGGAATATATCAACAAAAGTACTCTGCTCCAGAAAATAAAAAAGAGGTGAGTAGCTTAACATTTCAAGATGGAACAAAGTTGTCATACGATAAAGATAAACATCATTTAGAGATTGAAGTAGTAGACAAAATAACACTGAAAGCTGGGGAATCGAGCATAGAAATGACAAAAAGTGGAATAAAACTGAAAGCAGAAAGGATCGACTTAAATTGAACAAAGGAATAGTAAGGTTAGGAGACTATTGTGGAGAAGCTATACCACATTTCTGCATTAGCGGAAGTAATAATGTTTTTGTAAACGGTAAGTCAATATGTAGACAAGGAGACAGTTTTAGTGAAGGAAAAGTAATGATTCAAGGATCAAAAATAGTGTTTGCAAATGGTCTTAGTGTAGGAAGAGTAGGAGATATAGTTTCATGTGGGTTTAAAGTAATAAAAGGCAGTGAAAGCGTCTTTGCAAAATAGAAATGAAGGGTATGGATGCTAAAACAGGAAAGACGTTAGAAGGAATAGAGCACTTAAAGCAGTCGATAATTGATATACTGACCACTCCTATTAACAGTAGAATAATGAGGAGAGATTATGGCTCAAGATTATTTGAATTGGTGGATAAGCCAATAAATCGTGATTTTACACTAGAAATTTATGCAGCAGTAGCAGGAGCACTAGAAAAATGGGAGAGAAGGTTTAAATTAGAGAAAGTGAAGATAACAGAAGTAAAAGAAGGGAGAGTAACATTGAATTTAGAAGGTGTCTATCTTTCAGAAGGTAAGTTCATAAATATTAATGGAGTAGTTGTTTAAAAATGCAGCAGCCAAATATTATCGAACCACTGAACTTTGAAGAGATTTTTGCTCGGATGAAAGAAGAATTAATAAGTCGAGATAAAAGTTTTACAGCACTAATTGAAAGTGACCCAGCGATGAAGATTTTAGAAGTAGCAGCCTGGAGAGAGCTTTTGCTGAGACAAAGAATAAATGAAGCGGTAAAAAGCAATTTACTCAAGTTTGCAAGGGGAGAAGAGCTTGATAATTTAGCTGAGTTTTATGGAGCAGAGAGGCAAGATGGAGAAGAAGATGAACGCTTCAGAAAAAGAATCAAGGCAAGAATAGTTGGCTCAAGCACAGGAGGGAGTAAAGAGCATTATCGGTTTCAAGCACTCTCAGCAGATAGAAGAGTAAAGGATGCGCTGGTTGAGTCAAAAGTGCCAGGAAGTGTAGAAATCTCAATTTTATCCACAGAGTTATCCACAGCGTCAGAAGAGCTACTAGAAATTGTAAAAAAGCAGGTTACTAGAGATGATATAAGGGTTTTAACCGATACAGTAAAAGTGATAGGTTGCAATATTATGGAAATAGATATTCACAGCAGAATGAGCATAAGTCCTGTAATATCAAAGGAGGAAATCAAGAAGCAATTTATTAAGAAGTTTGAAGCAAGCAAAAGGTTGGGATGGAACGTAACAAGATCATGGATAATAGCAAATTTGTTTGTAGAGGGTGTAGAAAACGTAGAATTAATCGAGCCAAGAGAGGATGTTGTGGTTCTGGGGAATGAGTGTGCAGTGCTTGGCTACGTCAAGTTAGATAGGATTTAAAACGTATTTTTTTTGTTTTGTGCCAGTGAGGGGATTGCGTGCAATAAGTGGTTTAAGGTTTACTGGATCCAATGTTAGGGAGACGAAAGTATTGATTTTCTTCCAGAAGTTGTAACTTGTTTTTTAAAGTATGGATAATATGGTCAAATATTATGGAGAGTGTTTTCGATATTAAGAACATCTTTATTTTTCTGCAATGATCTCTTGCTTACTCATAAGCTACCTAAATAAAGGAAGTTAAAGCAACTTGAAAGAAAAGACAAATGAAAAGTTTATTACCGCCAAACGCAACAAAGCAAGAGCAAGCACTGGTTGATGCAATAGATTATAAGGTTGATCCAAGCTGTATCAGAGGGTTTAAGTTCAACCTGAAAGAAGAAACATTACCATGGATAATAGAAGAATATGGTTTAGAAGAGATATTGCGCTGGGTAAAAAATAAAAGAAGGGCGATAGTAGAAGGAGTAAAATTTCAAAGACTGAGAGGAACACCTGCATCACTTAAAATAGCACTAAAGTGGGCAAATATAGAAGATATTACAATTATCGAAGAACCACCTGGTAAACACTTCTTTGAATTACAAATAGGAATAAAAGATGTTCCAAATGACTTTTTTGTAGATGCAGTAGTAGAACTTGCAAAACTATCATTACCAGCAAGATCAAGGCTAATGAGGATTTTTAATGACTACTATAACGTTGATAGGTTTATATTAGATGAAAGTATATTCGGCAGCTTATTATCAGACTATTCAGGTAGAAAAGTTGAAAAAGATGGACCAGTGTTATCGTTTGGAAGAATAAATTTTTTCAGTTCTAGAGGTCCGTTAGTAGAGATTGTAGACAACTATTTAAGAGAGCATTATGAACAAACATTTAGTAATGACATATATCGATTAGATGTAGCAGTACTTGGAGAAACAGAGCCTCACACAAAGAATTATAACGGTATTTATGAAAGAAATCATTTGTGGTACAACTTAAAAGCACTATATCCATTACCACAGAGTTTATTACCATCGATTAAATTTGCAAAAGCGCAGATAGTATTATCAGACAGTTGGGATTTAGGAGACATAAATACGTGCTTTCCAGTTAGTAGCGTAGAAGAAAGAGGAAATAAATTTGTATTGGGAAGCGATAAACTTTCAGGGCAATATTGGAATTTAAAACACAAGCCAATTTTAGAAAGATTTAGCGTTACTCATAACTATAAAGTAGAAAATTATACAGATCAGAAGGTCAGAAAATATGTTTTAGCAGAACACAACGTTTACTATAAAAATGATTTGGATTCAGAGCAAAAAGACTCAATACACGAATTAGAAAAGCACATTTTAGTATTTTACCCGGGAGTACTGAAGTGGCATGAACATCGACATTTGCACAGAAGTTGGAAAGATAGTCGAATAATATCTTTAATAAGTTAAGTACTTATATTTAGATCCTCATATATATTATTAATAATAGGTAAAAGTGTATGAAATAAAAAGAAAAAGACTTGCTTTCTCATGCTAAAAAGGACATGACTTGAATAGCAGCAGGTAAATATAAGAAATTTGTCTGGTGCTAGAAAAGCTAATTTTGTGAGGTATGAAATGAGTTTTAGCAAGTTTTTTAAAGAAGTATCAAGTAAAAATATTAATAAAAGAAATGAAGAAGGAGAGACGATCTTGCATCAAGCAGTAGAAATCTCTGATTACAAAACAGTGAGATTATTAATAAAAAAAGGAGCAGAGGTAAATGCAAGAGATAAAAATGGTTATACACCTCTACACTGTGCAGTATTCGCAAAGAGTTTAGAAAATGTAAAAGTGCTGCTAAGGTCGGGAGCAGAAGTAAATGCCACTCAATATGTCACTGGATGTACGCCACTCCACTCTGCGTGCAAGATGGGAGGAGCAGGAGTTGAAATAATAAAAGAGCTGGTAAAGGCTGGAGCTGAAGTTAATCAACTGAATAAGTACGGCGCAACGCCAATGTATTACATCTGGGAAAGTGAAAAGTATCGTCTATGTGATAGCAAAGAGAGTGAAAAGGCGAGTAAATTTTTGAGAGAAAAAGGAGGAATAACAAAAAGTAGAGAACTGACGTGCTATGGAATAGAGGGGCTAGTGGGAGAAATAGCAGACATGTTGAATGGAAGCTACATGCCGGAGCTAAAAATAATAGAGATAGGAGAAATAAGGAAGAGAGACAAATCGCTAATAAAGAAAGAATGTCAAAATTTAGCAAGCAAGATAATCAGCCAAGTGAATGCAATGATAGATGAGGTGGTAAAAAGGAAGGCTTAGGTTTAAAGAAAAGGTGGGGTAAGTTATGGTAAAGCTGGGTAAAAAAGATAAGTCACTATTAGAGAACTCGTTTAAAAATATTTATGAAAGAGACGAAAAAGGAAGAACAGCTCTACATTATGCAGTAGAGGTAAAAACAGTGAGGTTATTAATCGAAAAAGGAGTAGATGTGAATGCAGCAGATGTAAGAGGACATACAGCACTGCATCTAGCGATAACGGAGAAACGTCTAGAAACAGTTAGAGAATTGATAAAATCAGGAGGGAATGTAAATGCTGAAGAGTATGGCAATAAATGCACTCCGCTGCATCTTGCATGTATGGTCGGAGAAAAAGAAATAGTGGAGGAGCTAGTAAAAGCAGGGGCTGAAATAGAGCAAGCAGATAAATTTGGAATAACAGCGATGGATTATGCGAAAAATAGCAAAGAAATAGCCGAGGTATTAAAGAAAGAAACAGAGAAAATGGAAAGTTTGTTAAAAAAATAAGAGTCGTATCAGAAAGCGCAACAGCAGTTGGCAAAGGAAGGGCTAGACCAAATTTGAAGGCTGTAGCTGATAAAAGTTGGTCTTTTTCATAAGAGTAAATGGATTGATGGAAAAAAGGAGTGGTAAGGCTCCTTGCACTACAAAAACATTTGCAGGAGAAACTATGAGAAAAAGAACATTAACTTGCCGATACGAGCCAGATGAATTAGCGGAACAACATCTAGCAGACGCCTATGAGCTGTTACTAAGGTATGCGGTAAAAAGAAACAATGAAAAGGAGATAAAGAAAAATGATAACAGTGGCCTTATATGCAAGAGTTTCATCGAAGAGTCAAGCGCAGAACAATACAATAGAGAGTCAAATTGCCGAGCTCAAGCATAGAATTGCTGCAGATAAGCATGAGTTATTGAATGAGTATGAATTTAAGGATGATGGGCTTAGTGGGTGGAGTTTAGAACGTGAAGGTTTAGATGCATTACGTGATAAAGTAGGAGAAGATCAAATTGATAAAATTTATATTCATTCACCTGACCGACTATCAAGAAAATCTGCACATCAAATGATATTACTTGATGAATTTGAAAAAGCAGGAGTAGAAGTAATATTCTTAAATCATAAGACTGAAAATAATCCAGAGTCTAAATTGTTATTGGGAATGCAAGGATTAGTGGCAGAATATGAGTGTACAAAGATTATGGAACGTAGTCGTAGGGGAAAACTCCATAGAGCAAAAAAAGGCTGTGTAAGTGTAATTGGCATTGCACCTTTTGGTTATAATCGTATAAAGCATGTAGATAGAGAAAAGACAAAGTTTGAAATAAATGAAGAGGAAGCAAAAATAGTAAAGCAGATATTCATGTGGGTAGGGCAAGAGAGAATAAGTATAAGGGAAGTGATACGTAGACTAAGAGATAAGTCAATTAGAACAAGAACTGGAAAGAAGGTGTGGTGTCCAATAATAATTTGGAAGGTGTTAAGAAATCCAGCATATAAAGGACAAGCAGCGTTTGGTAAATTAAAGAGGGTTGAAAAAAGAGAAAGAAATAAACAAAAGGTTTCTATCTGTCGCACAGATGAGGACAGCTGGATTTATATACCAGTACCAAAAATAGTTGATGAAGGGTTATTTAATAAAGTACAAAAGCAACTGGATGAAAATAGAAAAAGAGCAAGGATGCAGAGAGAGGGAGGAAAAAAGAAATATCTATTACAAGGTCTAGTTGTGTGTCAAAACTGTGGATATGCGTATAGTGGTGCACAATGTGGAGTTGAAGGAAAAAAGTTTAGCTATTATCGCTGTAGTAGTACTATACGTATTACTGATGGTAGGGAGAAGTGTACTAATAAATTGGTCCGTACAGATATGTTAGAAACAGCTATATGGGAAAAGGTGAAAAATTTACTAAAAAACCCAGAGATAATAAAAAATGAGTATCACCGTAGAATTGCAGAAAATAAAAATGATGAATCATCAGATAAGAAGTTTGCAAGAAGGGAAAATCAAATAAAACAAGGCATCGAAAAGTTAATGGAAGACTATTATAGTCAAGAAAATGTAGGAGATAAAGGATATATAAGTGAGGAAGAATTTAAACAGACGATGAAAAGAATGAGGGAACGCTTAAGAGGGATAGAAGAAGAGAAGAAAAAGGTAGTTGATCAAAAAGCAATAGAGAAGGGAATGAACCTTATCATCAACAGTATAAAGAGTCTTTATTCCAGTGTAAAATCTAATTTGGAACAGCTAGATTGGCAAACTAAGCGTGGCATCATTAAAGCATTAGTAGAACGAATTCAGATTGGTTATGATCAGGTAGAAGTGGCGTTTAGAATCGAAGAACCAGCACAGGATGGAGAGATTTTTAATTTGCAACATTGTACTGGACGTCATGACAATAAGAGTATTTATCCTTTAGAATTAATTAAGAGAAAATTTTTTCTTGACTTGTTGTATAATTTGATAAAAGTGATCAAAATCTAAGCTTGCACTACCAATTAAAACTCCCAATAGATTTGGAATACTGAGCAAGTTTCCTATATTTTCTGAGCTGACTGAGCCACCATATATAATGTGTTTTTTACCAGTACACAATTTTATTATCTCTATCACCTCAGCAATTGCGTCATTATTTGGCACATTTCCTGTTCCTATTGCCCATATCGGTTCGTATGCTATGGTATATTCACCTTGTGTTGGCAAACGGTTTTTGCATTGATATTCTATTACTTCTTTTGTTTTTTTATTTTTATAATCTTCTGAGTTTTCACCTACACAGATGATTGGGTGTAATCCTGATTCTATTGCTGTTTTCGATTTAAGTTTTATTTCACTATCTTTTTCATGAGCCCTTTCAGAATGTCCAAGTATTACGTAACTACATCCTAGTTCCTTCAACATTCCTGCACTAATTTCACCTGTGTAAGAACCGAACTCTTTATGATGGCAATTCTGTCCTCCTATTTTAATATTGTTATTCAACTCTATATTGCTTGGAAATGATGTAAAAGGAGGGCAAATTACTAATTTAGAGGTAATTTCGTTGCTCTTGTTGTTAAGTTTGCCTATAAAGTCAACAAATGAAGAACGTGTTCCATTCATTTTCCAATTTGCTACTATTAAAAAAGACATCAATTTTTCTTATATGAATGAGAGTGCCGGCTGTCGGACTTGAACTGACAACCTACTGATTACAAGTCAGTTGCTCTACCAATTGAGCTAAGCCGGCATTAAATACACTGACAATATACAATTATTGATGAATTTTCGTCAACTAATTTTTAAAATACTGCATACTAAGATCATATGAAAAAATTTTCACTGAAGCCAAAAAAAGAGTCTAGGGCAAAATTTTATTTTATCGAATGAGATAATAAAAAGAATAGTTGCCTTAGCTGGTAGCCTGAAAGATTTTAATGTTATTGAAATTGGTCCTGGGTATGGTGCGTTAACAAGAGAAATATTGGCGTATAATCCAAAGTTTCTACTTTCTATAGAAAAAGATAGTAGTTTAGTGAAACATCACGAACAATTGCTAAATGAGCATCAGGGAAAATATAGAATTATAGAAGCAGATGCACTTAATGTTGTAGAAAAAGAGCTGGTAGAATGTCCAGTCAAAGTCATTGCTAACTTGCCTTACAATATCTCAGTAGCGTTATTTTTAAAGTGGTTAAATAATATAAAATTTTTTACGAATTTGACGTTAATGTTCCAAAAGGAGGTAGCAGAGCGTATTACAGCAGAACCTAATTCTAAAGATTATGGTTCCCTATCAGTGCTAAGCCAGTTACTATGCGACATAAAAAAGGAATTTGATATTGAACCTAAAGAATTTTTTCCAAGACCAAAAGTATATTCTTCAGTAATTACAGTAAAACCTTTACCCACTCCAAGATTTGCAGTAAATTTAGAAACCTTAACAAAGCTAACACGTGCTGTGTTCGCTCAAAGAAGAAAGATGCTGAGAAATAGCTTGCAAAGTATAACTAGTGATGTCTCAACTATTCTTGAGAATACTAAACTGAGTGGAGACGAACGTCCAGAAAGCTTAACTATTGAGCAGTTCTGTTTGCTAGCAAATAATATAATTATGCGATAAATATATTAGGAGCTACATCCCTCTTCTATCCTATTTTGATCTAAAAATAGCTGGAGCCAGGCTAATTTTGCAAAAGCTCTATTGCAATTTCATTAATTGGCGTATAAGCTTTAAATAAAGCATATGAAAAAAATGGAAGCTTGTTATTCGTTTGACGATGTACTTCTCTTACCGGCCTATTCTGATGTATTGCCTCGTGATGCAGACACAAGAACTTATCTAACAAATAATATAGAACTAAATATCCCTCTCATATCCTCTGCAATGGACACTGTCACTGAATCAGGCTTTGCAATAGCTATTGCCCAACATGGTGGAATAGGTTGCATACATAAGAATTTATCAATAGATGAACAAGTGTTAGAAGTAAGAAGGGTGAAAAAATATGAAAGCTGGATCGTGTATAACCCAATTACAATTTCCCCAGATAAAACAGTTGCAGAAGCAGTTTCATTAATGAGAGAGTATAATTATTCCGGCATTCCTGTAGTTGATCAACGCAAGTTAGTGGGAATTTTAACTAATCGAGATGTGAGGTTTATTGAAGACCAGAACATGAATATAAAAGTTTCCGAGGTAATGACAAAAGATAAGTTAGTAACAGTTCGAGAGCAGGCAGTAAACAGCGCCTCAGCAATGAAATTGTTGCATGCAAATAGAATAGAGAAGCTTTTGGTTGTTGATGAAAATTCTTGTTGCATAGGTCTAATCACAGTTAAAGACATCGAAAAATACAATAGATATCCAAATTCATGTAAAGACAGTAAAGGTCGACTCAGAGTTGCCGCTGCAATTGGTACTGGTGAAAAAGACGGTATAGAAAGATGTGAAGCTTTGATCGGAGAGGAAGTCGATGTGGTTATTGTAGATACCGCTCACGGTCATTCCGAGAACGTTATCAGCACCATTAAGGAAATAAAAAAGATGTATCCGAATACGCAATTAATCGGCGGAAATATTACAACAAAGGAGGCTGCTGAAGCGTTAATTGATGCTGGTGTTGATGCAGTAAAGGTTGGAATAGGGCCCGGATCAATTTGTACTACCAGAATAGTTACAGGTGTTGGTATGCCGCAATTCTCTGCAATCAAGAATGTTGCAGAGGTGTGTAGAGCAAAAAACGTCAGACTAATTGCTGATGGTGGAATAAAATATTCGGGAGATGTTGCAAAAGCTATTGCAGCTGGTGCTGATACTGTGATGATAGGTTCAATCTTTGCTGGTACTGAGGAAAGCCCAGGTGAGATTATCATGTATAAGGGTAGAGCATATAAGGAATATCGAGGAATGGGATCTATTAGTGCAATGAAACGAGGGTCAGCTAGCCGTTATTTTCAAGATTCAAAACTTGATTTAGTCCCACAAGGAGTAGAAGCAAGAGTTCCTTTTAAAGGTCCAGCTTCAGGAGTGATCTGTCAGTTAATTGGTGGGTTGCAAGCTGCAATGGGTTACACTGGCAACCGTAATATAGAAGAGATGAAAAAAAACTGCAAATTTGTCACTATTACTTCATCAGGGTTAAGAGAAAGTCATGCTCATGATATAATCATTACACAGGAAGCTCCAAATTACGCTTACCAAGCATCTAATTTATCATCTGATTCAGAGTAAATACAATCCCCTTTTGAGTGGGTCATTTCAACACTGGTACACAATTGATATTAATATTAAGAGTCAAAAAGATGTCATCTAAGTGGCTGACACTGGAAAATCGATTGTAAATAAACTGACTACATAAAATTTTTGATCAAAATCAGTGCTATAAGTTGGAATAGCAACTTAAGGTAGATTGCCAGCTTAATATATTTTGATAAATCCAAATTATTTTAGCTATAAGAGAGCTTTGCTTTTTTGCTCCATCAGAATTGGCTTACTTTTAGTGATTCATGGAGTTAAAAAAGTCAGCATTGCTCTTTGTTAAAAGTAATTTGTCACGTAAAAACTCCATTGCTTCAACAGATCCCATAGGGTTAAGTATCCTACGCAATACCCATATTTTATTTAGTATGGCCTTATCAACTAATAGCTCTTCCTTCCTTGTTCCGGATTTTGTAATATCAATAGCAGGGAATATACGTTTATCAGCAAGTTTTCTATCTAGTATAATTTCAGCATTACCTGTGCCTTTAAACTCTTCAAAAATAACATCATCCATTTTTGAACCAGTTTCTATAAGGGCTGTAGCGATGATTGTCAAAGAACCACCATTTTCAATATTACGAGCTGCTCCAAAAAAGCGTTTTGGTCTTTGCAGCGCATTTGAATCTACACCACCGGTTAGAACCTTTCCAGACGAAGGAATGACTGCATTATAAGCACGTGCAAGGCGAGTTATAGAATCAAGCAAAATCACTACATCTTTTTTGTGTTCAACCATTCTTTTAGCTTTTTCTATTACTATTTCAGCAAGTTGGACATGACGGTAGGCAGGTTCATCAAATGTAGAGCTTACCACTTCACCCTTTACAGAGCGTATCATATCTGTCACCTCTTCGGGTCTTTCATCTATAAGTAATACTATTAGTTCTATTTCAGGATGATTTGTAGCTATAGAGTGAGCCATTTGCTGAAGCAATATCGTTTTTCCTGTACGAGGTGGAGCAACTATCAATGCTCTTTGTCCTTTTCCAAGAGGTGTAACTATATCTACAGCACGCATGTTTATATCTTTTTTATTATCTCCGCTACTGTTGTTTTCAAGGATGAGGCTTTTTTCAGGATAAAGCGGAAGCAAATTATCAAAATGGACGTACTTTCTTAATTCACTGATTTCAGTAGAGTTTATACTGTGAACCTTAGTTAAAGTAAAATATCTTTCCTTATCACCAGGTGGCCTTATTTCTCCACATGCCATATCTCCTGTACGTAAATTAAACTTCTTTATTTGGCCATTGGAAATATAAACATCATCGGTACTTGGAGCATAATTTGCACTTGATGAACGTAAGAAACCAAAACCATCAGGCAATATTTCCACTACTCCACTTCCTGTGGTTATGCCTCCTTCTTCACTCATTTTCTTCATTAAACTGAATATCATTTCCTGTTTTAGCATCCTGCCATTGCCTTTACCACTAGTTGAAATTTTTCTTTCTTCAGCTAGCTCTAACAATTCTTCTGCTGTTTTCTCTTTCAATTCGCTCAGGTCCAACGTTTTCTTGTTTTTTTCAGCACCTTCACTGGTCATTTGTTTTACTGCGTCAGCATTATGAATTTGTTCGCTTTTTTCAGGTTGACCTACAACCTCTCCTTTTGCTAAGACATCTTCATTGATTGTTGTCATAATCCTCCAAAAATTTTAATTGATGCTTACTAACCTAAAATGTGAGTATAAAACAATAAATTAGGCTGAGCTAGTTTTTAGTGCGTATTTAGACTTAATTATTATTAAACTAGATACTTTACTTACATTATACTGATAAAAACTAACAAGTCAAGTCAATTTAATATTAACAAAGTACAAGAATTTGAGAATCATCAATAGCTATTATTTATATTTTTTAATCTTTGTTTCTTCTCTTCTTCTACTTTCGCTTTTTCTACTTCCGCTTCTAAATTTTCCTGGCTACATAAACCAAGTAGTACAGGATCTTGAGGTTTGATATTGAGTATGTTATGATGAGATCCATCTCTTACCTGCTCAACTGTGTAATTTGTTGTACTAACTAGCTTAGCTATCACATTATTGTTCAAGATAGGAAATTTTTTTACCAAATAATAAATCGCATTAGGTTTATCTCTACGCCTTGCTGTGGAAGCAAAGGCAAGAAAGCTAATCGTCTTTGCCCTTTTTTTTATATTTTTTATAATCAAATTTGGTACACGATTTGGATTTTTTTTGCAATTATCGATTTCTTTTTCAGTAATTATTTCAGAAATAATAGGGTCATACTTTTCAACTTCTATTTCCTCATCAGCTATGTCTTGTACTTTTTCAAGGGATAACTTGCAACATTGTGCTATTTGATCAAAAGTTAAGCTAGTGTTATCAACCAACCAAGCAGCTACCTGCATGAGAAATTGTTCATTTCTATCTTTATTGTCTTTAGAAGATTCCATTGACATCGAAAAAACATCTCCCATTTTAATATTCCTTTACTGTTATAGAAATAAAATATAAACCATTAAAACTAAAAAAGCATTAACTTTGTCATCCAATGGCTTTTTGGTTTATATTTCTTATCTCTTAGAACCTGTTCATAATCTTTTAAGGAGGAAAGAAGTAAAAGCAAATTTGTAGGCTAGTATTAAGTTTACGCTCGCAATTTTTCCAAAGTCGCCTACATTTTTCCAACCAGGCAAGAGATCTCTCACGTTAGCTAGTTGTTACTCTCTAATCCTGAAAATTGGCGTTCTATACTGTCTTAAACGTTTTATAAGCTCGTTTCAGCTTATGTAGGTAAAAACCTAGAAATATTGTGAAGACATAAGGTGCACATAGTGCAAAAAATTAAAAATAAGACGCTAACTGTATAATACTTTTGTCGTTTAATCTGCACAGATTGAAGATAATAAAATACCTTCAGTCTTATGATAAGGAAAATGGAAAAATGTGTAAAGTAATCTTTTTCACCTCTGTGAGCTACTTGAATTAAAAAAGAAGAGATACTAACCTCTTGCATTCAAACTCACATAAATCATGAATTATGCATGTTTCACACGAAGGTTTTTGCGCTTTGCAAACATATCTACCATGCAAAACTAGCCAATGATGAGCATAAAGTAGGTATTTTTTTGGCACTACATTCAAAAGAGACTGCTCTGTTTTAAGTACATCTTTTTCTTTCACAAGCCCAACTCTATTGCTCACTCTAAAAACGTGAGTATCAACTGCCAATGTTGGAATACCAAGCCCTGAATTTAAGAATACATTAGCGCTCTTTCTCCCAACCCCTGGTAAAGATACCAAATCATCGAAATTAGTAGGCACTTTGCTATTGTACCGCTCAATCAATATTTTACTGAGCCCGATTATATTTTTTGCTTTAGAATTATATAAACCAATACTGCTTATGCATTTTCTCAGCTCACTTTGCCCAAGATTCAACATTTTTTCTGGCGTATCAGCGATACTAAATAGCTCCTTTGTAATTTTATTAACACTTATATCGGTTGTCCGCGCTGACAGAACTATTGCAACTAATAACGTAAAATGATTGGTATAATTTAGCTCTATTTTTGGCGCAGGATTTGACTGTTGAAATTTTTCAAATATTAATTCTACTTTTTTTGAGTCCATGCATAGAGCTAAAAGCTTATACTATACTGTTTGCTGTGCAAATTCAATTGCTCGAGGATGAGGTAGTCCTTCAGTATTAACATCAGACATATCAGTTTTTACCTCATCAAAATTCCTTTCAGCAAACTCGCTTGCCACTTCTGCAAAACATTTTCTAACAAGAGGCATGATAATTGGCATTAACAGTTTTCGTGGATCATACCGTCCTAACAGATCAGTCTCCTTTTGCACTCTATCTCTTGGATCCTCTTCTAGTAAATCTTTTGTGTGCTTGTCAGCATATATTTCACAGCCTTTTGAGAAAATAGGAGCTAATGCTTCAATTAATACTGCCAATAACAATAGTGGACCAAGTACAGCTCCACCAACAGTTAATCCATTAGCAATGAAATTTATTGTAACTAAATAAACAGAAAAAGCAGCTAAAGGATAGTTGATAAGAAGTTTACTGCTTAGCTCGATATAGCTCATCTTACTTATGAATTCATCAGTAGAAATTTCTGAATTTTTATACTTTTCCATATAATAATTCACTAATAAACCAGAGGCTCTACTAATAGCGATGTTAAATGCTATGATCCACCATGAAAAATAGCAACCTATAGTAACTGTAGTTAATATAGCTAAAGGCAGAAAACTTATTTTTGGTACTAACATTAGAGCATTTTTGCGCTCTATAAATTTCAATGCTAATGTCTTTTTATCTTCTTCAATTAGGCTTCTCTTTTCTTTTAGAGGAGTAATATAATTGAATAATTGTATGCTTGGCTTTGCTATATATTGATATAACTCTTGCATTAACTTTGCACTTTGTACACTCTTCTGAAAATTATCTAAATTTGGATTTAGCAAAATCCTCTCTATTTGAGCCTGAAGTTCATTATAGCTTTTTAGGTCTTCTCCAAACGAACAATCATTTCTTTTTAGTATAGCAATCAACCCATCAAAATCTTTACCTACAGCTTCTTCCTCACTGATTTTTAGCTCGTTAAACAACTTTCTCCTATAGTGAAACTCTCTTGCCGTTAAACGTCCATTACTTTCAGCACCAACACTGACTTTAACACAAGGATTTCCTGACTCCAAAGGTTCAATGTACTTTTTTAGCTCTTGATAAGCTTTATAAATCTGATCAAATCTATTTTTGTCTCCACCTTTGTCAGGATGGTTTACAAGAATTAACTTCTTATGCTGCTTCTTCAAAATTGCGCTAAGCTCTTCATAATTCTTGTCTACAACTTGCTTAGCTTCTATTTCTAATATGTCGAACAGATTAGCATTATCACGAAACTCCTGATTAGTTAACTTAAAATGTTGACTCATTACTATTCCTCACATAAATATATCATATTTAGTGTTTTACGCAAACACAAAAACATTAAACAATAATCAGGAGAAAAAACCCTCTTTTCCATCATATAAATACAATTTATCCATTCTCACCACGTCAAAGCTATTTTCTTCAAGTTTGATTAGCAAGTTATTCACATCAATATTTGTAATAGCTTGCTTTTCATTATTTGCGATAAACCTGCAGGTTATTTGGTCACTTGAAGATTTCGAGCCTCCTGGCCAAATTGCAAGTCCTTTTGAGTATATTGCTATCATTTTCAGATTACTCGATTCAAATAATCTTACTATTTGATCAAAATTGTTGGATTTGTCCCAAGCAAGCGCTATATCACTACCCACTAGCTTTTTAACTTTGTAATCTTGTTCGTAATGGTCTTGTACTTTATTTATTTTACTATCCAAATCACTGCTAATTATAAGCTCAGGTAATGTTGCAGGTTTCTTTCCTAGATTATCTATAACAGCTTGTGCAAATTCTTTTGTCCCAACTTTCTGCTTGCTCTTTTTCTCCTTATATAAATCAGCAGTGTGTATTCCATCTTCTAAGGTTTTTAACCATGCATTGTAAATTAGCCTTGCAGTACTCACTTGACCGATATAGACCAACATATGCACTGCAGCATTTAAAAGACCAGAAGGATTAGCTATGTTTTTTCCTGCAATATCAGGAGCAGAGCCGTGAACCGCTTCAAACATTGCATATTCATTACCTATATTGCTACTTCCTGCAAGCCCTACAGAACCTGAGGTTTGTGCCACTATATCTGATAATATGTCGCCATATAGATTTTCAGTTACTATAACATCGAAATTCTCGGGTTCTGTGGCAACACGTGCCATTCCAATATCAACTATATAATGTTCCGCCTTTATATCCGGATATTCTTTTGCAATACGATCAAACGCTGCATGAAAAGCGCCGTCAGTCATTTTCATTATGTTGTCTTTAGTCAGGCAAGTTACTTTCTTTCTGTTATGTTTTTTCGCATATTCAAAAGCGTACCTGCATATTTTTTCTGAGCCAGATCTAGTAATAATTTTAGTGCATTGGTACGAGTCACCAGTGAGCCTATGCTCTATTCCGGTGTAAACATCTTCTTCATTTTCGCGTATTACTACGATATCAAACTTACCGAATTTATTTTCTATAACAGGATGATATGAAATGCATGATCTGATATTTGCATATAACCCTAGGTTCTTTCTGAGCGCCACATTTAGGCTTTTGTGCCCTTTGCCTTGAGGAGTTGTCGTCGGAGATTTTAGTAATATCTTTGTCCTTTCAATAGATTCCCAACCACTTGGAGAAATGCCGTGAGACCATTCTTTACTATAAACACACTCTCCTATTTCAATAATATCTATTGAGATTTTCGCTTTCGCTTCACGCAATATCGACAGCACCGCTTCCATAATTTCTGGTCCGATACCATCACCATACGCAACTGTGATTGGTGTTGACATAACTTTCCTAACTATAAATAATTTAATGTTAATTCAAATAATAGAGTGGGTCAATATTATCCAAATTGGCATATTTACGATTGTTTAATAACGTATCTTTATATTAGTTGGTAATATAAAATATAGGTGGGGTATATATGAATACTGAAACGAGTGTTAAAGTAAATTATGTAGGGTTTACAAGGCGTACTGTAGCAGAAGTACTTGACTATATCATATTTTTCTTTCCTTTATTCATTCTATACATTGCAGTATCTGGCAATCACGAAGTTGATAACTTTCATGACGAAATTAAACAGTTAACATCTCCTTATACAATCTTTACATCAATGCTGTACACAGTATTAGAAATATTAATGATAACAAGACTGGGAGGTACTCCAGGACAGTTGTTATGTGGTATGTATGTCAAAGATGCAAATACATTTAAAAGTGTTACTCTAATGCAAGCAACAATAAGGTGCATTTCTGAGGCAGCTTTATCATTTGTTTTTCTTTTTTTAATTGATTATGTTTCTCAGTGGTTTGCAATTTTACCGATTCTAGTTTTTATATTCGCAATATTTGACCAACGTAAGCAGTTTCTTCATGATAAAATTGCAAAAACAGTAGTGATAGACTATAAACCTAGTTGATATTTTTCTATGTGTATTACTACTTGCAAAGTGACTTTTTTTGTTTCTGCATGAGCTAAATTAACTACCAATATCATACCTGAAGAACCCACCTGACCATTCTAGAAAATTTAACGCTGAGTACACTTTACTTTTAGCTTCTTCCACAGTGTTTCCTTCTCCTACTATATTTAGCACTCTTCCGCCATCGGAAATCCAATTACCACTTTCATCCAACTTAGTACCAGCATGAAACACTAGTACACCAGGAATGTTTTCAATTTTATCCAATCCTTTAATTACTTCTCCCTTTTGATAATCACCAGGATAGCCTTTACTTGCAACAACTACACAAACTGTAGCTTTGTCATTAAACTCCACTACTTTTGTATTTAACTTTCCTTCTGCAACTGACAACATCAATTTTAACAAATCACAACTTGAATCAAGCCTAGGTAACATGGATTGTGTTTCCGGATCCCCAAACCTAACATTATACTCAAGAAGCTTTGGACTATCTTTGCAAATCATTAAACCAGCAAAGAGTACTCCTTTATAGGATGTTCCCATGTTAGTCAGTGCTTGAATTGTAGGATATATTATTTTTTGGATAATTTTTTGCTCCATCTCCTTACTTATAATCGAAGGTGATGAGTATGACCCCATGCCTCCAGTATTTTGTCCCTCGTTATTTTCACCAACTCTCTTGTAATCTTTTGCACACCCAAAGGTTACTACCTTCAACCCATCAATAAGAGCAAAAAAACTTACTTCCTCTCCAATTAAAAACTCTTCTATGATTATTTCTTCACCTGACTCACCAAGATTTTTCTCCACTAGCATTGAATCTATTGCTGAAAAAGCCTCATTTTCTGTGTGGCATATTATGACACCTTTCCCTGCTGCAATTCCATTTGCTTTAATTACAAGCGGCAATTTTATTTTATTACTACGGACAAAATTTTTAGCTAACCTTTCATCAATAAAACGTTCATATTTGGCGGTCGGTATACCATATTGTTTACATAGTTCCTTCGTAAAAGACTTTGATGCCTCAAGTTTTGCAGCTGCTTGACTTGGAGCAAAAACGTTTATCCCCTCCGCAGTTAAATCATCAGCAAGCCCATTAATTATCGGCTGCTCTGGACCAATAATCACTAGCTCTATATTTTCTTTCTTGCAAAATTGTGTAACATCCACTGAATCTTGAATATTTATATTCACAAGAACTCCAAAATTTTCCATGGCCGGGCGACCAGGAGTAACATATAACTTAGTCAAGGTAGGAGACTTCTTTAAAGCCCAAAGTAAAGCATGCTCACGCCCACCAGAACCTATAACCAGAACCTTCATCTTTATTTCCTCGCTTTTCTATATGTCAAAATTATTGTTTGCTTATAACAGTATCATTACTCATGTATCTTTGCAACACGTTTGGTATTGTAACTGACCCATCGGAATTTTGATAATTCTCCATTATGGCAACAATTGTTCTTCCTATGGCTAAAGCTGAGCCGTTTAAAGTGTGAACGTATTTTTTTGTTTTTCTGTCAGTTTCTAAGAAGTATTTAGTATTCATTCTTCTTGCCTGGAACGTACCGCAATTTGAGCAGCTTGATATTTCTCTATATTTATTTTGCTCAGGTAACCATACCTCTATGTCATAAGTCTTTTGTGCAGCAAAACCCATATCGCCACTGCAAAGTAGCATTACTCTGTACGGTAATTCTAGTTTTTTTAATATCTCTTCAGCAACACTAGTCATACGTTCAAGCTCGTCTTTTGACTGGTCTTCAGTTGTGATGCTTACCAACTCCACTTTACCAAATTGGTGTTGCCTTATCATACCTCTTGTATCTCGTCCTGCACTGCCAGCTTCTTTACGAAAACATTCTGAATATGCAGTAAAACGAATAGGCAGTTCTTTTTCCTCTACTATTTTATCAGCAACCAAATTCGTTAAAAACACTTCACTTGTGGGAATTAATCTCAATTCGTCGGTAGTTAAATACGAATCGTCAGAAAATTTCGGTAGCTGACCAACATTATACATAGCTTCGTTTTTCACCAAAGCTGGGTGGTACACTTCAGTATAGC
The DNA here is from genome assembly GCF_947250575.1 of Wolbachia endosymbiont (group B) of Episyrphus balteatus. Taxonomy (NCBI): domain Bacteria; kingdom Pseudomonadati; phylum Pseudomonadota; class Alphaproteobacteria; order Rickettsiales; family Anaplasmataceae; genus Wolbachia; species Wolbachia endosymbiont (group B) of Episyrphus balteatus. The sequence goes on along the minus strand of NZ_OX366325.1, from coordinate 249,429 downwards.
CAAATTCATTAACATGCATTTCAAGCATAAAATTTATTAGCGCTCGTCCAAGCTTAGCTAACTGTCCTTTTAATATCGCAAATCTTGATCCGGAAATTTTCGCCGCTTGTTCGAAGTCTATTAAACCTAATTTTTCTCCGAGTTCATAATGAGATTCCGGTACAAAATCAAACTGTCTTTTTCCTCCATATCTTCTCACCTCTAAATTAGAGTTCTCATCTGCGCCTATTGGCACATCTTGCGCAGGAATATTCGGCAAGTTAGATAAAACATTCACTAACTTATCCTTTTCTGCTTGTTCCTTTAAGCTAATTGCCTCTATCTCATTCGTGATGTCTTTTGACAACTCTATTTGCTCTTCACAAGGGCTCTTGCTCATTTTAAGCCTCTTTATTTCTTCCGTGACCTCGTTTCGTTGCTTATTTAAAGCTTGCAATTTAGTAGTCAGTGATCTTTTTTTATGGTCTATCTCTAATATTTCTTTTGCAGTAAATTCTTTCACCCCTCTGCTTTTTATTGCTTTTTCAAATCCTTTAGGGTTTTTGCGTATATGTTCTATATCATGCATATGTTGTGCTATTACTAACATCATTACTCTACTTCAAAAGCTTTGAATGCTCAATATTTTTACATATAAATGCTAATATTGATTTTACCTTCATAATTTGCTAGAATTGATAAACGTGAAATATAATATGTTAGCCATCATAGAAAGATACAATAAATCTAAAGAGAGTACTCACTTCACTAAACTTAAGTCTAGTGGAAGATTTGCTGTCTACGCTTTTTGTATATATTTGGCGACTACATTTACCATTGGCTGTTTGGGATTGATAATGGGATCTTTCCTCTTAACCTTACCACTTGCTATGCTCATCTCCAACCCTATAGCTTGGATCTTAATGGGAATAGTGCTTGCAGCGACATACAAGATGGTTATTGAACCTTTATTTTACTTGGTAAAAGGTTATGTTGATGAAAAAGGAACTGTAAAGGAAGAAAAGAGTCCAAAAGAGCAAAAATTCACAAGAAGTAAATCACTGGATAGTGGACTAGATACTATATCAAGACAAACAAATGATTCGGATAAGAGGGTACGTAGAAATTCCTATTCTCCATCTACAGATAGTGGTATTGTACCAGGAAGTGAACCTGCCTCAAGTAACAATAGTCGTAGAAATTCTAATGCTTCAGGAGATAGTGGTTTGGGTGGCAAAGAGTTTCATGAAGATTTACAAACTCTTATGCATCAGACAAATAGAGAAAATTACTATTACTGGCTACAAGAACATGATATTTCTCATATTGCAAGAGCTGTATATAACTATTCAGAAAATTCAAGTGGCAATGTAGTTTTTTGTATTCCTGGTGATGTGAGTACTTTAAACTCAAAACTGAAAGAGTATAAAATAGAACAAGGGAACACAAAAAAAATCTTTGCCTCGATTATTAATTTAGGAGGAAATCACTGGGTAACACTGATAGTCACATGTAATGGTAACAGACAATTTAGAGCTTATTATTGTGACTCATTTGGTAATAAATTACCAAATGAGGTTGAAGGAAAGGTAAAAGACGATATAAGTCTTGCTAATGAGATTGCTGAGAAGTGTCTAGTACCCTTAAATAATGAGGTGGGAAGTTTAATACGGAAAAGAGAAAATAATCCAGATAATGCTAGCCTTAAAGAGAAAAAAGATGATGTTGAAAAAACATTAGGTCATGCAAGAGAATATAGAAATAAGTTAGTTAGTAAGCCAATTGATACTAGTTATATAGTGGGCATATTGCAGGAAACCTTAGAGATAGGAAATGATAGCATAAAGAGTTCTGCGGTTGATCAGCAAAAAGATGGCTGTAATTGTGGAGTATTTGCTTTAGAAAATGCTCATAGGATTACGGAAATGCTCAACGAGGATAAATCATTTGATGAAATTGACAGAGAGTTATCAAAGTACAAGCCTAGGCCAGGACAATTGCACGAGAAGAGAGTTCGCAAAAGCACTTATGGAGGATGAAGAGTGGAAAGAATCCATTGCTGAAGGTGGAATTTTACATGATACTATACAGCAGCTCATTTCTGAAGATAGTAAGAAAGAGGAGGCACAATCTACCATAAGTTCGATTATTCAAAATGTTACTACAACGTGTGCAAGACGTTTGGGCTTAAGTAATTAATCTATAAAATCTATGTCCCTACAAATAGGAAGTTTGACGATTGATTCTCCAGTTATTTTAGCGCCAATGTCTGGAGTGACTGACTATCCATTTAGGAGTATTGTAAAGAAACTTGGTGCAAGTTTGCTAGTCTCAGAAATGATTGCAAGCAGAGCTATGATCATGCAAACTCGCCAGAGCATGCAAAAAGCAAAAGTCGATGAACTAACCGCTGTACAACTTGCTGGTTGTGAGCCTGATGTTATGGCGGAAGCTGCAAAGTTAAATGAGGGCATGGGTGCAAAAATCATAGATATAAATTTTGGTTGTCCAGTTAAAAAAGTTGTAAACGGTTACGCAGGGTCAGCACTTATGCGTGATGAAAAAAAGGCTGCTGAGATAATAGAAGCTGTAGTCAAGGCAGTGAGTGTGCCAGTTACAGTAAAAATGCGTACTGGATGGAATGACGAAAATCGTAATGCTCCGCGCTTGGCAAAAATTGCAGAAGATTTGGGAGCAAAGATGATTACTGTACATGGAAGGACAAGGGCACAGCTTTATAATGGTCAAGCAGATTGGAAATTCGTTAGAAATGTTAAAGAGCAGGTAAAAATTCCAGTTATAGTAAATGGAGATATTAAGAGTTTGAATGATGTTCAAAGTGCACTTAAAGAATCTGGGGCAGATGGAGTAATGATAGGTCGTGGTGCTTACGGCAAACCTTGGCTGATTAATCAAGCAATAAACTTTTTGAGTGGAAATAAAGTTTCTGAGCCAACAGCCTCAGAGAGATTAAGCATAATACTCAAGCATTATGACAGTATTCTTGAGTACTATGGAAGCGATACAGGAATAAAGATGGCCCGCAAACATATAGGATGGTACAGTAGCGGGCTTCAAAACTCATCTGAATTTCGTGTAAGAGTAAATAACATAATAGACAGCACAGAGGTGAAAGAAAATATAATTGATTTTTTTAGTTAAAAACAGATTAAACATACTACCTCATTAGATATATTCAATTTGACTGATCATAGTGCGATGCCACCACACTCTCTTCTTCATCAGAATGTAATTGATAACTATTATCACTCAGCAATTTTTCGTCATAAGTCTCAATATCAAAATATTTTTCATATTTATCTATATTTTCACAAAGCGAAAGTGCTTTCACCTTATTCATAATCAGACCCGTACCAGCAGGAATTAACCTTCCTACTATAACATTTTCTTTTAACCCACTCAAAGGATCACTCTTTCCGCAAAATGCTGCTTCCGTAAGTACTTTTGTTGTTTCTTGGAAAGAGGCAGCAGAAATAAAGGAATTAGTTTCAAGGCTTGCTCTAGTAATTCCCTGCAGAATAGGAAGATAATGAGCAGGTCGTTTTCCAGAGTTATTCATAGCATCATTTTCTCTATCAATTTCCAGCCTGTCGATATTTTCTCCAATTAAGTACATAGTATCACCAGGATCGGTAATTTCTACTTTTTGTAGCATTTGCTTTAAGATCACTTCTAAATGCTTGTTATCTATGCGCACACCTTGCAATCTATAAACTTGCTGTATTTCAGAAATCATATAGTGTGCTAACGCTTCTAACCCAAGCACACGTAGAATATCATGAAGATCAGGATCGCCATCCATCAATAAATCACCTTTACGCACAAAATCACCTTCATTGACTATTACATGCTTACTTCTTGATACTAAATACTCAACTTGAGAAGCTTGCTCATCTACAGGTTTAATTACTACACTGCGTTTTCCTCTACGGTCTTTTTCAGAGAACGTTACATAGCCATCTATTTCACTAACGATAGCATGCTCTTTAGGACGACGTGCTTCAAATAATTCTATAACCTTAGGCAAGCCACCAGTAATATCACGAGTTCTAACTGACTCTCTCGGCGTTCTTGTGATAACATCACCTGCATGAACCTTTTGGCCATCCTGTACATTAAGCACTGCACCAACTGGTATAAAGTAACATGCTTCCACACCACTTGAAAGTGTTATTACTTTTTCATTATCATCAAGCAGTGCAATACGAGGACGTAAATTAGCTACACCAGAGTGCAATTTCCAATCTTTTACTACTCTATTTGATATTCCTGTAGATTCATCCATCACTTCAGTGATTGAAATTCCATCTTTTAAATCTTGGTAAGATATTGTACCACTCTTTTCCGTAATAATAGGTAGTGTATACGGATCCCATTCCGCAACTTTATCACCAATTTTTACTAACTCACCCTCATTTACATAAAGTTTAGCACCATAAGGCACACTGTGCTTCAATTTTTCACTACCAAGGCTATCAATTAAAACGACTTCACAGGAACGGCTTATCACAATTTTATTTCCGTTTTTATCTATAATTATATTACTATTGTTTAGTTTTATTCTAGCATTAATAGAAGCTATAATATTTGAGGATTCAATACCTCTAGTCATTACCCCACCTATATGGAAAGTACGCATCGTTAACTGAGTACCTGGCTCTCCAACAGATTGAGCAGCGATAACACCAACTGCTTCACCTATTGAAACAATTTTACCAGTTGCAAGGTCTCTTCCATAACACAAAGAACACACACCAGGACTTATTTCACAAGTTAAAGGCGATCTAATTTTTATAGCATCAAGACCTGCAATGTTGATTTGCTTTACTTTACCTTCATCAATTAATTCCCCTGCTTTTAATAATAACTCTTTGGTTACTGGGTTATATATATCATTTGCAGCTGTTCTACCCAGTACAACACTCTCTAGAGATGCAACTATAGTACTACCTTCAACTATAGCTCTTACAATAAGGCCATTTTTCGTTTTACAGTCATGTTTTGTAACTATGCAATTTTGAGATACATCAACCAAGCGACGAGTTAAGTATCCAGAGTTTGCAGTTTTAAGTGCAGTATCAGCTAAACCTTTACGCGCACCGTGAGTAGAATTAAAGTATTCAAATACATTTAATCCTTCGCGAAAATTAGAAATTATAGGTGTTTCTATAATTTCACCAGAAGGTTTGGTCATTAACCCTCGCATTCCTGCTAACTGCTTCATCTGGGAAGTAGAACCTCTTGCACCTGAGCTAACCATCATATATATTGAATTGTACTTACTATTTTCATCATACACAGATATCGCTTTTAACATATCATTCGCTATTATATCTGTGCACTTAGACCACTCATCTATAACTTTATTATACCTCTCACTTTTAGTGATTAGTCCGTCTTGATACTGTGCAGAAAATTTCTTAATTTCACCCCTTGTATAATCAACGTGTGTAGCTTTAGTTTCAGGTATGACCATATCGCAACGACTAAAAGAAGTACCAGAAAATGTAGCATACTCAAAGCCAAGTGTCATCAATTTATCAGAAAATACCACTGTAGCACTTTGACCGCAGCTACGATATACTAAATCAACAATACTAGTTATTTCCTTAACTGTTAATACCTGATTTATTAAATCGAAGCTTAGATTCTCATGTTTAGGAAAAATCTGCCATAATATTAAACGTCCAGGAGTTGTACAAATAGTTTTATACTGAATGTTTCCATCGCTATTGATGTATTCCATTTTGTACTTTATATGAGAATGAATATGTAGAGTACCGTTGTTTAAGGAATGCTCAACTTCACAAAAAGAACAGAAAAGTGGTAAATCATCCTCCTTAAGTTGCTGTAAAGTTAGGTAGTATATACCAAGCACTATATCTTTACTAGGAACTATAATCGGTCTTCCATTAGAAGGACTTAAAACGTTATTAATTGACATCATCAACACTCTAGCTTCAAGTTGAGCTTCCAATGAAATTGGCACATGTACCGCCATTTGATCACCATCAAAGTCAGCGTTAAATGCTGTACAAACAAGTGGATGAAGCTGTATTGCTTTACCTTCAATAAGGACTGGCTCAAAAGCCTGAATACCAAGCCTATGTAGCGTAGGCGCTCTATTTAGCAAAACAGGATGCTCTTTTATTACTTCTTCAAGCATATCCCAGACTTCTGGCTTTTCTGCTCTTATTAACTTACTAGCAAATTTAATAGTTGGAGCCATTCCATATATTTTAAGCCTTGAGTAAACAAAAGGCTTGAATAACTCAAGAGCCATTCTTTTCGGTAATCCACACTGATTTAGTTTTAAAGTTGGACCAACAACTATTACAGAACGTCCAGAATAATCTACCCTTTTTCCTAAAAGATTCTGACGGAAACGACCTTGCTTTCCTTTCAGCATATCGCTAATAGACTTTTTATATCCAGTAGCGCCAGCTTTATTTACCAGAGCATTACGACGACTATTATCAAAAAGAGAATCAACTGCCTCTTGTAACATTCTTTTCTCATTACGAATCATAATCTCAGGAGGATTCAAACTTAACAATTTTCTCAATCTATTATTTCTATTAATAATAGTTCTATAATGATGATTTAAATCAGAAACTGCAGGTCGACCACTTTCAAGCGATACCAAGGGACGCAAGTCAGGTGGTAAAATAGGTATAGCTGTAAGTATCATCCACTCAGGTCTGTTTCCAGACTTGATAAAATTTTCAACAATACGTAATCTCTTTATAATTTTCTTTCTTCTCATTTCAGAAGCAACAGACTCTAACTCCTGTCTTAAATTCTTCCTAATTTCATGTAAATCAAGGCGTATTAGCAATTCTCTTATAGCTTCAACACCTTGCATAGCTATAAAGCTATCAACCCCATAGCTATCTTTAGCTTCATTATAAGCTTTCTCACTAATAATTTCACCTTTTTCAAAAGAGGAAACAAGAGGATCTATTACAACATAATTATCACTATATAAAATACTTTCGATATCTCTAAGAGACATATCTAATAATGCTCCAATTCTTGAAGGAAGTGACTTCAAAAACCATATATGAGCAACAGGAGATGCAAGCTCTATATGACCCATTCTTTCTCTTCTTACTTTAGAAGATGTAACTTCTACTCCACATTTTTCGCATATACGGCCCCTATGTCTTCTTTTTTTGTACTTTCCACATAAACATTCATCATCATTGACAGGACCAAAAATTTTAGGACAAAATAATCCACCTTTCTCAACTTTGAATGTACGGTAGTTTGCAGTTGAAACATCTGTTATCTCTCCATAAGACATACGTTTAATACTTTCAGGGCTAGCAATGGAAATGCTAACCTCATTAAAAGATTGTGCGATATTAGTGTGAGATATATCTTCAATTACTATGTCATTTTGCTTCAAATCCACATTAAAACACAAGGAACGCAACTCTTTTATCATGACATTAAAGGATTCAGGAATTCCACATTCAAAGTTACTGTCACCTTTTATTACCGATTCATAAATCTTAACCCTGCCATTAATGTCATCAGACTTCACAGTTAACATTTCCTGCAAAGTGTAAGCAGCACCGTAGGCTTGCAGTGCCCAACATTCCATTTCACCAAAACGCTGACCACCAAAATGAGACTTTCCTCCAAGAGGTTGTTGAGTAACCAAACTATAAGGTCCTACTGAACGCGCATGAATTTTACCATCTACTAAGTGATGCAACTTAAGCATGTACATGTAACCAACTGTAACTTTGCGATCAAACTTCTCACCCGAGCAACCATCATATAATACAACTTGCCCAGAGTTATCCAATCCAGCAAGTTCAAATAGCTTTACTATTTGTTCATCTTTTGGACCTTCAAATACAGGTGCAGTAACAGGAATGCCATCACGCAACTTATACGCAAATTCAATGAGGTGATTATCATTAATATCGCGAATGTTATTACAAATAGATAAATTACTGCCACAACTATAAACCTCAATCAGGAAGTGACGTAAACTACTGTGTGCATCTTTACAAGAGTTGAAATAATTCTCTACTAATGTAGTCAATTCATTATTTAATTCATCCTTATTAGGCGTATCTAAAATAGAAGCCGTTATTTCATCATCATTAATATCCTCAAATTTTTTATTATCAAGATATAATGCTGCAAATTTTTCAAAATCATCATCACTGAGAGATCTAATTGCCTCACAAAAAGCACGTTTGATTTTATTGATCTCATCAAGAATATTGCCTACTTTTTCTCCTAATTTTTTACAAGCCCAACCTACATGCGTTTCCAATATTTGACCTACATTCATTCGCGAAGGAACGCCAAGAGGGTTAAGAATAATATCAATAGGAGTACCATCTTCTAAATAAGGCATATCTTCTACTGGAACAACTCGAGAAATCACACCTTTATTTCCATGTCTACCAGCCATTTTATCCCCTGGCTGCAAACTATGTTTTACAGCAATAAAAACTTTTACTGACATCGACACACCTTGAGGCAGATCATAGCCTTCATGCAATTTTTCTACTTTTCGCTTAAAGTTTGCTATCGCATGTGATACTTTTTCATCAAAATCTATTTTTAAGCTCTCAACTTGCTTAGAAATAGATTGGTTTTTCAATCCTATATCCCACCATCCCTCACGTTCAATAAAATTAATACTTTCTCGATCTTGAGAGCCAGAATTAATAAGAATTTTTCTTAATTCATCATAGAAATATTGATTAATAACATTGATTATATGGTCTCGTTCTTTCTCAAAGTCGTTTGCCTCTTTTTGTTTAATAAGAAACGCCCTTTCGTTTTCTTCTTCCCCTCTGCGTGTAAAGACCTTCACATCAATCACTATCCCTTCAATATCTGGAGATGTATATAAAGAGGAATCCACACAATCAAATGACTTTTCACCAAAAATTGTCATTAACAATTTTGTCTCAGGAGGCAATGAAAGAGAATGCTTAGGTGTAACTTTCCCCACCAAAATATAACCTGGACCAACTCTTGTACCAACCTTTACTATACCACTATCATCCAAGTGATAAAGATTTTCTTCATTAACACCGGGTATGGCACGAGTTATTTTTTCCGACCCTAAAGGAGTGTCATGTACAACACATTCAAATTCTTCTATATGAATAGAAGTAAATAGATCTTTTTTAACAACTTCACTAGAAATAATGATTGAGTCTTCAAAATTATAACCTTGCCAAGACATAAAAGCGACTAGCAAGTTTTGGCCAAGTGCCAATTCACCGTTATTAATAGCAGGACCATCAGCTATCACATCACCTTCCTTAACACAATCACCTACATGCACCAGTGGTTTCTGGTTAATACAAGTATTATGGTTAGAACGCTGAAATTTTCTTAGATGATAAATATCTACATCCAAGTAGTTAATTCCTCCTTTGTCAAAAGCACGTATAACTATAGAGTTACTATCTGAGCTGTCAACTATGCCACCACGTTTTGCTAAAACTACAGCACCAGAGCCAGAAGCTACGAAAGACTCCATGCCAGTAGCAACCAAAGGAGCAGTAGGCTTCAATAAAGGTACAGCTTGACGCTGCATATTTGAACCCATTAACGCTCTATTAGCATCATCATTTTCTAAAAATGGAATTAAAGAAGCAGCAACCGATATTACCTGCTTAGGAGATAAATCAATGTAACTTACTTGATTACTATTTACCATTACAAAGGTACCAGCATACCTACAGTATAACATATCATCAACAAAGCAGTTGTTCTCATCAAGCTTTGCGCTGGTATCGGCTATATAATATAAACCTTCATCTATAGCAGACAGATACTCAATTTGATCAGTAACAACCTTATTAACTACTTTCCTATAAGGACTTTCAATGAACCCATATTTATTAATACGAGCGTATATAGCTAAGCTATTAATTAAGCCTATATTCTGCCCCTCAGGAGTTTCAATAGGGCAAATTCTTCCGTAATGAGTTGGATGAACATCACGCACTTCAAATCCCGCCCTCTCTCTTGTTAAACCACCAGGACCTAACGCTGACAACCTTCTTTTATGTGTTATTTCAGATAATGGATTAGTCTGATCCATAAATTGAGATAATTGGGAAGAGTTGAAAAAATCTCTTAAGACATTGGTTAACACTTTTGGATTTATAAAATCAGATGGAGAGACTTTATCTAAACTAGAAGTAGACATAGAATCAACTACTGCCCGTCCCAATTTTAATAATCCAGTTCTAAATTGATTTTCTATAAACTCTCCAACTGAACGGACTCTTCTATTTGCTAAATGATCAATATCATCTACAGATCCTTGACCATCACGTAACAATACTATTTTTCTTATAATTTCAATAATGTCTTCATGTGTTAAAGTAGTTAAATTTTCCTCATAATTTAACCCAAGGCAAGAGTTAAGTTTTAATCTACCAATGTTAGACAAATCATAATATTCCGAACTGAAGAAAAGATTACGAAAAAACTCCTCTACTATCTTTAAAACAGGAACTTCACCAGGACGCAAAACCTTATATATTTCATATAGAGCGTTCTCATAAGACATGTTTTCATCTAAGAAAAGTGTGTTTAATATGTAAGGTCCAACAGAAACATTATCTATGTTCAACACTGATATTTTATCTATAGATAATAATTCAAGCTTTTTTATATCCTCTAATTTTATAGATTCACCAGCAGATAAGACTTTTGTAGAACTAGCACTATCTATTAAATCTTCTGCAAGAAATAAACCACATATAGAATCATAAGGAATTAGATACTCTTTCAATCCGTTATCATATAGATTTTTAGCTAATTTTGAAGTAATACGAACATTAGCTTTAAGTAACACATTGCCTTCAACATTCTTTAAATCAAAAGGAAGCCTCACTCCCTTGAATTTATCAGGGGAAAAAGGTACTCTCCAGCCACTTTTATGTTTTATATACTCTATTTTTTCATAAAATTTATTAAGTATGTCATTATTTGATAAGCCCAAAGCCTTTAATAAAACTGATATTGGCAACTTTCTCTTTCTATCAATACGAAAATACAAATGATCTTTAACATCAAACTCAATATCAAGCCAAGAACCTCTATAAGGAATAACTCTAGCAGAATAGATCAATTTGCCAGAATTGTAAGTTTTTCCCTTATCACTATCAAAAAAGACTCCAGGAGATCTATGCATTTGTGAAACGATAACTTTCTCTACGCCATTGATGATGAAAGTACCTTTATCAGTCATCATAGGCAGTTCACAAAAGCGAACCTCCTGCTCTTCAGCAGATTTTATAACAGTTGCAAGCTTAGAATGATCATCATCTTCTTTAATCTCTTGATATTTTTCAAGAGAAACACCATCCTGCATAATAACAAGACGTATAGAAGCAATAACCTGAGCAGAAAAAGTTATACCACGTTTTATACATTCAGACTCACTATACTTAAGATCATCTACCCTACAATTCAAAAATTCGATAGTAGCCCTATGCAAAGGATCAGATATTGGAAAAATTGTATGAAAGATAGCTTCAAGTCTTTCATTACTCTCATTATTAGGAGTAAAGGAATTATATGACCCCTTTTGGACTTTAACCAAATCCAACAAAGAATCTTTTAAATCAATCGACCTGGAATAAGAAACTCTAGGAACAAAAGCACTAGAAGCACACATATAAGAAGAATCAACCATTAAAATACCTTCACTAATTAAAAGAGCTATATCAACATAAAATTAATATACTAACATTTTATTCAAGCTCAACTTTAGTTGCTCCTGCTTCAATAAGTTTTTGCTTTATTTTTTCTGCTTCGTCTTTAGAAACATTAGCAGTCAAATCTTTGGGTAAAGACTCAACTAATTCTTTCGCTTCTTTTAAATTCAATGTAGAATTAACTTCTCTAATAGCTTTAATCACTCCTATTTTTTTGCTTGCATCAATCTCTTTGATTACAACTTTATATTCAGCTTTTTCTTGAGCAACAGGAGCATTAGCATTATCACTAATAGGCACCCCAGCACCAACAGCTCCACCAAGAAAAGAACCACTAGGCAACCCTATTTTTTCTTCTAGAACTTTTACAAGTTCAGAAGCTTCTAATAGATTTAAAGATAATATTTTATCAACCAAATCACTTGTTACATTATTCATACTGACCACCTTATTTAACAACAAATTTATTTTTTAGAACTATAGTAATCCAAAACTCTCATAAGCCTCATAGAAGATGAATTAATAGACAATGCTAACCGAGCAGGAATATCATAAGATATTAAACGCATAATTTTAACACGCAATTCATCCAGAGAGGGAAGCTTAGCCAATTTGTTAACATCTTCCACTGTTAACAATTCATTTATATGAGCCGCACAAATCACAGACATTTTTTCTTTGTTAGCATTAATAAAATCAACTATTAACTTTGCAGCTTCTACTATAGCACTAGAATATATAATAGCAACAGAACCAGAAAATTTACCTGATAAATAAGAAAATTTACCAGTCCTTTCCAAAGCCAAGCAAGCTAGAGTATTTTTAACTACTAACATCCCACCCATTACAGATTTTAGACTATTCCTAAGAATTAATGAATTGCTAACATTCATAGACTTGAAATTTACCAATATTAAGAAATCATTATTTACAAACACATTCATTATGTTTTGTATAAATTCATCCTTATCTTTACGCTTCACAATTTCGCTCCCTTAAATTATATCTTCTACTTTGTTTATTTTATGAGCTTTACCCATAGTTGAATTTAAAAAAACGCTTTTAAAGTAAACTCCTTTCACAGAAGCAGGTTTATTGTCTCTAATTACTTTAAGAAAGGCTTTTAAATTTTCCAGCAAATCATCAATATCAAATTTAATACTTCCTAATTTACCATGAATAACCCCATTCTTATCCGTCCTGAATTTTATTTGACCGGACTTAATGGTTTTAGTAGCTTCCGCAATGTTAGAAGTCACAGTACCAAATTTAGGGTTAGGCATCAGCCCTTTAGCACCCAATACTTTTGCAATAGGAGTGATTTTTGCCATGAAATCAGGAGTAGTGATGCACCAATCAACATTCAACTTTCTACCTTTTTTTATCTCTTCAATTAAATCTTCTCCTCCTGTAATATCAGCACCAGCTTTTTCAGCTTCTAATAAATGTTTATCTTGAGCAAAAACAGCTACTTTAATATTCTTCCCGATACCTTTAGGCAACACTACTGTACCACGCACCTGCTCTTCAGATTTACGTGAATCTACACCTAAATTGACTGCGATATCAACTGATTCATTAAATTTTGCTGAAGCAGACTCAACAATCTTCTCCAAACACTGCTTAAAATCATCATTATATGTACTCATTTACCTAACCTTCCACAACTTCTATACCCATAGATTTTGCAGTGCCTATAACCATCTTCACTGCTGAATCTTCATTATCCACTTTCATATCAACCATCTTACACTTTGCCACTTTAATGATAGCAGACATAGATAATTTAGCCACTAATTCTTTACCAGAATTACCAGAACCTTTACTTAATTTAGCTTCCTGCTTAAGCAAATAAGCCACAGGCGGACCGCTGACAGTAAAATCATGAGAGCGATCATCCTTTATGGAAATTCTCACTGTTACTAAATCACCTACTTTATAACTAGCGTTAGCAGCGCTAGTAGCTTTATTAAAAGCTTCACAAAATTTAGGAACAGGTATACCACGCGGGCCAAGTACTGAAGCAATTTTCGGCCCTGGAACTGCTTTTCCAGCTTCCATAAGCAAGTTAATCTTAGCAACTACATTACTCATAATTAATCCTCTATTTTCTCTACTTGAGCCAAATCAAGCTCTATTATTGTTGGCTTACCTAAGATTGATACTTCAATATTAATAATTTTTTTCTCATCATTTACCATATCTACCTTACCAGTAAAATTTTGAAAAAGACCATCATTAATTTTTACTTTTTCACCTTTCTCATAACCATAACTCAACTTTTTCGTTTCTTGAGCATTGTAAAGCGCACTACACATTGAGCGAATCTCATTATCCTCAATCACCTTTGGAACATTACCATTTTTCAAAAATCCATAAACCTTAAGAGATTTTGGTATATTATTAATAAAATTTAATACCTCATCGCATAAATTCATGTATAAAAAGACATAACCAGGAAAGGACTTCCTTCGTTTAGCATTTTTTTTAGATTTTAAATCCATCTCACTTAATTCTTCACAAGGAATAAAAACCCTATTAAAATAATTATTAATATTCAATCTCATAGAATTTTCTAATATATATTGGCGCACTTTCTCTTCATAATTAGAGGCAACTCTTAAAATGTACCACTTATATCTATTAAATTCCTTACGTTTTAAAATTACCTCATCATCTGAAATCATCTCAAAATGACCAGACTCATCACCACAAAACCCAGTCATTTGATTCAAAATATTTTTGCTTTCATCACACAGATGCATACATATATATACTTCACATAACTCTTTTATATCAGATTTTACATCACATACTGTCTGATAAGGAATAAACACCTCCTTAAAGTAAACAGTATTGGTTGCCAACTCGCATATATCCTTCTCATACCCGTAATCGACTTTAATGATATACCATTTATACTTATATTCCATAAATAATTCCAAATAAAGTCTTAATTACGTAAAGAGACATAAAATCTACGAAGCAAAAGAAAATCGAAAAGCATAATATAACAGTTATTACAATAAACAAAGATGACAATACCTGCTGTTTTTTTATCCAAGCAATTCTCCTTATTTCTTGCTTTATATCGCAAAAAAAAACATACAGGTTTTTTAACATTTCTACCATAATATTAATGCAGGAGCGATAGGAATTGAACCTACAACCTCTGGTTTTGGAGACCAGCGCTCTACCAATTGAGCTACACTCCTATAATTCAAAGTTTACTCTAAAATTTCCGAAACAACGCCAGAACCAACAGTTCTACCACCTTCTCTTATCGCAAAACGTAATCCTTTATCCATTGCTATTGGTACTTGCAACTCCACTTCTATACTTACATTGTCCCCTGGCATTACCATCTCCTTTCCATCTAGCAATTTTATGCTCCCAGTTACATCCGTTGTCCTTAAATAAAACTGTGGCTGATAATTTCCAAAAAATGGTGTATGCCTTCCTCCTTCTTCTTTCTTCAATATATACACCTCCGCATTAAATTTCTTATGCGGGGTTATTGTCCCTGGTTTTGCCAATACTTGCCCTCTCTCCACTTCTTCTCTCTTTGTTCCTCTTAGTAGTATTCCTACATTGAGTCCTGCACTTCCCTTATCTAGCAACTTCTTAAACATCTCAACACCAGTACATGTCGTCTTTTGCGTCGCTTTCAGACCTATTATCTCTATATCATCCCCTGTCTTTATCTCCCCCTTCTCTATTCTTCCTGTTACTACCGTCCCTCGGCCCGATATTGAAAATACATCTTCTATTGGCAACAAAAACGGCAAATCTACAGGCCTTGGAGGTACTGCCACATACTCATCTAACTTCTCCATCAATTTATCTATTGATTTCTTTCCATACTCACTACTATCATCCTCTAATGCTTTTAACGCAGACCCAACTATCACAGGCACTTCATCACCTGGAAATTTATACTTACTCAGCAACTCTCTCACTTCCATTTCCACCAAATCTATCATATCAGCATCAGCAACATCAGCTTTATTTATATATACCACGATATATCCAACACCCACCTGTTTTGCCAGCAATATATGCTCTCTCGTTTGTGGCATCGGCCCATCAACCCCTGACACTACCAATATCGCTGCATCCATCTGTGCTGCACCTACTATCATATTCTTTACATAATCAGCATGTCCAGGGCAATCAACGTGTGCATAGTGTCTCTTTTCTGTTTGATATTCAACATGCGCTGTTGCTATTGTTATACCTCTCTTTCTTTCTTCTGGCGCTTTATCTATTTGATCATATGCTACAAAATTACCATAATGCTTTGTTATCGCCGCTGTTAACGTTGTCTTCCCATGATCCACATGTCCTATCGTTCCCACGTTTATATGCGGCTTTCCAAATGCTTCTACTATCGCTGTCATAATTACTAACCTTTAATTATACTTTAACTTTAACTCATCAACCACATATTGTGGCACTTGTTCATAACAAGAAAAATGCATACTATACTGAGCTCTTCCCTGAGATATAGAACGCAAAACATTTATATAACCAAACATATTTGCAAGAGGAACCGAAGCAGTAATTATTTTGCTATTATTACCTAAATCCAGCATATCAACAACACTGCCTCTTCTACTATTTATATCACCCATAACATCACCCATATATTCTTCAGGAGTAATGATTTCCACTTTCATTATAGGTTCTAGCATTTTTGGACCAGCTTTATTTGCCATTTCCTTAAAAGCACCTTTAGCAGCAAGTTCAAAAGCCAAAGGACTAGAATCAACATCATGAAAAGCACCATCAAGAAGAGTAGCCTTAAAATCAATCAATGGAAAGCCGGAAATTATACCACCTTCTTTTATCAACTCCAAGCCATTTTGCACTCCAGGTATATACTCTTTTGGAATAGCACCGCCTACAATTTTACTTTCAAACTGAAAGCCAAAACCAGGCTCAAGAGGTTCGAATTTTATTTTAACTTTAGCAAACTGACCAGCACCACCTGATTGTTTTTTATGAGTGTAATCAATTTCAACAGATTTAGTGATAGTTTCACGATATGCAACTTGAGGCGCACCAACGTTAGCTTCAACATTAAACTCGCGCTTCATTCTATCAACAATAATCTCAAGATGCAGCTCACCCATACCTTTCAATATAGTCTGCCCACTCTCTGCATTTACTGACATCCTTAAAGAAGGATCTTCTGCAACCAATCTATTCAAAGCAACACCTAATTTTTCCTGATCTGAGGTGGTTTTCGGTTCTATAGCAATTTCAATAACAGGATCAGGAAATTCCATACGCTCTAATAGTATAGGAAAATCAGATGAACATAAAGTATCACCAGTAATTGTTTTCTTTAATCCAACTAAGGCAACTATATCACCAACTTTAGCTTCGTTTATATCTTCTCTGTTATTTGCATGCATAAGCAACATTCTACCAATTCCTTCAGTCTCATTCTTTCCAGCATTTAACACAGCAGATTTAGATTTTAACTTACCGGAATAAATACGAATAAACGTCAAGCTACCTACAAATTTATCCGTCATCACTTTAAACGCAAGAGCAACGAATTTCTCTTTTTCTGAAGGTTTGATCTCAATTTTCTTTTCTGAATCTTTAGGATCAGTTCCAATAATTACATCAACATCAATAGGAGAGGGTAAAAAATCAACCACACCATCTAAAAGTGATTGCACGCCTTTGTTTTTAAAAGCTGACCCACATAATACAGGGACAAATTTTCCTTTAATGGTCCCGCTTCTCACACACTTTTTCAACAAATCAATTGGCAGATCGTTAGATTCAAAGTAAGTATTTATCGCCTCATCATCCATTTCAGCTGCAGCATCTAATAAAAAATTTCGATACTCTTGAGCCTTATCAAGCAAATCAGAAGGAATATCTTCATAAGAAAATTTAGCGCCTAATGTTTCTTCTTGCCATATAATAGCTTTCATAGAAATAAGATCGATTATGCCTTTAAAATCTTTCTCACTTCCTATTGGCAACTGAATAACTAAAGGTGATGCGCCAAGCTTCGTTTTTATCATATCGACACATCGATAAAAATTTGCCCCGATTCTATCCATTTTATTAACAAAGCAGATACGAGGAACGTTATATTTATCAGCTTGACGCCAAACTGTCTCAGACTGAGGCTCAACTCCAGCAACTCCATCAAATACAGCAACCGCACCATCCAAAACCCTCAAAGATCTCTCAACTTCAATAGTGAAGTCAACATGACCAGGAGTATCTATTATATTAATCCTATGATCATTCCAAAAACATGTTGTTGCAGCAGAGGTAATTGTAATGCCACGCTCCTTCTCTTGCTCCATCCAATCCATAGAAGCTGCACCATCGTGCACTTCACCAATCCTATTTTGTTTGCCAGTATAAAATAAAATACGCTCTGTTGTGGTGGTCTTGCCAGCATCTATATGAGCCATTATTCCTATATTTCTATACCTAGATATTAAAACTTCCATACCACAATCAATCAGCTAATATTAAAAACGAAGATGAGAAAATGCCTTATTAGCTTCAGCCATTTTATACTTTTCTTCACACATCTTAAATGCACCACCACATTTATTATAAGCATCTAATATTTCAGACTGCAAACAATAAACAGTAGTTCTACCGCTCTTTTTTCGAGCAGCAGAAGTTGCTCTAGCAATCCACCTTAATGCCAAAGAAATTGCTCTATCTTGACGAATTTCAACAGGGACTTGATAAGTTGCACCACCAATACGCCGAGAGCGTACTTCTATAGAAGGGGTAACATTTTCTACTGCTGTTTCAAAAATTGATAAGGCATCTTTGCCTATTTTCTTTTCAGCTAAGGACAAAGCACTATAAGCAATCTTTTCTGCAATAGATTTTTTACCACATTTCATAATTATATTAATAAAACGCATAAGCAAGACACTATCATAACGAGAGTCAGGGCTTGTTCTTTTTTTTGCTTTATTACGACGCGCCATAAATTTTAACCAGATTTCTTTACACCATATTTTGAACGAGCTTTCTTTCGATTTTGCACACCACGTAGATCAAGAGCACCTCTTATTATGTGATAACGTACACCCGGCAAATCCTTAACTCGCCCACCACGTATTAAAACAACAGAATGCTCTTGTAAATTATGACCTTCGCCAGGTATATAAGCCGTCACTTCACCATATCCACTAATCTTTACTCTAGCTACCTTGCGTAGTGCTGAATTAGGCTTTCTAGGAGTTGTAGTATATACCTTAGTGCAAACACCCCTTCTTTGAGGATTGCATTTTCCCAAAGCTGGCACCTTCTTCTTGCGAGTTAACCCTGATCTACCTTTACATATTAATTGATTTATCGTAGGCATATACTGTAAACTTAAAACTCTAAAAATAACTAAGTCTTAGTTATAAAATAATAAACCTCAATAGTCAATATAAAAATAAACATTACTACTCTAATAATCTCAGCCTAATTGCTTTGAAAGCTACTGATAATTATATGCTAAAGCGCATATTGGTTTTAATATTAAGAAATTATCACTTGCTGTGGTCTAATTAATATAGATATGGAACAAGTAATATACTGTGATGGCTATCAAAGAATATGCAGAAAATAATGCTTATAATAGAGCCAAGAGCTTCTAACATTAATGCAAAAATACCAACCGAATTACCAGTAAAGCCGGATGATTTTTACAATCCTACTCTTGACACTTAGATTTAATGCAGCTACCCTAAGTTCAAAATTCTATACTCAATTTTGCTGTTCTTGCATGCAAGGAACACGTTTTTAGAATAATGAAAACAATCAGCGCTTTAATTAAAGAAGGGTCAAAGCTACTATCATCACATAGAATTGAATCACCACATTTGGATTGTGAAATCATCATGCAGTACGTACTTGGAGTAGAAAGATCATTCACAATCATGAATCACATCAATCAGGTACCAAGAAACAAAGAACTTCTATTCTGGAAATTAACAAAAAAAAGAGCAGAAAGATATCCAATATCGCAAATAATAGGTAATCGTGAATTCTGGAGTAAAAATTTTATAGTTAACCAACATGTTCTAGATCCAAGACCAGATAGTGAGACAGTAATTTCAACAGTGTTAAAATATTACCAAAATAAGAAGCAAAAAATAAAAATTGCAGATTTTGGCACAGGCACAGGCTGTTTGTTGATCTCCGTACTTAGTGAGTATGAATATGCTATTGGAGTTGGTTTTGAAAAAAGCCTGGAAGCATACAAAATTACCTGCCAGAACACAAAGAAACATAATCTTCTCAACAGAGCTAAAATATTTCCAAATTCGTGGACAGAATGCAGAGATTTATTTGATCTCATAATAAGCAATCCTCCATATATTAAAAGAAGTAAGTTAAAAGATCTGCAAGCTGAAGTGCAAAAAGAGCCAAGAATTGCTCTTGATGGCGGTATCGATGGATTGAGCTGTTACCTGAGTATTTTTCCAATATTGAAAAAGTGCCTTAAAAAAGATGGGTTTGCGATATTGGAAATAGGCGAAGATCAAAGCAATATTGACAAAATAATACCCTTATATGGACTGGCTTTTCAGGAATACGTATACGACTTGGCTGGAATGAAAAGATGCATTGTTGTAAAGCAAGATAAAGAACATGACTAGTAGAACGCTAGCTTTCTAAGAACCTGTTCATAATCTCAAGAAAGGCATAAAGTAAGAAATAGAGTGTATAAATTAGGATATATGAGGAGTGTATACCCAAGTGACATAAGTCGAGAGAAGTTTGAGATTATTTCACCAGATCTGGAGTCTTGTGGAAAAAACAAAACCAAGAAAACTTGATTTGTATGATATATTTTGCGAAGTGTTGTACGCCCTAAAAAGTGGTTATCAGTGGAGGATGCTACCAAAAGAGTTTCCAAAATGGCGCAATTGTTATGATTATTTCAAAAATGGAGTGAAAAAGTAAAAGGAAATAAAAAAAAGTATTTTGGAGTGCATGTTAAAAAAAATAGTTAGTGTGGTCCGACAAAACAATGTTTGGAAAGAAAAAATCAGCTTTTGCATAATTGACACTCAGAGTGTAAAGAACGCAGACACTGATGAAGAAAAAGGCTATGACGCTGGTAAAAAAATCTCAGGAATAAAACGCCATATCGCACGAGATATAGATGTTTGCTATTTATTCTTAAGCTTGGGAGTGTTAAATAGCATTTTACTTTTTTTAGTATGCAGAGATTTTCTAGGAATTATTCTATTGAATTCTATGATATTATTTTTTGTAACATTGTTATACATACCATAAGAGTGAACTGACGAAATTTGTAAAGGAGTTTTATGGCTTAGCTACATGGTA
Organism: Wolbachia endosymbiont (group B) of Episyrphus balteatus; assembly: GCF_947250575.1. Classification (NCBI taxonomy): domain Bacteria; kingdom Pseudomonadati; phylum Pseudomonadota; class Alphaproteobacteria; order Rickettsiales; family Anaplasmataceae; genus Wolbachia; species Wolbachia endosymbiont (group B) of Episyrphus balteatus. The sequence goes on along the minus strand of NZ_OX366325.1, from coordinate 228,367 downwards.
CTAACACTCAAGTAAATTTTCATCAATGACGCAATTTGCTATGTCTATATCTCACATAGCTTACAACTTGCTTTACTCCTTTTACTTTTCTTGCAATTGCTATTACAGCTTTTAATTCCGCCTTATTTTGAGCTATACCCATCAAATAAACGACTCTATCAACTGTATTAACGCTATAATTAATTGATTTAATATTTCTTTTTCCCAGAAGCCTCGTGCTTATCTCTGCTGTTATCATACCATCTACAGTAACATCTAGCATAGAAGCCATTTTAATTGGTGTGACTCTTATTTCATTTATCACTTCTTTAATCTCTTTTTGCTGCCAAGCTATTTTCTCTGCTGTGAGTTGCTTTTCATGATTATCAACATTTCCAATGAGTAATACTCTTCCTTCACTCACTTTAACTTTTATAGATGAGAACAGTCCGTGTTTTAAGAGTCCCTTATTGATTCTTATTACTATAGTTGTATCATCAATAATGTTTCCCAAGGATTTATCTTGCATTGTTATTGCTGTAGCCGCTGCAGTTGCTGTTACCACTATACCACTCACAAGAGTCGTACAGCCACTCTGTGTAATCAGAAAAATTGCGAGTAAGAAGCTTGCTATTAATCTCATTATTAATTTCCAGAGTTTAGAGCTTTAATTAAAGAATATTAATAAGCTTTTTTTATTGTGTAAATACTATAAATTGAATAAGCCTTGAATATTTCTAAGACAGTACTTATCTCAATAATGTTAGTTAAAGTAATTCAGGCTTAGATTCATAGTGGAGTTAACCAGTATTATAAGTTCAGTCTGTGGTACTAAAATCTAATCTTTAAATTGCATAAGATGACAGAAGTGGTTATCTATAAGTTAATGAAGGGTTCTTGCGGATATGGCGAAATTGGTAGACGTGCCAGGTTTAGGTCCTGGTGAGCTTGCTCGTGGGGGTTCAAGTCCCTCTATCCGCACTTAAAGTCATGTAACTCAGGTTTTAAGAGAAAATTTATAATCACTAAGTACACTTTTGTTTGTATAAGAACCTGTTCTTAAGGATTGTATTTAACTTAAATTCTGGTAAAATGGCTTTATTAAAACATAAATAAAATATTGATAACAGGTTGTAATGTCTAGTAATATAACTCAAAATGCAGTCGAAGCAGATACATTAAGTAATATATATACCTATAAGGAACTTAGTGTAGATAAACTAAAGTATGAGTATGAAATCACAGTTAGTAGTGATTATATAGAACAAAAGATAAACTCTAGATTACAAGAAATAGCGAAGGATGCAAAATTGCCTGGATTTAGATCCGGAAAGATGCCTTACGATCTTGTTGTTACAAATTATAAAAACGAAGCTTTGGAATATGTGATAAAAGATACGATTGACTATTGCTCAAGTGATTTAATGAAAAAAATCGAAGTTAAGTCTCACATCCATCCTAAGGTTGATATTATGTCATTACCAAACCTGGATAAAAAGGATGAAAAAGGCGACTTTCTGTACAAATTATCTTTTGAATCGATGCCAAAAGTGCCAGTAATAGATCTTGATAAAATAAATTTGAAGAAAGTTAAGGCAAAAATCAAAGAGGGAGACATAAAAGAATTTATTGATTCTATAAAAACAAAATTTCCTAACTTTGTCTCTGTTGATGATGCTTCTTATCAAGCAAAAAACGAGGATAAACTGATAATTGACTTTGAAGGGCGAATTAGAAATAAGCTCTTTCAAGGTGGAAGTGGCAAAAATTTTACTGTTAATTTAGGATCTGGAACATTTATAAATGGTTTTGAAGATCAATTAATTGGCATGAAAAAAGGGGAAACAAAAAGCTTTAAGTTGAGATTTCCTGAAGATTACCAGGTAATTTCCCTTGCGGGGCAGGAGGCTGCTTTTTCTGTTCGAGTTAATGATATTCAGATTGCCGAAGATTTGCAAAGTGATAATGAAATAGCTAGGAGAATTGGTTTTGAAGATCATTCTTCGCTAATAAATCATGTAAAAGAAGTAATTGATAATCAGTGTAAAGAAATGGGAGATCTCTTAATTAAGAAAGAGCTATTTGATTGTTTGGATGCTAGTTATAGTTTTGATTTGCCTATAGAAGTAGTAAAACAGGAACAGCAGAGAGTGGAAAGAGAGTTGAATGCTAAAGATGATTCTTGTAAAGAAGCTGAAAGACGTGTAAAGCTTGCAATGCTATTTATGGAGTTCAGTAAAGAACATGAAATATCATTAACTCAAAGTGATATTATGAATGTTATTGTAAATCAATATGTCAGTAAAGATGTATCATTTGACAGAGTATTTAAACATTTTAAATCAGACGGACAATTTCAGGAATTAGTTAGAGGGCAAGCGCTTGAGTATAAAGTGACAGATTATATGATAGAAAAAGCTAGTAAAGAAGAACAGATTGTTTCTGTGAAAGAATTAAAGGAATTATTTGATAATATTTGATAGGAAAAGGTATGACTCTTATACCAATTGTAGTTGAACAAACTAGTCGCGGTGAGCGGGCTTATGACATATATTCAAGGCTAGTAAAAGAAAGAATAATTTTCGTAACTGGCCCTATTGAAGACAACATGGCCAGCGTAATAGTAGCACAGCTTTTATTTTTAGAATCGGAAAATCCTGATAAAGACATTCATATGTATATTAATTCGCCAGGCGGTGTTGTAACTGCTGGTTTATCAATCTACGATACAATGCAGTACATAAGTCCAGACGTTTCAACTTTATGTATAGGTCAAGCTGCATCTATGGGTTCTTTGTTGCTTGCAGCTGGTGCGAAAGGTAAGCGCCACTCTCTACCTCATTCAAGAATTATGATACATCAACCATCTGGTGGTTATCAAGGTCAAGCAACTGATATAGAAATACATGCTAAGGAAATTTTGCGAATTAAGAAAAAGCTAAATCAAATTTATGAAAAACATACTGGGCATTCACTCAAGAAGATTGAAGGAATGATGGAAAGAGATAAATTTTTGGATCCTATAGAAGCAATGAAACTTGGCTTGATTGATAAAGTAATAGCTGAGCGTAAAGATATGAAGATTGAAAATATTAAAGTTAAACAAAAGGTAGTTTAATGGATAACAATAATGATTTACACTACTGTTCTTTTTGTAACAAGGCACAAAACGAAGTAGATAAATTGATTACTAACTCTTCAGATGGTTTAAAGGTGTTCATTTGTAATGAATGCATAGAGTTATCCCATAAAGCAATAAGTCAAAAGAAAGAGAGAGCTTTTAATTCAGATCATATATCTGATATGAAGCTATTACTAAAGAAACCTGAAGATATAAAAAATTTTCTTAGTAAGCATGTTGTAGGTCAGGAACATGCGCAACACGTTTTATCTGTGGCTATGTATAACCATTGTCAATCCATGGTGCAACTTCATTCTATAAGTGATATTGAAATTGAGAAGTCAAATATAATGCTTATTGGCCCTACTGGTTCTGGTAAGACTTTGCTAGCAAAAACACTTGCTAAAGTTTCAGATGTGCCATTTGCTATGGCCGATGCGACAACTTTGACTGAGGCAGGTTATGTAGGTGATGATGTAGAAAGCGTGTTGTCACGTCTATTACAAGCTGCAAATTATGATGTTGCAAAGGCACAGCATGGTATAGTGTTTATCGATGAAATAGACAAGATCACAAGAAAGTCTGAAAGCGCTTCAATAACCCGTGATGTTTCAGGTGAAGGGGTCCAACAAGCTCTACTAAAAATCATGGAAGGTACGGTTGCTTATGTTCCTCCACAAGGAGGGCGAAAACACCCGCAACAAGAGTTTATACAAGTAGACACTAGTAACATACTATTTATTTGTGGAGGAGCTTTTGAAGGCCTAAATAAAATTATTGAGGCAAGAAAAAAGGGAACATCAGTTGGCTTTGGAGCAGATATAAGTCAGTCTAAAGCACAAAAGAAAAAAAATGCTTTACGCGATGCTCAACCTGAGGACTTAATCAAATTCGGTTTGATACCCGAATTTGTAGGACGGGTTCCAATAACTGCTGTTCTAGATGAGCTGGATCACGAGGATTTAATACATGTGTTGACAGAGCCAAGAAATGCGCTAGTAAAACAATATAAAGCATTGCTTGCATTTAGTAAAGTAAACCTTGAGTTTTCAGATGAAGCAATATCAGCTATTGCTAAAAAAGCTATAAGCTATAAAACAGGTGCAAGGATGTTACGTGCTATCTTAGAGTCACTTTTGCTTGATGTTATGTATATATCCGGCAACGGAGGTTTTGAAGGTAGCACTATAACGGTTACTAAGAAAATGGTAGAATTAGGCAAAGCGACGATTAATCATAATAATAAGGGTAGTGTTATAACGGTTAATGATTAATTTGAGGCATATATTATGAGTATTGGACGTGCTGTAAACTTTAATTCTACTGTATTACCAGTATTACCTCTAAGAGATGTAGTAATTTTTCCAAATATAATGTTGCCTTTATTCGTAGGTAGAGAAAAATCTGTTCATGCACTAGAATATGCAATAAGTAGCAGTAGTCACCAAAACGAGATTTTTCTCATAGCACAAAAAGATGGTTCTATTGATAATCCAGAGCCAGAGAATCTTTATGAAGTAGGCGTGTTAGCAAACATTATACAACCATTAATAAAACTGCCTGACAATGCAGTAAAAGTCATGATTCATGGGGTAAGAAGGGGAAGAGTTATAGAATATATTAGCTCTCACACTTTGTTACAGGCCAGAGTAGCGTTAGATGGTCATTATGAGTATGGAGAAAATGAAGATAATATTGATTTAGAAGCTTTAAGGCGTTCTGTTATAGATGCATTCGACAATTGGTGTAAACTAAGCAAGAAAAGTCGACCCGAGATTATTATTGACCCCATTGATCAAGTTAAAGAGGTTAATCAAATTGTAGATATGATAGCTTCGCAATTAAATATAAAGGTATTAGATAAGCAAAACATACTTGAAGTTTATAACCCAAAAGAGCGTTTAAAAAAAGTTTTTGCTCTTATTGAGAGAGAAATAAGTATTTTGAGTGCACAAAACCGCTTGTATAAGACAATTAAATCACAGGTTGAAAGTACTCAAAAAGTTTACTACCTTAATGAGCAATTAAAAGCTATACAGAAAGAATTAGGTGAGTTTGAAAATGGAGATGAAGGGAATATACTCAATGAATTTGAAAAAAAGATAAATGAAACAAAGCTTTCTGAGGAAGCAAAAGAGAAAGCCATAACTGACTTAAAGAGATATAAGAAAATGAATCCCATTTCTCCTGAAGCAACAGTTATATCTAGTTACTTGCATTGGTTGCTTGATTTGCCATGGGGAAAGTACAAAGATGCAAAAATTAACTTAAATGCGGCTAAAAAAATCTTAGATGAAAATCATTATGGCATAGAGAAAGTAAAAGATAGAATAATAGAATTTTTAGCAGTATTAAAGAGAGTAAAAGAGATAAAGGGTCCTATACTTTGCTTAGTTGGACCACCTGGTGTTGGTAAAACTTCTTTAGCTAAGTCTATGGCAAAAGCAGTAGGAAGAGATTTTGTTCGCATATCTCTTGGTGGTATACGTGATGAGTCTGAAATACGAGGACACAGAAAAACTTATATTGGCTCAATGCCTGGTAAAATCATTCAACACATGAAAAAAGCTAATTCATGCAACCCGCTTTTTCTGCTTGATGAAATAGATAAGATGGGTTCTGATTCGCGTGGTGATCCTGCATCTGCATTACTTGAGGTTTTGGATACTGAGCACAATAAACACTTTACGGATCATTACTTGGAAGTTGAATTTGATCTTTCAAGTGTAATGTTTGTAGCTACGGCAAACAGCTTAAATTTGCCACATCCTTTGCGTGATAGGATGGAAATTATACAATTATCTGGATATAGCGAAGATGAGAAGATCAGTATTGCTACGCATCACCTTATTCCAAAATTAAAAAAAGAGCATGGTTTGCATCAGAAGGAGTGGAAAATAACTAATGAAGCATTATACGAGTTGATACGTTTATATACACGTGAGAGCGGCGTGCGAAGCATGGAAAGGGAACTTGCAAAGCTCATGAGAAAAGCAGTTAAAGCAATATTAACTGATAAAAATAAGAAAATATCCGTAGAGGTTGGTAATTTACAAGATTACCTAGGGGTACGTAAGTATACCTTTGGCATTGCAGAAAATGAGAGTTTGGTAGGGGTAGTAACTGGTCTCGCCTATACTGAAACAGGTGGTGATATTTTAATGATAGAGTCAGTCCTAATTCCGGGCAAGGGGGAAATAAAATACACAGGAAAGCTTGGAGAGGTTATGCAAGAGTCTATAAAAGCTGCGTATAGTTATGTGCGATCAAATTGTTTATTTTTCGGTATAAAACCCGAAAAATTTCAAAATAATGATATACATTTGCATGTACCTGAGGGTGCTGTGCCAAAAGATGGTCCCTCTGCTGGCAGTGCAGTATGTACATCTATTGTTTCTCTTATGACAAATATACCAGTTAACAAAAGTGTTGCTATGACAGGTGAAGTAACATTGCGTGGTAGAGTGTTGGCTATTGGGGGTTTGAGAGAAAAATTGCTTGCTGCGCTAAGAGGATCAATCAAAACTGTGATTATACCAAGTGAAAATGAGAAAGATATGCAAGAGATTCCTGCAAATATAAAAGAAGAAATCAATGTAATTTTTGCTGAGAATATTGATGAAGTTATAAAAGTTGCTTTGATGCACCCTATTACTTCAATTGATGATAATAACGAAATTAGTGTGTCTAGCTCCATAGAAAATAAGGATAATACCTTCCCTTCATCAGAAACATTAAAGCACTAAATTGAAAAGGTTTATGCAATTTTCGTTTCTTTTTTTTAACCTCAAAGCTCTGATTTGAATATATAAATTACAAGTAACATATATGGCAATTTCATAAGTTCATTTTTCAAGCATATATTGCAATATCTCACTAGCAATTGCAACATCTTGGCGTGGAGTTTTACCATGTTCTATAAACACTGAGATTGCATAGCGCGGATCATGGTAGGGGCCATAAGCGATAAACAATTTATGACTTTCACCTTTAGAGTTTATCTCTGGTGTTCCGGTTTTGCCAGCAATTTGTATACTGCCTAGTCCTTTTCTATAGTTAGAATTCACCACGTCAAACATAGCTTTTCGAACCACACTAAGATGCTCATGATTCACATCAATATCAAGAAAGTCTTGCCCTGATTTACTCATCTCAATGTGGGGAATTACCTCCTTTCCTGTTGCAACCCTCGCTGCAAGAACCGCAAGCTGTAATGGCGTTGTAAGTAAATACCCTTGTCCTATAACTAAGTTAATGGTATCACCTAAATACCACTCTGAATATAGCTTGCGTGCACGCCAATTCATGTCAGGCAACAATCCCGGAGCTTCTTCCTTAAACATTCCAATTAATGGTCCACTTCCTATACCAAATTTGCTAGCCATTTCTAGTAGAGAATCTACATTTATTTTTTTTCCTATATTATAAAAGTAAGTGTTGCATGAGAGAGCCATTGCCTCATTTAAAGATACATATCCATGAACTTTGCTTTTCATGCAACGAAATTTCCGCTCACCTATCTTCATATATCCCCTACACGAGAATTTTTCTTCTGGTGTTATTATTCCATCTTTTAAACCCGCAAGCGCATCTATTATTTTAAATATTGAACCAGGTGGAATTTGATATGATAATGCACGGTTTACAAGCGGTAACGAAGGAATATTTAAACTTTCCCAAGTTTCATTTGATAATCTGCTAGTGAAAAGATTATTATCGTAAGAAGGTGAGTTATACAATGCTAAAATTTCTCCGTTATTTACATCAATTACCACTGTGGAACCTTGGTGGTCTTTAAATATCTCTGCGATTTTTTTCTGTAAATCAACATCAATTGTCAGCTGTACATCTTGTCCGTCTTGTTGAGGTATGCTAGACAACTCTCTCATGATACGCTTCTTAGAATTTATTTCCTGCTCAGACTTGCCTGTCCTGCCTTTTAATATATCATCATATGTATATTCAATGCCACTAACCCCTGCTTCGTTTATGCCTTGCTGTCTTTTCGTGTATCCGATTATATGAGAACATATCGAACCAAATGGGTAGTAACGTTTATAAAGAGCAGTTATTCTTCTTTCTGATGATTTTATCGCATCAGGTTTAATTTCTGATAACATCTGCAAGTCAACTTCCCTAGTAAAGGTTTTCTGCCCATCAAATAAAACAATATACGAAATTTTGTTTACTGCGAGTTCAACGCTATTCCTATCCAAAATCCTGCCTCGTTTAGGCACAATAGTAACAACTTTTATCCTATTATTATTGGATAGCACTTCATATTTTTGTCTATCTCGTACTTGTAAAGTATACAACCTACAACTAAAAATAGCAGAAATAGTAAGCTGAATACCACCTAATATGAATGACCTACGGTTGAAGACCTTGTTTTTTGTCCACATAGAATTCCTTTAGAACGCACTCATCCTCCTTTTATTGGCACATTTCTAGCTTTCACTACATCACAAACCCTTTCTTCCCACTCACTTAAGGTAACAAGTTTGTAACCCGATTTTTTTAGTATTTCAATAATCTGAGGTAAAGCTTCAACTGTATTTGATTTGTTATCGTGATCATGGAACAATATAATCGCTCCATTATGTACATTGCTTAAAACTCTTTCAACCAAAATCTCTGATTTATCGCCTTGCCAATCCAGAGAATCAACTGTCCATAATATGGAATACATATTTAATCGATTAGTATTTTCGATCAAATTATCGTTATGACATCCATATGGTGGGCGAAACCATTTTACATTCTGTTCTGTTGCATTTTTAATTGCCACATTTGTCTTTTCCAGTTCTTGCAATTGCTCCTCACTTGAAAGTGATGTCAACTTCCTATGCGACCAAGAATGATTACCTAATTCATGACCTGCTTCATGGATTTTCTTTACTATTTCAGATGTTTTTTTATTTATACGCTCACCAAGCACAAAAAATGTCGCTTTTGTTTTATTGCTCTCCAGAATATTAATAATATCTCCTGCTCTATTATAAGATGGTCCATCATCAAACGTAAGTGCAACGAACTTATCTTTGTTATTCAATAATTTCTTTATATTACTTAAATTTCTATATGATAGATCCAAATCACAACTGAGCCCACGATATGGTAAGTTAAAGTTACAATCACTACAGAAAACTGCGCTTGAATATAGCAAAAGAAAAGCGATTATTCTTATAAACATATATAATCAGCAAAGTGATAGAGTACTACACTTTTTTGCTAAATTAAACCACTTTTAACAGCTACTGTTTACTTCGTTACTTTGTCAATATATTATATTAATAACTTTATATAATATAGTATGATTGCAAATATAAATACCGTTGCTCTTCAGGGAACCAGCACAGTAAATGTTAATGCACAAATTCACATGGCAAATGGTATTCCAGCTTTTAAAGCAACAAGGACAACATTGCAAATTTAGAGTTCAAAAGGGTTATTCCTCGAGAACTACTGCGTCAGAAAGCTGGCGTTGAATTTGTATATAATGTTGACCTTGGAGGTTTTTATGAATAATAGTGAGAGAAAAGAAAAATTGGAAACTCGCATTTTATCAAGTAGAGGCAGGTCTTTACTTGACCATGAGCTACTGGAACGTACTCTATCTGAATGTGAAGAAGGAAGAGAAGTGGCCAAAAAGCTAATAGAGCTCTTTAGTAGTTTAGGAAGGGTAATTAACGCTGACTTTCATGAGCTAAAAAATGTTACAGGAATGAATGATGGAGCAATAGCAAGTATCTTTTGTCTGAAAGAGATTTTCGATAGGATACTGAAAGGTAAGTTAAAAAAGCTGTCGATTCTTGATAACAGAGAAGAGCTACTAAAATACTTTAAAACAGCAATAGGGCAGTCACGAAAGGAAAGCTTGCGAGTAATATACTTAGATCGAAGTGGTCATTTGATATACGAGTATATTCAAGACTGTGGAACTATAGACAGAGTACCTCTATATGTGAGAGAAATAATCAAACAGGGATTACTGATCGATGCATCATCTATTGCAATTTCACATAATCATCCAAGTGGAGATACAGAACCATCAAAGGAGGATGAGGATAACACACTTACATTAGCTGCAACCTGCGAAAATGTAGGAATGAAATTAATAGATCACATAATCGTAACACAGAAGAGCCACTTTAGTTTTTATGATAGTGGTTTATTGTAATCTGTAGACCGGAAGGAAAGTTCTCCAACTTTCCTTCTTTTTTTCTACTTCATAAATTAAAAAATTCAATATAAGCTTGAGCAGCTAAAATTAGTAATGAAAGGTGGAATTAGGCAAAAAAATAAAAGAACTTAGATTATACTGTGGTTTAACACAAACTGAGTTGGGAAAGAAAATAGGCGTTTCGTATAGACAAATACAAAGGTACGAAAATAGTTCAAACCAAATTTTGGCCAGTAGGCTATACGACTTAGCAAAAGCACTATCGATTAATGTGGCTGATTTTTTTACTGATGTGCATGTCGACTCACATGAAACTTATGATGAAGAAATACTAAAATTAGTCAAAGGATATAATGAAATTAAAAGCAAAAGGTTACGTAGCGTAGTTTATATATTGGTAAAATCTTTTTCTCAAAGTTACAATGAGAGTTAGTATTGCTTCAATACCTCAGTTAATATATTAATAAATGATTGTACAAGATGAACAACATCCTATTGATAAACAAATAGGTGAAAGAGTAAGGAAGAGAAGGTTAATATGCGGTTTTAGCCAAAGAGACTTAGGAAAAAAGCTCGGAATTTCATTTCAGCATATACAAGGATATGAAACTGGAGAGGTAAGGCTTGTAATTGATAGATTGTATAATTTGGCAGAAGCTTTGTCCGTTGATATGTCATATTTTTTTACCAAAGCTTCTGAAGACTTACACGATAAGGCCTTTTGTAGCGATGTGGGTAGTGAAGAAATATCAAGGCTAGTGAGGGAATACAGGAAAATTAAGGATGAAACGTTGCGTGATATTGTGCATTCAGTGATAAAAGCGCTTGCCAATAAATAATATTGCCTGAATATATCTTCAATCCACTTCTACAAGCAATGCTAGTTAAGGTAAATTTTTTATGGTAATTTTGATTAAATTTCAAGAACTACTTTACTTTGCAATAATTATGGCTATGTAAAAACATAGCCACCAATCAAGAACGTCCTACAGATGTCGTTTTGGTATCTTTTAATTTGCTCACCCAAGAAAAGGTCTCACTACTTTTAGAATTTTGGTCGCCCCACCTTCCACATCTAGTAAAGCTGCCTTTTTCCACTACTTCTTTAACAGACATTCCACCAAATAAACAACCCTTTCCTACGATTTCTCCTATTTCTTGCAACTCGTTCCACATTTCTTCATCTTCTACCTCAACTTGTACTTGATGATAGTCTTCTGTGTCATGATATACCATTAAATTTAGCTCTCCTAGGCTAGTGCAAAGTGTTACTGTAAAAGCGCTGTTATCGGATATATCTACGTAATTTCTTTTACCGTCTTTCCCAGTTTTGACCTCAACTTCACCATCACCTATTTTTATGATACTACCGCCAAGGTTTAAGTCTCCTTTACTTAAGCCCAAATTTTTTGCACCTTCTACAACTTTGGCAACATCAACTATGCAGCTATGTGAAAATTCAATATAGAAGGTCTTATTATCGATTTCTACATCTTCAACAGTTCCTTCTATAGTAGCGTCTTCTCCAACTTCCCTAAGTTTCTTGAGCCTACTATATATTTGTGGCTCAATTTCTTTTTGCACTTTTTGATACATTTCAGCTATTTTCTTATCAACTTGTACATTAAAATCTGCTCCATGTAAGGCTAACTTTCTGATTATATCTTCTTGTTTATTTTCTTTGAATTCATCACGATACATCTTAAACATTGTAACGTTAGTGAAGCTAAAGCCATCTTCGTTGCGAGCGTTTACTCTTATTCCTAAATCCAAAGCTTCATCGACGATTTTACTTAATTTGTCTAGATTTTCAGCTGCAATAGCTTTTTCCAAGAATTCATTTAATTTCACATTTTCATATTCACTTAGCCTTATCTTGCATAAAGCTGATCGAAATGGATTGAGCTCCTCAGGATATGTTAAGACAGGTAATTTACTAATCTTTTTATTTGCTGTTGGAGCAGCTTTTATAAAATTAGGTAATAACCCTTCTTTTGCTATTCGCTCTACCGCTTTTAACATTTTACTAGACAATTTTTTACCATTTATTTTTTTCATTGTAACCCTCACTTAATTTCATTACTATTCGATCATATCGTGATAAATATTATTTAATTGTTAATATTATACGACTTATTGATTTACTGTATATTATAATAACAAGTTTTGCGGGCATCTACACTAGAAAAACACATCCTATAAAAATTATTTCAGTTTCAACAAAAATGGGGTATCGTAATCGTAAAATTGAAAAAAATGGATATCCTATCTTACTCTACTGAAAAGCTGAAAAAGCATTGTCAGCTACTTGATGATGAAGAAAAAATAGTTCTATATGAGCAGCTGCTAGACAAGGCTAAAGATATACTTGAAAACTCAAGAGATGATATTGCAAAGTTGAAAGAGGTAAGCAAAGCAGTTGTAGCAATAGAGGAAACTACCGATAAGCAGTTACTAGAAAAGTTTAATGATGATCACCCGCTAAGAGAAGTGGACATTTTAATCTACTCTCCTCAAGGAAACACTGAAGTGGCAAATTACCTGTTCAGCATAGATAACTCATCAGAGCTTTATGATTTAAAAAAAGATAAAGAAAAAGCTCTTTATAATGCAGTTAAGTCAAATGATGTTGAGCTTGTAAAAAAGCTGCTAATGATCCTTTTACCTACAGAAGTAGGTGATTTTGATGTAGAATACTTGGAAGAATTAAAAATATTGCTATCAGGAATTCACAAAGAATTGCAATTATCACAAGATATGAAAAATTATCTTGAGAAGACAATAAAATTCTATAGTTTTTTATGTAGTAATTTTAACTTACTAGTTGCAAATCCCACTGACGTAAAAGCCATGATTGATCTATTTGCTGCTCAACCAAATATTGATTACCAAATAGATAAGCTTCTACTTTCTTTTATTGTAAGAGATGTTGAGGAAAAAAAGCTAAACTCTGAAATTAGTCATATGATAGAACTTCTTGAGCAACACGAAAGATTTGCTGAGCTCGAATACAAGGTTAGAAGATTAAGATCAGAGTTTGCAAGTGGCAAAAGCAGATACTCGGCTGAAGTAATACGAAATAGCATTGCAGAACGAGAAAAAGAGATGAGGGAAATTGAGAAAAAATACGTAAGGCCAAACGATTTAATTAGCGAGAGGCAGAAATTATTAAAGCAATTACTTTGCTAGCTTTTTTTCCACTTCATAAAATTTGTTGTAAATTTGAATAAGAGGTGAAAAGTGCAATTAGGTAAAAAAATAAAACAACTTAGGTTAGATCGTGCTTTGACACAGACCGAATTGGGAAAGAGAATAGGTGTTTCGTATAGACAGATACAAAAGTACGAAAATGGTTCAAATTGTGTTTTGGCCAGTAGACTATATGATTTAGCAAAAGCACTATCGATAGATGTTGCTAACTTTTTTACTGATATGCACACTGACTCACATGAAGCTTATGATGAAGAAATACTAAAGTTAGTCAAAGGATATAACGAAATTAAGAGCAAAAGGTTACGTAGTGCAGTTTATATATTGGTAAAATCTTTTTCTCAAAGTGATAATACATAGTTAATATTACCTGATACGTAAAATGACTATACAACATCCTATCGATAAACAAATAGGTGAAAGAATAAGGAAAAGAAGGCTAATGTGTGGTTTTAGTCAAAGAGACTTAGGAAAAAAGCTTGAAATTTCATTTCAGCATGTACAAGGATATGAAAGCGGAGAGATTAGGCTTGTAGTTGATAGGTTATATAAATTAGCAGAAGTACTATCGGTTGATATGTCGTATTTTTTTACCAAAGCCTCTGAAGACTTACATGATAAGGCCTTCCATAGCGATGTAGGCAGCGAAGAAATATCAAGGCTAGTGAGGGAATATAGAAAAATTGAGGATGAAACTCTGCGTGACATTGTTCATTTAGTGATTAAGGCTCTTGCTAATACAGGCTTTAAAGCATAGTTCTCTCCTTGAGTCGTTGAAGAAAACTTAAACTTTCATTTTCTTCATCATTTTGCTTTTCTTTCACTTTGATGCGTGTAGTTATACCCTACACAAAGTATAATGTTTTAAAAATCAAAACCTGCACCATAAAATACTGAGATTTAGAATATTAACTTATAAAGTCTTTTCGGCAGTTTTAGTGAGGGTCTATTAGCAAGGATGTTGGAGGTTAGAAATGACTATATCTGAAGGTGTAATACAGGGTATAAGGCATAATGATAAGAACGCGATAGGGGGATGATTTTTTGGTCAAGATGGCTGTGCACCATCCAGCTAAGTTTGATAGCTTAGAAGTAACAAAATTTTTAGTAAATAATAAAGGTGTAAGTTTTAACGCTAAAACTAATGACGAAAACAAGCCTATTCATATTGCAGCTGATTTTTGAAATATCGATATTGTAAAATTTTCTCTCAATAAGGGAGTAGAAGTTGGTACAAAAGGTAAAAACAATTGGACTCCTTTGCATTATGCTACCAATAAAGGATATCTAGGAATTGTAAAGCTTCTAATAGAAAAGCAACAACAAGAATCATTTATTAATAATTCTAAAACTACAGATCAGTCTACTATGCTGCCAAGGAAGGCCATTTACCATCTGTAGAATTTCTCATAGAATATAATGCACCCCATAAACTAGACCAAAAAAAATGGTTGATCCGAGTAGGAAAGTAAAGGGGTAAAAGTATGGCAACAAAAAAATATGAACCAGAGTTAAAAGCAAAGATAGCTTTGGAAGCAATAAAAAATCAAAGAAGCACAGCTGAGATATGTAGTGAATATAAAATACCATCAACAAATCTATATGATTGGCGTGATAGAGTATTGGCAAGGTTAAAAGACCTATTTGTTGAAGAAAGTGAAAGTGCGAGAAAACAAAGAATCTTAGCGCAAGAAATAGAAAGTTTACATAAAGTAATAGGAGAATTGACAGTGGAAAATAGTTATTTGAAAAAAAAATTACTGAAATAAGCAAAAAAGATAGAGTAAGATTTATAGAAAAAGATTCTGATCTGTCAATTAGGAAATAGGCTGATTTACTGGGGATTTGCAGATCTAGCCTATATTATAGGCCTATAATTAATAACGAAAGTGAAATTTGATTCAAGAAGTATATTTGGCTTCTGATTGCCGTTATGGATATCGTAAAATTACTGCTGAGATCATAGCGAGTGGAGTAGTAGTCAATCACAAAAAAATCTTAAGAATTATGAAAAAAATGAAGATTAGTGGGCTGTATTGTAGAAAAAGATGTAATACAAGTATTAAAGAAAAAAAGCATAAAATATATCCTTATTTACTCAAAGATTTGATTATTTGTAGAGTTAATCAGGTATGGGCTACTGATATAACATATATTATGGTAGAAGGTAAGTTTGTCTATTTTGTGGCAATAATGGACTTGTATAGTCGCTATATTATTGCTCATTCATTATCACCATATCTCGATGCTGGATTTTGCCTTTATACTCTCAAAGAAGCTCTAAAACAAGGTAAACCTGAGATTTTTAATAGTGATCAAGGGGTACAGTTTACTAGCTACAACTTTATTATGGAATTAGAGCGTGCTAATATTAAAATCAGTATGGACCATAAAGGACGTTGCTTCGACAATATATTTGTTGAGCGCTTATGGAGAACTTTAAAGCAAGAAGCTATATATTATTATAGACCAAATAGTATCAGAGATTTGAATCTTATAATAAACGATTTTGTTGCTTGGTATAACTATAGAAGGCGACATCAGACTCTACATTATAAAGTTCCTGCTGATCTCTATTATCATAAACAGTAAATGAATATATTCATAAATACTTTAAATATGTGTCGACGTATTTATCAACATATTCATTTTAAAAATCGGATCACTTTGAAAAAAATGGTCTAGACAAATGGGTGCATTATACTTTGCACTTTTCGATTTCGTTTTGGGGGCTGTACATCCCTTGCTTTCGAGACTTGCAACAAAAACATTGCTATCGCAGCCTTTATCAGCAACTAAAGTAGTATTATAGACGTTTTCAGTTAATGTTGCTGCTGTGTGTAATCTCATTCCTTTGATCAACAGTTAGAGCAAACTTATAAGAGGATTTCCAAGTGCATCAATAAGTGCATGTATCTTAGTTATGAAACCACCTTTGTTTCGCCCTAAAGCTTCTTTCTCCTGGGAGTGTTTTGTATAGCCATACGCGTCAAGTTAAGGAAATACTGTCAAATATAGCAACATTTAAAGAGGGTATTTTATTTGTTACATTTATTTTTTAGGAAATTCTTGCCTAAAATAATGTAAATTATTAACTTAACTACTTAATATATAAAATAGTTTTTTGCCATTTTCTTCCCTCATTATGTCACTTTTCCTTAACTTGACGCGTATGGTTTTGTATAGCCAGCTGAACATTGGTGGATCAATTATAACAGTTTCTAAATCTGACCCTCGTTTTGCGTACTCCAATAAATTTTTCCAAATATCCCTTTCGCACCACCTCTTAAATCGTTTGTGTATACTTATGTAATTGCCATAGATTTTTGGCAAAAGCCTCCACTGTTTGTGCCATATGCCACACTGCTTCTATTTAAACGTTTTTCGTCTTTGCTATGTATTCCTTTCACGCTTTTTATGAACTCTAAAATTTGTTTCCAATTTCTTTCTTTTATATAATATTCCATTCGTAGTTTTTCCATTCTTATGCTCATTAGATTAAACTACCTCTTTTTTTTCTTTTCTCTCTTATTTTTTGTCCACAGAGCCTAGTGATGCTAGAATTTTTTTTGCGTAAGTTTCAGTTTCAAAACACACTACAAAATTTTTGGTTTAAATTTTTTTCAAACTATAAGTCCAACGTATATCAGTAAATAGAATAGACAATAATTAAAGTAACCTATATGATGAGAAAAAAACTTTTCTTGTTTCATTCTAGCTAATGTTAAAGGTGTATATTGATTTTTCATGTAAAATTTTAACCTTCACTCTTTTTTTTCATTTGCCACTTCTTGCAAAGGAAAAACCAGATATGTTTTACGATCAAAACAGTGGTTTGCAGCTACCACTACCTAATAATATGATTATAGGTGATAATAATAGTGCCCTGATAACTCATTACAAAAGTGATTCTCTCATAAAAGACTCAAGAAAAGTTGTCTCATTCGAAATTGATAAGTCTGATATCTACCACTATTACATAAGAGGAGATGTGCTAATTAGCAAGGGTGATGTTTCAGAAGAAACATGTTATAGTAGTTACCCAACATGTATGAATTACGAACGTCATGTTAACAGTACAGGAAAAGTGTTACCAGATAAAATATTGATAAATGGATATCACTTTATATATCTTCATGCAAGTGAAGGTGCAGCAGGTATTGCTTATGATACATATATATACAGAGGTATGATTGATGACAAGTGTGTTTTCTTTGACATTTACTCACATCAGGTAAATCCTTATAACTACTTAGATACTACTGGTGATGTATCTTCAGTACAAAATGCATACCGCTCTTTTAGTAATGATATTGAAACTGTAAATAATATTATAAGAAATGCTTCTACCGTCATTTTTTAACGCTTTTGTAAGCCATGACGAATCAAGATCAAGTTGACTCTGTGCAAATACCTTACAAACATTTCTTAAAGACTTTACAGTAAAGTTCATATCAGGTTTAAGATGTTTAAGTACCTGTGCAACTGCGTGAAAGAAACAATCTCCTTCAACAATAGCTTCCCCTATTGTAAAACCTTCTGGCAAATCTAAATCAATCGGTATTTGTTGATTACTAGATGGTAGTGTATCTTTTTTTTGCTCTCTTATTTAACTCAGATCGATTAACTGCTTGTTTAAAATAATTTACAGAACGCAATGTCTTTAACACAATACTCCCACATATTTATTACGTAAAATGTAACTTTATTATGAATAATAAAGATCTAACAAGGCAAGAGTTTTTTGCATGTTTTAGCATTTTATTATAGTTTGTGTTTTTAAAACTAAAGCCAGTGCTTGCAGAAACACTTCTGTTTTTTTACTGCAATGTACTCTTTGTATTTCTAAATAAATTAACACTCACTTAATCTCATATGTCATTAAAAATTTAAATAATATAGTCATTTCCAGCAACTAAAACCAGCAAGCGTGAGAAGTGTTTTTCTTGGAATGGGTTAGTCTACCACTAGATCTGTTGGAACTTTTCTTTATATCAATTTATCATCTTATTTCTCAAATTTTGTGAATATTCCTCTCATAAAATGAGATAGCTTACTGTAAAATTATCTTCTTAAGTTTTTGTTATTCACAGGTTCTAAAGCAACGCTATCAAATGAATACGCGGGCATCTCACTATTTATATTAATCATGCTCTTCGTTCTATCAGCAAGATCCTCAAATTGCATTGATATGTTCAATGGTAGATTCTGACTACCTTGAAGCAATTGTGTATTTAATGCATTTTCTTCAAATGTTATACTAAATGTTATACTAATATTTTCTAATTTTCTTTTTTTAGACTCGCTGAAATATGTAGATCTTTTCTGGTGTCCTTTATGTGATTGTAATCTTAAGTCTAAAGCTAAGGATTGTGCTCTAGGGTAACAAATGACTAGGGCATGATTGTTCAAAAGAGTATTGTGTAAGGAGTTCACATCAATTCCTTGCGCTAAAGAAGAACAATGATTAATAAGGCGGAAACTAATATTTGGGCAGCCAATTGTAATAGAAAGAGCATAAAGTAAAGGGCTTACATCACATTTATCCTCTAGATGTATATCAGCCCCTTTCTCTACAAGGTACTTAACACTACCTAAATGACCATGAATAACAGCAATATGTAAAGGAATTAAGCCTTCTCTATTCTTCTTATTTATATCAGCCCCTTTTGTAATAAGATAGTCAATAATATTTAAGTGATTACATGCGGTAGCAATGTGCAAAGGACACATACCTTCTCTACCCTGTTCATTTACATCAGCCCCCCCTCTTACAAGTTGTTCAATAAGATCTAAGCGACCATATATGGTAGCAAGGTACAAAGCACTCATACCTTCTTTGTTCAGTGGATCCACCATAGTGCTTCGCATTATAAGGGACTTAATATTATTTAAGCGATCATAAAAGCCATCAAAGCGGAAAAAATCCATACTAACTTTATCAGATTTATTTAAAATTATGCTAATCTCTTTCTCTATAAGATATTCAGCAATATCTAATCTATCATCTTCAGTACCATAGTACAAAAAACTCATAACATTTTTCTTACATAGATTTCCAGTAGACTGTTCCACTATATATTGAACAATATCTAATTTATCACTTTCAGTACCATAGCACAAAGGGCTCATATCATTTTCGTCCTTTAGATTTATATCAGCCCCGCGTGTAATAAGACATTTAGCAATATCTAAAAAACCATTTTTAATAGCATAGTGCAAAGGGCACATACCATTTCTATCATGCAGATTTACACTAGCTCCTTTTTCGATAAAATATTGAACAATGTCTAAACGACCCTCTTGAGCAGCAAAATGCAAGGGCCCTGCAGTTTCATCCTGTAGATTTACATCAGCCCCTTTTTCTACAAGATATTTAACAAGATCTATATTACCACTGATAACAGCATAGTGTAAAGGAGTACCACCCTCTCCACTTAACTTATCAACCTTCCAATATTTATTGTCAATAATAAGCACTTGATCAGTGGAAGTAACTTCTCTCAGGCTCTTATTGTTTGCAGGTTCTACAGCAATGGTGTTAAGCGGAGATATAGGCATCCTATGATTACTACTGCACTTAAGAACATAATGTTCCAGTTTATTCTTCAGCTCAATTAGTGATTCTTTCGAGTCAAATGGTAGTAGATGATCTACAGTATCTTGAGGCAACTGTATAGATGTTACACTTGTATCTTCTAATTTTCTTTTTTTACATTCGCTTAAGTACATAGATTCCTTTTGGCTTCTTTTATGTGATTGTACTTCTGAGTGTGAAGCTGAATACGCTGGTACTTCAAAGTGGCTAATAACACTTGGATAACCAATAGCATAATGGCACAAAAGATCCTTGTATTTTGGATTCACATTAGCTCCTTGTTTTAAAGAAAGAAGGTGCTCATCGATGTTATAGTAACCAAACTCATCAGCATAGCCTAAAGAAATATTATTATCTCGTGGATTCATAACAGCCCCTTTCCATGTAAGGTAATTAACGATACTTGATTGACCATGTGTGATAGCAAAGTGCAAAGGACTCATATAATTTTTGTCCTGTAGATTAACATCAGCCCCTTTCTCTACAAGATATTTAACGATCTCTAAGTGACCATGTGTGATAGCAAAGTGCAAAGGACTTATGCCATTTTTATCTTGTAGATCCACACCGGCTACTTTTTCTACAAGATATTTAACGATCCCTAAGTGACCATATATGACAGCAAAGTGCAAAGAACTCATATAATTTTTGTCCTGTAGATTAACATCAGCCCCTTTCTCTACAAGATATTTAACGATCTCTAAGTGACCATGTGTGATAGCAAAGTGCAAAGGACTTATGCCATTTTTATCTTGTAGATCCACACCGGCTACTTTTTCTACAAGATATTTAACGATCCCTAAGTGACCATATATGACAGCAAAGTGCAAAGAACTCATATAATTTTTGTCCTGTAGATTAACATCAGCCCCTTTCTCTACAAGATATTTAACAATACCTGAGTAACCATATAATGCAGCAAAGTGTAAAGGACTTATGCCATCTTTGTTCCTTAGCTCTATTATAGCCCGTTGTGTTATGAGATATTCAACACTATCTAAGTGACCATGTATGACAGCAAAGTGCAAAGGACTTATGCCATTTTTATCTTGTAGATTCACATCAGCCCCTTTCTCTACAAGGTAGTCAACAATGTTTAACCTACCATTTTTAGCAGCAAAGTGCAAAGGACTTATGCCATTTTTATCTTGTAGATTTACCTTAGCCCCTTTCCCTACAAAGTAGTCAATAATATCTAAGTGACTATATATGACGGCAAAGTGCAAAGGACTTATGCCATTTTTATCTTGTAGATTCACATCAGCCCCTTTCTCTACAAGGCATTTAACAATACCTGAGTCACCATATAATGCAGCAGAGTGTAAAGGACTCATGCCATCTTTGTTCCTTGGCTCTATTATAACCCCTTGTATTATGAGATATTGAACAATATCTAAGTGACCATATATGACAGCAAAGTGCAAAGGACTCATATAATTTTTGTCCTGTAGATTAACATCAGCCCCTTTCCCTACAAGGCATTCAACAATGTTTAACCTACCATCTTTAGCAGCAAAGTGCAAAGGACCCATGCCATTTTTATCTTGTAGATTCACATCAGCCCCTTTCTCTACAAGGCATTTAACAATACCTGAGTAACCATATAATGCAGCAGAGTGTAAAGGACTCATGCCATCTTTGTTCCTTGGCTCTATTATAGCCCCTTGTATTATGAGATATTCAACAACATCTAAGTAACCATACACAGTAGCAAAGTGCAAAGGACTCATGTCATTTTCATCTTTTAGATTAACATCAGCCCCTTTCCTTATAAGGCATTCAACAATGTTTAACCTACCATCTTTAGCAGCAAAGTGCAAAGGACCCATGCCACTTCTATTTTGTAGATTTATCTTAGCCCTTTTTTCTGCAAGGTATTCAACGATATTTGAGTGATCACTGTCAACAGCATAGTGTAAAGGACTCATACCATCTTCGTCTTGTGAATTCACATCAGCCCCTTTTCCTACAAAGTAGTCAACAATATCTAAGTGACCATTTTCAACAGCAAAGTGCAAAGGACTCACATAATCTTTGTCCTTTAGATTCACATTAACCCCTTTCTCTACAAGGTATTCAATGATACTTAACTTATTAGCTTCAATGGCATTGTATAAAATAGTAGTATTATTATCATATATCCAATTAAGCTTGAAATATTCGTTATCAGTAAAATACTTAAATATTTCTACTTGACCATATAAAGCAGCTATATGTAAAGGGGTAGAATTATCATTTGTCCTCAATTTGGCCCCCTTTTTTATAAGATATTTAACTATCTCTAAGTGACCATACATGATAGCAAGGTCTAAAGGGGTATCTTTCCGTTTATCAGCAATGTTAACAATTTCACTTAATTTCTTTGAATCTATACTATTTAATATATCTCTAATAACTTCTTCATTACCATCCTCGGCTAGCAAATGTAAGATATTACTCCCATCATAATCAGATTCAATAAATTTATTAACTAAACTGCTATATTTACTTGCATAATTCCAAACAGATACAATGTGGCTTACGTTTGTAATGCCATTATCCACCAGCGATACCATAATTTTTCTTAAAGTTTCTTCTTCTTTTTCCTCTTTCTTTTGCTCTGATCTTATCATTCTTTGTTTTTCTTCATGAATTTTTGCAATCCCTTCTTTTAATTCAATCACTGAGAACTTATTAAGTAGATTAAGTGCATTTGAAATCTTTAGCTGATCTTCTGTTGATTTCCCCTGGAAAAAAATTTCTTTTGTATCAACTTGATTAGGGTCTAGATAAGCCATGGATGTTAAAATAGTATATGCTTGCCACCCAATATTTTCCTCTTTTTTTATTTCATCAATGTTGATCTTTAAAACTTTGAATAATTTTTTATTTATACCTTGTACCTCCAAAAGATCAGGCTTTGATTGTTGTGTTACTTTACATTGTTCTAGATATTTGCTAATACTAAGCCCTTTTTGTTTGATATATGTTGTTGCTTCTGTCAAACCCAATGGAAAACAATCCAATTCTTCTACTAACTTTACTATAGAGCCATTCTCTGGGTCATCTTTTCCATCTTTATTTAAGTATCTTCGAACAAATTCTTCACCTTGTCCTAAAGTAAAACCACTCAACTTTATTTCTCCTATCTCTTCTTTCCAACCCGTGTTACGAGAAGTAATTAAAATGAAAGGCTTTTCTTTGTTAGTAGGAAAAGGGAAACTGGATGGTAAAAATTTTTCAATCTCTTTATAATGATTGGAGTTATCAAAAACAAAAAAACTTTTTGTATCTTGAAGATACTTATATGTATCCTCGACAATAGATTCAATTCTTCTCTTTTTTCCACCTTTTATAGAAATTTTTAACTCTTTAGCTAAATCACAAAATGAACTTGAAAGCTTGCTATGTGATGAAGCATCCATCCACATAATCTTTGCCCAAGTACCCTTACGCCTTTCACTAAACCCATAACCTCTAGCAAGTTCGCTTTTCCCCACTCCAGGCTCGCCACTAATTAAGACCATTCGTGACATTTCTACTTCTTGACTTTTACTGTGTAACCTTGTGGTTAGTTCTTCCAACACCTCTTTTCTTTTTATGAAGACTTTTGGTATCTTGTCAAAATTAAAGGAAAATTGACAGGTATTTTCATCTTGTCTTCTAAGATGTTCTTTTACATTTTCTATGTCTTTCCTTTGCACATAATCTTCTTCATTAATCTCTTTTAGTATATCAATGGCTAATTTTTCCTTCTTTTCCTTATCAAAAAGATATACATATTCTTTTTTAGGTGGTTCACTGAGTACATATTTTTGTTCTACCTCCTCCCACCTTTCTAATTCCCATGCAAAGGGAAGCCGATAACCATACATTTCAACACAGCTATATTCCTCTGAATTATATTGAT
The DNA here is from genome assembly GCF_947250575.1 of Wolbachia endosymbiont (group B) of Episyrphus balteatus. Classification (NCBI taxonomy): domain Bacteria; kingdom Pseudomonadati; phylum Pseudomonadota; class Alphaproteobacteria; order Rickettsiales; family Anaplasmataceae; genus Wolbachia; species Wolbachia endosymbiont (group B) of Episyrphus balteatus. The sequence goes on along the minus strand of NZ_OX366325.1, from coordinate 204,387 downwards.
AATAGTTAACAGTTTGATCCTCTTCTTTCCTTATTCCTACATTCTCATATAGTTGTGAAGTTATTAAAGCTACATTTCTTTCCTTATCTAGTACTGTATATACCTTTTTTGATTTACCTAAAGCAACACCTTCAGTTATATAAGCAACGGAAAGTTCTTCTTTCTTCTTAACAACTGAAAAGTAATTTATTATTCTATATACAGCATCTATTGCTAATTTCTTAACTTCCCTACTACAAAGACGTTGATTATCAAACATAACCTTAGTCAATTGTTCCTCAAAACTTTGGAAAATTTCCAAGCCAGCATCTACTAAAATTTTTCTTGTTTCACTTTTGCAGTGAGGCTCAATTATTGCAGAAATCTTTTTTGATGTTGCCTTATGCTGTCTTTCTGTAGTACAACGAGCCAAAAACTCATTAATTTTAATCAAACCTAATTTAAGTGGAGTTGGTGGAATAGTATAATTCACAATAGAATTGATGGTGGCTGAAGTTTTGCCTCCTTTCCGTATATTTGAATCTGGTTCTGCCTCTTTAGAATATTGAGATAATTCTTTCTCGAATCTTGTAATAAAAGTCTTAACAAAAAGAGCTGCTCCTTCTATTATTTTGTTATCATCGGAATCTGATTCGTATTCAAGCTCACTAATGTATTCATCTACATAATCACCTCCTATTGCTTCTGATGAAGGTCCTGCTACTCCTACTACTCCTATTGTTGACTCAGCAGGCAATACCCCTACAATATCTTCATAGTCCATTTTATCATCTTCTACTTGCTCCCTTATATTCTTTTTATTTGGCATAAAATTCCTCATATTTTAATATTCACGCTTAAATTGTTTTACCAGAAGTCTCTTCTCTAGAGATTGGCTTCAACATCTCTTTTAAAGCTTCACTTCCCGATTGCTCAAGCTCATATACGTATAGTTTACAACTTATCTACAAAGCTAATTTTTGCTACTTGTAATAGAACCTTTCTCTATTTGCTCTTGTATAATCACCAAACCAATTTACTGTAAAACCTTACGGTAACTCTAAGTAGCTTTGATTACAGTGTGCTTTTCTTTTAATTTTTGACTAAACTAGATATGTTCTTAAAAAAGTCAGGATTGCCCTCTGAATGATGTACATAATACAATGCATCTAATTCACACTCCATGTATTTATTATGTTAAGCTGCAGTATAACTAAAAAAATTTAGTAGAACAAGAACTTTTTTGTATGTTTTAGCATCTTATTTTAGTTTATATTTTTAAAACTAAAGCCAGTGCTTGCAAATACACTTCTGTTTTTTTACTGCAATGTACTCTTTCTATTTTTAAATAAATTAATACCTACTTAATCTCACACATCACTAAAAACCTAAACGACACAGCCGTTTCCAGAACCCAAAACTAGCTAGTGAGAGAAGAGTTTGTTTTGGGATGCGTTGGTCTACCAAGTGATACGTTCAAATTTTTGTTTATAATAATTTTACTATACGCTAAAATCAGCTATTTTAGCCTACTTTCACCAAATTTATATACGAACTAATTTGCCTGATTTTGTTGCAAAATTTTACATCTTTATTTTCACAATCCTGCTTTTATTTGAGCTGCTCTCACAAATGTATGTACTTTTTTGCGATTTTTAAAAGAGTAAATGATCAAATTTGTTGTAACGCTATAGAATCCAGTATTTTCTGCAAACTATAATATAGTTCAGTTAATATATTAGTAAAGTTGATAATTGTAAAATAATTTGTTATAATTGTTAATTAAATAACATTAGTAGGTAAAAATGATTTTCAGTCAGTATGTTGAAGGCAACAGATTACATTTGTATGATAAAAAAGTAGATATCAATAATTTGATAAGCTATTTGCAAGAGAACAAAAATATTAAAGAACTTTCTCTCAGTTCGTGTAAGATTGGTAACGAAGGAGCAAAAGCTTTAGCTAATGGTAATCTTACAAACCTTACTCAACTTAATTTAAGTTTCAATAATATTGATAAAGAAGGAGCAAAAGCTTTAGCTAATGGTAATCTTACAAACCTTACTCAACTTGATTTAAGTTTCAATAATATTGGTAAAGAAGGAGCAAAAGCTTTAGCTGATAGTAACCTTAAAAACCTTACTCAACTTAATTTAAGTTCCAATAAGATTGGTAACGAAGGAGCAAAAGCTTTAGCTGATGGTAATCTTACAAAGCTTACTCAACTTGATTTAAGTGTCAATATTATTGGTAAAGAAGGAGCAAAAGCTTTAGCTGATAGTAATCTTAAAAACCTTACTCAACTTAATTTAAGTTTCAATAATATTGATAAAGAAGGAGCAGAAGCTTTAGCTAATCTTACAAACCTTACTCAACTTAATTTGGCGGATAATAATATTGGTAACAAAGGAGCAAAAGCTTTAGCTGATGGTAATCTTACAAAGCTTACTCGACTTGATTTAACTAAAAACAATATTGCTAACGAAGGAGCAGAAGCTTTAGCTAATGGTAATCTTACAAAGCTTACTCAACTTGATTTAACTAAAAACAATATTGCTAACGAAGGAGCAGAAGCTTTAGCTAATGGTAATCTTACAAAGCTTACTCAACTTGATTTAAGTTACAATAATATTGGTGCAGAAGGAGTAGAAGCTTTAGCTAATGGTAATCTTACAAAGCTTACTCGACTTTATTTAAATGACAATAATATTGATGCAAAAGGAGCAAAAGCTTTAGCCGAATCTGAGAAATACTGCGAATTCATAGATAAAATTACTCATATAAAAGGTAATAACGAACCTATGGGTTTTTGTAAACGTCTGAAAAAATCATGGTCTCAAGCAAGAGCAAAATCTAAGAGTAATGTTCGCAAGCTAGATGAAAGCACTATAAGAAGTTTGTTTTTTGATCTTGCACAACACGGTTATACAGGGGGAATAGAGGTTTTGCTGGATGACTATGATAAATATCCTTTTCTAATTAATTCAAGAAATGAGCAAGGACACACACTATCTCATTTCTATAATCACGACCCTGGAATGCAAAGATTTTTCTTTGAACGTGGTATGATACCTAAACAAAGACCTGAACAAAAAAGAGATGACTTGCGCATTGCACGAGATAGCCAATCTGTCCATGCAAGTCCAGTAGTTAAAAAAACAAACTTTCTTGCTAAAAAACTGGTTGAATCGACGAAAGCAGATGAAGAACAGTTAAAGCAAGCAGCGACTTCTTACGTAGAAAGTATAGAACTACTTAAACAATATCAGAATGATCCAATAAGACTAAATCTTCTTAGTGTAAATGACAAAGAAAAAAGAGAGGTGATGGAGAAAACATTAGGTGATAATCCTGTGCCGAATGATAAAGATTTTATTGGGGATATTATTGATAAAGTTAAGGAAGCACTAAAAAAGAATTATTTAAAAAAGAACTCCCACGATGAATATGACCAAGGATATCCTACACAAGGATTACAATATGATTATACAAAAGATGATGCAAAAATTACTATACCCGAATCTATAGGCCGTATAAAACTACTCATTGATAATTTCAACATTCCACTGGAAGAGAAAAAAGAGTTGCTAGTTACTCTTATGGAAAAAAAACAGAACTAGTAAGAGAAAAATTACCTATAATAAAAAAAGAACTTGGAAATAGCGGAATTTTTGATAAAGAACAATTTGATAAAAGAGAATTACATGAATTGTTAAATGATATAGACGACAATAAAAAAGTAGATGTGTTATTTAAAGAAATCAGTGGTCTAGACATAGAAAAGGTCTGGAGAGAGCAAAAAGAGTTCATTCTTCTAAAACGAATATATATAGCGTCAACAACATATGGTGAAGGTCGCAGTGCCTGCATTCAAGGTACATGGACCCAAATTATTAATAGTATAGACGAAATTAGCTCTGAGATCTTGGAACAATATGATCATTATTTAGAAGAAGAACAAAAGCTAGAAGCACAAAAAGATGTTATTACAGAAGAGAACATTGAGCCATTTATGGAAGATTTAGCCAACAGATTAATTCAATATGTCAAGGATAACCCAGAGTTGAAAGAGGTTTTGCAAGATCACTTATCATACTTTAAACATATAGATGTTGATCATCCTGAGAAAGTTACGTTTGAACAGCAAAAAATTTTAGCAGAGATAAATAAGTACTTTAGCGTAAGTATTAAAAACGTTTTACCTAATTACAATAGAAATATACCAAATAGGGATGAATATCGCATCATCATCGATGGACTATTAAAAGTGGCGGTAATGCAAAACTTTGCAATAGCAGTTCAAGAGCAGTCTAATGCAGAAGATAATAGTAATAATTATGCAACTATTAGAGAGAGCAATACAGATGAAGAACCGTTAGTTCCAGAAAGGTTATACTCAGAAACTTCAGTTGTAGCAACAGATCAAACAAATGGTATTCAAAATAATAATCAACAGCCGAGTAATTTAAATAATGATGCTCCACGAAGTAAAGAAAAAAATAAACTGCCTACTGTATGTGCTTTCACATTAGCAATAGCTGGAATTGTTTCAGGAATAGCTATTGCAGTTTACTCAGGAATGTTAGCGGTAGGAATAGCAGTTGGAGTTTTTTGTCTAATTGCTGCTGAAATCATATACTATTGTAATAAGCCTTCAAAGTTACTTGAGAATAGCAATGCTGAAGTTATAGTGAATCAAATAACAGTGGAATGATTATAACTCAAGGTAAGGAGAAATAGCAGGAGGGTTGAGTTTGCTATCTATAAAAGGGAATGTTCAAAAAAGTGTGTCAAGCCGCATTTTTAGTTCAACTCAATTTTCAATCTATCTGGAAAGAAAATATCAAGTTGAGACATAGTTAAAGCCCAATTAGGTAGAGCCATAATCCACTTTTACTCTACCTTTTTTATAGCACAATATACCTGTTTGTACAAGGCATTTGTACTAGTAAATGAACCCTTAGTTTTAGTAAATTTCCTGATTTGTCTATGCAACCCCTCAATTGGATTAGTGGTGTAAATCAGCTTCCTAACTGGCCCAGAATACTTAAAATAACTGGATAAGTTTTCCCAATTGTTCTGCCAGGATTTTATAACTAAAGGATACTTTTCTCCCCATTTTTCTTCCAGCTCAAGAAGATAATTCTCAGCAATTTCTTTACTTGAAGCACGATATATTTTTTTCAGATCATTCATGAAAACTTTCACTCGATACATATTTCAGAGAATTTCTTATCTGATGTACTATACATTTCTGCTTTAGGAAATACGCTATTTATAGCTGTAGGAAAGCTTTTTAACACAAGCTATCAGAATATCATCTACTCCTCTCTCCTTTAGGTCATTTATAGCCCTTCTCATAATAGTCCAAAAAGAGTAAGATATGGATTGATAGTAGTGGAAGGTAAGGATGCCAGTAGCATATAGTTATGACTTAAGAAAAAAGGTAATGGAAGCATTGGATGAAGGAGAGAGTGGAGAAACTGTTATCCTTGATAATGCTACTTTTCATAAGTCTAATAAGATTTGCTAAAGGAGTTGGTACAGAAATTTTATATCTTCCTCCATATTCTCCAGATTTTAACAAAATTGAACATTATTGGTTTGCTATAAAAAACAGAACCAGGAAAAACATTCCTTTATTCAAATCTTTTCGTCATGCTGTCGATTCTTCTTTCTTATGACCTTTTTGGACTATTATGGGAAGGGCTATAAATTTTTGAGAGAAAAAGGAGGAATAACAAAAAGTAGAGAACTGACGTGCTATGGAATAGAGGGGCTAGTGGGAGAAATAGCAGACATGTTGAATGGAAGCTATATGCCGGAACTAAAAATAATAGAGATAGGAGAAATAAGGAAGAGAGACAAATCGCTAATAAAGGAAGAATGTGAAAATTTAGCAAGCAAAATAATGAGCCAAGTAAGTGAAATGATAGATGAGGTAGCGAAAAGGAATGCTTAAAAGAGGGATTTAAATTTAAAGAAAAGGTGGGGTGGATTATGTTAAAGCTTGGTAAATTTAATAAGTCAGTAAAAGAATTATTAGAGAACTCATATAAAAATATTTATGCAAGAGACGAGAATGGAAGAACAGCTCTGCATTATGCAATAAACGCAAAAACAGTGAGATTATTAGTTGAAAAAGGAGTGAATGTAAATGCAGCAGATGTAGGAGGTTATACAGCACTACACTTAGCGGTAACGGAGAAACGTCTAGAAACCGTGAGAGAATTGATAAAATCAGGAGGGAATGTAAATGCGGAAGAATATGGAAGTAAATGCACACCTCTACACCTTGCATGTATGATAGGAGAAAAAGAAATAGTGGAGGAGCTAGTGAAAGCTGGAGGAGAAATAGAACAAGAGGATGAATGTGGGATGACAGCAATAGATTATGCAAAAAATAGTAAAGAAGTAACTGAAGTATTGAAGAAAGAAACGGACAGAATTGAAAAGTTATTTGAACAAATAGAACCTTCTATGAGAGGCTGAAAATATGGAAAGAGAAACAGAAAAGAAAGTAATGAATTTAGAGAGAAAACCTTTGGATGAGCTGAGAAAAATATGGAAGAAGGTATTTGTGGAAGAAGCACCTAGATACTCAAAGAAATATCTGATACCAAGATTAGCTTATAGAATGCAGGAAAAAGTATATGGAGAAATGTCAAGAAAAGGATTAAAAAGACTAGAGTATCTGACAGATCGGCTAGAGAAGGGAAAAAGAATAAGTAGCGATAAATTACCAGTAGAAGGGACAGAATTAATACTAGAGAGAGGTGAAGAGACGCATGCGGTAATGGTAACAGATAAGGGTTTAATCTACAGAGAAGAGTTTTATACATCATTGTCAGCAGTAGCTGGAAAAATAATGGGAATGAGTTACAATGGGCCGCTCCTATTTGGTTTGCGTGATCAAAAGGGAAAGGAAAATGTGTAAAGGGATAAGATGTGGAATATATACGAGAAAGTCAAATGAAGACGGTCTGGAACAAAAGTTTAATAGCCTTGATGCGCAACGAGTAGCATGTGAAAAATACATAAAGAGCAAAGAAGGCTGGGTAGCATTGGTAAAAAGGTACGACGATGGAGGTTTCTCAGGAAAGAATTTAGAAAGACCATCAATAAAGGAATTATTTGAAGATGTAAAAAAAGGAGAAGTAGATTGTGTAGTAGTATATACGCTAGATAGGCTCTCAAGAGAAACAAAAGACAGCATCGAAGTAACGTCATTTTTTAGAAGGCACCGAGTAAATTTTGTAGCAGTAACGCAGATATTTGATAATAATACGCCAATGGGAAAGTTCGTACAAACGGTATTATCAGGAGCAGCACAGCTAGAAAGAGAGATGATAGTAGAGAGAGTAAAAAATAAAATAGCAACATCAAAAGAACAAGGACTATGGATGGGTGGAACTTTACCGCTTGGATATGATGTAAAGGATAAAGAATTAATAATAAATGAGAAAGAAGCAAAGACAGTAAAGCATATATTTGAAAGGTATGTAGAGCTGAAGTCAATGGCAGAATTGGCAAGGGAGTTAAACAGAGAAGGTTATAGAACAAAATCAGATATCTTTAAAAAAGCGACAGTAAGGAGAATAGTAACAAATCCAATATATGTGGGAAAAATCAGACATTATGAGAAAGAGTATGAGGGAAAGCACGATGCGATAATAGAAGAGGAAAAATGGCAAAAAGCACAAGAATTGATAAAGAATCAACCATATAGAAAGGCGAAATACGAGGAAGCGTTGCTAAAGGGAATAATTAAGTGCAAGAGCTGTGGTGTAAATATGACACTAACGTATGCAAAAAAAGAAAATAAAAGGTACCGATATTACGTGTGCAATAACCATTTAAGGGGAAAAGGTTGTGAATCAATAAACAGAACTATAGTAGCGGGAGAGGTGGAAAAAGAAGTGATGAAAAGAGCCGAATGCTTATATGGGGATGGAGAAAATTTAAGCTTCAGAGAACAGAAAGAAGCAATGAAAAAATTAATAAAGGGAGTAATGGTAAAAGAAGATGGAATAGAAGTGAGTTCAGAGGATAAGGTGGAATTTATACCAATAAAAAAGAAAGGAAACAAATGTACAGTAGTAGAGCCAGAAGGAAAAACAAATAATGTACTACTGAAAGCAGTGGTAAGAGCTCATTTGTGGAAACGGCAACTAGAAGAGGGAAAATACGAAAGTGTGAAGGAGCTGAGTGCCAAAATTAATATAGGTACAAGACGTATACAGCAAATTTTGAGGTTGAACTATTTAGCACCAAAGATTAAAGAAGACATAGTAAATGGGAGACAGCCAAGAGATTTGAAATTAGTTGATTTGAGAGAAATACCGATGCTGTGGAGTGAGCAATTGGAGAAATTTTACGGCTCAGCGTCGTAACGTTTATAAAAACAACAATATGAAAAAACATCGAAAAAAGTATGTACCAGAAAATTAAAAAAGGTTATTGCAAAAGGAGCTACTACAAAGGGCCACACAAAAAGATGTTGAAATTGATATAGAAGAGCAAATAAATGTTACAAAATCAATTATGTAAAAATATCAATATAAGTGATGAAGATTTTAGCATATCGGACACAACAGTGATAGAAAATGTATCCAATTTTAGCTGCATATTTTAATAGTAAACCTGGAGTATAAAAGGCAGCTCAGCCAATTGTATGTTCCATATCCTCATTTTGTAGCCAGCTTAAAAACAATATAAAAGAGTATTCTTAGAAGACATTGGTACAATTTCCTTAATCTATAAATTATAGTAGTTTGTATTTAAATAATAATCGGGAGTGTTAAACAAACTGTGTCAAACCAAGAAATGATGTATTTTAGTTAATATAAAAACGGAGGTTTTACACATGAGTGAAAAAATAGCAAATAACTATGTTGGGTTAGTAAATTATCAAGAGTTAGAGTCAAATATCCTGTCATCTATACGAGAAGGTAGGCCACTTACCGGAAGAGATGGTACCATTGATAAAGAAGCTGCTAGAGGCAAGTTTAGAAGGTGAAATGGAGAGCCATCTATCAAATAATAGGAACGAAGAAAACAATCGCAGAAACGGCAAAAACTCAAAGACTTTACGAACAAGTATTCGAGCTGCTAACACCAAGAGATAGAGAAGGAAGTTTTGAGCCACAAATAGTCAAAAAAAGACAAACAAGCCTGCATTCTGAACTTGAAACAAAGATCTTGAGCATGTTTGCCAGCGGTATGGGATATAGAGACATAATGTCACACGTCGAAGAAATTTATGACAATAAGGTATCGGTTGCTGAAATATCCAGTATTACTGATAAATTATTGCCAGTGATTAACGAATGGCGCAGTCGTCCTTTACAGGCAGTTTATCCGATAGTTTTTATGGTTCTTTAAAGTAAAAGAGGACGGACGATGTGTAAGCAAGTGCATGTATAATATATTGGGCATAGATCAGAATGGCAGAAAAGAGGTATTAGGCTTCTATTTGGCTGAAAGCGAAGTTCTGGTTAGGTGTGCTAAACGACCTCAAGGAAAGAGGTGTAGAAGATATTCTAATAGCCTGTGTTAAAAAGTTTTCCTACAGCTATAAACAGCGTCTTTCCTAATACAGAAATGTATAGTGCATCAGATACGCAATTCATTGAAGTATGTGGCTAGCAAAGATACAAAGAGCTTTTTAAGTGATTTGAAGAGGGTATATCAAGCACCAAGCAAGGAAATTGCTGAGAATTATCTACTAGAACTGGATGAAAAATGGGCCCTACGGTTATAAAATCGTGGCAGAGTAACTGGGAAAATTTGTCTAGTTATTTCAAGTATTCTGATCCAATGAGGAGAGTAATTTACACCACTAATCCAATTGAGGGGTTGCATAGACAAATTAGGCAAGACCAAGGGCTCATTTACCAGTATAAATGCTTTGTACAAGCTGGTATATTGTGCTATAAAAAAGGTGGAAGAAAAGTGCTGTACGTATTAACTATGTCCCAGCTCGACATTTTCTTTCCTGATAGATTGAAAATTGAGTTGAATTAAAATGTGGTTTGACACAGTTTATTTAACACTCCCTAATAATCTTCAACTTTTTTAGCAAATTAATCTACCTAGAAACTTCTCTCCTAGGATCAGAAGTCCTTCTTAACTCTTCACGTTCTGTCCATTTGTTGTTAGACTCGCTTATTACTTCAGGACGCATTAATCCACCAGATCTAACAAAAAAACCTCGGTTTATAGCTTCAATAACTGATAAACCTCCCAATAAGCAATTTTGTCCTATTTCTTCATTATAACTTTCTATGTCCTCCAGTAGATCTTCATCACTCACTTCTACTCTTATCAAGTTTTTATTTGTTTCATGAGGATATAATCTAACTTCTAATTCTCCCAAACTAGTATAGAAAGTTAATACCACATCACTACCTTCTGTAAGATCTACATAATTTCTTTTTTCTCCTCTATTATCAATTTTTACTGTACTTTTTCCTATTTTTAATATGTGAACTCTGAGTCCTCGATCTATTATTTCTTGATTGGCTATGATTTTTATGGGTTCAATTATACTAGTTTATGGATATCTTATATAAAAGTAGATATTATCAATCTCTACTTCTAATTTGTCTTGAGTTTGCTCGCTCTTGTTTACAACACACTCATATGCTATACCCTTTAACTTTTTTTTCATTTCTTTATACTGTTCAATGAGATATTCATCAAATTGTTTATAAGAATTGTTATCTATAAAAGCAGTGGTCGAATATCTTATCCTATCATGATAAAAGAGGCTCTCTTTTACTTTTCCTCCTTTTTGTAATAAACCATGAGCAATCTCTCTTATGATATCCAAGTTGTAGTAATCTTCTTCATCATCGTCAGAAGAATCATAGGGCTTCATTTCAGGAGCTACAGTGCGGGAATTTATAAATACAATATTATCGAGAACACCTGCGATTTCTTTAAATATTAAATTTACTATAACCTCACCATCATTATCACAGTATGAGTTTATTCTTATCCCTCTCTCTAAATATTTATCCGTTATGGATTTAATATATTCTAAAGCACTTTTTGTATTAGCTTTGCTTTTAGCATCTTGCATTTCTTTATAAAACTCACTAATCAGCTTCCTTTCATTTTCAATTAAAGTTACTTCTTGCTCAATTAAGAGTGAACTTTCTTCAAAGAAAAAGGTTTGCTGACTATCATCTTTTGTTTGGTATGGATCATCTTCTAACTGTGAGTGCGTGTTACTAAAATTATGATTGTTTAGATCTTGCAACACAAATTCAGCGCATTCTTGAGCAAGCTTTTTATTTTTTATATCATATTCATCTGTATTTTCCGCTTTACCTTCAAGGATTTTTTTGTCATCACTTCTGTCTTGCCAATAGTTAATTACTAATGGCCCTTGATTTTGATGTACTAAGTCGTTAGAATTCTCTTTACTATTTAATTTAACCTCACTCATATATATGTGTATTACTTACCTACCTATTAAAGTGTATTATAATACATATATAAATCAATAAATTTATATTAGACCTCTTTCATAACTCATATGGATAATTCCAATTTTTTTTTTGCCTCTCTATTGATATTTCTGTTCCATCTACTATCCATAACCTGATACTCTACATTCGAATCTAATAGCTCTTTTTCTTCCAGAAGTGTAAATGTTTTATTAACGTATCCTCAATCCAACCGATAACAGGCACTTTAGCTTATTCCATACCAATATGAAATATGTCACGCAAATATTCTAGCGCCATTAACAAACATGCATTGTTTATTTGGTTTTCCTCCTCTTGCCTTTTTCTTACTCCATTAAAATTTCTGTTATTTTTTCGAATGTTTTTCTTTTTACTTCTGTTAATCTTCGAAACTCCTCTTCATCTAGGTTACTTATTTGTTCAAATTTCATACCTTCACTAATATTACTTTTGGTATTATTTCCTCAGTTATGCAAGAAGTCTAATCTATGCCTGTTTTACTTCATCATCTAAAAATTCTTAATTTTTGTTGATTTTTTAATGAACAGACTTAGTATGATAAAGAGAATAAAAGATAGGAGGCATGTATCATGAAAATATTTGTCATATATGTTGGAGGTAAAACTGAAACCTCTTTAATCGAGCTACATGATATATTTTTTGTAGTAGCAGAAAAGATCGAAGATACTTATGAAGAAGTAAAAGCAAAATGGTGGGGTGTAAAAAAAGGTTTCCATATTGATGCTTGGGGTATATTAGAAAGTGCTGAAGATTATAATATTACCTTAACGAGACAACCTACCCACGTTGAAGAAAAGCTTTATTTTGTCAACCTTGGTGGTTACGATAGTAAAAAATTTACGGAGTTGCATAAAAATGTATTTGTTATTGCAAAGAATGAATCGAAAGCTAAAGTGAAAGCACTACGCCAAATACTTAATTGGGAATCACATCATAAGGATTACCTGTATGAAGTTGAAAATTGTTGCTGTGTGAACAACGTTACAGAGAATAAAGAACTTTATATTCACTTAGAAAAGACAGATAAACCTAAAGAATTTGAATTTACCTGTAAATATACACCATTATCTAATTAGTATTGCTATAATAGCGTAAAGAATTCTGTCCATAAAAAATCTATTTCAATTGTTTCCTAGCTTGATTGATTAAACAGTGTAATACTACAGAAGAAAAATTCATCATACTCCAAAAATCATAAGCATCGGAATAACTTTTTTAGAAATTATCTTAAGTTATTAACTTAACAAGGCATTCCATACAAAAAAACACGAAAGGAAGGTAAAAGATGACCCTCCCTTCTGCTTGACTGTAAAGCTTTTGTTAACAAACTTCTGGAACCACTTGCTGTTTAGCTATTTCTGAGTCAGGGTTATCTAGCTTATCACTAGGATTAAATACTAAATATATAATACCACTAGCAATAGTTTCTATTATTAAAAACGTAGCTACTGCAGCTATAGCCAATATTGATAATTCAACACCGGCAGCAAAACATCCACCACTAACTACTAATGCAGCTATAAAACCATAAACACTACCAATCATTATTGATCTATTAATAGTTTTTACTGTGTCTTTCTGAGGATATTTGTCACTATTCTCTCTTTTGGATATATTACTTTCAATTTTAAAAGTATCTTTCATACCTTCATTATTAGCTATATTTTCTTCAGCTTTAGGTATGCTACTTTCGGGCGCTAAAGGCTGTTTATCACTTTTGTGACTACTAGATACGTTCTTTGTAAGTATTTCTAGCCAACCATCAATTTTAGTTTTTTGCTCTTCATTCTGCTCTTGATTTTTTAATGTTTCTAAAATCTTCTTAAGTTTTGTATGATCATATTCTTCTATACCAACAAAAACTTCTTCTAACACACTATTATCTTGAGCTACATCTAAAATAACTTTGATTATTTCCTCAAAATCATTGAAATTCATAGCATAGGCAAGGGGTGTTAGATTATACTCTATACCATTTGATAACTTTTCAGTTATACTTGCAGTAGTAAGAACTTCTTTTTTATCTTTACTTGCTTCTAAAATAACTTTGATTCTTTCCTTAAAATCATTGCAATTCATAGCATAGGCAAGGGGTGTTAGATTATACTCTATACCATTTGTTAACTTTTGAGTTATACTTGCATTAGTAAGAACTTGCTGTAAATCCTGCTTTGAAACGTCTTTAAGAATAGAAAAAATATCCTCTTGTTTTTCTATTGCAGTCTTTAACTTATCATATAATTCTTTTTGCTTTCCTGTTAAATCTTTATACTGTGGCATATCAAGCTCTTCTATTAAAAATAATAATATACTTTAATTATCAAATATTTTAATAAAAAAGTCAAGATTTTATATAAGATTATTAATAGCCACTTTAGATTGATTAGTATAGAAACATACTAAAAATTAGCGCCATAAAAATCTTGAATGTTTACTTTTTAAAAAACATAAAAAAGATCGTATATTTTTGAGAACTTTTTACGTAAAAGCGGTGTTATGAAAATAAAAGTTTGAAATCTTTGCAACAAAGCTAAGCAAATTAGTTCGTATGTAAATATGGCTGAAACAAGCTAATATAGCTGACTTTGCAATGTAGTAAAATTACTATAAATAAAAGTTCGTATGGCACACTTGGTAGACCATGCCATCCCAAAACGAACAATTCTCATCGCCATTGGTTTTGAGCGCTGGAAATGGCTAAATTGCCTGAGTTTTCAACACAATATATTGCTAAATTAATAATATTTAACTTGAGGATAAAAATTAAGATAGGTTTATAATAAGTAAATAATTTGAAAGCAATCAACTGTAACAAGCCTATTTAGGAAGCTTTTATCAAAAATGGCTTAAAATTAAAATTTTTTCTAAAATAGTAGTTGACAAGCCTTAAAAATGGAGTGATTATACTAAAAGTAGTTTTTAGAGTAAGTTTCACGTTGTAAAAGGGTGATCGTCTAAGAGTAGGTAATTAATGTATTCAAGGTGGTCCCTCAGTATATAGGCTCCTCCACTTTGGGTGTTAGTGTAAGTAATTTATAGGGTGTTATGTCGTGGAATCTGATAAAAACGTTGATTATCTTTTGAATTCTGCAGGGGCTGGTGATATAGAAAATGTTAGGTTCTATATTGAGTCCTGCGGCGTGGATGTAAACTCCGCTGATGACATTGGGCGTACTGCACTGCATAGGGCTGCTTACAGAGGTAGAAATTCAATTGTAGAATACTTGTTATCAAAAGGGGCAAATATTGATTCCAAAATTGAATGTTCTGATCCAGAGCTCTCTGGTGCTACGCCTCTCTCCTGGGCGGTAATGTCTGGGCATGTAGATATTGTTAAAACTCTTATTCAGCGCGGTGCTAAGGTTGATGTGGTGCTAAATGGCTCCAACCTTCTGGGTGTTGCTGTGCTTTCGGATAATCCTTTTATGGTAGAACTATTATTAAATTATATTCCTGATATTAATGGGTATGGTCATGATGGTGAGACACCATTGATAATTGCTCTAGGAGAAGATAAATATGAAAGTACGCGTTTTTTACTGGAGAGAGGTGCAGATTATAGGAAATTCGATGCTGATGGGCATTCTCCATTACTTATTGCTGTACAAGAAAAAAAGGGAAGTAAGTATACTGAGTTACTACTGAAGCATGTAAAGGAGAAAGAAGGAAAGGAAGGGTTGGTAGAGTATATAAATTCTATCGACTCTGGTAGTGGTCGTACTGCATTACATCTTGCTTGCTCGGTTCAGAACTATCATACGGTAAAGGTTCTTTTGGAACATGGTGCAGATTATAGGATAAGAGATAAGGAAGGTTTTGAACCTGATGATCTTGTGGTGGGAAATTCACATTTGTCTTATCAAATAAGGTATTTGTTTGGACCTTAGGAGAGTAGACCAGTGGAACTTCCCCTACCAGTCTCTCGCAGAACTGTACATAAACCTCTCAGCTTATACAGCTCCCATTATTTAGCCTTTTTGACCCTAAACCTAGTGTCCAATGATAGAAAATATTTGGAGACCTATCTCTCACCTTTCCTAGAAATTGTCTTGCTAGTCTTCCGTGACTCCTGAGTCTCTTATATTTCCTTTTGACCCACTTTTCTAGATGCCGCTCTACATTCTTTAGAGATTTGTAGACCTCAGTTCTGTAAAATTTGCCATAGTACTGATACCAGCCTCTGACTATTGGATTTACTTTTCCTGATATCTCCTCTAATGTTATATGCGTATTTCGTAGCATTTTCCATGATCTTATGGTTGTAGTAATCTTTTTCTTGGCCTTGTTGCTAATTGCTGGGAGAAATGAAACAAAATGCTTCCCTATTTTATTTCTTGCTAACCTGGGTCTGAATGTGTAACCCAGAAAATCAAAACTTTGTTTAGGAAATTCATCTCTCCTATTGTCATCCTTACAGTACACTATCTGTGTCTTTTTAGGATGTAATTTCAACCTATACTCAGCCAATCTTTCTTCGATCATTACTTTCACAAATCTTGTCTGTTTCTCTGTTCTGCAGTGCACTATCGCATCGTCCACATATCTCTCAAATGGTACCGTCGGATAGTTCTTTTTCATCCATATATCAAACACATGATGCATGAATATATTAGAGATGATTGGGCTAACTGAACCTCCTTGCGGAACTCCTTTATCCCTAACTACTTTACTGCCATCTGCAAGTTGTATAGGGGATTTCATCCACCTTTCAACATATAGTATGACCCATTTGCAGTCTGTGTGTTTCTTGATAGCCTGAAGTGCTAAGTCGTGATCCAGATTGTCGAAGAACCCTGATATATCAAGGTCTACCACCCAATCGTACTTCCAGCATCTCTTACGCGCTGTATCTACCGCATCCAATGCTGATTTATTCGATCTATAACCATATGAATCCTCATGGAATTTTGGCTCCACTAACGGTTCGAGATACATTGTTGCTGCTGTTTGCGCTATCCTATCTGATACTGAAGGAACACATAAAATTCTTTGTCCTCCTCCCATATCTTTCGGTATTGCTACAGCTTTTACAGGCTCTGGAAAATAACTTCCGGATGTCATACGATTCCATAGTTTGTATAGATTATCTTTTAGATTTTCCTCAAACTTTGTTATCGAAACCCCATCTACACCAGCAGCACCTCTATTTTTCGATACTTGTTTATAAGCTCTCCAAATAAGTTGCTTTGGTATATCAAAAGACTTTGTTTTATTCATTAACTCCTCCCTTTCGGTTGATAAATAACTAAAACTAAATAACTCAGCTCCTTCGCTCCATTTCCATTACAGAAACTTCTTCACTACTACGAGCTGATCCGCCCCTGTTTTCCGCATCGGTACTCTCATCCTCAGAGATCAGCTCCTTGGATTTCTCCCTTATCATCGAAACGACAGGTTCCCGCAGTTCCACGCAATAGCCCAAAATAGATTCATGCCACCTCTATGCCGGACGCCATCTATCCAGTAAACAAGCTCCCGATAGATTTATCCCAGGTTAAGTCTAACCCCTGGTTTTGACATCATCCAATTCCTTTCGACACTTTATCAGTGGTTCATTTTCATTCATCTCTCTATTTTACACATGACGCATATTTGCGCCTTTTCCATAACGCTCACTACCTTAGCTTTTTACCAAAGCAGCTTATGGTTGTTTGAAGCCTGCTCTTGTAAGCCGGCTCCGAGGGGCCCACCCCCATCTATTGCGTAGCTTTTGCACTTAGTTTGCTCTTACTTGAACATTCCTTGTGTCTCTACGGCACACTAGACATAGGGATTTTGCAGTAAATAGTGTAGGTAAGTGATTTTATGTTCGTGAATTTGTTTTTGAGAGGGTTTGTGTATGCTAGATTGTACTGATACGAGTAAGCTTATTAACAATGAAAAAGGCCATCGCAGAGATTTTATCCTTCTATCCCTACTGACTAAATTACATTTGGAATGCTTGAAGCAAATTCAAAGTGGTGATCGTTCTAAATTTCCAGAGGACCAAGAGAACTTTCTCTTCGATAAGATTGAAGCTGAGGTCAAAAATCTTAAAAGTCAGCTAGTTCAGTTAGATGCTGGACATCTTAAATTTATTGAATTAGCCCTCATTGATTATAAAAGTGTGGGAGATATTACCCTTAATAAGCAGCATTTAGTAGAATTTCTTATCTCATCTTACGAGGCAATATCAAAGACAATTTCAACAAAAAAAATGTCCCAAGGAACTTTGGACAAGAAAGAATTGAGAAAAGTCGAGCTACTTCAAAAATGGAAAGAAACTATTGCAAAGTTTGACAAAGATGAAAAAATCAAAGTCTTTTTAGATGAGGCTATCCTGAGTAAAGTTAATAAGTATTTAGGTATTAGAAGGGATGCTGAATCTTTATACAAAATTTATTCTACCATTGATTCATGCAAAAAATATTTTGAAAAAAAAGGAACAACTATAGAAGAAAAGAGGTTAGTTCTGCAAACAGTACTACAGAAGGTTGGCGAGTATCTTAAAAGCACTTTAGATACTCCCAATTTATCAGATGATACAAGGAAATCTCTAGAACTAGAACAATTGCCTATCAAGCTTTTAACTGATTTTAGAGACCAGATAGTGCATTATCAGGTATTCTCTCTGGAATTAGATGGCCGGGATATAACAAAGCTACTTGATGAAGGTTTGGTACCTATTAAGGAGGTTGTCTATAATAAAATAATTGGGATAGAGAAGGGTTTTATTCAGGATCTTGTGAAAGAAAACGCGTCTGGGATTGGAGGCAAGAATGTTAAAGAGCTTATATACTCTTACGCCGATGAAGGTATAACGGGGCTTATAAAAGGTATTGAGCAGATAAAAGGAAGGGGAAATAGTGAGTATAACTCTATGGATGATAAGAGCAAACAACTGGTTGACGAAATTTACGGAAGTGCTCTGCAGATGAAATCTAGGGATTTTCCTTTACAGAGCGAAGGGGCTTCTAAAATAAAACTAGATGCTAAAAAATTAGAAATTATTGAAAAATGTACTGAGAAAAGTAAATTGAAAGTGAACAAGAAGGTAAATGAGGTGTTGGGTTCATGTAATCTAGATCTACACTTAAGTGACGTATCCAAGATAGAAGAAGTAGTTAACTATCTTCAATATGGTATTCCTTCGGTAGTTAATAAAAAAAAAGAAGCGGATGTCGTTTTAAATAATTTCCTTAGTAGCACCGAAGTACTTGATAAAATAACCATATTTGAGAACGGTCAGCGGGTTCCCCTCAAAGGTCAGCTGGAACAATATTTCGATCTACAAAGTTTTAGAGAAAAGCTCTCCTATTCTGAATTTAGAGGGATTAAAAAGGTCTCTTTAGTTAATTTGTTGAATAGTGTCAATGTGGATAGTGGCAATAAAAGAGCTTTACTTAAATTTTTAAAATCTAGTAATCAAAATCAAGGTAGTCCTCACGATTTTATTACACCTGATCGATATGAAGAACTAGTTAAGGGACTTAACCTTACTCCTAAAAGCGAAGAAAAACTACTTTCGTACTCAGTAGAGTGGAGAAGAAATAAATGTATTAATTTACTTGAAAGTAACCCTACTGCTCTTAAAGTAATATGTGATAGAATAACAGAAGGTAAGGTAATACCAGATCAGGTGTTTAGAAATCTTGCTTACCAGTATAAACCTAAAGGTGAGAATAGTGCTGATACGGAAAAGAGAGCCATTTCTTTACAGCAATCCATTGAGAGTAAAGTGGGAAATCTCTACTTAAGGGAAGTAAAAAAGAAAATTGATGTGCTGGGTAGATTGTCCCATCCTGATGCGGTGCAAATGCAGTTTGTTAGTATATATTCTCTTTTAGATAGAACTAGAAAAAATGGAGATGACCCTTTTCTAATAAGAAAGTTACGTAATCATTTAGCACATAGTGAACAAAGAGAACTTTTTAGAGAACAATTTCTGCAGTTAATAGAAGGAGCCGTAAAAAAAATAGATATTTCAAAAGAGGTCACTCTTTCCAGTTTCAACAAGGCTGTTTCTGATGTACAATCACAACTTAAATTATCTGAGATAAAAGAAGTTGTTGATGAAACTGATACTAAATCCAATTCTGGCTTTTCAAAGGGAAACCTAAATCATTGTGGAAGTCGAGGCTCGGCGAGAAGGGCAAGAAGTATTACCGAGTGCCTGTTTTCAAAGGAAGACGTAGAAAAGTTTAGTAAAGGAAAGGTAGATGAAAATAATGTAGATAAGGTCATAATTGATAGCGAAAGGTTCCTCACTTATGTTAAAAGAAGTCAAGATGAAGCAAAAAATGCTCAGCTTATAAAGTTTGTTGGGGATAAAAGTATTGAAGGTGATTATAGATATTTAGTTGACAGGGTGGCTCAAGAGCAAGGGTATGAACGTTATATTCAGAATGAGCGTATTAAGGATTTGTACGGTGGCGTTTCACAAATGGATGCTGGTTCAACAAAAACCTCAAAATTAAAAGGTAGGTTAATAAATGCTGCAGGTAGAATACAGTTAATAAGAGGAATTCATGGAACGGTTGTATCTTGTGCTGATGGAGACTCCATAGATTGTGGACTGAGTGTGAGTGGAATGGCATGGTCTTTTGCATCTCAACCAATTGAGAATATAATAGTTAAAACTGCCCCAAAAATTGTAAAATCAGCTGGGCAATTTGCAGGAAAAATGATACCAGGTGCTCTAGGGAGACAAGCAAAATTTGCTATTACATTTACGGGAGTAAAAATTGGAAGTAAAATGGCAAAAGGTGTAGGAGGTGCAGCAGGTGGTGTATTTGATCTTGTTGATATAGGTATGTCAGCAAATAACCTTGTTGATTGTAAGAATAGGGAAAATAGTGATAACCTATGTACGGAGAAGGAAATAAGGGATAATATAGCATCTATATCATTTTCTGGTGTGTCCTTTATTTCTGGTGTTGCTCTTACAGCAGCTAGTATGCCAGGAGTTGGTGTTGCAGTTGGATTTGCGCTCATGCTAGGTCAGGGAATTTATAGTGGTGTTAGCAATATTATAGAGTATGAAGAGAAGTATGATACAACTCATGATGAGAATTGGAGCATATTCTGGCGAACGCTTCTTTTACAACCTATGGCATACGATGTACAGCTCCTTAAAGCCAGGGGTGATGGAGTCAATATCAAAGCTAAAGCAGCTTGGGAGAGCTTAAATGATAGCCCTGGTGAAGTGGTTGCCTACGCAGTTGGCCTTGGGCAGATCAATTATGATACACTGTCTTTTGATGCAGGGTATGGAAAGATTCTAATGAATAGAACAGATGCTGATACAGAGAACCTTTCACGTGCTCTACCTAAGCCGATTCAAGATTCTGAGATGATTTGCTTGCCACAATTTATTGAGAGGGCTTACGAAAAAAATATTAAAAAGTCAATTCCAATAGCTATACATTACTGTGAAAATGCGATGGTTATTGCTGATAAAAGAAGAAAAAGTGATGGTACAACAATTATTTATAATTTAGAGAGCATAGACAAGGGTACTATCGTCGGGAGCAGCAAGTTAGTGAACTACTTCTTAATTTTTGCAGGAAGCACAACAATAACTGGTGGTGATAATACTGTTAACAGATTCATTCTTTTTGATAGAGGGTTTTTTGGTGGAATCAGGGGTGGCTATAATGCTACTAATATAATTGATTTGAGTAAGTTGAAAAGTCAGGATTTCGTTTTAGAGGTAAAAATTGAATGTGATACTTTATCCAATAGTATTCTTCTTTTAAAATTATTTATAAATTTTGATGTACTGATCCACGATTATATTGATAAAAATGCCGATGTTCTTGATTATATCTATATTGGAATGGAAAATAGGCAGGATAATGTTGTGTGTACCTATGATTCTCAGCGCACTACGACAGATGACAGTAGTCAAATCCTTATAAATAGTGGTGGAGGTTTGAGCAAAGATAAGAAAGATATAGTTGATAGCTGTAAAAAGGTAGTCGTCTTGCCATATACTAAAGTTACAGGTGCGGAAAATTATTATACGTTTTATATAAAAACTGCAGGATACAGGGCTAAAGAATTATACTCAGAAATTGATGTAGGGGGCACAGGAACTATAGTCTTTCCAGAAACTAGCCTGCTGGACGACTGTGATGAAATAGCTTATTCGTCAGGTAGTAATACTTTATCTTTAAAAATAGGGTTAGTTCAAGGTAATCAGTACACTATTGAAATTAAAAGTTATATTAATACGAATAGTCATCAGCCTAATTTCATACTGATAGATAAAAGTGGTAGTAACGTTATTCCCAAGATTAAGAAACTAGAATCATCTTTTACAAAGATTAACTCATTTGATCTGCATGCAGAATATCCTCTTGATGATTTTGATGCTGTAGAGAAGCATTACAATAAAATTCTGAGAAATAATAAGGGCTATAAAGTTTTCGGTGTTCTTACAGGAAAACTACAAAGTCAAAGCGATAGCACGTTAGAACGTGCAGTGTTTGGTTCCTCAGGAGAGGATATAATAAACTTTGATCAAAAGAGTATGTTTGCTAGAGGTGGCAGTGGAAGTGATATGTATATTGTTGATAGTAGCATGGAAAAAAGAGAGATTACCATTGACAATAACTCAGATGATAAAATGCTAGATATACTGATGCTACCGGAAGTTCTTAAGGAGTTTTTAGTTCAGCAGTGCGACTTGCATTTAAGAGCCAATAATACTAATGTTCAAGTCAGAAATTATCTCCAGGATAACAGCTATAGGCACTTTATGGTTATGAATAGCAAAGGAGAAACCTTTATTCCTTATGTGGAATCAATGTCATGTGTTGGTTCTCCAATAGAAAATGGTAAATTACTTCCTTTTCTCCAGGCTACACCAACTCAGAATATTTTTTTATTACCTAAAGATTTGCAAGACGATCATGTAGTGATCAGTTCTCGTCTTGAAGAGATTGAGAGGTATAAAGACAAAGATGATCTTTTATTAGTAAGAGAAGGTAAGATTCCTTTCCTAATAAAAATAGAAGATTTTTATAATGATCAAGGTAAATGGGAGGATGTTAATTTTCTTCTATGGGATAATGGTAATTTTTCTCCATATTCTGGTTTGTACCAGGAAGTTAATGAAGTAATGGATTATCAAGATAAGCTTAAGAGTGATTATGAGAAATCTATCAAAGAGTATGTTATAGATTTTACTCAGTCTGTCAATATTACGCATAATCAAGACGATGCTTTAACTCCTGTGGGGCAAGACAAAGAACGTATAGGGATAATGATATTAAAAGATATTACTCCGGATCGGATTATGGTTTCCAGTAGTGATAGGAATTTGGTATTCTCTGACAAAGTATCTAAGCATGTAATCAATGTAACAGGTTGGAATGATTCTGAATCTTATAGGATTTCTGAGTTGGAATTTGATTTAGGGTTAGAACCGATAATTATCAGAAGATTGGATGGATTTAGTTTGTCTAGTATAGCACAAGTACAAAATCTAATTGATAAAGCCTCAGAAACTTGTAAAAAGAGAGATGCATTAGAAATAGATATAAAATTGCCGGTTGCAGCACAAGATGGTGATTTTAGTAAAGTTAAAGCTCTTTTGGATCGATGTGCTAGTATCAATGCTAAGAATAAAGACGGCTTCACACCTTTGCACTATGGTGCTGCTAATGGTAATCTAGGAGCAGTAAAATACATGGTAGAAAAAGGTGCTGATTTTAACGTACAGTGTGATCGTCTCCGTACACCTTTGCACTTGGCTGCTATGTATGGTCACCTAGAGGTAGTAAAGTACCTGAAAGAAAGAGGAGCTGCTTTCAATTTGAAGGATCATTATGAGCAGAGCCCTTTGCACTCTGCTACTATTAACGGTAAGCTAGAGGTAGTGAAGTACCTTGTAGAAGAAGGTGCTAACATTGATGATAAAGATAAAAGCGGTAGAACACCCTTAGACTTCGCTGTTCAGAAAGGTCATAAGGATATAGTAGAATTTTTAAAACAAAAGCAGTCACAATCAGATTTAAATAGTAATCTTCAGGGTGCTATCAATGAAGGGGACTTAGATATAGCAGAGTCGCTCGTAGATAGAGGTGCTGATATTAATGTAACAAACGAATCTGGACAGACGATTTTGCATTCAGCTGCTGGTAGTGATAAGATAGAGTTAGTCAGGCGCCTTTTAGAAAAGGGAGCTAATATTAATTCAGTGAACGCCGTTATGGAAACACCTCTACACTATGCTGTTGCTGAAGGTGGTGATCTAGGAACAGTAAAATTATTGGTAGATAAGGGTGCCAATATTAATGCAGCGAATATATATGATCGGACACCTTTGCATTTGGCTACTATTTTAAATAGGCTAGATCTAGTGAAACATTTTGTAGAAAAAGGCGCTGATTTTAATTTATCGGATAGATATGGGGATACACCTTTGTCCTTAGCTACTAAAAAAGGGTATGGTGATATTATTGAATATCTAGAAAAAAAACTCAATGAGAGAAAAGAAATCTCTAAACAACGCAAGCGTCGCCATCACCATGGAGATCACGATCGTCATCACTTATCACGCAAACCTCGTGCTACAGATTCAATTAATCAACCTGAAATAGTAGCAAGTAGTGGTGCAAGGTCATCTTCGTGGATAAATGATTTATTTGGTTGGGTAAAAAACTCTATAGGTGGGTTATTAGGTTCTAGAACTGCCTTATCCAAGGAGACATCAAGCACTCTAAGTTCAATCTCACAAGTTAATGCACCAGTGGATATAAATAGTACAATAATGTTACTTGACGTGCTGGTTAGAAAAGTTACAGGTAAGAAGTATATTTCTACAGTAGATCAGCCTATATCTCCACTAGAAGCACAGGGATATGCACTCAATATTACAAAGGGATTTGAGAAAGTAGTAGAGCAAGCTGGATTAAAAAGTGGTGTATCAATGCACCGGTTAAGTATTGATTATATGGGAATGCAAAAAGAGATTACTAGAAAAGTCATGAGTGGTAAATTTAATGAGATTTCAGGGATTTTAAGCTCATATGTAGAGAAAGCATGTCCTGACGGAGAAGCTGGTAAATTAAGTCCGAAAAAGTTTGACAAGTTTATGATTGAATTTAATAAGGGGCTAGATATAACATTAAATCAATCAATAGAGCACAACGGAGATGGTAGATTAGAAGTTAATGATGTAAAAGAACAACAAATAAGTTTAGAGCCTCAAAGTTATTTAAGTAATGCTTCCATTCAAGGCCATTTGACTCGGAATAAGGTTAAATTAATTTCTTAATCTCATCTAAAGAAAGGCCCGTAGTTTGCGATACGACGTCAATAGATACACCAGCTTTAAGTAAATTTTTTGCCACTACTATTTTAGCCTGTTTTTCGCCCTCTGCTATACCTTCAATTTTACCTTTTTGATGGCCGATTAGAATGCCTTGATGAAGTTTTTCTTCAAGACTAGATAAATAATCATCGGTACGTTTTTTAGCTTGATCATAAGCAAGACGTTCTTCTTTACTCCAATTATATTGGTTTAGCTCATCATAAGCCCTGCCAATAATTAAATCACTTCCTATTATTTTTTTTAGATCCTCTTCACTTGTTTCACCGGCGTGTTTAAAAAAATAACACCATTTCTCTATTATATTTTCTAATTGATCTTCTCTTTTTTTAAATTTAGGTAACTCTATAAAAGTAAAACTAAAGTCTTTGAGATCATGTTCAAAAGTTATCTTATCAAAAGTAATATGATCAGACTTATAAGCCAGCTTATTAGGAAATAAGATGAAATCAGCAATGGCAATAAAGATAACGCCTTTAAGATCATGATACTGGTCACCTACATCAGCTTGACTTGAATAGGCCTTAGCGGCATAATATTGGGCACGTTTTTCAAAGCCAGTAGTTTTAGCGACTTGCATCTCAATTATAGTTTTTATCCCTGTAGAATCAACACAGAGAACATCAACAATGCTTTGCTTTTGAGAGGCAATGACAGGGTCTTGAATGGGACTGAGAAAGGAGACATCTTTAATCTTGTTGTCATCGGTAAGACCTAGTATATCATTAAGAAAGTGAATAAGAATATCTTTATTTTTTTCGGTACCAAAGATACGGCGAAAAGCTATATCATTGCGTGCATCAAGAAACTTCGAAAGAGCCATGAGAAAGTAAGATAAAAAGTATTAATAATTATACACAATTGTGAAGAAATATTCAACTAAAATGCAAACATTTTGTATATCTTTATTTGTTAGTATTAACCTGTATAATATTTATGGCAAATATCTCTATAAGGTATCAGATAGAAGAAAAAGTAAGAAATCGTAGATTAGCAAAGGGGTATACTCAAAAAGATTTAGCAAAAAAATCGGAACAACCTATCAGGTAATACTGCAATATGAAAAAGGAACGCGCAGAATTTCAATTAAGAAGTTATATGAATTAGCAGAAGCATTATTAACAATTGCTAGAGATCTAGCTTGCGGACAAGAAGTATCAAATGAGAAAGGGTATGAGGGAGAAGAGGTTAGTAAGAAGACATAGAGAGATTAAGGATCAAGAATTACGTGAAACGTTTTATTTATTAACTAAATTCATCCGTATTAGTGAGGAAGAAAGTGGAAAGGCAGTAAAAATAGAGGTGGCAAAGGGTTTAGTTAAGGAAGGAGTTTCTGCTCATGTTATCTCTCGAACAACAAAAGCTTATGATATAACATGATTTTGGTATTTCTACTCTAGAATTTCCATAGTCAGACCCCAGCAGAGCATTGCTGAGGTGTGATTATAAATTATTAACTAACAGTCTGATTTAGTGCCCTGTCTGAAGTAGCAGATGGTTTATCAATTTCTGTATTTGGGCTCTTTTCACAAATTTTGTCAATACCAATAGCCATTAATGTAACTACTGCTGAAGCTACTAAAACCAATGCAACTATAGATAAATCGAACATAAATGCTGTAACAGCACCAGCTGCAAATAGTGTAACAATGCTTAGAGCTATTTTTCCTTTGTGTTTACTCCAGAAGGTTGCATCGCTCTTTTCCGAAGTATCTATTCTGACAGAAGGTTTAACCTCTTCTGCTGTTTTTGAAGGAGTGGTTAGATAATTTATTATCTTGTCCATGTCTTCTGAATTAGTACTTTCCTTATGCATTTCAGCCCACTGTAATAGAGGACGTCCTGCGCACACTTCTATATTAAAATTAGCTCCTGCATTTTTCAGCTCGTTGAATACCTTTAAATTGGCACGCTCAACGGCTTTTTTTATTGTAAGATTTACACTTTCTTTTCCTTCCTGAACATGAGATGTTAATTTTGGTAATAGTAAATTCAGTATCGATTCTGCCCTTTCCTTATTAGGCGTTTCCTTACCATATAACTTCTCAATAATAATAGTAAAAGGATTATCTTCTCCAGCTATTACGTTAACACTAGCCCCTGTATCTAGTAAAAGCTTTACCACTTCTACATCGAAGTTTTGACAAGCACGTATCAAGAATGCGTTTTCAGTTTTGTGTTCTTCTCCAACTTTAAACACATAATCTAAACTAAAACCACTTTTTTTCCATGCTTCAAATTCAGGTGTGCCTTTTATATTTTGTTCAATTTTGTCATTTATCTGCTCCGTATCTTTGATGCCTTGAGTCAATATTTCCTTTAATTTATTGTATATTTCTGAAAACTGTGAATGGTTCATATCTTACTCCTATAAAAATTAAATTATTACATATATTTATAAATAAGTCAATTTTTATAAAAGAGAAATAAAATGTTAAATAGCTTTTTCTATTCTAATTCCAATACCATCATTGTACAGAGAGTAACTTTACTTTGCTATTCTCTTGCTTTGGTATACTCGTTATTGTTCTATATAATGGGCATTGGTAGCAAATTTATATTACCCTGTATAATATTTATTTCTGTATGGCAAAGTATACTACTATCTCTCTAAGATACCAAATAGCACAAAAAGTAAGGAGCTGGAGGTTAAAACAAAAATATACCCTGAAGGATTTAGTAGGCAAAACAGGCATAAACTATCATACACTGCTAAGATATGAGCAAGGAACATGTGGCATTCCAATTGAAAGGCTAAAAGTGATAGCAGAAGCGTTATCAATTCCTATTAGAAATCTCTTTCCTGGGCGAAGAGTACTAAAAGAAGATAGTTGTTTTGACAAAGCTAAGACCGAGGAAATGTATAATTTCATAGAAAAAACAGGAGGACACAAAGCAATTTATGCATTAACCAAATCTATCCGAGCTGAGGAAGAAAGTAATACAAAAGCAGCAAGAATAAGAATTGCAAGGAATCTAGTTAAGGCAGGGTTTGATAATGACATTATCTACCGAGCAACAGGCTTATCAACCGAAGAATATGCTGATAAAGAGAGATACGAGCCAAACGGAAGACAAGAGATAAAAAAGTGGAGGATAATAAGGGGGTATACGCAAGAAGAATTAGCAAAAAAGCTTAATGTAGGGCCCTCACAGATACATCACTATGAACAAGGTAGCGGTACTCTTTTTAGTGAAAGGTTGTGGGAAATAGCAAGGGAATTATCAGTGGACGCTGAAGATTTGATAAAAGAAGAAGATAATTATGAAGATGGTGAAGGAGAAAATGAATTATTAAGTTTGGCAAGAGAATATAGAAAAATTGACAATCAAGAATCACGAGATGAGCTAAATATATGGGTAGAATTTTTATTGCAAAGAAAGCAAATTTACAAAGAGAAGATTGATAAAGTAGAGGAAATGAAAGTTACAAATAATTTACTTCAGTTAGGTTTTTCTACTGATGTTATTTCTAAAATAATTGATTAACAACAACCTTTTTACATAACTTGAAAATAAATATGTATTAATATCTTTACCTATTCATAAAAAAGTAAGTAAAAAAGATTGAAAAATTGATTTGACTTCACTCGGAAGCTATGGCTCTATGCCAATGCTGATAAAAAACAGCAGTAAATAATTAAAAACAATTTGTTATTAACGAGGAGTATATTTTATGAATAATAGTGAAAAACTTACAGAAGAAATAGAGAGAGTATTACAGAGTGGAGGAGGAAGTGCTCTATTTGATCGTGAAATAGTGTCAGTGCTTCTAGGAGCAGTTCATGACAGAAAGCAAGCACAAGATGTTACTAAAACTCTAATGGATAATTGCCCAGGAATAGGAGAAATTTTAGGACGAGAAATCGATGATCTGAAAATGATAGAAGGAATGACTGAACATGCAGCTGCAGCAATTGAATGTGTAAAAGAAGCTTATAAAAGAGCACTCAGAGAAGGATTAAAGAGAGGCCCGGTAATGGATAGCCAAGAAAAGCTGATAGAGTATGTAAGGGTAAACATAGGCTTTTCAGCAAAAGAAGCTGTCCAGATAATATACTTGGATAAACAGCACCGTCTGATAAGAGATGAAGTGTATTTTGGTACAATAGATGAAGTACACCTGTCTGAAAGGAAAGTGGTAAAAAAGGCATTATCAATGGAAGCAGCGTCAATAATATTAGCTCATAACCATCCAGGAGGGAGTTTAGAACCATCAGAAGATGATAAAGTAATGACTAGAGAATTAGTGTCAGCATGTCAAGGAGTGGGAATTGAACTAGAGGATCACATTATTATGACAGACAAAGGATACTGCAGCTTTAAGGAAAGAGAGCTGTTATAAACCAAATTTCAATTGCTTGAGAAGTTTGGCTACTACACAGTAGCAAAAAAACTTAGTCAAGAATCTGTATTGGAGAATTACAAAATATAAAAGATCTTTGTATAGTTTGTATATTAAGTTGTAATTAAAGAATAAAAGTCCTAAAAATATATTCTTTTATTATAAATAGTTGCAAGATATACAAGATCTTTTTATAATTTGCGTATTAAGTTAATCATAAAGCAATAAGTTGCTCTGTAGACTTGAATAACATGCTTAATAGGAGGCTATATGACTACTAAAAAAACAGTATCATTTGATGATATGGATGGAAATACTTATGAGTTAATCATTGATTCTAAAAAATTACCAAAAGGACTATATAGTGCTATTGAAGGTATAAGGCGTACTGGCAAAAAAAATCAGCAGCCTATATTTGTAGACGAAACTGATCCGAAAATATTTGATGATAAAAGCAGGTTTGAGAAGCCTGAAGGTGTGCCTTCCCCTAGCGATGTTTCTGAAAAATCAATCAATCTTGGAGAAGGACGTGGAGTTTATAACAAAAAATCTTCAAATCGTCAAAATCCGTTTATTCCATCTTTAAGTAAGATAGAGCCAAGTGCAAGTGAAAATGCAGAATTGAGATGGTTTAAAAGTAGAGTAGTAGAGGCAAAAAGCGTGGAAGAACTGAACAAAACTATAGACCAAGCATTAAGTTCTGGAATCAGGATAAATGCGTATAGCGAAGGACAGAAGAGTTTTGCTGATACAGTAATATCGAAAATGCCTTTGATTAAATGCAAAGAAAATGAAAAGGAAGACATGATATGTGAATTGATGCTAAATGGAGCAATATTTAGTTACGATCTATTGCAGGATAAGGGAATAAGTGAAATGCATAACAAACTGTATCAAGAGATTCGTCCACAGATAGATGAGTGGCTTAAAGAACTGAGAGAAATCGGTGAAAGTGCCATTGAAAATGAAGGAATCATAGAAGACGTGGAAATGGATAATCAGACGTTTTTTATGAAATTTTCTGAAAATAGTAAGGTAAATATTGCAAGGGTATTGGAAGGTACAAAAAATTTAGGATTAACCACAGGAGAGGTAAAATTAGGAGGTGATGTTATAGAAATAGGAGATAGTAAGGTTGAAGTTAGAAGTGAAAAAGAAGGTGAGAGGAATTACGTTGATGTGTCTGACAATAGTGCTTTTGAGATAACATTTCCTACAAGTATTGGTAGCCTAAAAATTGTAGTATACCATAATGCGGAAAATGACAGTCAAGTAGAGGTCAGAGTAGCAGATAAAGAAATGTGGTCTGAACTACAAAAAAAAGGGGAAAATATAGGAAAAGGTTGCTTTTTTGGAGGAATGACAGTCACAGAAGCGGTAGAAAAAGGAAGTTTCCCTAGGAGTGGCAAGTGGAATAAAGAAAAGGCAAAAGAAGAAATAAAGGCAATTAGTAATAGTGAAACATTATCATGGGTTGATAAGGTGTGTGGAGGTAGTAAAGAAACTTCCCGGAAACTTTAAACAATGAGGAGGGGAGGGTTTTCTTCCCTTCTTACTTACAACCACAAAATTGCAACTTCTTTATAAGCTAAATTTTAGGTTATAGTAAAATAACAGATGGTTTATTTCGGTAAAATTGTTACGATATGGCAAATATCTCTATAAGATATAAAATAGCACAAAAAGTAAGAAGCTGGAGATTAAAACAAAAGTATACCCTAAAAGATTTAGTAGAGAAAACAGGCATAAAATATCATACATTACTAAGATATGAGCAAGGAACATGTGGCATTCCAACTGAAAAATTAAAAGTCATAGCGGAAGCATTATCAGTTCACATTGGTAGCTTATTTCCTAGACAAAAAGTACTGAGAGAAAGTTGTTCTTTTAACAAAGAATGGATGTACAACTTTATAGCAAAAATAAAGGGACAAGAATCATGCAAGTTGATTCGCGACTTAACTGGGTTTATTCAAGCTGAAGAGGAAAATAATGTAAAAGCTGCAAGGGTAAGCATGGCCAAGAACTTAGCGAAAGTAGGGTTTGATACTGATATTATCTATCGGGGAACTGGTTTGTCAATTGATGAATATGATGAGGAAAAAGGCTCTGAGCATTCAAACGAAGGACAAGAGATAAAAAAATGGAGAATAATAAGAGGGTATACTCAAGAAGAATTAGCAAAAAAGCTAGATGTAGGACCCTCACAGATACATCACTATGAACAAGGGAGTGCTACTATTTTAAGTGAAAGATTATGGGAAATAGCAGAGAAGTTATCAGTGAATGCTGAAGATCTGATGAAGAAGTATGAAGAAGATAATTGCAAAGCAGAAAACGAGCTATTAAGTTGGGTGAAAGAGTCTAAAAAAATTGACAATCAAGAATCACGAGATGAACTAGGCATATGGGTAGAATTTTTATCGCAAAGAAAGCAAATTTATAAAGAAAAGATTTACAAAGCAGAGGCAATAAAAGTTGCGAATAATCTACGTATGTTGGACGTTTCTATTGATGCTATTTCTAAAATAACAGATTTATCTATTGAGGAGCTTGAAAATTATGCTTTCAAAACTTAATCTGGGTTAAAAACAGCAGTAGTTTACTGACTCATAAATAATATATTAAAATATTAGAGAGAATAGTTATATATTTAATATTTCTATACAGAATTTTTCTATCACTTTTTGATTGTCCTCTACCATTGCCTTTGCCTCCTCCTGCAGAGATTTGATATTTTTTGATGTAATATTATCCATGTCAGGTGATGCTATTTTCAATTGCGATTGTATGCGTATATATTTATCAGCTATAACTTGATCAAGTTGGTAATTTACTGCATCTAAACTTGAAGCAAACATCACATGTAGTAGTGGCTTGATCCATCCTATTTTTCCAAATCTCCTTGAATTAAAATACTCTATGCTTCTATCTGTTCTGCCAGTACCAATTGATAAAATTATAATATCATCATTTGGAAATAACCTCTTACCACTTGCATATGCACAAGCCGCTGGATTATTTGCAAATACTCCGCCATCCACTAATACCATTTCCTTTTGGTTGATTTTAAGATATTTAGGTGCAAAGTAAGTAGGTGCTGCAGTTGTAGATCGTAATGCATCTTTCAATTTGATAAAATTTCTATCTTCTCTCCAGCTTTTAAAGAAGAAGGGATAATTGTTCTTAATATCGTAGCTTGTAAGCATTAAATTATTTGTTGCATCTGCAAGAGTAGAATCACCAAAATATCTATTCAGAACGCATTCAATATTTTTGCATGAATACTGTGCACAATTTAGCCAGGAAAATATTGATCTTCTGAAAAATGAAGACTTAAAGATATGTGACCCGTCTTTCTGATAGAGATCAACTAAGTCGAGAGCAGAGTATTGTTTATTACATAATCCGGCAACGATAATACCACCTGTAGAAGTTCCGACCATTAAGTCAAACATTTGAGAGATTGGCTTTTTTGTTCTATACTCTATTTCAGCTAGAACAATAGCAGGTATAATACCTCTTATGCCTCCACCGTCGACTGAAAGAATATATTTGGCCATGTTTAGATATTTATTGATTTTTTTAACTTGTTTGCTTTTATCAGGTTGTGTTTCTTGTCCAAGTACTACTGTATGTTTCACTCCTAGAGAAAATTGCACCAATCTAATAATTGATTCTGTGGGTCATGCTAAAAAATCCGTGTTGGTTCAGGCATACCAATTTACCTCGAAGCCTATTGCTGAATCCTTGGTTCAAGCTAAAAAGCGTGGAGTTGATGTCATGGTTATTCTCGACGAATCGCAAGTTAGCTCAAAGTATAGTGTTATCAATGAGCTGTTTGAGCAAAAAATCCCAATTTGGGTAGACTTTAAACCAGCGATTGCTCATAGTAAAATAATGATTATTGATGATAACAAAATAATAACTGGCTCTTTTAATTTCACCTATGCAGCTGAATCAAGAAATGCTGAGAATCTACTGATTATAACAGGGGATCCTCAATTAGTTGAGCAATACATCGAAAACTGGAAGGATCGTCAATCTCAATCTGATGCTTACACACCAAAAGTAGAAGAATAATTACTTTAAATCAGCTTTAAGTTCATCCAATTCCTCAGAAAGATTCTTTACCCGTTCTTCCAGACGATATACCGTAACGGCCAATCCATTGTTCTGCTCTATAAATTTATCATGCATGTGTACCCGTAAGTCTAGCTTGGCGAGCCACCAAATTGTTGCTATGGTCTGTATTACCATCGTTATTATTACTGTGATTGGGATTTTTTGTTTTTGCATGCTTTTCCTGATTGTATAATAAAAGACTTTCAATTATTTCTTGTTTGGTAGTGTTCATAAGCGTCAAGTTAAGTGCAAGCGGCATAAGAAGGAAAATGGAAAAAACTATTTTAGAAATTGAGTAATAAGGTTAGTAATTTATGGATCAATCTAAAAAAATTATCTTAAACTTGACATGTATAAATATTTCCTATTGTTTCCCAGTTACGAAATATTATAGCCTTTCTTGTAATAGTCCGAATGCGATAAGATATGTGTTTATGGCTATAGCAGACCAGTAGCATATTATGGTCTGTTCGGATTATTGTAAAAAGAGCTATACTGCTCAGATTTGTGTTCCTTTTCAGCATTATAGAGCAAGTGTATAATTTCATCGTATGGTTTATCTTTATTGTGCCGTGATCTTAGCACAGCTACATCTCTTGGGTTTTTTCCATCTTTATTTCTGATTGTAGGATTTGCACCTTTCTCCAATAAAAACCTTATGATTTCTAAATCCCCTCGATACGCAGCATTGTGAAGTGCTGTACTTCCATACCCGTTGATAATATTTACATTAATTCCTTCGTCTATCAGAAATTTGACAACTTCTAAGCATCCTTCTCCTGCAGCATAATGTAGTGTAGTAAGTTTAAAAATTTGCGTATCTATATCTAATAAATTTTTTACTGAAAACTTCGCAATTTCTAAGTTACAATTTTCAGATGCAATCCGCAATATTGTTTTATAATTATCTGTAGCTTTTGCTTTCGTATAGCAATAGGTAATAATAACACATACTACTGTTACTATAAACCACCAAAAATGTAGCTTATTTCTTGAGTCTCTGTTCATATTCAATACTTTTTTCAACATTAAACATTTGGTTTACTGATTTTTTCTTAACGTTGATGCTGATAACACAGTGCGATAACCTGAACTATCTAACACATGTTCTGCTCTGTCAATTATCCATTCACCGTCTATATCTTGATGAAACCCTAACAAGCTAAGTTTCGCCTCTGCAAATAGTTCTGGATTACCAGGCATAGTGATATCCAATACTGCATTATTTCGCTTTAGTTGTTTTAACTTAGCATTTGCTGCACTTAGTGCTGATTCTACATTAGAGTAAAGCGTTTGTATGGTATAACTTGGACTACCAGAGCCAACTGTTTCTGATATAGTTTCACCCTTTTCATAGCTATGCCATTTTGCAACCACTGAGTTGTACCTACTCACGGTAAAATGCACTTTCCAATTTATCGTGTCTTGAGGTCTAATAGCTGTTGTTCCTAAAGCTTTTCCAGTTGCCGACTTTGCTTTGCCTTTGGGAATAAAGAGTATGTATCCGCCAGCTAGCTTTGCCATTGCTCCGTATTCTATTGCTATTTTTGTTAATAAACTTATATCACTTTCTTCTATTTGGTTAATATGTGGAATCAACACATTTTCAAACTCTTCTGCAACTCCGTACCCATATCCGTGCTTTTCTGCTATTTCCTTAACCAAGTTACCTAAAGTAATTTGATGCCATTCCTTAGATACTTTCTCTTTTAATGACAGTCTTAAATTTGTTGCATGGGCTTTTATTAGTAAGGTTTTAGGTGGACTCTGCACCGTAATTTCATTAACTGTATATACACCCATTGGCATTACTCCGATTTCCCTGTACCCTAAAGAAATATTCAATTCATTAGGAATATCTATGTCTTTGTCCCTATAATCAACATGTACTTCAACTACATCGTCTATTGTCCCAGATTCATCGGTAAGGCGCAATGATATGACTCTATCTTTAACTGATTCACATTTATCTATTATAAAATCTGGCTGCATTTATTCCCAGACCTTTAATTTTGACTTTTGTACTGGTTTCTGAATAGTAGGAAGCTTTATCTTTAATCCTGCAGGCAAAAAGCTTCCGTATTCTGCCAAACCTAAGTTCTCTGCTAGTACTAATTCCACTACTCCATCCGTAAATCCATAATGTTTCCAGCAAATCAGATCTAGCATTTCTCCTTCTTTGGCTAAGTAATATATAATCATCTATAGCTCTTCAAACTCAAACTAAATTCAACTTTTCTTGGTAGTCCACTAGGTAAAAAATACATCTGCTTTTCTTCTAACCTGGTAATTACGAACTGTCCTAAAATATTACCTAAACTATCTACTAAAATATGTGGTTTTTCAGCTTCTTTCATATTCTTTAATTGATTTAGCCCATTGAGATTATGTAGATAAATCGTTCCTTCTAAATCTATATCTTCTATACCTTGACCGATATTTTGTAATAGTGGCATATTTTCAATACACTCAATTGTACTCCAACGATTTTCTCTATTATACTTTAAACTTGTTGGAGCAAATTTATAAGGGCCAAGAGACAACATTTTAATAAACGGAGTCTATGGTATCAAATAAAACATCACGTGACTTTTCTCTTATCCTTTTTATTACTTCATCTGCAAGACTACGAACATCTTGATTTGGCTCTGCTTTAATGCTGATAGTATAATTATTAGTGATGTTCTGAGTTTTATTTTGTTCTTTATTTTCAAATTTACTCTTTGCAAATATCTTATCATTATCACTCTCTGTAAACTTTTTCTCCTCAATAAGGCTTTTGATTCTGAAGCTATTCTGATTTCTATTGGAAAATTCTTTAATTATACTGTTACCTAGCAAAGGATTTCCACTGTTGAGAATATTACTCTTTAGGGGATTATGTACTGCTTTTATTTCAGTAACAATACTTTTTCTTTTTTCAAATTCTTTCAGTGGACTATTTTTAGCAAATATGCTACTAACTGTATTTTCTATCCATGAAAAGGCTTCTCCTATAGGTTTAATGAGTGATTTTATGTATTCCAAAAAGCTAGAAAAAAAGTCTTTCACCTTTTGCCAGTTAGTCACAACAAGAGCTGCACCAGTAACAAGACTTGCTATTAAAAATCCAATCGGGTTACTCATTATAGCGAGTGTTATTGCTCTTAGTCCTGTTACTACTGCAGGAAAAACTGTAGCTGATAAAAATGAAAATACTCCAAGTAGGTTTGCTTTCAGACTAAAAATCGTACTTCCTAGCAATGTAAATCCGTATCCTAGTCCTACTGCTACAATTTTTAAACTTATTAAAGCTGCTATAGTTCCCATGATTGCTGTAGTTAAGGTTGGATATTTTTCTGCAAACTCTGCTATATATCTAGTTTTTTCTTGTAAAAATTCAGCTATAAATTTTAAAGTAGGCAGCATCACCGAGCCCAGGTTCATACCAACTTCAGCTATTGCATTTCGAAGGAGTCTTAATTTATTGGCTGTAGTGTCTGCACGATTTTTGAATTCTTTTTGCAGAGAGCTTCCGTACTTTTCTGTGTTAGCCAATAACTTTATTGCATCCTCATACTTATTAAAACTTCCAGCTAATAATGCAATATCATCTTGATATTCCTGACCGAAAAGTCTCATCAGGATTGTAGAACGTTCCTGATTATCCATTTTCTTTAGAGTTTGAAAAAAGTAGAGTAATGCTTCTTCCCCATTTTCACTTATTCTTTGCACCATTTCTTCTGTGGATATACCCATTTCTTCTAGCGCTGCCTTAAATTCTTTTCCTTGTCCTTCAGCAGTTTGAAGCTTAGAAAGTAAAGCATTTATAGCAGTTGCAGCTTTTGCTGGTTGTTTGCCTAAACTAATGAAAGCATTTACTAAACTGCTGGTTTGTTCAAACTTTAATCCAAACTGCTTTGCAGTACCACCAACTATTGCTAGAGCTTCAACCATATCTTTTGCTTTAGCAGCAGTGTTATCTGATAAGTGGTTGATTACATTACCAACGTGCTCCATTTCACTAACATCAATTCCATAAACGTTAGAGAGTTTAGCTATGGAATCACCTGCTTGCTCTGCAGACATATCAAATGCTGTAGACATTTTTGCCACCGTTTCTGTAAATTTGAAAAGATCTTCTTTTTTGATACCAAGTTGACCACCGCTTGCAGCTATTTGTGCCAGTTCTGCGGCTGATAATGGTACAGTACGTGACATCTCTTTTAACTTTTTTGCAAATTTATCAGATTCCTTTGTCTTTTCATCAAAATCAACTACTTTTGTAACATCAGCCATAGCACTTTCAAAGTCAATAGCAACTTTAATTGGTGCTGCAAGTGAAAGCCCTAGTCCAATAGTCTCTATAATTTGTGACTTAAAATGTGTCTTACTTGCTAAAAAACTTTGGTGACTACGTATTGCAGACCCAAGCTTACCATACTTACCTTTTAGCACTTCAATAGAAGAACCAAGTTTATATTGATCACTTACTAATGACTTAATATTTCTTCCACTTTTTCTTACTTCCTCATTGAATGAATGCAAAGCATCTCTCTTTCTTAAGTATGCCTCTTTTGCTTTTGTTGCGGAGGTTTTGGCCTTGTCAAACTCAGCTTTTAAAGTTTTGCTTGGTTTCTCTATTGCTTTCATTTGTTTAGCTAAAGATTTTACCTGATCCTCAAAACCTTTCCATGACCTTCTGCTAGTTAAAACATCACTACCCAACTGCTTAAACTTTGATACTGATTTTAAAGATGAATCAAGCTTTCTTATATTCTCACCAAGACGGGTAAGTTGACCACTGCTTCCCTTTATTACAGTATTAAAACTGCCATCAAGTACCGCACCTATTTTTATCGATAATACTGACATTTGAACTCCCTAGCTAATTTGCTCCATAAAATAAACTCACTAATCTCCATATCAAGAATGTGCTCAACTCCACCACCTATGATAGAGCCAAGCACTAGTATTTCTAATCTCAAGTTTTTTGGATAATCGGTGAAAAAAAATCCTTTAATACTTCTTGAATTTTCACATAATCAGCAATATCTAACTCTTCAATTGCTTCTTTTGCAACTGATGTCAAATTGGCAGTCAAAGTTACTTCCTTATTTAGGTCACTACCATTAAGTCTCTCAATAGCTAGATAATCCCTAACTTTTGGACGTCTAACGGTAAGTTCTGAGACAGAAATTCCATCAACTGTTATTGGATTATCAAGTTTT
Organism: Wolbachia endosymbiont (group B) of Episyrphus balteatus; assembly: GCF_947250575.1. NCBI lineage: Bacteria > Pseudomonadati > Pseudomonadota > Alphaproteobacteria > Rickettsiales > Anaplasmataceae > Wolbachia > Wolbachia endosymbiont (group B) of Episyrphus balteatus. The sequence goes on along the minus strand of NZ_OX366325.1, from coordinate 165,912 downwards.
ACTGTTGTCATACTTTCTCCTAAAAAATAAAATTCTAAAATCTTTTTAAAACTAAACCTAAATACCTAAAACCGTTTGCAGCAAGGCCATTTGATCAACACCATTTATCTTTCTAATCATATTTTCAGCATCGATTTCTATCAGCTCATTACCACCTATCGTAAGTTTATAATAATGGGCAGCTACAGTACACTTCAGCGTTGCTTTTTCAGCAGGTTTCCAGTTACCAAAGTCAAATTCTTTAAAAATGCCTCTTAAATTGATTATTACTGCTTCAATATCATTACTTCCACTACCTTGCATTCCACCACGGAGCGTCAAAGCTACTGAATTCCCATTTATTAGACCAAATAGCCTAAAGAGTTCTGTATCGTATTCAGAAAAAGTGAAATCTGCTTCAATCTTTTCCATGCCCATATCAATATTTACTGTAATATCCATACCACCAGCACGATACTCTTCTGTTTTTATGGTAAGTTTTGGTAGGGTAATTTCATCTATTTTTCCTGCATAACCACGACCATCAACAAATACATTAAAATTCTTTAAAATCTTTGGTAACATCTCTTTCTCCCCTTTTTATAATATTGTACCACTCACAAGATGTGACCTGAAAGTAATCTGTTCTGCTGGATATGGTGGTGTAAACTCGAAATCAAAATACACTTTCCCGCTTGCAATGTTTGCCGGTGTATTGAGCTCTGGTGTTGCATAACATTTTCCACTGATAATCGCTCCTTGTGCTTTTAAATTGGCCAAATAAGAATTTACCCCCTCAATCACATCATCTATATAGGTTTTGGTAATATTGCGATCAACTGCCCATAAATGAGCTCGAAGTAAACTATCGTTAATTAAATCTGCAGTCCTTCTCACTGACAAAAAAGCCCATTTTGAGTCATTTGAACATGTCCTATTTCCCCAAAGCCTATAGCCATTTTGATGAATTATCGTTGTTACTTCATTTTCATTTAAATGGTTTGCTCTACAATTTGTATTACCGAGCGTAAAATCAATAGGCCTGCTTGTTCCAACAATACCATTTATCTCTTTATTTGAAGGTGAATGCCAAAATCCTTGCTCGCTATCTATTTTAGCTATTAAACCTGCTACAAATGGGCTTGCCGGTTTTTCTTCCCCTTCAAACACCTTAACCCATGGATCAACTACGTAAACTCTTGAATTACTGATGCTTTTTCGCCATTTTATTGCTTCTTCATCATTGGTATTTGGTCCATCTGCAACAATAATTGCTCTTAATTTTTCTGCTATGGAAATTAAAGCACTCACTACTGGATTTACTCCATCTATTTCAGGTAACTGATGAGTAAACTGAGGTGCAATTAATATTCTTGGCGCAACATGGACTATACTTTCACTGCTGAGAAATGCCTCAATTCCCTGATATTCTCCAGTCTCTTTATCAACTCCACCGATTATACTTTGAATAGTTTCACTTTCTTTGAGCTTTGAATCGCTGTTTTCACTTTCTTTAACTCGAATAACTACTACTGTTGCACCGATTTGGGAAAATATTCCATTTACTGCAGAAGGTAAACTTCCATTCTTTCCAAGTCTTGCTGCTTCTTTTAAGCTTCCTGCTATCAGTACCGGTTTATTCAGTGGAAATTTTTGCTCATCAGCTTCAGGTGCAGTACCAATTACACCTATCACTGATGATTTAGCTGCACGTACTGTTTTTGCTCCTGAGGTTACCTCAATAACATTTACTCCGTGCAAAAATTCTTCAACCATTTCTTTGCATCTTTTGTTTAAAATCGTTTAGTAAGTTCTCTACACTTTTGGCTTCTGCAATTTTCTTCTTGGTAATGTCTTCCAACTCTTCACATTTCATTATTTCTTTTACTGCTTTTTTTACTTTTTCTTCAATGATTCTTGCCATTTCAGTAACTGTAATACCACGTACTTTTGCTAATGGCTCTATAATTTCTGCATCTTTTTCGTCTATAGATTCTGGTGCTGCTAGAATGTTTTCTGCGGCTTTTGCTTGTATTTCGTACGACTTAAGCTTCTGATGAGAATATCCTGCGTATTGGTGAGTATAGTTATTATAATAAGTACGGAGACTAGAAAGTGCAGAAAGTTTTGCATTTTCCAATAATTCCAGCTCAATATCTTCCTTATTCCTTTCAACAATTTTCTCTCCTTCTGTTAAACAATAACTTTTTTGCCAGTCAAAATTCTTTGGCGCTTCATACCAATCATTTCCAATTGGCTTACTTTCAAGCGTTGTTGTTTCTACTTGTTTGTTATGTTCAAATCTAATATAAATTGGCATTGGTTTTCTCCGTTTTTAATTCCAAATTTTATGAGTGGCATCTAATCCTGGGCATTGCCAAGCTCTTAGCGTTCTCTCTACGTCCACCTCAAGTCCTGTGGTTAGAAAATTGCTGCGAAAGTTATATATTCCCCACTGAATAAATTGACCATAGATTGTGCTATACGTATGCTCACTTTCAAAGAACTCAGGTGTCTCACCAACTCTTTCACCCCCTGAGTGAAGATTGGATGACGTATAAAGTAACACTGTAACAGTTTTTCCTGCTGGAATGATTATGTTACCTGATGCAATAAATTCAGGACTGTTAATTTCATGCTGGTAAATACGTGCCCAAGTAATTCTCGAAATCTCTGACTTCCTTGTATTAGTTTTATCAGGTGTACCTATAAATAATCCTGCTCCTCCATAATTAACTTCATCTTTATACCACATTGCAGATCCAACAAAGTTTAGAGTTTTACTTATATCTACATTGCTTGTGTTTTTTACGAATATTACTCCCAATGCAGCATAAGGGTATTTCAGCATATTGAATTGCTCAGAAAATCCATCATACATGAATCTTGGGTATAATTCTCCATAGATAAATGTACCTTTGCTTCCCTCTAAAAAACTGAGTTGTCTTGGCCGATAAAAACTAACATAGCTTGTATCATATGTGTGAGTACCTGCTAGTAGTTGTAGCATATAGTCTGTTTTTGTTACATCACTACTCCACTGACCAAGCTCAGTTGTAAAAGTTCCGTGGCCAAAGTAATTATTTTTTCTACTTAGTACACCAAATAAAAAAGGTAATGCTCCAGGTTCAATCATATGACGATTTCTTACTTCTTTCATGATTGATGAGCCACTTGGTACATCATTAACAGTACGGAAGTTATTCACTAAACCTTTAAGACCATCTTTATGATCATCGCCAACACTGTTTATTGCTGCAATATTGGCATTCTTTCTTGTATCAAGTAGCGATAAATTTGTTGTTCCTTTTTCATCAATTCTCTTTAATAACTGCTTCTCTGATTCAGAGATCACTGCTAAAGAACTAGCTTTTTTATTATCCAGATCAGTTAAGTGTTTTTTTGCACTATCAAGAAGTTCTTTTAGCTTACCATCTGTCATCTGTACAATTTCAGAAACTGAACTTTTGCCGATTATTGATTCCAGTGCTTTAGCAAGATATGCTAGTTGATCTGGAGTACTGTTTTCTGCTAAATCCTTAAGTCTTTTTTGTAGTGCATCAATTATTCCTTTTACTTCAGTCATCTGCACAATGTCAGCAATAGCTTTTTTATCTGCTATCAATTCCAGTGATTTTGCAAGATATGCCAGTTGATCAGGTGTGCTGTTTGCTGCTAAATCCTTTATCCTTTGATGTAACGCTTCTATTGCTTCTTTCATTCCCAAAAATTCAAAAAAGTTTCAAATCTAAATCGTTTAAAATTATTTTTTAGTTGATTATGCTCATCTTCTCTTTCGGTAATATCTTCATCTATTTTCTCAATTGTGATACGGATACGAACAACATCCTGCACAGCAATATTTTCTGGATGAGGCAGTGGATATCCTCGTTTGGTTTGGTCAACAGTCATTATGTGACAATCACTCTGAGATTTTTTACCTTAGGGCGATAAACAACTGTTCCACTTAAAACTAATTTTATCCTTGTCTCATTAGCATTAAAGTTTGTCAGTACATGAGTTCTCTCCACCCAGCTTTCTCCAATTGGTTTTCCTGATGTTAAATTTACTAATTGCCAATCCACGTTTTTTTGTACATATGCTTTAACATCTGCAGTGCCAGGTATTAGCGCATCATACGTTATGGTGATTTTAGTGTTAGCTCCTGCTGTAATGCTTCTAGTTACATAATCTCCTTTTTCCCCTATATTACCCATAACTAGCTGTAACCCAGGATATAGCACTGGACTTTTTTCTTTTGACCCTTTTAAATTTGCCTTTACTGTTAGCTCTCCAGATAGTCTTTCACGCAGCGCGAGCGGCAAGTTATCAGATAGAAAATTTTCTTTTCCTTCTTCATCTGTCAGAATAAATTCTACATTGGTATCAAATGCTACTTTTTCGACGTTCGTCAAAACAATTAAATCTGATACGTTATTTGCAGTAACTTTACCAAGATCAATAACGTGAGAATTTTCGCTAAATTTTGCAGCTAGTAGTCGAAACGTTAAATCTAAATTTTGATGTGGAGTCCAGGTGCTTGCATTGCTAGATGAAAGTAATACTCCTACTTGATATGGCTGACTTGTTACCCAACGGCTATTTACTGCATCATATTTGCCAAGTTCTGCTATCTTTACTGCAGTACCAGGATCATCAGTAAGCAGTACTATTGCATACTCCTCTCCTGCATGGCAAAACACTGGTGGCCATTCTATACATGTTGCTGTGCCATCTATCTTTATATCTTTTGGCTCAATATAACTTTCAGCAATGACAGTCTGCGAGGGCATTCCCACTGCTGTTTCTCTAATCTGCACAACAACACGTTTTTTGCCGCTATTTGTGAACCATAAGTTTAGGCCTCCTATGTGTCTGCTCTCATTTAAAGTAAATGTTTGGGCTAAAGGGTCAATTCTTCTTGCTGCGATAACTCTTCTTCTTTCTTCTATAGTAATAGTTTTTTTACCAGTATAAGTTGTCTCTCCATAGCTTCCTTTATCCCCATAAAATTGTACTAATTTAGTACCTGCTGGAATATTAGCAGGAACGGTAAATCTTCCTTTTAATTTTCCCTGGTTGTTAGCTGTGAGCATATTTTTACCTCTTACGCAGTAGGCTGAATGAAGATACCATCGAACTTCACCTCCTTGAGCTTTTCATTTGGCTCAAAACCTTCGATCTCAAAATTCTGTACTGCTTCTCGCATAAATTCAGTTTCATAAGAATTACTTGACAATAGCTCTGTTGTTTCTCTAGTATTAAACACTCTAGTTACTGGACTTTTCCAATTCGTGGTAACCTCTGTCCAGTGGTCAATGTTTTTATTTAGAGTAATTTGTGCCGGGACTGGATCAAAAGCTTGATATGGATTGATCTTTTCTCCTTTGGTCTGTAAAAGCTGCTCCAGTACCGGTTCAAGTTTATAAGGCAAAAGATATCTTTCCCCACCTTTTTCAATATCTGCAACTTCTACATCTATTGGCAGAACTAGCTCTCTATTTACTATTGCTGCAGACTGCGAAATTCCTTGATCACGCATATCATCATCAAAGAATGAATCAACAAATATTCCTTTTTTGGTGGTAGGTTCTCTTGAATTTGCATCACTGCGTAGACGTTCCTGTGCAACAAGAGCATAAAGATCATTTATTCCTTTTTTCATTGCTTCAAGCTCATTCATCGGTACAGCATGAATAGCATTATTCACTATTTTTATCCCTTCTTTTTCTCCGTTTTTCCATGTCTGATGAATGTAGCAGAGCAAAAGTTGTCCGCTAGGTGCTTTAGGCATTGATGGTCGCCAAGGGTGAGCTATACCTTTTATTCTCCTTACTGCTCCTTTGCTATCGATAGTAATTAAATCAAAGCGGGGCATTTTCCAGGTGTAATCAATCAGAACCAAGCTGTTATCAACTGCTCCTTTTACTTTACATCCCTCTTCACTTATATCTTCAGGACTTACATGAGTGCGACAGTGGTAAGTTATTTGATAACTACTTCCAGGAGCTGGCTCTTTACCAGGTAATGACCAATCGACGTTTCCTGCGTTTAATTTGTAATCTATACTATTTTCATAAATAACATTACCTTGTTTAATTTGAATAATCTCAAGTACCGCAGAGTCAGGTATTGGATCAACAGCTCCTGAGTATGAACCGTGAGTAATGGTAATGGTTTTTTGAACGGTTATATCTACTTTTTTAATTTCACTTATTGGAAAATCATTAACTTTAAGTTCCATTACTCTTTGGCTATTTGGCTGAAAAGTATGTGGTTCTGATTCAACTGATTTTATATCCGGATCTTCATCAAAAGAAACACGAATACTGTGAGGAAGTTCAATCTCATAGCCATCAACATGAGCTTTGCCCTCATTAATCACAAATATTTTTTTCCCCTTTTCGTCCCCTTCTTCTCTCTGCAAACAAATTACTTCTAGACCGTTTACTACGTAAGATCCATTTGCTTCTTTATCATAACGAGCAAGAGCTGTAGTTACTATGTTTGCTTGTGGTGGCGGTGAATGTTCTATTAATACTCCATTTTCAATGTTATAAATTGGATAAAATTCTCCTTCAGAAAAACGTGGAGAAAGACCTTCTGCTTGATAACCCCAAATGGTGGAAACTTTAAGCCTTGCAGCGCCTACTTCTTGATAATTACGTGTACCAACTGCAGGATCACGAAGATTTTCGTCCTCAAGTTCTGTAATTGTAGATTCTAGATAATAAACACCTATGCGAACTGTAGTATTAAGCGGGATAACAAACTCTTTTGCCTCTACCTTTCTCACCGCTCCACGAAGATAGATTTTTCCTGACTCAAGTGTAACTTTTTCCCCATCTATGATGCAATTGCTTCCTGTTATAACATCACCATCACGAAATATTGCATCACCTATGCCTTTAAGCTTAGAGAGAGCATATTCTTGGGTTTCGTTTAATTCTGCAGATTGTAGACCTCTTCCTGCCAGGAACAAACTTTTTTCGTACTCTTTGTCAGGATTAAAGCGGTTATAATAGGCGTTTAAAGTCATTTTATGCTAGAAAAATTCAAAAAGTTACAACAAATGAAAAAGTTTCCCGAGTTGCAGATGTTCTGATAAGTGGTACGGTGTGTTCTAAAACTAACAAAATCCCAGGATTTTCCACGTCTTTTGGCTCGAAATATCTCTGTCCTTCAGGTAATCCTTCTTTTATTTTAGTACCAACCATAACCCCTAATTCCCGTATAACTTGATTTGCTGCGTCCGTGAAATCGAAAGTAAATTTAAGGTAGAGATTGTTGGTTGGTACAGCGGAAGATTTAAACCTTCCAGAAGGAGTTATAAGTTCGCCGTTTTCATCACCTTTGCAGAAGAGAACTTCGTCTGCAGTACGTCTGCCAAGTTCATTGAGTAGTTTTTGAGAAGTAATAGGCTCCGGTGGTGTGCTTTGAACGTACTCTATAGTAACTGTACTATTCTCTACAATAGAGCTATTTTCTGTGCGCTGAATAACACCAGTACTACTCTCAACTATATAATCTATACTTGGCTGATAAGTTGTTTGTCTGATAAAAATTTTTACGTCTTTAATGGGATGGTGATCAAGCTTGATTTCGCTATCAGCTGCAAAAGTTTTTTCTACTTTATGATTGCTTTCCCAACCTGCATCACCTGTTCCCCAGGCAAGATGTATCGGCTGCTCTTTTATACTTGCTGCTATTGCTGCTCTTCCTGATTGTGTAAGAATTGACACCTGTGATGAGTTTGAAAGGCTTATATAATATATATTCAGGATTTGGAAAATTTTTGTCCAAAAAAAATGAATTTTTGCCTAATTTTTTGTTGCAGTATTATTTAAAAATCGAACTGTATTATTCTCGAAAAAAAAACAATAGAATATCAATAGGTTAAAAATTGCATCTGTATTATTTATTTTTGCCCCTGTCCTACAAAGTGGACCTGTAAGTTCTCATCCTTAAAGCATTAATTGTTTTAGGGAAAAGTTATGAAACTAAAAACTGCCATAGTTGTTCAAAATATACGGTATCAAGCTAAGAGATTAAAACTTTTTGAATGCTTTGCTCATGAAACTCATGAAGATCTTGAGCAAGAACTTTTCTGTGAAATTTGGACTTATCTTGATAGATATGATGAAAGTAAAGGTAGCTTTAACACTTTTGTAGCAAGATTAACTGAACGTCGTGCCAATAACTTATTGGAGAAACAACTATGTATGAAGCGCAATATTAATAACTATGTCAATATTGAGAAAACAGAAGCTTTTGAAGATGAAGTAGCGAAACGTACTGATGTAGATTACATGATTTCAACGCTACCAAGAAAGATGCAAAAGATATGCGAACAACTCAAGTACTTTAACTTATATGAAGTTGCTAAGATGAACAACATATCAAGAACTACTTTAAATACTATGATAAGAAAAATACGTATAAAACTCTCTTCCATCTACTACAAGAGCAAAAAGAAAAATTGAACATAAATTCTACCTTTCCTGAATATATAACATATACCATTGAGGTGAATAAATGACTTTTAAAATTCTAAACAATAATGAAAGATTGAAAACAACTACAGGAATAAAAGTAGTAATTTTTGGTCCTTACGGTATTGGTAAAACCAGCCTCTTAAAGACTATAAGTGAACCAACACTATGTCTTGACTTTGAAGCAGGTCTGCTTGCTGTTCAAGATTGGCAGGGAGATTCAATTAGTGTTCGTACTTGGAATCAAGCTCGGGATATTGCCTGCCTAATTGGTGGTCCGAACCCTGCACTAAAATCTGATCAAGCGTATAGCCAAAGACACTATGAGCACGTATCAAGTAAATACAATGAAGAGTTTTCTAAATATCGATGTATTTTTATTGATAGCATCACTGTAGCATCACGTCTTTGTCTCTTATGGGCAAAAATGCAACCGGAAGCTTTTTCTGAGAGAAGTGGAAAGCAAGACATGAGAGCTGCTTACGGAATACTTGCGCAAGAGATGATGGCTTGGCTCAATCAGTTTCAACATATCAGAGATAAAGACATCATAATAGTTGGCACATTAGGTCAATATCTCGATGACTGCAATCGTCCAACTTGGCTACCTCAATGTGAAGGAGCTAAAACTGCTAGTGAGATTCCAGGGATAGTTGATGAGGTAATCAGCATGGTTGGAATCAAGAAAGATGATGGTACAGAGAAACGTTCATTTGTCTGTCAGACTATTAATACTTGGGGATACCCAGCTAAAGATCGCAGTGGCTGCCTGAATATGGTTGAGGAACCACATCTAGGTAAATTACTTGCGAAAATTAAAGCCAAAACTTTGGCTCCTATTGTTTAATTAAAAATTGGAGAATAATTATTATGGAACAAAGCTTTTTCAATATCGGTCAAAAAATTCCCTTTTTCAGCATAAAAGAGTATTTAAACGACAAAGCACCGATACCAGAAGATATAATCTCACCAAGGATTTTAACAAAAAGAGGTCTATTGGTACTAGGTGGCCCACCTAAAATTGGCAAAAGCGATTTTCTAATTTCATGGCTTGTCCACATGGCTGCTGGAGTTTCATTTTTGGGTATGACTCCAAGCAAACCTATGAAAATTTTCTATCTGCAAACTGAAATTGAATATGAATATATGAAAGAACGTTTGCAACAACTTCAACTGGATAACGAACTTTTGAATATAGCTGCCAATAACTTAATCATTACACCAAGAGTACAATTATCTTTCAGCAGTGAAGAAATAGATGAAATTAAAAATGTTATCAAAGAGCGTTTCAAACCTGATATTATTGCCGTCGATCCTCTTCGTAACATTTTTAACTCAAGTGAATATGGCAATGAAAACGACAATAGCGCTATGTTATTCTTCTTGCAAAAAACACTTGAAAGACTGAGAAATGTTATCAATCCAGATTCGGGCATAATACTCACTCACCATACAAAAAAACTATCCAAAAAAATGTTAGAAGAAGATCCATTTCAAGGCCTAAGTGGTGCTGGATCTTTACGTGGATTTTATAGCACTGGCATGGTGATGTTTGCTCATGATGAGGAAAGCACTGTCCGTCAAATAGTATTTGAGCTTCGTAATGGTGAACGTGTAGCAAATAAGCTTGTTGATAAGATAGATGGTCGTTGGAAGCTTGCAGACCAATGGAGTAACTGATTTTTACTTAATTTATAGGAGGACAATATGTTATCAGATTTTTTAACTGATTTTAATAACGCAAAACTGCAGAGCAATTTAATACCAAAAGGTACAATAGTCAAGGTAAAAATGGCAATAAAGCCTGGAGGTTATGAAAATTGGTTCACTAAAAGCTATGCTACCGGCAGCATCTATTTAAACGCTGAATTTACCGTCACTGAAGGTCAATATGCAAAACGTAAGATTTTTCAAGTAATTGGTATTAAAAGTGGCAAAGCAAGCGTTGAAGGAGAAGATACTTGGGGAGAATCTGGACGTTCTATGCTTAGAAGTATTTTAGAGTCAGCACGGAACATTCATGCAAATGACACTTCAGAAAAAGCAGTGATTGCTAGAAAAATCAACTCTATAGCTGATTTTAACGGGTTAGAGTTTACTGCAAAAGTTGGTATTGAAGCCGACAGTAGATACGGAGATAGAAACAGAATTGCTACAGTTGTTACTCCAGAACAAAACAATGGTATTGAATCTGACTGGTTGCCATTTTGAAGTACGACGAAGAGAAGCTCTGGATTGCTGTAATTGAGAGAGCTATCAAAGATGCAGCAGTAGAGCTAAAGAAAGAAGCAATTAAATGCAGAGTCTTTTGAAACTGTTTGTGAGCTAGCTAATCTCAGCTCTAAACGTATGAAAAGTATGTATGGGGGTTTTATGCAGAGAAAGGAAATAAAAGGATTATTGATTGATAATATTAAGGAGTGTGTACCTTACCTAATTCCAAACGGTAATTTTTATCGAGAGAGGACTTATGTTGGCAATTGTGATGGGGATACGATTACAGTTAAAATAGTGGGTAAAGAAGCTGGAAATTGGCGTAATTTTACTAAAGGAATCAGTGGTGATATTATTGATCTTTGGACTTTAGTTAAAGGTGATATAAATTCCGCTAAGAAGTGGTTAAATACTAAAGAAAACACAACAGAACATAAAATTACATCGTTTTCAGCAAGGCATTACTTGAATGATAAATCACCAATGCCAAAAGATATAATAGGCCCAAGAATTCTAACTCCAAGTGGTCTTTTAGTTATAGGTGGAACTCCAAAAATAGGAAAAAGTAATTTTCTACTTTCCATGTTAGTACATTTAGCTGCTGGAGTATCATTTCTTGGTATGAAGCCTGCAAGGCCACTTAAGATATTCTATCTACAGAATGAAATGGAATATAGAGAGCGCTTACAGAAGCTAAGAATCAGCAAGAAAATCCTTGATGAAGGAACAGAAAACTTAGTTATTACTAAAAAAGTACAGTTAACTTTGAATGTGGAAAAAATAAAAGAAATTATGTCGGAAAATCTCGATGTAAAAACAGTTGATCTTATAGTGATAGACTCTCTTTTTGATTATAGGAGTATGATCTCTTTTCTGCAAAATAGTATTGATGAACTACGCTCTATAACTAATCCTGCTGCTGGAGTAATAGTTACACATTACACCAAAAAAATGTCAACAACCACGTTAAAAAAGAATCCATTTCAAGCATTGAGTGGTGCTAATGTTTTAAGAAGTTTATATACATCTGGAATAATGATATTTAGGCCAGAAAGGAATACTCTGCAATTGATGTACGAACTTAAAAACGGCAAACCAATACCAACAAAATTCATAAATATGGTTAACGGACGCTGGATAGCTACAGCTTAACCAAATTTCTAAACTTTAAATATATTGGAGATTTTATGGATATCTATTGTGATTTTAATACTGCAGCTCCACGAAAAAATGCACCGTTAGTAGAAAAAGAACAACTTAAAGCTCAGCTTCTGTTAAATATCAGATCATGCCTTTCTTATCTATTGCCAAGAGGGATTTTTCGTGGTGATAAGTTTTATGTAGGCAATATACAAGGTGATAAAGGAAAGAGTCTAGTAGTAGAATTAAGTGGCAGTGAAGCTGGCCTATGGCATGATTTTGCAACAGGAGAAGGTGGTGACATTATCGACCTTTGGGCAGAAGTGCATAGAAAAAGTACTAGAACAGAGTTTACTGAAGTAATGGACTCTATAGCTGAATGGCTTGGTCATTTTAAAAAGATCAAAACTGACAAAACTGCAGGTAATCCAACTGCATATTGGGATTATTACGATGAAAAAGGCCAAGCTCTTGTTAGAGTATATCGTTATGATGATGATAGTGGAAAGAGATATCTTCCTTTTGATATCAAAAAATCCACCTTTAGTGTACCAGAGATAAGGCCACTATATAATATTCCAGGTATTTTAAAGTCCGATAAAGTTGTTCTGGTTGAGGGAGAAAAATGTGCAGAAGTGCTGATAGAGAAAGGAATAATTGCAACAACAGCAATGTCAGGAGCAAATGCACCTATTGAGAAGACAGATTGGACTCCACTTAAAGGTAAACACATTATTATATGGCCAGATAATGATGAACCAGGCAAACGATATGCTGAAAATGCTGCAAAAAAGCTGTTAGATCTTGGAGTTGCATCACTTGCTGTGCTTGAAATTCCTCAAGATAAGCCTGAGAAATGGGATGCCGCTGATTGTGTAAAGGAGGGTATAAGCATTGAAGAATTTTTAGCTTCAACTCCTTTACTTACTATTGATACCCCATCTACTGACATTCCAAATACTTCAAATATGAAAAGTTTAGAAAGATCTACAAAACAGCCGCTTAACATTTTAGACTGGAGTGTGAGTCGTTATTTAGGTTCAGTACCAATACAAAGGTTTCTTGTTGAAGGGTTATTTCCTTTAGGTGTTACCTCAATAGTAGCTGCTATGGGAGATACAGGTAAAGGTATGCTACTCCTTGACTTGGCACTTAAGGTTGCAAGTGATGCAGATCAGATATGTGGTTTTGGTTCCCTTGTTACAGAGCATGGATCAGTGGTGATTTTTTCAGCAGAAGATGATGCAGGTGAGATACACCGTCGTCTTGATCGTCTTGATCCTAGTAGCAAGAGAGCAGAATATCAAAATCGATTATTTATTATACCTATTCCAAATACGGGAGAGCCCTTTTCTATAGTGAAAAGCAACATGCGTGGTAAATGTCCTGAAACTTCAGATAAATTTGAAGACATCTGTAGACAATTAGATAAAGTAAAAGATCTAAAACTAATAGTATTTGATCCACTAGTATCATTTGTCCATGCTAATATAAACTCAGATCCAGAAATGGGATATTACGCAATGGGGTTACTTGCAAACTTAGCAAATGAAACAGGAGCAGCTGTAATTGTAGCACATCATATGAGAAAACCCAAGTGCAGTGAACCGATTACGACTGTGGAACAGGCAAGAGATGCGATAAGAGGTACAACTGCACTTGTTGATGGTGTGAGGTGTTCTTTTGCATTATGGCCTGCTTCAAAAGAGCATCAGAATACTGTGTTTAATACATTAAAGGTTAGTAAAGTTAATAATGCAGTATACCAAGGAGCTATAGTTAAGTCTAATGGAGCAACAGATAGGAATATAAGAACTTACTTACGCTCCTCAACTGGCTTGCTTGAGGATATATCTGAGGAATTTAAGCTTGGAAAATTATCTGATGAATACTTAAAAAAGATACTGATGCAAGCTATTGCAGTGTCAGCAGAAGAAGGTCATCCGTTTACTCATACAGGTGGACCAGGAGTGTTTCAACAACGGCATAGATTACCAGCTGCATTTCATGGTGTTAGTAGGCATAGACTTGAACGTTTAGCACAGGAACTATTAAACGAAAGAAAAATAGTAAAAGGTATGGCTACAAACTCAAAAGAGGATAAATGGCTTGATATCAAAACTGGTTCTTTTGCCAAAGGAGAAGGTAAGTTTAAGCTAGGTGCAGGAAGGTTTGAAATAGGTAACTTCTAAAAAATACTTAAAGCTCACTTATGAAAGTTTTGTGGGTTCATTTTGTCTCTCTGAAAGTAAGGTTTTAAGAACAAAAAATGAATTCCACACGACCAAATTTCCATGATTTCCGGAAAATTTATCAAGATTTGGAAATTAGAGTATATTCACACTTAAACTATTGAAATTCGTTGATTTTTAGCCATCTAATATAAGAAATATTACGTTTCCATTTCCAAAAAATTTAGCTAATTTGGTAATACTCAAACCCGCTACAGTGGCTGATTTCCACTTTCCGAGAATCTTATATATTATATATATATAAATAATAATAAATGATATAATAATAAACTAATATAAAATACAATAACTATAGTAATGGTTCATAGTAACTTTTGAGCAAAAAGAAAGAAGTTTGGAAAAGTAGTCACTAATAGAAATACAACACAGAGACAAAAATACGAAAAACCTACTATTGCATTTTGAACAACTTGAAAAAAAAGATGAAGGACCTAAAAGTGAAAGACAAAACAATTTATAATAGCGTTTTAAAAAGACTCTATGACCCAAGGGTACAATTATACCACCTTGACCTAAAGAACGCTTATAACAGCCCTTAAAAGCCGATTAATACCATGTCCTAACTTAGAAGTAAAGACCCTATGCCAATTTTATCACGTTTTACTTTAGTTGTAAAGAAATTTTTTTAATGTATGAGACAGATTTGTATAGTCGATATTTTACGTAACTTATGGCGCTTAATTGGTTATTTAGTATCTCTAAAACTTAACGAGTTGCTTTTATAACCAAAGTAAAAGGGTTAATACGGTAACCATAATCTTTACGCGATGATCCAGGCCAACCAACTGTTTGAATCACATCATTACGTTCGATGTTTAGTCCTAACTTTTTGGCTAATGTAGTTTTTATTGTTCTTTGAATTGTGTTTATTGGTTTTCTAATGTAATGTTCTGGATCTGCTTCTGGATCAAGATTTAGGCGCTTTTCTATTTCAGTGATGCTAAGCAACATGTGTTTTTCAGGGGGTAATTCTTTTTTACAATCATTCAAAAATTGTTCAAATAATATGCGAAAAACTTTCATACATGTTACAGCTTTCTTATTTAGAATCTCTATATTATTTACATAAAGTGAGCCCTCTATCAATTGCAACTTTAGTAATTCCTTCTCTTTAGGAGGTTCAATTAGATTAAGTGAAGTATGCAAAATTTGCATTGAAGTATTTGGTATGAACTCTAGTACTCCTCTTTGTGCTGCTTCTTGGAATACTTCAATTAAAGTCTTATGCTGAAAGAAAAGGTCAACCATTTTTACTATGGGCAAATCAAGAGGTATGTTTGATGGATTTTTTCTCAGTATTACTAATACGGTTGGATTGACTCTTAGCCTATCTATGGTTAAGAATGTTGGATTGGTGCAAAAATCAAGAACAATGAGATTTACAAATTGACCTTGGTCACCAACATGATAAACTCCTCTTTCCACCTTTTGCCACATGAAATGCGTATTACTTAGCTGACCTTCAAACCAATGCATGATTTTCTCTGGGTTTAAATATACAGATAAGCGATGAAATCTTTGCTTCTTGTAGGTATTAGGTAAAATATCACGGTTGCAGTTTTCACAAATTATATTATCGCATGCTTCGTTAAAGTCCTCATCAATGAAAATCTCATTGTTACAGTATGGATCAACTATATTTGGCCAATCTAATTTATCTTGTCTACGAGAGCAGATAATATAAGACCTCTCCTGCATCTTAATTAATTCAAGATCTGACAAATACCTTGCTGCTTTGATGTAATTTTGATTTGAGTTAACCCAAGAGCTGCCAGAATTAAGAAGATCAGAGATTTGCTCTTGGCAAGATTGTAAGACCATAAAATTGTTTTATGTATGCTTTAAAATCCTCTCTTTCCCTTTTATTCAGAGGATGTTCAGAGTAGTAAATTGCTATATACTCATCACTTCGCTTGAAAAATAAGCCTATCTTTTTGCCTTGAAATATTACTTTAATCGACTCTATAAGTGGCACTATGTTTCCTACAAATGGCTTTAAAACATGCAATTCCGGTGCAATAGGATCATATGGAGCAACAGTCAAAGTGATATTAGTATAGCTGTAATTGAAACGATTTGACTGAAACTTTAACTCAAAAACACGAATATTTGAATCAGATTCATTAATACAAGTTTCTATAAATTTATGCACCTGTTCCGCGAAATTTTTATCCTGCACATCTACAAAAATACATTCGCAGCCAAAGTAACAACTTGCAATGCTATTTGCTATTTCTATAGCTTGATCAATATTTCTAGCACCAAGATCTACCTGAGTGCCATTTAGTAGAAAATCCAAAATCATCCACTCTGCCTTATGGCCATGAATGACTTTGTTTGAATTTAACAACAAATCTATATCGCTAGCTTTGCGTATTAACACATATAAACGATTCTGATGATAGAAGAAACCTTGTAGTTGATTCTCGAAACTGTCATTTCTCTTAATGTTATCTTCTTTCAGTATTTGTTGTATGATTTCCTCTGAGATAAAGTCCTTAAATGGAGTACTTGGTCGTCTTGGTATTTTTTGTAAGGCAAAAGACATGAAACTCTTTCTTTGTATTTTTTCAAAGTGATAGACAGACTTTAAAAGATTGTAATCTGCATGAAACAGTAGAAACAGCAAAGACTTCTTATCATATTTATTATTATTTTTTACAAGGTAGGATTTCATGAGTTCCGTAGTTAATGCAGATCTTGCAATTTCACTGACAGTGACTTCTAGTTTTGCACGGTCAAAACAGGTAATCAAGTAGTAAGTAACGAGAGAATCGGAATAATTAGCAATCACTTTACGTTTGTATTGTACAGATGTATTATCGTAACTTTCATCATCAAAGAGTTGAGCATTTAATTTATCTTTAAAGGAGTTTTGAAAAATAATATTTAATTGCTTACCAGAAAGTGAATCTATCCAAGACTGACGTATTTTTGTATTGTGAAAACGATCAAGCAAATGGTTAACAGGGACTTCTAAATCATCTTCCCAAAATTTACGATTTGGATAAATGTTCATAAGAAACTAACCACACCATGATAACATAATAGACTATTTAAATAGTTAAGATAGAAATCTGAAAGTCTTGACCAATAATTATGCAATAGCTGTTTACTGATTTTTAACCAAGTTTTTTCTAAAAAGTTTGCTTAAGAAGAAGATTTTTTGGACAAAAATTTTTCAAATCCTGAATATATATTATATAGCACTCTAGCGAAACAAATTCTGAATATAAATGTCAATCCTAACACTGGACCTTGGCAAACAAACGGGCTGGGCAATTCTAACAGATGGAATAATTGAAAGTGGAAGCAAAGGCTTTCATGGTAGTCGTTTCAGTGGAGGTGGCATGTGCTTCTTGAATTTTCGTAATTGGCTTAATTCTTTGAAAGACATTTCTGCAGTGTATTTTGAGGAAGTAAGAAGACACTTAGGAACTGATGCAGCGCATTGCTACGGCGGTTTTCTTGCCGTTCTATCTGCTTGGTGTGAAGAGAACAATATTCCCTACCAAGGTGTTAATGTTAAAACTATAAAACGCTTTATCACAGACAAAGGCAATGCAAGTAAGAGTGAAGTTATTGAAGCGATACGTGAAAAAAGTTTTTCACCTCGAGATGATAATGAGGCTGATGCTTTGGCATTAATGTTCTATGTTAGTAAAGATTTTAACATATTAAAAATACCATAAAAAGTGGGTCCTTTCGGCCATACTGGCTGGTTTGGTGGGTTCGACCTCAGGCCTTCTTTAGCGTCAGACATATTTTAAATATTAACTTTTTAATTAGTATAGCAATTATATGAATTTAGTAATCCACTATTATCCTGTTGAAAACCTCGTCGAATATAAGCGTAATCCTCGTAAAAATGATGACGTAGTAAATAGAATGTGTGCTTCTATTCGGGAATTTGGCTTTCGTATACCAATAGTTGCAAAAAGCGATGGAACTGTGGTTGATGGTCATTTAAGACTTAAAGCAGCAAGAAAACTTGGTATGGAAAGTATACCAGTGGTTTTAAGTGATAATTTAAATGAACCACAAACCAAAGCTTTTCGATTACTGGCCAATCAATCAGCTAACTGGGCAAAGTGGGATGATGATCTTTTAAAGGTAGAAATTCAAGAGTTAGAAGATTTGCAGTTTGATCTTAAAATGACTGGATTTGAATTAGAAAAAGTTCAACATTTCCTTGATGATTTAGATAGTGAAAAAGAAGATTTTTCTGACTTGGTTGGTGATGAAAAAAGGGTAGAAATAACAAAACCAGGGGATTTATGGATTTTAGGTGATCATCGAATCTATTGTGGTGATAGCTCTGTAGTTGAATCATATAAAGCGCTGTTAGATGATAAAATGGCAGACATTACTGTTTGTGATCCTCCATATAACGTTGATTATGGTGGTAGCCAAGATAAAAAAATATTAAACGATAATCAAGGTGAAAAGTATGAGCTTTTTCTCTATGACATCTGTTCCCATATTTTAGCATATACGAAGGGAGCAATTTACATCTGCATATCATCATCAGAGTTTTCAACGTTACAAAAAGTATTTGAGGAAGCAGGAGGAAAATGGTCAACATTTATCATTTGGGCAAAGAATCATTTTACACTAGGCAGATCTGATTATCAGAGACAATATGAAGCAATGCTCTATGGATGGAAAAGCGGTAATAAACGTGAGTGGCATGGAGGAAGAAATCAAAGTGATCTGTGGTTTTATGATAAGCCAATACATAATACACTACATCCAACAATGAAGCCAGTAGAGCTAATGGAGAAAGCAATAGTTAATAGCAGCAGACCTGGGGATACTGTACTTGATCCATTTAGTGGTTCTGGAAGTACACTGATTGCATGTGAGAGAACAGGAAGAATTTGCAGGACAATAGAGCTAGATTCAAAATTTGTAGATGTAACCATAAAACGTTGGCAAATATATACCGGAAGAGATGCCTTTTTAGCCAGTACTGGTAAAACTTTTGCAGAAATTCAAGAAGAAAATTCGTAAAAAGGAGCAAAAAGAGAGGAGGAAAAGAGTGGAAAAAATCACGCAGACGGAATGGGCAAGAGAGATAGGAGTATCAAAGCAATATGTCTGTTATTTAGTAAAAAAAGGAATAGTTAAGTTGGAGGATAGTTTGATCAATAGAGAACAAGCAAATGAAGCGGTAGCAGCAATAAGAGATCCAAGTCAGCCACTTAGGAGGAAAAATCCAGAAAACGAAAATACAAGTAATCTTTCTACAATGTTGCTAAAAACGCGAATAAAAAATGAGATGGAACGTGGTAAACTGCTTGAGGCGAAAGCTAAGGCTGAGATAGGAGAACTTGTAGCAGTAGAAGAAGTAAAAAGTGAGGCATTTAACGTAGCAAGAGTTGTCCGTAATAATTTGCTTAATATTCCAAATAGAGTTTCAGCGCTGCTTGCATCACTGAGTGACACTGAAAAAATTCACGAGACGCTAACTGAAGAGATTACAAACTCACTTGAAGAATTATCTAACGCTAAATTTAAAATATAAAAAGATTTTGAATACAAAATGGCTGATAACTTAAGTTTAGAGTTAATAAAGTGTTTAATCAATCAACCTGGATTAGATGTTAATGTCAGAGGGTTAAACGGAAAAACTCCACTGCATTGCGCTATAGAGTTTGATGAATTAAGCATGGTGGATCTGCTACTTACGAAGAAGAACATTAATCCTTTTGTAGAAGATAATGACGGCAAAACATCTCTTGATTACGCTAAAGAAGGAAAAAAAGCAGAAATATTAAAAGCGCTAATTAATAATAAATACGGGTCAGAACAAGATAGCTTACTTCATTTAGCTGCAATGGTGGGTGAGGTAAATGCTGTAAGGTACCTAATAAATAGAGGCATCGATGTTAATTCGCGTAATGCAATATTTCATACACCATTACATTTGGCAGCTGGTATTGGACATGTAGAAGTTGTAAAGATTTTAGTCAGAGAAGGAAATGCTGAAATCGAGGTTTTTGATGCACGAAATCAGACACCGATGCACTATGCAGTTAACAACAAAAAATTAGAGATAGTAAAGTTATTACTGGAGCTAGGAGCAGATGTAAATAGCGCACGTGTAGGACAAAATTCAATGAAATTATCACCTATTCATATAGCTGTAAGTAATACTAATTACGATGAAAGAGATTTGTGTCTCGATATTCTCAAATGCTTAATAAAGGAACCTAATGCTCAAGTAAATTTGCAAGACTACGAAAATAGAACACCACTACATTACGCTGAAAGACTTAAAACAATAGAGGTCTTACTAACGCGAGAAGATATAGATCCATTGGTAAAAGACGATAACGGTAAGACACCATTTGACTACGCTAAACCTGAGATAAAAAAGGCTTTGATGAGTAATAAATACGGTTCTGAAAAGAATAGTCTACTACATTTAGCTGCACAAAGAGGAGAAATTGAGCTTGTAGAGTCTATTTTAAAAGAAGAAATTGATATTGATATTTCAAACAATAAAGGTCTATCACCGATTTACCTTGCTGCAGAAAAAGGACATTTACATGTAGTAAAATTACTACTGAAAAAAGGAGCAAACTATACACCTGTTCTGCACTCAGCAATCAAGTCAAATAATTTAGAATTGCTAAAAACTTTATTTAAAGAAAAGAGTATCAAATTACCAGATGAGATAGGCAAGTCTGTACCAGTTTATTATAGATGTATAGAATATAGAGATGCAAAAGTAAGAAAATACAATAATGTGATCTGTATTTTTACCTCAGTAAGTGCAGTAGCAATATCGGTATATATAGGGTTAACAGCAACAACAATAAGTAGTGCAATCATTTTTGCAACAATAACAGGGATATTTGCGCTTATTATAGCACTAATCATAAGTGAGATGAGCAAAAGATATATAGAAAACGAATTTCAGAAAAAGATGTTTATGGAACTGGAGGAGTGTGGAGGAATAAACTCTACTGTTAACAATATTGAGATAGAACCAATTATGAGTAGATGCAGACAATGATATACGCCACATCTTTTTCTGAAGGTTTAAAACCAGATCCAGAGCTTAAAGTATCAGAGTGGGCAGATGAGTATCGAGTTTTAGCCCCAACTGCAGCATCAGAGCCAGGTAAATGGAGAACAGAAAGAACTCCTTATTTAAAAGAAATAATGGATTCACTATCACCATCTTCACCTGCAGAAAAAGTAGTATTCATGAAAGGAGCGCAGATTGGGGGAACAGAAGCTGGTAACAATTGGATAGGCTATATTATCGATCAAACACCAGGACCAATGCTAGTAGTACAGCCAACAGTTGAAATGGGAAAGCGTTGGTCAAAAGGAAGATTTGCGCCACTGATTGAAAGTACACCATGTTTAAAAAGTAAAGTAAAAGACCCAAGGTCAAGAGATTCGGGCAATACTGTACAGAGTAAGGAATTTCCAGGTGGAATAGTAGTAATAACAGGTGCAAATAGCAGTGTAGGACTCCGATCTATGCCAGTAAAATACCTCTTTCTTGATGAAATAGATGCATATCCAGGAGACTCAGGAGGAGAAGGAGATCCAGTTTTACTTAGCATAGCTCGTACCAATACTTTTGCACGGCGAAAGATTTTTTTAGTATCAACGCCAACGATTCATGGAATAAGCAGAATTGAGAAAGAATTTGAAGCAACAGATAAGAGATATTTTTTTGTACCATGTCCGCATTGTAATTATTACCAAATATTAAAATGGTCACAAATAAAATGGGAAGATAAAAATCCAAATACAGCACACTATATATGTATAGAATGTGGTAAAAAGATAGAAAATCATCAAAAGACAGAGATGCTTGAGCGTGGAGAATGGAGGCCTACTGATAGAGTAAAAGGTGAGAAAAAAGGATTTCATCTTTCAAGTCTTTATAGTCCAGTTGGCTGGTATAGTTGGCAACAAGCAGTAGAAGATTTTCTCCATGCAAAAGAAAGTGAACAATTACTAAAAGTTTGGATAAATACCACGCTAGGAGAAACTTGGGTAGATAAAGGAGAAGTACCAGATTGGAAGCAATTATTTAATAGGAGAGAATTTTTTCCCGTAGGCACAGTACCTAGGAGAGAAGTGGTGCTTACTGCAGGAGTAGATGTCCAAAAAGATCGTTTAGAAGTAGAAGTTGTAGCATGGGGAAAAAGCCGCGAAAGTTGGTCAATAGAATACCGAGTATTTGAAGGTGATACTGGAAGAGGAGAAGTATGGGGAAAACTCTCTGAGCTCTTAAATCATCATTTTATCGGTGAAAATGGTCTTGAATACATGATAAGTATGATGGCGGTTGATGCTGGGTATGCGACACAAGAAGTATACAACTGGGTAAGAGGTCATCAAGGCTCTGGAAGAGTGATGGCAGTGAAAGGTGTAAATAAAGCGCTAGTACCACTTAGCAGCCCAAGTAGAGTAGATATAACAGTTGGTGGGCAAAAGCTGAAAAGAGGAATAAAGCTCTGGCCAGTGGGAGTATCGATATTAAAATCAGAGCTTTTTCAGCTACTTAATATTTTAAAAGAAGGTGAAGAAGCTCCAGCAGGATACTGTCATTTTCCTGAGTATGCACCTGAATATTTTAAGCAGCTAACGGCAGAGCAATTAGTCAGCAAGGTAGTAAAAGGATACACCAAACAAGAGTGGCAGAAGGTAAGAGAAAGAAATGAAGTACTAGATTGCCGAATTTATGCGAGAGCAGCATCTATTGCACTTGGAATTGATCGTTGGCCAGAGAGTAAATGGAATAGTTTGAGTGGAAAAATAGAAAGTAAAAAACCTAAAAAAGTAAGACAGAGTAAGTGGTTGAAAAATGTATAACGAAGAGTATTTAATTCAAGTTGAACAAGCAATAAAGAAGCTGCAAAATGGAGAGCGAGTAGTATCAATTGCATATGGTGATCATGTTGTGAGATATGCTGAAGTTCAGATAAATGACCTGCTAAGCTTAAGACAACGTATTAAAGCTGAGCTAAAGATTGCTGGAGTGGAGCCAAAGAGGAAAATTGTTTTTGCTACTAATAAGGGAATTATATGAGAGAATATCAAAATTTTCTGAAACAATTAAAGTATGTAATAGTCAATAGTGGTGTATTAGAAAAAGAAGGTAAATGTAAGAAAATAGCTGATTTATCAAATAAAGTATATGCGAATGCAGTAGTAGACCTATCACATTGGAATGCAGATGTAAATTTTAAGCTAGTCAAAGAAGATGGAATATTGGGATAAGGCAACTCAAGGATTAAAATTTGTAGATCTAAAGTACGCAGAGAGAAGAAAAGTTGCTGAAGAAGAAGGACTTCTGTATGGTGCATACCATTTTGGAGTAGGAGAAAACGGAAAAGACCAAGCTGAGCATTTTTTAGAGACAGTAGGAGATAGTTCTAAAGTTCTACTTGCTCTAGATATAGAAGAAAACAAAAATGGAGAAAACATAACACCAAAACAGGCGGAAGATTTTGTAACTAGAGTTCAAGAAAGAACTAATCGCTTACCATTGATTTGCGGAGGAGCTTATTTTCTAAAAGATTTTGCTACACCAATTTTAACTAAGTGTCCACTGTGGAAAATAAGATGGTCTAAACTACCAAAAGGATGGAATAAGTGGGTTTTGTGGCAATACACTAATGGTCAAATGGGACCTAAACCGCATTCAGTAAGAGGAATAGGACCATGTGATAGAAGTAAATTTAATGGAACAATAGAAGAATTAAAGAATTTTTGGTTATCAGGATGTTAAAGACCTTAAAACAACTATTTAGTAAGCCAAAAATCAAAAGTTCTGCATGGGATGCGTCAGGCTCAGGAAGAAGAGTGATGTATTGGCAAGGAGAAACAGGAAGCATAAATAATTTACTTTCTCAGAGCCTTGGGCACTTACGTAGCCGCTCTCGGGATATGGTAAGAAAAAATCCATATGCAGCCAATATCATTGATACAATAGTAAGTAACTCTATTGGAACAGGAATAAAACCGCAATCAAAAGCAAGAGATGGAGAATTTCGAAAGAAAGTGCAAGAATTATAGCTAAAATGGACAGATGAAGCAGATAGCTGTGGAATAAGTGATTTTTATGGATTACAAGCTCTAGTATGCAGAAGTATGATAGAGGGAGGAGAATGTTTTGTACGTTTAAGAACGAGAAAGCTGGAAGATAGATTTTCTGTACCACTACAACTGCAAGTACTTGAGTCTGAACATTTAGATAATAAAACAAATCAAACTTTAGGAAATGGTAATGTAATAAGAAACGGGATTGAGTTCAATAGACTTGGGCAAAGAGAGGCATATTACTTATTTGGAGAACATCCAGGAGAAGGCTCATTTGGAGAATCAGTGAGAGTACCAGCAAATGATGTTTTACATATTTATAGACCTTTAAGACCTGGGCAAATCAGAGGGGAGCCTTGGCTTTCTAATATACTGTTAAAGCTCTATGAACTTGATCAATACGATGATGCAGAATTAGTGAGAAAAAAGACAGCAGCAATGTTTGCAGGGTTTATTACAAGACTTGATCCTGAGGCAAATATTTTAGGAGAAGGCGAAGCGAATGAGCAAGGAGTAGCATTATCTGGCCTAGAACCTGGAACAATGCAGCTTTTAGACCCAGGAGAAGATATAAAATTTTCAGAGCCGTCTGATGTTGGAGGAAGTTATGAAGCATTCATGAGACAGCAGCTAAGGGCAATAGCAATAGGCACAGGGATAACATATGAGCAACTAACAGGAGATTTAACGGGCGTTAATTATTCATCAATCAGAGCTGGATTAATAGAGTTTCGTCGTCGATGTGCTATGCTGCAACACAACATTATAGTATTTCAATTTTGCAGACCAGTATGGAGTAGATGGCTAGAATTAGCAGTGCTTTGTGGAGAACTGAGTATAGATGAAAAAGTAGTAAAAGCAGCGAAAGAAGAAGTAAAATGGATACCGCAGGGATTTGATTGGGTGGATCCGCTAAAAGATCAGCAAGCACAGCAAATGGCAGTAAGGAATGGCTTCAAAAGTCGAGCAGAGGTAGTATCAGAAATGGGTTACGATGTAGAAGAAATAGACCAAGAAATAGCAGAAGATCAAAAGCGTGCTAATTCTTTTGGACTTTGTTTCGATTCTGACGTTAACCATAAAAGGGAAGGAAGGTGATGTGGATAAATAAGCCAATAATGGTAGAGAGAAGAAGCTTTGAACTACTATCATTATATAACAGCAAACAACCTATCTTTAAGAACTTAAAGCATTTTCATATAAACCCAAAAGGAATAGCAATAATACGTATTTATGGAGTTTTGACAAAAAAAACAGAAGCTTTTGATCATATTTTAGATATGACTTCGTATGAAAATATTCATGAAGAGATAGAGAGTGCTTTAGAAGATAAAAGCATAGAGACGATTCTACTTGACATAGACAGTCCAGGAGGGGAAGTAAACGGTGTCTTTGACCTAGCTGATTTTATCTATAGTGCAAGAGGAAAAAAGAGGATAATAGCAATAGCAAATGATGATGCATATTCTGCTGCATATGCTATAGCTTCTAGCGCTGAAAAGATTTTTCTCACCCGCACTTCAGGAGTTGGGAGTATAGGAGTAATAGCAAGTCATATAGATCAAAGTAGGTTTGATGAAAAGCAAGGTATTAAGTACACCACAATCTTTGCTGGTAGTCGAAAGAATGATTTAAACCCACATGAGCCAATGACGTCTGAAAGTCTGGGAAGCTTACAAAAAGAAGTAGACCGACTATATGAAATGTTTTTGCAGCTAATAGCAAGGAACAGAGGTCTTTCAATTGAAAAGATTCGATCAACAGAAGCAGGTCTATATTTTGGCGAGAAAGCAGTAGAAATAGGTCTTGCAGATGGAGTTACAACATTTTTTGAATTTATCAATAATCATAGGAGTGTTAGCATGACAACTAATGAGTTAACTGAGGAAGGCTACGAGAACTGTAGTAGAGAAATTTTAGAGATAATAAGATTATGTAATATATCAAAGATGCCAGAAAAGATAGGAGAATTTATTGAGCAGGGCGTAAGTGTTGAGCAAGCACGGGAAGTTTTAATGGAACTGCTAGCAGAGCGAACGAAGAAGACAGAAATACTGAGTGCAATACCACAGAATTCAGGAGAAGATTTAATGATACAGGTAGCAAGAAGTCGTAGGAGTTAAAGTATTTTTATAACCGCCGCGTACAATAACTACAAACATGGCGGTAAAACTAAAGGAAAAAAAGGAGAAAAGAAAATATGACATGTATAACCGAACAAAATAATCTAGGTGACTTATTAAAGTATGAGGCATCAAGTCTATATTCAAGAGATCAAATAACAGTAGCAAAAGGGCAGAACCTAAAGCTTGGTACAGTAGTGGCTCTTGATAAAGATAGCATGGTTAAGATAATAAATCCAACTGCCACAGATGGTACACAAACAGCAATAGGTGCAATAGTAAGTGATGTAAATGCGACAGAAAATGCTAAAGCAGTAATTATTACTCGTGTTGCAATGCTAGCTGATTGTGCGGTTGTGTGGCCAGCAAATATCACTGAAGAGCAGAAAAATGCAGCAATAAAGCAACTTGAAGGACGAGGGATCATTATCCGTAAAGCGGTGTAAAGCTATATTAAACAATAAAAAACACAAAGGGGAAAATAAAAGATGCAAAATCCATTTACAAATACAGCATTTAGTATGACGGCACTAACAAATGCGATGAATATATTGCCGATAAATTATGGACGAGTTGAAAATTTAAATTTGTTTCCAAGTAGGTCAGTAAGATTTAGACATATTACGATAGAAGAACACAACGGAGTGTTAAGTTTACTACCAACGCAAGTACCCGGAGCACCAGCAACAGTAGGAAAAAGAGGAAAAAGAAAGATAAGAACATTTACGATTCCGCACATTCCGCATGATGATGTAGTGCTGCCAGAAGAAGTACAAGGAATAAGGGCATTTGGATCAGAGAGTGAACTGAAAGCGCTTGCAGATGTAATAACTGATCATTTGCAGCTAATGAGAAACAAACATGCAATAACATTAGAGCATTTGCGAATGGGAGCGCTAAAAGGAATAATTTTAGATGCTGATGGGTCAGAATTATTAAATCTGTACAACGAATTTGAAATCACACCAAAAGTAGTAAATTTTGCACTAGGAACTGCAACAACTGATGTAAAGCGTAAGTGTATGGAAGTACTCCGGCATATAGAAGATAATCTAAGTGGTGAATATATGACCGGAATTCATGCCTTGGTAAGCCCTGAGTTTTTTGATGCACTAACTTCGCATAGTAAAGTGAAAGAAGCATACGAGAGATGGCAAGAAGGAGCAGCGCTAAGGAATGATATGAGATCAGGATTTACGTTTTGTGGAATCACGTTTGAGGAATATAGAGGGCAAGCAACTGATCCTGAAGGAACCGTAAGAAGGTTTATAGAAAGAGATACAGGACACTGTTTTCCAGTAGGAACAGCGAGCACATTTACAACATATTTTGCACCAGCAGATTTTAATGAAACAGTAAATACACTAGGACAGCCACTATATGCAAAACAAGAGCCAAGAAGATTTGATAGAGGGACTGATTTGCATACACAGTCGAACCCTCTACCAATGTGCCACCGCCCGGCAGTTTTGGTCAAGGTCGTTGCAACATAAAAGTACTGATAGAGCAACAAAAAGGCAGTTAGTATTCTATCAGCATATAGCGTACTGATGAAAACTTAATGAATAAAATAGAAGAATGCAAGGGAATATTAAGAGATTATTTAAAGATTGTTTTGCCCATTTAGGAGAAGTGGCTTTGTATAAATCAAAGGATAAGTCATATATGGTACAGGTATTAAAGCAACAGCCAGATAAATTATACGAGATTGGTGAAGGACAATTTGTGGGAGAGATGCTTTTTCTTGAGGTAAGCATTTTTGATATACTGAGGCCAATTGTAGGAGATATTTTTGTTATAGGTGATTGCAAATACAAAATACATACACTACCACTTAGAGATAAATCTGGAATGGTCTGGCGAATCGAAGCGTCTGGGGTGTAAAATGTCTGTGCATATAGAAGTTGAGGTAATAGAAAGTGTAAATGCTAAAAGAAAAAAAATAGAATTAGCAATAGTGAGAGCATTAAACAAAACGGCACTATGGTTAAAAGCGCAAGCAGCTAAGGAAATCAGTGAGGAAAAGAAAAGTTTGATAAGAAAGAGATTAAGAATTTTTAAGGCAAAAACTAGCAGATTAGACGTGTTAATTAGATCAAATCTCTATGACATTAGAGCATCGACAATTGGCAAGATACAAAAAACAAGAAGAGGATCGAAAGTAGGAAAGCATGAGTTTATAGGAGGATTTGCAGCAGTTATGCCAAAAGGAAATAGCGGTATGTTTAAACGTGAAGGAAGAGCAGCATTGCCAATAAAGGAAGTTAAATTGTCACTCGAACCTGAGGCTTCAAGGATAATAGGGAATCTTGTTAATTATGAAGTTGAAAAGGTATTTGAAAAATATTTTATACATTACATGAGTTAAATTATATGCATGACAAAGTTCTGGAAAGATTTACATCAAGCAATTTGCAGCACACTGAAGGAAGAAATACCGGCTATACAGACATGTGAAATTTATCCAGCAATAAGGAAAGAACTGTTAGCACCAGCGGTTTTTGTGGAACTTAGCAGTCTTGAAAAAGGACATGATCCAGGAACAGAAGAATTAGCGTTGAAAGCAAGATTTGAAGCACGAATTGTGATTGATAGCACAATAGAAAATGCATCTATTATGGTCAGAACATTAGCTGCTGAGGTTGCGAGAGTAGTAAATAAAAATACTTGGAACGTGAAAAATGTTTCACCAGGAGAATTTATATCAGGAGGAGGAGATGACTTTAGACCAGAGCTCGATGCATATTTAGTGTGGATGGTTGAATGGGTGCATACAATACACGTAGGGCGATCTATTTGGAAAGAAGGAAAATTTATGCCACACAAAATAGAAATCGGTGAAATAAATGTTAGAAAATAATTTTGCAATTTCGGAACTACAGAGGAAACTGGCCAACATTGTTCGTATAGGAGTTGTAAAAGAAATAGATTATGAAAAAGCAAAAGTAAGAGTTAAAATAGGAGATATTGTAACAGATTATCTGCCATGGATAACAAGTAAAGCAGGAAAAGATAGAGATTGGTCTCCGCCAGATATTGATGGACAGGTTATGGTATTTTCTCCTCTTGGTGAACTATCATTAGGAGTGGTGTTAGCAGGAATATATCAGGAAAAATACCATGCACCAGAGAATAAAAAAGAAATAAATAGTATAAAATTTCAAGATGGAACAAAGTTGTCATACGATAAAGATAAACATCATTTAGAGATTGAAGTAGTAGATAAAATAACACTGAAAGCTGGAGAATCGAGCATAGAAATGACAAAAAGTGGAATAAAACTGAAAGCAGAAAGGATCGACTTAAATTGAACAAAGGAATAGTGAGTTTAGGAGACTACTGTGGAGAAGCTATACCACATTTCTGCATTAGCGGAAGTAATAATGTTTTTGTAAATGGTAAGCCAATGTGCAGACAAGGAGACAGTTTTAGTGAAGGAAGAGCATTAACTGAAGGATCAAAAACAGTGTTTTCAAATGGTCTTGGTATAGGAAGAGTAGGAGATATAGTTTCATGTGGGTTTAAAGTAATAAAAGGCAGTGAAAGCGTCTTTGCAAAATAGAAATGAAGGGTATGGATGCTAAAACAGGAAAGACGTTAGAAGGAATAGAGCACTTAAAGCAGTCGATAATTGATATACTGACCACTCCTATTAACAGTAGAATAATGAGGAGAGATTATGGCTCAAGATTATTTGAATTAGTGGATAAGCCAATAAATAGAGATTTAACTTTGGAAATCTATTCAGCAGTAGCAGAAGCTCTACAAAGGTGGGAGGAAAGATTTAAGCTAGAAAAAGTAAAAATGACAGAGGTGAAAGAAGGAAAAGTAACGCTTGACCTAGAAGGATTATACTTACCAAGCGGGAAAAACATTCATTTTGATGAAATTGTAGTTTAAAAATGCAGCAGCCAAATATTATCGAACCACTGAACTTTGAAGAGATTTTTGCTCGGATGAAGGAAGAGTTAGTGAAGCGTGATGCAAGCTTTACAGGATTGGTGGAAAGTGATCCAGCAATGAAGATATTAGAAGTAGCAGCGTGGCGAGAACTTTTACTCAGACAAAGGATAAATGAATCAGTAAAGAGCAATTTACTAAAATTTGCGACAGGAGAAGATCTTGATAATTTGGCTGAGTTTTATGGAGTAGAGAGACAAAAAGAGGAAAATGATGAACGATTTAGAAAGAGGGTAAAAGCAAAAATAAAGGGGTGGTCAACAGGAGGAAGTAAGGAATATTACAAATATCATGCACTGTCAGCAGATAGTAGAGTAAAAGATGCACTAGTGGAATCACCTATACCAGGGAAAGTACAAATTTCAATCTTATCAACACAATTATCCACAACTGGCATAGCTTCAGAAGAGCTACTTGAAATTGTAAAAAAGCAGGTTACTAGAGATGATATAAGGGTTTTAACAGATACAGTAACAGTAATTGGTTGCAATATTACGGAAATAGATATTCACAGCAGAATGAGCATAAGTCCTGTAATATCGAAGGAGGAAATCAAGAAGCAGTTCATCAAGAAGTTTGAAGCAAGTAGAAGGCTGGGATGGAATGTTACAAGATCATGGATAATAGCGAATTTATTTGTAGATGGTGTAGAAAATGTGGAATTAATCGAGCCAAAAGAGGATGTTGTGGTTCTGGGAAATGAATGTGCAAATTTGAGAAATTTAAAGATTGAGTTGAATTAATGTTATTGCCACCAAATGCAACAAAACAGGAAAAAGCGCTAGTAGATGCAACGGATTATAAAGTTGATCCAAGTTGCATCAGAGGGTTTAAGTTTAGTCTTAAAGAAGAAACATTGCCGTGGTTGATTGAGGAATATGAATTGGGGGAAATTCTACGCTGGGTAAAAGATAAAAGAAGGGCGATAGTAGAAGGAGTAAAATTTCAGCGTTTAAGAGGAACCCCAGAATCACTCAAAATAGCACTAAAGTGGGCAAATATAGAAGATATTACAATCATTGAGGAGCCACCTGGAAAACATTTTTTTGAACTGCAGATAGGGATAAGGGATGTTCCAAATAACTTTTTTGTGGATGCAGTAGTAGAACTTGCAAAACTATCGTTACCAGCAAGATCGCGGCTAATGAGGATTTTCAATGATCACTATAACGTTGATAGGTTTATTTTAGATGAAAGTTTATTTGGAAGTTTGTTATCAGACTACTCTGGTATAAAAGTTGAAAAAAATGGGCCAGTGTTATCGTTTGGAAGAATAAATTTTTTCAGTTCTAGAGGTCCGTTAGTAGAGATTGTAGACAACTATTTAAGAGAGCATTATGAACAAGCATTTAGTAATGACATATATCGGTTGAATGTAGCAGTGCTTGGGGAAACAGAGCCTCACACAAAGGATTACAAAGGCATTTATGAAAGAAGTCATCAGTGGTATAACTTAAAAGCCCTGTATCCTCTAACTCAAAGCTTATTACCATCGATTAAATTTGCAAAAGCGCAGATTGTACTGTCAGATAGCTGGAAATTAGGAGAAATAAATAGCTGTTTTCCGGTTGGTAGAATAGAAGAAGAAGGAAATAAATTTGTATTGGGAAACGATAAACTTTCAGGGCAACGTTGGAATTTAAAACACAAGCCAATTTTAGAAAGGTTTAGCGTTACTCACCACTACAAAATAGAAAACTATACAGATCAGAAGATTACAAAATATGGTTTGGCAGAACACAACGTTTACTATAAAAATGATTTGGATTCAGAGCAAAAAGACTCAATACACGAATTAGAAAATTACATTTTAGTATTTTACCCAGGAGTACTGAAGTGGCACGAACATAGACATTTGCACAGAAGTTGGAAAAATAGTCAAGTAATATGTCTAATAAGTTAAGTACTTATATTTAGATCCTCATATATTATATTAATAATAGGTAAAAGTGTATGAAATAAAAAGAAAAGGACTTGCTTTCTCATGCCAAAAAGGACATGACTTGAATAGCAGCAGGTAAACATAAGAAATTTATCTGGCGCTGGAAAAGCTAATTTTGTGAGGTAAGTATGAAGTTTAGCAAGAGTAAGTTTTTTAAAGAAGTATCAAATAACGGGTTTAAAAACATTAATAAAAAAAATGAAGAAGGAGAGACGATCTTGCACCAAGCAGTAGAAATCTCCGATTACAAAACAGTGAGATTATTAATAAAAAAAGGGGCAGAGGTTAATGCAAGAGATAAAAATGGTTATACACCTCTGCACTGTGCAGTATTCGCAAAAAGTTTAGAAAATGTAAAAGTGCTGCTAAGGTCGGGAGCAGAAGTAAATGCCACTCAATATGTCAGTGGATGTACGCCACTCCACTCTGCGTGCAAGATGGGGGGAGCAGGAGTTGAAATAATAAAAGAGCTAGTAAAAGCAGGAGCTGAGGTTAATCAACTGAATAAATATGGTGCAACACCAATGTATTACATCTGGGAAAGTGAAAAGCATTGTCTATGTGATAGCAAAGAGAGTGAAAAGGCGAGCAAATTTATGAGAGAAAAAGGTGGAGTAACAAAAAGTAGAGAACTGACGTGCTATGGAATAGAGAGGCTAGTGGGAGAAATAGCAGACATGTTAAATGGGAGTTATTTGCCAGAGTTAAAAATAATAGAGATAGAAGAAATAAGGAAGAGAGACAAATCACTGATAAAGGAAGAATGTAAAAATTTAGCAAGCAAAATAATGAGCCAAGTGAACGAAATGATAGATGAGGTAGCGAAAAGGAAGGTTTAAAAGAGGGATTTAAATTTAAAGAAAAGGCGAGGTGGATTATGTTAAAGCTTGGCAAATTTAATAAATCAGCAAAAGAATTATTAGAGAACTCATATAAAAATATTTATGAAAGAGACAGAACAGCTCTGCATTATGCAATAGACGCAAAAACAGTGAGGTTATTAGTTGAAAAAGGAGTGAATGTAAATGCAGCAGACGTAGGAGGATATACAGCACTGCACCTAGCAGTAACGGAGAAACGTCTAGAAATCGTGAGAGAATTGATAAAATCAGGAGCAGAAGTAAATGCTGAGGAATATGGAAATAAATGCATACCTCTACACCTTGCGTGCATGGTAGGAGAAAAAGAAATAGTGGAGGAGCTAGTAAAAGCAGGGGCTGAAATAGAGCAAGCAGATAAATTTGGAATGACAGCGATGGATTATGCTAAAAATAGCAAAAAGATAACCGAGGTATTAAAGAAAGAAACAGACAGAATTGAAAAGCTATTTATGAAGGGCTAAAAATATGGAGAAAGAAATAGAAAAGAAAGTAATGAATTTAGAGAGAAAACCTTTGGGTGAGCTGAGAAAAACGTGGAAGAAGGTATTTGGGGAAGAGGCGCCTAGATACTCAAAGAAATATCTGATACCAAGATTAGCTTATAGAATGCAGGAAAAATCGTATGGAGAAATGTCAAGAAAGGGGACAAAAAGACTAGAGTATCTGGCAGATCGGCTAGAGAAAGGAAAAAGAATAAGTAGCGATAAATTACCAGTAGAAGGGACAGAATTAATACTAGAGAGAGAGGAAGAGACGCATGCGGTAATGGTAACAGATAAGGGTTTAATCTACAGAGAAGAATTTTATACGTCATTATCAGCAGTAGCCGGAAAAATAATGGGAATGAGCTACAACGGACCTTTATTATTCGGGATGCGTGACAAAAGTGGAAATTGAGGAGAGAGAATGCTAAAAGAGGTAAGGTGTGCGATATATACGAGAAAATCAAATGAGGATGGACTAGAGCAGAAGTTTAACAGTCTTGATGCGCAGCGAGTAGCATGTGAAAAATATATAAAGATCAAAGAAGGCTGGGTAGCATTGGCAAAAAGGTACGATGATGGAGGCTATTCAGGGAAAAATTTAGAAAGACCAGCGATAAAGGAATTATTTGAAGATGTTAAAGGAGGAGAGATAGACTGTGTAGTAGTATATACGCTCGATAGGCTCTCAAGAGAAACAAAAGATAGCATCGAAGTAACATCATTTTTTAGAAGGCACCGAGTAAATTTTGTAGCAGTAACGCAGATATTTGATAATAATACGCCAATGGGAAAGTTCGTACAAACGGTGTTATCAGGAGCAGCACAACTAGAAAGAGAAATGATAGTGGAAAGAGTAAAAAATAAAATAGCAACATCAAAAGAACAAGGATTATGGATGGGGGGAACTTTGCCGCTTGGGTATGATGTGAAAGATAAAGAGTTAATAATAAATGAGAAAGAAGCAAAGTTGGTAAAACATATATTTGAGAGGTACATGGAGCTGAAGTCAATGGCAGAGTTGGCAAGGGAGCTAAATAGTCAAGGTTACAGAACGAAAGCAGATATCTTTAAAAAAGCGACGGTGAGAAGAATAATAACAAATCCAATATATATGGGAAAAATACGGCATTATGAGAAAGAGTATGAAGGAAAACATGAAGCAATAATAAAAGAGGAAAAATGGCAAAAAGCGCAGGAATTGATAAGTAATCAGCCATATAGAAAAGCAAAATATGAGGAAGCGCTGCTTAGGGGAATAATTAAGTGTAAGAGCTGTAGTGTAAATATGACACTGACATACTCAAAAAAAGAAAATAAAAGGTACCGATATTATGTATGCAACAATCACTTAAGGGGAAAGAATTGTGAATCAGTAAATCGAACAATAGTAGCAGGAGAAGTAGAAAAAGAAGTGATGAGAAAAGCTGAGCAGATATATGAAAATTGGAGAGAAAAGACCGAAGAAAAATGGGAAAATTTAAATTTTGGAAAGCAGAAAGAAGTAGTGAAAAAGTTAATAAAAGGAGTAATGATAAAAGAAGATGGAATAGAGGTGAGTTTAGAGGATAAGGTGGAATTTATACCAATAAAAAAGAAAGGAAAGAAATGCACAGTAACTGAGCCAGAAGGCAAAACAAACAATGCACTACTGAAAGCAGTGGTAAGAGCCCATCTGTGGAAACGGCAACTAGAAGAGGGAAAATACGAAAGTGTGAAGGAGCTGAGTGCCAAAATTAATATAGGTACAAGACGTATACAGCAAATTTTAAGGTTAAATTATTTAGCTCCGAAGATTAAGGAAGACATAGTAAATGGGAGACAGCCAAGGGGTTTGAAGTTAGTTGATTTGAGAGAAATACCGATGCTGTGGAGTGAACAATTAGAGAAGTTTTACGGCTCAGCGTCGTAACGTTTATAAAAACAACATGAAAAAACATCGAAAAAAGTATGTGCCAGAAAATTAAAAAAGGTTATTGCAAAAGGAGCTACTACAAAGGGCCACACAAAAAGATGTTGAAATCGATATAGAAGAGCAAATAAATGTTACAAAATCAATTATGTAAAAATATCAATACAAGTGATGAAGATTTTAGCATATTAGGTGCAACAATGGTAGAAAATGATCCAATTTTAGCTGCATATTTTAATAGTAGACCTGGAGTGTAAAAGGCAGCTCAGCCAATTGTATGTCCCATATCCTCATTTTGTAGCCAGCTTAAAAACAATATAAAAGAGTATTCTTAGAAGACATTGGTACAATTTCCTTAATCTATAAATTATAGTAGTTTGTATTTAAATAATAATCTTCAACTTTTATGGCAAACTAGCAATTTTTCCCCTAGAATCAGAAGCCCTTCTTAGCTCTTCACGTCCTACCCATGAATCTTTGTTCTTGTTAGACTCGCTTATTACTTCAGGACGCATTAATCCACCAGATCTAGCAAAAACACCTCGATCTATAGCTTCAATAACCGATAAACCTCCCAATAAGCAATTTTGCCCTATTTCTTCATGACTTGCTATTTCTTCAAATAGATCTTCATCGCTCACTTCTACTCTTATCAATTTTTTATTGTTCTCATCAGGATATAATCTAACTTCTAATTCTCCCAAACTAGTATAGAAAGTTAATACTATACTGCTGCCTTCTGTAAGATCTGTATAATTCCTTATGCCGTTTTCAGTTTTAATTTCTACTTCACTTTTACCGATCTTTACTATATTTCTTCCACAGTTTACCTCTCCATCGGTTAGACCTAAACCCCTTACCCCATCTGTTATCTTTATAATGTCTATTTTACTATCTTTAGAATATTCTAAGTAAAAAACGGAGTTGTCTACTCTTGCATCTTTTAGCTCTCTATTGGTTGCACTTTTTGCGATTTCAATAAACTTATGAGAATTGCTAATATAATCTCTATAAGCTTTTTTTAGGTTAGTTTTATGCTCTTTAAATTCTGATGTCAGTGTGTTAGCATCAACTGTATTACCAAACACTGCCCCTTTTGATACTAATTGACATATTATATTACTAGCAACTTTAGGATTTTTTTCTAATTCACTGATTTTTTTCATCACATAATCGGTAAAAGTGTACTCATTACCTGAAAAGAAATCTTGTGAAAGAGAATAGTTTAATCGTACACCAGACTTTATAGCATCGTTTACAATCTTTTCAAGTTCAGCCATATTTTGAGCTTGAAATACCTTATCAGAAAACCTATTTAACTTCTCCTTTTGATTTGAAGTTAAATTAACGAGTAATTTACTGACCTGTCCTTTCTTTTGCTGACGATAAATAATATTTTTATCATAATCTAATGCTCCTGCTTCTAGAAATATTTTTCTTAACTCTTGAGCAAGATCTTCATTATCCCAAGCAAAACCGATCAACATACGAAAACACTTTTGATTCACCCATTCCTTGCCGAATATTTAGCACTACTTTTAGGTCTGAGTCTCTTTTATGCTTACTTAAAAACTCCTTTAAATTTTTAGTGCAGTCTGAATCTAGTACAAGTAAGTCATACAATTCCTTATTCATCTTTTTCTGTTTATCAGTTAAAAATAATTCTTCAATATCATAGCAGAGGTTATTAGTTGCTATTCGTTGTGGAGTTTTGCCCTTTCTACTTGTTATATTAGGGTTAGCTCCTTTCAGGAGAAGAGAGTTTGCATTATCGTAATGACCTTTAGCAGCAGCAAGGTATAGTGGTGTTTTTCCTTTATTATCTTGTATGTTAGGATCTGCGCCTGCTTCTAAGAGTAAATCTATAGCCTGATTTCCTGTGCGACGAAATCCACCAATCTTTGCTCCTGCAATCGCATGCAATACTGTTGATTGAGATTCTCCTCTTCTTAGGTTAAGAATTACTTTTAAATCTTTATTGTTTCTATTATCATGTAAAAATTCTTCAAGGGGCTCAGTATTATCAAATGAACCACAGTTAGAAGTTAAACATTTTAGAGCACTAAGTAACTTTTTGTTTAAATTTTTTTGACTTGGCGTAAGATCGTGATCTAGAGCAAACCAAACACAAATCTGTTCACTTAATCCAAGTTTGCTATCTATCAAAGATGATGGTTCATTATAGTTTCTAACTGATGGTAAGTCTCCTGAGTACCACATATCATTCATCAGCTCATTTAATAAATGCTCTTTAGATGATAAATGTTCTATAATTGATTCATATTCGAAATCATATAGTTCTGATTTGGATTTTGGTTTTAGTAAATTGATGATAGATTTTACTATCCCAGTAAACTCACCCATACTTATCCCTCTAAGCTAAGATATATGATACATTGTATGCGATATGTAACATTAAGTCAATAACCATAATCTTTTTACTACTCACGTCGTTTGTTAAGTTTTTATGGTGAGTAATATAAGATCTTTAGACAATCAAGCAGTTTAGCATTTACCCTACAGTACGGCTTGTTGTCTGTTTTGAATTTGTTACTATCTCACACCAACTATTTTTTTTCTTTTCATTAGATAAGGTAATTTTTTCAGAAGATTGACGTAGTGTTTCATGTTTTTCAAAATATCCTCGTTTAATCGCATCATGTACTGAATATCCACCAAGTAAGCAATTTTCTCCTATTTCTTCCTTATCTTTTAATTGATCAAGTTTCTTCTTGTCATCGTCACTTATCTTTACTTCAATTTTATTGTTGTCTTTATCACTAGAACGTAGATGAATACTAATCTTTCCTACTTCAGTAGTAAAAGACATTTCAATGCCACCTTCTAAAACGTCTGTATAATTTCTTTTTCCTCCTACATTTTCAACTCTTACTATACTCTTTCCAACATGAAATATATGATGTCTAAAACTTAAATCTTTTACTTTTGGATTATTTATAACTTTTGCAACCTCAACAGTGCTATCTTGCGAATATTTTACATAAAAATATCCATTATCCATTTCTACGTGTAAAGCTTTGCCTTGGGCACTACTGTTTATAATACCTTCATCTGCTACACTTTTTAGCTTGTTATCGATTTCTTCACGTTCTGCAAAAATCTCATAACTGAACCCATAAGTTGCATACAATAACTTATCATCATAAAAGGAACTGCATTTTACTCTTCCACCTTTTAATAGTAAATTACTCATGATATTGCGTATAATACCTATATTTTTATCATCTGATACACCCTCGTAGGCAGGAATATCTCTTATTCCCTTAGAAACTAAACTTGTTATAGTCTCACTATCGTCTGATAAACTCTCATAAGGTGGTAATCCCTTATGCTGTCGTATTCTATCAGGGATATTTCTTATTTCCTTAAAAATTAAACTTGTTATAGTATACTTATCATCGTTATATTTTGAATTGAGTCTTATCCCTTTTTGCAAATATTTATTTGTTATGCACTCTATACGCTCTAAAGCAGTGTTTGTAAAATTTTCATGCTTATCCCTATAACCTTGATCATTTTTTGTTACTACATCTTTTAACTCTTTACGAAATTCATCAATTAGACTTCTCTCACTTTCAGTCAGTAGTAGATCTAACTTAATTAAAGCAGAGTCTCTTGGACTAATAGGGTAATTTTTCCAATATAAATCACTATCATCAGTTTCACTCTGATACGACAATGTATGTTTTACACATGTGTCAACAGCCTCCCTAGTTTCATGTCTCTGATCAAGGTCATAACATTCCGAACGATTACTTATTCCTTGAACAAACAAACTATAATCATCTAAATCTGTTATGTCATCTTCAGGCGTTGGTCCCTCATTGCTATTACACTCAATTTTTGAATGCCATGGCTCAGTATTTAATTCCTCTCCTAGCTTTTGTTCACTGATAGATTCTACAACATATTTTACTGACTCTGTATCCATACTACCTCCTAGCCTAGATATAGAATATATTATGTACAATATATAATATTGGTCAAGCTAATTTCAACACAATCTTTTTACTACTCATATTTTTGTTAAGTTTTTATGGTGAGTAACAATGGAGTATGTAGATAGGTTAAAAGTTGCTTATGACTGCAAATTTGAGCTAATTTTACTATAGATTAAAATAGTTAAGACCTATATTTGATATCACTATTATTAAGAGCGTGATGGATTATGCTTTAAAGGAGTACGGAAACTGCTGAAGTTTTTACAGCAAACCTGTATGGAGCAACTTCAGCAGAATAAACAAACACATGCCAGTATTAGTAGAGAATTATTTATAAGTCAATTAACTTTTTCAAAAAATATTTTAGTGAAGATACCATGCTAGCTAGTGTTATAAACAATTCAATTGTTTACTCCTTCAAAAAAGATCGTATATTTTTGAGAACAAGTTGCGTAAAAATAAGGTTATAAAAATAGAAGATTTAAATTATTTCCATAAGCTTAGGCAAAACAGTTCGTATGTATATATGGATAAAATGGGCTAATATGGCTAGTTTTAGCGTATAGCAAAGTCAGAATACAAAAAAGTTCGTATGTATCGCGCGGTAGTCCAATCCATACCAAAAAAACTTGTTCTCACCGCACTTGGTTTTGAGCGCTGAAAATGGTTGATTTACTTGAGATATTAATAATATAGTTTACTGAATTAATAGTAATTCATTTGAGAATAAAAAGAAAAATTTATGATAATTTTACATTTCAAATCGATATTGTTCTTTTTATAAAAAATATTCCTATACTGCGCAAGGTCAAGTTTTAACCACATCAATTTTTCTTTCAAATTAAATCTTATCTTTTACAATGGGTCTTACGTTTAAATTATTTGATACCCAAAATTAAGGAAGCCATTTTAAACGGCACACAACCTCAGCATCTAAAACTAGCTGATTTGAAGGAAATATCACTCTCATGAGAGGAGCAAATGAAGGTGCTTTACGGACAAGAGTCTTAATAATAGTCTTCTATATTATTGTTAATAAACACCACCATAAAATATCTTACTATTACCCACAAATAAAAACATAGTATTGTATTTACTCAAATAATTTAATTTTATTAACCTGAAAGCTTATTGGATTAAAATTATTAAACTAAGAGTTATAATTTTAGCAACTAAAAGCTGTAAATTGCACCATATAAACAGTTATTTCAAGCAAAAGTTATGCCATTAAGAGCTACGCAACAAACATTTATATTTGTGGGTAATAGTAAGATAAAATATGCAGAAACAACCTAGAAGACCGATTACAACCAATGCGTAAATATAGAGTAAAGAAAACTTCATCCACCTATTAACTTCTACCTACTACCTCTACTATTGCTATGGTTATAAACTCTACTCACTCCATCAATTTTATCTAATGCAGACTGCGGGTTACCAAAATCAATTGATATCACTCTTTCTCCGCCTAATTGTAATGCTCCTCCACCTCCACGCTGTGGGTATTGGAGTCCTAAAAATTGTAATAGTAATGGATCAATTTCATGTTGAATTCCTGGATGATCTTGAATCAGTCTACCCCTAGGAGAAGATAGAGGATCATTTTGGAATAATTGTGAAATATTTCTTCTCCGATTTTTAAAGTATTGTTCATTTCTTTGAGATTGTCTAGTGTCATTTCCAATGCCTACACTAAGAAGACCACGTATATAACCTATAATACCCTCACCTTTCTCTCCAAAGTTATTATTTCCCTGTAAAGCTTGATCAATAGCTTGGTTAATATCCCTAGCATTTTCGTATACCCATATGCCACAATTATGGCCATCTGTTTGCTGATGAACGGAAACATTATGGACATTATCATCGTTAATATCACATTCTCTTAAAGCTCCTCGAATATTATTGTCAATACCACTATCTGGACCAAGTGAATCAGCATAATACCCATAATAATTTCCATTTTGGTGTACAATAACTAATGTAACCCAATGACGATTACCTACATTAATAATAGCAATTA
The DNA here is from genome assembly GCF_947250575.1 of Wolbachia endosymbiont (group B) of Episyrphus balteatus. Taxonomy (NCBI): domain Bacteria; kingdom Pseudomonadati; phylum Pseudomonadota; class Alphaproteobacteria; order Rickettsiales; family Anaplasmataceae; genus Wolbachia; species Wolbachia endosymbiont (group B) of Episyrphus balteatus. The sequence continues at coordinate 124,473 of NZ_OX366325.1, read as the reverse complement.
ATCTATCTTTTTCACCCGAATCTACTTTTTGTTTAAAGTTAGCTATGTGACTACTTAATAAGCCCCTACCTGTTGGATCATTTTGATTTCCATCGACTCCTACTGAAGTTATTGTAAAATCATGACGATTATTAGTTGGATTAGATCGATCATCATAGAAAGTATATTGTTGTGCAGCGAAAAACATGTCATGAGTTTGTAGCCAATAACGATAATTTTGATTATCTGTTGCAAAGTCTAGTGCAAGTAGATCATGCACATCTTCTATCTCACGAGCGTTGTTTCTACGAAGGATAGCATTTATTTGTTGTAATATTCCTTGTGCTGTAGGAGTACCACCTCCCCTTATTCTTGACTTTAATGTTTCTATTACCTGTGCTCTAGTACCTTGCAAGTAACTAAACGGAACATGTAGATTGTCGCCTATATCAAGCAAAAAAATCGAATTTTGTCCTGGTGCTTTTTCTTCGTAAAAACGCCTAAAGTTTTCACGAGTCTGATCTGATAATAGACCTTCTGGTGGATTCTCATCAATAACACTTTCAGGTCCCACTAATCCTCCTGGTCTTGAACCGCGAACATGACGATCAAGCTTGTGTACATACTCTTCTCTTCCTATCCCTTCTGGGAAAAGTATAAGATTACCTGCTTCGCGTGCATCTCTATTAAACACAATAGGAAACAAAACCACCTCATTTCCAGAAGTAATAGGTATAAATCCTCTGTGTTGTTTCTTAAGTCTTCCGATTTCTTGTCTCGCATCATTTTGCTGTTGTCCTACTTCTTCTGCATTATTAGCAAGTCTTAACACATATCCAATTGGGTGAGTATCTAGGTCATTCTCTCTAGGTTGTCTTAATAATAAAAGATCTAATCTCTGTTCTGTAATTCTTGTGAGTATTACCCTTTCTCCTTCTTCTTCCTGCCCCCTTTTTAAACTATATGTTTGACCAACTTTATACATAGCAAGCACTTTATAAGGATTATCACTAGCATAAAATGTACCATGTAGTATAGAACGGAACTTATCCTCACTATTAACATTTATTGTATCCACAAGCGGCATCAATGCTCCAGAGATCTCTTGAAATAATCCTCTATGCTGAGCTATATTTTTCCAGCCATCATTCACAACTTGATTTAAAGTATTATGTACATTTTCAGTATTGGGCACTTGTACAAGATCACCAGCAAGAAAATTATTTGCATTATTATTTTGGTAATCGTGATATAAACCAAGGTCATTTGGTAGATCAATATCTAGTTCAAGTTGATTATTAAGTGTGCATGAAACTTCCCACACATGAACATCATTTCCATTAACATTAAGAGTCTGTAAATTGATGGCTCCTTATTGTTGCGCATCGTGAGCTCTAATATGAAGTATAACTATATCAGAACCTTCAGCATGAAAGACCATAGTTAAACATCTTAAACCCTCATCACCATGTCTAAATATGTACTTTGTTATAGGTGCTTCGTCTTCCTCTTCTAGTTCTAAAGGGTGCCTATCAAAAGCACTACTTCCAAAAGCAAAGCCAGTTATGCAATCAAATATTCTATTATAATTCTCTGCATTTCTTGGTATTTCAGCAGGAAGATGGTGAAGCAAGAAATCTCTAACATTTTCTCTAATGCCTTCATTCTCCAAACACTCAAATAATCTTTGTACTAAAGGAAATCTATCCTGTTGAAGTTCTACTGTATCAACACTAAAAGGATCTAGATCTAAATTAAAATTTAATCCAACACAGACAGTATTTCTTGATTCAGTATGGATAGGTATAAATGAAGAAGTGTGTAACCTTCCAGCGTAGCCTATGGCACAGTTTAATGTAACATCTGACGGTGTGTCAAATATAGCAAGATTAATAACAATAGGAATATTTTCTCTTTCTGCTTGATGACGTACAAGAAATGCAACATGTGTGTTTCTAGGAGATAAATCAAGATCGATGCCTATTGTGTAGCGATGACTAAAATTTGCTAAGAAACCTAATAAAAACCCGTGACCCTCAAATCTTTGATTGCGATTTTCAATATTATTTTCCAGTACTTGTCTGTAATTATTATAGATGTCAGTTATGTATGGCAAAATTTCTCTGCGTATTCTATCTCTTACATCTTGTCTTCTATCACTCGCTAGCATTTCCATAAAATTATCAATTCCTTGTTGACCCTGTGCTACTTGCGCAAAATTGACCAACCTACCAAGTTGTCTACGCTGATTTTGATTGAGTTGTCTTCCTTCTATTTCCTTAATTGTTAGTCTGTGATCTCCTAAGAGCCGTCTAATAAGATTGATTTCAGATGCTGAATATTTGGCAAATTTATCCCTACCTTGACGATCTTTTTCACGAATTACCTCGAATACCGTTGCAATTGCCTCTCCCTGACTCTTGCCCTTTCCGTGCATGCATACTTTGTATTGCTCAAAATTTAGGTCTTCTTCCCTTAAATTTGGATTTTGCCGTCTAATCTCTTGTACTAGAGCATTTCTCTCCCTTGTACTGAACCTCAACCCATCACTATTAGGACGATCAGAAATACTGTAGCATCTGACAACTTGCTGTCCGTCACGATAAACAGCAACTTTTAGGTTTGCCGTATTTCGATTTTCACCATTACGTGGATTAACACCATGGTTATCAAAACGAAAATAGACTCTCTCATTTGCATTTAAGATATTAGCATCATGTGCAGTAGAAAACATACTAAAAAAGAATACAGGAAGGAAACGACCTGCACTTACATGATACAAGAAAGATGGACATTGATCTAAAAAAGATTCAAATCCTTGTCTGAATCCTTCAAGATCTCCATCCACCAAACTCCTAATAAGTCCATCACCATTACTCATACAAAATACCCCTTATTTACTACGACCAGAAACACCAAGAGTTCATAAGTGGATTACTTATTACCACTAAGCGTAAAGACGCTTTTTTTCTTATAAGAAGAAACACCACTTACACTAGGAGTTCCAAGCTCAGACTGCGGACTATCATCAACTGGCAAAGTTGTTTTCTTACTACCATGAGCTTTAGATCGTGATCGCAAATTACTGCAAGGACCATCACCTACAGGACCAGGTGGTAAAATTGTTTTCTCTAACTCAGAGAATAATTCTTCTGCAAACAGACCGTAATCTACATTTACTCTTTTACCTTCCCTACCGCATAATCTAAGGTCTCTTATTATTAGTTTTTTAAAGAGCTCAAACTTTTCAGGAAAGCAATCTTTGGCAAATGACATCATATCTAATATTTCTTTTTTCTCTATTTCTTTTTCTTCATCAGTCTTATAAATGTCTTCTCGTCTCCAATTGACTATTAACTCTGCAAATACACCACTTGTAGGAACTGTATAATTAGAAGTATTAACAGCAGCTTTTCTGTATTGATACAAGCTACCACATTCCCAAAATTCCATAATAAGAGATCTAGCTTGAACATTTGATTCAGGATTTTTCAACATCACATCTGAAAGAGAGGAAAGAAAAAGCTCATAGTCTCGCTGTGAGAATATTTTGTCCGAACAGTCTCCTCTTGCTGAAACTTCTTTATAACACCAGCACTGTACCAAATCATGAACCGTATCAAAAAAACATGACTCTATTAATTCAGCAAAAAGGGAATATACTCCTTTATCTTTCTGTGATAATTTCTGTAAAAGAGTATCTTTATCGACTATCTTATTTACACAAAAATCTAAAATAGGGGCGTCTTTCTCAACAGATTGAACGCGAGAAAGAGCAAGAATAGCTTCTGTGAGCTTCTTTTCCTTATCTTCTTCTTTTAAATGATTATAAAAATACTCTACCCCTTCACTCCACTTAAGTTTTACAGCACTGTCAAAACCTTCTACTGCATCATACTTCTTTAATTCCCCAGATTCTCTATCGATCCAGAAATCAAATACAGGACCTTTCCTCTTTATGCTATCTAGTAACGAGTTTCGTACGTATTTGCCAAATTCAGTTTCAGTTTTACCATCAAATGCACCAGGAGGAAACTTGTTCCTATAAGATTCAAATCTTTTTTGAAAGAGAGGATGAATTTTATCCACTACACAGTAACTACAAGCCATCTCATATTTGCGAAGTGGATTATCTATTCCACCTATTTTTTCTTCAGTAAACCTTTGACCTAAAGCAGCATTATCCAACCTTACACCTGACCAGCAACCTTCATCTTGAAATACATTGTGCAAAAACTTCAACTTATCACCCTTAAAGTATTTTATGTGCTCCATAAAGTTATCTTGAAGGACTCCCACCCATCTCTTGATAGCTGACTTCCTCCCGGCAACAACTGCTGGATCTGGATGTTTAATAGCTTCCTGTAATTTTTTGGACATCGTAGCCCGAAGCTCTTTCTGTGTTGGCATTATCCCCCCTATTAAGTATTAACAGTGTCATGTAAAAAAGGCATTATACAGAAATTAGAATGGATTGCAATATTAAAATTACCAGAATAGAGGGTTTAATAAAAAAACGTTATGGCTAAAACTTCTTTTCTTGAATTTTCTCAATATAATCAACAGAAAGACCAGTAGTTTGAGTTATAATGTCAATAGAAACTCCTGCTTTAAGTAGATTCTTTGCAACCTCAATTTTCTCTGCTTTTCTGCCTTTTTCATGGCCGATTTGGATGCCTTCTTGTCTACCTTCTTGTCTACCTTTTTGAGTGGCATCATCGAGTTTTTGAGCGAGGACAGCCTGTTCATCACGAATACGCTTTATCTCTTGTTCATAGGCTATAAATTCTTTTTCTGACCAGTTGAACCTATTTAATTCTTCATACGCTCTTTTAATTATTAGATCACTTCCTATTATTCTCTCTAGCTCTTCTTCACTAGTTTCATCTGCATATCTAAAGAAGTAGACCCATTTTTCAACTATACTTGAAAGCTGATCTTCTTTTGTTTTTGGAAATTTAGGCAACTCAATAAATATAAAGTAAAAATCTTTTAGATCACGTTCATTAGTATCTTCATCGCGAATAGTATGCTTTGATTTGTACTCAGACTTATCAGGAAATAAAATACAATCTGCTATAGCAATAAAGATAATTTCCTTAAGGTCCTGGTATTGATCACCTTTATCGGCTTGTCTTGAATAGGCTTTAGCAGCATAGTATTGGGCACGTTTCTCGAAGCCTTTGGTTTTAGCGACCTGCATTTCAATAATCCATTGCACCCCCGTGGAATCTCTACATAATACATCAACAATGCTTTGCTTTTTAGAGGCAATATCAGGGTCTTGAATAGTACTTAAAAACTCTATATCCTTTATTTCATTTTTGCCAGTAAAACCCAGAATATCATTGAGAAAGTGAATGAGGATGTCTTTATTCTTTTCAGAGCCAAAGATACGGCGAAATGCGACATCATTCTTGGGATCCAGAAACTTCGAGAGAGCCATAGCAAGAGTACCTAAAAAGCATTAATAATTATACACAATTCTGAAGAAATATTCAACTAAAATGCAAACATAGAAGTTTTTGTATATCTTTGTTTGGTAGTATTAACATGTATAATATTTATGGCAAACATCTCAATAAGGTATCAGATAGCACAAAAAGTAAGGAACTGGAGGTTAAAGCGAGGATATACTCAAAAAGATTTAGCGAAGAAAGTCAGTGTAACGTATCAAGTAGTACTACAATATGAAAAAGGAACACGTAAAATTTCGATTGAAAAGTTGTATGCTATAGCAGAGATATTGTCGATTGGTATTGTAGACCTAATTCCTGTATCAAATGAAAAAATCTGTTTTGAAGATAAGGGAGAGGAAATATTAAATCTAGTAAGAAAATATAAAACGATTAATGATCAAGAGTTGCGCAAGGTGTTTTACTTGCTAACAAAATTTACCCGAGTTGGTGAGAAAAGTAGTAAAAAAGCAGAGAAAGTAAAAATTGCAAAGGGCCTGGTTAAAGCAGGGATTTCTGTTGATATTGTTTCACAAGCAATTGGCCTCTCTGCTGATGAATGTGTTGAAGAAAAAATAGGTTCTATATACTGCAAAATAGGAAAGAAGATAAAAGAATGGAGACTAGTGCGGGAATATACTCAGAAGGATTTAGCAAAGAAAATGAGTACAACACGTGACGAAATAAGCAATTATGAGCAAGGAAGAGTTGCTGTTCCACTTGATAAATTATATGCAATAGCAGAAACATTATCGATTAGTATTACAGATCTTCTAATAGAGGAAGGTAGTAAAGTAGAAAATGAATTACCGAATTTAATTGAAGAATACAAAAAGATTGAAAGCCAAGAACTACGTAATGTACTAATAAAATCTATGTTTAAAAGCATACAAATTTGTGAGGAGAAAATTAGAGAAGAAGAAAGAATCAAAATTGCAAAGAACTTAGTTAAAAAAGGAATTTCTACCGATATTATTTTGCAAATAACAGGCCTCTCTTTAGGCGAAATTCAACAAATTTAAGTAAAAAAATCAGTATCTATTAACATCTTTACTTTTTAATGAAAAAATAAGTAAAAAAGATTGAAAAATTGATTTGACTTCACTCGGAAGCTATGGCTCTATGCCAATGCTGATAAAAAAACAGCAGTAAATATTTAAAAAAAGTTTGTTGTTAGTGAAGGGTAAATTATATGAATAAAAGTAAAGAAGAAATAGAATTCAGAATATTAGAAAGCAAAGGCAAAGCACTACTTGATCGTGAAATAATGGAAACGTTTCTAAGTGCAGTACATGAAAGGCCGCAAGCTCAAGAAATTGCTAAAAATCTGGTGAATACTTATACGGGAGTAGGAAGGATTTTAGGCCGAGAAATGGATGACCTGAAAGTCATAGAAGGAGTAACTGATTCTTCAATAGCAATGATTATGTGCGTTAAGGAAACACTAGAAAGGGTACTGAGAGAAAAGCTCAAGGGAGAACCAATCATGGACTTACAAGGGCTAGTAGAATACTTGAACGTAAGTATAGGTCATGCAGAGAGGGAATGTGTAAAAATACTGTACTTGAATAAAAGGCGCCAACTAATCGGAGAAGAACTCTATATTGGTGAAATGGAAAAAGCACCGGTGTACATAAAGGAAATTATAAGAAAAGCATTAATAAAGAATGCAACATTAGTAATAATGTCACACAACCATCCTGGGGGACGCTTAGAACCTTCAGAAGAAGATCAAGCAGTAACAAAGAGCTTGGCAGCAGCGTGTAGTACTGTAAGCGTTAGATTGTTTGATCACATTGTTATCACAAGTGCAGGCTATTTTAGCTTTCGAGAAAACGGATTGTTATAGCAGAAAGTATTTGCAAATCTGCTCACTATAATTTATAATGAGTAATATAATGTATAATAACAAAGTTTATTGTACACTTAAAAAGTATTTTTAATATGAGGTTTATATGACTAGTAAAGATCAGAATAAAAAGACTAATGTTAATCACAAGAAAATATTTGGTGCTCTTGAAAGCGTTGATATAGAGCAGTCTAAATTTGTGAGTAAAATTAATAGCCAGAAGGAGATAAAACTGGAAGATACAATGCCTTTCCCTAGCAGAAACGTTCGCGAAAACAAAATCAACTATGGAAAAGGACTTGATTATATATATGGCACAAAACCTGTAAGTGATCAAGAAGATAAAAATCCATTTGCCTCAGCTTTGCAAAAAATAAAGCCAAATACAGAGAAGCTGAGCTGGTTTAAGAGTTCTATAGTAGAGGCAAAAAACGTAAATGAATTGCACAAAGTTATAGACAAAGTACTAGCTTCTGGAGCAAGGCTAAATGCATGTAATGATGGAGAATGGAGCTTCGCGGAATATGTGATACTGGGCACACATTTTCATAAATTTGATAAGGCTGATCGTAAAAAGCTAATACGTAAATTAATGCTAAGTGGTGCAGAGTTTCATGATACTCTACTGCAGAATAAACTGATAGGTGAAATCTATAATGAGCTACAGCCAGAAGTTCAGCCACAGATAGATAGGCAGCTAGAAGAACTAGAGAAGGCTAGCGAAAGTGCTGTGCAAGAAGGAGAATTAATAGATATCGAGATAGACAATGCAACATTATATATAGAATTTTCTGAGGACAGTAAAGTAGAGGTTGCAAAAATACTGAGAGAGTTAGGAAGTAATATTTTAAAAATTGGCAATGATGCAGTTGAGGTTAAAAGTGAGAAGGGAGGTATAAGAAACTATACCGATATTTCAGATGGCAGCTCTGTCATGTTAGAATTTCCTACAAGCATTGGTAAGCTAAATATTGTATTGTACCAGGACGTAAAAAACTGCAGTCAGGTACAAGTAAAAGTAGCGGATAAGGAAATGTGGGCTGAATTACAAAAAATAGGAGAAGAAATTGGAAAAAATTGCCTCTTTGGGGGAGTGAAGCTTAAGGAAGTGGTAGAAAGAGGTAATTTTACTAGATGTGGCATATGGAATGAAAAGTATGCTATAAAAGAGATTAGCAATGATGAAGTATTGTCTCCGTGGGTAAATAGGATACGTGAAGGTAGTAAAGAAACTTTTAGAAAACTTTAATGTGTCTATAGTCACCTTTAAGGTTCCAGAGGTTTTTTCTTACCGTTATATCTGGAGCCTTAACAAAATTGAGCTATAGTAGAAAATATTATACGCATGGTTGTTTTCGTGGAAAAAAGTCTAGACTGTGAAGTAGGGGAAAAAGTAAAAAGTTGGAGGTTAGAGCGAGGGTATACTCAAAAGGATTTAGCGGAGAAAATTGGTGTAAAGTACTGGGTAATACTACAATATGAAAAAGGGAACCGTAAAATTTCAATTGAAAGGTTATATGCTATAACTGAGGCACTATCAATCAGTATTACTGATCTCATTCCTGTGTCAAAAAGCTGTCTTGAAGATGAGGGAGAGGAAATATTAAATCTAGTAAGAGAATATAAAAGGATTAACGATCAGGAGTTACGTAGAATGTTTTGTTTGCTAACCAAATTTGTCCAAGTTAGTGAGAAAAGTAGTAGAAAATCGGAAAAAATAAAAATTGCAAAGGGTCTGGTTAAAGCAGGAATTTCTGTTGATATTGTTTCACAAATAATTGGCCTCTCTGCTGATGAATGTGTTGAAGAAAAAGTTGGTTCTATATACTGCCAAATAGGAAAGAAGATAAAAGAATGGAGGCTAGTGAGAGAGTATACTCAAAAAGATTTAGGAGAGAAAATGAATACAACACGTGACGAAATAAGCAACTATGAACAAGGAAGGACTGCTGTTCCACTTGATAAATTATATGAAATGGCAGAAGCATTATCGATTAATATTACGGATCTACTAATAGAGGAAGGGAGTAAAGTGAAAAATGAGCTACCTGATTTGATTAAAGAATACAAAGAAATTGAGAGCCAAGAACTACGTAATGCATTAATAAAATCTTTGTTTGAAGGGATGCATATTTGCGAAGAAAAAGTGAGGAAAGCGGAAAGGATCAAAGTTGCAAAGGATTTAGTAAAAGGGGGAATTTCTATTGATATTATTTTGCAAATAGTTGGTTTATCCGCTGATCAAATTGCATGAAAATTTATTTCTAAGTAAGGTATATATGTTTGTTTCTGTAAGAGATGTTAGTTCTATACACTACAAAATAGGGCAAAAAATAGAAGATTGTAGATTAATGCAAAGGTGTACTCAAGCAGAGTTAGCAAGTAAAATCGGATTAGCATATAAAGAAGTAACCAATTATGAAAATGGGTATATTCCTATTCCGATTGAAATACTATATGTAATAGCAAGAGTACTGTCAGTTAATGTTGTAGATCTATTACCTAAACCAATAACAGTAAGAGAGTATGAAGATGAAGACGAAGAAATATTCTATCTAACGAAAATATATGAGAATCAAAAGTTAGGCAAAATAGTACCTTCATTAGTCAGGTTTGTTCATATTAGCGAGAAAATCAATCAAGAGGAGGCAAGATTAGAGGTAGCAAAAAATCTAGTAAAAGAAGGAGTTTCAGTTGACATAATTTCCCAAGCAACCGGCTTATCTATTTACGAGTATGATAATACAGAGAAAGAAGTCTGCACTGATTCTATATACTACAGAGTAGGGCAAAGAATAAGAGAATGGAGGTTGATGAGGAGATATACTCAAAAAGATTTGGCGGATAAAGTTGATTTAACGCTCAAGGAAATACACGACTATGAAAAAGGATGTACTGCCATCTCATTTGATAAATTATATGAAATATCAGATGCATTATCAGTGAATATTAAAGTTCTGCTACCTAAAACAAGAGAAAGCAAAAAGCCATTGAATTTAATGGATGAGTACGGAGAACAAGAATCATTAGTCAAATCTCTATCTGAAAATATGAAAAGTGGCAAGGAAAAAGTTAAAAAAACAGAAAGGATCAAGGTTGCAAAAAATCTAGCAAAGGCAGGTGTTGCTATTGATATTATTGTGCGAGCAAGTGGCCTAACTGCTGATGAGTGTGAAAATTGAATTGTGTTAAAGACGGTACTGAGAAACAATATATTAAGATATAAGTAAAGATAGTTATATATTTAATATTTCTATACAGAATTTTTCTATCACTTTCTGATTGTCCTCTATCATTGCCTTTGCCTCTTGCTGAAGAGATTTGATATTTTTTGATGTAATATTATCCATGTCGGGTGATGCTATTTTTAATTGCGATTGTATACGTATATATTTATCAGCTATAACTTGATCAAGTTGGTAATTTACTGCATCTAAACTTGAGGCAAACATCACATGTAGTAGTGGTTTTATCCAGCCTATTTTTCCAAATCTCTTTGAATTGGCTATGCTTCTATCTGTTCTTCCAGTACCTATCGATAACAGTAGAATATCATCATTTGGAAATAACCTCTTTGTATCTTGTCAAAAGCATCTGATGTTTTAAGCTTAAGCATTAGGTGGAGAAGGGAAGAACTTTGAATATCTCCTTAGATATAAAATCTGTGTGGTAGACAAGAGTTCCCTTCTCAAAAGTATAGGCTGAACGGTATCGTAGAAAGACCTAAATGGTTATAATTCTGTATCCACAAGGTTAGCCTTACTTTTCATTTTAATAGTAACGTATGGAGTTATATATGATCAACAACTTTTTGGGTATAGACATATCAAAAGATCGCTTTGATGTTTCTCTTTCATTCATAAGCAACAAAGGAAAACGTGAAACCAGGAAAAGGAGTTTCAAGAATAATGATCATGGGTTTCAAGGTTTACTGAGCTTTCTACAAAAGCATAATGTAGAACAAGTAAAAGCCTGCATGGAAGCTACTGGTTGTTATAGTGAAGCCTTAGCTGAATTTCTACACAATACTGGACATTTTGTGAGTGTTGTTAATCCAGCTTGTATAAGATTTTATGCAAAAAGTAAGCTTATACGACAAAAGAATGATCAGACTGATGCAGAGATAATTGCCGATTATTGCCAAAGACAGGAACCTATTCGTTGGGCACCACCTTCTCCTGAGTTAAAGAAATTAAAGCATCTTTATCGTTGCTCGGCTGCGTTAAAAGATGAATTGACATTAGTAAATAACCACTTAGAAAAAAAAGAGAGACTGCCTAAAGAAGTTGCAAATGCTTGGGAAGACCTTGCAATGAACATAAAACAAAAAATAGAAAGAATAAAAAACTCCTTACGTGAACTATTAAATAAACACAAAGAATTGTTGGAAAATTTTCAACTTCTATTGACCATTCCAGGAATAGGAGAAGAATCAGCAGTAGCTATTTTGGCTGAAGTTCCTAACATAAAAGCTTTCAAGGATGCCAGGCAATTGGCAGCATATGCTGGAGCTATACCACGAAATATAACGTCAGGTACGTCTGTACATGCCAAGCCCAGATTAAGTAAATCCGGTTCACGAACATTATGTAAGGCAATGTACTTTCCTGCCATAGTAGCTAAGAATCATAATCCTACTATTATGACTTTTTGCAAAAGGTTAAAAGAGAAAGGCAAGCATAACATGGCCATTGTGGGAGCTGCAATGCGTAAGTTACTCCATATTGTTTTTGGTGTTTTAAGGTCAAAGAAGGCTTTTGATCCAGATCATATCAAAAACTACAGAGCTAGGAGTTTGGCTGAAAGTTTAGTGCTTTAAAATCAAAAAACGCTCCAATTATGTAAAATAGTATCTTACACAAATTTTGTAACTGGTTAGTGAATATGTTGATAAGTAAATTAATTTTATACGTACAAAAAAGCGGAAATTTACTTATCAACATATTCACTAACTATAATCTGTGTACCGTTACACAAAATGTGAATTGGAAGTATTTTTTAATTTTATGATACAGCTTGAACAATTTTTGTAATTTTTTTGTTGACTTGCAAGACGGTATCTACCATTGGCCTCAGTACATCAAAAATGCTTACCTCAAGAAAAAGCATCTCTCCCACAAATTGTCCTTCACCAATCTCGTATAATTTATCTGGCTGTTGCTTTAATACCTGTACCATATATGACTTATCCTTTGATTTATAACAAGCCACTTCTCCTAAATGGGCAAAACAATCTTTAAATAATCTCTTAATATTCTCTTGCACATTTCTCCGCTATATACTAACATTTATATGCTAAGAAGAGGTAAAGCATTCTTCTGCCTCACACCGCTTTATATTTGCTCTACCTATGTTGCAACAATCTTGATTAATGTTGCTGGACGGTGGCACATTGGCAGAGGATTTGACTGCGTATGTAAATCGGTCCCTCTATCAAATCTTCTTGGCCCTTGTTTTGCATATAGTGGCTGCCCAAGAGTATTTACTGTCTCATTAAAATCTGCTGGTGCAAAATATGTTGTAAATGTACTTGCTGTTCCTAGTGGAAAACAGTGACCTGTATCTCTTTCTATAAATCTTCTCACGGTTCCTTCAGGATCAGTTGCTTGCCCTCTATATTCCTCAAATGTGATTCCACAGAACGTAAATCCTGACCTCATATCATTCCTTAGCGCTGCTCCTTCTTGCCATCTTTCATATGCTTCTTTTACTTTAGCATGAGAAGTGAGTGCATCAAAAAACTCAGGGCTTACCAGTGCATGAATCCCGGTCATATATTCACCACTTAAGTTGTCTTCAATATGCCGCAATACTTCCAGACACTTACGTTTTACATCAGTTGTTGCTGTTCCCAGGGCAAAATTTACTACTTTTGGTGTTATTTCAAATTCGTTGTACAGATTTAATAATTCTGACCCATCAGCATCTAAAATTATTCCTTTGAGCGCTCCCATTCGCAAATGCTCTAATGTTATTGCATGTTTGTTTCTCATTAGCTGCAAATGATCAGTTATTACATCTGCAAGCGCTTTAAGTTCACTCTCTGATCCAAATGCCCTTATTCCTTGTACTTCTTCTGGCAGCACTACATCATCATGCGGAATGTGCGGAATCGTAAATGTTCTTACCTTTCTTTTTCCTCTTTTTCCTACTGTTGCTGGTGCTCCGGGTACTTGCGTTGGTAGTAAACTTAACACTCCGTTGTGTTCTTCTATCGTAATATGTCTAAATCTTACTGACCTACTTGGAAACAAATTTAAATTTTCAACACGTCCATAATTTATCGGCAATATATTCATCGCATTTGTTAGTGCCGTCATGCTAAATGCTGTATTTGTAAATGGATTTTGCATTCTTTTTTCCCCTTATTAATTTTAGTTAAACTCCCTTGCGGATAATGATCCCTCGTCCTTCAAGTTGCTTTATTACTTCAGCTTTTTGCTCTTCAGTGATATTTGCTGGCCACACCACTGCATGATCTGCTAGTATTGCAACACGAGTAACAATTACCGCTTTAGTATTTTCTATTGCATTTACATCACTTACTATTACACCTATCGCTGTTTGTGTGCCATCTGTTCCAGCGGGATTAAGTACTCTAATAAGACCATCTTCCGTCTTTTTGGCAACTACTGCACCAAGCTTAATATTTTGTCCCTTGGCTACTGTTATCTGATCTCTTGAATATAGACTTGACACCTCATACTTTAATAAGTCACCCAGATTATTTTGTTCGCTTATACAACTCATAAATTTCTCTCCTTAACTGATTACCGCCGCTTTTATCAATGCTATATACGGCGGTTATAAAAATACTTTAACTCCTACGACTTTTCGCTACCTGCATCATCAATTCTTCTCCTGAATTCTGTGGTACTGCACTCAGTATCTCTGTCTTCTTCGTTCTTTCTGCAAGTAATTCCATTAAAACCTCCCTTGCTTGCTCAACACTTACGCTTTGCTCAATAAATTCTCCTATCTTTTCTGGCATCTTCGATATATTACATAATCGTATTAATTCAAGAACTTCAGTACGATACTTGGTTAAATTATCAGTTTCTAGGTCATTTGTAGTTTGTTCATTCATAGTAATACTCCTGTTTTTATTAATAGATGAAAGAATTGTCATTCCATCTGCAAGACCCATCTCTATTGCTTTCTCGCCAAAATATAGCCCTGCTTCAGTATTTTTTATTGCCTCTACAGAGAGGCTTCTATTCCGCGCTATTAGCTCAACCAGCATTCCATATAAACGATTCACTTCGCTTTTTAGATTTTCTAAACTCTCAGAAGTTATTGGCTCATGTGGATTTAAATCATTTTTTCTACTTCCAGCAAATACTGTAGTATATTTTATCCCCTGTTTTTCATCAAACCCACTTTGATCTATATGACTTGCGATTACCCCTATACTCCCAACTCCTGAAGTGCGGGTGAGAAAAATCTTTTCAGCACTAGAAGCAATTGCATACGCAGCAGAATACGCATCGTCATTTGCTATTGCAATAATTCTCTTTTTTGCTCTTGATTCATAAATAAAATCAGCAAGGTCAAACACTCCATTTACTTCTCCTCCTGGGCTATCTATATCAAGTAGAATCGTCTCTATGCTTTTATCTTCTAAAGCGCTCTCTATCTCTTCATGAATTTTTTCATATGATGTCATACCCAGTAAACCATCAAAAGTTTCTGACTTTTTTGTCAAGATTCCATGTATCGGTATTATTCCTCTTTCACTATTTCTTACTGCATGTTTTATATTTTTAAAGATAGGCTGCTTTCCTGCTTGTAGTGACAGTAATTCAAAACTCCTTGGTTCTACCATTACACATCTGTTTAGCCATTGTTGTTTCATAGTACCTCTTGATTGGCCGTAACGTCAGAATCAAAACTTAAGCCCAGTTCACTTGCACGTCTTTGATCTTCTGCTATTTCTTGGTCAATTTCTTCTACATCGTAACCCATTTCTGATACTACTTCCGATCGACTCTTAAATCCATTTCTTACTGCCATTTGCTGTGCTTGCTGATCTTTTAGCGGATCGACCCAATCAAATCCCTGTGGTATCCATTTTACTTCTTTTTTTGCTCCTTCTTTTCCCTTTGTCCATTCTTCACCTATGTCTAGCTCTCCAGAAAGTAGTGCTAACTCTAACCACCTATCCCATACAGGACGGCAAAACTGAAATACCATAATGTTATGCTGTAACATCGTGCACCTCCTGCGAAACTCTATCAATCCTGCTCGAATGGATGAATAATTAACGCCTGTTAAATCTCCTGTTAGCTGTTCATATGTTATCCCTGTACCAATCGCTATTGCCCTGAGTTGCTGTCTTATAAACGCTTCATAACTTCCTCCAACATCTGACGGTTCTGAAAATTTTATGTCTTCTCCTGGGTCTAAAAGCTGCATTGTTCCTGGCTCTAAACCTGATAGTGCCACTCCTTGCTCATTACTTTCACTTTCTCCCATGATATTTGCTTCTGGATCGAGTCTCGTAATAAATCCAGCAAACATTGCTGCAGTTTTCTTTCTCACCAGCTCTGCATCATCATATTGATCAAGCTCATAAAGCTTCAGCAGTATATTAGAAAGCCAAGGCTCCCCTCTAATTTGCCCAGGTCTTAGTGGTCTATAAATATGTAAAACATCGTTTGCTGGTACTCTCACTGATTCTCCAAATGAGCCTTCGCCTGGATGTTCTCTAAATAAGTAATATGCCTCTCTTTGCCCAAGTCTATTGAACTCAATGCCGTTTCTTATTACATTACCATTGGCTAGTTTTTGATTACTTTTACTATCTAAATGCTCTGATTCCAGTACTTGCAGTTGTAATGGTACATATCCCTCCAGCTTTCTCGTTCTTAAACGTACAAAACATTCTCCTCCCTCTATCATACTTCTGCATACTAGAGCTTGTAATCCGTAAAAATCACTTATCCCATTACTGTCTGCTTCATCTGTCCATTTCAGCCATAATTCTTGTACTTTCTTTCGAAATTCTCCATCTCTTGCTTTTGATTGCGGTTTTATTCCTGTTCCAATAGAGTTACTTACTATTGTATCAATGATATTTGCTGCATATGGATTTTTTCTTACCATATCACGAGAGCGGCTACGTAAAGTTTCAAGGCTTTGAGACAGCAAATTGTTTATACTTCCTAACTCTGGTTGAAAGTGTAAAAATCTTCTTCCTGAGCCTGCTGCATCCCACGCTGAGCTTTTGATTTTTGGCTTGTTAAATAGTTGTTTGAATGACTTAAGTAGCATCACTTTTCCTGATCTGAAACTTTAGATAACTCAGCTTCTAATTCCTCTATCGTTGGTAAAGCTGTCTTTATATTCTCTGGTAGATTCTCGGTTATCCTATATTCCGCAAGGCCTATCGGCTTATTTATGTCACGTAATGCGTACTCGGCTATAACACCAACTTTAGAGCGGTATAGGATAAGACCAATTGATTGATTATCACCTGGCTGTCTTAATAAATCATCAACTGCTGAAAGGTAAAAATTCATCTTCCCAGTATATTCTGGCCTAAATTTACCGGCCTTTAACTCAATTACAACATAGCAACGGAGCTTAATATGGTAAAAAACCAAATCTAAATAGAAATCTCTGTCTCCAACCCGTAAATGGTACTGCCTTCCTAAAAATGCAAACCCTTCACCAAGCTCTAAAAGAAAACGTTCTATGTGAGCTACAAGAGCTTTTTCTATCTCCCTTTCATGCGCTTTTTTACCAAGGCTTAAAAAATCAAATACATAAGGATTTTTGAGCGTTTGCTGTGCTAAATCTGATTGAGGTGATATAAGATTATTCCTAAAGTTTGTTATTGCTTTACCTTCACGTTTATACAAATTTGTCTCTATTTGCATAGACAAGATATTGCGAGACCAGCCGTGTTCACATGATTTTTTAATATACCAAAATCTTTCTTCTTTATTTTTAACTTCGTACATTATTACAATATTGTGTCCCCAAGGTAATTGGTCAACAGCTTGTTGACCAATTTCATTTTCGCTATATTCTTCCGCAAACCTTCTCATATATTTTAGATTCTGAATGCTAAACCCCTTCATATCAGGAAAAGCATCTCTTAAATCACGACTGAGTTGATCAATAATTTTAGCACCCCAACCATGTTCTTTTTGCCGCTTTAAGATCTCTGTGCCAATATGGTGATAAAGCACAATAAGCTTGCTATTTACTGCTAATGCTGCTTTATAACGACTAGTAGCAATCTGCTCTTTCAGCTGCTCTAAAAATTCTGTATATTCTTTTGCTATAACTTTTGTCATAAAATTCCTTTCAACGATTTTTATCATTATATGATCCCTTTACTCGTTGAAAAAACAATTTTCCTCTTTGGCTTCATACCTGCAACTTTTAACTCAGCCTTAATTCGTTGTCTTAAATTCAATAAATCATTTATTTGAACTTCAGCATATCTCACCACATGGTCACCATAAGCAATTGATACTACTCGCTCTCCGCTTTGCAGCTTTTTTATCGCTTCTTCGACTTGAATTAAATACTCTTCGTTGTACATCTTACTTCTCATTCAACCATTTGCTTTGTCTCACTTTTTTAGGTTTTTTGCTTTCTGGCTTTTCACTTAAACTATTCCATTTACTCTCTGGCCAACGATCGATTCCAAGCGCAATAGATGCTGCTCTGGCATAAATTCGGCAATCTAACACTTCATTTCTTTCTCTTACCTTCTGCCACTCTTGTTTGGTATATCCTTTCACTACCTTGCTGACTAATTGCTCTGCCGTTAGCTGTTTAAAATATTCAGGTGCATACTCGGGAAAATGACAATATCCAGGTAGAGCTTTTCCTTCTTCTTCTTTTAAAATATTAAGTAATTGAAAAAGCTCTGACTTTAATATCGATACTCCCACTGGCCATAGCTTTATTCCTCTTTTTAGCTTTTGACCACCAACTGTTATATCTACTCTACTTGGACTGCTAAGTGGTACTAGGGCTTTATTTACACCTTTAACTGCCATTACTCTTCCAGCTCCTTGATGACCTCTTACCCAGTTGTATACTTCTTGCGTTGCATACCCTGCATCAACTGCCATCATACTTATCATATATTCAAGCCCATTTTGACCGATAAAATGATGATTTAAGAGCTCAGAGAGTTTTCCCCATACTTCTCCGCCTCCAGTATCACCTTCAAATACTCGGTAGTCTATTGACCAACTTTCGCGGCTTTTTCCCCATGCTACAACTTCTACTTCTAACCGATCTTTTTGGACATCAACACCTGCAGTAAGTACCACTTCTCTCCTAGGCACTGTGCCTACGGGAAAAAATTCTCTTCGGTTAAATAATTGCTTCCAGTCTGGTACTTCTCCCTTATCTACCCAGGTTTCTCCAAGCGTTGTGTTGATCCAAACTTTCAGTAATTGTTCACTTTCCTTTGCATGCAGAAAATCCTCTACTGCTTGTTGCCAACTATACCACCCAACTGGGCTATAAAGACTTGAAAGGTGAAATCCTATTACTTTGCTATTGTGTACTTGATTTGTAGCTCTCCATTCTCCACGGTCTAGCATCTCTGTCTTTTGATGATTTTCTATTTTGCCGCTACATTCAGTGCAGACATAATGTGCTGTTCTTGAGTCATTATTTTCCCATTTTATTTGTGACCACTTTAATACTTGGTAATAATTACAATGCGGACATGGTACAAAAAAGTATCTCTTATCTGTTGCTTCAAATTCTTTCTCAATTCTGCTTATTCCATGAATCGTTGGTGTTGACACTAAAAAAATCTTTCGATGTGCAAATGTATTAGTACGGGCTATGCTGAGTAAAACTGGATCTCCTTCACCTCCAGAATCTCCTGGATAGGCATCTATCTCATCAAGAAAGAGATACTTTACTGGCATAGATCGGAGGCTTACACTGCTATTTGCTCCAGTTATTACTACTATTCCACCTGGAAACTCCTTACTTTGTACAGTATTGCCTGAATCTCTTGACCTTGGGTCCTTTACTTTACTTTTTAAACATGGTGTACTCTCTATTAACGGTGCAAATCTTCCTTTTGACCAGCGCTTTCCCATTTCAACTGTTGGCTGTACTACTAGCATTGGACCTGGTGTTTGATCGATGATATAGCCTATCCAGTTGTTACCAGCTTCTGTTCCTCCAATCTGTGCTCCTTTCATAAATACTACTTTTTCAGCCTGTGAAGAAGGAGATAGTGAATCCATGATTTCTTTTAAATAAGGAGTTCTTTCTGTTCTCCATTTTCCTGGCTCTGATGCTGCAGTTGGCGCTAAAACTCGATACTCATTCGCCCACTCTGATACTTTAAGCTGGGGATCTGGCCTTAAACCTTCAGAAAAAGATGTAGCGTATATCATTATCTGCATCTACTCATAACTGGTTCTATCTCAACATCATTAACAGTAGAACTACACTCCTCCAGTTCCATAAACATCTTTTTCTGAAATTCGTTTTCTATATATCTTTTGCTCACCTCACTTATCATTATTGCTATAATAAGTGCAAATATCCCTGTTATTGTTGCAAAAATGATTGCATTGCTTATTGTTATTGCTGTTAACCCTATATATACCGCTATTGCTACTGCACTTACTGAGGTAGAAACACAGATCACATTATTGTATTTTCTTACTTTTGCATCTCTACGTTCTATACACCTATAATAAATTGGTACAGATCTGCCTATCTCATCTGGTAATTTGATACTCTTTTCTTTAAATAAAGTTTTTAGCAATTCTAAATTATTTGACTTGATTGCTAAGTGCAAAACAGGTGTATAGTTTGCTCCTTTTTTCAGTAGTAATTTTACTACATGTAAATGTCCTTTTTCCGCAGCAAGGTAAATCGGAGAGTGACCTTTGTTATTTAAGATATTAATATCGATTTCTTCTTTTAAAATTGTATCTACAACTCCTTTCTGTGCAGCTAAATGCAATAGACTATTCTTTTCAGAGCCGTATTTACTACTCATCAAAACCTTCTTTATCTCAGGTCTATTTTCAGCGTAATCAAATGGTGTCTTGCCGCTATCGTCTTTTACCAGAGGGTCTATGTCTTCTCGTGTTAGTAAAACCTCTATTGTTTTCAGTCTTTCAGCGTAATGTAGTGGTGTTTTATTTTCGTAATCTTGTAAATTGACTTGAGCATTAGGCTCCCTTATTAAGCATTTGAGAATATCAAGACATAAGTCTCTTTCATCGTAATTAGTATTACTTACAGCTATATGAACAGGCGACAATTTCATTGAGTTTTGTCCCATGCGTGCACTATTCACATCTGCTCCAAGCTTCAGCAGTAACTTTACTATCTCCAACTTTTTATTATTAACTGCATAGTGCATTGGTGTCTGATTTCGTGCATCAAAGACATCTATTTCAGCTTTTCCTTCTCTTATCAAAATCTTTACAACTTCTGCATGTCCTATCCCTGCTGCTAGATGTAATGGTGTATGATGCAGAGCATTTCGTACATTAACGTCAATACCTTTTCTGATCAAATATCTAACTGCATTAACTTCACCTATCATTGCAGCTAAATGAAGTAAACTATCTTGCTCTGATCCGTATTTGTTATTAATTAGTGCTTGTAATATTTCTGCTTTTTTCCCCTCTTTGGCGTAATCAAGAGATGTTTTACCTTCATTATCTTCCACAAAAGGATTAATATTCTTCTTCGTGAGTAACAAATCCACCATGCTTAATTCATCAAACTCTATAGCGCAATGCAGTGGAGTTTTTCCGTTTAACCCTCTGACATTAACATCTAATCCAGGTTAGACACTTTATTAACTCCAAACTTAAGTTATCAGCCATTTTATATTCAAAATCTTTTTTATATTTGAAATTTAGTATTAGATAATTCTTGGAGTGAGTTTGTAATCTCTTCAGTTAGTACCATATGAATCTTTTCAGTGTCACTCAGTGATGCAAGTAGTGCTGAAACTCTATTTGGAATATTAAGCAAATTATTACGAACAACTCTTGCTACGTTAAATGCTTCAGTTTTTACCTCTTCAATTGACACAAATTTGCCTATTTCAGCTTTCACTTTAGCTTCCAAAAGTTTACCACGCTCGGTTTCATTTTTTATTCGCGTTTTTAGCAATATCGTTGAAAGTGTTTCTCCGCGCTCTTTTCTCCTCAGTGGTTGACTTGGATCTCTTATTGCTGCTACCGCTTCATTTGCTTGTTCTCGGTCAATAAGTCCATCTTCCAGCTCAACTATTCCTTTTTTTACTAAAGAACAGACATATTGCCTCGAAAATCCTTTTTCCCTTGCCCACTCTGCTTGCGTAATTCTCACCTTTTTTTCTCCTTTTTTAGCACTGCTCAAGCACTTCTCAGCTATAATTTCGTAAGTAGTTAACATTTGAAATATGTCTAACGCTAAAGAAGGCCCGAGGTCAGGACCACCAAATCCGCTATTCTGGCCAAAAGGACCCACTTTTTATGATATTTCTAGTGTATTAAAATCTTTACTAAAATTCATAACATAGAACATTAATGCTAAAGAATCTGCTTCATTATCATCTGTTGGACAAAAACCCTTTTTCTGCACTGCTTCAATAACATCAGCTTTACTTGCATTTCCCTTGCCAGTTATAAAACGTTTAATAGTCTTAACCGAAACACCTTGATAGGGAATATTGCTTTCCTCACACCAAGCAGAAAGGTGTGCTAAAAACCCTCCATAGATATGTGCAGCATCAGTTCCCAAGTGTCTTCTCACTTCTTCAAAGTACACAACTTCAATGCCTGGAAATTTATACTTAAGTGAATTAAGCCAATTACGAAAATTTAAAAACTGCATTCCACCACCACTAAACCTGCTAACATGAAAACTCTTACTTCCACTTTGCACTATTCCATCATTTAAAATAGTCCAGCCAGTTTGTTTGCCAAGATCTAGGGTGAGCATTTCCTTTCAGTTGTTGTGTACATATATATACAAGATTCGAAAAAATTATGTCCAAAAAATCTTTAATTTTCGAAATTTAACAACTAACATGAAAACTCTTTTACAGCCAATTTGTTTACCAAATCTTTCAATTGCCGAGTACATATATATACAAGATTTGAAAAAATTACGTCCAAAAAATCTTCAATTTTTGAAAATTTTTTATAATTAACTCTTTCTTGAAGATGTTTATTTAAAAACCTTCTAAACATGATTTTTCTACTTTCAGAGGTTCTTTTATTATTCTAATCTGATATTTTATATGTTTTTATATATGTGTATATTTTTATATATGTATTATATATATATATTATATATAAGGGTTTCAGGAAGCTAGAATCCTCCATATTGGCGGACTTCAGATATGCCGTTCCTAGGAACGATTTTAGGAACGCATGGTGAAAACCCGCCATACAGGCTAGTTTTAGATTCCTGATTCCTAATTCCTGATTTAGGAATCCAGTAATTAGGAACGGAACTTAAGGTTATAGAGAGCATACTTTTCAACTATTTTCCTCTTAAAAATTTAAGCTATTCTTTTAATAGCGAAATCCACATTTTTAGCTCTTTAGGTGATATTGAATTTCAAAATATGAAATTCTTATATATTTTTAATATAACTTTAGGAAGCCTGAGCTACCCATTCTTTGAAATCCATTCAAAATAGGTTCCAAAAACCTGAACTGTATTATTTTAAATTGCATCAGTATTATTCTCAAAAAAAAATAACAGAATATCAATAGATTAAAAATCGCATCAGTATTATTTATTTTTGCTCCTGTCCTACATAACAGCATTAATAACTCTCATCCTTAAAAGCATCAATTTGTTTTTAAGGAAAGTTATGAAATTACAAAACTACCATATAGTTATTAAAAATGTAAAATATCAAGCTTATAGACTGAAACTTGCTAAGTGCTTTATTAATGAAGCTCACGAAGATCTTGAGCAAGAACTCTTCTGTGAAATTTGGCCATGCCTTGATCAGTATGATGAAGATAAAAGTAGCTTTAACACCTTTGTAGCAAGATTAACTGAAAATAAAGCTATTAACCTGTTAAAGAAACAGCGATGTGCAAAACGCGATATCAATAACTATATTAGTATCGATGTAACAGAGCTACTTGAGGGTGAAATAACAAAACGCATTGATGTAGACTATATGATCTCGGTTTTACCAAAGGAATGGCAAAATATATGTGAGCAACTTAAATTTTTTAACTTACATGAAGTTGCCAAAATGAACAACGTTTCAAGAACCACTTTAAACAATATTATCAAGAAGATACGTGCCAAACTTTCTCCTATTTACTACGAAGGCAAAAAGAAAAATTGAACAAAATTTTTGCCTTTCTTGTATATATATACATCGTAGCATGGATAAATAATGGTTCTTAAAATTTTGAATAATAATGAAAGATTGCAAACAATATCAACTGTAAAAATGGTCATCTTTGGTCCTTATGGTATTGGTAAAACAAGTCTCCTAAAGACCGTAGATGAACCAACACTTTGCCTTGATTTTGAAGCAGGGCTTCTTGCTGTTCAAGATTGGCAAGGAGATTCAATTAGTCTTCGCACTTGGAATGAAGCTAGAGATATTGCTTGTCTTATAGGGGGGCCTAATCCTGCGCTGAAGTATGATCAAGCATATAGCCAAAGACACCATGAACATGTATCTGGTAAGTACAAAGATCTTTTCCCTGAGTTTTCTAAATACCGATGCATCTTTGTAGATAGTATAACCGTTGCTTCACGTTTATGTCTATTATGGGCAAAAATGCAACCTGAGGCTTTTTCTGAGAGATCGGGAAAACAGGACATGAGAGCTGCATATGGATTACTTGCTCAGGAAATGATGGCTTGGCTCAATCAATTTCAACACATCAGAGACAAAGACATCATCATAGTTGGCACTTTAGGTCAATATCTCGATGATTTCAATCGTCCAATTTGGCTACCTCAATGCGAAGGGACTAAAACTGCTAGTGAGATTCCTGGAATAGTTGATGAAGTAATCAGTATGGTTGGAATCAAGAGAGATGATGGAACGGAGAAACGCTCTTTTGTTTGCCACACTTTAAACCCTTGGGGATACCCAGCTAAAGACCGCAGTGGACGCCTGAGTATGGTTGAAGAACCGCATTTAGGCAAGCTGCTTACAAAGATTAAAAGCAAGTTTTAAAATTTAAACATGGAGAGTGATATATGTTACAAAACCTATTAACTGATTTTAACACTGTAAAACCGCAAAGTAGATTGATACCAAAAGGTACAATAGTAAAGGTAAAAATGACAATCAAGCCTGGAGGTTATGAGCATTGGTTTACTAAAAGCCCCACTACCGGTAGCATTTATTTAAATACAGAATTTACCGTTATTGAAGGCCCATACGCAAAGCACAAAATTTATCAAATAATTGGTATTAAAAGTAGTAAAGCAGAAGATACTTGGGGAGAAATGGGTCGTTCTATGCTTCGCAGTATCTTGGAATCGGCACGTGACATTCATCCACATGATAACTCAGAAAATGCAATCCTTGCTCGTAAGTTAAATTCAGTTGCAGAATTAAATGGCTTAGAGTTTACAGTAAAGGTAGGTGTTATAACTGATGAATATGGAGAGAAGAACAAAATTGCCTCGGTAGTTACTCCAGAATACCGCAAAAATTATGAAATTGACAGAGTACCATTTTGAAGTACGACGAGGAAAAGCTTTGGTCTGCTGTCGTTACTAGAGGTATTCAGGACGCAGTAGGAAAAAACCCAAAGCTAAGAGAAGAAGCAATTCATTGGCTGAATTCAAAATCTTTTGAAACTGTTTGCGAGCTAGCTAATCTCAACTTTAAACGTATAAAAAATATGTATGGGAATTTTATGTCTAAAAAGCAAAAAGAGTTAAAGATGTTATTGATTGATAATATCAAGGAGTGTGTTTCTTACCTACTTCCAAATGGTGAGTTTTACCGAGAAAAAACTTATATTGGAGACTTAAATGGAAATACAATTACAGTTAAAATAGTAGGTAAGGAAGCTGGTGATTGGCGTAATTTTACTGAAGGAACTGGTGGTGATATTATTGATCTTTGGATTTTAATTAAGGGTGATATATATTCTGCTAGAAAGTGGCTCAATAAAAAATCAAAGAGTGAAGAAAAAAAGGAGAGAGAAGAAAAAATATTTTCTGTAAAGCAGTACTTGAGTGATCAATCACCAATACCAGAAGATATAATAGCTCCACGAATTCTCACTCCAGGTGGTCTTTTAGTCATTGGTGGTACGCCAAAGGTTGGCAAAAGTTATTTTCTTCTCTCTTTGCTTGCACATCTTGCAGCAGGAGTGTCGTTTCTTAAGATGAAGTCAGCAAGGCCACTAAAAATAGTCTATCTGCAAAATGAGATGGAGTACAATTATATCAGGGAACGCATACAACAAATCATAACTAATCAAAGGCTACCAAATCTAGCAGAAGAAAACTTGATTGTTACTACAAAGATGAGATTAACTTTAAATGATGAAGGTATAGAGAGAATAAAAGAGATCATAGGGGAAAAATTTAAAACGATAGATCTTATCGTCTTGGATTCGATTGACTATGAAAATATATTCCCTGGCCTGCAAAGCAGAATAGAAAAATTACGTTCTATAATTAATCCTATGGCTGGAATCATTATTACACGTCATACCAGAAAAGTATCGACAGCTACACTCGCAAAAAGTCCTTTTCAAGCTTTAATTGGTGCTAATGCTTTAAGAAGTTTTTATACGTCTGGTATGGTAATGTTTCAACCAAATAAACGTGCAAATGTCTTGCAAGTAGTATATGAGCTAAGAAACGGTAAATCAATACCAGCAAAATTCATTAGCAGAGTAAATGGGCGTTGGCAGAACTCTAAAGTTATAGCTACGGCTTAATTTGTCTGCAAAAACGTGAAAACTCAGCTTCTGCAAAACATAAGATCTTGTCTTTTTCACCTACTACCAAGAGGAACATTTCGTGGCGATAAGTTTTATGTAGGTGATGTACAGGGTAACAAAGGCAAAAGCACTGTAATAGAGTTAACAGGTGAAAGAGCTGGATTATGGAAAGATTTTGCAACAGGAGAAGGTGGTGACATTATTGACCTTTGGGCAACAGTACACGGGAAGAATGCGAAAACAGAATTTCCTGAAGTAATGCTTTCAATAAGTGAATGGCTCGGCATCAAAGAAAAAAATAATACTAGAGATTTAGAACAATACCTGACTTGTAGCTGGAACTACTACGACGAGAGCAATCAAGTAATCGTAATAGTCTACCGTTATGATCCTCCTCTAGAGAAAAAACAGTTTAAACCATTTGATGTTAAAAAACAAAGATTCAAAGAGCCGGAGATAAGGCCGCTCTACAACATTCCAGGTATCTTAAAATCAGATAAGGTTATTCTGGTTGAAGGAGAAAAATGCGCAGAAGTACTTATAGAGAAAGGAATAACTGCAACAACAGCAATGTTTGGAGCAAATGCTACCCCTGATAAAACAGATTGGACTCCGCTAAAAGGTAAACATATCATCATTTGGCCGGACAACGATGAACCAGGTGATAAATATGCCAAAAATGCTGAAAAGAAACTTTTAGAACTTGGTGTTACATCACTTGCTACGCTTAAGATTCCACCAAATAAACCAAAGAGTTGGGATGCTGCTGATTGTGTGTTAGAGAGAATAAATATTGAAGAATTTATCGAAAAAAACTCAAGAAAAATAATTATTAAACCACCACTTGATATTTTCAGCTGGAGTGTAGAACGTTTTGTAGGCCCAGTACCAAAGCAAAGATTCTTGGTTGAAGGATTATTTCCTTTGGGTGTAACATCTATTTTGGCTGCAATGGGTGATACTGGTAAAGGTATGCTTCTTCTTGACCTAGCCCTCAAGGTTGCAGGTAGCATAGATCAGGTGTGTGGATTTGGCCAACTTGTTACTGAACACGGATCTGTTGTGGTATTTTCTGCAGAAGATGATACAAATGAAATACATCGTCGCTTAGAACGACTTGATCCCAAATGTGAAAGATTAAAATATAAAGATAGGCTATTTATTGTACCACTGCCAAATATAGGAGGATCATTTACCATACTTAAGAATGTTCGCGGTAAAGTTGTAGAAATATCTCCAGAATTTGAGTCTGTAGTGAAACAGCTGAGCAAGGTAAAAGATTTGAAGCTCATTATATTTGATCCTCTTGCTTCTTTCATTCATGCAGATTTAAATGCTGATCCAGCAGTAGGAGATTACCTCATGTGTTTATTATCTGATTTAGCATGTAACACTGGAGCTTCAATAATTACTGCACATCATATGAGGAAATTAAAGGGAGAAAAACCTATATCAACAGTAGAGCAAGCACGAGATGCTATTCGAGGTACTTCTGCTCTCGTAAATGGAGTCAGGTGTTCTTTTGCTTTTTGGCCTGTTGAGGATATGACTAAACCGATGATTTTTAGGTCAATTGGAAAAATCCCAAGACAAAATGCCTTATTTTATGGAGCTGTTGTTAAGGCAAATGGCCTAGCTGATCGTACCATACGTACTTACCTAAGAAATGAAGAAACAGGGCTATTAGAAGACATCACTGAACAATTAAAAGCTCAAAATATTAGCGATAAAGATCTTAAAATATATCTTATTGATTCAATTGCGCGAGCTGCTAGTTCAGGACATCCATTTACTCATACAGGAAGTGCGGGAATACATAAACAACGACAGGAGAGGGAGAGGGAGAGGGAGAGGGAGAGTAGACCAGTGGAACTTCCCCTACCAGTCTCTCGCAGAACTGTACATAAACCTCTCAGCTTATACAGCTCCCATTATTTAGCCTTTTTGACCCTAAACCTAGTGTCCAATGATAGAAAATATTTGGAGACCTATCTCTCACCTTTCCTAGAAATTGTCTTGCTAGTCTTCCGTGACTCCTGAGTCTCTTATATTTCCTTTTGACCCACTTTTCTAGATGCCGCTCTACATTCTTTAGAGATTTGTAGACCTCAGTTCTGTAAAATTTGCCATAGTACTGATACCAGCCTCTGACTATTGGATTTACTTTTCCTGATATCTCCTCTAATGTTATATGCGTATTTCGTAGCATTTTCCATGATCTTATGGTTGTAGTAATCTTTTTCTTGGCCTTGTTGCTAATTGCTGGGAGAAATGAAACAAAATGCTTCCCTATTTTATTTCTTGCTAACCTGGGTCTGAATGTGTAACCCAGAAAATCAAAACTTTGTTTAGGAAATTCATCTCTCCTATTGTCATCCTTACAGTACACTATCTGTGTCTTTTTAGGATGTAATTTCAACCTATACTCAGCCAATCTTTCTTCGATCATTACTTTCACAAATCTTGTCTGTTTCTCTGTTCTGCAGTGCACTATCGCATCGTCCACATATCTCTCAAATGGTACCGTCGGATAGTTCTTTTTCATCCATATATCAAACACATGATGCATGAATATATTAGAGATGATTGGGCTAACTGAACCTCCTTGCGGAACTCCTTTATCCCTAACTACTTTACTGCCATCTGCAAGTTGTATAGGGGATTTCATCCACCTTTCAACATATAGTATGACCCATTTGCAGTCTGTGTGTTTCTTGATAGCCTGAAGTGCTAAGTCGTGATCCAGATTGTCGAAGAACCCTGATATATCAAGGTCTACCACCCAATCGTACTTCCAGCATCTCTTACGCGCTGTATCTACCGCATCCAATGCTGATTTATTCGATCTATAACCATATGAATCCTCATGGAATTTTGGCTCCACTAACGGTTCGAGATACATTGTTGCTGCTGTTTGCGCTATCCTATCTGATACTGAAGGAACACATAAAATTCTTTGTCCTCCTCCCATATCTTTCGGTATTGCTACAGCTTTTACAGGCTCTGGAAAATAACTTCCGGATGTCATACGATTCCATAGTTTGTATAGATTATCTTTTAGATTTTCCTCAAACTTTGTTATCGAAACCCCATCTACACCAGCAGCACCTCTATTTTTCGATACTTGTTTATAAGCTCTCCAAATAAGTTGCTTTGGTATATCAAAAGACTTTGTTTTATTCATTAACTCCTCCCTTTCGGTTGATAAATAACTAAAACTAAATAACTCAGCTCCTTCGCTCCATTTCCATTACAGAAACTTCTTCACTACTACGAGCTGATCCGCCCCTGTTTTCCGCATCGGTACTCTCATCCTCAGAGATCAGCTCCTTGGATTTCTCCCTTATCATCGAAACGACAGGTTCCCGCAGTTCCACGCAATAGCCCAAAATAGATTCATGCCACCTCTATGCCGGACGCCATCTATCCAGTAAACAAGCTCCCGATAGATTTATCCCAGGTTAAGTCTAACCCCTGGTTTTGACATCATCCAATTCCTTTCGACACTTTATCAGTGGTTCATTTTCATTCATCTCTCTATTTTACACATGACGCATATTTGCGCCTTTTCCATAACGCTCACTACCTTAGCTTTTTACCAAAGCAGCTTATGGTTGTTTGAAGCCTGCTCTTGTAAGCCGGCTCCGAGGGGCCCACCCCCATCTATTGCGTAGCTTTTGCACTTAGTTTGCTCTTACTTGAACATTCCTTGTGTCTCTACGGCACACTAGACCAGTGGAACTTCCCCTACCAGTCTCTCGCAGAACTGTACATAAACCTCTCAGCTTATACAGCTCCCATTATTTAGCCTTTTTGACCCTAAACCTAGTGTCCAATGATAGAAAATATTTGGAGACCTATCTCTCACCTTTCCTAGAAATTGTCTTGCTAGTCTTCCGTGACTCCTGAGTCTCTTATATTTCCTTTTGACCCACTTTTCTAGATGCCGCTCTACATTCTTTAGAGATTTGTAGACCTCAGTTCTGTAAAATTTGCCATAGTACTGATACCAGCCTCTGACTATTGGATTTACTTTTCCTGATATCTCCTCTAATGTTATATGCGTATTTCGTAGCATTTTCCATGATCTTATGGTTGTAGTAATCTTTTTCTTGGCCTTGTTGCTAATTGCTGGGAGAAATGAAACAAAATGCTTCCCTATTTTATTTCTTGCTAACCTGGGTCTGAATGTGTAACCCAGAAAATCAAAACTTTGTTTAGGAAATTCATCTCTCCTATTGTCATCCTTACAGTACACTATCTGTGTCTTTTTAGGATGTAATTTCAACCTATACTCAGCCAATCTTTCTTCGATCATTACTTTCACAAATCTTGTCTGTTTCTCTGTTCTGCAGTGCACTATCGCATCGTCCACATATCTCTCAAATGGTACCGTCGGATAGTTCTTTTTCATCCATATATCAAACACATGATGCATGAATATATTAGAGATGATTGGGCTAACTGAACCTCCTTGCGGAACTCCTTTATCCCTAACTACTTTACTGCCATCTGCAAGTTGTATAGGGGATTTCATCCACCTTTCAACATATAGTATGACCCATTTGCAGTCTGTGTGTTTCTTGATAGCCTGAAGTGCTAAGTCGTGATCCAGATTGTCGAAGAACCCTGATATATCAAGGTCTACCACCCAATCGTACTTCCAGCATCTCTTACGCGCTGTATCTACCGCATCCAATGCTGATTTATTCGATCTATAACCATATGAATCCTCATGGAATTTTGGCTCCACTAACGGTTCGAGATACATTGTTGCTGCTGTTTGCGCTATCCTATCTGATACTGAAGGAACACATAAAATTCTTTGTCCTCCTCCCATATCTTTCGGTATTGCTACAGCTTTTACAGGCTCTGGAAAATAACTTCCGGATGTCATACGATTCCATAGTTTGTATAGATTATCTTTTAGATTTTCCTCAAACTTTGTTATCGAAACCCCATCTACACCAGCAGCACCTCTATTTTTCGATACTTGTTTATAAGCTCTCCAAATAAGTTGCTTTGGTATATCAAAAGACTTTGTTTTATTCATTAACTCCTCCCTTTCGGTTGATAAATAACTAAAACTAAATAACTCAGCTCCTTCGCTCCATTTCCATTACAGAAACTTCTTCACTACTACGAGCTGATCCGCCCCTGTTTTCCGCATCGGTACTCTCATCCTCAGAGATCAGCTCCTTGGATTTCTCCCTTATCATCGAAACGACAGGTTCCCGCAGTTCCACGCAATAGCCCAAAATAGATTCATGCCACCTCTATGCCGGACGCCATCTATCCAGTAAACAAGCTCCCGATAGATTTATCCCAGGTTAAGTCTAACCCC
This sequence comes from Wolbachia endosymbiont (group B) of Episyrphus balteatus, assembly GCF_947250575.1. Taxonomy (NCBI): domain Bacteria; kingdom Pseudomonadati; phylum Pseudomonadota; class Alphaproteobacteria; order Rickettsiales; family Anaplasmataceae; genus Wolbachia; species Wolbachia endosymbiont (group B) of Episyrphus balteatus. The sequence goes on along the minus strand of NZ_OX366325.1, from coordinate 92,940 downwards.
TGGTTTTGACATCATCCAATTCCTTTCGACACTTTATCAGTGGTTCATTTTCATTCATCTCTCTATTTTACACATGACGCATATTTGCGCCTTTTCCATAACGCTCACTACCTTAGCTTTTTACCAAAGCAGCTTATGGTTGTTTGAAGCCTGCTCTTGTAAGCCGGCTCCGAGGGGCCCACCCCCATCTATTGCGTAGCTTTTGCACTTAGTTTGCTCTTACTTGAACATTCCTTGTGTCTCTACGGCACACTAGACTACCTGAAACTTTTCATAGTATGGGAAGAGATAGATTAGAGCGTATAGTGCAAGATCTTTTACAGGCAAAGCAAATAGTTAAAGGAATGGCTAATGGTTCAAAAGAGGATAAATGGCTTGATGTAAAAACAGGACCATTTGCACGTGGGGTGGGAAAATTTATTCATGGAGCTGAAAAAAACTATTTTTGATAACAAAAAACTCTATTTTTTTATGGTCAAAGTAAAAGGGTTAATTCGATAACCATGTGATAATCTTTGCCAACCAAGTGTTTGTATTACATCATCACGTTCAATACTTAATCCTAATTTCTCAGCAAGTATAGATTTGATTGTTCTTTGCATTTTATTTAATGGTTTTCTGATTTGTTGTTCTAAATCTGCTTCTAAACTAAGTCCCAAGAGCTTTTCTAACTGATTAATATTGAGAAGCGTATGTTTTTCAGGTGGTAATTCTTTCTCACAGTCATGTAAAAATTGCCTAAATAATATTCGAAAAATATTAAGACATGATGCAGCTTTTTTATTTATAACTTCAATACTATTAACATATACCATACCTTTAACTACCTGTAACTCCAAAAGCTTTGTTGGTACAATTGGTTCAACACGTTTAAGCGAAATATATGAAGCTGGTAAAACTTGCAAAGAAGTATTTTCTACTACCTCTGGTACTCCTCTTTTAGCTGCCTCTTGAAATATCTCAGTTAAAGTCTTAAGCTGACAAAACAGTTCTACCATTGGCACTATATATAGGCTCAATAATAGATTAGGTATATCTTTTTTTAGAGTGATGAGAACTGTCGGATGGACTCTAAGTTTATCTATAGCTAAAAATATCGCATCAGTACAAAAATCAAGGATTATTAGATTTACAATGCGACCTTGATTACAAATATAATAAACTCCTTTTTCTACTTTTTCCCACATAAGTCTTGAATCATTCAACTTTGTTTCAAACCAGTCTATGATTTTCTCTGTATTTAAGTATATGGATAAGAGATGAAATCTCTGTTTTTGATAAGTATTAGGTAAAATATGACGAGAACAGTTTTCACAAATAGCGTCATCACATGCTTCATCAAAGTCTGGATCAATGAAAATCTCATTGCTACAATTTGGATCAATTACATTTGGCCAATCAAGATGATCTTCTTCACGAGAGCAAACAATATAATACCTTTCTTGCATTTTTATCCATCCAAGATCGAATAAGTATCTTGCTGCTTTAATATGATTTTGGCTTGGATTGATCCAAGAACTATTTGAACTTAAAAGATCAGCAATTTGCTCGTGAAAGAATTTTAAGACCATAAGATTGTTCCATATGTTTCTTCAGGTCCTCTCTTTCTTTTTTATTGAGTGGATGCTCTGAATAATAAACTTCCCCACTTATTTTGAAAGAAAATGTTACCTTTTTGTTTTGGAACATTACTTTAGCTGATTGAATAGATTGTAGTATGTTGCCAATAGATGGCTTTAAAATATGTAACTCTGGTGCAATAGGATCATACGGTTTTACACTTAAAGTAAGATATGTATTACTATTTTTAAAATAATCTGACTTAAAATTTAACTCAAATATACAAATGTCAGAGTCAGAACCATCTATACATGCTTGAAGAAATTTGTGCACTTGTAGTGGAAAGTTCTTATCTTGTATATTTACAAAAGTACATTCGCAGTCAAAATACCCACTTACAATGCTATTTGCTATTTCCACAGCTTTATTAGTATTTTTAGCACAGAGATTAACCTGAGTGCCATCAAGAGAGAAATCTAAAATCATCCACTCAGGTTTATGACCATGAACAACTTTGTTTGAATTAAGCAGTAAATCCATGTCACTTCCTCGACGTACAAACATATATATTCGATCTTGATGATGGAAAAAACCCTGCAACTGGTCATCATCCTTAAGTATCTGCTCTACAGCTTCTTGTGACATAAACTCTTTAAATGAAGTGTTTATTTGTCTTGGTGATTTCTGTAGAGCAAATGATATGAAACCTTTCTTTTGTACTTTATCAAAATGATAGACAGATTTTAGAAATTCACAATTTATGTGAAATAGTAAAAACAACAAGGATCTTTTATCATACTTGGTATTATTTTTTATCAGATACGATCTCATTAACTTCTCAGTCAGAGCAAATCTTGCTACTTCACTGACTGTAGCCTCAAGTTTTGTACGATCAAAGTGGCTAATGAGATAATAGTTAAAAAGAGAGTCAGAGTAACTGGCAAGTATCTTACGTTTTTGTTGAGTGGATCTATCATCGTAGTCTCCGTCCTGAAAAAGTTGCCCATTTAAATGACTTTTAAAGCAATGCTGAAAAATGATGCTCAGTTGTTTACCAGAAAGAGAATCTAACCAAGATTGACGTATCTTAGAATCCTGAAAGCGATCTAGTAAAAGGTTAACCGGAACTTCTAAATCACTTTCCCAGAATTCGTAACTTGGATGAACATTCATAACACATTAAATAAGCTATATTATACATAATATGACAATTCGAGCAAAGATTTTTTGGACATAATTTCTTCAAATCTTGTATATTTAATTAAGGAGAATTTCTTGTTTGCGCGAACTAAACAGCTTTTTTAAATAAGGTGTTTAGTTTAAAATGGTAAACGTTTTCTTTTAGCTGGTGATAAGAATTCTCCTAACCTATAAGAAAATTCACAGGAAGAAAAACATGCAAAAAGGGGAATTAACTATTAATTGCCGTTATGAGCCCAGTCGGTTGGCAGGTACATATTTGGCAGATGCTTATGAACAATTATTGAAATATAAAATAAAGGAGGTAGAAGAAAATGACAACCGTAAGCTTGTATGCAAGGGTTTCATCAAGACAACAGGCACAGGAGAATACGATAGAGAGTCAGATTGTAGAATTGGAGCGTCGCATTAGTAGTGATGGACATGAATTATTAGATGAGCATAGGTTTGTTGATAATGGTTACAGTGGATCAAACTTAGAACGTCCTGGCTTAGAGAGTTTACGTGATAGAGTAGCAGAAGGTAAGATTGATAAGATATACATTCATTCACCTGATCGGCTATCACGGAAATTTTCATATCAAATGATCCTACTCGAAGAGTTTAAAAAGGCTGGATCTGAAATAGTATTTTTGAATCATAAGTTTGATGATAATCCTGATTCCCATTTATTTCTACAGATTCAGGGAGCAATAGCAGAATATGAACGTGCAAAGATTATGGAACGAAACCGTAGAGGTAAACTTCATGCGGCCAAAGCTGGGTGTATAAGTGTGATGGGTAGGGCGCCTTACGGTTATCGCTACATAGCAAAACATGTAGGTGAAGGAAGTGCTCAATTTGAGGTTGATGAAGAAGAGGCAAATATAGTGCGTAAAATATTTAGTCGGGTTGGCCAAGAAAGAGCAAGTATAGGAGAAGTTGTACATGAACTGAATAAGATACCGGTAATAACACGAACAGGAAAAAGGTATTGGAAAAGGAGCACTATTTGGAACATGTTAAAAAATCCTGCTTATATAGGACAAGCAGCTTATGGTAAAACTAAGACATGCTCAAAACCACAAGTAAAAAAGTCAAAAAAAGGAACTTGTGGTAAACTTAAAAGTGGTCGCTTTAATAGTGATAAAGAGAATTGGACTTATATTCCAGTACCAAAGATAATCAATGAAAATTTATTTGATTCAGTGCAAACGCAATTAGCTGAAAATAGACAAAGAGCAAGAGTACGGCAAAGAAGAGAAACATATTTATTACAAGGTTTAATGGTATGCCAACGTTGTCAATATACTTATTGTGGTACAAACCACGTTCATAAAAAGTCGACATATTATTACTATCGTTGCTCTGGTACAAACTCTAGCAAATTTAATGGCAATAAAATCTGCGATAATAAATCAATACGCACTGATATATTAGATGGAGTTATATGGGAAGAAGTTAAGAGTATCTTGAAAGAGCCAGATAGGATTGCAAATGAATATCAACGTAGATTATCAGAGAACAAAAAACCTTTACATAATCAAACACGTGAAAAGCAAGAAAGTAAGCTAAGATTAAGTATCAAAAAATTTATTGATAGCTATGCTAAAGGGTTTATAAGCCAAGAAGAATTTGAACCAAGAATCACAACAATGAAACAACATTTGAAAGAAATTGAAGAAGAGAAAGAAAGAACACTCGATCAAAAGAAGTTACAACAAGAATTGAGCCTTGTTACAGATAGCTTGAAAAACTTTTCCTCAAGTGTTGAATCAAAACTTGATCTGGTAGATTGGCAGACTAAACAAAATATTATTAGAATGTTAATTCATCAAATTGAAATCAATCACAATCACTTGTATATAGTATTTCGCATAAAAAATCTTGCAAATTTTGATCAAAGTAGCCATAATAGAATTATGCAATGTTGTACTAGCAGTCAATATTGTTGGACTGCCGGATAAAACTGTTGCAGAATCTAAAGAGCGCATCAGAGCGGCATTAAACTCAATTAATTTACTACTACCTCCAAAAAGAATCACAGTTAATCTTTCCCCTGCGGATTTGCTTAAAGAAGGTAGTCATTATGATTTAGCTATTGCTGTTGGATTACTTGTTGTAATGAATGTGATACCAGTTGAAAAAGTTCAGTCTTATATAATTATGGGCGAGCTTGCACTAGACAGCAGAGTCATACCAATCTCAGGAGTACTTCCAACAGCAATCAATGCAAAACAGGCAAATAAAGGAGTAATTTGCCCAAGGGGAAATGGAGTAGAAGCTTTATGGGTAAAGAATGTTTCTATTCTGGCTATAGAGAAATTAACCGATATTATCAGACATTTTAAGGGTGAGCAGTTAATTCAGCCGGTAACTTTTAACTATAGCGCTGCACCCAAAGAAAAAAATTCAGTTCCAGATATAAAGGATATTAAAGGTCAAGTTGTTGCAAAAAGAGCAGCTGAAATTGCAGCAGCAGGTGGACACAATATGCTCCTTGTTGGACCTCCTGGTACTGGAAAATCAATGCTTGCTAAGCGATTTATAGGGCTATTACCTGATTTGACTGAGCAGGAGATGATTGATGTTAATATTATCTCTAGCATAACAAAAGCCGGTAACGAAACATTTAAAGTAACTCGTCCCTTTCGTGAACCTCATCATTCATGCTCCATGCCAGCGATGATAGGAGGAGGAAAAAATGCAAAGCCTGGGGAAATCACCATGGCTCACAATGGTGTGTTATTTCTTGATGAGCTACCTGAATTTCCAAGGCTTGTGCTTGATTCTCTACGCCAACCACTTGAAGATAGAAAGGTAACTATTGCACGTGCAAATGCTCACATTACTTATCCAGCTAATTTTCAACTTATAGCTGCAATGAATCCCTGCAGGTGCGGTTATTTAGGTGATGCAAGTAGATCGTGCAACAAAGCTCCAAAGTGTGGCACAGATTACAAAAACAAAATATCAGGACCATTGCTTGATAGAATAGACATATGCATTGAAATGCCAAACGTCAATATATTCTCTCCTGAAATTTGTTCAGAAGGAGAAAGTACTAAGACGATAAGAGAAAGAGTGATATCAGCGAGAAAAATTCAAACTGAGCGTTATAGTAAATTTAATATTCGTTGCAATGCAGAAGTCAGTGGTGAAGCATTTAATAAATTCACTGAACCAGATCAGGAAGGGTTAGAATTGCTAAAATACGTATTGAAAGAAAATTATATTTCTAATCGAGGCTACACACGCGTATTAAGAGTCGCAAGAACCATTGCAGATCTTGTAAAAAGTGAAGAGGTAAAGAAAGCACACATTGCAGAAGCGCTGAATTACAGAATAAGAATGTATAAATAAATTAATCTGCTTGACAGAAAACTTTTTTTTGCCATATACTACCATTAGTGAAATTTTAATATTTTAGGAGTACAGTTATGCCGACAGTAGAAACAATCAAAGATAAAGTTAAAGAAGTTTATAATCAGGGTTATGGTTTTGTAAAAGGACATAAAAAGGGAACAATTTTTATTTCTTTAGCAGTTATAGCAGTAGCTTCACTTACAGCTGCTTATTTTTTAAGTCCAGCTTATGCAACCTTTGTTGGTACAGTTGGAACAAAAGCTGCAACACTTGTTAATCCTGCGATTACTGCAATGTCTAATTTTGCATTTGCTCATCCACTTGTTGCTAGTTTGGTAGTTCTTGCTGCAGTAGCAGCTTTAATAACTGCACCTGTGTATGCATATATGAACAGTAGTAAGGCAGGGCAACTTGCTAAGCTTGAGAAAAATTTCAAGGATGGTTGCGAAGTAGATAGTGAGAGTAATGATTGGAAGTTTAAAGCAGGTACTACACCATTAACGCTCTTGAGTGATATTACCAGTATTAATCTTCCAAAAACAATCGGTCAAGCGTAACAAAACAAAAAGGGATAGAAACCTATCCCTTTTTTCTATTGGTTAAAATTCGAAAATCACTACGTCTATTGATTAGTGATATTTCTAGTGTTAAGAATAAGTAAATCTTGTTTACTATTTGCATATATCAAAATGAAAAATGTTTGCATATTGTTAAAAAAGCAGTAACTTGTTATCAAGTGAATTCACTAATATTTGAGTAAAATTTAAATGTCAATTGACCTTAGTTTACCAGAATTACCCATATTGCACCCAAGGATTACCGTTGTGGGAGTGGGTGGTGCTGGTGGAAATGCTGTGAACAACATGATTCAATCCAATTTACAAGGGGTAAATTTTGTCGTAGCAAATACCGATGCTCAAGCGTTAGAGAAGTCATTATGTGATAAAAAAATTCAGCTTGGTATTAACTTAACTAAGGGCCTTGGTGCTGGTGCTTTGCCTGATGTTGGTAAAGGTGCAGCAGAAGAATCAATTGATGAAATTATGGAGCATATAAAAGATAGCCATATGCTCTTTATCACAGCAGGGATGGGTGGTGGTACTGGAACAGGTGCTGCACCGGTAATTGCAAAAGCAGCCAGAGAAGCAAGAGCGGTAGTTAAAGATAAAGGAGCAAAAGAAAAAAAGATACTGACTGTTGGAGTTGTAACTAAGCCGTTCGGTTTTGAAGGTGTGCGACGTATGCGCATTGCAGAGCTTGGACTTGAAGAGTTGCAAAAATACGTAGATACACTTATTGTCATTCCCAATCAAAATTTATTTAGAATTGCTAACGAGAAAACTACATTTGCTGACGCATTTCAACTCGCCGATAATGTTCTGCATATTGGCATAAGAGGAGTAACTGATTTGATGATCATGCCAGGACTGATTAATCTTGATTTTGCTGATATAGAAACAGTAATGAGTGAGATGGGTAAAGCAATGATTGGTACTGGAGAGGCAGAAGGAGAAGATAGGGCAATTAGTGCTGCAGAGGCTGCAATATCTAATCCATTACTTGATAATGTATCAATGAAAGGTGCACAAGGAATATTGATTAATATTACTGGTGGTGGAGATATGACTTTATTTGAAGTTGATGCTGCAGCCAATAGAGTACGTGAAGAAGTGGATGAAAATGCAAATATAATATTTGGTGCCACTTTTGATCAGGCGATGGAGGGAAGAGTTAGAGTTTCTGTTCTTGCAACTGGCATTGATAGCTGTAACAACAATTCATCTGTTAATCAAAACAAGATCCCAGCAGAGGAAAAAAATTTTAAATGGCCTTATAATCAAATTCCAATATTAGAAACAAAAGAATATGCTTCAACTGAGCAAACAAACGAAAGAGTTAAGTGGGGTAGCAATGTTTATGATATACCAGCTTATTTAAGAAGAAAAAAATAATGCAATTTTGGCTACTCAAGTCAGAGCCAAGTGAATACTCGTGGCAAAAAATGGGAAAGGAGCAGGTGACGCAGTGGAATGGTGTATGCAATTATCAAGCTCAAAATTACATGAGAGCTATGAAATTAGGCGATCTTGCATTTTTTTATCATACAGGTAAAGAGAGAGTTATACTTGGAATAGTTGAAGTATTAAAGGAGTATTATCATGTTTATAATTCCAAATTTGGACTAGTGAATGTAAAATTTTTGAAACCTTTAAGTAACCAAGTGACGTTAAACAGTATAAAACAAAACCCACTTTTGAAAAATATGGTTATATTAAAACAATCACGTTTATCAGTTTCTCCAGTTTTAGAGACTGAGTGGAATGAAATAATAAGGATGAGTGATGTGTAATACCTGTTGCCAAACAATATTACCTCAGCACACAACATACAGCTGTATGAGTGTTTGTTTCGAAGTAGCCGATTTTTCATCAAACACAAAGCAGTGCTTGACACTGGAATCCAGCTGTAATGCAACCACATTAAAAATGTTGTGTTTTAATATAGCTTTTATATTCACTCACCTAATGTCTAATCAGAATTCCTGGATCCCAGTGTCGGAGCACTGGGATGACATACTTCTAGTGTACAATATTCGTATAGTTGTGTGTATGATACGATGGTCTATAATTCTTCTTTTTTGGGTTCCAATGTCAAGTGATGGGATAATGTCCTTTCTGGTGCTTTATTCATGTTAGAAGTAAATATTCTTGATAAGAGGTGGCATAGTATTACGAAGGACCCACAGAGTTTTGTATTAAATATTATTAACGCTTCTCTAAAAGAATTAAAAATAGATCATTATAAACCAAATATATCAATAGCTCTCGCTGATGATAACTTGCTACATCAACTTAATCTTAAGTTTAGAGAAATAGATAAGCCAACTAATGTACTATCATTTCCATGCGAACAGTTATCTAGTGAATGTGATCTAGGAGACATAGCAATTGCAGTAGATACAATAGAAAGAGAGTCTCATGAGTACTGTATATCTATCCTCACTCACACTGCACACATGTTAGTTCATGGATTGCTGCATTTACTTGGCTATGATCATCAAAAAGAAGATGAAGAAATTATAATGAAAAGTTTAGAGAGCAAGATTTTAGCTTTGCTTGAATTTGAAAAGGAAAAGTATGGTAGATAATACCAAAATATGTTATTTACAAAAAAGGGGTTTTAGCTGTAAAAGGTAAGCAATATGGTTCAGTTTTCTTTACCAAAAAATTCTAAAGTTAATAAAAAGGGCAAGATTTATCCTACTCCTACTGGAGCAAAAAATATTAGAAGATTTCAAATTTATCGTTGGTCTGCTGATGATGATAAAAATCCAAGAATAGACACATTTTTTATCGATATGGATAATTGTGGCCCTATGGTACTTGATGTATTAATAAAAATAAAGGATGAAATAGATTCAACCTTAACTTTTAGACGCTCTTGCAGAGAAGGAATATGCGGATCTTGTGCAATGAATATTGATGGTACCAACACTCTTGCATGCACTAAATCTATACATGATATAAAAGGTGAAGTAAAAATATATCCATTACCTCATATGTATATAGTAAAGGATCTAGTTCCAGATCTAAGCCAATTTTATGAGCAATACAAATCGATTAAACCTTGGTTACAAACAGATAAATCTGCCTTACAAAATAAAGAATACTTTCAATCTCCTGAAGATAGAAAAAAATTGGATGGTCTGTCTGATTGTATACTATGTGCTTGCTGTTCGACTGGTTGCCCAAGCTATTGGTGGAATGGTGATAAATTTTTAGGGCCAGCGGTATTACTGCAAGCTTATAGATGGATTGCTGACAGTCGTGATAATAAGAAAGAAGAAAGACTTGCTTCTTTAAACGACCCATTTAAGTTGTATCGTTGTCATACAATAATGAATTGTACAAAAACCTGCCCGAAAGGGCTTAACCCAGCAAAAGCGATAGCGAAAGTAAAACAGCTTATGGTAGAGAGAGAAGGAATTTGAGTGTTATTTCTGGCACTCTTCGTAAGAAAATAGTAGACCCTCTGAAGCATAGGGTATTGTTAATACTCTAAACGTTCTTCCATTCATGAAATGTATTGTTTCACCATATGATTCCAGTAATCTTTTAAACAACTCATGTCTTTGATTATTAATAGTTTGAAAATCCTTTTTTCCTAAAAGCTTTTTAGATTCAAATAGGTGAAGCATAATCTCGTGATAAGTTGGATAAGACTCCAAAAATTTTGGATCAAACTGAAAAGTTTTTATAAAAGCATTATTATAAAATTTTAGCTTTTGATTCTTACTATATATCGCTACAGCAATCGATAGCTTCTCAAGCAAACTTTCTTGTGCAGCTAAACAATTGCTTAGCTCAGTATGTAATTTTTTTTCATCACTAATATCTTTTCCATACATTACTATGCTATTAGAATTTTGCACTGGAACTTCAACAAAATTAAAAACCTTAGGTTCGTTCTTGTAAGTTATTACACACTCTCCTGGTTTTACGTTATAGGAGCCACTCGCAACAGTAAATTTTTTAGAGCTGCCTATATATTTATCATAAAATAAGTTATAAAACCTTACTTTTTTATTCTTATTGTGCTTCAGTATTGGAAATGGTAAAGAGTCAAAAATTTTTTTATAGTTCTCCAATTCTCGCATAAGCTTACTATTTTCTAACTCAAGTTCATTAGCTTTTATCTTATAATCGGAGATATTCCTTATCCATAACAACACACCAATCACATTATTAGAATAATCTATTATGCTTTTACCATAACATGTGCAATAAACCTCACTGTCTTTTGACTTTAAATCTAGAGTAAAAGATTTATTTATTTCCTTTGCCTCAGCAAAACTTTTAATTAAGCTTTCTGATTGCTCAAAAAAATTTACAAACTCATTAAATGAATAAAAAACAGTATTAAGCAAAATTAGTAAATTGGGAGAAAATTTTTCTATACGTTTTTTTGCGTCCCAAATATAAAATCCATCATTCACAGTATCTATTAAATTATTTATGATAACATTTTGATGTTGTAAATCCTTAATTTTATTACTAATTTTTAATTTAGAATATGAGAAAAAGAAGAATACTAGAATTAGTAGTAAAACTATTTCATACAAAAAAAACATAGTATTCTAAAACAAATATAAAAATTTGTAACCTCTCAGCAAAGAGATTGTACTGAAGAGGTATATAAGTGAAGATTGCCCAATACCCTAAAGCCTAATCTCTTATAAAGGTTTACAGAAGGTTTCATGCAATGTGCTACTATGTATTTGCACTCAAATTGCCTAGCTATCTTTATTCTTTCTAGAACCATTTGAGTTCCTATTCCACGACCCCTGTAAATTGGTAAAACTCCATCGCTATAAAAACCAGCTATGCTGTCTTGAATATAAAGACCGCATGTTCCAACAATTTCGTTATTTAGCATTACAAGAAAAAATCTTAACCTTGAACTCTTATCATCATAATTCGATAATTGGCGAAAAAATGTGCTAACAATACTAATTCTATGATAAAAAATTTTAGAAGTGTGTAAATCTAATTGCTCTAAGAGCTCACTACTATTTACAACATTGAACTTCAAATTTGGAACAGTATCATCAGGCAAAAAATAATCTTTTATATTGAGTAAAACTTTTTTTGGTGTGCTAACGTGTTTTATTTCGCATTTTTCTAAAATACCCCCTATTTTTATACGTGGACTTATTATCCATGTTGCTTCTATATTTCGTGCTTTGAGATAATCTAGAGTTCTGCATATGGAAAGCTCAGTACATTGATCTTCACAAAACACAAAATTAAATAACGATTCTCTGGTACCATTTACTGTAAATATAACATTATCAAATTCGTCATGTATTTCCCACTTGGACAAATTCGTTGCATAAAGTATATAATCCTTTAGGTTCTGAATAATTAAGCTTGAATAACAAATTTTTTTATTCTGCATAAACCAACAATAAACAATAAAAGGCTCCTATAAAAACAAAGGCTAAAATTGCAGCTACAACATCATCTAGCATAATACCTAAAGGACCTTTTGTATTTTTATCAATCAAATTTATAGGCCACACTTTTATTATATCAAAAAACCTAAAGGAGAAAAAGCACACCAACAATACAGAGCTATTCATTTCTTGTTCTAATAATATTGAAACTAGAAGTACTGTCAGCAATTGACCAACTACTTCATCAATTACTACCTCTTTTGGATCATGCGGAGCTTTGTAATGTTGTATATAATTGCCTGTAGACCATAATCCAACTAAGAATAAAAAAAAAATAATTGCTGTACCTAAAATTCTGTCATTGAGTAATATAGGAACAATTGGGTAAGCAGCCAAGCTGCCTATAGTACCTGGCATGTGTTTTACCGTGCCAGATAGCCACCATGTTGATATTAATTTATATAAAAATTTCACAATATACCGAAATATAAAACTAATTTACAAGAACAGAAATAGTATCTTCTATAGAAGTATTTTCATATAGCAATCTATAGATCGCTTCACATATGGGCATTTTTATCTTTAGCTTTTCTGCTAAATCAAATGCAGACTTAGCAGTGTTAAAACCTTCAATTACCGACTTACCTTCTGATAAAATCTGCTGAGCACTAGAACCATTACTATTAGCTACTTTAGATCCAAAAGATAGATTTCTTGAATTTAATGATGTGCATGTCACAACCAAATCGCCTAAGCATGCTGGTCCAAGTAGTGTATTTATATCTACATTGCCGTCACCAACTTTTGCTGAGTATAAAGCCTTAATTTCACTCATACTTTTCGTAATTAATGCTGCATGAGCATTAAACCCAAACCTACCTAGAACAACCCCACATGCTATAGCAAAAACATTCTTTAACGCTGCACAAACTTGTATTCCTATAACATCGCTACTAAGGTACAATTTAATATTTTCTTGCTGTAGCTCTGATACTAATTTTGAACCTAATACTTCATTTTGACATGCAAGAACCATCGAATATGGTAATTTTCTTGCAACTTCTATAGCAAAGCTAGGACCAGAAAAAACAGCAAGAGGATTATTAGGTAAAACTTCATTGACTACTTCACTAGGTAATTTTAATGTAGATTTTTCTATTCCCTTACAAGCCAAAATTATTGCCACATTTTTTTTTAGGTTACAATCATTCAATTGATGACATATCTCCCTTAGAGACTGAGTGGGAACAGCTAGAATTATTACTGAAGCATTAACTGCATCTTCAATAGCTAATTTTACTGATACATTATCAGAAATTGGACAATCAGGTAGCTTGTCACTTTCTCTTTTCTCTTTAATTGATTCAAATATGGCCTTATTGCGAGTCCACAAAATTACATTTTTCTTACTACTTAATGAAATCGCAATTGCTGTACCCCATGCGCCAGCACCTAAAACTGATATTACCACTCAATATTCCTGAAAGTATTACTTATAATTTAAAACTGTAGAATAAGTAAATTAAAAATATAACATAAAAGTATAAAATAGTTTAAATATCTATTAACCTAAGTATTCTTTTAATAAAAATAGCTTCTATTCAATATTTACTAAAAATAGTATTATTATAGTATATCTATTGTATTTTAGATCTATTTGTATAATTTTGGAACGACACATTAACTATTAATTAATAAGTGTAATTTCTATTATTCATTAATAAAAATTTGATTTGTTACTTTCCTTGGTTATATATATTACTAAAATTATAAATTATTTATGGGGTGTAAAATATGCGTATATTATTAATTGAAGATGATCAAGTAAGTGCAAGGACTGTAGTTAATGCCTTAACTTCTGATGGACATTTTTGCGACGTTGTTACTTCTGCACAAGATTATAACAATAATATGGTTTCCTCGGGTGGAGACTGTTACGATCTAGTTATTCTAGATATACACCTGCCTGGTGATATTGATGGATATGATATACTGTTAAGATTAAGAAGTGCAAAAATCAAAGTTCCTGTTTTAATACTTTCGTGTATCTCCGCTGCCAACCATAAAGCTAAAGGACTTGGGTATGGTGCCGACGATTACTTAACCAAGCCATTTCACAAGAGCGAATTATTAGCTCGAATTAAGGCCATAGTCCGACGTACTAAAGGCCATCCCGAATCAGTGATAAAGATTGGTAATATGAATATCAATTTTGATCACAGGATTGTTGAGGTAAAAGGCAAAACAGTTCACCTTACTAACAAAGAGTATTCCATGATAGAATTGCTGGCATTGCGTAAAGGAGCAGTGTTGACAAAAGAAATGTTTTTAAACCATCTTTACAATGGCTTGGACGAACCTTCAGACAACAAAATAGTTGATGTTTTTATGTGTAAATTACGTAAAAAACTTGAAAGTGCAAATGATGGAATAAGCCACATAGAAACCGTTTGGGGTAGAGGATATGTTCTAAAAGAGTATGTTGACGATGAAGAATACTCTAGTGTTAATATAAGCGAAAGCAGTAGTGACTATCAAGCAGAACAAGTGAAGGACAACGCATGAAATGCTTTATTCACCCATTCATTGAAGCAACAAAATAGGTAGATGAAATAAGATAAAAACCAATCGTAAAAGTGAGGTAACATGGTTAGTCTTTTAGAACTTTACAAAGACTTGCAGCAAAAAATAGAAAAGTTGGAAGCTAAGCTAAAAAGTTATAGGTAAGAAAATAAGGTTTTAGAGATAGAGAATGACGAGTTAAAGGAAAAGCTCGGTTAAAATTCAAGCTTTGTTAAGTTCAAAAGGAAATAAAAAAAGAGATAAGCCAAGAAGTAAAAGGAATATAGGTGGTCAAATTGAGCGTACAGGATATGTGAAATGTTTGATACATTTACATAGTATGGCTGACATTCATGCATTGCCTAGGTGAAATATAAGCCGAGTTCTGTTTATGTAGCTATTTATCTGGAGTAAATGTTACCATTTACTTCATGCGATTTACCCGAGTAGATATGAGAAAAACATAAAATCTACTTCTATTTAATCTTGCTCCTAGTGTTGGTTACTTGACTACCAATGTTGCCATTGTTATGGTGCGCTCTTACCACACCTTTTCACCCTTGCCTAATAATATTTTAGGCGGTAATTTTCTGTAGCCCTATAACTGGAGTTACCTCCGGCGGGCGTTACCCGTCACTACCTTTTCTTGGAGCTCGGA
Organism: Wolbachia endosymbiont (group B) of Episyrphus balteatus; assembly: GCF_947250575.1. Lineage (NCBI taxonomy): Bacteria > Pseudomonadati > Pseudomonadota > Alphaproteobacteria > Rickettsiales > Anaplasmataceae > Wolbachia > Wolbachia endosymbiont (group B) of Episyrphus balteatus. The sequence goes on along the minus strand of NZ_OX366325.1, from coordinate 77,659 downwards.
CTTTCCTCTGCTGTGTTTATCACACAACAGCAGCTACTTATTTCACCTAGAAATTATACTTTAACATTAAAATCACAAAAGCAAAAGAAAATTTCCTAACAGTCTACATACTAAAAACATTCAGACAAATAGCTAAAGGTGATATTCCGGTACATCATCGCTATCCCAAGATAAGCTTTTTTCACTTTTAGACTCTAGCTCAGTCAGTCAAGATCCTGGTCCACCGCTTGAAGACGATGAGCTACTTCTTGACCGACTACTACTCTCCACCGATATACTGTTTAGCACTGTTTCAGATTGATCCATAGTTCGCATAGATATATGTCTCATTCTGTTATTAGCGATAAAAATTTCTTCATCGCTATTGCCACTTGAAGATGATCGCCTTCTATCATTGAAATTAGTTAGTTCTAACACAGGGACAGAATTACGACCCTTAACATATTTGTATGCTATGAATCCTATAATTCCAGCAATACTTATTATCGCTCCAACCAAAGACCCACCTATCATTCCTGCCCTATTAGACTCTATAGCAAGCTGAGCGGGCTGTGGTGAAGGAGTAGTTTGAGGAAGTAAAGTTGTAGTGAACAGAGGAGTTGTTGCTTTTGTTCTAGTACTTGGGATAATGGACAATGTTTGTATAGTTTTCTCTGAGTTTGTTGTTGGCGCATTAGTTGGCATTGTAGTAATCATAGTTGCTTGTGAAGTCGCAATAGTTTCAGCTACTGTCGTTGGTTCTGATGACGTACTCATCTTAGTTGTTAATTCTGTTAAAGGCTTACTCATCGTAGTACTGCTTGCTGTAAAAGTTGACTCAACAGTCGCTGCTGTAGATTTTACAGTACTTGTCTCAGTTTCTGAAGTTACTATCGGTGCACTAGTTGACGTTGTAGCAACTGTGGTCGCTTGTGGAGTAGTAGTTGTTTTTGCTACTGTTGTTGGCCCCACTGTTACTGTACTTGTTTGAATTGTTGACTCTGTTGAAGGCCTACTCGTTGTAGAAGTAGGTGCAGTGGTAGTTGATGCTACTGTTGTTGACTCCACTGTTACTGTACTTGCCTGAGTCGTTGACTCTGTTGAAGATTTACTCATTGTGGAAGTTGGTACAATGATAGTTGATGCTTCTGTTGTTAATTTGGTAGTCTTTACAGTGTCGGTTTCTGTTGTGCTAGTAATTGCAGCAGTCGTCGTTTTCTTAGAAGTCACAACCGTCTCTGTAACAGTTATAGGAGCCACAGTACTGCTGGAAATAATACTAGGCATCAATTGGCCGTTAATGATATTAACAAAATCACTGAGAGCTTTGATACTGCTTGTCGGTATTATCGTTGCTTCAGAAGATTTTCCAGAGCTCTCTCTATTAAAAGTTATAATACTCTCTCCACTTACCGCAGTGACGATAAAACCTCCTTGGCCATTGTCTTTAACATACAATTGTTCTATAGGATCTTCACATTCACAAACAGTAAAATTTGATTTTGGTCCTCTCTTAGCAAGCCTTGCTAAATGCAATTCTTGCGTATTAGAAGATTGTTTTTTTGCAAGAAAAGCAACCTGATCATCGCCTTCAGTTTGTTTCACATACTGTAAAAAGCTTATTTCATATTCTCTGGAAAGAGATAGTGCTTTATTATCTATCTGACATCTCTTACTAAGCAAACATTCATCTTTCTTTCCACTTTTTAGATCCTCAACCACTTTGGCCATATCGAACTTAAAAATATTTGTTCTTACCTCTTGATTTTCAATACTATTTTTTCCCACTTGCGAATAAAGCATCGTATTTTCATCTAGTACTAATTGCCCTGGATTATTAAACTTGAATAATTTTCTTTCTATGATGCCGTTTGCTCCAGATAAAGCTTTAAATTTTCCATTCGTGTCTGATTGTAAATACCAAGAAACTAAAGCTTGATCCTTTAAATTATGAGCAACTACAACAACATTACCATTACCAACTTTCACTGCTTTTGGTTGAAAGTAGCTATTGCCTTTATTTGCATCATTATGGTTATTAATGTTTTTTTGTAATTTTACTTTTCCTGAATGCTCAACTAAGGGAGCATTCGTTGAATGTTGAATTTTATAAGTGTGAAACATTAAACTTTTTATGTATTTTTTTCCTTCTTCGTTAGTTTCTTCTGTAGGAAAAATAACTCCAACTTTATCTACTTCAGCTGAATTTTCTATTAGTGTGGGAGATAATTGGCCCTTGAATTCATTTGCTACGTTGACACATGTATCACACTCGTATGTTTTCGATTGATATAATGGACTAATAAGTAACTTTACTCTACTGCTTCCATTGCCGTTATCTTGATAGCTGAGTCCATAAGTAACTCCATTTCCTTCAATCAACCCTACGTTTACTGGGTTAAAACCTATCGCTTCTTTAACTTTCAGTGTAGTTGTATTAACTCTAAATAATCTACTTAATATAGACATAATTATATTTAAAATTTTAATAAAACGCTATTATGATTATTTCTATATGTAACGTCAATAAAATTTTAACTAAAATTAAGAAATTAATTTTTAAGTACTCTAAGATAATACGCTAATAAACCCAGATTTCCCATAGACAATATGCTTCCTTTGAAACCATATAATAAATTTAGCAGCTTGTTGACAACAGAAATTCCTTTACAAATCCCCCAAATACCCTTACCATGACATCAAGGGTATTTATGACTCAAAACTTGTTTTTGATCTGCAGGCTCAATGACAAAATTCAGTAAAAAACTCAGAGTATTTATTGGCGAATTACATAAAATTATAGCGGCTTTTTTTATTTTTTCTACATTCAGCCAAAATCCGCTTAAAATAAGCGTTAGAACATTATTACAATGCCAATTTACATTATAAAACTCACTACTAGGGGATTCTTTTGCCTTTTTTCCATCTAGTTAATTTCTTAATGTTTATAATCCCGCTACGTGTTAGTGATATAACTATACAAGAAGTAGTAGAAAGCTAGCTTGCATTAGCTTTATTTGTTATAATTACATTCGGTTTTATAAAGTGAGGAGTAAATATGCCAGAAGTTACTGGGGAAGATTCTAATAAGGAAAGTAGAATAGAAAACGAGCTACAACAGGATTATGAATATGAATTGATTAAAAGTTTATTCATGTTTCCTGATAGGCGTCATTTGGTAGATATTGCTGAAGCTACAAAAGGCTCGTTTGATAATTTAATGTGTGCGTGGCTTGTTACAACTGAGTTGACAGACAGTCAAGAAGAGTTAGATGAGGAATTGCTATCTATTTTTAGTGCAATGAGATCTTTGAGTGCAGGAGATAGTTACCGACAACTTCAAAAGTTTTTATTAAATAATAAAGATAATCAAAATCTAAAAACCGTTCTTAATTGTGAAAGGGGAGAGTCTAGTTTGACGATATTGCACATAATATCAAGTATGGCTTGGGCAAGAAAACAATATGATTGTGCCGTAAGTTTGCTTTTAGAAGCAGGAGCTGACCCTAATATCAAGAATGATAAAGGAAGGACACCATTACACTATTCTACTGGACCTTATAGTATAGCTGCTCTCTTAGAAAAGGGAGCTGACCTTAATGCAGAAGATAATGAAAAAAAAACGCCTTTGCATCATGTTGCTAGTGTTGGTTGTTCTGAAGGCGTAGTTTTACTCTTAGAGAAAGGAGCTATTTCTGATCAAGGTGATAAACAAGGAAAAACTCCTCTGCAAGTTGCACGTGATAATCATCATGAACATATTGAAAAGTACTTTGTGACTTATAAGCGAGAGAAGTTGAGTGATAAGTTACGCTCTATAATGGAAACAAAAGACTGGTTCGAAGATGGTTCAGGTTACGTTTTAACTAAGAGACAGGGGGGCTTGAGAAGAAAGTTGTTGGATATAGTAAATAACTCAGAAGGTGATTCAGTTGTTGAAGATCTACAAGAATTCTTAGATGATTTTGGGAATGATCAAGATCTAAGAATGGTTTTGAATCTTCGAAGTAATGAAGGAGAGTTGCAGGTGCATCAACATGCTAAAAATCTTGATTCTTTTGCTCGTTCAGGTACTGATGAAAGAGCAAATAAATTTGAAGTAAAAAGATTACTTTTGAAAGCAGATGCAATCAATTTACAATGGTCAAGTTATGATGAGAAGGAGTATTATTCTAGGGATTTATGGAGTAATTTACCGCCGAATCGACAGATAAAGCTAAAAGAATTTTTAGATAAAGTTTCTAAAGCTCAAAATATGGATGAACTAGAAGGAGTTGTAAATGAGGCTATTCTCTCAGGAGGAAGGATTAATAGACGATTTTCTCAAGATAAGAAGCGTAATTTTACAGATTGTGTTATGGAAAGGATTGGTGAGTTAGGAAAGAATCCTGAAGTTGCAAGCAAGATAGTATGCAAGTTGGTATCAATAGGGGCAGTGTTATATAATAAAGATAATATGAAAGTAATTGATACACTAGAATCTGAATTTAAAGAGCACAAAGAAAATATGATAGAAGCTTATCTAGATTATCTAGAGAGTACCCTAGATTTTATGGAAGTTATAAAAGGAGCAGTTATTAATGGTATGGTAAAGAATGCAAAAATAGATAACACTACTTTATACTCGGAATATTCCGAAGATAGTATAATAAATGTTGCAAGGCTCACAGAAAAAGCTAGTGAGTTAAGGCGAGCTCAGGGAAACATAGACTATGAAAGAGATATAATAAAGATTGGTAAAAGTGAGGTAGCAATTATAACAAAGAATGGTATAAGGAATTACACCAATCTTGCGGACGATAGTGATATAGTGTTGACTTTCCCTACCACTAAGGGAGAGTTAGACGTTAGGTTATATCCTGATAAGCAAAATAAAGACTGGATAAAGGTAGAAGTAAGAGATCAAGAGAGGTTGAAAGAATTAAAAGATTGTGAAGAAGAAATAGGAAAAAATTGCTTATTTGGTGGTTACTCAGTTTACAATGCTATTGAACGTGGGTACTTTGAAAGGCCTGCAGGAATTTTCCAGGGAGAAAGATTACAAAGTGGTGAAAAAGTTTCTCATGTAGATCAATTACACAGTAAAAAAAATAATAAGGTACGTCAAATTGGATTATACTAAGCTTGGTTTACAGTAGGTCTTAGATTATGCAAGAAGTCTAATTGCAATTGTTAACTCTTCAAGTATAATTTGTTGAGATTTACATGAACCTTATTAGATGAAAGAGAAAGAAGAGCAGTTTAGTTTTACACCAGACAATCTTAGCAAAGCAAAAAAGTCTATAGAGATGTATCCTAAAGGTAGAGAAGGAAGCGCTGTTATGCCTTTACTGTATCTAGTACAAGAACAATGCGGATGGGTTCCTGAATCTGCCATGCGCTACGTTGCTGACATGCTTCATATTCCACATATTCGCGTGTATGAAGTGGCAAATTTTTATACCATGTATAATTTAAAGCCAGTAGGTAAATATCTAATACAAGTTTGTAGAACAACTCCTTGCTGGTTATGCAATAGCGAGGAAGTTTTAAGTACCTTTAAAAAGAAGCTTGGAATCAATATCGGTGAAACCACTAAAGATAATCTATTTACTTTAAAGGAAGTTGAATGTCTTGGTGCATGTGTTAATGCCCCTGTTGTACAGATCAATAACGATTTTTATGAAAACCTCACTCCTGAAAAAGTGGAAAATATCATAGCAGAACTTTCAAGTAAATAGATGGAAAAGTTCTCGTTTAGGATAACCAAGCAATCAGGTTCTGCAAGAGTTGGAACGATCAAAACTCCAAACGGAAGTATAGAAACACCAGCATTTATATTTTGTGCAACCAAAGCTGCTATTAAAGCTGCAGATATCGAGAGAATCAGAGAAGCAGGTACTCAGATAATACTTTCCAACACCTATCACCTAATGCTCCAACCGGGAGAGGATACTGTGGCAAAGCTTGGTGGCTTGCACAAGATGATGGGATGGAGTGGGCCAATGCTCACTGATTCTGGTGGATACCAGATATTTAGTTTAGGACACGGATCAGTTTCAGAAGAGATAAAGGGAGTAAGACAGAAACAAAAAACTCTGATCAAAATTAACGAGGATGGGGCAATTTTTCGTTCTTACATAAATGGTAAAACTTATTGTCTAACTCCTGAAAAGTCGATACAAATTCAACAAAAATTAGGTGCAGATTTAATCTTAGTTTTAGATGAATGTACTCCATTTCACGTCAGCAAGGAGTACACAAGGAAATCGATGCTCATGAGCCATAGATGGGCTGAACGTTCTTTAAATGAATTTGAAAAAAATAATAATGGCAAACAGGTGCTTTATGGAATTAGTCAAGGCGGAGTGTATCAAGATTTGCGTAGAGAAAGTTGTGATTTTATCAACGATTTGCCATTTTTTTGTCAAGCAATAGGTGGATCACTTGGTCAAAGTAAAGAGCAGATGTATGATGTAGTTTCCTTTACTATGGAACATTTAAAAAAAGATAGGCCTACTCATTTGCTTGGTATTGGTGGAATTGTAGACATTTTTCGTGGAGTAGAGCTTGGAGTTGATACATTTGATTGCGTGCATCCAACTCGCCTCGCAAGACATGGTGGCGCGCTTGTTAAAGTAAAAAATAGAGATTCTATTTCTTCAAAGTGCAAAGAGCATATTAATTTGCGAAATCAACGATTCGAACTAGATGATAACCCAATTGAGAGTGATTGTTTGTGCTTTACCTGCAGAAAACATTCAAGAGCTTATATACACCATCTACTGAAAGCTAAAGAGTTGCTGGCTTATACACTCGTTACCATTCACAATGTTTTCTTCATGAATAAGTTGATGGAATCAATAAGACAAGCAATATTGAATGATAGGCTAGATCAGGAAAAAAATAATTGGATTAGTGAAATACCGTTGCATTGTGAATTATATACCTAGTTCATATTTTGCACATGTGCGTTGCATTTTTTAATCTTCTTTAAAAACTTGACAGTACATTATATATACGGATATACTAGAAATATAATTTTTGTGAGGCATTTATGGTTAAAAATAAAGAAAAACATCAAACAGCGTTTTGCGTTTCAGCCTTTACACTCTTAGCTGGTTTATCATTAATCGCAACTGGAATTGCAGTGGGTACTGTACCTGCTATAGCTTCTTGTTTAGTGATAGGAGGAATTTTAACTGCCTTGTCTATTGTGCAATCAGTAGAAAGCTATTTATTTTTACAAAACAGCGAAAAAACTTTCAATAAAATGATTAGTGGTATATGCGATGAACCAGAAAGCAAACTTTTTATAGAAAGGATTTTGCAACCATTCATTGAACTTTTTAGTGAGAATAAGCAACATAATTAAAGTACACTAAGCATAGAAACCACTTTATCGTAACTTGGCAATGAATTAATTTCTCCAATCGCAGCTAAAGTAATTCTTTCATGCTGAGATAGCAATTCTTCTGCTGCTTTTTTTATATCGTAAATAGTAACAGCACTAATTTTTTCTATTAATTCGTTTTTACTGATGTATTTATTATAGTTACCGTAGTAGTGTCCTAACGTTTCAGCACGCGAGCTAACACTTTCGCGTGACATTAAAATTTGAGATTTTACTCGTTCTTTTACTCTATTTACTTCTTCTTCCTTTAAATCATCTGTAGACAATTTCTTCAACTCTGTCGTTATAGCTTTCAAAAGCTTATCTAGATTACTGCTATCTGTACCAGCAAAAATCGAAAGCATTCCTGTATCAGCATAGCTAGAGTTGAATGAGTAAATGGAATAAGCAAGCCCCTGCTTTTCTCTTACTTCCTGAAACAGGCGTGATGACATGCCACTTCCCAGTATGGCATCAAGAACTTTGAATGTGTGATATCTATTATCATCACGAGAAACACTAGGTAGACCAATTAATAAATGTACTTGATCTAATTTACGATGTTCTAAATACTCACCACCGGTATAACTTGCATTCTCGCTTTTTTTCAGCTCTTTTGAATGAATCTTTGAGAGAAAGTCTTTGATTAATTGAACAACCTCCTCATGTTCAACATTTCCTGCAACAGCAAATATAATGTTCTCGCCAAAGTAATGCTCATTTATGTAGTTATCTAGATTAGCTCGAGTAAAAGATTTGACAGTATCTTGCGTACCCAAGATTGACCTACCAAATGGTTGATCTTTATAAGCTGCTTCAAAATACTTATCAAAAATGATATCGCTCGGTGAATCATTAGTTTGAAAAATCTCTTGTATTACAACACCCTTTTCGCGTTCCAATTCATCCTCTGGAAATGTAGAATTCATTAATATATCTATTAATATATCAATGCCAGTCTTTATATCTTTTTTAAGAACCTTCGCGTAATAACTTGTACTTTCTCTACCGGTGCAAGCATTGAAAGCTCCACCTATGTCGTCAAAAGCTTTTGCAATTTCAAAAGCAGTTCTTGTCTTTGTTCCTTTGAAAGCCATGTGCTCTAGGAAATGAGATATTCCATTTTGACTTGCACTTTCAGCTCTACTGCCAACACCAACTCGTATATTTAAAGCTACGGAATCAACTTCATGCACTCGCTCAGTTATTATGCGCAGACCATTATCTAGTTTTGTTACTTGTGGTATATTCATCTTATATATTCTTCTTTAAATTCTCTTCTACAAAATCCCAATTGATCAAATGATCAAGAAAAACTTTTATGTAGTCAATTCTGCGATTTTGGCAATCCAAATAGTATGCATGCTCCCATACATCCATAGTAAGTAGTGGCACTTGGCCATAAATTAGCGGTAGATCCGCATTTGGAGTTTTAGTGATTTTGAGTTTTCCTTTTTCAAGTACTAACCACACCCATCCACTGCCAAATTGGCTTACTCCATAATTTGAAAATTCTTCACAAAATTTGTCAAAGCCACCGATATCATCTTGAATTTTTTTTGCTAGAAGACCATCATCTTTAGGTTTACCACCACCATTTTTTTTCATTGAATTCCAATAAAAAGTGTGATTCCAAACTTGTGCTACATTGTTAAAAATAGGAACTGTATTATTATTTCCATGAACTTTCGTTACTAATTCCTCAATTTCCATATGTTGATAATCTGTGTTTTCAACCAGTTCGTTGAGTTTATTTAAATATCCCTTATGGTGCTTATCATAATGAAAATTCAATGTATTTGCAGATATGTAAGGTTCTAAAGCTGCTTTATCATATGGCAGCTCAGGTAAAGTAAAACTCATGCTGACCTCTTTATTTTCGATGGTATGGTAATATGTGCTTTTGCGCAACAGATAATTTAGTTAGGTAGTGATTGCATTTATTCTAAAACAAGCGATATTAGTAAGATAATTATGTTTTTATTTTAGAGGGGTAATATGTTAAATTTATATGATAATTTTAAGAAATATGCTAAGTTTGGAGATGTTCCTACCAAAAGTGTTGGGTGTAACAAAATTCCACAAAATAGTTTCTATAAATCCGTTTACCTTATCAACAGTGTTGTTGGGCCAGTGAAAAATGTAGCTCTTGGTAGTTACCAAAATCCTTCTATGATTCAGACTACTACTTTTGCGTTAGCTAGTGTAATTCTGCAACCTTTATATCTAGCATTGGCGTATTTGTCATACTGGCCGGCAAAAGGATTAGCGAAAGTAGTAGATAGTTTTGATCTTAAGCGTAACACAAAATCGTTCATAGATTATTCATCCATGTTGTCACGTAAGACATGGGACCATAGTAGTGCATTATCTAAATTTGTTAACACAGTTTTGAGTTATGTTGTTAGTGCTGTTATTTGGGCTGCTGCGCTCGTTGTTACGCCACTCGTTTGGACTATTGATAAAGTGGCAAGTAAATTTAGTGATGCAAAAAGTGAAGGTGTTGGTAGTCCTTCTTTGTCAAAATAGATAGCCTACCAAGTGCATGTGAAACCATTGTATCTGTGTGGCAAAATAAAGTAGACGAGATAAAGACACCTATAGAAGCAAGAGGATGTCATGCAAGTAGCTGACACTGGCATCAAGCTTTTTCGCGCAAAAAACGTTGTAAGGTGTTTACCAACTTAGTTGAATCCCAGCTGGGATGACACTTGGTTATGCAAGAAATCTATTGTCAAAAAAAATTACTTCCGCATATTTTGAATCTGATTATAATGACAATTAGAGATATTTTAAGAGCTCAAAATCTATCTTTGTCTGCAGACTTTCAACTAACTTTTCAATAAAAAACGTAGCGTATCTTTTTCAGCGGTCTGTCATATGTGCGCTGCATTTTTTTCTAATCTTTTTATACAGGAGGATTTTATGTCCAGAATTCCAGATACTTGACTTTTACTTTAGCTAATAATGGGCGCCTATGATTTTTATAAAGAAAGTGTAGGAAATAGAAACATTTCTGTTTTTTGAGTAACAAAAAACCACTTTAACTTGCCATTTATATTTGAAAAGTAATTATATTAATATAATATTCATATTTATATACTAATATTAGTATATTTGCAAAATTAAGGAATGTATTATGTTTCGAGGAAATTTACAGGGTTTCAATAGTGAGGAAAAGGGAGTAGATTTACAACAAAAGTTGGATGATTTTTCAAGTTACAGTGTAATTCGAGACATTATGCGTATATGCTCCAATAAATGTCAAAATAGTTCATCACTGCAAGAATGCCTACAACAATGTCTTCAAGTATTATCATTTTATAGTCTTGAACTTTCCGAACCTCGTTCACAAATTAGTGAGAAATTAGCAGCTAGTACAAAAAGTCTCTATGATGAAAGCGAAAAATTATTGCTTATAGTAGATGAAATACACAATCAAGATCCAATGTATTTTTAATCACAAAAGAAGATATTAGTTTACTAATATCTTCTTTTTTTTATCCGTTTAGCAGAGTGATAAAATAAGGTAGACAGATAAGACCACCATAAGAATAAACGGTATCATGCCAGTGCTTGACACTGGCATCCCGATACAATGTTGAACACTTTTTTTTGCCTTTCGAGAGTAAGTTCTTTCAATCGAAACACTATATGTACGTTATCATCGTCAATTTCAATGTGTTGAACTAACTTTCTTATTATATCAAGTTTAGTTTCATAGTCTGCTTGATTAAGCTCTCTCAGAGGAAAAACTTTCTACACTGTTTGTGATAAAATCTAATTCTCTCTGTAGACTCTTTTCATCGATAGCTTCTTCCCTTTGATCTCTGATTCCTTTAACTCCTTTTCCATGCTCTCAACTTCTAAGTCATACTTTTCCTTCGTTATATGACCCCTTGCATATACATAAGCTAATTTTTCTATACCTTGTTCTATTTTACTTGCACGCTTTTCAAGTTAATCCTTTGCTTGCGTACTTTCATGTTTTACGAGTCTGAGCTGATATTCCTTAGTCATTGCCTCTGGTTCTTTGAGTACCATCTTCATTTCTTTCCATACTGCTTCTTCTAGTATATCAACTCGTATTGATTTGCTGTTACACACCCTATTCCCACCAAAACGAATTGATTTTTTCTTTCAGTCCTCGGAAAAATCTTACTTAGCTTAGCTATAGATGTTTACAAAAGAAATTCAAGTGAGTGAAGAAAGAAAAATTATTTTTGCAATACCGTAGGTACGCTCCACAATTATATTGAAGTTTTTATTGCACTCAAAACCTTCATTTTTCCTCATTTCTAGAATTATTAACGCATTATCATTTAACCAGCCTGAGTGAGCTAACTCATCTAAAGTTGAGTTAACCAGATTGATATTATAAGGTGGGTCCATAAAAACTATATCGCACTTTGAAATAGGTCTTGGTAATCCGTTAGCATTGCAACAAATTAACGTGATATCGTTCGTAATTCCAAAATCTTCTGCTGTTTTTTTAGGCAGTTGCAAATTGTAATAATCTGAATCTACCATGAATGCATGTTTAGCACCTCGAGAAAGTGCTTCAAATGAAAAAGAGCCACTTCCGCAGAATAAATCAAGTACATTTAGGTTATAAATAGGTTTTCTTGAAGAAAGTATACTAAATATTGCTTCTCGGACACTACTCATAGTGGGCCGTGCAGCTAAATTCTTGCCTGTAGTTATTTTTCTTCCACGATATTTACCCGCAATAACACGTAACATATAAAACAAGTTCGAAGTTAACTAATTATTTATAATACACATTTAATGTCAACATAGCTTCAGCAGTCTAATAGAAAGAAGGTTGCTTGTGGAGGAACGCAAGATCAATCGCTTTTCTTTGATTTATTTTCTATACTGATTGCACGACCAATCTCGTCTTGTAAATCATCATGGTTGTTTTTTTCATCATGACCCATCCCTTCAATTCTACTTTCTAACTCTAACTTAATTAAAGTATTGATTTTCTCTATACTATCGAGGAAATTGTGACACTCTTCATCACTATATTCCTCACTAGATGCTTTTTTTTCTATAAAGGAGAGTAGACCAGTGGAACTTCCCCTACCAGTCTCTCGCAGAACTGTACATAAACCTCTCAGCTTATACAGCTCCCATTATTTAGCCTTTTTGACCCTAAACCTAGTGTCCAATGATAGAAAATATTTGGAGACCTATCTCTCACCTTTCCTAGAAATTGTCTTGCTAGTCTTCCGTGACTCCTGAGTCTCTTATATTTCCTTTTGACCCACTTTTCTAGATGCCGCTCTACATTCTTTAGAGATTTGTAGACCTCAGTTCTGTAAAATTTGCCATAGTACTGATACCAGCCTCTGACTATTGGATTTACTTTTCCTGATATCTCCTCTAATGTTATATGCGTATTTCGTAGCATTTTCCATGATCTTATGGTTGTAGTAATCTTTTTCTTGGCCTTGTTGCTAATTGCTGGGAGAAATGAAACAAAATGCTTCCCTATTTTATTTCTTGCTAACCTGGGTCTGAATGTGTAACCCAGAAAATCAAAACTTTGTTTAGGAAATTCATCTCTCCTATTGTCATCCTTACAGTACACTATCTGTGTCTTTTTAGGATGTAATTTCAACCTATACTCAGCCAATCTTTCTTCGATCATTACTTTCACAAATCTTGTCTGTTTCTCTGTTCTGCAGTGCACTATCGCATCGTCCACATATCTCTCAAATGGTACCGTCGGATAGTTCTTTTTCATCCATATATCAAACACATGATGCATGAATATATTAGAGATGATTGGGCTAACTGAACCTCCTTGCGGAACTCCTTTATCCCTAACTACTTTACTGCCATCTGCAAGTTGTATAGGGGATTTCATCCACCTTTCAACATATAGTATGACCCATTTGCAGTCTGTGTGTTTCTTGATAGCCTGAAGTGCTAAGTCGTGATCCAGATTGTCGAAGAACCCTGATATATCAAGGTCTACCACCCAATCGTACTTCCAGCATCTCTTACGCGCTGTATCTACCGCATCCAATGCTGATTTATTCGATCTATAACCATATGAATCCTCATGGAATTTTGGCTCCACTAACGGTTCGAGATACATTGTTGCTGCTGTTTGCGCTATCCTATCTGATACTGAAGGAACACATAAAATTCTTTGTCCTCCTCCCATATCTTTCGGTATTGCTACAGCTTTTACAGGCTCTGGAAAATAACTTCCGGATGTCATACGATTCCATAGTTTGTATAGATTATCTTTTAGATTTTCCTCAAACTTTGTTATCGAAACCCCATCTACACCAGCAGCACCTCTATTTTTCGATACTTGTTTATAAGCTCTCCAAATAAGTTGCTTTGGTATATCAAAAGACTTTGTTTTATTCATTAACTCCTCCCTTTCGGTTGATAAATAACTAAAACTAAATAACTCAGCTCCTTCGCTCCATTTCCATTACAGAAACTTCTTCACTACTACGAGCTGATCCGCCCCTGTTTTCCGCATCGGTACTCTCATCCTCAGAGATCAGCTCCTTGGATTTCTCCCTTATCATCGAAACGACAGGTTCCCGCAGTTCCACGCAATAGCCCAAAATAGATTCATGCCACCTCTATGCCGGACGCCATCTATCCAGTAAACAAGCTCCCGATAGATTTATCCCAGGTTAAGTCTAACCCCTGGTTTTGACATCATCCAATTCCTTTCGACACTTTATCAGTGGTTCATTTTCATTCATCTCTCTATTTTACACATGACGCATATTTGCGCCTTTTCCATAACGCTCACTACCTTAGCTTTTTACCAAAGCAGCTTATGGTTGTTTGAAGCCTGCTCTTGTAAGCCGGCTCCGAGGGGCCCACCCCCATCTATTGCGTAGCTTTTGCACTTAGTTTGCTCTTACTTGAACATTCCTTGTGTCTCTACGGCACACTAAACTCAGAAGATATTACTCCTGCACCAAGTAGTGCAGTAAGACCTTCTTCTTTTATTAATAGTGTATTTAGTTGGATGGGAACTTCAACAACTGCTGCACTCAGTAGCTTATTTCAGAGTGCCCCTGCTTTACCTCCTGCACAGCAATCTGCTGTCCACTCAGCTGAAAGCTCAATAGATTTTTCACGAGGTAATTTGTATGGAACAGCCATGTTAGGTTATGTAATGTTCAAGCAATTTACAGGGAAAAAATATTCAGAACCACTGAATAATTCGCTTTTTGCAATAGAAGGAATTAGAGAAAAAGAGTTTCACACTATGGCAAAAAATGTCGAGACGGCACTTAGTAAGTGTGAAAAACTTTATCAATGTCCTCGAAGTTCATTAAGCAATTCAACAATATCTAAAGGTGTATGTCATCAAAAGTCCCTTTAAAACAAGCACTCAAATTTGAGTGCTTGTTTTTGTGAAATCTACTCTTTAAACTTAAACTTTTTATTGTTTATTAGCGTTAAATTGTTACAATACAATGAGTTAAGATGACAAAGCTTTAAGTTATGGAAGATGATAGCAAAAAAGAAATAATAGAAGAAAAAGGTATATTAGGTTGGATAGAGTATAGACTGCCTATATTTTCTTTTCTAAAACATACTGCTTCTTATCAAGTACCAAAAAATTTAAATTATGCTTGGAATTTTGGTTCTTTAGCTGGTATAGCGCTGATTTTACAAATAATAACAGGTATATTTCTTGCCATGCACTACACTCCGCATGTTGATCATGCATTTAATAGTGTGGAGCGTATAATGCGTGACGTAAGTTATGGATGGCTGATACGTTATACTCATGCTGTTGGGGCGTCGCTCTTCTTTATGGTGGTCTATGTTCATATCATGCGTGGATTATATTACGGATCTTATAAGAGACCGCGAGAAATGGTATGGTTTATTGGCATATTTATATTTTTTGCAATGATGGCAACTGCCTTTATGGGATATGTTCTTCCATGGGGACAAATGAGTTTTTGGGGTGCAACAGTTATAACTAATTTATTCTCGGCTATACCTTTAATTGGTGATAAAATAGTTATATGGCTATGGGGAGGTTTCTCTGTTGATAATCCAACGCTTAATCGTTTTTTTGCGCTGCATTATCTTATGCCTTTCATTATTATCGCTTTAGCTATGTTGCATGTTGTTGCTCTGCATAGGTTTGGCTCTAATAATCCAAGTGGAATAGAAGTCAGGTCAGATAAGGATACCATTCCTTTTTATCCTTACTATATAGCAAAGGACTGCATAACTTTTGGTTTATTTTTTATAATTTTATTTGGATTTGTTTTTTATGCCCCTAATTATCTTGGGCATCCTGACAATTATATAGAGGCTGATCCTATGGTAACTCCAGTACATATAGTGCCAGAGTGGTATTTCTTACCTTTTTATGCGATGCTGCGTTCAATTCCAAATAAACTTATTGGTGTACTTACCATGTTTGGATCTATTTTAGTGTGGTTTCTTTTGCCTTGGCTTGATAAATCAAAGGTTAAAAGTGGTGCTTATCGACCATTATTTAAGAATTTTTTTTGGGTTTTTGCAATAAATTTTGCATTTCTTGCCTGGCTTGGGGGACAAGAAGTTAAGGAGCCTTACATTACTTTAAGTAGGCTCTCAACTCTTTATTATTTTTCATATTTTGTGATAGTTTTACCTTTACTTAGTAAGTATGAGAAACCAAAAAAATTACCAAAAACAATAAGCGATTCCGTGCCGGAGATGAAGTGATGCTATTGGTTAAAGTTGCTGTGTTTTGTGTATTATTTTTCGCTAATTCTCTATCTGCAGAGGAGTTTAAACCTTTACCAAATAAGAAAATTGACTGGAGTTTTAATGGAATTACCGGATCTTTCGATAGAGAGTCAATTCAGCGTGGCTATAAAGTATACAAGGAAGTCTGTGCTGCTTGCCATTCAATGAATAGAATAGCGTTTCGTAATTTGCAAGATGTTGGTTTTTCTGAAGAGGATGTAAAACAAATTGCAGCCTCTTACCAAGTGAAAGATGGTCCAAATGATTTGGGTGAAATGTTTGATAGGCCGGGAGTGTCTTCGGATTATTTTATTGCACCTTTTGATACAAAAGAAGCAGCTGCAGCAAGCAACAATGGAGCAATTCCACCGGACTTATCATTAATTGTCAAAGCAAGACATGATGGTGCAAATTATGTCTATTCACTACTAATTGGTTATCAAAACGGTGAACATGATGAGAACGGTTTATATTTTAATCCATATTTTTCAACAGGCAGGTTAGCTATGGCACCACCACTCTCTGAAGGAATGGTAGAATATGATGGTACAAGGCAAGCCACAGTTGAAAATATGGCATATGATGTGGTAAATTTCTTACAATGGGCAGCAGAGCCAGAACTGGAGCGCCGACATAAACTTGGGCTAAAAATAGTGACATATTTTATAATTTTGACGGTGTTTTTTGTATTAACCAACAACAGGATTTGGAGCAGGCTCTATAAAAAGAAAAAATAGAGTTTTTTATGTTCATTCTTTCATACCTTATTTACACTAGCAAATGTATTGTATAGTAATAAATACATTATGAAAATATAAAGGTATGGAATTTCAAATAGTTACACATTTTCAGCCAGCTGGAGATCAACCACAGGCAATAGACAACTTAGTTGCAGGGTTAAATAGTAATAAAAGAGATCAGGTTTTGCTTGGAGTTACTGGCTCTGGAAAAACCTTCACTATGGCAAATGTTATTGCAAGAACAAACAGGCCTGCATTAATTATGGCACATAATAAAACTTTAGCGGCGCAGCTTTACGAGGAGATGAGAGGATTTTTCCCTCACAATGCTGTTGGATACTTCATTTCTTATTATGATTATTATCAGCCTGAGGCTTATTCGCCACAAACAGACACTTATATTGAAAAAGACTCTTTAATAAATGAAAGAATTGATATGCTACGCTATTCTGCTATATGCTCTCTTTTGGAGCGTAGGGACACGATTGTAGTTGCGAGTGTTTCTTGTATATATGGTCTTGGTTCGCCTGAGAGCTATCTCAGCATGACCTTGACTTTAAGTGCTGGAGATAAGATTCATGTTAATGACTTTCTGAATAATTTAGTTAATCTCCAATATAAACGTTCTGATGTCAGATTTGAGCGAGGATATTTCAGAGTGCGCGGCGATATTATTGATATATTTCCTGCCTATTATGAAAATAAAGCTTGGCGTTTATCATTGTTTGGTGATGAAATAGAGGAAATTTCTGAGATTGATGCCATGAACGGCAATATTATCAGACGCATAGATACAGTCACCATTTTTCCAAATAGCTATTACACTACATCACGTGAGACTCTTTTGCAAGCAGTTCAATTGATTAAAAAAGAACTACATGAACGCCTGGATTATTACTATTCACAGAACAAAATTGTTGAAGCAAAACGCCTTGAGCAGCGTACTAATTTTGATATTGAAATGATGATGGCAACGGGAGTGTGTAAAGGTATTGAAAATTATTCGCGTTATCTTTACGGAATGAAAGCCGGAGATCCACCGCCTACATTGTTTGAGTATTTACCTAAAGATGTAATTTTATTTGTTGATGAAAGCCATGTAACCGTTCCCCAGATAGGTGCAATGTATAGCGGTAATGAAGCACGTAAAAAGAAATTGATAGATTATGGTTTTAGGCTACCTTCTGCTTTTGATAACCGTCCATTAAAATTGGAAGAGTGGGAGGCAATACGGCCACAGACTATTTACGTTTCGGCTACTCCAGGAAAATATGAATTAGAAAAGACTAATCACGCATTTATAGAGCAAGTTATCCGCCCAACAGGACTGACAGATCCCATCTGCATCATAAAACCAACAGGGAGTCAGGTTGATGATGTGATTCATGAGGCACAAGTGACGATAAAAAAAGGGTTTTGTATTCTAATTACCACATTGACAAAAAAAATGGCTGAAAAACTAGCTGAGCATATGAGTGAGCTCAGTATGAAAGTAACTTACCTACATTCAGATATTGGTGCACTGGAAAGAATTGAAATTATATGCAAATTAAGATCTAAAGAAATAGATGTTCTTGTTGGCGTTAACTTGTTGCGGGAAGGTCTTGATATTCCCGAGTGTGGATTGGTTGCAATTTTAGATGCTGACAAAGAAGGGTTTTTACGATCAGAGACTTCGCTCATTCAAACGATAGGTCGTGCTGCACGAAATGTTGAAGGCAGAGTAATTTTATATGCAGACAAAATTACTAATTCTATGGATCGTGCACTGAAAGAAACTGAAAGGAGAAGAAAGAAACAGACAGAGCATAATACACTGCATAATATTGTACCAAAAACTATAATAAAGCCTATATCAAATACTTTACAGGAAAAAGTGGTGATTGAGAATTTTAGCAAGGATGATCTAAATAGTTTGAAAAAGCAAATGTTGAAGCATGCTGAAAATTTAGAGTTTGAAGAGGCGGCGAAAATAAAAGGTATTATTGAAAAATTTAATAACAGACCCGTTACATAACTAGAAAAAAAGATAAATAATTAATAGCTAAACTGACTTTGATTTATCAACAATTTGAAAAAACATCATCTAAGTGGCAGAAAAATGAGCCAGTTCATGATAATTTCAAATTTTCACCTTTTATCTTATAGGTAATGATTGTTGAACTTATTTCTTTCTTGAGATCATATACAGATTCTAACAATTAAAATCTCACAACAAATTTGTTGTTTCATAGCTTTTATATAATCTATAATTGCAACTGTTTTAACATTAATCAGAGACTAAAAGAGGCTTGTTATTAATGGATTACTTATAAAATCTTATGGAAAGTAGAGCTTGGTTCATTTGGCTAATCAGTAACTTGATTGTTGTATTCAGCAATATGCAGATAATCTACACCTTTATAAGTGTGAATCTTGAAAAAGAACTTGGGCTCACGATTGCGCAAGTTGCACTAGCTAATTCAGCATATACTTGGACTTTTGCTATCTCACAATTTTTTAGTGGGGCAATGTTTAATGTTTTTTCCAGCAAAAAAATTTATTTTTTCTCGTTGTCGATTATGATCTTTGGGTTTTTTATCCTTATTAGTAGTGACAATTTTGTCCATTTAATTTTATCTCAATTCTTGATTGCAATTGGAGCATCGTTTGGTTTTATTGGCGCCGCTCATATAAGTAGCACATATTTTCCCCTTACTCAATTTGGACTGATGTTCTCACTAGTGCAGACAATTTCAAGTCTTTCTGCTTTGATGATTCAAATGTGCTTCTCTAGCTTGCTTGCCGAAGGTGCAGATTGGAAAAATCTTATTGTATGCGTAATATTATTTGGCGTATCGATATTTGTACTTATGTTTTTTTATCCGAAAGGACTTTCAAAAAAAAATTTGGGGGAATACACAATAAAGAGCTCTATAAAAACAGTAATATGTTCTGTACTAACAGTGCTAAAATTAAGAGATATCTGGATAACCTCAATAGTGGGTGCTATTACTTTTGGAACATTTTTAGCGCTTAATATGCTGTGGGCACCAAGGTTACTAAGCAACTTAGAACTCAATACAATGGAGTTAGGTGTGGCAACTGCAATATTGTGGCTTGGTCTTGCAGTTGGTGCTCCAATTGCAGATCTAATCTCAAATCTATTTAAAAATAGAAGGCACGTAATCTCTGCTTTTGCCACATTGCAAAGTATTTCAGCTATTATTTTACTATGCGGTAATTTAACAGTTCATATTATATACTTTTGTATGTTAATGTTTGGTTTTTTTGCAGGAGGACATATGCTTAATTTTACTGTTGGTAGTGAGATTGTTGAGCAGAAGTATATTAGCACATCATCATCCATTATCAATGGATTTATGTTTGTTATGAGTGGAATTTTAGTGTCAATTTTAGCACTTTTTTCAGATCATCAAATGGCGCTTTTCACAATATTTGCAATGTTAACATTTGCTAGTATTTTTAATTACGCTACAAAAGAAACATACTATAAAAATAAAGTAGCTGAATCTTGAGTCGATTGTTATATTATATTAACATACTGTAATAAATTATGACAACAAAAGACACAACAGTAACTAAGGCAACAATAGCTGAATGTATAAACCAGGAAATTGGATTATCGAAACAAGACTCTATTGCAATAATAGATGATATATTGGATGAGATAAAAACGAGCTTAGCAAAGGATGGAATAGTAAAAATATCTTCATTTGGAACATTTTTGGTTAAAAACAAGAAAGAAAGACCAGGAAATATACCAAAGACATCGGAAAGGGTAGTAATTAAAGCGAGAAAATCAATTTCTTTTAGACCTTCAAAAATGATGAAGAAATTAATAAACAACCGATGAATAAGGAAAAATTATTTTACACAATTGGAGAAGTAGCTGAAGAACTACATTTGGAGCAGCATGTTTTAAGATTCTGGGAAAGTCAATTCCATCAAATTAAACCCATAAAACGGAAGGGAAGAAGACTATATGATCATAAGTGTATAGAGGCAATAAAGAAAATAAAATATATGCTATATGACAAAGGATATACAATAAAAGGAGTACAAAAGGAATTTGGTAACGATGTAAGAATTGATCATTATTCAAGAAATTTGTTGCAAGAACTTACCGATTTAAGAGACTATTTGACTGATAAAATAAATGAAGAAAGTAATAAATAGACGAAAAACACTATAAAGTTTTGTGAAAGTTGATATATCTAGAGATAAGTGTATGTGTCGTATAGCCTTGTTCTTTATATTATCAGCAATACTGATAAGCTGTGGCCTGCAAAAACCTGCACCTGTACTACTTAAAGGCGAAGAATTTTATGGGAAAAGAGACCTAGAGTACACAAGGGAGTATCATTTGATTAAAGAAAATGTTGATTCTTCGCTGCGAAAAGAAAGTAGAAAAGCCTTTGTAGATAAGGTATATAACAATAATGCACAAAGCATGTGTAAATTTGTAATACCGGTTAAAGGTGCAGTTACCTCTTCTGATAAAATATGTCAAGATGGCATAAAAATTACTGCTCAAAGTGGAACAAAGGTTATTGCTTCTGCACCTGGCAAAGTAATATACGTAGGCAAAGGCCTGAGGTGGTACGGAAATTTAATTATAGTGGAACATAAAGATAATTACATGACTATGTACTCCTATTTAAAAAACATACAAGTTGAAATTGGTGATAAAGTAAAACAAGGTCAAGTAATTGGATCTGCAGGTAAATCAAGCACACAAGATAAAGATCCGCAGATGTGTTTCACAATAAGGCATAATGGTCAAGCAGTCGATCCTTTAGTACATATAAACTGTGATTGAATTTATGAAATATGATTTTAAAAACGTTGAAAAATTCTACCAAAATAAGTGGGATTTTTCTGTAAGCAAAGATAGTAAAAAGAAGAAATGTTACGTGTTGGAAATGTTTCCATATCCATCTGGTAAGATTCATATGGGGCACCTGCGTAACTATGCAATAGGAGATGTTATAGCACGTTACAAGAGAGCTCATGGATTTGAGGTTTTGCACCCAATTGGCTGGGATGCGTTTGGATTACCAGCTGAAAATGCAGCAAGGGACAATAATATTAACCCTGCAGCGTGGACAAAAGAGAATATAGACAATATGCGTGCACAGCTAAAATCTATAGGTCTTTCCTACAATTGGAATCACGAGCTTTCCACATGTGAGCCTGATTATTACAAACACGAACAGAAATTTTTTCTGGATTTTTTAAAGCATGGTCTTGCCTATCGAAAAGAGTCGTGGGTTAATTGGGATCCAGTGGACCAAACAGTGCTTGCAAATGAGCAAGTGGTTGATGGAAAAGGATGGCGATCAGGTGCAGTTGTTGAAAAACGTAAGTTATTCCAATGGTTTTTAAAGATTACTGATTTTGCTGAAGATTTGCTTCATTGTCTGCAAAGTTTAAAAAATTGGCCAGAAAAAGTCAAAACTATGCAAGAGCGCTGGATAGGAAAATCTGAAGGGGCAACTATAGATTTTGAAATAGTTGGCTTGAATAAGAAGTTAAAGATTTTTACAACTTCTCCTCATACTTTATTTGGAGCTTCTTTTCTTGCAGTAGGAGCAGAGCACCCTATTGTACAAGACCTTAAGGACAAAGAAATAAGAGACTTTATTGGTAATATGAAGGCAAAGGGGGAGAATGATGAAAAAATTGGAATTTACACTGGACTGAACGTCAGGCACCCATTTCTCGACAAGGAATTACCAATTTATATAGCGAATTTTGTGTTGATGGAGTATGGAGAAGGTGCGATTTTTGGTTGCCCTGCACATGATCAGCGTGATTTTGAATTTGCACAGAAGTATGGTTTACCGATTATTCCTGTAGTTTGTGAAGAGACCACAGAGATCTTAAAAGAACCGTACTTCGGTGATGGAGTGATGTTCAATTCTGAATTCTTAAACGGACTAATGATTAATGAGGCAAAAAAAGTAATCATAAAAAAACTTGAAGAAAAAGGAATAAGCAAAAAAACAGTAAACTACCGTTTGCATGATTGGGGAATTTCAAGGCAACGTTATTGGGGATGTCCTATACCTATTATACATTGTAAAGATTGTGGAATTGTTCCAGTTCCAGAAAAAGACCTCCCTGTTGTTCTACCAACGGATGTAGAATTTACAAGTGGTGGTAATCCCCTGTATAAGCACCCAACCTGGAAATTTGTTGATTGTCCAAAGTGCGGAAAGCAAGCAGAACGTGAAACTGATACATTTGACACTTTTTTTGAATCTTCTTGGTATTTTGCTGCATTTTGCAGTGAAAATAAATCGATTAATAAAGATACTTGTAATCGTTTTATGCCTGTTGATTATTACATAGGTGGAATAGAACATGCAATTCTACATTTGCTTTACTCAAGGTTTTTCTGCCGTGCTTTAACTAAATGTGGCTATTTTGACGTTAAAGAGCCTTTCTCTACTTTAATCACTCAAGGAATGGTCTGCCATATAACTTATAAAGATGAGAATGGCAAATGGCTCTTTCCCGAAGAAGCAAAAGAGTTGATTGCGAAGGGTGCTAAGATCCAAGTTGGAAAAGTCGAAAAGATGAGTAAGTCAAAGAAGAATACAGTTGACCCAAACTTTATCATAGAAAAATACGGTGCTGATACTGCTCGTTTGTTTGTATTATCCGATACCCCCCCAGAAAAAGATATGGAATGGTCTGATGATGGCGTGGAAGGTTGTTTTCGCTACATAAATAAATTGTGGCGTATGGTAGTGCAACTTAGGCCCGTAAACATACACTATGACAATGAAAACATTGTAGGTAAACTCCTAGAGGACAGAAAAAAAATCCATAAACTATTGCAAGGGCTTACAGATGACTTGGAAAACTGCAGATTAAACTGTGTGGTAGCAAAGTTTCGTGAAATGACAAATTTAATAGCTGCAATAGACGTAAAAACTGGAAAATCTCTTATTGATGAAGGTATATGCATACTAATCAGAGTAATTGAGCCATTCATGCCACACCTGGCTGAAAATTTATGGCAAAAAATAGGAGGCGAAGGTATGCTATATCTAAAGCCTTGGCCACAAGCTGATGAATCACTACTAATTGATAATATGGTAATTGTGGCAGTGCAGATCAATGGAAAGTTGCGTGCGACCATCAAAGTAGCAACTGGTTTATCTCAAGAAGAATTGAAGAAAATAGCAACAGATTCTGTATCTAACAAAATCGATCAAAGCAAAATTCGCACTATATATGCTGTACCAAATAAGGTAGTAAACATAGTTATATAAAAATTTTGAGTAGCATGTCCCTAATTTCGTAGGTATACTTTTTTTGATATGAGGTTATATCTTTTTTAATATAAAGGATATATACTTGTGCATTATATATTTTTTTGTATGGGTAGTTATATGAAAATAAAAGGATTGTGTGTTTTAGCTGTTTTGCTCACTTCATCTCTAGCAGGTGCAGCTAGTAATAAAGCAGCTAGTAATAGTGCAAAAGAGCAGTACTACGCAGGTTTAAACTTTGGTGGTGGATGGGGCACTGGATTAAAAATAAAACCTGGCTTAGTTTTTGGTTATAATTATGATAAAAGCTCTAAGTTTGAACTTGAGATTCTCACCGACGTAAGTGATATGTTTGGTAAGGCAACCAAGAAAATGGGAGCTAGTTTATTAGCAAATTACCGTTATTATCCTGACGTTGACATTGATCCTGTGAAACTATATGTCAGTGGAGGTTTAGGAGTACATCTACAAGTATATCCTTTTGACATTGTTGGCACTGAAACACTAGATAAAATACTGGGTGCTATTTCGTACAAACTGAAGGTTGGTGTTGATTATGAAGTTGCTCCACAGATAGTTGGTACAGCTGCTTTAACCGTAGGCGGGCAACTGAGTGGTTTAAAAGCAAAACAAATACCAGATGCGATGCTGGAAGTAGGAGTACGTTATAGTTTTTAATGCTGGATGGCATTGTGTACATGTTTAGGTGTAACCATAAGCAATGCTCAAAACTTGCTGCTAGCATGTTTGAACACTTATTTTAGTATGTTTTAAGGAATGTTACATATGAGTAATATGAAAATGAAAAAATTGTTTGCTATATTGCTTGCTTCATCTTTAGCAAGTACAGCTAGTAGTAGTGCAAGTGAGTTAGAAGATCGGTACGAAGATCGGTACGAAGATCAGTACTATGTAGGTTTAAACTTTGGTGCTGGATGGGGTGATACTTTTAAAATGAAACCTAGCGTTGTTTTTGGTTATAATTATGACAAAAATTCTAAATTTGAACTTGAGGTTCTTGCCAACATAAGTGATATAACTGATAAACAAAAAAGGAAAGTAGGAGCTAGCTTGTTGGCGAATTACCGTTACTATCCTGATCTTGAAATTGATCCCATTAAATTATATGCCAGTATAGGACTGGGTGGATATATCCAAGTATTGCCTTCTTTTGGCTTAGGTGGCAGTAGTACAGGTGAAACTAAAGGCAAAAATGTTGCAAATAAAGATGATTCAGGTAGAATTACGAATGAAGATGGTACAGAAAACGATAATACAAGGGAAGAGGAAGAAAAGAGAGAAGCTCCAGCTCTACTAGCTTCTGATGGAAGCAAAGTAACGTCTGATCCATCTTTAGTAGACAAAATACTGAGTTCTATTTCCTATAAACTAAAGGTAGGTGTTGATTATGAATTTACTCCGCAGATAGTTGCTACAGTTGCTATTGCTGCAAGTGGGCAATTAAGTGCCTTCAAGCCACCAGTACAAATACCAGATGCAATCATAGAAGTAGGCATACGTTATAATTTTTAATGTTCTAAATTGCATATTTCTTGTAGTGAATAAGATAATCCTGCAAAGAGGTTTGCTATTTGGATAAAAATTCGATGTTATTATCTAGAGACGGGTATCTATTTTTCTTATGCCCTCAATTAATGAAATCAGAAGCATCAACTCCCCGCTGCAAGCAAGCAGCAATTACAGTGTTCATCATAAGAAATGCTATTGTCATTGGGCCAACACCCCCGGGTACTGGAGTAATAGCCTTGACTTTTTCTTTTACTCCCTCAAAGTCAACATCACCCACAAGCTTACTTTGATTTCCCAAGTTAACGCTATTTATGCCAACATCGATCACTATTGCACCTTTTTTTATCCAATCTGCTTGAACAAAATTTGGCTTTCCAACTGCTGCAACTACTATATCCGCTTTAGAGCAATAATCAGCTAAATCCCTACTTTGTGAATGCAAGATGGTAACGGTACAATTTTCCTGCAACAATAAGTGAAACATCGGCTTACCCACAATATTTGATCTGCCAATAATCACCGCATTTTTACCGGACAGATTATTTTCAACTGACTTAATTAAATGTAAAGAACCTTTAGGAGTACAAGGTATCAGACAATTTTTTTCACCTTTAACTAACCTGCCAACATTCTCATCATGAAAGCCATCTACATCTTTTTCAACACTTACTGTATTAATTATTCTGCTTGCACTGATGTGCTTTGGTAAAGGTAACTGAACTAAAATTCCATGCACAGATGAATCTTCATTTAATGTATTAACTTTTTCAATCAATTCATCTTCTGAGATACTATCAGGCAAAACAATAGTTTCAGAACTTATGCCTATTGATTCTGCTTTTCTTTGTTTATTACGAACGTAGACCTGACTTGCTGGATTGCTACCCACAAGAATTACTTTAAGACAAGGAAAAACATTATACTCTTTCTTTAAAATATCAATTTTTTTTGATAGCTCCTCACAGAGATCATTTGCTATTTTTTTACCGTTAATAATAATTGACATTTCCTTGCCACTCCTTGAAGTCAGGTAATGCGATATCAAATAAATTCAATACTTTACCAACAGCATGATTTACAATATCATCCAAAGATTTTGGTTTAATATAAAAAGCAGGCATCGGCGGAGCAATAATTGCTCCCATCTCCGTTAGTTTTAACATATTTCGGAGATGTCCAAGATGTAGTGGAGATTCTCGCACCATAAGAACTAATTTTCTTCTTTCTTTTAGAGTTACATCTGCAGCCCTTGTTAATAGATTGGAAGTCACCCCCGATGCTATTTCAGACATTGTTTTCATAGAACATGGAGCAATAACCATACCTGAGGTTTTAAATGAGCCGCTTGCTATTTTTTCTCCTATTTTTTCTTCAGAATAGTAAAAATCTGCAAGCGATATAATATCTTCAAGTTTTTCTTTAATCTCATGAGCTATAGTTATTTTTCCAGCACTGCTGATCACTAAATGAGTTTCATGATTGGTATTTTTTAGTGCCTCTAGAATCCGTACACCGTAAATAGAACCAGATGCTCCACTTATTCCAATTACAATCCTACTATTCACCTTCGTAATTCATTCCCAATGCACGTTTGTAGGTATAAAGTAATATTTCCTGTTCCTCCCTGTCATCATCATCCATCTTTCTTAGCCTAATAATCTGTTTCATCACTTTTATATCCCAACCTTCATCTGCAGCTTTTGCATATACATCACGAATGTGATCTTGCACATCCCTCTTTTCTTGTTCAAGTTTTTCGATTCTCTCTATATAGCTCTTCAAATCTTCAGCCGTTATTTTTACTGTATCTTCCATAGAACCCAACTAATTAATTGCTACTACAGTATTATCAGTTTTTACTTGTACTTCAATCATAGTAATAATATTTTTATCTTTTTTTAAAATCTTAAAGTAAAAACCGTACATGGAAAACTCTTCATTTTCTTCAGGAATGCGCTCTATCTCGTTTACAATCATACCTGCTAGAGTTGTAGCTTCTTCATCAGGAAGATCCCAATGTAACTGTCTATTAATATCCCTAATAGTAGATTTTCCTTCTATGTGATACATATTATCGGATATCTTTTTTATAAAATTCTCTGTGATCAAATCATGTTCATCTGAAATTTCTCCAACTATTTCTTCCAGTATATCCTCAAGAGTTACGATTCCCTGTAGTGCTCCATACTCATCAATAACAAATGCAAGGTGTTTCCTGTTTTTACGGAAGTTGTGAAGTTGTACACTGAGTGGCGTACTTTCTGGTATAAACCAAGGCTTTGACATAACTTTGGCAATCTCTATTTTATTATCCTTTTCACGCAAGGCATTTATTAGATTTTTCACGTGAACCACTCCAACAATATTATCTGGTTCTTTTTGCCATAAAGGTACTCTGCTATGGCTACTGGTTAAAATCTCTCTTATTAACTCTTCTTTGTTTCGATCTATATCAAGAGAAAATAAGTTTCTCCTGTGGGTCATAATTTGTGATATTTCTGTCTCAGCCAAATCAAGTATACTATTTAGCATATCTAAATCCTGTTGTAACATAGTGCCCTCACTGCGGTGAAGAGTAATCATATTACGCATTGCATCTGCTGCAGATATTACCTCCCTATTCTTATGAAGCCCACATAACTTCAGAATGATATTGACAATAAACTGAATGCCTAATGTCAATGGAGAAAGAACCTTGACAAAAAACAGCATAAAATAAGCAGAAAGTAATGTAAATTTTTCAGGATTTTGCATGGCGTAAGTTTTTGGTAAAACTTCACAAAATAGCAAAATACAAAACGTCATCATGAACGTTGAAAGAAATATGCCCTCACTCCCAAAAGAATTTATAAATATTACTGTAAATAAAGCAGAGCAAGTAATGTTAATAATTGTATTACACAGTAATATTGTTCCTATTGTTAATTCTTTTTTACCTAACAAAAGCTCTATTATCTTGGCTTTTTTGTTACCTTCTAGCTTTAGTTTATTCACTCGGGATCGGCTAATTGAGGTTAACCCTATTTCTGCTCCTGAGAACAAAAACGATAAAATCAATAAGAAAAAAATTGCTGACAATACTGAAATCAATAACCAATCCATTAAAGTATGATGTTATTGCGATATAGAAACAGAGTTGATTTTATATGTTGTAAGAAGCATTTGCAAGTCTATATATCTTTAATATAAAAAAATAAATCATGAAATATATCACACACTGCATTCACATGCATATTCTCAACAACAAGTGGAGGAGTTATTCTTATTACCCTATTATTTAAAATTTTAGTCATTATTAAGCCTTTGTCAAGAGATTGTTTAACAATTTTATCAGCCAAAGGTACTCTAAGCTCTATCCCTATCAATAAACCCTCCCCACGAACTTCTGAAACGATCTTCGGAAATTCTTCAGTCAAAGGCAACAACTTTTCTTTTAGATATTTACTGACCTTCTTAACATGGTCAAAAAAGCCTTCCTTTAGCATTACATCGAGTACTGCATTACCAACAGTCATGGCAAGTGGATTACCTCCATAAGTTGACCCATGAGTTCCTGGAGTGATTGCTTCTGCTATATAATCTTTTACTAAACATGCAGCCAAAGGAAATCCATTACCCATAGCCTTCGCACAAGTGAGCATATCAGGTTCAACTCCTATATTTTGATAGTAAAATAGAGAGCCAATCCGTCCATATCCGCATTGCACTTCATCAAAGCATAAAATTATTCCTTGAGCTTTTGTTATCTCTCTTACTTTTTTAAGATACTCTACGTCCAATGGATGTACTCCGCCTTCACTTTGTATGGGCTCTAAAAATATGGCAGCTGTTTCGCTATTGATTTTCTTTTCTAATGCTTCAATGTTATTTCTTGGAACTTTATCAAAACCAGAAAGGAGTGGAGCAAAACCTTCGCGTGATTTTTCATTTCCCCCAGCTGAAATTGCAGCAATACTGCGGCCATGAAAACCTCCTTCAATTGTAATGATGTGACTGCGCTTTTCTTGTCCATTTAAGTAGAAATAGCGGCGAATAAATTTAATTGCAGCTTCTGTTGCTTCAAGTCCACTTGAGCAGAAAAAAACTTTATCGGCAAAGGTAAGTTCTGTTAAACGCTGAGCAAGCCTTTCCTGCTGAGGAATAGTAAAAATATTAGAGCAGTGCCATAATGAATCCAGTTGCTCCTTCAGTTTATCTGTAATGTATGGATGACAATGCCCTAGAGAGGTTGTAGAAATTCCTGCAGCAAAGTCTAAATATTTTTTACCATCCTTATCGAAGAGATATACTCCTTCTCCTCTAACTATAGAAGCTTCAGATCTATTATAAGCGTTAACAACATGATCCATTTTAAATATTATCTATACTGTGCATGAAAAAGCTTTCCCTTAATATTGCTTAAACTAAAAATTGGGCTAATATTATACAGTTCAACATAAAATTCAGAAATTTAATATGTAAAAAAGTAAAACTACACCAATTCACATTCAGCAAAAAAGAAAGCTATTTCTCTATGAGCATTCTCTAGACTATCAGAACCATGCACTCTATTTTCACTAATATCATCAGCAAAATCACCCCTAATTGTACCTTTATCTGCCTGCTTTGGATCTGTAGCACCCATGATTTGCCTGTATTTACTGACTGCATTTTCACCGATTAAAACTTGAACTATCACAGACCCAGAAGTCATAAATTCCACCAACTCTCCAAAAAAAGGCCTATCCTTATGAATTTCATAAAACAGCTCTGCTTGTTTTTTTGTCAGCATCATCATTCTTTGTGCTATAATTTTTAGTCCAGATTTTTCAATGTAAGAATTTATACTGCCTGTAATATTATTTTTTACTGCATCAGGTTTTAATATTGAAAGTGTTCTCTCAATTGCCATATTATTTCCTTATATTAAGATCGTATATTTATAGATTTATTTTATTATAAACTTTGATTTGATAAAAGCAATTTTTCACTTATAGTTAAGAATAAACCATCAAGGAGGTGTTTTATGGGGTGTTGTAATAAAAAAAACAACAAACCAGTCGATCCTAATGTTAAACAATCAATTGAAACTACACTTACTGCTAAAGAATGGGTTAATCAATTCAAGTCATCAATTTTTTGTGGGACAAAAGGATTTTTAACTTTTAATTTGGCATTTTTGAGTTATTTAGAGTATAGCTTACACAATAATACAAAATTAAAAGAAGGCGCTGTTTTTGCAATAAAAAGGAATACTATTCCATTTTTCGAAATGGCTATCATAGTGCCATTTGTTTGTCTTGCATTACCATCTATGATAGGTGGGATGAACCTCATGCATTGTGCGCTTATATGTGCTGCACTGATGGTTGCAACATGTTTTGTTGTGAGAACCTTTTACTTGCGTGAAAAGTTATTGAAAAAAATGACTAATAATGAAAATTATACCGAGGAACAAATAGAGCAGGAATTTAAGAAAGACACTATAAAATTTCCTATCTTTGATAAAAACAGACAGCATATTGAATATAATTCTCCTAATCCAGGACAACTAATGAATGAAAGTCCTCCCTCTCTTTTTGTTAAGGTTTTACTTTTCCCCCTTACGATTTTTCTGAAGGCTCTACAAAGCTGCATAATGATATCTTTGGCTGCTGTTGAACTTCTTGAAGCAGTGCCAAGTTTTTGCGTTGATGTGGTTTTCGATAGAGGCTTTGCATCTACACAGAGTAACATGAAGAGATCTGCTCATCTATTGTATGCCAGTGTAAGAAATTTAGTGCCTGTAACTAAACTTGATGAGTGTGTAGCTGATTTTATAGGCAAACCTGAAGAAAGGTGCTGTCAGTGAAGAAGGCGGTAATCTTATTTAACCTAGGCGGACCTGATTCACTAAGTGCGGTCCGTCCTTTCTTATTTAATCTTTTTTACGATAAAAGAATAATAAATCTACCAAATCCTTTTCGCTTCCTTTTAGCAAAGTTTATCTCCAAAAGGCGAGAAAGTACTGCACAAGAAATATACGAGCACATTGGAGGTAAATCGCCAATCTTGGAGAATACAAAAGCACAAGCTGATGCTTTAGAACTAAAATTAAATGAAGATGGAAACCATGTGTATAAGATATTCATCTGCATGCGTTATTGGCATCCATTTGCTGATGAAGTTGTTAAAAGCGTAAAGCAATTCAACCCTGACGAAATCATTCTGTTACCACTATATCCGCAATATTCAACCACCACAACTCTATCATCCATAGAGAATTGGCAAAAAAATGCCAAACTGGAATGTAACACAAAAACAATTCATCATTATTATGACAATGAAGACTTTATTAAAGCTCATGTTAATCTGACGTCTAAATATTATAAATTAGCTAGCAAAATCGGTAAGCCAAGAGTCCTATTCTCGGCTCATAGCTTACCTCTTAGTATCATTAAAAAAGGCGACCCTTACGCTTCACAGATAGAAAAAACAGTAAAATTAATAGTAAAAAAATTGAATATTGAAGATCTTGATTGGGGAATATGTTATCAGAGTAAGGTTGGCCCTGTAAAATGGTTGGAGCCTAGTACTGAAAGTGAGCTATCACGCGCGAAAGACGATAATATACCTGTAGTTTTATCACCTATATCTTTTGTTTCTGAGCATTCTGAAACACTGGTTGAACTTGATATAGAGTATAAAGCAATTATCAAAGACGGATATTACTTTCGCGTACCAACTCTCAGTACTGATCTCTTATTTATCAAGTGCTTGGCCGATTTATGTTTAGATCACTCTCAAAGTACTGATTTATAGCACTTTTCTTTTTAGATTTTTATAGTATAATATTAAAAAGTTATGATTTTATTATCTACTTATGCCAAAAGGTAAGCCAAATACATTTATAGAAAGTATACATGATGCTCACAATCATGATATTAGAAAGATGTATTGTATTGCAGTAGGTTTAACAGGCATATTGTGTAAAATTTCATTGCAATTCTGTTGCGAGTTTATTGATAACAACAGATCCAATATTTGTACTATATTAGATATTTCTAAGTTCATAAAACTACCAACATCAATAATATTTGCTCTTCACTTTGGTCTCAATTTAGCTGGATATAAATCTAAAAAACTTCAGAATGGTAAAGGGGGAAATGAACCTGAAAAACCAATACAGGTTGTGGGTAGCTTAGCCTTCTTGGCAAACTGTGTCATAGGAATATTGATGCAGACAAAAATCATTCATTTCTTAGCTAGAAACAACAAGGATGTAATAAGTTATATTAGCTTAACATCAGCAGTTCTATTTCTATTTTCAGAATGCATAAACTGTTATTATACATGGAAGAAGTATCTAGATAATAAGGATTCTGAAAAGTCTGCTAAATATGGCAAAGAAGTTATTTTTAGCACATTCGCTTTGTCATTGGGCTTGTTAAGCTTCATATTAAAAAGAATGGAACTTCCAACCATACCAATAGACTTGGGTGGTGGCATAATCTATAATTTCAACTTAACTGTTACGGTCAGTTTGATACTAAGCATAGCATATCTAGTATCAAACATCGATAAGTTTGTCAATCAACCTAATAATGGTACTGATCCTTCTACTGGACTTGATGACGCTCACCATATTCAGCATAATGGCAGCATTGTAGAAATTAATTATTAGAGATGAAAAGACTTAATTTCTACTGCCAATGCTAGCACTGCTAATTTGCTAACAATATTCCAAAGTGGCAAAGTTTTATTTTCTTGGCTGATGTCATAAAATTCACAGTCAGTGGAATTCAAGCTAGAATATACATCTTTCCTGCTATTACATCGGTATAAGTAACATGTTGGAGTATCTCCTATATAGTATATTAGCGGTTCTGCAGAACTACTTTTAAATATGTCAATAGTTGGTACACCTTCTTGTATAATAACACTATTGATTGCTATTCCTTCTTTTATCTTTTTCATTTTATGACGCTTTTTTTTATTGAGATTTAATATTTCCTTTCCACTTGTTGCTGTTATAATGCCCATTCCATATGTGCCATTGCTTGCTTTGATAAAAACGTAAGGTTGTGTTTTTATTTCATATTCCTCATATTTTTTTTGCACTAGAGATAATATTTGGTCAACTTTAGTCGCTACTGCTCCTAGTGATGAATCATCATTAAAGTCAACTCCATTACAGCTTTCTGTAAGCACAGAAATAAGCCATGGGTCCATTTTAAATTCGCCACAAAATTCGGACACTAATTTTTGATAGATTTCAAAATATTGAAATTTCTGCCTACTGTGCCAGCCATATAATGGACTTGGCACTATCTCTTGTTTTACGTTTTCTAGCGTGTCTGGAATGTGGCTCGTCATATCACGGTTCAGTATAATAATATCAGGCACAAATCCTGAAGTTGTCTTCAGCAAAGAGTTTTCTTTCACAACAGTTTCATACTGTTCTATTAAATTGTACGTTTCATTATGAAAGAGGCCAATTCTAGTTTCAAAACCTGCGAGTTGCAGTACCTTTTCTATAGCAAATACATTTTCTATATACATTTTATTTCGTGTGTAATTCTCCGGTATTATAAGGGCCTTTTTATATTGTTTTGTTTCGAAGTAGCTTTTTATCAATTTTGCTGCTATCGCTTTTGATACTTCACTTAGGTTATTAAACCCTGCAGGAAATAAATTGGCGTCTACTGGAGCAATTTTGTAGCCTGAATTCCTAAGATCTATGGAGCTATAAAATGGTAATGTAAAACCATTAAATTTTGTTTTGAACCAATTATTTATATCTTTTTCCAGATTTGGATGAATTATGTTTTGCATCTACACTTTAAATGTTATAAGAAAAGTACTATATTATAAGTTATAATCTTAATATAATATAACGAATTAAAATAACAAAAAAATGATTCATCATGACAGCAGTAAAATGTATGGTACTACTATACTGTCAATTAGAAGAGACAAAAATGTAGTAGTAATAGGTGATGGGCAAGTCTCGCTAGGCCATACCGTTATAAAATCTGGAGCAAAAAAAGTTAGGCGTCTTTCTGGTGATTCCGTAATTGCCGGTTTTGCTGGAGCAACAGCTGATGCATTTACTCTCTTCGAAAGGCTAGAATCTAAACTTGATAAGCACCCAGGACAGTTAATGAGGGCATGTGTTGAACTTGCAAAAGACTGGAGAATGGATAAATATCTAAGAAAATTAGAAGCTATGATGATCGTGGCAGACAAGTCCATTTCATTGGTCATTACAGGAACGGGTGATGTTCTTGAACCTGAAGATGGCATTGCAGCCATTGGCTCTGGAGGAAATTTTGCTTTATCTGCAGCAAAAGCTTTGATTGACGTTGAAGGAATATCAATAGAGGAGATTGCAAAAAAGGCTATGAAGATAGCTGCCGATATATGTGTTTATACAAACCATAATCTAATTATCGAAAAAATAGAGGAGTAATATGTCAAGAACTTTGTGTGCCAATTTTTCTAGTCAATCTGTAGTAGGTCAATTTGATAATAATGATGACTATAATGAGAAAAATAGCCTCTATGAAAATGAAGGTACAGGAAGTAGCAGCATTCAAAGCTCACAAGCTTTATTAGATGATCTACCACCACAGAAGATAGTTAAAGAATTAGACAGATTTATAATTGGGCAGAATGATGCAAAGCGCGCTGTTGCTATTGCACTCAGAAATCGTTGGCGTCGAAATAAAGTCCCACTTCCACTACGTGAAGAGATTATACCTAAGAATATACTCATGATAGGCCATACGGGAGTTGGTAAAACTGAAATAGCTCGCCGTTTAGCAAAGCTTGCTGGTGCACCTTTTATAAAAGTTGAAGCAACGAAATTTACTGAAATAGGATATGTTGGACGTGATGTTGACTCGATAATACGTGATTTAGTTGACGCAGCAATAGTTTTAGTTAAGGAAAAAGCACGTAAAGCCTTAACTAAAAAAGCTTTAGGTTTGGCTGAAAAGATAATAGTCAACTCCATGGTTGGTGAAGATGCAACCGAGGAAAGCAAAAAAGTTTTCAGAGAAAGACTGAGAAATAAGGAATTTGAAGATGGAGAAGTTTCTATTAACGTCAGGGAGAGCAAGGGTATGTTACCCACTTTTGATATACCTGGCATGCCAGGTGGGCAAATTGGTGTGATGAACGTAACAGAAATCGTGGGCAAGATGTTTAATGGGAGCAAAAAAACAAAAACTATTACAGTTAAAGTGAAAGAAGCACGTGAAATATTGATTAATGAAGAAAGCGAAAGGTTAATGGATGAAGACAAGATAATCAAAGAAGCGATTGATCTTGTTAGCAATGAAGGCATAGTGTTTTTAGATGAAATAGATAAAATTGCAGCACGTACAGAAATAAAAGGTGAAGTCAACAGAGAAGGAGTGCAGCGCGATCTGTTACCATTACTTGAGGGAACAACTGTTTCAACTAAGTATGGCCCCGTAAAAACAGACTATATATTATTTATTGCATCTGGTGCTTTTCATTTATCTAAGCCATCTGATCTTTTACCAGAATTACAGGGTAGATTACCAATTAGAGTGGAACTTAAGGCGCTTACTCAAGAGGATCTAATAAAAATATTAAAGGAACCAGAATCTAGTTTGTTAAAACAGTATATAGCGTTAATGAAAACGGAAAATGTAACACTTGAGTTTACTGATGATGGTATAGAGACTATAGCTGAAATAGCATTTACAGTTAATAGAGAAGTGGAAAATATAGGTGCAAGAAGACTTCATACTGTCATGGAGAAGCTTTTGGATGAAATAAGTTTTATCGCTTCTGAAAAAAATAGTGAAAAATTTGTTATAGATAGCAAATATGTAAGAGATAAACTAGAGTCAATTTCAAAGCAGCTTGATTTATCTAAATTTATACTTTAGAGGAAGCCTACTTTAAGTAATATAGAGCATCCAAGAGGTTTTATTTTTTCTTACTTCGTAATTCTTTAAGCTATTTTTCAATAGTAGAATTCAAGCTTAAATCAATTATTGCAATATCACAATCTATGCCTTTTGTTAACACATCAGTTAAAAGATCAGGTGAAGAAAGAACTGTTCTTTTATTACCAGCTCTCATTCCCACAACTCCAAGTTCTATAGCAAGTGGTATTTTTTTGTCACCAACCTTAAACTGCACTATTTGATCTTTGATTATATACTCACCATTATGTCTCTTTATGCTATATTGAACTGATATCTCATCGCCACATTTTACTCGCTTTCCAGTTTTGTTAATTAAGTCATTAAAAATCATCAGGTTATTTACTGAATCAGGATATTTATCTTTTACTTCAATCAGTTTGATGTAATAAGAGTTAAAACTCATTTTGTTGTCATCAGCGGCAATAGTAACTACACGCTCTCCACCTTCTTTCATACCTATTACCCCTAAACTCACTTCTTTTAAGTAATCCTGACCTATTTTCAAATTGACATCAGTCGGAAGTAGCGTTGCTAGGTTGTTGGAGACTTTGTACATTTGTAGCAGAACTTCTTGGCCACAGAAAACTTTACTGCCACTGCCTTCAGTAATTTCATAAAAGTTTATCATCTCTTCTTCTTTTTGCTGTGTTATTTCTTCTAAATATTCTGCTAACCCATGCTTTTCAATATAACGATCAAGAGCTGATTCAAGTATCGGCCTGACCAAATAACTTGCTATCATCTGTGTCAAACCACCATGTGTAGCATTTATTTCGTAAAGCTTTTCCCTTTTCTCTGGTTTATCTTTGTTTATATAAACAATCGTAATTATAAAAGCAGAAGCTAAAGTGAGAATCATTACTACAGAGATAAACATTTGTAATATAATTTTTCTAACCATCTTTTTTTACTTGATTCAATAAATCATATAAGTCATTAGTATTCCCTGAAAGCGTACTTAAATTATCTGAGGCCTGTTTAAAGAGACTATCTATATAGTTTTCCATTTCATTTTTTCCAAGCACGGACATTAAATTGTTTGTTTTATCTTGCTCATAATCTTCGATATCATCCTTGGCTTGAAAAATAAGCCCTAGATTTATTCCATAGTTATATAATGCTTCCCGCTCCTTGTCTGTAGCGCCTCCTATTATAGCCCCTATTTCACATGAAGCTGCAAATAGTTTTGCAGTTTTCATCAAATGAATTTCTTTTATTTTGTCAAAATCTGCACCTATATCTAAAATCTGCCCTCCCACCATTCCCTTCATTCCTATTGCTTGAGAGAGCACTTTTATGATCTCACAATTTAACAAAGATAATACCTCAAAAGCCAGGGTAAGTAATGCATCTCCGGCCAGTACTGCTGTTGCTTCACCAAATTTTTTGTGGCAGCTTGGCTGGCCTCTGCGGGTGTCACTGTTATCCATACATGGCAGATCATCGTGAATTAGGGAGTAAGCATGAATAAATTCAATTGCTGCTGCTGCTGTTATTGCTTTTTCAACCTTTATGTTGAATATCGACGAAGATGCTATAACTAAAAAAGAACGTATATGTTTTGCAGGAGCAAGAAGCACATAACGCATAGCTGATATAAGTTTATTCTCGCTATTTTCAGGTAAGAGCTTATTCACTTCTACAACAAGCAAATTTTTTGTTGTTTCGTCTAGCATTTTTAAATTTATTAACTATTGAGTGCTAAGAGATAGGAAGTTTTTAATAGTTTATATAATCATAAAAGCTATTGCAAACATCAAAATTTCTTATAACATCAGAGAATAGGTTATTTTTTAGTAAGAAATGAGCGAATTGGCAAAAAGCACTAGGGAAGATATAGAAGAAAAAGTAAAGAAGATTATACTAGAGCACATCAGTAAGGATGTAGAGGGATTTAGTAGTTCTTCAAAGCTTTCAGACCATGGCACAGATAGTTTAGATGCAGTTGAAATAATCATGGCAGCTGAAGAAGAATTTGGTATAGAGATTCCTGACGAAGATGCACAAAAAATGGAAACTATGGAACAGATAGTTGAATATGTAGTAAACAAAGCAAACAATTGATGTTGAATGAGCAGAAGAGTAGTAGTTACCGGTGTTGGCTTAATTACTCCACTAGCAGCAGATGTTAATAACACCTGGTCAAAGCTGAAAGAAGGTAAATCTGGC
This sequence comes from Wolbachia endosymbiont (group B) of Episyrphus balteatus, assembly GCF_947250575.1. NCBI lineage: Bacteria > Pseudomonadati > Pseudomonadota > Alphaproteobacteria > Rickettsiales > Anaplasmataceae > Wolbachia > Wolbachia endosymbiont (group B) of Episyrphus balteatus. The sequence continues at coordinate 38,913 of NZ_OX366325.1, read as the reverse complement.
ATCAAAGCAATCAATACAGATAGGTTCGACTCTTCTGATCTTGCTTGTCAGGTTGCAGGGCAGGTGCCTGTGCAATCCGATAACATTGAGCATTATTTTAATCCACCAGATTATATTTTTGAAAAAGACCTAAAAAGAACAGATCGTTTTATTCACTACGGAATTGCAGCAGCTATTCAGGCAGTAGAAGATTCACTAATTTTGGAAAATAAAAATATTAATAAAGAGCGAATAGGTGTAGCTATTGGTTCTGGTATAGGTGGTCTTCCGTCAATTCAGGAAAATGTAATTACCATGCAGGAGAAGGGGCCTAGACGTGTTAGCCCATTTTTTGTTCCTGCAAGTCTAATAAATTTGATATCTGGTCATATTTCTATTAAATACGAATTTATAGGTCCAAATGACTCAGCGGTAACTGCATGTGCAACAGGTGCGCATGCGATTATAAACTCAGCAAGAGCTATAAAACTCGGTGAAGCTGACATTATGATTGCAGGCGGAGCAGAAAGTGCGTTATGCAGAGTTGGAATTGCAGGTTTTGCATCGATGAAGGCGCTATCAACTAAATTCAATGATAAGCCTGAAGAGGCCTCAAGGCCATGGGACGAAGAACGCGATGGATTTGTCATGGGCGAAGGGGCAGGTATATTAGTTCTGGAAGAATATGAACATGCAAAAAAAAGGGAAGCAAAAATATATGCAGAACTCACTGGATATGGGTTAACAGGAGATGCGCACCACATCACAGCACCACATCCAGAAGGAAGAGGCGCACTTAAGGCAATGGAACTTGCTTTAAGGAGTGCACAAGTAAGCCCAAGTCAAATTGGGTATATCAATGCACATGGGACTTCAACAACACTTGGGGATAAAGTTGAAGTAATAGCAATGAAGCAGTTATTCGGTGACTATGCCTATAAAATACCTGTTTCCTCGACTAAATCTTCTATAGGACATTTACTTGGTGCCGCAGGAAGTGTTGAAGCAATATTTAGTATCCTTGCATTAAACAATGGAATTGTTCCACCAACTTTAAACCTACACAAACCTTCAGAAGGGTGTGATTTAAATTTTGTACCACTTAAAGCTCAAGAGCATAAAATTCAATATGCGCTTTCTAATTCATTTGGTTTTGGTGGTACCAACGCGTCTCTCATCTTTGGAAAGGTGTAGTTAATTATGCTATTTTGAATCGACTACGAAAATGTCATTCGAGTAGCTGAAACTGGAATCCAGTTAAATTGGTCAGCATAAAAGTAATGTTGAAATATAACATTTTGATGATGATGAAGAAATGGATCCCAGTGTCAGCTACTCGAATGACAGAAGAAGAAAAAGCAAAATTTTGCCTTTTACCGCTAACCTATTATACTTACTTGATAAGTTCTATCGCTTGATTAAATGCATAAAATATTAGTAAGAAGTAACCATAAGCCCTTGATTGGAAAAATCACGATTAATGGTTCAAAGAATGCCGTCTTGCCAATAATGGCGGCAAGCTTGTTTAGTAATTCTTCAATAACTTTGCATAACGTACCTGATTTAATTGACGTGCATTTGATGTCTGAGCTGCTTAAGAGTCTTGGTGCAGAAGTAAATTTTATATGCAATAAAGACTATAAAGCAAATCACACTTTGGAAATTGACTGTAGCAATATCAATAACTATTTAATATCACATAAAATTGCAAGCAGACTGCGAGCATCTTTTTTAATGCTAGGTCCAATGCTCAGCAGATTTGGTAGAGTTTCAACAGTATTTCCTGGTGGATGTAATATTGGAAAACGTCCTGTTGACATGCATATCAAGGCACTCGAAGAAATGGGAGCTAAAATTGAAATTGATAGCTGTAATATAACTGCAACAACAAAGGGGAAATTGCAAGGCAAAGAAATAACATTTGAAAAAGTAAGTGTTGGCGCAACAGAAAACATAATCATGGCAGCAACACTTGCAGAAGGAGTAACAACAATAAACAATGCCGCAACGGAGCCGGAAGTTCTTGATTTAATAGAGTTTCTAAAAAAAATGGGTGCCAATATTGAAGTTAACAACACAAAAATCACAATAGAAGGCGTTGATGAATTAAACGGATGTGTCCACACAATCATACCAGATCGCATAGAGGCCGGTACTTATGCTTTGGCTGCTGTCATTACCGACGGCGAGCTAAAGTTAGAAGGAGTAAGTTTGTCTGATATAGAATGTATTGCAAATGAATTGAAGACTATAGGAGCCAGAGTTGAGTTACATGATGATGGTATTATTATTTCTAGAAAAAATGGCTCTATTAAATCTGCTCACGTTGCAACAAATCCATATCCCAACTTTCCCAGTGATATGCAACCACAACTAATGTCTGCTATGTCAATTGCAGGTGGAATATCAATCATTGAAGAGAACGTTTTTGAAAGTAGATTTGCACATGCAAATGAGCTAAGAAAATTAGGTGCTAATATCAGCATCGAAAAAAATAAAGCTACTATAAGTGGAATAAAGAGCTTATCTGGAGCTAATCTATATGCTAATGACTTAAGATCAACGGCAGCTTTGGTGCTTGCTTCTTTGGTGGCTAGAGGAGAAACTACAATAAACAACTCACATCATTTATGGAGAGGATATGAGGCAATGCACGAAAAACTCAATTCATGTGGAGCTGATATCTCTGTTTCATCTTGAGAATATATTATGAATGAGACAACTAAGCGAACTACAGTAAAAGAGATAGATAAAATTCTATACGAAGAACATAAGGTGTTAGATCATGGATTTGTTCGAGTAATTGATTATATGGGCTCTGATAGCGCCATAGTTCAAGCTGCTCGCGTTTCTTATGGAAAGGGAACGAAACAGATAAATCAAGATGAGGCGCTTATAAAATATTTGATGAGAAATCATCATACAACTCCATTTGAAATGTGTGAAATTAAGTTTCACGTGAAACTTCCAATTTTTATTGCAAGACAGTGGATAAGACATAGAACTGCAAATGTGAATGAATATTCCGGAAGGTATTCGATACTTGATAATGAATTTTATATACCAGAACAGGTTGCAAAACAATCTGATAATAATAAACAAGGCAGCGGTGAAGCTTTTGACTCAAGTACTTCAAAAGAAATAATAGATTCTCTAATAAATGATTCTAATTTAGTATATTCTCATTATGAGAAATTTATTGAACAGGGCCTTGCAAGGGAAATTGCCCGAACTAATCTAACACTTAATTACTATACTCAGTTTTATTGGAAAATAGATTTACACAACCTTCTTCACTTTTTAAGGCTTAGAGCTGATAAGCACGCCCAATATGAAATTAGAGTCTATGCAGAAGTTATGTTGGACATAGTAAAGAAATGGGTCCCGCTGGCCTATAATGCTTTTGTTGAATACTCGCTAAAATCAGCCTGCATTTCAAAAACTGGTCTTGAAATAATTCGCAAGCTAATAAAAGGAGAAAATGTTACGAGAGAAGAAAGTGGCATTGGTAAAAGAGAATGGAATGAGCTGATGTCTATACTTGGTAAATAATCTTGAAGATAAATGTATAGTTGTTATTTACATAGCGTTTGCAGGATAGCTGTACAAAACCCAAACCAGTCACAGCTGTACGAACATTTTGGTAATTTGCATAGTAGATGATGTCATTCCAGTGCTTGACACTGGAATCTAGTTTCACCTTATGATGGTGTTATTCAAGTAGCCTCTATCCAAGTGCCCCTTTGGTGTCATCAGAGTAGCTGATACTGGGATGGCTTTGTTGCATCACACTTTATGAGATGGTGATTTATGGTAAATTCATGTAACTATCTCAAATTTAGCCATACCAATACCAGTGAATTTGTTGAGCAAATAGCACTTAATTAGTAATTCTTTTTCACGATTTACTTCAGATTTATTCCTAAACAAATACTTGCTTCAACCTTGAGAAAAATCCTTCTATATAAGATCTTTTCCCATAATGTACTTCCTTTTTCCACTCTTTTACACCATCTTGTCCATATAATTTTATTAACCTAATAGCAGCATTTCTGTCAGACATATAATCTATTTTTGAATGTTCTGCTGCATCCTTTTTTGGTAGAACTTTTGTCTTTATATCGTATTTCTTACACAATTTATAAAGTTTTTGCCTATCGTATGCCCTATCTGCATATAATGCTTTTATTTTGTGCTGAAAATTAACTTCTTCAAGCAAATCGCAAGTGGTCAGAGTAGACGCCATTACTGTATCTTGCAGCTATAGCTTTTTTACTATTCACACTTAACATAACATGTAACTTTCTTACTTGCTCGTAGCTTCGGTACTTTCTATCTGCACTGTTTTCCTTACTGTGGCCAGGAGTGTTACTGTAAATTTGTGCTATCTATGATAATTTCAATATTTTCCATGTTGCTTTTATCAATCCTGCAATCATTTATCTTAATATTAAGTTTTTTTTGATGCTTGTTAATAGCTGCAAATTTTTTCCTATTTGTTGCAGATATCCTTTTACAAACCCTACCGTTTGTCTTAAACCAATTCTAAAAAGATTAACGATTATATGCACCAAAATCACAACTTTATCACTATAAATATAGTTGCCGCCCTGCATTTTTGGACTATTTTCATACCAATTTTCGATAGCTTCATCGATGTAACGAAAAATATTCCCCCTTTTTTCAAGGAATTTGTTATATTCGTTTTGGTTACTGACTTTCATTTTCTGTGGCATATTTTTTCTTCAACAGTTAAAAAGCCCACTGGGATCCAACTAAGTTACTTTACAACGTTTTTTGCACAAAAGGACTGGATTCTAGCGTCATGCGCTAGAATGACATCAACTTTTGAATTCCAGTTATGCAAGAAATCTATTCATTTGAAACTTGTTTGAGAAACGTAGCTATAAAAACCGCAGGTACCAGTTGGTTTTTATTAGCTAAAGTAAAGGTCAAATATCTGGAATTCTGGACATAAAATCCCCCTGTAAAAAAGATTAGAAAAAAATGCAGCGCACACATGACAGAAATTAAGTATACACTGAAGAGGATACGCTACATTTTTTATGAGTTTAATAAAAAAGGTCTGCAGACGGAGATAGATTTTTGAGCTCAATAAATATCTCTAATTGTAATTATAATTGGATTCAAAATACGCGGAAGTAATTTTTTGTGTCCGCTTAGCAGGGTGGCAAAATAAGATAGACAGATACATTAAAACGCTCCCCAAATGCATCAATTCTATTTTTTCATTTTGTTTCCATCAACTTGTTCAGAACTTGGATTCTTCACTTCAGGACTTGGCTTCATTCCTTTAACTTTATCATCAACTATTTTTTCCACCTCCTCTATTTTATTATTACCAATTGGCATAATTGCAGATTGAAGTTTATCTATAAGATCATCAAATGGTTTTTGATCATCTAGATGAGTACTGGTGCCCTTTTCCAGAAGTTTGCTCATATCATCTTCTGAAAATTTTTTAATGGTTCCATCTTTTATTAATTCCTTTATGGCCATTAATTGCTCTTTGTTTTGAAGCATTTTTACCATTTTTAGATTATTAGAAAGATTGTTTTTAGTTTCATCTTCTCCAATTCCTTCTCGCTTTTGTGCCGTATCAATTTCTATAATACGCCCAGACAAGTCATTTTTGAACTTATCAAAATTATTCTCTCTTGCTTGAATTATAGGTAATTTATCTATTAAATCCTTATATGAACTTTTCACTGCTTTTCCTGCATCAATCGCACCTTCTTTTATTTTTTCCCCTGCCTTTCCTATACCTATTCCTACATAACGTGCTCCAATAGCCACAAGCGCTATTAATGTGGCAAGCACAATAAGCGGAGAAAATGCTGCTCCTAATACCATTACAGCAGAAGCCATTCCAATTTTTTCATTTGCAGATGCTGATTTAAAATAATTGACTAGATTGTCCAGCGGACCTTTATTATTATTTATAATATTACTTATTGCTTCACGCTCAACAGATTGTAGCGCCTTTTCTATTATCTCTGGCACGACATCTTCTGGCATTAAATTCTCAAGCGCTTCTTCAATGAATTTTGTAAATAATTCTTTATTTATGGCTTTTTCTAGACCCTGGCTATTAATTACTAACTTAAGCTCATATATATCTATCTTATCAACTGTGTCACTTATCTTACTCAATAACGCTTTTTTTTCCTCTGATGAAGATTTTACAATGCCTCCTATTATATTTGAAATAGCTTTTCTTAGTTCCTGATGGTCAATTTGAGCGTCAAAAAATTCATCATCATCTTCTTCAAGGGCCATATCAAACTCCATTAACTACAAATATACCTAATTATATATACTAATTATTAATTATGTTATAATTGACATAAAATAATTACTCCTTTCCAAATATGGAATTTGTATTACAATACCTAGATTATATGAAATCAAGGTATTTTATGGGTGAGAAAAAATTAAGAGCCGCTGTGGTTTTATCAGGATGCGGCCACCTCGACGGCACAGAGGTGAGAGAAGCAGTCTTAACTCTGCTTGTGTTTGATCAGCAGGAAGTTGAAGTCACGTGCTTTGCTCCTGATGTTGATATCACACAAGTTATGAATCACAAAACAAAAGAAGCAGTAAAAGAAAAAAGGAATGTACTTGTAGAATCAGCAAGAATTGCAAGAGGTGAGATAAATGATTTAAGAGAAGCTAAAGCTGAAAATTTTGACATGCTAGTCGTACCTGGTGGATATGGAGTTGCGAAAAATTTATCTGACTTAGCTGAAAATAAAACAGTAATGCCTGAGTTTGAAAGATTAGTCTCAGAGTTCTTTGTTGCAAAAAAGCCAATAGGAACTATATGTATATCTCCAGCCATTATTGTTTTAATTTTAAGTAGCAAGATAGGTAAAGAAGAAAGTAAGATTAAGGTAACTATAGGAAACGACAAAGACCAGTTGATAGAGAAGCTCGGCGGCGAACATATAACATGCGATACAAAGCTATCAATAGAAGACGAAAAGCATAATATATTTTCCTGCTCTGCTTATATGCGTAGTGATGAAAGTACACACTCTGTATATCAAGGAATAAAACACATGATTGACAGTATGGTGAAAAAAATTAATAAAAAAACCAAACAACCATTTCTCTAAAGTGTAGTTTCTTATACAATTAATTATGTTATACTTCCAGTTGCATTATTGCTGTAGCCAAAGTAATCTATAGTTGCTTATTAATGATGAATTGTATTTAGTATATAAATTTAGTTCTTTTTTTTTATAGATTTAAATATGTTAGATCTTTTTTATATTAAAAGTGAGTGTTGTGTAGATGGTCAGTGTGATACTTATGCAGGAGAAGTGAGTATTAATGATGTCATGTTGGGCAAGTTTAGTCTAAATTCATACAGTGGAAAAAAAGCTATAATAAATCTAGACATCGTTACATTCGATATCCATATTGCCATGGATGACCAAGATGGAAGGACAATAACAAGAGACCTTAAGGGTCCTGAATTTGTAATTAAAGATGACGGTTCCTGGTATATTAACAAAAATCTTGGTAATGATAAATTTGAAATTATAGTAAAGCAGTCATGATATGAAACATAGTGAGCGGAGCTTACTTTTTAGCAATGTTTACATACTTACTTAAAAAATGGAGATTATCTTAGCTGAACCACGCGGTTTCTGTGCAGGGGTTAAAAGAGCTGTAGACATATTAGCAATCACTTTAGAGAAATACAAAAATGAACGCCAAGTTTATGTACTACACGAAATCGTTCATAATAAGTATATAGTAGAGGACTTCAAGAAACAAGGAGTGGTTTTTGTAAGCAGCATAGAAGACATTAAAGACAATAGAGGAATATTGATCTTTAGCGCACATGGAGTGTCGAAAAGTATAGAGGATGAGGCAAAAAGAAAGGGTGTTCAAGTGATTGATGCAACATGTCCATTAGTTAGCAAAGTACATAAAGAGGCAAAAAGGTATGAGGATAGTGGTAAAGAATTAATTCTAATTGGACATGAAAATCATCCAGAAGTTAAAGGAATTATAGGAAGAGTAAGTAATCCTATATCTCTAGTGCAAACTATGCAAGACGTATACAATTTACAAATCAAAGATCCAGATAATTTATCTTATGTAACACAAACCACGTTAAGTATTGACGATACCAAAGAAATTATTGCTACACTGAAGCTCAGATTTCCAAGCATTACAGGCCCCGACTTAAAAGATATATGCTATGCAACACAAAATAGGCAGAACGCTGTTAAAAAATTGGCTAAAATTACAGACGTAGTGTTAATTGTAGGAAGCAAAAACAGTTCAAATTCAAACCGTTTATTAGACCTGTGTATTTCCAGAGGAAAAAGAGCCTATTTGATTGATAATTATAAATGTATGAACAAAAATTGGTTGCAGGGCGCAGAAAAAATAGGAATTACTGCAGGTGCTTCTGCTCCTGATATATTAGTTGATGAGCTAGTAAATTACTTAAAAATAAATATGAATACAAAAGTTTCAGTCATGCCAGATGGATTCACTGAAAATGTTCAGTTCAAGTATACTAAATGGTAATGTGCAACAACGTGCGTCAAATCAAGTCTTTAGCTCAATTCAATTTTCAGTCTGTTGGAGAATAAAATATCAAGCTGAGATATAATTAATCCTCGTTTGTCAGGTTAAGTTGTGTCTAGCACAAATATAAAAAACCTTCATCATACAAAAGGGTTAATATTACTACTAATTTTATCAAAAACTTATAATATAAGTAATATTGTCATCTAATGTTTAATGAATTTCAATAAATTACCTTTTTAATTCTAGATGAGTATACACTTTGTTAATATGTTTGGGTCAAAACCCAAAAGTAAGTTTATGCTTTCTATAGGAAAAGAAGGCACAATGTTACTATATTTTAAAAATGATACTTTAAATAAAAGATATTTTGCTAAGGACAAAAATAATAAAGTTGTTTCTGACTTAATTTCATGTCTCTCATCAGATAAAAAAGCACCCTTATATCTGGTTCTCAATCACACTGATCAGAACTATTTGCTACAGTCTATCCCAAGAGTAAATAGGATTAGTGCTTATCTATCAGCAAAAACAAAAGTAGAGCATTTTGCTCATAATAACGATATAAATTCTATTCTCTTGGTCGAAAAGCCGAATAAATTTAATCAAAACTGGTGGTATCTATTTGTTTCATCAAAAGCAAATCATTTAATAGAATATTGGTTGGACGTGTTTGTTGAAATAGGCTCTAACTTTAAAGGAATATTAATGTTTCCTATAGAACTAGTCAGTATAGCAAAAAAGATTCTACACAAAGATCCTAGTAACTGGAAAATTATAGTTGCTGCAACTAAAACAGGTGGCTATAGACAAGTGGTTCTTAAAGAGAACAAAATGATATTTACACGTTTAATACCATTTACTAATGATAATTTACCAGGAATCATTGCTGGTGAAATATATCAGGAAGTGAAAAATACAATTCAATCTTTAACTAAGTTTGGATTTGAAAAAAATGACCCTATCGACCTTTGCATCATAGTATCAGAAGCTATTAAATCTAGTTTATCAGTTATAAATTTTTCAGAGAATAGTGTGAACATATTGACTCCATATGAGCTAGGTAAACTATTGGGAGCAGAATTAGCTATATGCGAAAAAGATAGCTTTTGTGATACTACAATTTTGTTCCATAGCTTTAAGAATAAGCCAACAGATGTTTTTAATACAAAAGAAACTAAAGAATTTTATCTATTCAATTACCTTTATTTAAACTCTCCTCGGATTTTTCTATACCTCCTTTTGACTTTAATTGTAATTAACACCTTTTGTTTGCAAAATTTGTATTCAAATTTTAATGTTGCTGATAATTTATCTGCAAAGCGGAGTGCTTTAAATAACAAACTAATAAAACTTAGCCAAAGCTATAATGTAAAAAAGATAGATGAAGTTTACGATTTTATTAATATCAATAATATTTTATCAAAAATAGAGTACTCTCCTCTCACACAAGTTAAGTATGTAGAAAAGCTAAAAGTACCAGATGTAGAGCTTCAATTATTTGAGTGGAATTATAATGAGACAAAAAGTTATATTACCACAACTTTAAGGTTTAATTTTCAATCTGGTAAAGACATTTCTTATCAATACGAGAAACTACAGAAAAATTTAAACGATAATTTCCGTACTCATGATATTAGTATTTCTAGCTTACCTACTACTAAAGAGAAAAATCTATCTATTGATGTTGAAATAGGAGAGGCAATGTAGATTGATGACTATCTCTCAACTAAAAAGAAAAGCTACAATTCAGTGCATATATTACTTATTGTTATCTATTGTATTAATAGGGTTATCAACGTGTTTTATTATCTATAACAAAAAGGTTTATAATAAAAATCAAACTGCAGCTGAGGAAATACGCTCTATTAATTTACAGATCATTGAAATTCAAAAGAAAGAAGTCGTTCTAAATAAAAACCTAGATTTATGGAAAAGAATTTCTTCTTCAAACTTACATAGTAGCAGATACATTACAAATTTAAATTTTGAGCTTAACAAGCTATATAAAAAACACTACATGTTAGAACCTGAAATATCAATTTCTATACCTGAAGAAGCTGAACTCCACAATAAAAGTGAACATACAAAAGTAATAAGAAGTGAAGTGGTTCTAAGTTTAAGCTCAATTAGCGATAAGCATATTTTTTTATTTCTACAGTCTATTCCAAATCTTCCTGGTTATGTTATGATCAGATCTCTTACCTTGAATAAGCAGAGAAATATAGATGCTAAAGTTATAAACCAGATTTTAAGTGGTAATATGATAGAGATAGTGAGAGCTAGTATAGTTTTTGATTGGTATACCATATTAAGTAGATGAATATAAAGTTGTTTTTTATTTTTACGCTGCTATTTTTTAATTTTAGTGCATATTGCAATTGCGAAGATCTTGTAGAAAATATAGGGATTTGTAAAAAATATTCTTGCCAACAGCATATTAGTAATGAAGATTTTATTGAGCATAAAATATTAGGGTTAAATAGTGAAAATTTATGTGTATATATAGAAAGACAAGGCAATGATGAAATGGTCTGTCATCATTCTAATGATGGAATGATTATAGAAAAGAAGTACTTAAAAAGTATTTTAAAAGTTGGAAATCAAGAAATAAATGACTTCATTGATATAGCAAATTTGCGTGCGAAGGAGTGTTTTTTTATCAACAATTATTATATAGATCGAGACGATATAATAAAAGAGGCAGCAGAGAGTACTTTATCGCAATATGGTAGCATAAAAAGCATTTTTTTTGATGAAGAGCAGGTTAATAGAATAGTTAGTGAGATGGAAAAGTTTAACTTACAGTCTTCAGGAGTTACAGAGGAAGAAAATTTCAATTGTAAAGTAGTCAGTTTAGATTCAATTTTATACTTTTCCCCCGATACATGGAAAATATGGGTAAATGGAAAGTTGTTTATAAATACTAAGGATTTAAAAGTGCACTCAGTAACTGAAAATTATGTAACTTTTTCATGGGCTGTAAACCAAAAGATAACAAAAGAACAGATAAGCAATTCTAAAAATGTACATTTTGGACATGGAGGTATTATGTTTACGCTTTATCCAGAACAAAAATTTGATTTAGATAGTTTATCTATTAAATAATCTAATACATCTGCGCTTGTAGCTCAGTTGGATAGAGCGTTGCCCTCCGGAGGCAAAGGTCGTGGGTTCGAATCCCTCCAAGCGCGTTTTTAATTAAATTTGACAATAATACTCTCACATAAGATAATAAAGAGATTTATTTTAAAGCATAATTATGTCTAGTGGTACTATAAATAAAGTCATATTAGTTGGTAATTTAGGAAAAGATCCTGAAATTAGGACTACACAAAATGGAAAAGAGATGGCAAGTTTTTCGATAGCCACATCTGAAAGTTGGACTGACAAATTTTCTGGTACGCGCTCTGAAAAGACAGAATGGCATAATATTGTAATTTTTAGTGAAGGATTAGTAAAAATTGTTAAGGATTTTGCGCGCAAAGGTAGTAAAGTTTACGTTGAAGGTTCTCTGAGAACTAGAAAATGGACTGACCAAAATGGTAGCGAAAGGTATACGACAGAGGTGGTGCTATATAACTTTAATAGTGCCCTTACCCTTTTAGATTCACGAAACAGTATGTCAAACTCTGATTACAAGCCAAGTGAATACAAACAAAATGAAACAGAACAAAAAGATAAACACGGAAGTTTTGACAACGATATAAAAGACGAACTAATCGATGATGAAATACCATTTTAATAACTTCAATTGAAATCTACATTTTTATGGACTGCTTGTGTTACTCCTTTTAATTGCAGTGGAGATAGTATAGATTACCAAAGCTTGCAGCGTTTACTAACAATGCAAGCTGAAGCTGAAAATGGTGTAGTGTTGCTAGGTAGCACAGGTGAAAGCTTATCACTTACTGATTCTGAAAAGCGCACATTAGTTGAATTTGTGTGTGAGCTAAAATTAAATACGAAAATTATAATTGGTGTACCAGGAGTGAATCTATATCAGACTCTTGAATGGCTTGATTTTTGCAAGGGTATGCCTATTCATGGCTATCTAATGACAACTCCCATTTATGCAAAGCCTGGAATCATGGGGCAAACTTTATGGTTTGAAAAGCTGCTTGAAAAAGCACATGTGCCAGCCATGCTTTACAATATTCCATCAAGAGCAGGAGTGAGTCTTCACGCTGAAACTGTACGCAATTTATTCAGCCACGAAAAATCTTGGGCTATCAAAGATTCAAGTGGCACCGTTGATACTTTAACTCAGTATAAGAAAGTTGCACCAAATATTGAGGTCTTTTGCGGAGATGATAATATGATACCCGATATGGCTGCTAAGGGTGCGGCTGGTCTGGTTTCTGTTGCTGCCAATGTTTGGCCACGTGTAGTACATGAATATGTTAAGCAATGTATGAGTGGCAAGAACTCTCAGGCAGACAATTGGCAACAAGCTTGCAAAGCTCTATTTATTGCCAGCAACCCAATACCCACTAAAGCGCTATTACATGATATTAGGCTCATAGAACACAAAACTGTCCGCCTACCACTCAGCACAGAAGACTTGCCTTCTATTGAAACATTGAGGCAAGCTAATAAAATGATTCTTGGGTGGGAAAATCAACTAACTATTCAGGATTAGGACTTGAGCGGATAATTCAATTATGCTTAACATGAAAAAATGTGCTAAATCCTCTTCAAAAACTTCTATCTATCGTTTCTTAAGATACTTCCCTGCACGTATACCCACCAACAATTTTCACATCACTATCAACTGAGCTACCTGGCTGTTTATTTCCTTCTGGAAAAAAGCACTCAATTGCTTTATCAATTAAGAAATTTAAAGGAATACAAGCAATCACACTCACTACAAAAGTTAAAGCACCTATAGCTGCTGGTGATGTAAAGCCAAGAGCAACCAATCCTGCTCCTATCCCAAATCTAACACCAGTACACGCAATTGCTTGCACTATTTCTTTTGAAGAGTCCTTAAAGCCCGAAGTTGAGAGTTTTGCTATTAAAGCTATTGCATATAACGATGATAATAGAAACCCAACACCAACCATTCCACCTGCAACAAGAGGTGACAAACCAGAAATAGAGCTTATAGCGTAATTTGTAAAAATTCCATCAATAGCTCCTAAGCCTGCTACTATCCCCCCCCACTATTCCACAGGATATCCCTGCTATTGCCATTTCATATATCAGATTTGATTTAAATTCTTGATCTTGGAAACCACTCATAACCTTATCTCTTTAATTAAAACTTATATAAAGGCTAACATACTAACACATTATAGTCAATACTTCTATGTTATTCTTTTTGGAGTTTTTAATTGACTTTCAGCACACTTTAGCCTTATATGTATGGTCCCAGAGTGTAATGGTATATAAAATATGAGAACAAAATGCCATTAAAGGAGAACTTATGATTACTGGATATATCAGAACAACAGAGACAATTCATAAAGCAATGTAAACTTTCTAAGTACTAACTCTAAAACTATTGTAAAACAGAAAAAAGCATTCATTTAAAAGAAAAATAACAGCTCCATATACTATTGAAGTGATAATACTTATAATGTTAGATGTGACACCAAATCTAATTTGAAATATAACTTATTTACTCAGCTTCTTTTGAAACTACTGTGAACATAATATCTATAGATAAAACATTGCATTACCACGCCACTAACGAGTAGCAGAATGACAAGTTTTTCAAACTAGTCCGGTATAAAAATCTCAGTCAGTTTAGCTACAGCTGTATGCTTTTAACTCTCCCAAAAAGAAAATTAACCATGTGAAATTCTTGTTGATATGACTTAATGAATAATTATTTTAGGTTACTAAGTTATTTAAGAAACTTTGATAATATTTAGCCCACTTACTTTTCTATTTTCCATGTCACGATGAGCCTCTATTATTTCATCAAATTTATATTTTTTATTAATTCGTACAATTAAAAGTTTTTTTCTTATCATTTCAAAAATTTCCATTGCAGTAAGCACTAATGTGAATCTATCATACTTATAGTGATATATCGAAGTTCCAGTTGCAAATAACGAACGTGAACTAAGTAAAGAAAAACTAAGAGGAGCATTACCTGATATCTGCCCATAGGAAACATATATGCCAAACTTACCTAAAGATTCAAAAGAGAGCTTGCTTGTAGCGTAACCTATAGGGTCATACACTGCACCTACTCCTCTATTTTTTGTAATCTCCATAATTTTAGAAACGAAGTCTTTATCGTTATAGTTGATTGCGTATGTGCAGCCACTTTGTAAAGCTATCTTCATTTTTTCATCAGAGCTCACAGAACCTATCACTACACCTTTTTTATCCTTTGCCCATTGGCATATTATTTGCCCTAAACCACCATTAGCTCCATGAACCAGGACAAAAGCACCAGGCCTGATTTTATAAGATTGATTAACTAAATAGTGAGCTGCCATACCTTTAAACAACACTGCAGCAGCAACCTCATCAGATATGTCATTCGGAATTTTTATCAAATATTTCTGGTGTACAATGCGCTTTTCACAATATGCCCCTGGAGGAGCTGTGCAATATCCAACTCTGTCTCCAACTTTGAATCCATCACTGATTTTTTTACCAAGTTTTTCAATAACCCCAACTGCTTCCACTCCAAGCACTGATGGCAGATCTTTAATTTTGCGTGTACCTTTTCTGTGTTCTAAATCATAACGATTTAAGCCGATAGTTGTATGACTTATTAAGACTTCCTCGCCTTTTGGCTCACCTATATTCTTATCTACAAATTCTAATACTTCTGGCCCCCCAGTTTTTTTAATTTGTATAGCTCTAACCATGATAAATGTAAGACAAAAACTTTAATTATGTTATCTAGCAATTAATATTTTGCAAAATGTTATTTAGAGTTTATACACTACATAAGCGTATTGTTAATAGTTTTGAGGCACAAATTATCATGAACAGAGAAATTTGGCTTTATGGTGTTTTATTCAATGTGTTGTGCAAAGTGGATGAAGATAATGATTTGGATGTTAACAATGTAATAAAAAAAATAAAAGAAAGGTTAGAATATAGAATACAAAAATCAGATAAAAAAAGAGATTATTGTAAATATTTATATACTTCTTGGGAAAAAAAAGGATTTGATATTAATCACCAATTTGACTTGAAAGATTATGATGGCTTTCCAATAGATAGTCTTTTTTCTATTGCCATTAATTATAAATTATACACTTTAACAAATTTAGCGCAAGTTTTAATAAAAGCAGGAGCTAATGTGCAAAATGAAAAAGGATATTTACATGCCTGCGTTTTGGCTCGTTCTCCAGATATATTAAAAGCTCTCATAAAAGCGGGAGTAAATGATAACCCAAATGAAAACTATGGTGGAAATACCGCTTTAGACTATGTTGCTAAATTATATGGTAGAGATAAGTCAACGAAATCCAAGGATTGCTGTAAAATTCTAATTGAGCATACATTAGAAAAAAATCCCAACATAGAAATGCCAGTCTCTGTAAAAAGTAATAAAGAGTTAACTGAGTACTGGAATGCCTGTAAAGCAAATAGTGAAGAATGGGAATTCGCAATACCAAAAACCGCAATACAAGTACTTAGTGTGCAAAAAACAAATAAGTGCTTCTGCCCAATTAAATAGATCTGTTGCATAACTATTATTTAAATCAACAAATAGGCAAAGGTTTGTTATTTAAGCTTAAAAAACGTATATGATAGTGTTATTTCACTTAAATCTTTTGTACTATTGTCACGCATTATTTCAGGGTCTACGTAAAAGGATACGGGCATAGCTGCTTTTTGTTTTGGTAGCAACATTTGCTCTTCAAAACAAAAGCATGCAACTTTATTGAAATATTTACCTGCTTTAAAAGGTGTGACATTATACACTGCCATTCCAAAAGAAGGCTGATCAGATAAATTTTTTGCATAATAAAATACTAAACTTTGTTGCCCTATATTTGTATCGATGTAGTTAGTTTCTGATTTAAATTCCCAAGGCAGACCTGATATTATATCAGCATTAAGGTGAACCCTGATTTTTTGGTCAGTTGCATTTATTGTTGCATTAGTTACTTTTCTCGTTGTGCCACCATATCCAGTAGCTTTACAAAAGATGCTATACAACGGTACTGAAGCATATGCAAGACACAGCATCAATACCACTAAAGATATTAGGAGGAAAACTATAGAACTTTTATTGTTTCCCCTTAAAAAGGAAATCATCTAATCCTTATTGTTGAATAAATTAAGTAACCTGAGTAAATTGAGGAATATATTGATGAAGTCAAAGTAAAGATTAGTTGCACCAAGTACTGCCAGCTTAGTAGTTGCAACCTCTGAGCCATCATTATACCTATAATAAACATCTTTGATTCTCTGAGCATCGTATGCGGTCATTAAAGTAAACACTATTACTGACACAAATGATATTGCAAAATAGAGTGGACTACTCCCAAGGAACAGATTAACTATAGATGCAATGATTAATCCCCAGATTCCCATAATCAAAAAAGAACCCATACTGGTCAGATCTTTTTTTGTAGTATTACCATACAAAGCCATAGAACCAAACATGATCGATGTAATGAAAAATGCTCTCGCTATATTTTCTGCAGTATAAATTATAAAGATATGAGATAAAGAAATTCCCATTAAAACTGAGAATAGAAAAAATACAGTAAGTGTTGACTGAGCACTTAGGTGTTGAAGCCTAAAAGACATATAAAACACCAATGCAACTGGAGACAGCATTACCACAAGCGATAGAACAGGATTAGAATAAATCACCTGAAAAAGACCAGAAAACACTGTTAAAAACGCAACAAGCCCTGTAACACCTAAAGCTAAAGCCATATAATTGTATACTTTAGTTAGGTAACTCCTGAGTCCAGCACTATAATAAACGCCCTGAGAGCGAATATCCTGTTCGTTTTTCATATAAGACATATGTAACTCCTTATTATCTCTTGATGATATATTATAATACAATACAGCGTTTTTATCAAGTATAAAATGACATACTACAATTGAATGGTGTGGTATGCAATTAGAGAATTTCTTCCATAACTATAAGCAAATCGGTTTTCAGCAGCATTTAACTATTATAACAACCTCTGGCAATAGAAATTACTTTCACCATTCCCTCTATCATGATTTAAGGGGAATGGTGAAAGTAGTTTTTGCATTTACTAAAGCATTCTTCTTATAGATACTATACCAACAATCCACTATTTTTTCTATGTCTCGCGGTTTAACCTCCGGACCTATACTGATTCTAATTGAACATTCTGCTTGCTCTTTTGTTGCTCCCATTGCAAGCAAAACATGAGAAGGCCCAACTTTTCCAGAAGAACATGCAGAACCATTGCTGACTGCAATATTATTTAAGTCAAAGCACATGAGCTGCAGATCATTCTTCACTCTCGGCATATAAATGAAACTTGTATTTGGCAATCTTTTAGAATTTCTGCCAAAGATCTTGATATCACTGACAAGACTTAATAACCCATACTCCAATTGATCACGCAGCTTCTCTACTTCATCCATCTTTGATAGAAGATCTGGAATGTTTTGCAATGCAGCAGAAAGACCTACTATTGCAATAATGTTTTCTGTACCACCACGCAATCCTTTTTCTTGCCCACCACCTATTATAGTAGGTTCTATTACAAGCTTTTTGTCAAAAATTAAAACTCCACTACCTGCTATACCACCAAATTTGTGAGCAGATAAAGTAAGTAAATCCACTTCTAAATCTTCCATATTTAATTCGATTTTCCCAACACTTTGAGCAGCGTCAGTGTGACAGATTGCCCCGAATTTATGTGCCATTTTAGCTATTTCCTTAACAGGCTGGATAACTCCAGTTTCGTTATTAGCCATCATCACTGAAATTATTACTTTATTCCCTTCAAGTTCGCTTAGAATTTTTTCTAGCTCTAAAAAGTCAACAATACCCTCTTGATTAACGGGTATTATATGTGGATTATATGCAGAATTAAGAATTGAAGGATGCTCTGTAGCTGAAATTACATGCAGATAGCCTTTCATTCCTCTCATGACGAGGTTGTTTGCTTCAGTTGCACCAGACGTAAAAACTATTTCTTTATCATCTGGAATGCTAAGAGCATCACGTACGTTATCTCTTACCTCTTTAAGAATCTTCCTCGCTTCTTGTCCTCTTTTATGCAGCGATGATGGATTTAGTGTTTGTTTCGACAAAATCTCAAGTATACTTTTTTTTACATTTTTACTCACTGGAGCAGTTGCATTATAATCAGCATACACGCAACTACTGTCTTCCAGAGAGAATAAACTCACAGGCTTATTTGTCACTTACCATCAACCAATTATGTATGTTAACTTTAACACGATAAAAATTTATTGCAAAAACAGGGAAATTAATACATAATTAATAAACAATTTACATTATCAACACCTGTCAAAACAGGTTTTTATTAGGAGTTATCATGGTAGAAGTCTTTTTAAATAATTCAACAAAAAAGATAGAAGGTAGATACCATCAAAGCAAAGATACCAATGCACCAGTTGTGCTAATTTTACATCATCACCCTCAATATGGTGGTAGTATGGATAGTAAGATTATACATACTATATATGAATCTTTTATCGATAATAACTTTTCTGCATTGACAATTAATTTTCGTGGTGTCGGAAAATCTACCGGAACTTTTGATAAGGGTATAGGAGAATTAACTGATGCTGCAGTAGCTATTGATTGGCTTCAGGAGCATAACTCTAACAATGTTCCAATTTGGATAGTTGGTTTTTCTTTTGGAGCATGGGTAGCTATGCAGTTGACAATGCGCCGTCCAGAGATAGTAAGTTTTGTTGCCCTTTCTCTTCCAGCAACTAAGTACGATTTCTCTTTTCTCTCTCCTTGCCCAGTTCCTGGACTTATAATACAAAGTAATAATGATACAATTTCAGAAGAAAGCGATGTAACAGAATTAGCACAAAGGTTAATAAATTCGGTAAAAAATAACCATATGGAATACCATATAGTAGAAGATACTAACCACTTTTTAAGGGATAAAGAAGAGGAAGTAGCTCAAATTATAGATAATTATATAAAACTACGCTTAAACAGTGCAGTCACTTCCTCCAAAAAAGTTAAAAAAGAGATAAGGGTAAAAGAATATGCCTAACTTTACAAATGAGAGAAATGAACGTATTAATATAAATAAAAAAAGTCTTGTTATGTTTAGGCAATTATTATTTCTCGTTTTAGCAATGTTTATGCTGTCAGGATGCTTTCTAAGTAAACAGCGTAAGTTAAAGAGTCCGTGTATAAAAAATAATGAAAGCATTTCATGCGAATTACACTCTGTTAATGACCATTGGTTAAATAAGTACAAGTTATAGGTAGCTTTGTATTGTACTGTTTCTTCCATTTACAGCTTTACTAATGATCGGTTTTTTAACTGAAAAATGTGATCTGCTTTTTCTGCAAGGATATAGTTGTGTGTTACTATAAGCATAGAGCTGTTATTTTCCTTTACATAGGAATGTAACAGTAAAAATACATTCAAAGAATTTGTTGGGTCTAAATTTCCCGTTGGCTCATCTGCAAGTAAAAGCTTTGGAGAGTTTACAATGCTTCTTGCAATTGCAACCCTCTGCCTTTCTCCACCAGAAATTTCAGATACCATACTACTTGCTTTATTTTCCAGACCAAATTTTTCTAATATTGCTTGCGATTTTTTTTTTGCTTCAGCTTTGCTTCTTCTTGCAATAAGCTGAGGAAGCATAACGTTTTCCAACACTGATAACTCTTGTAATAAATAGTGAAATTGATAAACAAAGCTAAGAAAATTTCTTCTTACATGAGTTTTATATTTATTGCTGGCTTGCGTACAATTTACTCCATCTATTGTCACTACACCTAAAGTTGGCTTATCCAATAGGCCTGCAATTTGCAATATAGTTGTTTTTCCTGATCCTGAACTGCCGATCAATGCAACTACTTGCCCTCTTGTAATCTTCAGGTTGATATCTTCTACAATAGCAGGACTTTTTTTGAAGCTCTTACTTACAGAAGCTAGCTCTAGTGTTACACCACCACCCATATTATAAAAAGATCCAGGAGGGAGAATTAGACCGAGAAACTGTTACCACACCCACATCGAGACTTAGCGAGAGCATTCTTGATTTGAAAACCAGAACCACTTAGATCTTCAGTATAATCTATAGTTGAGTTATTTAAAAATTTCGCTGAACAATTATCAACCATTAATACAGGGTTTCCATTCTCATCATTAATTACTATATCTTTACCTTTTTCACTAAAACTGGAGTGGCTTCTATAATCCTCGCTATCTTCGTCATCGTCAAAATCGTCGTCTTCATCATCGTCAAAATCGTCATCCAAAGACATCTTCTTATTTATTTGATCCATAAGAAAATTATACTTGAAGCCAGAGCATCCACCACCTGAAACTGCAACCCGCAAAATAGAACTCTCATCTCCTTCCTGTTCTACAAGGGAGTGGATTTTCCTTAATGCATTGTCAGTTAAGCTAATATTGTAATCTGTTGACATAACAACCACCGTTCATTATTGATAACCTATTATAGTAGAAATTTTACATGTCAAACAATAATTTTCTATTAAGTTACGCGTGCTTTCCAAATAAAACAAAAGGAAGAAATTTCAAAGAGCCAGAAGATGAAAATCGCAGCTGCTTTCAGCGTGATAGGGACCGCATTATTCACTCTAATGCGTTTAGGAAACTAGGATACAAAACACAAGTTTTTATCAATTATGAGCATGATTACTATCGCACTCGGCTAACTCATAGCCTTGAAGTTGCACAAATTGCAAGATCCATCGCACGCAGGCTCAGATTAGATGAGGACATCACCGAATGCATAGCGCTTGCACATGACCTTGGTCATCCTCCATTTGGTCACACAGGTGAGAATGCTCTAGTTCAAATTGATAACGAGAAGTATAAGTTTGATCATAACGTTCAAGCTATAAGGATTTTAACTTATCTTGAACAAAAACATGCTGACTTTAATGGTATGAATCTAAGTTGGGAAGTGATTGAAGGCGTTGCAAAGCATAACGGTCCTTTACTCGGTCAAAATACGGTATCTCAAACAAATAATCAGCTGTTATTAGAATACAATGAAAAATATGATCTAAAGCTTGAAGAATTTTCAAGTCTTGAAGCACAAGTTGCTTCGATTGCTGATGACATTGCTTATAGTGTTCATGATCTTGATGATGCACTCAGGGCAAATTTAGTAACCATCGAAGATTTGCTCGATGTTCCTTTAATTGGCAAAATGTTCAAAGAAGTAAAAAGCGAATATTCAGAATTGGCCCAAAGCAAACTCATACATGAATCACTGAGTAGAGCTATAGGAATTATGATAAATGATGTCGTTTTTCAGACTGAAAAAAATATTAAAGACTACAAAATAAAAAGCGTAGAAGATGTAAGAGGTCTAAATAAAATGCTAGTCACATTTTCACCAGAAGTTGCAAATGCCACAAAAGAGATGAAAAAGTTCAACATGGAAAAAATATACAGAAGTTATAAACTGACCAGAACAATGAACAAAGCAAAACGTATAGTACAGGAGCTTTTTCAATGTTTTTATGAAAACCCAGGGTTATTACCCACAGAGTGGAACAAGCTTGCCTGTGAATCTCAGCGTTCAGTAATAATATGTGATTATATCTCAGGTATGACAGATAGATTTGCCATACACGAGCACAGAAGAATTTTTGATACCTCATACGAAATGACTTCTTTCTAATGACTGAAGATTATTTCATGTCGATCGCATTAAAACTTGCAGAAAAAAGTCTTGGAAGTGTTGCACCAAATCCCACTGTTGGATGTGTCATTGTAAAAGACGGTATGGTGATCGGTGAAGGCTACACAGGAATCGGTGGACGTCCACATGCAGAAGTAGTTGCTTTACAAAATGCTAAAGACTTAACTCATGGTGCAACTATGTACGTCACTCTCGAACCATGCTGCCACTTTGGAGTTACAGAACCTTGCACTGCAGAAATCATAAAATCAGGAATAAGAAAGGTAGTGATTGCAGCAATTGATCCAGATAGTAGAGTTTCAGGCGGAGGAATTAAAGCTCTGAAAGAAGCAGGAATTGAAGTGAAGCAAGGTATTATGCAGAAAGAAGCAGAGAAGCTGAATGTTGGCTTTTTTACCACCAAGAAACTCCATAGACCATTCATAGCTTGCAAAATCGCAACAACTCTCGATGGAAAAATCGCAACGTTTACAGGCGATAGCAAATGGATAACAAGTGAAGATACGAGAAATTGGGTACATGAGCTCAGAGCAAAATATGATGCAATTATGATTGGCAGCAATACCCTTGTTAGTGACGATCCACTCTTAACTTGCAGATTACCAGGGCTGGAAAATAGATCACCAATAAGGCTAATTATCGATAGCCAAGGGAAATTGAAGGAAGAGCATAATATTGCAAAGACTGCAGATACCTTATATAACCATGATTTAAGCAAAGAGCCAACAGCATACCTTTCGATGTCATTCCAGCGCGTAACGCTGGAATCTAGAAAAAAAGAAGAAGAATGGATCCCAGTGTCACGCACTGGGATGACAGGAGGTTCAACTTGGGTAATTACAAACAATGAAGTAAAGAAAAAAATAAAAAACATTAACTACTTAGTAGTTAATTCAAACAATGCTGGCAAAGTCTGCCTCAAAGACATGGCATCAAAACTTGTTTCAGAAATTGGCATAACAAGGTTATTAGTTGAAGGTGGAGGAGTGTTGATTACAGAATTATTAAAGCACAATTTAATCGACAGGTTAATAATCTGTCGCAGTGGTAAAATTCTAGGCAATGATGCCACTCCCTTTATAGGGAATTTAGGAATTCAATCCATCAACAACTGTTACCAATTTAAAAAAGTAGAGATAATAGAGTTTAGTAAGGATGTAGTTGAGGTGTGGGATAGATTATCGTAACCTTTACATACTTGAATGATAGAGAAAAGAGGTAGAGATGAACCTACCTCTTTTTTTCTCGATTTAAAGCTGCTTACTATTAGCAATTTTTGATAAGAATGCATTTACTGCAACCTCTCCTAATTTAGTTGTTACGTCAGCTTTTAAAGCATTCATATCTTTACTACTTACCGCAACTGTTTTAGAATCAGCATCCATAACTAACTTTTCTTTCATTTCAGCAAGCTGATTTTCATCATCTACGCTAGTTAATTGTACTTTATAATTATCGTTAGCAACATTAACGTGTTTAAATTTAACTTCAACTGATTTATTTTTTAGCAACACATTCAGAGTTACTTCATCACCAACATTTTTACCATTTGTTAATGCTTCATAATCATCTTTTGAAAGTTTCAGATTTAATTTCTGACTTTCTTCAACAATTTCACCTTTCTTTATTGCATCACCAAGAAGAACAGAGAAATCTGCATCTTTACCATCTTTACCATTTGTACCGTTCACTCCTATTTCTTCATTCTTCTGCATTTGCTGATATGAAGCACAAGCTGCTGCGGCAAAATATACAGCGGCAATAAATAGAGCTGCAATTCCAGCAGGGCTAGCAATAAGTGCTAAAGACGCAGGTCCAGCAATTACTTTAGTAGCAATTAATATTGCTGTTATTGCTCCTGCTAAAGATGCAGCTGCAACTAAACAGTCAATACCCATTTTTTTATATGTGCTGTGTTTTTTAGTTTCCATATATTTGTAGTCATAATCACTTTCTCCTAATTAAGGTTTATAAAAAGTTAATTATATATTGAGAATGTAAACTAATCAAGCATTTTTATTAATAACTTGATGTTTTATCTACTTTTTAAATTGTTACTAATTATGTAAGATTGATACATGGTAAATGGCTGGCTGAATCTTGATAAACCAACAGGAATGAGTTCTGCACAAGCTGTAACTCAAATTAAAAGGATTTTTGGAATAAAAAAAGCCGGACATTTGGGAACACTTGATCCTTTGGCTTCAGGTGTATTACCAATCGCTCTTGGTGAAGCAACAAAAACTATACCGTATTTATCTTGTGACTTAAAGGCATACAATTTCACAATCAAATGGGGAAAACAAACAACTACGGATGATTTGGGTGGTGATATCATTAGAACTAGCGATATAAAACCCGAATATAACCAAATAACCTATGCGATTAATGATTTTATTGGTGAGATAACACAAACTCCTCCTCAATTTTCAGCAGTGAAAATCAAGGGAGCAAGAGCATATAAATTAGCAAGAAGTGGGCAAAAGGTAAATATAAAGCCCCGGCAAGTCAAAATACATGAACTGAAGCTGATATTCTTGGACACTATAAATAATAGTGCTGATTTTTCTATGACGTGTGGTAGCGGCGTATATGTAAGATCAATTGCAAGAGATCTTGGAGTCACATTAAATTGCTTTGGACACATTACAAAATTAAGAAGAACGATGGTAGGTGATTTTAAGGAAGATGAATCAGTGACAATTGAGCAACTTACTAAAAAAAACACAACAACTTACTCTCCCCAGTGCTTGACACTGGATACAAATACTTACAAATCATGTAATGGACAAAAGATTCTAGGAGCATATGTCAAAAACAATGTTCGTGATGAAATAGACTGGATCCCAGTGTCAAGCACTGGGATAGCAGAAGATGATGGAGGTAATACAAAAGGCTTCATCATCCCCATTGAATCGGCTTTAAAATCGATGTTCAAAGTTGAAATTTCCTTAGAGGAAGCGGAGAAAATCAGAAAAGGTCAAGAAATTATATTAAATAACTTGCGTAATTTAAAGAATTATGATATTTTTTGTACGATAGTGGGTAATGTACCTATTGCAATTTGCAGTTTTACTCATGGTTATGTGAAGCCTATTCGTGTTTTTAATATTTTGAAATGAGGTTTAGATGTCAATAACATCCCAAAAGAAAAAAAGTTTGATTAGTACATATGCAATTAAAGAAGATGATACAGGTTCATCTTTTGTACAGTGTGCAATTTTAACCGAGAGGATCAGTAATTTAACTGAGCATTTTAAAGCGCATAAGCATGACCATAATTCTAAGCGCGGTTTACTTATATTGATAGGTAGAAGGCGCAAGCACTTAAATTATATAAAACGTAAATTTGGTAATGAAGCCTATCAAGAGTTAATAGAGAAGTTAGGCATTAGAAAATAATCGAGGAATTTTGTATGTTTGAAATTATAAAAAAATCTATAGATTGGGAGGGACGTACCTTATCTTTAGAAACTGGGAAAATAGCACGTCAAGCTGATGGTTCAGTAGTTGTAAATTATGGAGATACTTCTATCTTAGTCACTGTTGTACGAAAAAAGAAGGAAGAAAGTGTTGATTTTCTCCCTTTAAATGTGCAGTTTATTGCAAAAAGTTATGCCATGGGTAAGATTCCTGGTGGTTTTTTTAAAAGAGAAGGAAAACCATCTGATAGAGAAACTTTAATTTCAAGAGTAATAGACAGAAGTATAAGGCCGTTATTTCCTGAAGGTTTTCATGATGAAATTAGTGTAGTATGTAATCTGTTAACTTACGATACGGTCAATTCTCCTGAAGTACCAGCATTGATAGGTACCGTCGCAGCTCTTGCAATTTCTGGTGTTCCTTTCCACTTTACTATAGCTGGAGTTATGGTCGGTTGTGATGAAAATAACAATTATATACTCAATCCTTCCGTTCAAGAGATGAAGGCAAGCAACTTGGATCTGTTTTTGTCTGGTGATGAAAATTCGATCTTAATGGTCGAATCGGAAGTCAAAGAGCTCTCTGAAGAAAATGTTTTGAGTGCAATAAAATTCGGCCATGAACATCTTCAACCTGTTATTAAGCTTATAAAAGAATTTGCTGATACAGTAGGCAATAAACCTGAAAGCTTTGCTCCTGTTGATATATCAGATATAACTCAAGAACTTGAAAAATATCGAAAAGACTTTGAAGAAGCATATTCAAAAACAGTAAAACAAGAGCGAGTTCAAGCTCTAGAAGTAGTCAGGAATAATATATTGAATACTCTTAAAGAGGCTGGAAAAGACGAAAAGTTAATTACTTATGCAGTAAAAAGCTTTGAAAGATCTTTAGTGCGTGAAATGATTAGAAGGAAAAGTGTGAGGATAGACAGCCGTAAGTATGATGAAATACGCCAGATAGAAATTGAGGCTGACATTCTACCCAAGACTCACGGTTCTGCGCTATTTACAAGGGGTACCACTCAGGCACTAGTTGTTACTGCTCTTGGTACTACACAAGATGAGCAAATTGTGGATGACATTGAAGGGGATAGACGTGAACATTTTATGTTGCATTATAATTTTCCTCCATTTGCTGTTGGAGAGGCTTCTGCTATACGCGCACCAGGAAGGAGAGAAATTGGTCATGGTAAACTTGCTTGGAAAGCAATTCATCCTGTTTTACCTGATAAATCTGAATTTCCTTATACAATAAGGGTAGTATCTGAGATTATGGAATCTGATGGTTCTTCTTCTATGGCAACAGTTTGTGGAACTTCCATTGCATTAATGGATACAGGTGTGCCAATAAAGGCTCCCGTTGCAGGAATTGCTATGGGTCTCATCAAAGACAAAAATGAGCATATAATACTTTCTGATATACTGGGCGATGAAGACTATCTTGGTGATATGGACTTCAAAGTAGCAGGAACTAGCGAAGGGATTACAGCACTGCAGATGGATATGAAAATTCCTGGTATAAGCTTTGAAATTGTTGAAAAATCTTTAGAACAAGCAAAAGTCGGAAGATTACATATCTTAGAAAAAATGAATGCAGTAATTTCAGAACATCGTAAGGATATAAAAGATCATGTACCAAGAGTGTTATCGTTTTATATAGATAAAGATAAAATTTCTGCAGCTATTGGTGCTAAAGGAAAAAATATACGCAGTGTATGTGAAAGAAGTAATGCAAAAATTGAAATAGGGGATGACGGTAAAGTTTCTGTTTTTGCCATTAGTAGTACTGAAGCTGAAGCTGCAAAGAATATGATGATTGATTCAATAACAGAGCTAGAACAAGGTTCTATAATTGATGCTAAAGTTGTAAAGATAGAGAAGTCTATTGTAGAGCTAGAACTTCTTAATGGAAGAAAAGGAAAAATGCATATAAGCGAGGTAGCTAATCAACATGTAGAGTCCATTGAGGATATACTTAAACAGGGTGATACCTTCAAAGCTTTGATAATTGACTTTGAAAAAGGTGGATGTCCAAAATTATCAAGACGTCGTGTTGATCAAGAAACAGGTGAATTTTTTGAAGGTAAGCTTTACAATGAAGAAAGGAGAGATGGTTTAAATAATAGGGATAATTATTATAACAACTCGTTTAATAAAAAACCTGGAGATAATTATCATAGTAATAGACCTACTCGTCCTCGTTCTGGTTTTAGTAATAGAAACAGACCAAAATTTGGTAATAATGACTCATCATCAGGTTTCTATTGAGGTTGAACTTACTTTCTATTATCTCAGTGTCGAAGCACTGGGATAATAGGAATTTTTAAAACTGACAAGATAACAAAAATGGTTTGTGTTATCTGTAGGGTTATAACGAAAGATTTTTAAGATCGTTTATAGCCTTTCTCATGTCTTCAGCTTTAAATATTGCTGATCCAGCAACTAATATATTTGCACCTGCTTTTATTATATCAGCTGCGTTAGAAAAGTTAACTCCACCATCTACTGAAACTTGTGTTTTAAGATTACGGTCCTGTATCATTTTCCTCACGGTAGATATCTTACTCAACTGCGAATGAATAAACTCCTGTCCTCCAAATCCAGGATTGACTGTCATAATTAGTACAATATCTAGCTCATGTATTATATACTCAAGCACGCTTGGAGAAGTTGAAGGAACAATTGAAACTCCAACTTGAATTGTTTTTTTTATATTGTTTACGTTTTTGTATGATTTTATCCTCCTTACTAATCTTTCAAGGTGTATCTCTGCTTCTGCGTGTATAGTGATAATATCAGCACCAGCATTTATAAAGCTTTCAATATGGTCACCAGGAGATTTAATCATTAAGTGTACATCAAAAGGAAGAGTACTATATTCACGTATTGCAGAAACAACGCTAGGACCAATTGTAATATTTGGAACGAAATTCCCATCCATAACGTCTATGTGTATATAATCTACATCCAAGTCGCTAATTCTTTTTACTTCCTCTCCTAATTTTGCAAAGTCTGCTGAAAGTATAGAAGGTGCAATTTTAATACCCATAGACTACTTTTTACCAAAAATAAAAAAAGTAACTTATTTTTTAAACTCTGTCATCCCAATACTATATTAATCCTCATTTAGAAATTTTTGTATCCTTCCAGATGCATGTGCCTTTATTTTTCTCTGCCCATTCATCTGGCCATCTTAATACTTGTTAGACTTCTTTCTTTGCCTCTTCTAAATATTCCAACACAGTTTCATGCAGCGCAGTCCAAGACATTTGCTTTTCCATATTCGGTATAAACTTTTGTTTCCAAGTGTCCTTAAATTCTTGGAACCATTGTTTTTCAAAATTTTGGAAATCAGGTAAAATTTTCGACCTAAACTCATTAATTAAATTCGAAACTTCTATAGCCTTTTCATGTCTTATAGACTTAAAAGACAATATTTCATTCTTTAAAACATCTAGCTTCTCAAATAAATTAAGCTTAAATGGAATATAAAGCGAGGATCTTATATTATACCTTAGATAAGAGTCGTAATATAGCTTAATCTTGTACATGAGCGTAGCAAATGCACTAGAAGAAATATTATTTTCATATTCTGCAAGAGAAGATAATAAACGCTTGTAATCCTCTTCATTCAAAAATGGTGGTTGTAAACTTGATTCAATTTTATTATTAAAAGATGTGAATCTGTTGAAAATACAATTGCCATATTCGCTTAAAAATTCAGGCAAAATATCTTCCTGTTCTAATTTTAGAGGCAAGTCTTTTCTAATCTCTTTCGGCAAATGATGCATTGAAAACTGATTAATAACCCACGCAAAATTCTCATCAAACTCATTTGAGTAATCAGCATTATTGTCAGCGTTACCTTCTTTATCATTCCAAGGCAGTATTTTATAAAAAAAATTGTTCAACCTTTTTTTTAATTTCAAAATACTTTCACTCTTATCGCCTACCTTATATAAAACCTCTTCTACTTTTTGTCTTGCGTCTTGAGAACTGATTCTATCACCTATATGCAGTCCAATGCCATTTCTCTCCAATAACTCCCAATCAAACAACTTATGTGGGTCAGGTTTACGCATTGCGTAGCCTTCAATGGCTGAGTTATATACTATAGTACCTATTTCAGCGTGACTAAATATCATATCTTTTCTAATCTTAAAGCGCTTCATGAGGTACAAAATCAGATCTTTAACAGATTTCATTTGCTCTTCTGGAAAAGGCTCAAGCCCTGTGTTTACAATCTCTATACCTATAGAATAATCATTCAGTTTTCGTAGCTCTTCAATCACATTATCTACTTGAACTTTCGCATAACTTATACCAGCATGCCACGCTCGTTTTTCGAGTGGAACCATCAGAGTAATGCTACCATCCCTATCAACAATAAGCTGTACTGATATACCTGAAGAATTTAATGCGCATTTTGTGCTTTTTAATGTTGGTGATTCGGTATGATGCACCACCACCATCAACACTTTTTTGCCTTCCCTATCATCATAATTTGAATTTGACGCAGGATCTAAAAATATTGGATTTTTTAATGATGTTTTCAAATCTTGAAAATCGTTCTCGATATCAATTAAGCAAGATTGCTGTCCATATACAAGAGGCGCTACAAGCAGCAACAGAAATAAAACAGACAAACATTTTTTTACTATAAGTCTCATGCAGCTTTACAAATTGCCCACAATATAACTAAATTAACATAATACGCATAAAATGTTTACTTTTTTTCAGCTAATCAAGGCTTGCTACAGCTACAATTAGTACTTTTATCATTACATTTTGGTGTTAAGTCAGGATAGAACGTAAGTATAGCGTCATTCTTTCTCACAAACACTGATTGATAATTGGCATCTTCCATTTTATACAGACACATTCCATCTTCTCCCAATTCCTTAAACGCCTTAGTTGCAGAAACTAAAATATCATCAGCATGAAGGTTATGTGCATACCCATTTGGGCACTTAACTTTTACTTCTCCACCCTTACCTAAGTATTTCATTCCAAACGTGTAAACAGGTGGCTTAATATCTAATTTATTGCACAGAGATTTATTACCCCAAATTGCACCCGCCCACTTATTTTCTTGAGCTTCAACATATCTACCTACAAAATGCATACCACCAAGTCCCAATCTATCTGGTTCACCACAAAAAATATGTCCAAATCCTATAGTTTCTTTCTCAACTCCGCTATTTGTAAACCAAATCTTAGTCAATTCATCTTTAAATAACCCCAAGCCTGCATTTGGTGTAGCCACTTGATGATCGAGCTTATCGTATATCCTTTTCACCACTTCTTGATGCTGCGGACAATCGAGCAAAATTCTAAAATCTTCTTCATCAGGGTGTGTTCCCCAATCTCCACAAACTCTTAATACTCCTCTATCAAAATCAGTCAGCTCCGGAAGTGGTGGAATATAGTCTGGATCTGAAGAATCTGTTTTGAAAAACGGCTCAAAGCCAATTTGTGAATTTGCATCATTGAGATAATGCTCCTTAATGTAAAAAACAAATCCTATTACTGGTATTATTAAGCACAAGATTAACTTAGCTATTTTCGACATAATCATATTCATAAAGAAGCTAGGGTATAAGCAACAACTTAAAAAAGTTTTAATCTAATGTTGATCGCAGTCCTGGCATCTCATCACCACTTAGCCAACTTAAAAACGCTCCCCCACCAGTTGAAATATATGTAAAATCTTTATCGGCAAGACCTGCAGTATTTACTGCAGATAGGCTATCTCCTCCCCCTATTACACTGGTTAATTTTCCTTCGTGTGTCAAATCACTTACTACTCTCATCACCTCTACTGTACCATTTGCAAAAGCTGAATGTTCAAAAACACCAATAGGTCCGTTCCACAGCAGAGTTTTACTGCTTGCTATTATACCGCTTATTGTGCTTAAAGTTTGAGGTCCGATATCTAAAATTATATCATCATCCAAAACGGATTCGGTTTTTCTTAAAATACTAGTGCTATAATCAGAATTTACTGCAACCAAAACGTCTTCTGGCACAACTATTTTGCAGTTGTTTTTATTTGCTGTCTCAACAATATCGTGCAGAAGATCATCAACGCCATTTTGAAAAAAAGACTTGCCTATATTAACTTTATTAAATAACAAAAAATTATTAGCAATTGCGCCGCCCAGAATAAGGTAATCAACCTTTTCTGCTAGCTTTATAAGCATTTTTATTTTAGTTGATATTTTAGCTCCACCAACTATCGCAGTAATAGGTTTAGCGTCAAACGATATAGCTTGCTCAAGATACTTTAGCTCATCTTGCAAGCAAAATCCCGCGTAGGAAGGTAAAAATTCCGTAATGCGTGAAATAGAAGCGTGAACTCTGTGAGAGCAAGAAAATGCATCATTTACATATATATCTGCTAGAGATGCTAATTGTTTAGCAAAATTTGAGTCATTCTGCTCTTCTTCTTTATAAAACCTAAGATTCTCTAGTAATATTATATCTCCTCCATTCATCGCATTTACTGCTCTTTGTACTCTCTCACCAATACAATCATCAATAAATTTCACTTCTTTGCTTAGCAGCTGCGATAAAGTTTCAACTACGTTTTTTAGCGATAGGTTATTGTCTTTTGCTTTTGGACGCCCAAAATGTGAGATAATAATAACTTTTGCACCTGCATTTGCTAAATACTGAATGGTAGGTAGAGCTCTCAAAATACGAGTGGTATCACAAATTCTTTCATTTTTTATAGGAACATTGAAATCAACCCTGAGCAGAACATTTTTATTGTGAAAATCACAACTCTCTATGCTAGGTACATTTATCATAAAATTAAAGAGCTATAAAATCACTATACAATAGTTTGATTCAAAGTAAAGGAAGGAAATTTGAATATTAATAAATAGGAAAATTACTACAAATCCTTTCAACTTTAGTTTTTACTGCTCTTTCAATATCAAGGCTATTTCCATCAATTAATCCCTGAATTATTTCATTTATTAGATCAGCTATCTCTTTAAAATCTTTTTTCTCAAGTCCGCGTGTTGTTTCAGCAGCAGTACCAAAACGGAGCCCTGAAGTAATCGTTGGCTTTTCCGTGTCAAATGGCACAGAGTTTTTATTGCAGGTAATGCCAGCTCTCTCAAGGCTATTTACAACGTCTTTTCCCGTCAACTTCTGTGATCTTAAATCAACTAGCACAATATGAGAGTCAGTGCCACCGGTTATAATGTTCAGCCCATGCCCTTGCAACGCTTGAGCTAGCACTTTTGCATTTTCTACAATTTTTCTACTATAAGTTTTAAACTCTGGCGTTAATGCTTCCTTAAATGCAACAGCTTTTGCAGCTATCACATGCATAAGTGGCCCACCTTGCAATCCTGGAAAAACTGCAGACTGAATTTTTTTATGTAACGCTTCATCATTTGTCATCACCACTCCACCACGAGGACCACGTAAAGTCTTGTGAGTTGTTGAAGTTATAACATGCGCATATTTGGCAGGGGAGGGGTAACAACCTGCAGCAATAAGCCCTGAATAGTGAGCAATATCTGCAAGCAGATATGCACCAACTTTATTCGCAATTTCGCGAAAGCGCTCGAAATCTATTTCTCTTGGATAAGCAGAAGCACCAGCAATGATTAGCTTCGGTTTATGCTCTAGCGCTAGCCTTTCCACCTCATCCATATCAAGCAGGTAAGTGTCTCTATTAACTGTATACTGGATCGACTTAAACCACTTACCAGAAAGGTTTGGTGCTGCACCATGAGTTAAATGTCCACCACAATTCAGTGACAATCCAAGTATTGTATCACCCGGAGTAAGTAGTGAAGCAAACACTGCTTGATTTGCCTGAGAACCAGAGTGAGGTTGAACATTTGCAAATTTAACATTAAACAGCTTACAAAGCCTTTCTATAGCCAGATTTTCAACTTCATCTACATACTCACAGCCACAGTAATATCTTTTACCAGGATAACCTTCTGCATATTTATTAGTCAGAAAAGAACCCTGCGCTTCCATTACTGCTTTACTTGCAAAATTTTCTGATGCAATTAGTTGTAACTGCGATTTTTGGCGCTGCAGTTCTTTCTCTATAGATTGATAAATTTCATTATCAAAAGACTTTAAATTATTTTCAGAGTTACAAATCCTTTCTGGAGCAATTGTCATAAGATCCTTTCTTTAACCACATAAATCCAAAAATAGCCAAAAGCAGACATACAGGAATAATTGATATCGCTTTTACGAGCAATTCAGTACCATATATAGGATTTCCTTGTATTATCGTTCCATTCCAACATAAGTCTATTATCTTTGCAATCCCAGTATGAAAAAAATAGCCAAAAACCATAACTATCATGTTTGATACAGCTGTGGCTAAGCCTACCAAGTTATTGTTTACATAACTTATTGCCTTGTAAATAGTAATTACCTGATACCCAGATGCAAAGCCGATAACAAGAAGTGTAGGTAATGCAATATATAAACCGCCAACTTGTGTAAAAAGCAAGAGGAAGCTAGCGATCATTGCAAAAGAACACGCAATAATCACCTCGTAATGTTTGTCTGGATACTTCTCCAGTAAATAAGCGAGAAAGAATGATCCAGCTCCCATACCTATAAACATGAGAGAGGAAAGTGAAGATGCCAAATCTCCGGTCATTTGATATGCTTCACATAAGAACGCTTTTGCCCAACCATCAGCAAAACCTTCTAGTGGCCCAACCATCAAGCCCCCAAAAAAGCTGATTAGAATGATATGTTTATTGAAAAGTACAGTTTTTAAATCTTGAAGTATGTTGTCATTTCTACTCTCCTCTATGTTACTGTTTGGCGTTATTAAAAGCAATAGCAGAGCAAGTAAACAACCAAATGCTGAGAAAGTGTATATAACATAATTCCAACCAAATTTATTGAGCAAAAAGTCTAGAGGTAATCCACCATAAATAGCTCCCAGTAACCCTATTATTATAGATAAACTAGCCATCCTTGCTGATTTTTCTTGTGAGAAATACATACTTGCAACTTTAAAGAGCCCAATTGCCGAAGCAGATGACCCAACTCCAACAATCATTCTACCAAGTATTGAGTAATACCACTCATCAAAGCATATTAGTGGTAATGTCCCAGCAAACGTTAAGACAATACATGCAGGCAAAACAAACTTTGGCCCAAATCTATCAAGGGCAAGACCAACAGGTATGTGAGCAAGCGTATAGCCTATATAATATAGCCCACCAAATTGACCAACATCTGTAATACTTATGTTAAATTTCGTTATTAATTCAGGCGCGATTATATTTGGAATTACACGTAATATATACTGGTATGCATAAAATAGTGATGCTAGCAACCATATGAAAAAGTTTCTCTGCAATCCTAATATTACCTAAAAAACAGAATTATAGGTATTTTATCAGCAAGGAGCAACACTTTTGTAAATAGCTACTCTAATCCGAGTATCTTTCTTAAAAGAGACCTTTTAGCATATCTATAACTGGTTCATGGATAAGGTATATGAAAAAAATTATACCACAGATGATAAGGATTTTTATAATTTTACCCTTGTTCATCTTAAGCTTTATTTTTTTTACTATAAGTTTTAGTTTTGTTACAAAATTCATTTTACTTACGCTTTTATTTCGTGATACCGATTATACTTTAAATAATATAATTTTTAATGAAATTCAGTATCAGAAACGCTGTAGTTAACTAAATATTAACCTTTTTGTGTGTAAAATATAATATAAAAGCAAGGTGAGTGAATGAACATAGGTACAATAGACAATACGCTACAAAACTACATAACAAAATACATTGAACAAACATTCGCCGCACACACAGGCAATAGATACGACAAGTTATACAGGGAACTTTTAAGTAGCGCAGAAGAAATAATAAAACTTACTGTAAACGAAGCAAAACAATATGATAAAAGCCTAGAAGAACTACATAACAATTCAATATTTCACGATAAGAAATTTATTCAAGCTGTTGCTAAACACCAGATATTAGAATTTCTGAATACTCATCCAAAGAAGAAAGAAATCGTTGCAGAATTTAAAAATGAACATCATATCAACGAAAGCGATTTAAAAATTTTAAAGGAAGGAAAAGATTTAGTGAATAAAATAAACGACATTAACTTAACTCAACAAAATGAGAAAAATGAAATATTGAACATTAGAAAGGTACTTTCTAAATCAATAGGAATGCCCTCTTCGAGAACTGAAAAATCCAAAGCAACTTTAGTAGAAAGTCCTGAGGTGGTAAAATAGACGTACTTAACTTTTCCTAATTGGAAAATACTTTTAATCCTATGATACCCAGCACTACCAAAGCAAGGGAAAATAAACGCCCAAAATTTACTGGGTCATTAAAAAACATTATTCCTATTATCGCTGCACCTATAGAGCCTATACCAGTCCAAACTGCATAAGATGTTCCAAGAGGAATAGACTTCATTGCTAACGATAGCCAGTAAAGACTCACAGAACCGCTAACTAAAATAATTACTACAGGTATAACACGAGTAAAGCCATTGCTATATTTCAGTGCTGTGGTCCATATTATTTCAACCAAACCAGCTAATAGCAAATACACCCAAGCCATAAATCAACTCTATCTTACTGAAATATTATATATAGGAATATTAAAAAGTTAACTTAGCATTTCGCATGCTTTAGTAATACTATCACATCCAATTTCTAATTGTTCCTGAGAGGTTGCATAAGAAATTCTGATAAAATTTTTCAGACCAAATGCAATTCCTGGAACAACAGCAACTAAATGATCTTCTAATAAATATTCGGTAAAATCAAGATCACTATTTATTACTTTATCACTTTTCGTACTCTTACCCAATAAACCTTCACATGAGACAAACAAATAGAATGCACCCTGCGGAATAGATACTGACAATCCTGAAGCAGAATTTAGCTTTTTTACTACAAAATCTCTACGATCCTTAAAGATTTTTGTTCTTTCTTTCAAAAAACTATGATCACCGTTTAACGCTTCAACTGCTGCTGCTTGTGCTATTGAATTTGGGTTAGAAGTACTTTGAGACTGCAGTGTAGAAATAGCTTTTACTATATCACTCCTACCTGCAATATAACCTATTCTCCAGCCAGTCATTGCATAGGCTTTTGATACTCCATTGACAACAAAAACCCTATCGTAAAGCTTTGGCTCAACCTGAGCAATGGTAAAAAACTTTTCATCGTATACTATGTGCTCATAAATATCATCTGTAACAATATTTACATGTGGATATTCAAGCAATACTTGCGCTATGCTTTTCAATTCATCATATGTATAGACAATTCCTGCTGGATTGTTCGGTGAATTAAGAATTAACCATTTAGTTTTCTTAGTTATCTTGCTCTTCAGTAATTCTGGTGTCAGCTTAAAGTTTTGCTTGCACTCTACAACAACTGGCAGTCCGCCAAAAAGATTTACCATATCAACATACGAAACCCAATAAGGAGCTGGTATTATAGCCTCATCTCCAGGGTCAATTGTTGCCATAAATAAGTTGAATAACACCTGCTTAGCGCCTGCGCCGACACAAATTTGGTTCAGTGTATATTCTAGATTGTTATCCCTTTTTAACTTATTGATTATCGCCTCTTTAAGCTCATGCGTTCCATCAACAGCAGTATATTTAGTTTTGCCTTCATTTATCGATTGAATAGCTGCCTTTTTTATATGATCTGGAGTGTCAAAATCCGGCTCTCCCGCAGCTAAAACGCAAATTTTCTTTCCTTCGCTTTTTAATCTGTTTGCCTTATCGGTCACAGCAATTGTAGGCGACGGTTTTATCAGAGACATCCTCTTTGCAAGGTCTGACATAATCTCACTAAAGTTAAATAAAAATGATAAACTCTACACAACAAAAAAGCTAGAAATTTTATTATTTTACATAAAGGTTGGTATTTTTGTATTCTTAAATATAGATATTAAAAAGCTTAATAAATTGAAAAAGGCAAATAAATCCCTGTATAGCGAGTTTTAATAATGTAAATTGGCACTGTAATAATGTGCTAACGCTTAAAGTAAGAGCGATTTGGCTGACCACCCTCATAAAGGCTTTTCATACAAGAGTTTTAGTAGTTTCTTACTAGGTCCACTAATGCAGCAATATTTTCAACCGGAGTATCAGGAAGCACTCCATGTCCAAGATTAAATATAAAAGGTAACCCTCTAAAACAATCTATTATACGCTTTGCTTCTTCAATTGCTTCTGACTTATTGTAGGCCAAAAGACTAGGATTAAGGTTCCCTTGCAGAGGAATTTTTAGATTTTCTTTCGCCCATTCTATTGGAACATTATAATCTATACTTACTGCAGATACGCCTGTTTGTTCGCAGTAATCTGTATAAAGATTTTCAGCAGAGCGCGGAAAACCTATTATTGGAAAATTGGGAAATCTACTCTTTATTGCCGAAACAATTTCCTTTGTTGGCTTGATGATGTATCTTTCAAACAGTTTTTCCTTCAATACACCAGCATTGCTGTCAAATAACTGAATAACATCTGCTCCAAACTCTATCTGTTTGATCAGATAAATAATTGTCGCTTTCGTTATTTTGTTTATTATTTCCTCTAGTGCCAATGGACAGAAATTTAGCACCTTGGAAAAAGTTTTACTACCACCGCCCTCTATGATGTATGAACCTACCGTCCACGGCCCTCCAGCAAAGCCTATAAGCGATTTTTCTTCTGGCAACTGGCTTCTTACTTCTTTTATAGCATTTAGGATTGGTAATGTGTTAGATTCAATTCCTTGTAGACTCTTCAAGTCTTTAGCACTTTCTATAGGTCTTATTATTGGACCCACACCTCGAATAAAATTTACATTACAGCCTAAAATGTCAGCTATTATCAAAATATCAGAAAAAATTATCGCTGCATCCATATTGAACCTTCTTATTGGTTGTAACGTTAACTCTGTTACCAAATCTGTGCTATAACATATCTCCATGAAATTATTCATGTTTTCCACCGCCTTCCGATACTCAGGAAGAGACCTACCAGCCTGACGCATTAACCAAATAGGAACTTTTTCATCTGACTCGTTCTGGCTGATGATTCTTGCTATTTTTGCTTTACTTCTTTTCA